>JBFXGK010000001.1:0-214263 GCA_050178035.1 Kiritimatiellia bacterium
GGCATTGTACTCTGTGCGAACACACTTGTAGCCTCCTCGCACACCAAAGGCTTTTCTTAGAAATGTCTGGTTCATTGCTCCAGAATACCCGATCCCAGATCCCCATTCAAAGCTCCCCATGAAAATACACATGCAGAATCTCCGCCCGCGACTCCGCTCCGACGAGCTGGGCGGGCCCATTCTCGCGGCGCCGCGGGCTGGGCTTGTGCATGAAATATGCCTTTAAAAAGGCGTTTTCGGACGGGAACTTCACGGATGAGCCCAAAAAACGCAAAAAATGGCCGTTTTTTGGCTTTTTTTACGAATTATGCGGGATTTTCACGATTTCGGCGCGGAGGCTGGCCCCGAGATGAATTCGTGCGAAAGTGGGTCCCGAATCCGACCGCGGATGGCTGATGCTTCCGGGATTCACATACAGGATGCCGCCGCGGTTCTGAATCAGCGGCCGGTGCGTGTGGCCGTGAATGACGAGGTCGGCTTCCATCGCCTTGAAGTCGGCCTCGGCGGTCCCAAGATCATGAACAATGCAGACGGTGTGCGTCCCGATTTCCACCAGCTCCATGCCCGGCAGCTTGCCGGCCCATGAATGCCGGTCCATGTTGCCGCGCACCGCGTGGACCGGCGCGATTGTGCGCAACTGATCCAGAATGGCGGGATCGCCGACATCGCCCGCATGGAATATGAAGTCCGCGCCCTGCATCATCCGCAAGGCGTCTGCGGACAGGCTCCCGTGCGTGTCGGATATCGCAATGGCGGTGATTTCTTTTTCTACTGTCATGGCGGAGGAACTATAGTTGGCATCACCAGCATTGGCAACTTTGCAGGAGATTGAATACTGGGCGGCTGTGGCAGAGACGGTCATATAGGACCAATTTAGTCCTATATGACCTATATGCGGCATTCAAACAAAAATGGCATTTTTTGTCAGATGCCCCGCAGATTGATCTGGCGCAAGGCCTCGTAAAGCACGATGGCCGCCGCGTTGGCCAGATTCTGGGACCGCACCCGGCTGTCCTTCATCGGCAGGCAGACCCGTTCGCCGGCATGCGCGCTGAGGATGTCCGCGGGAAGGCCTTTGGTTTCGCTTCCGAACACCAGCGCATCGCCGGGCTCGTAGGCGATGTCGGTATAAACCCGCGGGCCCTGCGTGGTGAAGAAGAACATCCGCGACGGTTTGGCATCCTGCTCAAACGAGGAAAACGACTTGTGCCGGAAAATTTGCGCATATTTCCAGTAATCGAGGCCCGCGCGCCGGATGGCGGACTCGGTCAGTTGGAAGCCCAGCGGTTCGATCAGGTGCAGCTCGGACCCGGTGCCCGCGCACAGGCGGGCGATGTTGCCGGTGTTGGGCGGAATCTCCGGTTCCACCAGCACGATCTTCAGCGGCGGCTCGGGCCACCGGAAACCGGTATCATGGCATGGTTTTTCTGTCATTATCGTCGCTGCGGTTATTTCCGGCCTTTTTTACTTGCACGGCCTTTCGATGCCCTCTATATTGCGCGCACTTTTTATTGAGGAGCTTGAAATGTCAAGAACATGTGAAATTTGCGGGAAAGCCCCGAAGACGGGAAACAAAATAACGCGGCGCGGTCTGGCCAAGAGCAAGGGCGGGATCGGCTTGCACACGACCGGCATCACGCGCCGGCGGTATCTGCCCAATCTGCAGAAGATCCGCGTGTCGGAAAACGGGGGCGTTCGCACCCGCAAGGTGTGCACCGGCTGCATCAAGGCCGGAAAAGTCACCAAGGTTTGACGGCAGTTTTCGCTGCCGCAGCGGTTTTTCAGCCAGCACCCCGGCCAGTCCGGGCGCGTGGCTTTTTACACTGAGGAGATAGTCCATGAGCGAGCTGAAGGGGCAGACGGCAAAACTGGAGTTCAACGGCAAGTCCTGCGAGTTTCCCATTCTATCGGGAACCGAGGGCGAGCAGAGCATGGATATCCGCCGCCTCCGCAAGGACACCGGCCTCACTACTTTTGATCCCGGTTTTGTCAACACCGCCTCCTGCCAGAGCACCATTACCTATCTGGACGGCGAGAAGGGCATCCTGCGCTACCGCGGATACCCGGTCGAAGAGCTGGTCAAGATCTGCAATTTTATTGATGTGGCCTACCTGCTGATCCACGGCCAGCTTCCTGATGACAAGGTCCGCAACGATTTCGCCCGCCTGCTCAACCGGCATTCGATGATCCATGAGTCCATGCGGACGTTCTTCGATCACTTTCCCGAGAACGCGCACCCGATGGCGATTCTCTCCGCGATGGTGGTTTCGCTCTCCAGCTTCTATCCTGAAATGGAAAGCGACCAGGAAGGTGTGGACATGGCGGCCACGCGGCTCCTTTCCAAGATCCGCACGATTGCTGCGTTTTCGTACAAGAAGTCCATCGGCGAGCCGGTGGTGCATCCCAGCTATAAACTTTCGTACTGCGAAAACTTCCTCAACATGATGTTCTCTTCACCCGTCGCGAACTACAAAGTGGACCCGGTGCTGGTTCGCGCGCTGGACCAGCTTCTGATCCTGCACGCCGACCATGAGCAGAACTGCTCGACCTCGGCCGTGCGGCTGATCGGCAGCTCGGGAGCCAATCTGTATGCGTCGGTTTCGGCCGGCATCTGCGCGCTCTGGGGTCCCGCGCACGGCGGCGCCAACCAGGGCGTGATCCAGATGCTTCAGCGGCTTCAGCAGGAGGGCGGGGACGTCAAGAAGATCATCGAACGCGCCAAGGATCCGAAGGCCAATTTCCGGCTGATGGGATTCGGGCATCGCGTCTACAAGACCTATGATCCGCGCGCCCGCATCGCCAAGGGCCTGTGTGAGGAAGTGCTCGGCAAGCTGGGCATCAACGAGCCTCTCTTGGAACTGGCCATGAACCTGGAACAGGCTGCGCTGGCGGATCCGTATTTCATCGAGCGCAACCTGTATCCGAATGTGGACTTTTACACCGGCATCATTTTCCGCGCGATGGGCATTCCCACCGACATGTTCACGGTGATGTTCGCGATCGGCCGCCTGCCGGGCTGGATTGCTCACTGGCTCGAGTGGATGTCCGATCCTGCCCAGAAAATCGGCCGCCCGCGCCAGCTTTACATGGGCCCCAACCAGAAGAAAGTCCCGCCGCGAAAAGGCGTCGGATTCTGAGGCCCGGAGCGCGAGCAGCCATGTCCGGTTCAACACGTTTCGCATGGGCCTGCCTTGCCGGACTGCTGTCCTGCGCGGTTTCCGGTGCGGAAAAAAATGATTCGCTGGATCTCTCCATGCAGGCCTCCATCGGCGCGGGCATGTTTTCCTACGAGGAAGATTCCAAACCCCTCAAATCCGAATGGGATGCGCCCGGCGGTGTGTTGGAGGGCCGGCTCCGGCTCTGCGATCCGAAAGGCTGGATCCTGGCGGGCTCGGGGCGGCTCACCGTCACGGATGAAGACCGGGAAGACTGGAGCGCGGGAGGCGAAGTCCAGCAGCACAACCAGATGAACTTTGCCGGAGTGCATGCTCTGGGTGAAGCGGGTCATGTGATTTTCCGGAATTCCGCTTCCGAAATGGCGGCTCTGGCCGGCGCCGGTTTCCGCTATCAGCATTTTGTGCGGGATGATCTGGTGCTGTATGACAATTCCTATAATAACTGGCAGGAAGCCGAGGAGGATGTCTATCTCGCGTATCTCAACGCCGCGCTGGAGGCCTCCGCGCATCTCACGGACAGTTTGCTGCTGAACGGGCGCGTTGAGGCCGGATACATTTTCTCGGCGCAGGTGGAAAACAGTCTGGTCGATGATCGAACCCTTGACGGCAAAGATGGCCTGATCCTTGGGGCACAGCTTTCGCTGGACTGGCAGGCCACGGAGCGCAGTCTGCTGTCCTGCGGGCTGGCCTGGGAGCAGCAGGAGATCAACGGCGACACCACGGAATTCTACGCGGTGCAGGGAGGCAACGTGTTCCTGTATGAGGTGGAATGGCCCGACAATACACTGGAATCGCTCTGGGCAAACCTGAGCTGGACGTACACGTTCTGATGCACAAAAAGAAGAACCGCGAAACAGACGTCGAACTGCGTTTCCTGGAGGCGCTGGCAGTCCGATCACCGGACGATATCCGAATTCTTCAGGCGCTGGCTGAACTCTATACTCAAACGGGTCGTTTCAAGGAGGGGCTGGAGGCTGACCTTCGCCTGAGCCGACTGTCTCCGCTCGACGGCGCGGTCTGGTACAACCTTGCCTGCAGCCATGCGCTGACCGGCAGCGCGGACGATGCGTTTGCGGCGCTTGAGAAGGCTGTCCGGCTGGGTTATGACGAATATGAGTGGATGCAGGAGGACGGCGATCTGGAATCCCTGCGGAGTGATCCGCGATTCAAGGCCATTCTTTCCAGAATGAAAACGCCTGCGAGGCCGTAAGACCTTTCAAAAATGCAGCTTTCCGATGTCTGTGCGGTATTGCATTCCCCTGAACTGAATCTTCTGCAGGGCCCGGTAAACGCGGGCCCGCGCCTGTTTGAGAGAAGCCGCCTTTGCATTCAGCCCCAGAACCCGGCCTCCATTCGTTAACCATTTCCCGTTTTTGTCGCGGGTTGTTCCTGCGTGATAAACAGTCACTTCATTTTTTAATTCATCAAGTCCGTGGATCAGCGTGCCTGCAGAGCCGGCTTGCGGATATTTCCCCGCGGCTGCTGTCACGCAGACCGACCAGCCCGGCAAAAATTCGATCAGCTCCGGGTTGATGAAGCCCTCGGCCGCCTGCCGGAAATATTCCGCGAGATTTCCTTTTATCAGGGGGAATATCGCCTGCGCTTCCGGATCGCCCATGCGGCAGTTGTATTCCAGAATCTTGGGCCCGTCTGCTGTAAGGATCAGTCCAAAATATAGAAATCCGCAATAATGCTTCAGCGCCGCAACCGTGGGCCTGATGATCAACTTTTCGATTTCAGCCATGCTGTTCTTTTCGAGGTCCCGCGAAGCCACAGCGCCCATGCCGCCCGTGTTGGGGCCGCAGTCTCCGTCCCGCAGGGGCTTGTAGTCCCGTGCAGGGGGCAGGATGTGATATTCTCCGTGTGCAACCGTGCAGATCACCGACAGCTCGCGGCCAATCAGCATTTCTTCCGCAATCAGCCGGCCTTTGCCGAATATCCTCTTTACCAGAACCATCTCTGCAAAGGCCCGGGCTTGATTATTATTGCGGCACACACGAACGCCCTTGCCGCCGGCAAGCCCGCTGAATTTAAGCACACAGGGGTATTCAAGGCTGTCGATGCCGGTGATCACAGAATAGGGCGCCGTGGGGATGCCGTTACGGGCCATGAATCTTTTTGCAAACAACTTGTCGGTTTCAAGACGGGCATCCTGTTTTGAAGGCCCGAACACGGGAATGCCCTTCGCGCGGCAGCGGTCGGCCAGGCCCTGTTCAAGATAAAGTTCCGGGCCTATGATGCAGAGCTCGATGCCGGCTTTTTTCATTTCGCCGGGAAGTCTGCCGGAATCACGGGAGGGAAGTGGTTGGGCCAGTTCAAAAATCGCATCACTTCCCGGCCATGCATAGAGTTCATTTCCCTGCAGCGCCGCCACGAGCGCATGCTCGCGGCCGCCTTGTCCGATGATGGCAATTTTCATGTCAGCCACCCGGCATAGTGCCGTATGGCTTCGGCCAAAAGTTTGTGTTCTTCTGCCAGGATACGCGCTGAAAGTACTTCCTCGGTGTCACCGGATTCAGTGAAGACCACGCGCTGAGCGATAACGGTGCCGGAGTCCACTTCAGGCGTGACAACGTGAACCGTGCAGCCCGTGATTGTTTCATGATGCTCCAGTGCCTGCCGCTGCGCGTGCAGCCCCTTGAACCGCGGCAGAAGCGACGGATGAATATTCAGAATCCGGTCGGGAAACTCAGAAATGAACTCAGGACTCAGGACGCGCATGAAGCCGGCCAGGATGATCAAATCGCATCCATATGCTTGAATCTTTCCGGCCGTCTGCCCGTCGAAGGGAACAACCTCAATTCCGTTCTCCCGTGCGACTCCGCAGACGGGTGCATCGGGCTGGTCACAGACCAAACACGTGATTTGTGCATTCAGAACGCGCCGCCTGATGGCATCAACCAGTGCCTTAAAATTGCTTCCGCGCCCGGACGCCATCACGGCAAGTTTCAGATTCATGATTTCACCCGGACCTGGACATCAGGTTGCTGCGAAACATTTCCCAGTCGAATGGCGGGCGAGGGAATATCTGCGCCATCGTTCACGATCAGCCACCCGATTCCCATGTTGAAAACCTTCAGGGCTTCGTTGACATCTACATTCGCGAGGATCTTTTGCGCGGCCGGAGTATCCCATCGCGGAATCACAAGTTCAGCGCCATGAATTCCGAGAATGCGCTTCAGATTTCCCGCAATCCCGCCGCCCGTGACATGCGCCATGCCCTTGACGGAGATTTTTAGCTTCTTCAGTATTTGGACTTCAGGATGATAGATCCGCGCTGGTTTTAGCAGTTCGGCTGTTTCACTTTCGCTTAGAAGTTCCGGATGCTCTTTGAGAATGTTCCGAATCAGGCTGAATCCGTTGGCGTGAAATCCGTCAGAAGGTATTCCCCAAACTGAATCGCCGGGCCGGATGGATGAAATATCGGGGACGTTCTCTTTTTCGGCGACGCCCACGCAAAAACCGGAAAGCTCAATGGACGATGCGGTAGGCATTTCCGCCAGTTCGCCTCCGCCCAGAACGCAGCCGCAGGATTTCAGAGCATCGGTCATGCCGCTGATCAGGCGGCGGACAACAGCGCGGTCTAGCGACGGCATGCCGATATAATCGAGGAACATCACGGGAGCGGCATTGGCGGTCAGCACATCGTTGACGTTCATGGCAACCAGGTCGGCCCCGGCGGTTTCAAGCAGATCATGTTCAACCAGCAGTTCAAGTTTGGTCCCGATCCCGTCGCACGTGGCGGTGATGACCGGCGCCTTGTACCCCGAAAGATCACAGTTGGCCGTGAACTGGCCGAAAGCGTTGCTAAGCCGGAAGCGTCCCTCGGTTGATTTCTGCAGGGGGGATATATCCTGCACGCACTGCGACGCCAGGTCAATATCCACTCCGGCCTGCCTGTATGTGAGGAATTTGTTCACGTTGCATCATTTAAGATATGATTGTGGATGGATTGAAAGAAAAAATATCCCCAGCCCCATTCGGGATGCCCGTTCCAGTCGCGGGCATAATGCTGTTCACGCCGGATAAAACGTTCGGGGTGGGGCATGATGCCCAGCACGCGGCCCGTATCGTTCTGAAGCGCGGCCACTGAATACATGGCCCCGTTTTCGGCATCCATGTATCGGAGCACGATCCGCGGATGGATGGTTTCCGAGGGAAGCAATGTCACGAACCGGCCCTCGGCATGGGCAATGGGAAGTTCAAACTCATCCGGAAGTCCCGCCAGATACGGGCTGGAAACATCCGTTTTCTGCAGGCCGGTCCACTTGCAGATGAACCGTCCGGATTCATTTTCGATCAGCGCGCCGTCCGGCAGGAGACCCAGGTGAAGCAGAATCTGAAATCCATTGCAGATTCCGAGAATGTATCCGCCCTGCGCAGCATAATCCCGCAGCGCGTCGCCAACGGCGCGCTGCAGCTCAAGCTGGGCCAGCTTCCCGGCCAGCACATAATCGCCGTAACTGAAGCCTCCGGCCAGCACCAGAAGCCGGCACGACCTGAGCGCATCTTCTGTAAAAAGAGAAATCGGCAGAACAGCGGCATCGAACCCGGCAAGGTTCAGCGCATCGGCGGTCTCGCCGTCACAGTTGGTGCCGGGGAATTTCAGTACCAGGGCTTTAGGGCGTTCTGCCATATTGCTTTCAGTTCCTTAAGGGATTCATGAACAGTGTTGTGGCCATTCTGCCTTATCACCAAATTGCGGTGGTCGGCCGTTGTTTTGCCAATCACCGTCATGGGAAGCTTCTCGAAGATTCGTTCGACCTGCCGCAGAGATGCAGGTTCAATTTCAAAAATGATGCGACCCGGAGCCTCTGCATAAAGATCAAATACAGTTTCGATCTCAAGCCCCGCCTTCATGGAAAAGCCTGTCTCGGCCAAAGCCGCGGCCAGTCCGCCATCGGACACATCATGGGCAGAGAGAATGCATCCGGCCCTGACGGCTTCATAAAATGCGCGATAATTCAGAAGGGCCTGTCGGGGATCGTAATCGCCGCCCAGCAGGCAGATCAGGCTGTTGTCGCTCCGGATGGATGCGCCGGTAATATGCCGGGAATCTTCAATGACGCCGATAGAGCTCACCATCAGCGTGAGGGGAATGGATTCGGTGCCCGCGGGCGTCTGATAGGTGTTGTTAAAGGAATCTTTTCCGGAGATGAAGGGGGTCTGGTAAAATTCTGCGGAGGCTGACAGGCCTTTGAGGCATTCGACCAGATGTCCCAGGTCGCGCGGATTTCGCGGATCGCCCGCGCAAAAATTGTCCAGCAGCGCAATCTTGTCCGGATTCGCTCCGGTCACCAGCACCTGCCGGATGGCTTCATCCGCCGCCGCCTGTCCCATGAAATACGGATCGGTGTCTTTGGCCTGCACAGCCAGGGCCACGCCGAGGGTAAAATATTTTGAGCTCCCGCGGACCTGCATCACGGTGCCGTCCTGCGGACAGTCGCCGCCCGGCCCCGCCAGCGGCTTGATGATCGTGTTGCCCTGCACTTCGTGGTCGTATTGACGGATCACCGGTTCGCGCGAGCAGATGTTGATGTCCGCCAGTACTACTTTCAGCGAGCGGGTTTGTATTTTTGGAAACGATACGGGCGATTCATACTTTGACTTCAGTATTTTTCTCGGTGGCTCGTGCAGGAAGGCGTTCCCGATACGGCAAATGGTCGCAGCGCCGTGCATAACTTCAAACAAACCGTTGTTTCCGACGCTTCCGATCGGATTGCAGATGGTCTCGTACACGGAAGCCAGTTCACGGATGCGTGCAAGCGATTCGCGGCGGATCACGAGAATCATCCGCTCCTGGCTTTCGGACAGAAGAATTTCCCAGCTTCGCATGCCCGGCTCTTTCAGATGCACTTCATCAAGGCAGACAGTTCCGCCGGTGAGCGAAAGAAGTTCTCCAGCTGCACTGGATATGCCTCCAGCCCCGCAGTCGTTGATGCTTTCGATCAGCCCTTCGGAGCGGGCATGCAGAATGAAGTCGGCAAGTTTTTTTTCTTCAATCGGATTGCCGATCTGCACGGCCCCGCGATCGGTTTCGTGGCTGTCCGTGCTGAGCGTGAGCGACGAGAAAGTGGCGCCATGCAGGCCGTCGCGTCCGGTATGTCCGCCAGCGAGCACGAGGATCATTCCGGGTTCAGCCCGCTTGGGGATATCTGTCGCCGGAATAATTCCGGCCGTGCCGCAAAACACCAGCGGATTACGCGTGAACTTGTCCTGGAAATGGACGGCTCCGCTCACGGTGGGGATTCCCATGCGGTTTCCATAATCTGCGACACCGCGCACGACGCCCTGCATGATGTCACGCGGATGGATCACATCCGCGGGCAGGGCATCATCACTGATATCCGGCCTGCCGAAGCAGAACACATCCAGGCTGGCAACCGGTTTGGCGCCTTTGCCCGCGCCGAGTATGTCGCGGATGACGCCGCCAAGTCCCGTGTTGGCCCCGGCATAGGGTTCGATCGCCGAGGGATGATTGTGCGTTTCAACCTTCAAACAGACCGCCAGATTTTCATCCAGCCGGATAAAACCGGCATTGTCCTCGAACGCGCCCAGCACAAAATCCTTTTTGCCGGCCGATATCCTGTCGGAGACATCCTTGATGAAGGTTTTGAACAGTCCGTCAATCTTTTCAGAGCCGTGTTCGACGACCGCATTGAAAGTCCGGTGCTTGCAGTGCTCGCTCCAGGTTTGCGCGATGACTTCCAGTTCGACATCGGTCGGGGCGCGCTGTTTCGCGGCAAAGTACTTTTGCACAACCGCCATGTCATCCGTATCCAGTGCGAGGCCCATGGACCGGCTCAATGCTGCCAGTTCACTCCGGCTCATTCCGTCCAGAGATATTTCCCTGAAGAGGGGATCAGGCATGGATCACCTCCCACTCATGGATCACCGGATTAACGAGATGCCGAAGGATCCGGTTCATGTCGGGAATGTCGCCATTGAGCAGATAAATTCTCTGACAGGGTTTGATGTCGATAATTTCAACATCGACCATCGCTTCGTGTCGGCAGTAACGCATGATGTATTCCCGTTCCAGGTCGAGATGCCCCGGACGGATGCGCACATCAACATAACAAACGAACGGAAGAATAGACGGTGCGGCATTGATGTGCATCCGCTCCGCCTGCGGGTTCAGGAGCAGGCGGCGCAGAAACGATTCAGCTCCGCTTTGCGGGCCGCTGACATCACAGGCGTAGCATCGCGTTTTCTTCCATTGGAAATCTGCGCCTGATATCAGCTCGCTCCCGGCGCGAGGCCGGACAAAAAGGCTGTCTATCTCCAGGTGCAGCGTGTTCAGCTTAGGGATATCTCCGCCTTGACAAACGGTTCGCCGGCTTCTTCCGTCAATGTGAATCCGAGCTTGCGGCACAGATCCTGCATGCCTTTGTTGTCCTTCAGGATCGTGGCCACAATCTTGGTCATATTTTCTTCCCGTCCGATCTGCAGAAGCTTCTGCATGATCTGCGTGCCCAGCCCGCGCTTCTGATACTTGTCGGTGATCAGCAGCGAGAACTTGGCGTCGTCAGAGCCATGGATCTTGCTCAGGCGGGCCAGCGCGATAATGGACCGCTCCTGTGTCTTGGGATCCTTGCGGTCGGCCACCAGCACCATTTCGCGGTCGTAGTCCACGAAGCAGACGCGAACCAGGCGGTCGTGCGCGATGCGCTGCTGCAGATCCAGCCGGTTGGCATAGCGCAGATAGACGCTTTGGTCGGAGAGAGTATGGTGGAAGGCCACCATCTTCTTCTCGTCGCCGGGGCTGACGGGCCGCAGAGAAACCCGCGCGCCGTCGTCCATTTCCCAGCGGCTGATGTACTGGATGGGGTAGGGACGGATGGCCGGCTTCGGCAGATCCTTCTCCGCAATCTTCTCGCCGTGCAGCACAAACCGTCCGTCCAGCGCCAGAAGCTGATCGGGCGAGGCAATCAGCGGGTTGATGTCGCTTTCCACAATCCACGGCTGTTCGACCACCAGCTGGCTGAAGCGCACCATGATCTTGATGAGCTGGTCAATATCCACGCTCTTGCGGCCGCGCACACCCTTGAGGGCCTTGTAGATTTTTGTGCTCTCCAGCATGCGCCGCGCCAGGTTCGCGTTCAGCGGCGGCAGTCCAAGGGACTTGTCCTTGAAGACCTCCACCAGCTGTCCGCCCAAACCGAAGAGCAGCACGGGCCCGAACTGCGGATCGAGCGAACTGCCGAGTATGACTTCATAACCTTCCAGCTTCACCATGGGCTGGACCGTCACGCCCTCGAAGCCTTCGGCGCTGGCTTTCTCGGAAACCGATTTCTGGATGCGGGTGAAGGCGTTCATGACGCTTTCGGCATCGCGCAGATTCAGCAGCACGCCGCCCACATCCGTCTTGTGCGTGATGGTGGTTGAGTGCAGCTTGACCACCACGGGGAAGCCAAGCTCCTGCGCGGCCTTGGCAGCCTCGGCCGGTGTCTTTGCGATTTTCATCGGCGTGGTCGGTATTCCGTATGACGCCAGCAGTTCCTTCGACTCCACCTCCGTCAGCAGCGTGCGGCCTTCCTTGCGGACGCCATCAATGATGGCGGCGGCTTTCTCCCGGTCCGGGAACTGGCTCTCGTCGCTTTCCTCTTCCATGGAGGGCGTCTGGTACAGCGCACGCAGGTTGTCGCTGTACTGGTGCATATAGTTGAACGCCTGCGTGGCCATGTCCGGATATTTGTAGGTCGGGATGTTGGCCTTGTTCAGGATGTCCACGCCGGCCGCGACGGCGACGCCGCCCATCCAGCTTGCGAACACCGGCTTGCCCTCGATGGACGCGTAGGGTTTCAATTTCTCGGCCGTCTGCGTGGGATCCGTCATGTCCTGCGGGGTCAGGATGACCAGCAGTCCGTCAGCGTTCGGATCTTTTGCCGCGATGGCCAGGGCCTCGGCATACTTGTCCGGCTGGGCGTCGCCCAGAATGTCAATGGGGTTGTTGCGGCTCCACGCGGCCGGCAGGATCGCATTGAGCGCGTCAAAGGTGCTCTTGGAAATCTCTGCCAGTTCGCCGCCGCCGGTGATCAGCGCATCGGTGGCCAGCACGCCCGGCCCGCCGGCGTTGGTCAGGATGGAGAGCCGCTTGCCTTTGGGCAGCGGCTGCTTGGCGAGCACGTCGGACATATCGAAGAGTTCGTTGATTGAGTTCACGCGCAGCACGCCCACGCGCTGGAACGCGGCGTCCAGCACATCGTCGCTGCCCGTCATCGAGCCCGTATGCGAGGCCGCGGCCTGCGCGGCCTGCGCCGTGCGCCCGGCCTTGATCACAATGATCGGCTTGTTCTGGGCGACTTCGCGCGCGGCCGAAAGGAACGCGCGCGCGTTGCCGATGGACTCCATGTAAATGACAATGCTCTGCGTGCGGGGGTCGTCGCCAAAATAGTCAATCAGGTCGCCCCAGTTCACATCCAGCATGCTTCCGGTCGAGACAAACGAGCTGAAGCCGACCTTCTTCTGGGCGGCCCAGTCGAGGATGGCGGTGCAGAGCGCGCCGCTCTGGCTCAGGAAGGCCACATTGCCCGGCGCGGCCATGGTGGATCCGAACGTGACATTCAGGCGGCTGATCGGATTCATCACGCCGAGGCAGTTGGGCCCGATGATGCGCATGCCGCCGCTGCGGGCGTTCTTCAGCACCTCTGCTTCGAGCTTGATGCCGGGCGCGCCCAGCTCCTTGAAGCCGGCGGAAATGATCACCGCGCCTTTGACGCCGGCGTCGGCGCATTCCTTGACGAGTCCGGGAATCAGCTTGGACGGCGTCACGAAAACGGCGAGATCAACTTTCTCGGGAATGGAGGCGATGCTGGGATAGGCCTTGATGCCCATCACGCTCTGGCGGGCGGGATTGATGGGGTAGACTACGCCGCCGAACGGGTTGCTGATGAGATTCCAAAGGAGGGTGCGTCCCACGCTGTTGGGTTTTTCAGTGGCGCCGATGAGCGCGACGGACTTGGGCTGGAAAATGGCGTCGAGCGGGTGCCCCGTGTACTTCAGTACATCCCCCACAGGATCCGTAATCAGGTTGCTGCCAGAGTTCATAGATCTTTCCTTTCAAATGAATAAACAAATTTGCTGATTTGTTCGCGGGCACTCTAGCAGTCCACCACCGGTCTGCCAAGCCTGCCGCGCAGATAAATTCAATAGCCCGAAGAATGTCCCAAAATGGCTTAAATTGATCAAAAAAGGCCCAAAAATGCCAAAAAACGGCCCCAAAAGGCTAAAAATGCCCATTTTTTGAGATTTTTCGGTCTCAACCGCGCCGTTGCGAACTTTTTTCGGAAAAACTTCCAATGATTGGAAAAACCTCTATCATCCGCGCCATGCAAAAAAATGAAATCAGTTCAGACTCTTCTTTGAGCCCTCACCGCTGGAAAGCATCGGGCAGGGCTCCGCGCATCCTGCTCTGCGGCGTTTTCGGACCGTATGGGGTTGATGACCCGTATGGCCGCAAAGAAAACAACATGGAGCTTTATCACAATCAGGTGACCCGCGTTCAGGGCCCGGCCTCTCTGCGCTTCCATCACCGCTCGTTTGGCCTCTATTTCATCGCCTCCAATATCAATGCGGACACAACGATCCTTGATTTCCCGTCGCGGAAACGTTTCATCCGCGAAATCCGCAAGGATTACGACATCGTCGGGATTTCATTCATCACTCCCAATTTCATCAAGGCCCGCGAGATGGCCCGGCTGGTCCGGCTCCACGCTCCCGGCTCCATCATTGTGCTGGGCGGGCACGGCTCCGCGATCGAGGGCGTCGAGGATCTGATCGAATGCGACCATGTGGCAAGGGGCGAGGGGATCCGCTGGATGCGGAATTTCCTGGGTCAGGACGCATCCGCGCCGATTGCGCATCCCATCCTGCCGTGCAGCGAATACGAGAGCATCTTTGGCGTGCCCATCCCGGGGCCGACGCCAAACGTCCTGGTGCCGGGCCTCGGCTGCGTCAACGCCTGCAATTTCTGCTGCACCACGCATTTTTTCGAGAAAGCCTATATTTCATTCCTGCGCACGGGCGAGGAAGTTTTCAGGGAATGCTGCCGTATTGCGGATGCCCGCGGCACACAGGTGTTTTCTGTAATGGACGAGAATTTCCTCAAGGACTGCGGCCGCGCGCGGGATCTGCTGGCCTTGATGGAGAAGCATCAGCGGTGGTTCAGTTTCTATATTTCCTCGTCCGCCGAGGCCATCACGGCATTTGGCATTGATAACCTGATCCGGCTGGGCGTGAACATGGTGTGGATCGGATTCGAGTCGAAGAGCGCCGGCGAATATGCAAAAAACGCCGGCATCAACGCGGCGGAGCTCGTTCGTGAACTGCGCGACCGCGGGGTCTCCGTGCTGGGCTCGGCGATCATGTGCATGGAGCACCACACACCTGAAAACATCGGCGAGGACATTGACTTCGTGGTGGGCCTCGGCACGGACATGATGCAGTTCATGCTCTACACCGGAATGCCCGTGACGGGGTTGTACGAGGATCACAAGAAGCGGGGTCTTATCCGGCAGAATTTGCCCTACGAGGAATGGCATGGCCAAAACGAGCTGAACTGGAATCATCCCGCCTTTCCCGGCGACGAAGCGAAACGCTGGCTGGATTACGCTTTCCGGCGCGACTTTGAAGTCAATTCAAGCTCGATCTACCGGATGGCGGAGACCGCCGTCCACGGGTACAAACGGCTGGCGGCCATGGAATCGCGGGATGCCTGCCTTGAGGCGCGCCTGCAGCAGCTTGCCAAACGTGTCCGGCTCTATTCCCACCTGCTTCCGCTGATTGCGCGCCGCGCGGTCAACGACATGGAGCGGCAAAGGGCGGAGGCTCTGGATGCGGAACAGATTAGGCTGCTGGGTCCGTTAAGTCTCGGGGATCGCCTCACGCGCATGAGCGCGAAGCTGCTGGCGGCGCGGTGGGACATCCGGCTGCGCCTGTTCGGCGACCGCATCCAGCCCGAAACCATCGTCACACACTATCGCGCGCGCCCGTCCTGATAAAAGCGGATGTATTTCTTTTCCGGTCGGGCTTGTGCTTTGGCCGGCATCTGGTACATTTTTTCGCGCTATGGCTAAAACATTATACGACAAGATTTGGGCCCGGCATGTTGTCAAGGAACTGCCGGGCGGGTTTGCATTGCTTTACATTGACCGGCAGCTCGTTCACGAGGTGACCAGCCCGCAGGCCTTCGAGGGCCTGCGCATGACGCACCGCAAGGTGCGCCATCCGGAGCTGACCTTCGCGACGATGGACCACAATGTCCCGACGACCATCGGCCGCGAGATCACGGATGAAATCTCCCAGGCGCAGATTGATGCGCTGTCGGCGAACGCCCGCGATTTCGGCATCAGGCTTTTCGGCCTGGATGATCCGAACATCGGCGTGGTGCATATCATCGGCCCGGAGCTGGGAATCACGCTTCCGGGAATGACAATCGTTTGCGGCGACTCTCACACCGCGACGCACGGCGCATTCGGCGCGCTGGCGTTTGGCATCGGCACGTCCGAGGTCGAGCATGTGCTGGCCACGCAGACGCTGCGCCAGAAGCCGTCCAAGACATTCAAAGTGGAATACAGCGGAACCCTGCAGCCGGGCGTGACATCCAAAGACATGATCTTGAAGCTCATCGGCATCATCGGAACCGCCGGCGGCACGGGGTATGTCATTGAATACATGGGCGATGCCATTCGCAAACTTTCGATGGAAGCGCGGATGACCGTCTGCAACATGACCATTGAAGCCGGCGCGCGCGCGGGCATGATTGCCCCGGACGAGACGACCTTCGAATACATCAGCAGCGGCGACCGGCCATACGCCCCGCGCGGGAAGAAGCTGGAAGAAGCCATCAGGTTCTGGAAAACGCTTCCGTCGGACGCGGATGCGCAGTATGACCGCGAGCTGGGCATTGACGTGGACAAACTGGTCCCTCAGGTCACATGGGGCACCAGCCCCGGCATGGTGACGGATGTCACAGCCAGTGTTCCCGGACTGAACGATGTGCCCGGATATTCCGCGACCGACGTCGAAAAGGCCCTGGATTACATGGGCCTGAAACCCGGCACGCCGATGACCGATATCAAAGTGGACACGGTTTTCATCGGAAGCTGCACGAATGGCCGCATTGAAGATTTGCGCCAGGCTGCTGCCGTCATGAAGGACCGCAAGGTGGCGAACGGCCTGCGGGTTCTGATTGTTCCAGGATCCGAAGCGGTGCGCCGCCAGGCGGAGGCCGAAGGGCTGGATAAAATCTTCAAGGATGCCGGTGCGGACTGGCGTCTGTCCGGCTGCAGCATGTGTCTGGCCATGAATCCGGACAAGTTGTCGCCCGGCGAGCGCTGCGCGGCAACCTCGAACCGCAATTTCGAGGGCCGGCAGGGCAAGGGCGGGCGCACGCATCTGGTGAGCCCGCTGATGGCGGCCGCCGCGGCGGTCGAAGGTCATTTCGTGGATGTCAGAAAGTGGGCGCGGGGTTAATCATGGAAGCATTTACAAAGCATAAAGGGCTGGTTGCGGCGCTGGACCGCGCCAACGTGGACACCGATCAGATCATCCCGAAGCAGTTCCTGAAATCCATCCGCCGGACGGGTTTCGGCGAAGGATTGTTCTTCGACTGGCGCTATCTGGATGACGGAAGCGACAATCCCGATTTTGAACTGAACCAGCCGCGCTACAAGGGCGCCTCGGTGCTGGTGGTGCGCAATAATTTCGGTTGCGGGTCAAGCCGCGAGCACGCGGTCTGGGCCGTGGCGCAGTATGGACTGAAAGTACTGATTGCCCCGTGGCGCGAAGCTTCGGGCCAGCGCATTTCCGGCTTTGCCGACATCTTTCGCAACAACTGCACCAAGAACGGCGTGCTGACGGTTGAGCTTTCGGAGGATGAAGTCTCGAAGATCATGGATCTGGTCAAGGCCAACGAAGGCCTGCAGATGACCGCCGATCTGCCCGCGCAAAAACTTATTTTCCATCTGCCGAAGGAAGTCACCTTCCATTTCGATATTGATCCCGGCCTGAAGGAATATCTCATGAAGGGGCTGGACGACATTGGAAGCACGCTGGCCTTTGAGAAGGAAATCACCGCCTTCGAGAAAAAGCACGACACGCAGCTCGCGAAGTAGGGTTTTTACATCCGCCGGTGTTTCAGCGCGGGAAGGCGCTTGCGCACATCTTGAATGGCCGCCGGATCGAGCTCTGCTTTGATGACGCAAGGTTCTGTGCCGGCCTTTGCGGCGATTTTCCCCCACGGATCAACGATCATGCTGTGGCCGTAGCTTTTGACTCCGGTGTCGGGATTTTCCCCGCACTGGTTCGGGGCGACCATCCAGCACTGGTTCTCGATGGCGCGCGCGCGGACAAGAACTTCCCAATGATCCTTGCCGGTGGCGGCCGTGAAGTTGGACGGAGCAAATATCAAGTCGGCGCCGGTTTGCGAATAGGCACGGAACAGTTCGGGGAAGCGAAGGTCATAACAGATGGACAGGCCGCATTTCCAGCCTTCCAGGTCGCAAATCACCGGTTCATCGCCGGGAGTGTACACATCCGATTCGCGCACAATGGTTCCGTCCTTGAGCTCTGCAGAGAATAGATGGATCTTGCGATAGGCGGCTGTGATTTCGCCTTTGCGGTTCAGCAGCACGGAGGTGTTGTATATCTTGTCGCCCTCGCGCTCAATCAGGCTTCCAAGCAGAATGCAGCAGCCGTATTCACTGCACCAGTTCCGCGCGTGGCCGACAGCCGTGTGGCTGTTCAGCATGGTGGATGCGGCCCGGCATCGCTCGTCATTGCCGCGCAGTGAAAATATTTCCGGAAGCGCAACGAGGTCGGCCGGACCGGCCCCCGCGAGCAGTTCCTCGATGTTTTGAAGGTTCTGGGCCTCGTCGGGGCCGGCGCTGTTTTGAATCACGGCGACTTTGAATTTTTCCATCAGCCGATGGTAGTCGAATCGCGGTATCCGTGAAAGCACAATCAGCGGATTAATCCTACCAGAGAAGCATGACGCCGGCGTTCACGCCCAGCCCCTTCATCTCAGCATCGTCATCAAACTCGATATCCAGATCCTCCACCTCGGCGCCGTCGAATTCGACCGCCGTGTATTTGGCCTCGGCGAAAAGCGCGATGTATTCGCTGAGCATGATCTCGACTCCGGCCACCCCGTAATATCCAACCTCGTCGTCCATATCCACGTCGTCATATTCGGGAGAGATGTAATAGCCGCCGCCGCCGCCCGCGAATAGGGTGACCTGTTCGCCCAGCGGGAAATCAATCGCCAGTCCAGCCTCGACAGGGATCAGCGATTCGTCATCGGTTCCTTCGACGAAATCCACGAGATAGGAGCCGCGGATTTCCAGGAATAGCCTGGGAAGAATCGGAGTTTTGAGTTTGACGCCTCCGCCGATGGCCGGATCATCCGAGTCGTCAATGTCCCAGTAGCTCCCGAAAAATCCGATTCCGCCGCCCGCGAACACTGACGCCGCCGACAGCGCAAGCGCGATGAAACATGCCGTCTTTTTCATTCCTGAATCCTCCCGTAAGGAACCTGCCGGCACCGGACCATCCGAAGCCCGCGGTCCATTGGTGCCAGCATAGCCGGCGTGCATCTGTTGTCAATCCCCGGATAGGGCCAAAAAACGCTCAAAAATGCCCAAAAACGCTCAAAAATGGCCCAAAAACGCCAAAAACAGGCTAAAAATGGCTAAAAACGGCTATTTCTGTAAAAATATCGGCCATTGACACTCTTTCTGAATGCGTCAGAATGCTTTTGAAGAATGGGCAAAGGGAAAGATGAAAAATACAGCAGCAGATGAATCTGGAGCTCGTGCAGTCGCGAAATACTATGCCAAGGTGCCTCCGGCGAGGTTGCGCCGTCTGAATCAGATCCGACGGGCTTTCAGACAGAGCGGGCTTAAAACGCGGGAGGTCATCAAGTATCAAATCCCTGCGCTTGAATGCAGCGGCGCGTGGGTTGGGATGGCAAATCAGAAGGATCATATCTGTGTTTATTTCCGAGGCCCGGAATTTATCAGGAACATCAGGAAGAAACATCCGGAACTTAGCGTGGGCGTTGGCTGCGTTCGAATCCGCGACAGCCAGGAAATACCCCTCCGGGAAATGGTGCGGTCATTCAAGAAAGCAATGAAGGTTTAACCTCCGCCCGACGGCATGTTTGGCAGGGGGAACCGGCGAATCCGCGATCCGCACCCGTTCGAAGGCCTCCCCGGCAATCGTCATTGATTGTTATTTGGCGTGTTTGGGGCCGGGCTTTACGTCGCGATGCGGCGTTTGATGGAGATGTCGTCGAGGCCGCGGTAGATGACCAGCAGGGCGCCTTCTGCAGCGGTTTCGTCGAAGAGCTCCTCCACGAATTCCTCTTCGCTGGGCCAGGGATAGACAAAGATCACATCGAAACTTTCGACGGAAAAATCCCAGTCCCGGTACCAGCCGAGCGTTTTTTCGTCGGATGAGGTTTTTAGGAGCTGCATGGACTGACCGACCCCATCCATGTAGCAGTCGAAGCCCTCGGGAATGTAGCTTCCTTCGCAAATGGTGGGGGAAAGATCGAAGTCCCTCATGAGCTGCTCCGCACGGGATGTCAGCCGGGGTTCGATTTCGATGCCGAAGGCCTCATACCCCAGCATGGCGGCCAGCCCGGCGGCAACGCCAAAGCCGCAGCCCCATTCGCAGAAGCGGTCGCCGGGCGCGAGCTGTTCGCTCAGGATGCGCCGGAGCGCGTGGTAGACGAGGCGGTGATCGCTGGGCAGAAAGCGGGACACAGGTTTGCGGATGTATTCATCAAGGAAATCGTTGATGCGGGAGTCGGCCTCGTCAATGAACACTTCCACGTAATGCGGGATTTCGCCTTCCGGCATCCCGTTCTGAATTTCTTCCAACATGCGGCCAGCATAGCAGACCGAATAGGCCGGCACAATAAAATGAGGTCTGATTGTCATTTCTGGCTTTAATCGCGGACGGTTCCCGCTTACGATGCAGCCGTTTTAGTCGAGGAGCATCTATGAAAGCACGCAAATCGGTCGGCAAGCGCAAGACAAAGGAAACGGATATCCTGGTCGAAGTGAACCTGGACGGCACCGGGAAATACTCGGTGGACACCGGCATCGGGTTTCTGGACCACATGCTCGAGCTCTGGAGCAAACATTCGCTGATTGACCTGAAACTCAAGGCCCGCGGCGATTTGAAGGTGGATTATCATCACACGGTCGAGGATGTCGGGCTGGTGCTGGGCGAGGCGCTGAACCAGGCGCTGGGCGACCGCAAGGGCATCCGCCGCTACGGCTGGAGCTATATGCCGATGGACGACACGCTCAGCCGCGTGGTCGTGGATCTCGGCGGCCGGCCCTACCTGGTCTATGACATCAGCAATCCGAAAAAGAAGATCCGCGATTTTGACGTCGGGCTGATCGAGGAGTTTTTCCGCGCGCTGGTCACGCAGGCGCGCATGAACCTGCACATCGCCCAGCTTTACGGCAAGGACGTGCATCACGCCTATGAGTCCGTTTTCAAGGGGCTTGCCAAAGCCATGCGCATGGCCAGCGAGCGGGACCCCCGCGCCACGGGTGTGCCGTCCAGCAAGGGCGTGCTCTGAAAACCGCCATGATAGGTATTATTGACTACGGAATGGGAAACCTCGGCAGCGTGGAAAACGCCTGCCGCTTCCTCAAATATCCGGCAAGAATCGTTACAACGCCCGGAGACCTCTCCGGCTGCGGCGCCATGATTCTGCCCGGCGTCGGGGCGTTCGGCGACTGCATGAGCCACTTGACGAAGTTCGGCTTTGTGGAGCCCGTCAAAGAATGGATTTCATCCGGCAAGCCGTTCCTTGGCATCTGCCTCGGCCTGCAGATGCTTTTCGAAGGCAGCGAGGAGTCGCCCGGTATCCGCGGCTTGAGCGTGTTCAAGGGGCAGGTGAGGAAATTCAAACTGAACCCGGAATTCAAAGTGCCGCAGATTGGATGGAACCAGGTTCAGCAGCGCCAGCCGGCCTGCCCGCTGTTCGCGGGCGTGCCGGACAATTCTTTTTTCTATTTCGTGCACTCGTTTTACGTGGATCCGGAAGACGCCGGCCTCGCGGCGGGCATGACGGATTACGGCATGACCTACACCTCGGCGGTTTGGAAGGACAATGTCATGGCGGTTCAGTTCCACCCCGAAAAAAGCCATGACACCGGTTTGCGCATGCTGAGAAACTTTGCTGAACTGAAGGCGGACAAATGACAGAGATCACGATAATCCCGGCGATAGACATCAAGGGCGGGCGCTGCGTGCGGCTCCGCCAGGGCCGCGCGGAATATGAGACGGTGTATTCCGACGATCCCCTGGCTGTCGCACGCGACTGGGAATCACAGGGCGCGGAGATTCTGCATCTGGTGGATCTGGATGGGGCTTTCCAGAGCCGGCCAGTGCATGACGCGCTCATTCTTGACATCGCCCGCGCAATGAAGATCCCGGTGGAAGTCGGCGGCGGCCTGCGCACCCGCGAACAGATCAAGCGCTACCTTGACGGCGGTGTGCGCCGCGTGATCCTGGGCACCCGCGCCTGCGAGTCGCTCAGCGAACTGAAGGCGCTGGCGGAAGAATTCGGCGAAGGCATTGCCGTGGGCATTGATGCCCGCGCCGGCCGCGTGCTGGTGAAGGGCTGGGTGGAGTCGTCGGGCATCGAAAGCCTTGTGCTGGCGCGCCAGGTTGAGGACTGCGGAGTCCGCACGCTCATCTGCACCGACATCGCCCGCGACGGAATGATGAAAGGCGTGAACGTCGAGGCGCTGGATGCCATCTGCAAGAAGGTATCCTGCAATGTGATTGCATCTGGCGGGGTTTCGTCGGTGAAAGATGTTGAGAAGCTTCGGAAACTCAATCGTCCGAATCTGATGGGCGCCATTGTCGGCAAGGCGCTCTACGACAAGACCGTGACGCTTCCGGACCTGATCAAGGCCTCCGGGAGGGAAGCGAAGCAGGCATGAAGCTGAATACTCAGGAAACTCAGCTCGATAACGGCGTGCGCATTGTCAGCAGCCACATTCCGCATGCGACCAGCGTGGCGATGGGGATCTGGGCGGGCGTCGGCGGCCGTTTCGAAAACCGCACCACGCAGGGCATGAGCCATTTTCTCGAGCACCTGCTTTTCAAGGGAACAAAAACCCGCAGCGCGCGCGCGATATCGCAGGAGGTTGAGGGGCGCGGCGGATACCTGAACGCCTTCACGCAGGAGGAGGCCACCTGCTACTACGCCCGGATTGGCGCGAAGTATGTGTGGCCCATGGCGGATGTGCTGGCGGATATGTATCTGCATCCGAAATTTGCGCCGGCCGACATTGAAAAAGAGCGCGGGGTGATCATCGAGGAAATCATGATGTACCGCGACCAGCCGCAGCAGGTGGCGGAGGATCTGTTGGGCGAGATGGTTTGGGAAAAGCATCCGCTGGGCCGCCCGCTGATCGGCACCCCTGAACACATCAAGGGCTATTCGCGTGCTGAAATTGCCGGATTCAAGAAGGATAAATACAAATCCTCGAACACGGTGATCGCCCTGGCCGGGTGCGTGGATCACGCGGCCGCTGTCCGGAAGCTGGCCCCGCAGTTTGAAAAGCTTTCACGCGGAGGCCGTCCAGCCTGCCAAGCGGTAAAATCCTCCACGCCGCAGCGCCGGTTTGAGCAGATGGAAAAGAAGATCGAACAGAGCCATCTGGCGCTCGGGCTGCGTCTGTTCGGCCGTGAGGACGAGCGGCGTTTCGCGCTCAAGCTGCTCTCGGTCATGCTGGGCGAAAACATGAGTTCGCGCCTGTTCCAGGTGGTGCGGGAGCGTCACGGCATGGCCTATTCCATTCACAGTTCCATGCACCTGTTCAGCGACACAGGGGTGCTGGCCGTGACGGCCGGCCTGGACCGGAAGAAAACCGAAAAGGCCATGATGCTGATTTTCAAGGAGTTTGAGACCATGCGCCGGCAGGAGGCCTCCGCCCGGGAACTGCGGCGCGCCAAGGACTATTCCATCGGCCAGATGCAGCTCAGCATGGAAAGCTCCTCCAGCCAGATGATGTGGGTTGGCGGACAGGTTCTTCAGCGCGGGTATTATGAGCAGCCGGAGGAAATCATGCGCAGACTGGAAGCGGTTTCCGCCGCCGATATCCTGCGGCTGGCCCGCGATATCCTGCGGCCGCAGAATATCAGCATTGCGCTGGTGTGTCCCGAGGGCGGCACCGTGGACAGCGGCCGCGTCTCCGCGGAGATGGCCCGGCTCAAATAATCCTGTGCAGTGCGGGCTTGAGTCCTTTGGCCCGGCCTCATACTATATCCCCTTCGAAATGACGGCAAAAATCATAGACGGAAAAGCCATCGCGCGCGAAATGCGCGCGGAGCTCGCCGCGGAGATCGCCCGGCTGAAGAAGCGGGGTGTTCATCCGGGGCTTGGCGTGCTTCTGGTCGGTGACGATCCGGCCTCCTGCTCCTATGTATCCGCCAAGGAAAAGGCGTGCAAAGAATCGGGCATCCATTCCCGCCAGATTCGTCTTCCGGCGTCGGCATCCATCAGCGACATTCGTGCCGCCGTTGAAGACCTGAACAGCGACAGTGCCATCCACGGCGTACTGGTACAGCTCCCGCTTCCGGATACGCGGATGGAACAGGAAATATTGCAGGCTGTCCTCCCGGAGAAGGACGTGGATGGCTTTCATCCCGTGAACGCGGGACGGCTAGTGCTGGGGCTTCCGGCCCCGTGGCCCTGCACGCCGCACGGTGTCATTCAGCTTCTTCAGCGCTCCGGCGTGAAAATCGCCGGTTCCCATGTTGTGATTGTCGGACGCAGCAGCCTGGTCGGCCGCCCGCTGGCCAATCTGCTTTCGATGAAGTCTGAACATGGAAATGCAACCGTGACACTTTGCCACTCCCATACGAAGGACATTGCTTTCCACACCCGGCAGGCCGACATTGTCATTGCGGCCGCGGGGCGGCCGAATCTCATCACGGCGGACATGATCCGCGAGGGCGCGGTGGTGATTGATGTCGGCGTGAACCGCATCGCGGATGCCGCGGCGAAGAGCGGCTACCGTTTGTGCGGCGACACCGATTTCGAAGGCCTCAGGAAGAAGGCCGGCGCCCTTACGCCGGTGCCGGGCGGGGTGGGGCCCATGACGATCACCATGCTGATGCACAACACGGTATGGGCGGCGGCCGGCCGCTGGAACGGGGGCGGTGCGCATGGATAAGCTCAGCAAATACATCGCCACCGATTTTCTGATCACGTTTTTCATGACGCTTCTCATCTTCACGTTCGTCATGTGCGTGGGGGCGATGATCAAGGCGATTGACCTGCTCGCGCGCGGCGTTTCGGCCGGGATCATCATCAGGGTTTTCCTGCAGAACATCCCGTACATCCTGACATTTTCCATTCCCATCAGCACGCTGACCGCTTCGCTCCTGATATTCGGGCGGCTTTCAATGGACGGCGAACTCATGGCCATGAAAGCTTCCGGACTGACGATGTGGCAGATCATCTGCCCGGTGGTGCTGCTTTCCATTGTGCTTTCTGCCGTCTGCGTCTATCTCAACAACTATGCCGCTCCTCGCGCGCATTTCGGCCAGCGCCAGCTGCTGCGGGATGTCGGCGTCGAGGAACCCGTGCACCTGCTGGAGGAGGGCCGCTTTGTGCAGGACTTCCCGGGCATGATGATCTACGTGGGCAAGAAGGACCGCAACAAGGTTAAGGATGTCATTGTCTATGAAATGGACAAGCACGGCATTCGCCGCAATGTGCGCGCAAAATCCGGCGAGATCCGCGCGGATGAGGCGAACAAGATGCTTCTGATTGACCTCTATGAAGTTCGCATTGACCAGCCGGATCCGGAAGACCCCATGGATATCGTCAAGACCCGGCACCTCACGGCGAAGCATTATCCGGTTCAGCTTGATTTCGCAAAGCTCTGGCAGAAAGATGCCATTCGCAAGAAAATGACCGACATGACCGGGCCTGAAATCAAGGCGGCCATCCGCAACATTCGCGAGGCATTCCCGACTTTGAAGGAGAAGGATGTCGGCAAGCAGCGAATGAAGATGCTGGTGACGGCCAACAAGCGCCTGTCTCTTTCAATATCCTGCTTTGCCTTCACGCTCATTGCGATTCCGCTGGGCATCACTTCACGGCGCAAGGAGTCGTCTGCGGGAGTCGGCATCAGCCTTCTGCTCATGTTCGTCTTCTATCTCTTCATCATCATCGCCGACTCGCTGGTGGGCCATCCAGCCCTGCATCCCGACTTCATTGTCTGGATTCCTATTATCGCCGCGGAGATCGGCGGTTTCATGATGATCGGCAGAATGAACTGAAAATAGCCGGCCGGGACTATTCCATCGAGGCCGCGCGGCTGCCAGCCCGCTTGCGCTCGGTGGAGTTGAGAATTTTTTTCCGCATCCGCAGGAAATTCGGCGTGGCCTCCACGTATTCATCGTTCGAGATGAATTCAATGGCTTTTTCCAGTGTCATAATCACGGGCGGGGCCAGCATGGCGGCATCATCCGTACCCGATGCGCGCACATTGGTGAGCTTCTTGGTGCGGGTGGGGTTTACGGGCAAATCCTCGCCGCGCGCGTTTTCGCCGACGATCATGCCTTCATAGACTTCCGTTCCGGGACCGATGAACAGCTTGCCGCGTTCCTGGATCGTGTCCAGCGCGTAGGCGGTCGCGGTGCCATGCGCCATCGAAACCAGCGTGCCATTGTTGCGCATGGGAATGTCGCCGGTTATCGGCGCGTATTCCTTGAACATGTGGCTGACCACGGCCTGTCCGCTGCTGCGGTTGACCAGATAGTTTTCCAGCCCGATCAGCCCGCGGGTCGGGATGGTCGCCTCTATGTGCACGAAATTGCCGTGGTGCTGCATGCTGGTGGTTTCCGCGCGGCGCGCGGCCAGCGTTTGCAGGACATCGCCGAGGCAGTCCTGCGGAATTTCCATCCACAGGTTTTCGTAGGGCTCCAGCTTGCGGCCGTTCTCCGTATGGTAAATCACTTCAGGCCGGGACACCAGGATTTCGAAGCCCTCGCGCCGCATGGTTTCCACCAGGATCGCAATCTGCAGCTCGCCGCGGGCGCTCACCTTGAAGGTGCTGGAGGTCGAAGAAAATTCAACGGAAATGGAAATGTTCGTGCGGGCTTCGCGGATCAGCCGCTCGCGGATCTGGCGGGCGTTCACGAACTTGCCGTCACGCCCGGAAAGCGGTCCGTCGTTGGCGCAGAGCTGCATCTGGATCGTCGGCGGATCAATGGCCACGAAGGGCAGGGGGTCGCGCTCCTCCTTGTCGCAGAGCGTTTCGCCGATGAACACATCCTCAAATCCCGCGATGCCCACGATGTCGCCGGCGCTGGCGGTTTCCAGCTCGACCGATTTCATGCCGATGAATCCGAATATCTTGGTCACCTTCTGGCGCTCGCGCTGTCCGTCCTTGTGGATGCAGACAATCGAATCGCCGACGCTCACATGCCCGCCGGTGATCTTGCCGACCGCGATGCGGCCGACATAATCGCTCCAGTCGAGGTTGCTGGCCAGCATTTCGAAATGCTTGCGGCTGCTGGCGTTGGGCGGAGGAAAGTGGCTGATGACGGTCTCGAAGAGCGGGGTCATGTCCACCCGCTCATCCTTCATGTCGCGGACGGCGATTCCGTCGCGGCCGCTCACATAAAGGAAAGGGGCGTGGAACTGCGCCTCAGTGGCGTTGAGTTCCAGCAGCAGTTCGAGAGCCTTGTCGTGTGCGCCGTGAGGGTCGGCATGCTCGCGGTCAATCTTGTTGATCACGAAAATCAGCGGGAGATTCTGCTCGATGGCCTTGCGCAGCACAAAGCGGGTCTGGGCCTGCGGGCCTTCGACCGCGTCCACCAGCACCAGCACCCCGTCCACCATCTTCAGGATGCGCTCCACTTCGCCGCCGAAATCCGCGTGCCCGGGCGTGTCCACAATATTGATGGTCGTGTGGTGCCATGTGATCGAGGCGTTCTTGGACCGGATGGTAATGCCCTTCTCGCGTTCGAGATCCATGGAGTCCATCGCCCGTTCGGCGATGACCTCGTTGGCCCTGAACGTGCTGGACTGCCGCAGCAGGCAGTCCACCAGCGTGGTTTTCCCGTGGTCCACATGCGCCACAATCCCGATATTTCTGATATTTCTTTTCATAGGCATCCAAAATCCAAAAAGCGGGCAGACTTTAGCGGATTCGCCGCCGTTGGCAATGCAATTGCGGGAAAATATCGAGCCTCGCAAAAATGCCAAAAAACAGCCAAAAACGCCCTCAAAATGCCTAAAAACGGTAAATAAATGCCTAAAAATGGCCTAAAAATGACAAATTATCAATATATCAGGAACAGACTGGCTTCAGTCTCACATAAAACTGGACCGCTTAAAATGAGAGCAGAATTCCATGTTGCGGTTTTTTGCTGAAATTTCGGAAATGCGGCTTACAATGCGCGCATGAAAAAGACACTGTCGTTTTTTGAGAAATCGAACGGGATTATTGCCATGGTTCATGTGCGCGCGCTTCCGGGCACGCCCAAGCATGAGTCCGGCATCCAGCGCATCATTGACACGGCCCTGGAAGAAGCGGGGATTTATGCCCGTGAAGGCATCGAGATGCTGTTGCTGGAGAACATGCATGACGTGCCGTATCTCAACCGCTCTGTCGGTCCTGAAGTCACCGCTTCCATGACCGCCGTTGCGCAGGCCGTAAAGAAGGAATTCCCCAATAAAGTCTGCGGCATCCAGATCCTTGCCGGCGCCAACTGCGAGGCGCTGGCGGTGGCCCATGCCACGAAGCTCGATTTCATCCGTGCCGAGGGTTTTGTTTTTGCGCACACGGCTGACGAGGGCATTATGAACGCCGATGCGGGCCGCCTGCTCCGGTACCGCAGTCAAATCGGGGCCGGGAACATCAAAGTATTCACCGACATCAAGAAAAAGCACAGCGCGCATTCGTTGACGGCGGATGTATCCATTGCCGAGACCGCGTCGGCGGCGGAGTATTTTCTGAGCGACGGCGTCGTCGTCACCGGGAGGTCGACAGGATGCCCTGCGGATATCGAGGAGCTCCGCGCCGTGCGGAATGCAGTGGATATCCCGGTGCTGATCGGTTCTGGCGTGACGGCCGACAATGTTGCCGGATATTTCCCGCTTGCGGATGCGTTGATCGTCGGTTCGTGGTTCAAGAAGGGCGGTCACTGGGCCAATGCCATAGACCCCGCGCGGGTTGCCCGTTTCATGGAAAAGGTGAACGGCATCCGGGATATCACAGGCGGGAAGGAATAAGCCTGTTCTTCAAGACGGCATGCTGACGGCGTAGCCAAACGGCGGAAGCGTGTTGCCATCAAGTGCTCCAAAGATGACGCGGCCATCCGCGAAATCGGCCGGAATTCGGGAGGGTTCTGCCCCGAAGTTCAGCGCGCACAGGATGACATCATTGCCTTTTCTGCGCTCAAACACCAGGACATGGCGGCGTGCATAATTGTCGTCGGCCGGTCCGCGCAGGATGAGTTCCCCGTCAATCAGCACCGGGCACCGCGTGCGGAGCGACATCAGACTCCGGAAAAACTCATACCATTCACGGCGTTTCTGGTAGCCCCGCGCAAAGAGGTTGCCCTCGAACTCCACGCCTTCGCAGTTGCGGACGCCGCCTGCTGAGCAGATGCGCCTGCCCTTGTCGCACGGGCCGATGCGCTCATGGATGGACGGACGGTTGGCCGCCCCGGCTTCCTGACCGGTCAGCATAAAAGGAATGCTCCCGGGGAGCGTATGGAAAAGCGCGCTGAACACGCGCACGGCCTGTTCCCCGAAACGATAGACGCCGCGGCCTTCATCGTGATTATCCGTGTATCGCGCCCAATAGACGGGTGAAGGCAGACTGTCCGTCTGCGCTTTGTAATCGGCCAGCAGTTTCTTAATGGCCCCTGCGATGCCCTCCAGCTTGAATGCATCTGTATCCGCATCTGGTTTCGGGCAGATGACGGAATGCAAATCCGGATTCACCGCGTAATGGTTTTCGAGAATCTTGTACATGGCATCATCGTAGGACGCGTTGAAGCCGCGACGGAAAAGATCAACGCTGTTGTCGAGTCCGTAGCATTCAGCGAGGAAAAGAATTTCCTTCCCGGCATGCTTCGCCTTCAGCGCGGTGATGGCCTCGTCCCAGAACGAGCGGTCGTTGATGAAGTGCGCCATGTCGATCCTGAATCCATCCACGCCAATCCTGAGCCAGAAATCATACACGCTGATCATGGCGGCACGCAGGCCGGAACTCGTGTAGTCGAGCTTGGCTGTGTCGGACCAGTCGAGATCAAATGCGGGGGTTCCGTCGGCGGCCTTCACATAGTAATCCGGATTCGTTTTCGTCCAGACGTGATCCCGGCTGGAATGATTGGGCACCATGCCGATGATCACCCTGAAACCCGCGCGGTGCGCCGATTCAATGAGCTGCCGGAACTCGCCCAGCGTGCCGTATTCGGGATCCACATCATCATACTGCCGCGCGGCATACGGCGAGCCGATGCCCTTGCGGGCCTCCACGCCCATGGGGAAGGGGGGCATGAAATGCAGGATCGTCATGCCCAGCCGCTTGAGTGTGGCCAGGTTCTGCATCACATAGCTGAACGGGGACTGCGCCGTCGGCTGTTCCACGGCCGCCTCAATGGCGTTGCGCGGTTCGCGCGCCGCCAGTGACCGCAAATTGATCTGATATATTCTGCCCTCGGCGATCCAGTTCTGCATTTCCCGACCTCTTGTTCACGTTGAGGCATACACAATATGCATGTGTCCGCGCTTTTCAAGCCGGAAGCGAAAAGGTTCGCATTTTTGCAGGCGATATGCTTTGCTCCCGGCGCAATAGTTCAATGCGCGTGAAGCGCAGGAGTTGAGGTATGAAGAAGTCTGTTTTAGTTCTGGCCGTGATGTTCGCATCCGTCCTGAATGCCGGCGCCCAGTCGGATCCGGGCGCGGATTTGACGGCGATCCGCACGCAGTTGCTGGCCCATGACGCCAACACGATGCATCCGGATGCATGGTTCCGCGTGATGGCCGACCTCGACGGCGTGATCAGTCGCGCGGACGAGGCGGGGAATTCCGCGCTGGTGGTGGATGCGACCCTGCTCAAGGCCATGGCGCTTTCCGATATGCGCGGTGAGCATGAGCAGGCCGTGCGGGTGCTGCGCGGTTTAATCGGCCGTTACGGAAGCGGCCCCATGAAGGGACTTTCCTCAGCCTATGCCCGCCTTGCGCAGACCTATGCCGAGATCGGCGATTCGCAGTCCATTGTGGCCCTGATCGAGGAATTCAAGCGCAGCCCGAACTATGACGAGCAGTTGTATGACTCTTCCGGCGGCCGCAGTCCGTCCGACCCGATCAGGCTCGTGCGTCCGCGCGGGCCCGATGGCGCCTCCATCACGGTCACGGCGATGGAGGAAGCCCTGCTGAAAGCCAAGTCAGCGACCGGCCGGCGCTGCCCTGATTTCAGCGCGGTTGATTTGGATGGAGTTGCCGTATCCACCAGGGACATGGATGGGTTCCTGGTGCTGATTGATTTCTGGTCCGACCGTTTCCCGCGCTGGCAGCAGTCGCTGCCGGAGCTGGTGCGCATCAGTGAGCGTTACCGGAATGCCGGCTTCAAGGTTATCGGCGTGCCGGTTGACACGGAGTCTATGAATGCCATCAGTTCATTGCGCCAGTCGGGAGCCACCTGGCCGCACCTGCGGCCGACACCTGAACTGTTCAAGGCCTTTGGCGTGTACGGCGAGGCCTCAAACCTGCTGGTGGATCCGTCCGGCCGCATCATTGGAAGCAATCTCTACGGCATTGAACTGGAAGCCGCAATCCGCAAGGCCATTGAGATTCACTGAGTTCAGCGCCAGCGGCGCCAGAGTTCCTCAAAAAGATTGTCCTCATCTTCACGCGTGGAAGACGTCCGGGGCGGTTGCTCATAAGGCGCGGGGCCGACAATCACTTTCCCGTCGGGCTCTTGAGGAGCGCCTCCGCCCCAGACTCCGAACGGCCGGTACTTGAAGGACTCCTGCATCTGCACTGCGCGGTATTCCGAACCGGCGGCCATGTAAATGAAAACGGCGATGACCAGCAGCGAAAGGTTGAAATGCCCTCCGAAAACTGCCCAGACGCCGAAAAAGATGGCAATGGACTGTCCGATTTTCGCCGCCCGCCGCGTGGCCTCCACCTTGCCAAGCTTTGGAGTCATCCATGCGCGGAAAATGCGCCCGCCGTCCATTGGAAACGAGGGAATCAGGTTGAACAGCGCGAGCATCAGGTTGATGGCGCTGATGAATGCAATGGTATAGGTGAAATATCCGAAGCCGGTCGGAATCAGCAGGCGATAGACCGCATACAAGGCGATGGAAAGCATCAGACTGACGGCTGGTCCGGCGGCGGCGATCTGCATTTCATCACGCGGGCGCGAGGGAAGGCCCTGCACCTTTGCGATTCCTCCGAAGGGTACCAGCAGAATTTCGCGCACGGAGCAGCCTTTGCGAATGGCAATGTAGGAGTGACCCAGTTCATGAAGCGCAACGCTGGCAAACAGGCCGGCCGCCGCAACCAGACCCCAGAACAGATATCTGAATCCGGGCCCCACGGCCATGTTGGAGGCAATCAGGGGCAGAAAAATCCACAGGGTTATGTGAACCCTGATCGGAATTCCCATCACTTCGCCTATTTTTGTTGAACTGGCCATGTCAGTTGAAAATGTAACGCAGTCTTGCGCTTTTGCAAGGATATCAGGCGTCCAGCGTCCAGCAGACCGTTTCCTGCAGCGCAGAAGCGGTCATGTCCTCTACCGGAAGGATAGCCTCCGCCTGCTGAACGGTTTCAAGCCTCGGCGAAGTGTGCGGATGCTTGGCAACGATAGAACAGCAGTCCTTGTATTTGCCGAGCGACGTCTCATAAGTTCCCAGCCGCTGGCTGAGGTCAATGATTTCCTGCTTGTTGAAGGTCAGCAGCGGCCGGAACACGCTGACTTCCGACGCATCATCGAACGCGACCAGGTTGTGCATGGTCTGCGACGCCACCTGCGCAAGGTTGTCGCCGGTGACGATGGCATGGCACTTGTTTCGCGTTGCCAGTTGCGAAGCCACCCGCGCCATGAACCGGCGGAAGAGAATCAATTCCATTTCCTGCGGAACCCTGGCCTGCATCAGGCCGAATTCAAAAGCGGTGTAGGGGACCAGATGGAGACGGGGAATTTGCCCCTGTGGTTTGGTGATGGCGCGGATCATGCTGATGATCTTCGATTCGCGCACCTGCTCGGGATCGCCGAAGACATGGAAATGGACAAAATCCGTGATGCATCCGCGCTTCATCATCAGCCATGCCGCCGCGGGCGAGTCAATGCCGCCCGAGAACAGGCACATCACGCGTCCGGAAACGCCGACCGGCATGCCGCCCGGGCCTGCGATGTGCGGGCCTTCCAGATAAACCTTGTCGTCATAAATCCGGAAGCGGATCGGGATGTCCGGGTCATTCAAATTCACGGGTGCGCCTGTGGCTTCGCCCACGGCAAAGCCGACCTTCTGCCCGATCTCCGGTGAGGTGAAAGGAAAGGTCTTGCAGTTGCGCTTTGCGGAAACGCCATAGGTTGCGCCCGGCCACGCAAGCTGCTGATAGAGCTCAATGGCGGCCTTGCTCATGCCGTCAATGTCAGCTGGAACCTTGCGAACAGGCGTCACAAAGGCCACACCGCAAACTTTCGCAACGGGGGGAATGACTTCCGCCGCCGGCCGGTCACCGAAGCCGATGATAATCCGGTCGCGGTGCTCGCGCACTTTCACGCCTTCAGCGGGAATAACCCGCCGGATGTTCGCGGCCAGCAGGCGGATGAAATCGCCGCGGTTCTTGCCCTTCAGCCCGATCTCCGCAAAATGGACGATCGCGGCATGCCACGACAGGGCCAGCGGATCGGTTCTCTGGAGGGTTTCAGGCATGCTCAGTTGTCCGCCTGCCGTGTGTCTATCGCATAGCGGTAGCGCTTGATCTTCGCGGTCGATGTCTTTTCCAGTTCTTCAAACTCCACCTGAATCTTGCGCGGCCGCTTGTATTCGGAGATGTCCTTCACCATGCGCTTGACCTCGTCGCGCACGAGCTGCTCAACCTGTTCATCGGACAGTTTGCCCTTGTGCAGGTCAATGGCATCCTGGTTGGGTACGGCGATGACGCCCACGCGCTCGCCGACATTGTCCTGCGGATCGCGGTAGCCCAGCACAACGGATTCGAGGATGTACGGGCTCTTGTTGATGTACGATTCGACCTCTTCGGGATAGATATTCTTGCCTTCGCGGTTCACAATCAGATTCTTCTTGCGGCCCGTGATGGTCACAAAGCCTTCGGAATCAATAAATCCGAGATCGCCCGTCAGCAGTGCGCCGTCGCGGAACACTTCGCGGGTGGCTTCCTCGTTGTTGAAATATCCGAACATGATGTTGTCGCCGCGCGCGGCAATTTCACCGATGCCCTGTTCATTTGGATCCAAAATGGTGATTTCAATGCCGGGCATCGCAATGCCGACCGTGCCGGGCTTGTTCTTCTCGAGGGTGTTGATGGTGAGCACCGGAGCGGCCTCGGTAAGCCCGTATCCCTCGCGCACGGTGATGCCCATTTTGCCCCAGCGCCGAAGCAGGTCCGGGTCGCAGGGCGCTGCGCCGCTGACGATAAGACGGATTTTCCCGCCCAGCTTGGCAATGATTTTTCCGGCGATGAGTCTGCCCAGCCCGATTTTGACCAGAAAACCGCCCACCTTGCTCTTCTGAATGGCGGCCTGAATGCGCGCATCGAGCTTTTCGAGGAGCAGGGGGACCGCGATCAGCACGGTGGGTTTCGTCTCGGCCATGTTCTCGCCCATGGTTCTCAGACTTTCGATCAGGCTGATTTCGGATCCCGCCGTCACCGGCAGCAGCAGGTTGGCCGTGAAGGCGAACGCATGGTGCAGGGGAAGCACCAGCAGGAAATTGTCCGTCGTGCGGACATCCACGCACTTCATTGCGGCCTCGGCATTGGACACGAAATTCCTGTGCGTGAGCATGGCGCCCTTGGGGCGGCCGGTGGTCCCGGACGTGTAAATGAGCGACGCAATGGAATCCTCTTCCGGACTCATGGTTTCAAAAGCGCTGTCGGGCGAATCCGCCTTGTCGGCGATGCCGGCCATCAGTTCCTCGTAATCCACAATGCCCAGCTTCCGGTCGGGAGGGGGCTGCATTCGGGAAGCGTCGCGGAGAATGATGGCTTCCAGCTTGTGCTGATGGATCATCATTCGTTCGATCACGCGGTAGTAATCCACCGAAGAAAACAGAATCCGCGCCTGCGAATCCGCGAGGATATGGGCCACCTCCTGGCCCTGCAGCTTGGCGTCAATGGGAACGGCCACCGCCCCGATGCACACAATCCCGAAATAGGTTTCAATCCAGTTCACGGAATTCTCGCGGTAGAGCGCCACGCGGTCGCCGGGCTTGATTCCGGCATCGGCGAGCACCTGCGAAACCTGTGCCGCGCGCTTCGAGATTTGGAGGTATGAAAGATCCACCCACTGTCCGTTCACCTTATGGCGAACCAGCGTGGCTTCCGGCCGCTGGGCGGTGGAATCTTTCAGGACCTGTTTAATCGTGCGCATGTCTGCTACTCCCTGATTTCAAGGTCATCAACCGTAAATCAGCGCCTTGTTCAAAGTCGAGATAAATCCTCCCGCCGCCGTCCGCGCAGCAAAAAATGCCAAAAAATGGCCAAAAATGCCCAAAAACGGCCAAAAACGCTAAAAAATAGTCAAAAAGAGGCCATTTTTGCTCAAAAACGATAAAATTCCTTTATGACTGACTTCGGCGAACGGGCAAATGAGTGAATGCTCTGGACAGATGGCCTTTCTGCTGGTAACTGTATGTGCATTCAATCTGAAGACTTCAAGCGGGAGTAATTCAGTGGCAGAATGTCAGCTTCCCAAGCTGAACGTCGCGGGTTCGATCCCCGTCTCCCGCTCCATATTTGCAGAAACATGAATGTCTGTGTATATATTCTCTATTCGCCTACACTCGGGAAATACTACGTGGGGCTCAGTTCCAATCCCGGGCAACGTTGCCGCCAGCACTGCCGAGGCCAAAGTTTCTGGACTTCCAGAGCCACAGACTGGCAGGAAGTATTCAGGGAGGCATGCGGGACAACCAAAGCCGCACGCGAACTTGAACGCACCATTAAAGCGACCGGAGCCCAACGATACATGGCCCGCATCGCAGCTTCCCAATCCCGCCCAGAGGCGGGACAGGGCTGAACGCTTGCCCCGCAAAATGCGGGGTCGCGGGTTCGATCCCCGTCTCCCGCTCCACTCTTTATCCCCAGTTTTACAGGGGAATTTGCCATATATTTCGATATTTTCAGCGTCCGACCCATTTTTGACCCACCCCTCAAAAAGTGCTAATTTGTGCCGACTTACGCGCTTGATTTGTCAACAATTTGTCAACAGTTCAAGAATGTCAGCCTCCCCAAAAGACACCTGAGGGGATATACGGGCGGGGGTGAGTGCACTATTTTGATCCCGACGCTTGTCAGGAATGTGCGGAGACCCTCAGTTCCCGTGCATTCTGGGTGCCTTGTTGGAACGTCAAAGAAAAAAAACTGCAAAAGCTGGTGCTGTAAATTATGGCCGAACAGATGATCCGGCCCTAGTCTTCGCGGAAAGTGTCAATCTATGTCTGCGTCACGTGGATCTTGCCTATTTCAACGCGGCAACCAATGTGTTCTTGAACTCGTTCTCGTCTTCGGTGTTGTAGAACGGAACGCCCACAAGCCGATACTTCGTGTCCGTGCTGAACGTCAGGACTTTGTCGGCGAACTGCTCCCGAATCTCCTTAAGGAATTGTTCCTTCCACTTGTCGTGTTCCTTCAGATGCTTGCCCTTTGGCTCGATGAACACCTGGTACGTGAGCAACTTCCCTGACTTCTGCCGCAGGAACAGCACGAAGTCGGGCTCGAAAGCCTGCCCGTCCGCGAAGTTGTAGACTTTGAAATGGCCCTCGTTACGCACGAGGTACACGGCCTCGTATTTTTCCCGAAGCTGATCCATCTGGCGGTCCAACATGCGCACGAACGGCTTCTCTTCGCTCGTGCCGTACAGCGCATTGTAGACGTACCAGTCGCGCCCCGCTATGAACGCCTCGAACTCTGGGTCTTCCAAGGCCAGTGGATTGCGCTTGTCAAACTTCAGAATCTTGTCTGTGAAGATGTCGCGGACCCAGGCCGGACTGAAATCGCGGGAGCCGCGATGTTCGGTGATGCCTTTACGGGCCTCCGTCTCGATCTGGTTCAGCAACCCGACAACTGCCCGGAGTTTCTCGACCTTGTTCCCCTCCAAGAGATAGACGTTCCCCTGGAAGGTGATAGCCAACCCGCCGAGATAGTCGTCAGACGTCATGAACTCCTGCATGGAGGCCAGGTGCGGGAAGCACCGCCGCAAAGAGGCAAACGTGAAAAACGGAACCCGTGCCAGGGCCGACTCAACGATGTTCCGCTCGATTTGCGTCAAATTGACGTCCTGCCGGTTCTCCTCCGCCACGACGGCCTTGGCTTCTTTCTCGGCCAGGATTGCGCTCTGCCCGCCGTGTCCCGTGGCGATGGTGTGGACATAGTTGCTCTTAGAAACGCCCAAGTCGGCCAGAGATTTTACCTTCCGGTAGTCGTTGGTCACCCGGGCGTTGGTGTAGATCGCCCCGAACTTGAAGAACGGCGTCTTTTTGAACGAGTCCTTCAGGCGCATCGCCCGCTCAACGGTCTCCTCGGCCATGATCCCCTGCGCGACGAGGGCTGTGCGAATCTCGTGGATATAGCGGAAGTCGTTGATGCTGTGGTAGTGCAACTCTTCCAGCACACGCAGTTCGTGTGCGACGTCCCCGTCGTATTTCCGGCGAAACCGGTCGTTGTTCCCTGGCGTCATGAATGGGAAATACCGTGCGCCGCGCCCAATCAACTGCGCCTCGGAAACCGTTGTTCTGCCCGGCTTCCCGGCTTTTGCATCGCGGGCTTCGTAACAGCGGACGATGTCGAATAGGTTGAGGACGTCCCATCCTTCGTTGAGCTTCTGGACGGCGAAAATCGCCCGTATGCGGTTGTTCCGATCCTCCAGCGAATTGAGCAGGAGTTGATATTGTTCCTTCTCCCCTTCCTCGTTGACCGACAGGCAGAAGTCGGCCTGGAACTCGCGCTTGAGCCGGGCCACCAGTTGGCCGTCTGTGATCCCGTTGTCCTGAAAGAAATGAAAGGCGCGCTGTACGGCCGGAACGTCCGACTTCCGAACTCGGGCGATGTCCTTGACCGTCAGCCCGTCAATCAGCCTGTGGAAGTTTTCCTTGTTCTCGTGCGACTGCGCGATGGTGCGCTGGGCCTTGAGTAGCACGACCGGTTTCAGGTTGATCCTATGCTTGGCAGCGACCTCCTGTTTGTACTGGCTGAGGATGAGTGCCTGTAAGATGCGTTCGTTCAGCTCGAAATCGGACTGAACGATCATGACGTCCTTGGAAAACCGGTCGTTGCGGTACTGCTGGAGGTCATACCGGATCACGACCTTGTTCCGGTACTTATCCACCATACCCGCGTCTTCGAAGTCGTGCGTGGCGGTGAACTCCAACAAGAGGTTGTCTTGATTCTGTGTGAAAATGCGCTCGACCGTGTTCTCCCAACTCTCGAAAAGCTCTTGATCGCCCCTGGTCTTCCTGTTCAGGTGATGTGCCTCGTCGGCGATCAGGACGACCTTGTGTTTGCGGAAATCCTCGAACGTGATCGCGTTCTCCCTCTCAGTCGTCAGGTCACTGTGGAGCTTCTGGATCGTGGTGAAGCAGATATTGATGTCCCTGGGATTCACGGCTTCGAAGTTCTCGACAGGCATTACCCGCACGTGCTGATTGCCGATGACGATGTCGGGCACGAACAGGAACTTCGACGATTGAGGGTTCAGGAAATTGTCCCTCGTCTTCTGGATAATGTTCGTCGAGTTGACGAAGAACAGGAAGTTCCGGTAGCCCTTCTCGTACAGGGAGAGGATCAACCCGGCCATGATCAGCGTCTTGCCGCTCCCCGTGGCCATGTTGAACAGCAGGTGCAGCGGAAGCACCTTGCCGGGAAAGTCCTTCTCGTGGCAGTGTAGGAACCGGGCAAACGCCTCGACCTGGTAGGGGCGCAACTCGTACCGGGGGTTCAGGTTCAGCGTCATGCTCTTCGGCATTTTATTGGCCAGCAGGCCGAATCCGGAAATGCTGTCGAGCTTTTCGTAGAGGAATTGCTCAGGCATTGTACGCCTCGCCGTAGAACGCCTTATTGAGAGACTTGTCCTCGTCACTCACCTTGAAGCGTGGGTCGTCAATCTCCGAGAGGTTGACGTAGAGCTGGTTTTTGTCCAGCAACTCGGCCAGCAGGCGTTTCTGCTTCTTGAGGCCGTCGTCCTGTTCCCCGAGCGCTTCGAAGTCCTTTACCGCATCCTCCGGCACCTGGGGGTTGACATACCAGTTGAGGAACGATCCCTCGGCCATCTCCTTCCAAAGTTTGACCAGCTCCTTGCTTGTTTTGGCCGCCTCGATTCGTTCCATGAAGGCTTCGTTATACTTCAGCAGCTCGCAGGCGATGAATTCCCCCCCCCCGGGCCAGTTGACAGTGGCCGATATACCTGATGTATCGCCTTTGATCACGTTCTGGAGTCGAGCGATGCTGTCATTCTTCCCGTAGTCCAGCTGCTCGATCCCAATATACTGGCGACCGAGCTTGTGAGCAACAGCAGCCGTTGTGCCGCTCCCCAGGTGATAGTCCAAGACAATATCGCCGGCCTTGGTTGACATCTCGATAAGTCGCTGGAGCAGAGCCTCAGGCTTCTTTCCACGGCGAAGTTCGACGCCTCCTTCCTCAGCGATGCCCGTCACCTGGATTTCGTCGTTACTCCAGAAGTTGTTCATCGGCGCAACCCGGAAAACACGTTCTCCATCCGTCTCTGCATAGTGATGCAGGAACAAGACAATACCTTTATCCAAGTAGTATGATTTGACGGGTTGCCCCTTCCGCTTCCCGATGGTGGGAACATACTCAACCGAGAAGAGACAGTCGGGGTCAACGGCAGACAGAATCTTCTGCTGTAGAGAACTCTCCTCTTGTTGAGCCGCTATCCTGACAAGCGTCTCGAATTTCTTGAGACGTTCCTCGTTGGGAGTCGCACTCGGAATACGCGTTATCTTGAAGTCGTGGTGCCGATAGACCTGAATCTCGTTTCCTTTGGCATCCTTGAGCGTCTTGTGGTGCGTGCGAGTTCCCTCGGTTACAAAACAGCGGTCATACTGGCCAAGTGCTTTTTCTGTCGCGTCCACTCTCTTTCTGACCGGACATGGCCGCTCGACCATCTCGATGTTCTTGGCATACGCCAGGATGTACTCTGTGCTATCGGTGATGAATTTCGACCCTTGTCCGAGGACTGTTCTTCCTTCGGGTGCCCGTTGCCAGCTGATCTGAGCAAGGACATTGGCTCGCCCAAACACTTCATCCAGCAACACGCGCAGATACGCGCATTCTGTTTCGTCGCACTGCACGAATGCCATCCCGGAAGGCATCAGGAGATCGTAGGCGGCGTCCAGACGGTTCTTCATAAACGTAAGCCAGGAGCTGTGGTTGAAGGAATCGTTGTAGCCGAACTCGTCATTGCCAGTGTTGTACGGCGGATCGATGTATAGCATTTTGACCCGCCCTCGGAAAAGATTCTTCAACGTGTGGAGTACCAGCAAGTTGTTCCCACGAAGTATCAAGTTCTCTCGAGGAAGGCCCGTTTCGTCACGTTGCAGGTCGCCGACCGATTTCCGTCCTTTTGCTGTGTGACGGGCAAAAGCCGTTAGGGCCTTAGGAGCCAGAAGTCGTGTGATTTCATCGTCGGCCAATGTCTCGTTGAAGAAGACTTCGTGACGATCTTCCTCGTCTTTCGTCTGGCCGCCCTCCAGGACACAGTCCTTGTAGGGCCAGACGAGGGCAACGTCGCCGCGCTCGCGCAGGTACTTGCCGCCGACGGTGAGGCCGATCCGATTGCGGAACCGGGTGTAGGAGTTGTCCAGGAAGTTCTTCTGCGACACGTACTCGATGAAGGTATTGAGGTTGAAGACCCAGTGGCCCTCGATCTCGTCGAAAAACTTGGCTTTGACCTCCTTGTCGGCCAGCAGCAGTTTGACGAGGCCGTGGTCAATCCGCCATGCACGATCCTGCACGGCCGCGAGTAATAATTCCCCATCCTCGTCGACAAAACGCCGCTCTTTTTTTAAAAGCGCTTTTAGTTTGGTGTTGAATGGCATTTTTTATTCTCCTTCGAATCCTGATATATTCCATTATACGGGACATAACGTCAGGGTTGTGTCTCCGGGTAAACCGCAACAGGCGTTGCGGCGGCAGTCTGCCGCCCTTTGCTGGGTGCTTGTTTCGTCCGATCAATACTGCGCTGTTGCTTTTTTATGTCCTTTATTTGTTTTCTTCTAAAGTCTTCCATATTTTGTGTCAGGACGTGTGGCTTTGAAAATCCACTAGCGATATTCCCCAAATACTTTTGAATACTATCAAGGTGCCTCGCAATATCCCGGGCTGGATCACTACCAGCAGTTACTGTTCCCCTAAATTGCCGAACATCAATTTCGAAGATTTTGTATGTTTTATTTTTCGAATATTCATTTTTATATGTCACCGCTATAGTTATGGCTTTAAGAGGCGGATCTTTAAAAAGGTCAGGGGCAAAACCGAAGAAAAACTCTAATCGCTCATTGGATGGGAAATACGACAAAGAAGTAAAAAGCTCCATTTCAGCTATGTATGCATTATGCAGTTTGAGATCATCTAGATCAGCATCAATCTTCCATTTTACACCTCGTGCCGGGCCTCCCGTATTTCGAACCACCATATTTATGACGGGAAGACCATGTGCAGGAATCAAATAGATTTCAATATTTGGTTCTGTTTCCTTTTCTCTTAACCTTCTGGTTTCTCGCACTAACGACCGATTAAGCAAAATTAGCACGAATGTGAACAGGACGATGAACAAACCCTGATACTGATTTATGTCAGTAGCAAGATTTTTAAAAAACTCATGCCATAATGCCATTCTTCATCCCTTTCACACGCCTCTGTTTCGGGACCATGTTACATTTGTTCTTCATGTCCGCAAACTATTTCCTCTGTTCACCACGCCAAAACAGATCCTGCGGTGCGTCCCCATCCTGCGTGTGCGATCCCCGGAGATTCTTCCGGAAGCGCCGCATTAATAAAGTTCCAATGACTGGAACTTTCCGCAAAAAAACTTCCAATGGTTGGAACTATTTGCCGAGAAAGTTCCAATGATTGGGAAAAAATAGGTTGCCAAGTTCCAGCGATTGGAATATCTACCACAACTTTTTGCGAACGGATTTTTGGAGCACATAACATGAGCAAGAACCTGGTCATAGTCGAATCGCCCGCAAAGGCGCGCACCATCAACAAGATCCTGGGAAAGGATTTTGTGGTGAAAGCCTCAATGGGCCATGTGCGCGATCTGCCCGAAAAACAGCTCGGTGTGGACATCGAAAAGAATTTCACGCCGCAGTACAAGGTGATCAAGGACAAGCAGAAGATCATCAAGGAGCTCCAGGAGGCGGCGAAGGACGTTGAGACGGTTTACCTGGCGCCCGATCCCGACCGAGAAGGGGAGGCCATTGCGTGGCATCTGCAGGCCGCCCTCGAAAAGCAGGTCCCGGCCGAAAATTTCCTGCGCGTGACCTATAATGAAATCACGGCGCCCGCAATCCGCGAGGCGTTTGCGCATCCCCGGCAGATTGACCAGAACCGCGTCAATTCCCAGCAGGCGCGCCGTATTCTCGACCGCATTGTCGGCTACAAGGTCAGCCCGCTGCTGTGGTCGCGTGTCCGCGGCGGCGCCAGCGCCGGCCGCGTGCAGTCGGTGGCTCTTCGCCTGGTGTGCGAGCGCGAAAAGGAAATCCGGAATTTCGTGAAGGAGAAATTCTGGCTGCTGGGCGCCAAGCTGCGCAAGCTGGTGGATCCGCGCGATGTTTTTGAAACGCGGCTGGTGAAGATCGGAGCTGAAAAAGCTGACATTCGCAGCGCGGAGCAGGCCGAGAAGATATTCAACGATGTTCAGAACAGCGATTTCCGCGTGCAGGCCATCAAGGACAAGGAGACGCAGAAGCGCGCCCGGCCGCCTTACATCACGAGCAGCCTTCAGCAGGCGGGTTCCAGTGTTCACGGTTTCGCCCCTTCGCGCACGATGAGCATTGCGCAGAAGCTTTACGAGGGCGTAGATTTGGGCGAGGGCCGCATTGGTCTGATCACCTATATGCGAACGGACTCCTTCAACATTTCAAAAGTTGCGCAGGATCAGGCGCGGGATTTCATCCGCGCCACGTTCGGCGATGAATACGTTCCCGAGAAACCGAATTTCTACAAGAGCCGCGGCACGGCGCAGGAGGCGCACGAGGCGATCCGTCCCACCGACCCGTCGCGCACGCCGGAGTCGGTTCAGTCTGCGCTCACCCCCGAAGAAGCCAAGCTCTACGCGCTGATCTGGAAGCGGTTCATGGCCAGCCAAATGACGCCCGCGCGCATCGCGCAGCGCAGCGTGGAAATCGAAGCCCTGCCGAAGCGCGAAGGGGCCGATCCTTTGCTTTTCCGCGCGAACGCCTCGCAGATTCTATTCCCCGGCTATATGAAGGCGTCGGGCATCGAAAAGACCAAGACACAGAATGAGGGCGAGGAAGAGGAGGACGATGCGCAGCAGAGCCTGCCGCCGCTGAGCGAAGGTGAAAATCTCGAATGTGTGGAGCCAGTGAAGGCCGAAAAGGAAACGCAGCCTCCGCCGCGTTACACGGAGGCCTCGCTGATCCGCGCTCTGGAGGAGAACGGGGTGGGGCGGCCCAGCACCTATGCGGCCATCCTTTCCACGCTGAATGCGCGCAAATATATTGTGCGCGAGAAGCGCGCCATCATGCCGACGGAACTGGGCGACCGCGTCTGCGATTTTCTGGTGGCCCATCTGTCCGATCTGTTTGATGTGCAGTTTACGGCCTCGATGGAAAAGAAGCTCGATGACATCGAGAGCGGCGAGGTCGAGTGGCACAAGATGCTGGGCGACTTTTATGAGACGTTTCTGGTCTGGGTGCAGAAAGCCAAAGGGCCTTCGGCCGACCGGGATCATGTGGGACGGGTACTGCAGATTCTGCAGCAGGTCAAGGAATGGGCGCCGGCACGGCAGGCCGGCAAGCGCGAATACAGCGACGAGAAGTTTGTCGAATCCGTCCGTCAGCAGTTTGATGCCGGCGAGAAGGAGATTTCCCAGCGGCAGGCCGATGCGCTGCTGAAACTCGGGGTCAAGTACAAGGATCAGATTCCAGGGTGGTCGGAGTTTGTTGCCGAGCAGGGCCTGTCTGAAGTCATCAGCGAACTGGCGGAACAGAATCTTCCTCCGCGGGCCGAGACCGCCGGCAAGCTGGAAGCGCTGGCGGGAGTGACATTCAAGGATGCCCGCACGATAGGCAAGAAGACCTATGACGACCGGGTGTTCTATGAATCCCTGAAAAAACAAAACGACGAGGGCCGGAGATTCTCTGACCGTCAGGTCGCGGCGCTGGACAAACTGCTTCTGAAATACGCGGACCAGATCGGCGGCCGTGAGCAGGTGGTTGCGCAGTTCGGGCTTGTGGAGCAGGAGAAGAGGCCCGGCGAGGATAGCGGCCCGATTCTGGTCCTGATGGAATCGGTCAGCGCATGGAAGGATCCCGTCAAGCGCGGCCGGCGCGAGTGGGATGACCATGCGTTTTACGAGTCATTGAAGTCTCAGTACGCGCAAAAGCACGAGCTGTCCTTCAAGCAGCACATGGCGCTGAAGAAGCTTGTGGTTCGTTACCGCGACCAGATTCCAACCTTCGCGGAAGAGGCTGAGAAGCACGGGCTTGTCATTCCCCAGAAAAAGCCGGCCAGAGGCAAGATCCCGGAAGGGGTGGAGGAATAAATCGGCCGACCGGACTGCGACCGACTTCTGTTTTTACTGCAGCGGCTTGTACGAGGCCGCGATATCCAGCAGCACCGGCGCATAACGATCGTAGAGCGAGTGGGGGGTGCTGATCTGGATGTTGTGTCCGACGTAATTATCAACAAAATCCAGCGTGAGCACTTTTGATGCATGCAGAATGGTTGTGCGCTGGATGATTTCGCGGCCGTTCCAGTTCGTCTGAACGATATTCATGTTCAAACCGAAATTGGTCTGGATGGCCTCGACGCGTTTGCGCAGAGTCACCATGCTGTTGTATTCCACTTTTGTCGCCGTGATCGAAAGGGACGGCCCGTTCGGGCTCTGGAAAGTCACATTGTAAGGCGTGCTCTCAGGCCATGCGATGATGTCCCATCCCGCCGGCGCATTCATGGTGAAGAGTCCATTCACATCCCTGAACACCCTGGGGCTGCTGTCGAGAATGATATTCTGCAGTTCGGTTTCAGGCGGAGGAACAGGGTTCAGCTTTGTTTTTCTGACCCATTTGTTCAAATCGGCCAGAAGGGCCAGTATGACCACGGCGCCGACGACCAGAAGGGTTATTTTCAGAATCATTCCAGACTTGTTTTCTCCGTGGCCTCTTGCAGATTTCACCGTCATGGCATATCCTCATCTGAGTTTTGATGGCATCCTACCAGTGTCCGGGAAAATGGCGAGTCCTGAACACAAAACATTTGCTGAAATGACGCGAGTGTGTTTAGCATCTGCGGAGTTTTGTACCCCCGTAGCTCAGTAGGACAGAGCAACAGATTTCTAATCTGTGGGTCACAGGTTCGAGCCCTGTCGGGGGTGCCATGAATTGTGCAACGCTCTGGTTCATGGCAGCCACAGATTCATGCTCCCCAACCATCGTGATATGAATGTTGACCCGTCATGGCTCGTGTGGCAGTTTCTCTGGTGTGAAGACTGCGACAACTTGCATGGCGCTGGTTTTGGGGGCGTGTGTGTGTTCAGCCCAGACTCCGGCTTCTGCCGTTCAAAAATCATCACCGGAAATCCGTTTGGATGAAGCTATCCGAATTCCGCGGGAAGTGCTCGATCGGATGCCCGTATTGCCGTCGCGCCGTGGCGCGGAGGCCGGTGGATTTTCCGTGGATGCCCAGACGAGAAATGCGGTGGCTGCGTTTTATCAGGAAGTCTACACAGCCTCTGAAGGCATCCCGGCGGGATGGGACGGAGACGTGGCCTCATGCGACGAGGGCACCATTTCCAACGACTACCGGAATGCCGCTCTCCGGCGCATCAATTTCTTTCGCGCGATGTGCAGTCTGCCGGCCAATATCAATCTCGACACCAACTGGAACAACGCCTGCCAGGAGGCGGCGCTGATGATGTCGGCCAACGGTGCGCTGAGCCATTACCCCCCAACTTCATGGACCTGCTGGACATGGGACGGGTCGAATGCCGCTTCGCATGCCAATATCGCCCTTGGCTCTGACGGCGCTGAGTCCATTGACCGCTTTATCAGCGATACGGGGGTGAACAACTATCCATGCGGGCACCGCCGCTGGCTGCTGTGCCCGCGCGAGCAGACGATGGGCATCGGATCGCTTCCTGAAAGTGCCGGTTACGACGGCGCGTGTGCCGTATGGGTGATCGGCGGCTTTGGTTCAACCCCGCCGACTCCAGCCTATGTGCCGTGGCCCAATGAAGGCTTTTGCCCGTACAATCTTGCGTACGAGCGCTGGTCCTTCTCGATGAGCAATGCCAACTTCAGCGCGGCCACAGTCAGCATGAGTTCCAACGGTTCACCGGTTTCTGTCACCAAAGAAACGGTCGTGGACGGGTATGGCGACAACACCCTGGTTTGGAAGGTGTCGGGATTTCCACTGTCCGGCATCTCAACGGACATCACTTTTACCGTGTCGGTCAGCAATATTGTCGTTGGGGGCAAAACGACCAACTTCACCTACAATGTCACGCTGATGGATCCCAACACCGTGCCTGAAGTGATCCAGATTTCCGGCCCCGGAAATCCGTGGGTGAGCAACAGTGCGTCCTATGCTTTCACGGCTGTTCCTTACGCAACGGCGTATGTTGTGCGAACCAGTCTTCTGGTGCCATCAACCTGGTTCGAGGGGGCAGAGGCGGGCACAAACTATGTGTCTCCGCATGTGGTGGATGGTTATGCCTTCATCACCAACTCGATCAAGGCCTCCGGCACGTATTCGTTTCATATCGCGGCAGGCTGGGATCCGCAGTATTTTGTCCTGAACCGCATCATTCGCCCGGAGACCAATGCCTCATTGATGTTCAAGACCCGTATGAGGTGGGCGACCACAGGCCAGTCGTCGTCTGCCGGGGTCTCGACTGACGAAGGGAATACGTGGATAACGGTGTGGGAAAAAATCGGAACCAACGGAAACATGGACAGCACATTCGAGAGCCATAGCATAGGGTTGGGCAGCTACGCGGGCCAGAATCTGCGCGTACGGTTCATGCACGAGTCGAGTGGATCCTCCTATGTCGGGACCTCGGACCTTTACGGAGTATTTGTGGATGACATCTCTGTTTCCAACTGCCAGGACCTTGCGGATGCGCAGACGCAAGTTGTATTCACGAATGCGTTTGTTTTGAACCCGTCAGACTCGTCGGATTATCTGCTGGAGGCGGCGCCCATTCTTGGCGGGCGTCAGTATGACTATGGCAGTTCTCTGATGGTCTCACCCAGCGATTTGTGGTTCACGGGGATGCGGATCAGCGGAGGGAATATCGTGCTGGACTTTAACACGCACAGCGGTCTCCAGTACCGGTTCTACGGCGCGAGCGGCCTGGTGACCAACGACTGGGGCTCTCCGGTCTCGACGCCGACGGCAAACGGGAATTCCTGCACCGTTACCGGCGCGCTGACAGAAGTTCAGAAATTCTACCGGATCATCCAGCCATAGCCGCCTTTTTTTGCCGCAGCGCCCAGCATATTTCCATGATGCCGGCCACCAGCAGGTAGGCGGTCAGAACCAGCAGCACAATGTCTGCAATGAACAGGGTGGCATTGCCGGTGGCCGCGCCGTCCGCCGCGTGGCCGGGCAGAAACTTCTGCAGCAGCAGGATCAGGCTGGCTCCCGTTGTGGCCAGCATGAAGATCGCGGGAGCCAGCACATACCAGACCCGCTTCCCGTTGCGAATGAGCCATACCGAGCCGATCGCCAGCACGAACGTGGCCAGCAGCTGGTTGCTTGTGGCGAATATCTTCCAGAGCTGCAGAATGCCGCCCGAGAAGGCAAGCCACAGCATCAGCGCAATCGCAAGCCCCGAATTGACCCAGTATTGCCGGAGGATCAGCAGGAGCCCGCGGAAGGTCCCGCGGGTGGGGATCGGCGCTCTTTGCTTTTCATCCGGAAGCTCTATGCTGGAGGGTATGCCGTCGCCGCCTGAGATTTCGTTGATCTCTTTTGATCCGGCATGGATGCAGGAAGCCCGGCCGGCGAAGACATCGTAGCGGCCGAAAAACTCCAGCCAAAGCTCCTCAATCAGGTAGCGGTTCAGGCGGATGGCGGTGTCGAGCGTGGTGATGACGAAGCCCTCGAGGAGCAGCATGCCCGCCAGCGCGCCGGCGGCAATGGGCAGTCCGAATCCGGCGTGGCCGACGCGGCCGACGGCGAAGGCGAAGCCCAGCACCGGATTGTTGTCTTTCCCCGCCGGGAAAACATCTTCCAAATAGAATGCGTGGGTGGTGCCGACCAGCAGGGTGATGATGACGATGGCCGCAAGCAGGCTTTCCAGGATCATGCCCCAGTAGCCGATCTGTCGCGTGGCGGCCTCGGTTTTAAGCTGTTTGCAGGTGGTGCCGCCCGCACACAGGCTGTGGAAACCGCTCACCGCGCCGCAGGCAATGGTGATGAAAAGCGCGGGCCACAGGCCTCCCAGCTTTGCTGTTCCCGTCATGGTGTCCATGACGGGTATGGCCGCCTCCGCCGGAGGCGTGCCCCCGCGAATTGCGGCCACGATCAGCGCAAAGAACAGGCCAATGATTCCAGCATACAGAATGTGCACGTTGATGAAATCACGGCTTTGAAGGAACATCCACACGGGAACTCCGGCGGCAATCAGTGTGTAGGCCGCCAGCGTGAATTTCCAGGCGGTGGGGGTCAGGGTCACAGGATGGTAAAGTCCTACGACGATGCTGACTGTGCAGATGGCGATGGCCAGCACCGAGCATTTCCAGACGGCCACCTGTTTTTTAATGTAGAGCCAGCCCAGAAGAGGGGCCATGATGGTGATCACGATTACACTCATGGACGCGACTCCGCCGATAATGACCTTCTGCTGTCCGGCAACATCCGCGACACGGAAAAGGGTCTGGTCGGACGGAAGCTGCATTCGGCCCATGTCGATCATGCTGACCAGCGCGGTCGCCGAGGTGTTCAGGAAAACGGCGGTGACCAGCCCAAGCATGATGATCAGAAAGCATATAAACGCCAGAAACGGTCCGCGGCCGAGCAGGCGACGGGCGATCATGGCGACCGATTGGCCGCGGTTGCGGATGGACATGAACGCCGCAAGATAATCGTGCACTCCGCCGATCAGAAGTCCGCCAATGACCACCCAGAGGATGGCCGGGCCCCAGCCGAAGCACAGGGCCAGCACCGGGCCCACGATGGGGCCTGCGCCCGCGATGGAGGCAAAGTGATGGGCGAACACAACCGGCGTGGGCGTGGGGACATAATCGCGTCCGTCGTTCAGTTCAACGGCCGGCGCAATCCGTTTCGGATCTTCGCCCCAGCTTTTGGCCAGGAAACGTGAATAGAAGAATCCCGCAACACCAAGGACTGCGGATGAAGCAACCAGAACAAGCAAAGCTGTCATATTTTCTCTCTTTCAGGCCAATCCGATGGCCCTGTGAGCTGAAAAATATAGACCCGCCGCCGCCGCGAGGGCAACAGGAAAGTTTGAAGTTGAGGGCTGAACAAACAGAGGCATTGCGAACGAAGAGGGGACGCGTTACACTCTGACTTTAATATTTGGAGTATATCTTATGGACAAGCAACTGTATGCCGTACTGGGTGAGGAAAACATCCTGTTTGAAGTTGCAGCTTCCACGAGGGATGAGGCGCTGACGCTTCTGGTGAAGCATTTGCATGAGACGGTTGATGGATTCAATCCACAGGAGGCCATGCGGGCGCTCAAGGAGCGGGAAGCGCTTCTCCCTACAGTGATTGCTCCCGGGGTGGCTCTTCCGCACGCCCGGCTTGAGCACATGAGCCAGCCCCTGCTTGCCGTGGCTACGACCCGCAAGGGGATTGTCTTTGACGCCGGCAAGGATCCGGTCAACCTGATTCTGCTGGTGCTGACGCCGGAAGACGATCCCAGCGCCTACTTGCGGATACTGGCCTCTCTTTCAACGGCGCTAAAGGATGTGAAAGTCAGAGATTTCGTGAACAAGGCATCCGGAGCGAAGGATATTGCCGCCCTTTTCACAACGGGAAAAAAAGAGCAAAAAGATTACATTACCGCAGCGGATATCATGAACACAGAGCCTGTGACGCTCAGGGAGGGCGATACGCTGTACACCGCTATCAAGACCCTCTGCTCCCGGTGGCTGCTTGACATTCCTGTTGTGGATGAGCAGGGAGATCTGCGCGGGGTCATCCGCATGGAGGATTTGCTGACGCAGAGCCTGCCTCAGCATCTGCTCTGGATGGAGGATTTGACGCCGATCCTGCGTTTCCAGCCATTTGCCGAGATGCTGAAGAGAGACCACGAAACCAAGCTGGCCGACTTTATGCACGAGGATTATGTGTCGGTCAGTTCCGCCACTCCCGCCGTGCAGCTTGCAAAGCTGTTCATCATGAAAAACACCCGGCAGATCCAGGTGCTGGACGGGCGGCGGCTGGTCGGGGTGGTTACCTTGAGCGGTTTTACATCCAAACTTTTCTGGGCATAATGAATTCACCACGGCAGAACGGAGCTGCAAATCATGTTTGAAGGAGAAGATCACAGCGCAGCCCTGCCCGTCAGAGAACTGTTCCGGCGCCTGGCGCTGCTGCTCCTGATAAGCGGGGGAACCGGTCTGGTCGCTGCGAAGTTCGGGCTGACGGAACAGCAGGCGGTTGCCTCATCGGTGTTTCTGGCCATCATCCTCGGCACGCTCTTCTTCTGGAACTTCCGTCTCGCCATCGCGTTTCTCGGCATTGCGGTGCTCATCTTCACCAAATCGCTGGACATGGAGCACTTCGTCAAGGAGGCCTCGCTGCCGGTGATCCTGTTCCTGGTCGGAATGATGATTGTCGTCGGGGCTTTGAGGGATTTCGGTTTTTTCACATGGATCGTCCAGAGCATTATTTCAATTCCGAGAATCACGGGTCGTAAATTCATGGCCATCACCGCGGCCGCCTCGGCGCTCCTGGCTTGCGCGGTGGACGAGGTAACCTCGATCATTTTCATCTCCACGCTCATTTTCCAAGTCTGCAACCGTCTCAAGCTCAATCCCTCGCCGTATCTGATGATCTGCGTGCTCTGCACCAACATCGGCAGCGCGGGCACCATGATGGGAAACCCCGTCGGCATCTATATTGGAACCAAGGCCGGTCTTAGTTTCTCCGATTTCATTCGATGGGCGTTCCCGGTGATGATCCTGGCGCTCGGTTCCTGCATTGCGGTCACGATGTTCTGGTTCCGCAGGGATCTTGATGAATTTGATGTGCGCCTGAAGGACCGCATGGATCGCGATTTGAGCCTGGTCCCGAAGATCCAGGTGCCCTACGGCAGGGGCCTGGCTGTTCTGCTCCTGACACTCGTTTTCATAGCACTGCATCACACACTGGAACAAAAACTGCATCTGGATCCCAACAGCATCCTGCTGGTTGCGCCGCTCACGTGCGCTGGTATCATCATGATCATCAAGCGCGATCGCGCCCGTCACTACGTCGAGGCCGAGGTGGACTGGTGGACACTGCTCTTCTTCATGCTGCTGTTTGCGATCGCGGGCACTCTGGCCTATACCGGGGTCACCCGCCTGATGGCCGACGGGTTCACCCGGCACTTCGGGACCAACCTGAACGTACTGATTCCGGTCATTCTGGCCACCACGGCCATAGGATCCGCATTCGTGGACAACGTCATCTTTGTCGCCGCCTTCGCCCCGATCATTGAGGCGCTGGGGGAAAGCGTCCAGATTATGCCGCTCTGGTGGGCGCTGCTGTTTGGGGCCTGCTTCGGCGGCAACATCACACTGATTGGCAGCACCGCGAACATTGTTGCGCTCGGCATGCTGGAGAAAGAGTGCAAAATGCAGATCAGCTTCTGGCACTGGCTGAAAATCGGCGGATTGTCGGCGCTGATCGCCTGTGTCATCGCATGGGGAGCAATCATGCTGCTTGCTCCGTTCATGCCGTGAAGCGCAGGATCGCACAGCAGATCCGCGAATCCGGCTTGTGATATTGCGGCCGCAAGACTATTTTGTGCCTGTTTAATTTTTGATAAACGGGAGATCGTCAAATGATGTACCGCATAAACAGTTTTCTGGGACTGATCCTGATGATGCTCCTGGCCTGGCTGATTTCCTCCGACCGGCGCAGGATGGATTTTCGCCTGATCCTGTCCGGCGTCGCTTTGCAGATTGTATTCGCGCTTTTTATCATGAAGACGGCTGTCGGTTTGAAGATGTTTGACATGGCGCGTGCGGTAATTTCCAAACTCATCGGATTCTCCGACGAGGGTGCGCAGTTTGTGTTCGGTGACCTTTTCCGCGAGCATTTCTTTGCGTTCTCCGTGCTGCCCACGATCATTTTTGTTTCATCGCTGATGGCGGTGCTTTTTCATCTGGGCATCATGCAGCATGTGGTCAGTTTCATGGCCAAGGTCATGGTGAAGGTGATGGACGCGTCCGGTTCGGAGTCGCTCGCGGCCGCGGCCAATGTATTTGTGGGGCAGACCGAAGCCCCGCTGGTCATCAAGCCCTATTTGCTGACCATGACCCGGTCGGAACTGATGGCCATGATGACGGGTGGCATGGCCACAGTGGCCGGAGGTGTGATGGCGGCCTACGCCGGCATGGGAGTTGATCCGGGGCATCTGCTGACCGCGTCGGTGATGTCTGCGCCCGCTTCGCTGGTGCTGGCCAAAATCATGGTGCCCGAGACGGAGGAATCCGTCACCAAGGGCTATGTCAAGATCCAGGTGCCGAAACAGGATTCCAACGTGCTGGATGCGGCCTGCCGGGGCGCATCCGAAGGCCTGCTGCTGGCGCTCAATGTGGCCGCGATGCTGATTGCCTTCATTGCCCTGGTATCCGCTTTTAACTGGCTCTGCGCTTTCCTGCCGGACATCAGCGGCGCGCCGCTGACCCTTCAGCGCGTGCTGAGCTGGGTCATGTCTCCGCTGGCTCTGGCCATGGGGGTGGAATGGCAGGATGCCGGCGCGGCCGGCATGCTTCTGGGGGAGAAAACCGTGCTCAATGAATTTGTGGCCTATCTCGACATGATCAAGATACGCGAGCAGATAACCCCGCGCACCTTCACCATCATGACATACGCCCTGTGCGGGTTTGCGAATTTTTCATCCATTGCCATCCAGATCGGCGGGATCGGTTCGCTGGTGCCGAGCCGCCGCCAGGACTTTGCCAAGCTGGGACTGAAATCCATGATCGCCGGTTCGCTGGCAGCCTTCATGACCGCCTGCATTGCCGGAATGCTTTTGTGATGACGGCGGCGAAAAATATTCTGCGACGTCTCGAGGTGCTGGGCAATGAAGAGAGGGCCCGCCATTCCCTGCGGTTCTTCAAGACGGGGCCCGGGGAATACGGCGAAGGGGATTTGTTCCTGGGCATTCGCGTTCCGGTCATCCGGCAGTGCGTGAAGGATTTCCGGGACACGCCTCTGGATGAAGTGATTGAAATTCTGAAATCGCCTTATCACGAGGCGCGGCTGCTGGCGCTGCTGATCATGGTCGCGCAGTATGCGCGCGGCACGGATGAGGATCGGAAGACTTTGTATCGCCTCTATCTGGATCACACGGCCTTCATCAACAACTGGGATCTGGTGGACTGTTCCGCTGAACACATTGTCGGGGCTTATCTTTTCAGCCGGTCCCGCGCCCCGCTGTTCCGGCTCGCAAAATCGAAGAGTCTCTGGGAGCGGAGAATTGCGGTTTTGGCCACTTTTCATTTTATCCGGCGAAATGATTTTGGAGAAACGCTGAAACTGGCGGCAATGCTGCTGGAAGATCGCGAAGACCTGATGCACAAGGCGGTGGGCTGGATGCTTCGCGAAGTCGGCAAACGCGATCCGAAATCGGAGAAGGAATTCCTCGGCCGGCATGCTGGTGAAATGCCGCGGACCATGCTCCGCTATGCCATCGAAAAATTCCCGGAGACGGAACGTCGAAGCTTCATGGGGAAACCGCAGGGGCCTCTGCCAAAGAGTGATGAAGGGAATCGCGCTGTCTGTTCCGTTGTGTTGCGGTCATATATCACATAGTGATATATCGGACCGTATATCTTGTTAAGGCCATTTAACAGCAGCACATCAGGTAGGGCGGTCGCTCCGCGACCGCCGCGGCACGCACGAAGTGTGCGCCCTGCCTGGGAATACAAACGGCTGCTATTTAATGGACCAAGTGATATCAATATCTCTCTGTTGCCGGGGGCGCGTGAGCGCCCCCGGCGTTAGGGCTGGTTAATCGGATTCGATTTTGATCTGCTTCCGCTCCGTTTTCGCTTTCTCGGTGCGGGGCAGCGTGAGCTTCAGGACTCCGCGCTTGAACTGGGCTTTGGCCTTTTCGCGGTCTATGCCCGCCGGAAGCGGAATCGTGCGGCTGAACTGGCCATAGCGGACCTCGGAGAAGTAGCAGTCGCGCTTTTTCTCCTCCTTCTCCTCTTTTTTATTCCCGCTGATCGTGACGGAGTTTTCGTCCACCGTCACTTCGATATCATCCTCGGTCATGCCGGGGAGTTCCGCCTTCACCTGGATTTCGTCTTCGGTCGAGGAGACCTCGAAGTCCGGCGAAACCATTTTCATCTCGCTCCCCAGTCTGCCGTGAGCCGGCCAGCGGCCGAAGGGCGTGAAGGAGTCGAACGCCTCCTCAAACAGCTCGTCAATCTGGTTGCGAAGCTGATTGAACGGATTCAGTCCAAAGCCTTCATCAACCCGCTGCAGCTCATCTTTGCGTTTCCACGGTACGAGTTTGTTCTTCATGTTGCTCACCTCCCTTCCGTTATGAAATCATTTCCACCTTAATCTTGTGCGGCTGGGCCCTGGGCGATTTGGGCAGCTCAAGGTTCAGCACGCCGTTTTTCATGACGGCCTTGATGCCGTTCTGGTCAACCTCCTCCGAGATGCGGAAGCTGCGACGGAAGACCCCGGTTTCGTATTCCTGGTGCACAAGCTGGAAATCGTCGGGCGTTTTCCATCTCTGGTGACCGGTCAGCGTCAGCACATTGTCCTCAAGGACCACATCAAGGCTGTCGCTGCTCACGCCGGGCATGCTGCACCGGAGAAAGATCGCCTTTTCGGTCTCATAGATGTCTGTGGCCGGGACGAAGACCGGGCGGTCCTGCGGAAGTTCCACGCTCTGGCTTTCCTGCTTCGCTATATTTTTTGTTTCCTGTTTCATGCTGTTCACCGCCTTTCATGTGCTTTCAATTTTGATCTTCTGGGGCTTTGTGGCTTCCGCGCGGGGCAGCTCAACGGTCAGCACGCCCTGGCTGTAGGAAGCCTTGGCCTTGTCCTGTTCGACCTCGAAGGGGAGACGGATCGTGCGGGTGAACTCTCCGCAGCTCCGCTCCGCGCGGTGGCAGACGGCATCCTTGATGGCCTCCTCCGGTTTCATCTTGCCGGTGATTGTGAGGGTGTCCTTCAGGGTGCTGATCTCGATATCCTCCGCGCTGCATCCCGGCAGCTCGGCCGAGACGACCGCCTTCTCCTGGTTGCTCCAGACATTTACCGCGAAATCGCAACGGCTCCGGACGGTATAGCCATCCAGAAGGTTGTCCATCTCGCGCTGAAGCACCCTCAGTCCGGGGAAGGGGTCCAAACCCATCATTCTCAATTCTGGCAGATACATATTCATGCTCCTTTCTTTTTTCAAATCCATCCCGCTTTAGCGGGACTGTCTTAACTTGCAACTGATGATTATAGCAACAAGCATGCCAAGTTTATAAAATATAGATAAGTACTTAATATAAAAGAAGTAAAAAAATATCCAAAATTTTTAAAAAGAGACATAATGGCTCATTGTTTTTATAATAAAGCGTCAAAAATGACACTTTATTGCCTAAAAATGCTCAAAAATCGCAAAAAATGGTCAAAAATGACCAAATTTTGTTAAAAAACAGCAGAAAATCAAATAAATGCAAGGAATGCCGGAAAAGACATAAAAATCATCAATGTATCCATTGCCCTGATTTTTTTGCCGGCTTTGCCCTATACAAGAATTAAGTCGATGCGTAATTAATTAAAATAATGTGAGGAGAGATTGAAGGTGAGTATATCGTGAAAGCATCGGTTTTTTGGACAAAGCGTCAGTCTGTCAGTTTTGAGCACATTAATCTTGGCGACAAGATTGAACGCATTTGCATGATTGTACTTGTTTGTTTTCTCATGGCCACGTTCGCCTTTGCCATGATGATTTGAATGATTCCTGCCCCGCCCGTTGCCAAAATGCTCCAAATTACTTTAGAGGGCGGAAGGTCTGGTCGAAGTTAACAATCGCCGGGGCGGACGGAAGGTGGTCTTTGTTTTTCATTGCTTCAGCAAGATCGGCAGCGGAATCTTCGTCGAACCACCAGTAGCTGAAGGCTGAACTGTCATCGCCATATTTTGAAAGGACTGTGGGCGGTGTTCCGAATTTGTTCCAGTAGAGAAGCCGCACGCAGTTGATGTTCCACAGCAGGACATAGGGAACTTCGGCAGCGGCGATGCGATCAATTTCGCGGCAGATTTCGTTGCGCCTGCCCACATCGAATTCAGTTTTCTGCTTCTCGATGAGTTCATCCACGCGATCATTTTTGAATCCGGTGACATTGTTGCCGCCCGTGCGTGCGGCCTCCCTGGAGGCCCACATGCCTTCCGGATCCTTGAAGACGCCCGCGCTCCATGAGGCCCAGGTCATTTCGAAGTTGAATTCCTCCATGTCCTTGGTCCATGCGGCCCAGTCCTTTTTGTCTATTTTCATCTCAATGCCGACCGCCTTCAAATCCTCGGCATAGATGTTCAGGAATTTCTCAGACGAGGCGTCCCGCGAAAGGAATGAGAACACAAACGGCTGGCCGTCCTTTTCAAGCAGCCCCTTGTCCGGATTCATCTTCCAGCCGGCCTCGTTCAGCAAAGCAATGGCTTTCTCCCGGTTATAGTCAAAAAACTCGTTGGGGCAGGGATTGTCTGCGGAATAGAGATCTTCAAAATAAGAACGGTGCAGAAAGTACTGGTTGTACATCAGCGTCTCATTCATTCGCGGGCGGTTCAGCAGGTGAGCCATGGCCTTGCGGACGCGGACATCGTCGAAAGGAGGGCGGCGCATGTTCATCGCAAAGCCTTGAAAACCGATGGGCTTGCGGTTTTCGATTTTCTGTTTGATGACCCAGTTCTTCTGGAAGCGCTCATCGCCGGTTTCATTCACCCAAAGCCGCGCGGTGTAAACGGGAAAGATGTCAATCATGCCCTTTTTGAAGGCCTCAAATGCGTTTTCATTTTCCTCGTAGAACCTGAAGATGATGGTTTCGAAATTGCAGACAAACTCGTTCTCCGGGCGCGAACGGGCCCACCAGTCCTTGCGAAGCACAAAATTCGCGAATACGCCGTCGCTGATTTTATCCAGCCTGTAAGGCCCCGAGACAACCGGGAATTCGAAGTTGATTTTGTTGAAGTCCTGCGTGGCAAAGGCATGCCTCGGCAGGATGTTGAATCCGCCGACTGCGCCCAGGTTGCGCCAGTGGACATCGTCTGTGGTGAAGCGAACGCATCGTTCGCTGATCACTTCAGGCGGCTTGATGGTTTCGAGACTGACCTTGTGGACGCCGGTCAGGTTTTTCGGGTCCATGATGGCTGCAAAGGTCCAGGCCACGTCATCAGCTGTTACGGGTTTGCCGTCGCTCCATTTGGCCTTTGGATCAATCCAGAAGGTGAAGGTCTTCTTGTCATCGGAAATTTCCCATTTATCGGCGAGTCCCGGAACATATTCCGCAGAGATGGGATCCATGCCGAGCAGCGTTTCGTACATAAACGAGAAAACGGTCGCGCTGAAGACATTGTTGTCGAGATAGTAATTAAAACTCTGCGGCCAGGGTCCGGCGTAGGCAGACAGTTCACCGCCGGGAATGGCGTCAGGGCTGGCAAGAGGATCCCCGGCCGAGACGGTCAGGGCCAGCAGCGAAAGGGCCAGTAACAGTTTCTTCATGGGATTCTCCGGATTCCGTTTGAAATCAAAGCACTTCAAGAATCCCGGCCGCGAAGGTGAACCCCCCGCCGAATGCGGTCATCCCGACCTTGCTGTGCGAAGGGTGTTTCGGGACAATGGACTCAAGAGCGAGTGGAATAGTGTTGGACGAGGTGTTCCCGAAGTCACGGATGAAGTAATAAACCTTTTCCGTGGGGAACTTGATCGCCTTGCGGATGGCTTCGATAATGCGCTCGTTGGCCTGGTGAGGAACAATCATGTCGAGGTCGTTCACCGTGAGGCCGTCGGCCGCGCAGGCGCGCTCCAGCATCATGATCATCTTTTTGACCGCCATGCGGAATACGGGCAGCCCGTCCATCATGACGTGCTCGCCGCTGTTCAGCGACGGCACGTAAAGGATTTCCGGTCTTTCTCCCAGCGCCGACAGCACCGGCCGGCTCACTTGGGCGTTGATGTTGCCATTGCGGCGCTTGCAGGATACCAGCGAAGCCGTGGCGGCATCGCCAAACAGGAAGTAGGTGGCGGGATCGTTTGCGTTCAGGATGGGCGACAGCGTTTCGGCCGTGACCACGAGAATGCGAGCCTCGGGATTGTGGGTCAGCATGTCGTGGGCCTGCTGAACGGCATAGAGATAGCCGGAGCAGGCCGCGTTGATGTCGTGGGCCTGCATCAGCAGCTCGCCGTTTGCCGGGCTGAGTTCCTTGAGAATGCGGCAGGCCAGCGATGGCGTCGTTGAAAGAGGGGTGCCCGTGCTGCAGATCAGCGCATCTATTTCCGAAATGTCAATGTTCTCGGCCTTCAGCAGTTTCCGGCACGCGGCAACAGCCAGTGTCAATACGCTCTCGCCCTCGCCAATCCAGTGGCGCTTCATGATGCCGGTGCGCTGCACGATGTCGTCCGGCGACCATCCGGGGCAGCGTTTCACGAGCTCTTCGTTGGTCATCAGGCGTGAACCAAGCTGCGAAAAGATCGAAGAAAGAATCACCGGTTTTGCTTCCGCACGCGCGGCAATGGCGGGTTTGGCGGCCTTCAGGGCCCGCTTCGTGAGAATTGGACGGCCCGGCTTGTCCTCAGTGACCTGCCGTGCGGCCGCGCTCACAGTGGTATGAATTTTCACCAGCGGCGTGCCGACGGTCACAATGTCGCCCTGTTTCAGAAAAACCTCCTCAACCTGCCCGTCCGCGGGGGCGGAGATTTCCATCGTAGCCTTGTCGGCCTCGACCGATGCAACCAGGGTGCCGGCCTTGATCGGGTCGCCTTGAGCAACATGCAGCTGCGTGATTTTGATGGTTTCATCGGAAGGGCTGGAGCCAATGGCATTGACAATGACGGCGTTGCCTTCTTCGCGCGCCTGCTGTTCCCATGCGATATCCCACTCCAGCAGTTCGGCGGACTTCTCCATCACGGCCTTGAACGAGGGCAGGGTGGCCAGATGGGCCCCGAAGCTGTAGGGGATGTAGGCATCGGCCGCGGTGACGCGGCCCGCGCGGATTTTTCCGGCTGACATCTCGCTGATGGTGGCCGCAATCTCGCTGGATAGACTGGCGGTATGCGTGTCCTCATCCACGACCAGCAGGCGGCCCGTCTTGGAGGAGGCGGCCATGACCGCCTCAACATCCCACGGAACCATCGTTCGCAGGTCCATGAGGCCTGCACTGATGCCTGCGTCTTCAAGCGCTTGCACAACCCGCTCGCACAGCGGCATCGTGCTGCCCCAGCTCACAATCGTGAGGTCGCGGCCGGGGCGTACAGTGCGGGCCTTGCCGACGGGGACGAGATGATTTGCGATATCCTCCGAGGTTGCCACGGAGCGGTCATTGAGCAGATTCTTCGGATAGAAGAAAATGGACGGTCTGCCGGACGCAAACACCGCATTGAGCATGCCCGCTGCGTCGGCCGCAGTTGAAGGAACAAAGACGTCCACGCCGGGAATTTTTGCGGCGATGGAAACGGGGGTTTGCGCATGATACGGGCCAAGCCCGGGCCGGTACCCGCCGCAGATGGCCATCAGGATGACCGGAGCCTCCCAGTCGCCGTTGGTGCGCCAGTGCATGGTTCCCATTTCGGAAAAAAGCTGGTTGTAGGCCAGCGGCATGAAGTCGGCAAACTGCAGAAGCGCGACCGGCTGCTCCCCGGCCAGTGAGCGGCCTATGGAAACGCCTGCAATGGTGGATTCGCTCAAGGGGGAATTGCGAACCTGTTCCGGGAACTGTGTGCTCAGACCACGGGTCAGGCCAAAAACATCCCCCTTGGGATCTTCAATGTCTTCACCGTAAAGGCTGACCTTTGAGTTGGAGGAAAGTTTGTTTCGCAGCACAGCCCGCATGGCCTCCAGCATGCTCAGCTTTTTGTCGCCGGTCCCGCGGTACTCTTTCTCCGGGTCAGAGATCTCTGGCGGCAGCGGGCGCTTTACGTCGCGCGCATGTTCGGGATTCTTTCCCGCCCGGGCTTTTTGAAGAGCTTGCGCCAGTGTTTCGTCTATTTCTTTTTCAATGGGTTCCAGCTTTGCTCCGGCCTTTTGCAGGGCTGCAGCAAGTTTGCGGATCGGATCCGCCGTTTCATTAATGCGCGCGATTTCCTCCTCGCTGCGGTACATCGAATGGTCATCGGAGTTGGTGTGGCTGGTGAGCCGCTCCGTGCGCATGACTACAATCTGCGGTTTGCGGTCCTTGCGCATGGCCGCGACGGTTTTGCCAAGCACTTCATACACAACCTCCGGCTGCGTGCCGTCGAGATAGGTGATGGGCCTGCCGAGATATTCCTGCGCCTCGCCGCCGGGAAGGGAATAGAAGGTTTTGCCTGCCGTCACGGTGGAAAGGGCGTAGCGGTTGTCCAGGATGAGGAAGAGAACGGGAAGATGGCTGCGAACAGCTTCGGCCAGCGCTTCAAGCACTTCGCCTTCCTGTGTGGAACCGTCACCTATGGAGCACAGAACAATGGGTTTTTCGGGCTGCGCTTTTATGGCGGCGGCCACGCCGCAGGCCTGCAGCGCACTGTTGCCGACAACTGTGGTTGCGCTGAGAATCCGCAGCGCTTTGCAGCTTGCAAAACCGGGCATGCGCCGTCCGGCGGAATTTGATTCTGATTTCCCCAGCAGGCCATAGAGGATCGTGAGAGGATCCACGCCGCGAGCCAGCGCCAGCGCCTGGTCGCGATAGTGGCAGTGAAGCCAGTCATGCTCTGTCAGGTGCGCGGCCAGCATAGCGGTGGACTCATGGCCGCAGCTCGGTACATAGAAAGGAACTTCCCCCTGGTGCGCAAGGGACTCCGCCAGTTCGTCAAGCTTCCGGCTGGTCAGCATGAACCGGTATAATCCTGTGAAAAGCTCTTTATTCATGGATCACAATACTTCTGTAAAAACGCGACCGATACTACTTTGAATCCAACAGAAGGTCTACTAGATTATGCGCAAATGGAAACAGCATAATGAATATGAATCCAAATCGAATTGTTGAAATGGCCAGCGCCTTTTACGAGTCCTGCGTGCTCTTCGCGGCTTCGGATGCGGGCATTTTCGCATGGCTGGGGAAAACGGGGCCGGCCAATGCAGAAACAATAGCGGTGGCGTTGAAACTGGATGTCAGGGGCGCGCGCCTGCTGCTGGATGCCTGCGTGGCGCTGGAACTGCTTCGCAAGGACGGAGATCTCTATTCGAACACACCGGAGTCCGGTGCATTTCTGGTGCCGGGCCGGCCTGGAGATCTGTCGGGCGCGATTCGCTACAACCGCGATGTCTATCCGGCTTGGGGCCGGCTGAAGGAACTGGCGGCTACCGGGAAACCGGTTGAGAAGCCTGAAGTCCATCTGGGGCAGGATCCGGAGCGCACCCGCACCTTTGTGATGGCCATGCACGGACGCGCGCTGGCCATCGGGCAGGCCGTCGTTCCGATGCTTGATTTGGCGAACGCTGAGAAACTGCTGGATGTGGGAAGCGGGCCGGGAACGTATTCGGTGCTGATCGCCAAAGCAAACCCCGGGCTTCGCTGCACGATGCTGGATCTTCCGGATGTTGTGGCCATTGCCTCCGAACTCGTGCGGGAGCAGGGCATGCAGAACCGCATTGACGCGCTGCCCGGCGATTACCGCACGACCGCGTTTCCCGGCGGGAATGATGTCGTGAATTTCTTCGGTGTGCTTCATCAGGAATCGCCCGACAGCATTCGCAGCCTGTTCAAAAAAGCCTTTGCCGCCCTCAAAACCGGCGGCCGGGTGAACGTGATGGACATGATGACCGATGCCACCCGCGCGGCGCCGCGCTTCAGCGCGCTCTTTGCCGTCAACATGGCCCTCACGACCGAGAACGGCTGGGTGTTTTCGGATGCGGAATTGAAACAGTGGCTGGAAGAGGCCGGTTTCAAGGACTGCGCGGTCCGGCCGCTGCCGCCCCCCATGCCGCACTGGCTGATGACGGCCTGCAAATGAACATTCCGCGTTCCATGCACTGGACGATCCTGACGGGCCTTGTGCTGGCCGTGATTCTGGTTCCCTGGTTCATCTGGGGTTCGCAGATTGACGCATGGATTGATCTCCAGTTGAAATCCCCGGAAGCGGAAACCTCCTTGCTGGCGGCCATTCTGTCGCTGCTGCTTGCATCGGACATTCTGCTTCCGGTTCCGTCGAGCATCGTCAGCACCGCCCTCGGCTTTCTGCTGAACTTTCCCGGCGGCCTGCTGGCCTCGTGGCTGGCCATGACCGTCAGCAGCACCGTCGGCTATTGGCTGGCGCTGGCCGGCCGCCCGCTGGCCCGGAAGCTTCTTGGGGAGACCGAGTTGAAGCATCTGGATTCGATGGAGCGCCGCGTGGGCGACTGGATCATTGTGGTGTGCCGTCCCGTGCCGGTGCTGGCGGAGGCCTCGGTGCTTTTTGCGGGGATGGGCCGCATGCCGTCCGGCCGCTTCATGATGCTGAGCGTGCTGTCAAATTTCGGCGTGTCAGCCGTCTATGCGGCGGTCGGCGCTTTTTCGGCTTCGGTTAATTCATTCCTGCTGGCCTTTGCGGGATCCGTTATCTTTCCCGCTCTGGCCATGCTTCTTGTGCGCCGTCGGGGTCGCGGCAGGATATTATGAGTAATATAGGACCAAAATGGTCCTATATTTATGGGAGTACAGCGAGGCCCAAAAATGCCCCAAAATGCTTAAAAATGGCCAAAAACGGCCCAAAATGGCCCAAAAATGCTCAAAAATGGCCAATATTTGCGAATTTCCAATGGTTGGAACTTTCGGCGCAAAAACTTCCAATGATTGGAACTTTTCCTGAAAAAACTTCCAATGGTTGGAACTTTTTCGCACCGGTGCCGGCTTAGATGGAAAAACGTTGTCCGAGGAGGCTGCCGGCGTCGGCCGGTCCCGTGACGATTCCGTGCTCAACGGTCAGGCTTGTCCCGCCGCGCTTCACTTCGAAGCGGGGAGTGTGCCCGAATGTCCATTCCCATGAACGGTGCTTCGCAAACAGATCCTTGAAATCCGCGTGCATGCAGATGTCTGCGGCATGGCTGGCTCTCCTGGACTCCCCGAACGAGTGCTTAATGGTTTCAACGATCTGATCCATGGTGATGCCGGGCAGGAAATCCTTCAGGTTCGCGACGGGCGAGGGGATGGACTCCACGGCTTTTGAAACGAAGCTTTCCTTTTGGGGGGTCAACACGCGGCGGAGCGTTTTCAGGTCGGCTTCGACCAGCAGCGTGCAGTGATGCAGCGCCATGGTTTTCTGCAGGCAGTACGCGCTTCCGGAAATCTTCTTGTCGCCGATGAACAGGCTGTTCCCGTCCCGCCTGACATCAAGGCCCAGTTTGGCCAGGGCGCGGAGCATCAGGGCAAACAGGTCATCCGGGTTGTACGCCGTGCGCGGTATGATCAGGCAGCAGTTGAGATTGCCGGGATCGTGGTATACGGCGCCGCCGCCCGAAATCCGGCGGGCGAGGGTCACATGCATTTGATCCATCGCTTCCAGATCGCATTCTTTCCACGGATTCTGGTTCTTGCCGATGATCACCGCAGGCAGGCTCCGCCACAGAAACAGCACGGGCTTTTCCGGGGCCTGCCGCAGAAGCATCTCCTCGATGCTCAGATTCAGATGGGGATCGCGACTGTCGGAAAGAATTATCATGGCAGAATTCCGTCTTTCTCCAGGCGCGCCCTGAGCCGCCGCGAGAATTCAGGCGCTCCGTATTTTAGGTTGAGATGATCCTCGTCGCGGAACCACTTGGACTCGCGGATGAAATCCGGATCCATCGAATAATCGTAATGCGTGAAACCGTATTTCTCCGCCAGTTCCGCCGTGATGGCGTAATGCTCGCGGAGCAGACCGGGATCAAAAAGTTCCGTGTAACGGTGGAAATACGGCGGCGTGAAGAACACCACTTTGATGCCGCGTTTTTGAAGAGCCTTCAGTGTGCGCTCAACAGATTTTCGGGCATGCCTGGTCAGATGAGGGTGATTCCTGCCCATGTCGCGAATCAGTTTCTGATGCTCTGCCGCGCGGTTGGTTTCAGACAGACTCATCAGCTCTTCAAGGGTCCTGGGCTCATATAGGCCCGGCGCATTCTGCGCTCCGTCGCCGGGCCGGACATAAACGGGATCCGCCGCCGGCGGGTCCTTGTACAGCAGCTCGAAAAGGTAATCGCGTTCGGGACGGATCACATTGATCAGCTTGCCCTTCACGAAATTCCTCCAGTCGCCGCGGACCCACGTCCAGCCGGGGCAGTAGGCATAGGTCTTGATGCGGTTGGAGTTCCGGTCGTCATCCGCGCTCGCGGCATTGTCGAAGTAATAAAGAAAATAGGAGGCCGGGAAGAAAACGACTTTCAGATTCGGAAGGCGCGGCAGAAGGTGCCGGACAATGTATTCCGTTTCGAACGCATCGCCGCCGCCTTCCCATACATGATATCCGCGGATGCCGAGAGACTCGAAATCAATGCCGCGGCAGTGCGAGTGGCCGACCGCCAGCGCTTCGATGTCCGCGCTTTGGCGGAACAGATTGTCATAGCGGATTTTCACGGCGGGATAGATCGGGTCGCGGCTTTCGCCAAAACGCGAAAGACCCGCCAGCATCAGCAGCAGGACGGCGATGAAGCCCGCAGAATTCAGAATGTGACGGAGTGTTTTCATCAGAACTGGAAATAAATGAATTCGGTGATGTTGAACCGGCCGAGCACGATAATCGCGGCGATCATGAGATAGCAGGCCGCCCAGCGCAGCGGGAGCGGCCAGGTGCCAAGCATCTGCCGCATGTGACCATGCCGCTGGAAAAGATGGATCAATTCCATGAATGCAATGGCTCCGACGGCCAGCAGGAAATCTTCGAGTGTTTGTCCGACCAGCAGGGGCCGGAGCACGGCGTCGGTATCGAGCGCAAACAAATTCTGCAGCCAGTTCGGGATTCCGGAAAAGAGGTGCCGGACCATGTAGAGGGCATCATAGAGACTGCCTGCGCGGAAGAAAATCCACGCGAAGCAGACGAGTGCAAAAGTGACGGCAACATTGACAAGCTTGTGCAGATGCGGCAGGCGGTCGAGTCGCGTCAGCGCGCAGAGCCGGGCGCGCAAGCCGGCGGTCCAGATGGCGAAGATGAGATAAAATCCGTGCAGCGCGCCCCACACCAGGAAAGTCCAGTTGGCGCCATGCCAGAGGCCGCTTAAGAGAAAGACCAGAAAGAGATTGAAATACCAGCGCGGTTTCGAAACGCGGTTGCCTCCGAGCGGGATGTAGAGATAATCGCGAAACCAGGTGGAAAGCGAAATGTGCCACCGGCCCCAGAATTCAGAAATGGACTTGGAAAAATAGGGCCGGTTGAAGTTGTCCATCAGGCTGAACCCCATCACCTGGGCGCTGCCGATGGCGATGTCGGAGTAGCCGGAAAAATCGCAGTAGATCTGGAAGGCGAAGAAAACCGTGGCGACAATAAAGCTCACGCCGTCGTAATCGCACGGCCGCTGATAGACCGTGCTGACAAAAATCGCCAGCCGGTCGGCGATGACCAGTTTCTTGAAAAACCCCCAGAGCATGAGTTTCAGGCCGTCGGTAACGCGGACATAGTCGAAATGGTGCCTTTCATAAAACTGCGGCAGCAGGCGTGAGCAGCGCTCGATAGGGCCGGCCACCAGCTGCGGGAAGAACGTGACATAAAGCGCAAAGATGCCCAGATGCCGTTCGGCCTGCTGCCGGCCGCGGTACACATCAATGGAGTAGCTCAGGGTCTGGAATGTATAGAAGGAAATGCCCACCGGCAGAAGCAGCTTGAAGGCGGGAATATCATACATCAGATTGTAATGCTGGAAAACGGCCCGAACCGAATCGTTGAAGAAATTAAAATACTTGAAGCTGAACAGCAGCCCGAGATTGGAAATGAGGCTGAATGACAGCCACAGGCGTCTCCGTCCGTGGCCGAGAGGGAGTGCGCCCATGCGCCGGCCGGCGATATAGTCAATCAGTGTCGAGACGACAATCAGGATGATGTACTCCGCTTTCCAGCACATGTAGAAGTAGTAACTGGCCGCCAAAAGGAGCGCCCAGCGGAAGCGGTGCGGCAGCAGAAAGTAGAGCGCCGTCACCAGCGGGAAGAAGACTAGAAACTCAAGGGAATTGAACAACATGGGCTCTTACCTGCTGTCCATTTTCTCCCGCAGCCTTTTCGAGAAAGCGGGCGCGCCGTTTCGGCGGTTCAGATGGTCTTCATCCATGAAATATTTCGTTTCAAAAACGAATTCGGGGTCGGCCGAAAAGTCGTAGTATTCCACATTGTACTTTTCAGACAGCGCCCGCATGTTCCGGCGGCAGGTCTCGACCATGTCGCGGTTGGCCAGTTCTGTATACCGGAAGAAATAGGGCGGTGTGAAAAACACCACGCGGATGCCGCGCGCCTGCAGGAATCGAATCGTTCGCTCGAAACAGGCATACGTGTCTTCCGGAAGGCTGGGCCGGTTCTGGAGCATGTTCTTCACCAGGTTGTCGTGCTCCACGATCCGGGTTTTTTCAGCGCGTGCGATCAGAACTTTGATGTTCCGGAAGCCTTTGAACTGGCGGTCGCCGATGCGGCTGCCGTCGAACGGGTCGGACTCGGGCTCCGGCCACGGCTGCTGCTTCAGCAGGCGGAGAACCGTGGCGTAACAGTGGTCGGGACGGATGAGGTTGATCAGCTTCGCTTTCACGAAACTGTCGAAGTCGCCGGGGATCCATGTCCATCCGGGGAGGTAGGCATAGGCTTCCACCCGCTTGGCCTTGCGGTCGAAGATGGTCGCCGCGCGGTTGTCGGCGAGGAACGCATGGAAGGACACCGCATAATAAACGGTACCCACTTCGGGCAGTCGTGGGATGAGGGTTTTCAGGTGATGCTCGGTTTCAAAGGCATCGTTGCCGCCCAGCCAGATATGGAAGCCGCGCTGGCCCAGAGATTCAAAATCAATGGCCTTGCAGTGCGAATTTCCGGCGGCGACCGCTTTGATTTCACCAGCCTGGCGAAGCAGGTTTTGCATGCGGCTCTTGATGTCGGGATAGACGGGATCAATTCGGCTCAACAGGGCCGTGCATCCGGAGATGACTCCGATGAGGATGGCCGCGAATAATATGCTCTGCTGCCGTTTATTCATGTCAAAACTGGAAATAGATGAACTCCATAACTTCAAATCGTCCGAACACGAGAATGATCATGACCAGACAATAGTAGATCAGCCAGCGGAACCAGACCGGCCGCCGGGCAAGGATCTGAGAAATATCCAACTGGTCATCCACCATCTGAACCGTCTCCATGATAATGATGGCTGCAATCCCAATGAGCAGTTCCCACAGCGTGTTGCCGGCCACGACGGGGGCCAGCGCGGACTGGCGCAAATGGATGACGTCGCTAAACCACTGCGGCAGCCCGTCGGTCAGGTGCTGGAGGACGTAGACGGCATCCTGAATGCTGTTCGCGCGAAATAAAATCCATCCGAAGAACAGCATGAACATCGTGATGGAAATGTTGAGCGAGCGGTGAATGCGGGGATGATTTTTCAGGCCTGTCCGTTCACACCACTTGCGGCGGCTGTTGAAGCTGAGATACTCAAAAATCAGATAGGCGGCATGCAGAGCGCCGCAGGCAATGAACGTCCATGCGGCCCCGTGCCACAGGCCGCTGATCATGAACACAATGAAGATGCTGAACACCCACCAGCGCTTGTTGGTGCTGCGGCCGCAAAGGGGAAGGTAGAGGTAATCCCGAAGCCATGTGCTCAGCGAGATATGCCAGCGCTGCCAGAATTCGGTTATGGAGCGCGAAATGAAAGGGCGGTTGAAGTTGCGCATCAGGTCAAAGCCCAGCACGCGTGCGCTGCCGACGGCAATGTCGGAATAGCCGGAGAAGTCGCAGTAAATCTGCCAGCCGAAAAGGCTGGCGGCCGCGATGAAACTGATGCCTTCCCATTTGGATGGATCATCGAAAACCGCATCCACAAAAAGCGCGAGGCGGTCGGCGATCACCAGTTTCTTGAAGAATCCCCAGAGCATCAGCCGGAGCCCGCTGCACATGCGGACATAATCAAAGCGGTGTTCCGCGCTGAACTGCGGCAGCAGCCGCGCGGCGCGTTCGATGGGCCCGGCGACCAGCTGGGGAAAGAAGGACACGTAGAGCGCGAATTTCCCCAGATGCGTTTCCGGGCGCTGGTGGCCGCGGTACACGTCGATGGTGTAGCTCATGGTCTGGAACGTGTAGAATGAAATTCCAACTGGAAGCAGGACATTGAATGCGGGCACGCCGTAGAAAATGTTGAAGTGGTTGAAGAGCGCCCGGAAAGAGTCGTTGAAGAAGTTGAAGTATTTGAACGCGAAAAGAATGGCGATATTGGCGCCGAGGCTCAGCGTCAGATAGGTCTTCCTGCGCGTATCGCCTTTGGGGAGGGTGCCGATCCGCATGGCCCCCCAGTAGCCGGCCATGGTGGAAACCAGAAGCAGAAGGCCGTATTCCACTTTCCAGCACATGTAGAAATAGTAGCTGGCGACCAGCAGGAAAGCCCAGCGGAAGCGGTGCGGGAGAAGGAAATAGGCCAGCACCACCAGCGGGAAGAAAATTAGAAACTGAAGCGAATTAAAAAGCATGAATGCCTTTCACCTTCAGTCCGCCGTGGTCTGGATTGTTTTTCCTCATGACAGGCGCGGATTCTCTGAAAAACCACCGGCGTGGGCAAGCCCAGAAGATGAGTTTATCATCTCGGGGATTGCCACGGCAGGGCTCTTGCCTGTAGATTGCAGGGCATGAAGATTGCTTTTGTGAAGCAAAAGTATGTCCCTTTCGGCGGAGGGGAAATGTATCTGGAGGCCCTCGCACGCGCATGCCGGTCGCGGGGGGACGATGTTCATCTGATCACCACCGCGTGGCCCGGCGGCAGGACGTCTGAATTTTCTGTTCATATTGCCCCCGTCCGGTCATGGTCCCATGCCGCCGTCGCGCGGACGTTTTCGCTCAGCGCCGCGGAGATTGTCCGGGCTGAAAAGTTTGATCTGATATTCAGCCTGGACCGGACTGAGCAGCAGGATATCTGGCGGGCGGGCGAGGGCGCGCATCCTGTCTGGCTGGCCCGACGGCGCGAATTTGAGCCAGGCTGGAAGGTAACGCTTGCGCAATTGTCATCCCGGCAGCGGATGTTGATTAAACTGGAAGAGCGCTGTGTGTCCAAAACCCCTGTGATCATTGCCAATTCTCAGATGGTAAAGAATGATCTGGCCTTCTGCTATGACCTGTCGGGCAAGCGCGTGGAGGTGATTCACAACGGGGTGGATCTGGCGCGATTTTCTCCGGAAAGCCGCGACGAAGCAAGGGCGCAGGTCCGAGCCCGCTTAAAGCTTCCTCTGGCCTGTCCGCTTCTTCTTTTCGCAGGCAGCGGTTTCCGGAGAAAGGGACTTTTGGAATTGTTCCAGGCCCTGAAGATCGTGAATGACGCCGTGCTCCTGGTCGCGGGCCGAGACAGAACAGAGCCGTGGATCCGCCTGGCCGCCGCTCATGGGATCCGGGAGCGCGTCCGATTCCTTGAACCGACCCTGTCGCTCCCGGAGCTGTATCGCGCGGCGGATGTGACTGTATTCCCGACGTGGTTTGATTCCTTTGGATTCGTGGGACTTGAATCCCTGGCCTGCGGCACACCGCTGGTGACCACGCCCTACGCGGGTGTGGCAGAACTTGTGCGCGAAGGTGTCAACGGAGTCGTGATTTCAAGGCCGGATGCCTCAGATGAACTGGCCGCCGCCATCCGGAGCCTGATTGGAGCCGGCGACAGGGGGCGCGCCATCGCAGATTCCGTTAAGGAATATTCTCTGGAGAACAATCTTCGCCGCACCCTTGCGGTTATTGACGAGACGGCCAACCTCCGCAAAGCATGATTTCCGGCGGGCAGGTCCGCCAGCGGAATTCCTGCACAGGCAGAAAGGTCGCGACGGCCCCCGCAAGCCTTCCAAAGAGCTTGAAATGATAATGATGAAGCGAACCGCTTGCCGGATTGTGCAGGATATCTGAAGTCAGCCCGGTTCCTGAAGCCTTTGAAATGGCCTCTTTGAGCGTCCAGATCCTGTAAAAAGCGGCCGGCTGCTGCGACTCGGGGAGATGGCTGATGTGATCCATTTCATCCGGGGAACAGGCCTTCCGCATGATCATTGGCAAATCCTTGCGCGGGCGAATTTCCTCGATATCTGCGCCAGCGGTCTGATCCTTCGCAAGGGCAAAAAACAGATCGGTCCCGGTATGCGAAACGCTGAAGTACAACGGGCGGACACCGCTGGCATCGGCCGGCATGAACGGCTGGCCGCGCTCGCTGTATTCAAGCGCGTTGCGGAACAGGGCCAGTCCGGTATAAAGGCCGAGCAACCGCCGCAGCAGGGCGCGGCGGATCATGAAATCCGATCGCGGTTCGGGCCGCAGAAATCCGGCCGCCTTGGCTTCATCCTGCGGCTGCATGAACGGATGTGCGAGATTTTTGAGGATCTCGCGGCCGGACACATCATAATACCAGAGATGGACCGCGCCGGATTGGAGGTCTGCGTCAGCCGGGCTTCCCGGCCCCTCAATTAAAACTGGCTCCATCCATGCTGAATCATTCTGCATGGATGGAAATGATCCATAGAACCGGGCCGGGATCAAGCTTGCGGTGATGGAATCTGGACATGCCGGGAAGTCTTCTATATGATTCCGTGCTTTAGTAGGGAGACGCATGGATAAAAAAGAGGAATACAGGAGTCTCGCAGACATAGTTCAGGAGCATGCGGCATCCAACGCAGACGCTGCGGCTTTTATCTTTCTTGCGGACGGGCTGAATGACCGCCAGACATGGACCCGCGCGGAATTGCACCGGCGTTCCTGCGCCATTGCGAAGGAACTGGCCGGACGCAGCGCACGCGGGCAGACCGCTCTTCTTCTCTACTATCCGGGGCTGGAATTCATCGCGGCTCTTTTCGGATGCCTGTATTCGGGGGTCATCGCCATTCCCGCCTATCCGCCGGGCATCAGCGCGCGATCTTCGAGCCGCATTGAAAGCATCGTCAAGGATGCGGGCGCATCGCTCGTGCTGACAACCTCCAAGATCAAAGAGACCCGCCGGAAGACCATGGACAAGCAGACGGATTTGAAGCATCTCGGCTGGATTGAAACGGACCGGATTGTGACGGATACGGGCGACGGATTCACGCCCATCAGGGTCTCCGCAAATGATGTTGCCTACCTGCAGTATACCTCGGGTTCCACATCCACTCCAAAAGGCGTGATCGTGACTCATGGGAACCTGGTGCACAACATGTCCTGCATTGATTTCATTTTCTCAATGTCAAAAGGTTCCGGAGTGGTTTCCTGGATGCCGCATTTCCACGATTTCGGACTGGTCTACGGAATTTTGACACCTCTTTTCACAGGTAAAACCTGCACACTGCTGCCGCCGGCTATTTTCGTACAGAATCCGTATGTTTGGCTGAAGGCCGTATCCGACAGCCGTGCCAGCCACACTGCGGCGCCGAACTTTGCCTATGACCTCTGCAATACCCGCATTGATGACGAACAGCGCAAAACGCTGGACCTTTCATGCCTCCGGGCCGCGCTGAACGGAGCGGAACCAGTCAGGCCATCCACCTTGAAACTCTTTCAGGAGCGTTTTGGGCCATGCGGGTTGAATCCCAACGCGCAGTGTCCATCCTACGGCCTGGCTGAAGGCACGCTGGCGGCAGTCTGCGCCAGCCCCGACGAGCCTCCGGTATGCCTCCCGTTTGATGCAGAGGCCCTCGAGCAGCATCGCGTGATTCCGGCGGACAAGGATTCGGCCGGCAGCCGCATGCTGGCGGCATGCGGGAAAACCGTGTTCGGAATGAAAACCGAGATTGCTGATCCAGCGACACTGACACGCGCGCCGAAGGGCGGCGTGGGGGAAATCTGGCTTTCGTCTCCCAGCGTTTGCGCGGGCTACTGGAAAAGGCCGGAGGAAACGCGCGAAATCTTTCAGGCGCGCCTCGCGGACACCGGTGGCGGTCCGTTTTTGCGCACCGGTGACCTTGGTTTCATTCATAACGATTATCTCTACATCACCGGCCGCATCAAGGACCTCATTATTATTCATGGCGTGAATTACTATCCGCAGGATATTGAACTAACCTGCGAGAATGCGCACCCCGCGCTCAAGGCCAATTCGGGCGCGGCGTTTTCCATTGAGCGCGACGGCGCGGAGAAACTCATTGTGGTTTACGAGCAGGACCGCACCGTGAAAGATCCTGACATCAACCAGATTGCGATGACCATCCGCCATGCAGTGGCGGAAGAGCACGAACTCCAGATTTATGATTTTGTGCTGGTGCGTCCGGGAACGATTTCCAAGACCTCCAGCGGCAAAATCCAGCGGCATGCGTGCAAACAGGATTATTTGCAGGGCGGGCTGAAAATCATTGCCGACAGCCGGCTCGAAATCGAGGCCGCCGGGGAGCGGAAAATCGAGGCTCCCGCCGATGATCTGGAACAGAAGCTGGTGAAGATATGGGAAGAGGTGCTGGAGATTTCGCCGGTGGGTGTGACCGACAACTATTTTGATCTGGGCGGGAACTCGCTGCATGCGCTGCGCATCATCGGAAAGATCGGGGAGATCACCAGCCGCGAGATTCAGCTCGCCGACCTGTTTCAGACGCCGACCATTCGAGGAGTGGCGGAGCTGCTGCGGCAGACGGAGGAATCTCATGAGCTGATCTCGCTGGTCCCCATGCAGACCGCAGGGAAATGCACGCCGTTCTTCTGTGTGCATCCGGGCGGAGGAACCGTCATGTGCTTCAATGATCTGGCGCACAGCATTGGAAAAGATCAGCCACTGTATGCCCTGCAGTCGCAGGGGGTGGATGGGAAGCACCCCCCGCTGAAGCGCGTGGAGGATATGGCCGCGCTCTACATCCGCGAGATCAGAACCATTCAGCCCGCGGGACCCTACCGGCTGGGCGGCATGTGCCTGGGCGGTGTGATCGCCTACGAAATGGCTCAGCAGCTGGTCAAGCAGGGCGAAAAAGTTGAGTTCCTTGGTGTGTTGGACACGCGCCGCCCGCCGGGCTGGCACCGCCCGCTGTTTCATCAGCGCCGCGTGATTAAAGAATGGTTGAGCATGATTTCGAATGCGGGGCAGAAGCGCGCGCTCAAGCGCGTCTGGCTGACCAACGAAAAAGCCCGCAACCGCTATCGGCCTGATCCTTATCCGGGGAAGATCACGATCTTCTGGAGCGAGCACGAGGGCGATCCGCAGGTGGACCGCCAGGAAATATGGCGCAAACTCGCGCTGGGCGGCCTGGAGAAAATTGACATTGAGGGATCTTCGCACTGCGCCATTCTGTCGCCGCCGCACGTGCATACGCTGGCGGCGAAGATTCTGAAATGCCTGGAACCGCTGAATCGTCCCGTTTCATGAGCGTGCTGGCCGTCAACGTCATCTGCACGTCGTATTCCGGCAATACGTGGCTCAACCTCATGCTGGGCGCGCATTCGCAGGCCTTTTGCGTGGGGGAATACAAGAACATCCGGAAGACTGGTCGTGTGAACTGCATGCTTCACGGGCAGGAATGTCCTGTATGGAGCCGATTCGATCCCTCTGCGGAAGGTCATCCCTATTTGCAGTTGAGCCGGCTGACCGGCAAAAATGTCTTCGTGATCAGCAATTCGCTGGATTATCTGCCAGCGGATCCCGGACCGGAGATCGAGCAGAGGTTCATTCATCTCATTCGCGACGGGCGCGCAGTGGCCGCCAGTTTCCGCCGCAAGCATGCAGGAATGAACATCTGGCAGGCCGCGCGCCGCTGGCGGCATGATTACCTGAAGAATATCCGGCGGTTGAACCGTTTTCCTTCAACGGCAGTTCTGCCGGTGCGCTACGAGGAGCTCAAGTCCAACCCCGAAAAAGAAGTCCGCCGCATCTGTGAATTTCTCGGTCTTCCGTTTGAACCCCAGATGCTGGAATACTGGAATCAGGATCAGCACTATCTCGGCGGAAACCAGGGCACGCTGTTTGCCCTTGCGCGCAAGCAGGGCGCTGATCTGCCGGAAGCCTCCCGCCGGGAGCAGGGACGCGAGACGCGCGACTGGAAGCTCGATTTCTACGCCGGTTCCGATCCGCAGAAGTTCACGGATGACCGATGGAAAAAGGATCTGACTCCGGTTCAGCTGCGGATTTTCGATCTCGCGGCCGGTGCCTTGAACCGGAAACTGGGGTATCAATAGCTATTCCAGCGTAATTCCGAGCGCATTCAGCGTTTCGTAGGTCAGGCCGCCGGTGGCAAGACCTTTGTCCGTCTGAAATATCTTAATGGCTTCCTTGGTCTGGTCTCCAACCATGCCATCCACGCCGCCTGCGTTGTAACCCTGCTCGATCAGCGCGGTCTGGATCTGGCGGACGACATCCTGCGACAGGTTGGATTCGCAAAGCACTCGCTTCCACAGCATCCGGCCCTTTTCAACCATGACTTCCTTGGTGACGGTCTGGTAAACGGCGGGGATCACTTTGCGTTCTTCGCGCTCGGCCGAAATCATTTTCTGAACTTTGACCTTGTCGTATTCGGCGGGGACGGTCACCTCGCGCGTGGTAGAAGGTTTGGTCATGACCCGCTTGCGGATCGTCTCATATTCCGCCGGAATCTGGATTTCCTTCATGCTGGCTGGTTCCACGAGGACACGTTTTTTGACTTTCTCGTAAACCGGCGGAAGCTCCACGAGGCACATAATTTCACCCGTGGCGTTGTCCACAGATGTGATCAGGCCGGTGCCCTTCTTCCATTCGCGGCGAGCGGGCTTGACCATGACTTCCTCCTCGATCCACTCGTAGCGGGCGGGAACTTCTTCAGTGCGAACACTGGCGGGGGTAGTCAGCACCTCTTCCTCGACCCATTCGTATTCCGCGGGAACAACTTCAAGCTCGGTAGAGGCCTCCTTGACCATGACTTCTTCCTCGACCCACTCATACTGCGCCGGAATGACCACGATCTCTTCGGACTCGGGCTGCAGCAGAACCTGCTCGGTCACGGTTTCATAGCGCGGCGGGATGTTCACTCGCGCATAGCATTCACCGGGCTTGGCGTCGGGCGGGAGAGATTCAGAGCCGTCGTCCAAAGGTTCTTCCATCACGGCGGGTATTTCAACGACATCCACCGGCTCGGGTTCGGTTGTTTCCGCGAAAATCTGCGGCGGGGGAATGGCGGAAGGCTCGGGCACGTAGTCTACGGGTTCGGCTTCGGACTCCGGAACTTCATCGCCGGTATTGTCCGGGACGGGATAGCCCGGCTGGATGGCGATGGTGTGCGCAGGCGGAACGTCATATACCACTTCGGCTTCCGGGACATCCCATTCCGTCTGCATGCCCGCCCTCATTTTGTAGGCATTCGACGGCTCAAACATTGTGCAACCCGGGAGGATCAGGACAGACAGAACAGCGCTTGTTAAAACGGACAGCAATTTCTTTTCCATAATATGCAACTCCTCTGCAAAATGTGGATCAACATTACTATTCCGGGGGCCTGACGCAATGAAAATAATTATCCGCAGATTGTCCTTCTGGAACTGAGTTGTTTACTTGGCGAGGGCAAAAGTGTATGAAAATTGGCTTTGGAATATGATATTTATGAAAAAACAAGCACTTCTTTTGCAGGGTCTTCTGTTCTTTGCTGTCGCAATTCTTTTCACAGCAAACTGCAACAGCAACTTGTTTGGCCTGGGAAAACCGGGACAGTTCGAAGGTTTTCAGATGGATTCGGAGGAATCCGTCAGGGTCATGCTGCAGAAAGTCGCCCGCGACGGCTACTGGAGTTCCGGCGGTTTCATGATGGCGCGCGATATAGACAAAGAACCCTATATGTCCGCATGGGGTTTGCAGGGAAAGGTCGCCAGCGCTCTGTATCTGCTGGGCGGGCAGAAGTCCGATTTCATCAAAAAGGGCCATTTCACGGTATCCCTTCTGTTTGGCATCATGATGGCTTTGTTCACGGTTTTTCTTTGTCGTCGGTTCGGCTGGTTTGTCTCCCTTGCATTTGCAGTCCTGTTGAGTCTTTCCGATTGGCTGGTGTTCGCGGGCCGCAACATGTATCTGGTTTATTTTCTCCATCTGCTGCCGTTCGTTCTTTCCTTCATGCTGTTCCCGCTGGTTGTTAAAAACAGGCATTTCAGGTTCGCACATTTTCTGTGGATCATTGGCGCGGCCAGCCTTTTCAATGCCCTATGCTTCTTTGATTATGTCAGCAACATAGTCTTGAGCACAGCTATCGGGCCTCTTTTTTTTGGCATCTGCGAGCGGAAAGACTGGCGACAGATTTCTCGTTGGGTTATTTTCACGCTGCTCGCCAGCGGTGGGGCCGTGATTCTGTCGGTGCTGGCGATTGGGGTGCAAACGGCTTTGTACACAGGTGAAATCAGCAGCTGTTTCAATCACATCATCCATCAGGCTGCGTTCCGTTCAATAGCGGCGGAGCAGAACCAGCAGATTGGAACCCCTCCAGGTGTCAGCGCCTGGATGATTTTCGAGCAGTATCTGACACTGCCGATGATCAGTCTCCCGTTCCAGAAGAATCCGAACCGTTACCGCATATTTTTCTCGCTGTTCGCGGCAATAGCGGCGCTGCTCCCGCTGGGAATGAGCGCCGGCCTTGACAGGAAGGTCTTTCCGCGTTTTGCATCCTCACAACGAATGCTGTGGGCGCTGGCGGTGTCAACGGCATGGGGATTGGCCGCCTCGCTTTCATGGGCTTTTCTGATGAAGGGCCACATGTTTCACCACATGCACATGAATGGAATGCTGTTCTATATTCCTTACATGCTGATGATCTACATATTCTTTGCTGTCATTGTGCGCTTGCTGTTGCTGCAGGTTTGGGATTGGGTGCGCAATCGCGAGTGGCCATGCTACGCAATGGAGGATGAGTCCAAAGCCACAGTCGTATCCAAGGGGTTCAATACGAAAAAGAGGTCATCTTGAGTTCTCCGGCATCTGCTTGTGGCATTTGCGGTGAAAACACCTGGGATTATCTTTTTTGCATTCACCAGTCACGCATATTCCGTTGCCGCGGATGCGGACTGACAGTTTCCTTGGCTGAAAAGGACAGGGGAAGCGAGACTCCATCAACGGATGAACCCGTAACGAGCGCCACGGAGCTTGATGCGGCGCGTGAATACATGGATGAGGTTCAGCGAAAGCATCCACAAGCCGGACGCATGCTGCTTATTGCAGCGCCTTCACATCCTCTGGCTGCGGAGGCGCGCGCGCGCGGGTGGACCATCATGGCCCACTTGTCAGCCAGGGAATGGGAGATGAATCCGGTCGCGTTCCCCGCTGTCGATGCCGCGGTCGTTATGTTTCAACTGGAGAAAACCAATCGTCCACTTGAGCTGCTCCGGGCCATACGCGACTGTCTGCCATCCCGGGGGCCGGTACTGCTGCTGACCCAAACTCTGGATTCGTGGGCCTGCCGATTTTTTAAAAACAGCTGGATCGGGTGGCGGCGTGAGAACCAGTGCTACTGGGACAAGCATACGCTTCAGTTGCTTCTGCTGAAAAGCGGCTTTGGCGGGATTTGGGTATGTCCGGATCGCCGCCGGTACAACTGGGCGCATGTGGTTCAGCGCGCGGCACAGGCTCCCCGCACGGCTTTAACACGCAGTATTGCTTTGATGAATCGCCTCCTCGGACAATTCCTTTCTCCGCTCCATCTGACCATTGCATCGTCCGGCAGGAAGGTCACATGCGCCCGTGTGGAAGAGCATTCGCGGCCTTTGCTTTCCATCGTCCTCCCGGCTTATAATGAAGGGCAATCTTTCCCCGTTATTATGGATGCGCTTTTAAAGAAGGACATCGCGGGTGTGGATCGCGAAATCATCATTGTTGAAAGCAACTCGCGTGACGGTACCCGCGAAGCTGTTTTGCGCTATCAGAAACAGCCGGGGGTTCGGATTATACTGCAGGAGGGACCGCGCGGGAAGGGGAATGCCGTGCGTGAGGGATTCGCGGCTGCGCATGGCGATATCCTGATGATCCAGGATGCGGATTTGGAATATGACCTTAATGATTACGACGCCCTGCTTGAGCCATTGTTGAAGTGGCGCCAGTTGTTTGTCTTGGGAGCCCGGCATGGCGGCAACTGGAAAATGCGGCAGTTCGCCGAACAGCAGGGCGTGGCGCATATCATGAATGCGGGACACGTCATATTCACCACATTGATCAACATACTCTACGGACAACATATGCGGGATCCGTTCACGATGTACAAAGTGATCCGGCGCGATTGCCTGTTCGGTCTGGATTTTGAATGCAACCATTTTGATTTTGACCACGAACTGGTCATCAAGCTTGTTCGCAAGGGATACCGCCCGTTCGAATTGCCGGTGAACTACAAGTCGCGTTCTTACAGCGAAGGGAAAAAAGTCAACTTTTTCCGGGAACCTCTGCGCTGGCTGCGAGTGGATTTCAAATGCCGGTTCATTCGCCTGCGTCCGCCGTCAGATTTTTCATCACTTCGCGATTAAGCGGTTGATGGATTGTTCCAGCCCGATTATCCACGAGATGCCGTGTAAGCCAGTCCGATCACGCTGAGCACGGCATATGCATCTTCCATGCCGGCTGAAATGGTCTCGCACCCGCTGATGGCGGCCGCAAACTGCTCCATTTCAAGCGCCCAGGATTTATCCTCTTTCTCAAACTCGAAAACCTTCGTTTCCGGCGGACCCATTTGCGGAAGCATCTGGTAATAAGTCAGGCGTTCCGGCCCATAGCTGCCACCCAGTCCATCAATTTGTATCTTGCCGGTGCGGCCGTAAATTTCCATTGAGAACATGTTCTTCCATTCGGTCCAGGTCGCATGAAGCCATGCCGCCTGACCGTGGGCTGTTTTGAGGAGCATGAAGGCATTGTCCTCCACCTTCATATCCCAGAAACAGGTCGGCAGGTATGCCGATACATCGGTAAAATCGCCCAGGAACCATCGTGACAGATCGATGAGATGCGACCCCTGATCCACCAGCTCTCCTCCGCCAGAAATTGCCGCGTCCGCGCGCCACTCCTTCTCATAGCCGATGCGCGCGCCGTGTCCGTAGCGCCCGCGAATAAACATCAGGGGGCCCATGACGTCAGACAGGAAAATCTCGCGGGCCTTCAACAGGGACGGATGAAAGCGGTGATTAAATCCCACTTTAACCACAAGATTTCTGGCTCTGGCCAGTTCCAGCACTGGCTTCAATTCGCTGCTGTTTCGCGCGCCCGGCTTTTCGACAAGCACATGCTTTCCCGCCTTGAGTGCGGCCATGGTCATTGGCACAAGCTGGTCATGGGTGGTAGCCACCACTACAGCATCCACAGCAGGGTTCTGCAGTAGCTGCCCCACATCCCTGGCAGCCACGCAGCCCGAATGCTGCGCTGCAAGCTTATGGGCGCGTTCGGGAATTACATCCGTAACAGCAACTACGCGGTTAGACCCCGCACCCGCTGCACGTTTAACGCCAATCAAACCGCATCCGATGATGCCCAGGTTCATTTGCGTTCTCCCCAGGTTTTTCCGCGGTCAGCGGGCGTGATGCGGCGGATCGTGTAAATATCGGAGGAGGCAATGTCTTCCGCATGATCCTGGAGATTTTCCCACGGATCCCAGATCGCGCTGATCAGCCGGCCGGTTATGCCGTCGCTTTTCTGTGACGCCAGATAAACCGCAAGGGCGGATGCTCTCGCAAAGGAATCTTCACCGCTGTTTTTCTGGCGTTCGACCTCGCGGAAATAATCCTCGCCGAGATTTTCAACACCTGCGCGGATAAACTCGTCCACAAGCCCCGTGTTCAGGACGCCGGGTGCGATGGCGTTCACATCTATGCTGAATTTCTTCACTTCAAGCGCCAGCGTTTCGGTGAAACGAACCGCCCCGGCTTTGGATGCCGCATATGCGCTTAAATGGGGCAGGGGTTTTGTGGCGCCGCCGCCGGAGATGTTGATGATTTTCCCGCAATGCCGTTCTTTCATCTGCGGCAGGACCCGCATGCACATCAGTACCGTGCCGGCCACATTGATATCGAGAGCCTTCTTCCATTCCTTCCAGTCAAGGGTTTCAAGGGGGCCAACCGGTCCGCAGATGCCCGCGCAGTTCACGAGGATGTCAACGCAGGGAAACTCTTTCCCGGCAGTCCGCATAATCCGGTCAGCATCTTTTTCAGAAGATACATCCGCTGCGACGCCGATTACTTTGCGGGACGTTCCTGCTTGCAGGCCGGAAACCGTTTTTTCAACAAGTTCAGCGTTCCGCCCGCAGATGAGCACATCCGCGCCCGCCTGAACAAAGTGCCGCGCAATGTGCGACCCCAGCCCGCGATTGGCTCCGGTGATGATGGCATGACGACCTTCAAGAAGCATGGCGCTTATGCCTTTTGGGGAGCCCTTGCGCGGTCCGGATTGGCCGTCAGCACCCACTCGTTGGCCTGGATGTATTCCAGTGTCTTGATGATGCCTTCCTTGATCGTGAGTTTGGGACGCCATCCCAGGGCATAAACCTTTGAGCAATCCGGGAAAATGAAGGGATTGTCGCCGATCCAGCCGGACTTCCCTCCCGCGTAGTTGAACTCCGGTTTCACATTCAAATGCCCGCAAATCCAGCCCAGCGACTGGTTCACATCGCAAAACTCCTTTGTCCCAAGATTGAAAATATTCACCTTGTTCTGCGCCTTCTGCATGACCGTGAATATGGCGTCCACACAGTCCTGCACATACAGATAGGATTTGCGCTGGGTTCCGTCGCCAAGCACATCCAGCTTGAGCGGGTTGGCCTTCAGTTTCTTGTAGAAATCATACACATGGCCGTGGTGATAGCGGTCGCCAAGGATGGATACAAACCTGAAAATATAGGACTGAATGCCATAGGCTTCCGAATAGGCCTGAATCATTCCTTCACCGGCCAGTTTGGATGCGCCATAAAGAGAAGTCTGCACCGGGAACGGGGCATTTTCGGGAGTGGGGATAACCTCTGCCACGCCATAGATGGCGCTGGTGGAGGAAAAGGCGATCCTCTTCACGCCGGCCTTGCGCATGGCCTCGAGCACGTTGAATGTGGCAATGGTGTTCTGTTCCAAATCCCGGCGGGGTTTTTCCGGTCCGAACCGCACATCGGCATTGGCCGCAAGATGAAATACCGTGTCGCATCCGGCCATCGCAGAAGCCATTTTTTCCAAGTCCTGCGTATCGCCTTCCACCAGCGTGAATCGCGGATTTGCTGAGGCCGGCCTCAAAAATTCACGAAACCCCGTGGAAAAGTTGTCATACGCCGTCACGGCATGACCGTCGGCCAGCAGGCGGTCAACCAGGTTGCTGGCGATAAAGCCGGCGCCGCCGGTAACCAGACATTTCATGTTTTTACTCATACGCGCAACTCCCACGGGCACATGAACGCTGTAAGGAACCAGCGCCAGGCCTCGATTCAAATTATCAAAATATCCTGCTCAATGAGCCGGCCCCATACAATAGCCGGAAACGTCCAAAGGTAAAGTATTTTCAAGGGCGGCCCGCGGCGCGGGCCTCTGCGGCCAGTTTCTTCCGTGATAAATTGAGTTTCCACAGGGCGGCAACGCCAAGAAGTGTGGTTGGCGCATAATACATCAAATGCAGGGCAAGGGTGATGGTCAGTGCGGAAGCGTCATCATATTTCCCCGCAAAAGGAAGCACCAGCGCCTGCTGGCCGGCCAGTTGATAAATTCCGATGAATCCGGGACTGGACGGCACGCTGACGGCTACAGAGAGCGCCACGATAATAAACACACCCTCCACAAAACTTCCGTCTGGAACAAAGACGAGTATGCAAACCCACGCCGTCAGAAACGAACAAAGCCACGTCGCAAAAGACCAGAAGGCTGCGGAAAAGAACGCCTTCGGGGTCTTGAGCGCCATCACACCATCCAGCAGTTCGTGCCAGCGGGCCAATAAGGTATCAGGAGAAAACAGGCGAACACGGGGGGCGATCCATGCCATCAAGCGCTCGCTCCATGCCGGGAAATGAGCAAGCACCAGCAATCCGGCAAAGCCTGCAACACATAAAACGGCCATGATTCGCGCGCCGGCAGCCACCATGGGGGGGAGTGAAAGCAGCGGAAGAATGACCAGCAGCGCCAGCAGGCAGGATGCCGCATCCATCAGACGCTCAACGATGGCCGTGGCCGCAACCTGAACCAGAGGAAGTCTGCAGGCGCGCGACAGGGCAATGACGCGCGCCGGCTCGCCCATGCGAAAGGGAAGGATGTTGGTAAAAAGATATCCAACGCACTGCGACCAGAAAGCCCTGACAAGACATCCCTTTGCATTCAGCAGAACAATCCAGCGCTGAGCGCGCGCCATGATGCCCAGCACCTGGAGCAGCAATGCGGGGATCAGCCACCAGTATTTTCCGCCCGACAGATGGGAGCCTAATTCCTTAAAAGGCACGCCGCGGAACGCGAAATATAGACACATGATGCTGATGGCAAAGGCCACGGCCAGTCGAAAGGTTTTCTTCACGGATTGTCCGGTGAGGATGCTCATGCAGACGGCTTCAGCTTCAAGTCGAACAGAAAGAACTGCCCCCGACCCAGGGGGGTGAGCGGGCGGGCCGTCACATTGAAGTGGTTTTCGCCCGGCTTCAGGACAATCTCGGCTACGGTGATATCCCGAAATCCCTCAGGCAGTTGTTGAGTAAAGAGGAAAGAGCTCCCTTGAGATCCGGTAATTTCCAGTTCAACCCCGCCGGACTGGACCATGGCGCTGAGGGTCAGCGAGATCTTCTGCTCCCGATCCAGCACATTGCCCAGCAGCAATTTGCCGGCGTCTGCCAGCGCCATCCAATCCCGGTTGATTCCGGCCTGGTACTCTTTCCGGTATTGCCATCCGGAACCGAATGAGTGATAGAAGGAGCGCCTGTTTTTGCGCGCGAGTTCGGGCAGGTCTTCCGGAAGGTTGTAGGAAAACAGCACCTTGTGCATGTTGCCCTGGTTGATTTGGACATCGCCTGGAGGCAGTGTTTTCAGCTTCACCAGCAGTTCCCAGGCCCGGTCGCCCAGCCATTCCTGGCGCATGAACAAACGTTCCCGCGGAATGATCCAGGACGCAGAATCCGGCACCAGAATATCGGCGGGAGCAATTTCAACAAAATAAGCCAGGGGAAACCGGTCAAAAAAGAATGCGGTGCGCTGGGGCGGGGGATCCCGCTGATTGTCTTCTGCAGTGCTGTTGGCTGATGTAAATGTTCCAATGCGCCCCGGGGCGGGATACAGATTCGGCACACCGCGCATCTCAAAAATACTGCTGTGTACATAAACTCCGCCTTCGGGGACATGCTTTGAAATCCACTGCGCCATGCCCTTGTAGTTGTAGCCGCGGCATTTCAGGGCGATGATCAGACCATCCGTAAAGAGAAGCCCTGCCAGAACAATACCTGTTCCGGCATAGACCGTGGTTTTTTTCCACCCTCCGGGAGTTCGTAAATCCCATGCATGTGCCACTCCCACGGCCATCAGAATCAGCACCATAGGGAAAACATTGGAAAAATATCGCACCTGGAACATGCTTCGGCTGATGACTTGATACACGCCTTGGCAGGCTACATAGAGAACGGCTTGGACAAGCAGGGTCAGCACAAGGACGCGCGAAGGCAAATTGTCCCGCCGCAGGCTTCGGTGCAGCCCAAAGATCAAAACGGCAGCAAACGGCAGCAGGGCCCACCACGCCTGACCCCATCCCATACGGCCCAGGATGGCCAGGACCGACTTGAGGGAAAAGAAAACAGCCTGAGGACTGTCTGTACTGCTGTATCCGTGCGACAGCAACCTGATGAGGAAAGGGGAAAACAGGATGTACGGTACAATCAGTGTCAGCAGCCAGCAGAGAACACGATAGGGGGAAAACAGTGCACGCCATCCGTGCATTCGCCAAGCCGCCATCGGCCACACCACGCTCCACAGCGAAAGAAAAATCAACGATGTTAAATGCGACTGGAGCAGGCCGGATCCGAGCAGCATATAACCAAAAGCGTATCGCCAGGGCCATCCGTTTCGTGACGGCATGCGGGCCAGAATTTCGAGCGCCGCCCAAATCACGCCGGCAGAAAAGAAAATCACATACGCATAAGCATACGCCTCACGGGAGTAATAGATGTGATAGGGGGATATGGCCGCCAGCAGCAGTGCCCAGATGCCCATCTTCTCTCCGCCCAGCCGTCTGCCGATCAGGTAGTACCATCCCAATCCTGCTATGCTCAGCAGGGCAAAAGGCAGACGGGACAGCCAGTCGGGAGGAAGTGGACCTTCTCCGCGCAAAAGTTGGCCGAACCATTGAACCGGCACCATGAACATGGGCAGGCAGCGGTACCAGTGAAACCGCTGCAGCTCCTGCTGGAATATGCGGGTGGCGCCCGGCTGCGCCATTGCGTCGCGAACAACATTGATTTCATCAATCATCAGGGAGGCCCGGCCCAGCCACACCAGTCGCAAACCTGCACCCAGAAGCAGGATCAGCAGCAACCAGCGGACCAGATGCTGAGTGCATTTGCCGGGAACTGCAGCAGTTGTTTGCGTTTTACTAACCATGAAATTCAGTCAAGTTGACTTTTCGCGCAATCAGGTATTTGGGGCGACCCCGCACCTCCTCATAGATGCGTCCCACATATTCACCCAGCACGCCGAGACAGATCAGTTGCACTCCGCTGAAGAAAGTGATCATAAGGATAGTGGATGCCAGGCCGGGGGTAATATCCCTGTTGAAAACAAATTTCTGCGCCAGATAAAACAGGGCCACCACAAAACTGACCCCCGCCATCGCAAACCCCATCAAGGTGGCCAGTTCCAGGGGTTTGCTTGAAAAGGCGACAATTCCGTTGATTCCAATCCTCAGCGACCCGGTGATTTGGCTGTATTTGGACGTTCCGGCTTTACGCTCTTCACGGTCGTAAAGAACGGCAGTTTGACGATAACCGACATAGGAGACCAATCCGCGAAGGAATCCATGTGTTTCGCGCATGCCGCGCAGGGCTTCAATAACTTTTCGGTCAATCAGGCGGAAGTCGCCGGTGTTGCGCGGGATTTCCACATCGGAGATGCGGTTAATGAGCCAGTAGCCGATGTAGGAAACCACCCGCTTGGGCAAAGTCTCGCCCTTGCGGCTGCGGCGCTGGGCATAAACCACATCAAATCCTTCTTTCCACTTAGAGTAGAGATCGCGGACGACTTCCGGTGGATCCTGCAGATCAACATCAATCACCACGCAGGCTGCTCCTCGGCAGTTTTCAATCCCCGCGATGGTCGCGGCGGGCTGACCAAATCGCCGTGTGAAAACCAGAAGCGAAATCTTCGGGTTTCTAGCAATGGCGTCGTTGATGACGGCCTCTGTCTGATCCCGCCCCGGATCCAGGCAAAAGAGTATCTCGTAACGGGGTGTAATGCTTTCCAGAACCGGGGCCATGCGTTCCAGGAATAAAGAAACAGTCTTCTCTTCCTCATACACAGGAACCACCAGCGACAGTTCAACTGAAGCGTCGCCGGGCTGGACGTCTTTTGCAGAATCTTGCATAATGCACTCTCTTGTTATTCGGAAGAGAAAATAGCGTGCAGGGGAATCATAGTAAACAAGAATTGCATCAAACGGAGTCACGGGCCCGGGCAATGCTGAAGATTTGGTTCAAGGCATAAAAAAATGGTGGAGGCGGGGGGATTTGAACCCCCGTCCGCATAAGAGTCACAGCAGTATCTACGTGTGTATTCAGACTTTAAAGATTCGCCACCTTGGCTGCCGTCTGTCGGGGCCACCTCAGCCGCTAGAATCCTGTTGATTCTTGCACCGCCACCCGGATACCCGATTTTGGTGCCAGCCTGTTGTCGTCGCCTCTGTCCCCTAACAGGCGTCGGGGCAGAGACGTAGCGGACTAATTATGCCGCTAATGCGTAACTTGCGTCAGCATTTGATTTTTGGGCTCCTTTTTACGAGGCCAGGAGACCAACCTCGACACGCAACTGAAGCTTCAACCTACACGTCGAACCCAGTCGCCCCCATGAATGGAGTGAACACAATCTACGCGGGTTCAGGAAAATATCAACGGTTCTTTTCAGATTTTCACTTTCCCGCATCGCCCAGCGCAACTTCGAGGGCAATGAGGGAGTAGGAAGTCACAAGCACCGGATCGGATTCCCAGTAGCGGCCGACATCATTTACCCAGAAACCGCGGCCCGCCTCATCGGTTTTCTGCAGGCTAAGCATTTTTTTGATGAATTCCGTCCGCCAGTTGAATGTCTGTCCATCCGGCTTCGTGAATTCATCCCGGCCATAGGCGGCCAGCCCCTTGGAAAGCACGTTGTAGAAATAGAAAAGCCCTTCCATGCCCGTCCCTGGATTTTCTTCCAGTGTCCAGTGACGGACGGCCCAGTCCACCGTGGATTTCACGCGGGGATCGTCGCGGTCCACTTCGGCGTAGATGTAGCTCAGCAGTCCCGCATAGGTCATGCTCCCGAAGGAGCGGAATGTGACAACGCCCTCGGCGTTTGTTGTGGTTCCCGCGCGGGTCTGCTCGGGATGATAGGCAAAGCCGCCCTTGTCCTCAATATTGGACGCAGCCCACGTCTGCGTGTTGAAATCGGCATCGTTGTGAACACGCTGCACAAATGCGCGGGCCTCATTCCAGTTCAGGTCGGATTTCTTTTCGCCCTTCTTTCTGAAATCCTCGGCGCCTTCGGTCATCCGCATCGCTTCGTAGGCGATGTAGGAATTGGAGAGATCCGTGTAAGGGCGTCCGGTGGATTCATCGTAGCCCATGCCTCCGCGATAGATGTCTCCGCCCAGATGCTGGCTCCTGGCCACGAACTGTCGCGCCTTCAACACCACCGGATTCACATCCGGCCTGCCCGTGAGGTGCAGAGCCACCATGCAGATGGCCGTATTGTAGTTGCTCAGCCCGCCGCCTTTCTGGGGTTGATCAGGCTCGCGATAGATAGCGCCGTTCTCTCGCACGCACGAAAGAATGTAAGCCACCGCGCGGTCAATGGCCTGCGTATTAGAGCACTGCGCCCCCGCCAGCGCCCAGAGGGGCAGTGCCGTCAGGGCGGGGAAGGCCGGATTCGACCAGTGTCCGCCATCCTGCTGCTTTGAGAGCAGCCATTGTGTTCCGCGGTTGATGGCTGCGCGGGCCTCCAGAGCCAGCGAGGTGCTGATCTCCCGGTCGGCCGTTTCGCGGCTTTTCAGTGCAACCGGGTTTTCGCCTTCAGCAAACAGGCCGCCCGGCAGCAATGCGGCCAGGGCGGCTGTGATTGCGAATGAACGGAAGGTTCCGGACATTACTTTTTCAAAAGCTTCTGCTTCACCTGTTCCAGCGACTTGCCTTCGGCCAGCGCCTCGCGGGCCTTGTTCAGATTCTCTTCGCTGGCCTCGTGCCCCTTGACTTCCTTGAATATCTTGTTGATGGCGTTCTTGCATTCCTCGCTCAGGATGATGCCCTTGCGGACGGACTCGCCAGACTTGCCTTCTTCCAGCAGCTTTATGTAGTGGTTGACTTCTTCATCGGAAGCCTTGCGGCCGAGGCAGTCGAGATAAGTCTGTTCAACGGCCTGACGCGCCTTGATTTTCTTCTCCATATCGCCGGCCTGAGCGGTTGTTCCGCAAATCATCCCCATCAGGCAAACGATCAATGCTGCACCAATCAGTTTCTTCATTTCAGTCTCCTTATGTTTTGTGATTGCCATCACAATTTCGCGGCATATTACTCAAACAGCTTGGAAACGCCAGCCGTAAAATCGTTCAAAAAAAATTTGCAGCAGGGGATTGCATTCCGGAGGGTTCTGTCATATTGTGCGAAACCGTCGGCGTACCCTTAGCTCAATTGGATAGAGCACCTGACTACGGATCAGGAGGTTGCAGGTTCGACTCCTGCAGGGTACGCCATATTATTTTAAAAGAGAAGGGCCGGTCTCAAGACCGGCCCTTCAAGTTAATTTATCCGTGCTGATTAAGCGCGGCGTTTGCGCAGATACATCAGGCCGGCGCCAATGGCCAGAAGACCAAACGTAGCCGGCTCGGGAATCGGGTTGATCGTGAAGTCCACCGAAAAGTTTGCGCCACCGTTGTTCAGGAAGCTGTCGCCCTGTCCACCGCCCGTGTCCCAGCTCTTGGCCCATACGATCAGGGTGTAGGCTCCAGCGCCCAGGCCCGAAGCAATATCATTCTCGGTAGGTTCAAGACCCTGATAGTCATTGCCGCCAAGATAAGTCTGTGACCAGATAACTTCGTGCGAGGTTGCGTAGTTGTCTACCGTCCAGAAAAATGAGCCGCCGCCCCGATCCTGCGTGTCACTCCAGTATCTCATGTCGGCGCCGAGTTCAAAGGTGTCGCCCAGCGTGATTTGAAAACTTGAATTGGTGAAATCTGAACCAAAGCTCGGATCAGAGCCAATCCAGTAATACTCATCCGCAGCGCCATTATCGCTGACCAGAATGTAATCGCTGTACCAGCCTGTCGCTGCAAATGCGCCGACGGCCATCATCGCCACCATCGCAAACACCATTAATTTCTTCATGATCTCTTTTCTCCTGTATCCCTCATACAACTTCGATCTCATTGCACCTTGTGCGCGAGTATCTGATCAGCTCTTTAAATGAATTTTGGATTTGTGTCAAGCGCTTAACCGTCTATTTCTGGGGAATAATTTTATCCAGCAGTGCATGCAGTTGAGCATTGTTGCGAAGAGCTCTCGCATAGTCGGTCTCCATGCTGATTTCCAGCGCCGGATGCTTTTTCATAAGCCGTTGAAGACGTTCGAGCGCGAGGCGGGCTTTCGTATTTTCTTCGGATTGTGCATGGGCGCAGGCCAGCGCAAACAGCGCCTCGGCATTGACGGGATCAGCCGACACAGCTGCCTTCAAATGCAGGACAGCCTCCGCTTCAATTCCCTCCCTCAGATACAGTATGCCCAGAGTGGCGGGGATGTATGGATGGCCGGGGAAACGCGTCATCAGTGATTCAAGCAGGGCGCGGGCTTTTTCATGGCTTCCATTCATCCATGCATACAAGGCCAGATCCTGATAGATGGCCGGCGCCGTTGCTCCGGCCAGCCTGGCCTGATTCAGCGCCTCCATGGTTCGCGGCCAGTCCTTCTCGTCAGCCGCCTGGCTGGATCGGTAGATGTGATCCTTGACTTCCTTGAGCTTTTCAGTGGTGTTGGGATCTTTTACCGGCTCATTTTCAGGGGATTTTCCCTCCAGTACAATGGTGGAAAATTCGTTGAATCCTCGCCGGCCAAGAAGCTGGACAATGGACTGATATTCGCCATCGGTCCATGACGCGAATTGTCCAACCTCGGTTGAGGACCGTGCGCGCAGGAGCTTTTGAACCTCGCCGGTTTTCTTCTCAAGTTTACGAATGAGAGCCAGATTAAACCGCGCAGGAACATTGACGGGGTTTCGTTCCAGGGCGGCAATGAGCAGTGGCTCTGCTTTTTTTGTGAATCCCTGACGGATATACAGTCCCGCAAGTCCTATCTGATAATAATCGTTATCCGGATCCATTTCATTCAAGCGGATCCAGCAGTCCTCTGCCAGCACGAAGGACCCGCGTGTGCCGTAAATGTGGGCCGCGTACTGGATCAGGAGCGGATGATCGGGCGCAATGGCAAGCGCTTCGTTTATTTCAGAGAGCGCCGTCGAGTGGTCGCCGCGCGATATCCGGTGCTGGACACTTTTCAGATGTTTTTGAACCTGAAGCTGGAGATCTTCCCGGCCTCTTTCGTCCATGGGGTACGGGGCGAAGCCGGCATCATCCAGTATGGGCGCGGCATGGGCCAGTGCGGGCAGCAGCATGCAAAAGATCGCACGCTGGATTATTGCAGCAGTTATGCCGTATCGAAGCCGGATTTTCATATACAGCTATAACTTCATCGGGATTGGCGGCGATGTCAAGCCGCCGGTCACGTCCCAGCAGGAGTGTACCAGTTGATTCTGCGCGTCAGGAACATCACGGCGGCAAGGATCACAAACAGCCCGATGCTTCCGAATAGAAGCGCATAATCGCCAAGCTGGAGCAGCACATATAGATAGACGTACAGCAGCGTCAGCAGGGAGCCCACCATCAAGGCGAGGCTCTTTTTGCGAAGAACACTTCGGGCATAGCCGGTGATCAGCAGAATGGTTGCCGCGCTGGCGATCAGATAACCCTTCGCAAAACCCAGATGCTCGGCAATCGAAATCAAAAGGGAATAGAAAATGATCAGCGCCAGGCCGACCAGCAGATACTGAAACGGATGGATCCGAATCCGGTTCATCACCTCGGAGAAGAACAGCGCCATGAACGTCAGAACGATGAACATCGCCGCATATTTCACCGTGCGCTCGGCCTTCTGATAGGCATCAGCCGGAATCACCAGGCTGACGCCGAAGGAGGATGACATGAGGTCGTATTTCTTGTCCTTCCATATCTGCGGATAGCTCCGGTTCAGGTGCAGCACATTCCATTCTGCCGAGAAGCCGTCGGATTTGATATAGCGGTTCACCGGCAGGAAATCGCCGTCAAAGCTGGGGTCCGGCCATGGGGAGGACAATGCCGCCGTCGTCTCGCGGCCGACCGGCGCGAACGACAGCAGAGTGCTCCCGTTCAGGTTCAGCGATGCGCTGAATGAAAGGTTTTTCAGCTCGGGATTCACGGACAGCCGGGAGCTGACCCCTGTGTCGAAAAGGTCTGATGTTTCCATGCCGGGATTCATGTTGAGATCCACGTCGCTCAAATTCATTTTTACAGCGGACTTGACGCCCTTCAGATCGCTGATGCCCATCGAGATGATTGCTTTTTGCCACCGCACGGACTTGGGTTTGATGTCCAGCGCCTGAAGATCGGGCAGCTTGAATTCCCCGGTTAGCCCGATTTGGGCGTTGTAAAGCACGGCCTCGTAAATCCCGCGGTAACGAACCTCCGGCAGGGCCTCTCCGCTGATCTTCAGCGTTTCGGGGAGAATGTGCAGATGATGCACAACTTCAACCGGTTTCCCTTTCCCGGCGGGAATGGTTTCAATATAGGGCACGGACAGCACCGGCCCCGTGACGCGCTGGGAAGCGCCCCATTTGGAACTGATTTCGCGGACCACCGCCTGCCGCCGGTATTCCCGCTCCTTGATCAGCGACCGCACCATCGCCGCGGGAATCAGAAGCCCCAGAACCAGAAAACCGATCACGATGATTTTCACTGTCGTAGACTCTTTGATGCCTCCCGCCGGCCGAGCTTTCTGCGATGTTTCCATTTGTTTCTCCATTCTAAATTTCAAGGTTAGACGCTGGTGTCTCCCCGATGTTCACGGCAACGGGCATAATTCTTTCTTCCTCTTTGAAAAGCGCAGCGAATGTGTATATCCGGCCTCGCGCGCGAGTTTCATGGCGTCTTCAAAACGGCTTGCCACGCGTTCGGGCTTGTGGGAATCCGACCCAAAAGTGATCGGTATGCCGCGTTCGCAGGCCCAGCTCAGAAGCAGTGCCGAAGGATAAGCCTCGCCCACCGGATGGAAAAATCCGGATGTGTTGATTTCAATGGCCGTTCCGGCGGCGGCAATGTCATCCAGCACCGGCAGGACAATTTCTTTGAACTCGCGATCCGGCGGCCGGTGCCCGAATTTCTTGGGCAGGTCTATGTGGCCGATCACGTCGTAATATCCGCTCGCCGCAAGCTGGCGGACCAGCTCGAAATACTGCCGCCAAACCTGGCCGACATCCTCGCGCTCCCACAGCTGGCCGATGGATGAATGGAAAAACGCCCAGTAATCCAGATAATGCACGGAGCCGATCACCAGATCAAATTCCTGCGCCGCAAGCCACTCCGGCAGATATAGCTCGCACCCCGGATACCAGTCGGCCTCGATGCCGAACAGGCAGGGCAGGGGCTGTGTGTCTTTTGATTCCAGATACCATTGCTCGTAAGTTTCAAACTGGTCGGCCGTCATGCGGTGCTCGGGATCAAAACCGTCGGGCGCGGGGGAGTGGTCGGTGCAGGCCATCGCCGGTAGTCCCAGCGCGGCGGCGGCGCGAAAATAGTCGCCGGGCCGTCCCTCGGCATGGCGGCACAGCTCCGTGTGCGTGTGATAATCTGGCGGAAGCTTCATCATGCCTTGCAATGTAGCAGGCGGCCCCGGAAAAGTCCGCACCAAAAGTTCCAATGCCTGGAACTTTTCACCAAAAAACTTCCAATGATTGGAAGTTTTTATGCTGATCCGAATGTCACAATGGCGCGTGGGCCTTCCGGCCATAAACCTTTTCATAGGCCCGGCACTGCGGACAGAGTTTGTTTTCAACATGCTTCACAAACCAGAATGCCAGCCCGCGCTGCGTCTTGCGCGCATGCCTGCAAACAGGGCACTTCAGACATCCTTCCGCCAGCCGCCGGTCTTTTTCTGTCACATGGTCTGTCATGGTGTCCCCATGTTACATTTCTGGGCCGATTTTAAACCGGCTAATCTGAAATTTTCACGCATTATTTTCCGAGTGCAGTTTGCGCCCTTTTTGCGAAGAACACTGGGAAAAAGACGGCGAATATGTAGAATACGAAACCGAGGGAGTACACCGGCGAACAGCGGGTAGTCTACAGACCGAGGTTGTCTCACGCTCCAGTTCCCGCCAGCATCTCGAATGCGTGTTCTTAGTCCATGTCGATCCGCCCCTAAGCCTGCCCTGGGAGGTTGACGGCGATCGGTGTTACATCGGGGAATCTATGCGCCACCTTGGGAGTCAGGGTGTCACCGAGATAGCGTTCAACTCCATCTACGCTCCTGCCATCGACTTTTGCCCACGTCACAGACAACCCGCCGGTGTTGTGCTTCTGAATGACCGGGTCCTCTCGGTGAGATTGGAGACGATCCCGGATAACGCCCTGGCCAACTTTGACGACATTGCCTGTGGTAACGGTAGTCTGCCAGATGACATAAACGCCTTGCAGATCATCGAAGTGCTTATGCGCAAGATCGACCGTCTGCAGATCGTACCAATTTCCACCATCGAGTCTCAGCCATTCCAGTTTCATGCTTCTCCCTTTCTTGTTGCCGAGGCTGTGGGTTCGGCGCTTTAGCGCCGATACCCACCAGCCTCTGGTTCGGCAGTTCGTCTATCGTTTGCCAACCCCATAGCTCGGGGTGTTACGATGGCAGGTTTGGCACATGGCGATTACATTGCTCAGTGTGTAAGCCCCGCCTGCTGTCACACGATGGACTTCCCACTCTCCCTTAAGCATCGCATTGCACCGTCCAGTGTGATGAGTGCACGACTTCATCGTGCATTCACATCGACCGCCTGCTCTCTTGAACACTTCGTCTCGGATGTCCATGACTTCATCCTCCCTTCTCTTATAGTGGGCCGAATGGTGGTGGCAGATCTCGCGTGGTCTTGATCTTGATGGCGTTACCATCGCGAGGAGGCGGATTCAGGGTTGGAGAATGACCATGGGATTGGCCAAGCACGTTGCCCTGGTCGTCTCGGATGATCTTGTCCACGTGAAACTTTCCGCCCCAATCCTTGCTGCGGTGTCCCCAACTGGTTTCTTCTGACATTGTGTCTTCTCCTTCTGTTCTGTGCCCCTTGCTTGCGGTACTCGGCAGACGGGACACGCTGCCTGCCGAGCAACACCCATGCAATACCGTCGACCGCCGAATTGGACGAGTTTGTTCTCGACCACACTGAGCGTCAGACTGACCGGCGCTTTGTCCCTGTCATATTCTTTACGGTCCCGTGTACGCCCACAGTGCCCATCGCCTCCGCGGCTTTGGACATGTCGTTTTGCGGAACCTGCAACACCTTTTGCGGTTTACCGCTCGCCTTCAATCGTCTTGCAGCCCTTTCAAGCGCAGACAGTGAGCCGCTACGCTCAATCTCTGTCGCACGGTTAGCTGTAGCGGCGTCAAGCCGTCTGCCACGGGACAGAGGCACTTCAGTCTGTCCTCCCCGACCTGCAGCGGCTCCTTTCGCACGACGGTGACTCGATGTTTCGCTCATCTCTCGCTCTCCTTTCTGCTGTTGCCGAACAAGTTATTAGGAAGTTTTCTTTCTATCTACATTCTTAGAACATAAAGTCAAGCGAAACAGGCCGATAAGGGGCCGAAAATGGCGAAACCCTTTCTTGTGTTCACGCGTATCGGCGTGATGGATAGTTTTCTATCTGTCTTCAAATTCAGATGTCTTCTGAGCGGTCTGGCCATTTGCGTGAAAAAACGAAAAAATGACCATTATTAGGCGTTTTTTGGCCTAATTTTGACGATTTCTGGGCACTTTTTCGCTATTTATAGCATTTTTGACCCAAAGGCTGCACATAAAAGTTTAAAGGTCAATAACGCCTAAATATTCTGAAAAATGGCAAATTTATGAAATCAACGGTCTTCAGTAGTGAAGCTTGGGCATTTGCCAATACCGCAGGATGAAATAATCTGAGAGAATGCAAAATATACGTTTGACAGAACGAATATTTATACGCAAGGTGCATGCATTGAGGTCAACTGCATCAGGAATCAATCGTGGGATTTAATGCCCGGTGATTTTCTGTGCATAACAAACAGGGAAGGGAGTTGGCAATTATGTTTAAAATACATCACTCCATGAATGTAAAATTGTGGAATCTCGTTTTACTGATCATACTAGTCCTTGTCTCCGTAACTTTCGCCTTCCCGTCATGGATGGGGGTGTTTGGCTCTTATCAGCGCCATGATGGTGACAATCCAGGAACCTTCATGACTTCAATGAACCAGGATTATTGGGGGTTGCACGCTGAAATAGGCATACGTGTCGATTATGGAAGCTGGAATGTCTATACCATGTCATATGTCGGATATGACAGTGGGAATTCTGTTTGGCGTCATGAGCCGGACATGGTCTTTGCCACGAACAAGGTCGTAGAGTACTACTTCCACGGATGGGACGATTGGGGCGGCAATATTTGGGACAACAATGGAGGGAATAACTACTATTTCACTGCTGGCGATCCCGTCTTAAAATTCGTGGGAAACCATGAACAGGTTCCGGCGACAGGGGATCTCGTGGCGGGCGATGACCTTTGGGTAAACATCGAGTCTTGGCCGCGCGGATGTGGATACGAGACATGGCTGTATTATAGCGTCAACTCGGGGAACTGGGCGGCTGTAGAGATGTCATTGGCTGGCCAGCGGGTTAATAACGATTGGTGGCACTTCATGCTGGGCCGCTATCCCGTGAACACCACCATTGATTATGCTTACAAAGTTGTTGATGGAGCCGGTACGGACTGGTGGGATTTGAATGGCGGCAGCAACTACCATACATTAATGGCTACAGGGCAGGTCATCACCTACTTTGGCAACACCCATCATTGGCCGACCAATGGCGCGTTGACTTCTGCTGACGATCTCTGGATCAACACAGAGAGTTATCCTTATCAAGCGGGGGTACAGGGGAGCGTTATATTCAGTATTGGCGGATTCCAGTGGCTTGATCAGGCCCTTATCACAAATGGATACATCGGGAATAACGAATGGTGGCATAGTAATCTTGGAACCATGCCTCCCGGAAAGGATGTCTATTATCATGTGGAGATGGAGGACGGCACTGGGATATTACATGATGATCCAACCAGTGGGCCTCCGTTTCTTGCAGTCGTCGCGGGAAGCGCAACGGATTCCGATAGTGATGGCCTGCCGGATGATTGGGAGCAATATTGGTGGGGAGGTCTGAGCAACACGGCGTCAGCGAATCCCGACAATGACGGCGTTGCAGGTCTGCCCATTGTAAATCGTCTGGAGTACGAAATCGGAACATCGCCTGCGATCTCCAATGCAAATGAAGATACAACGCTATTATGGTTTCCAGCAGCCCCTTTCAAGGGCGGTTATCTTAAAGTGTCCTATTTTGTGAATGAATATGATCCATTGTATGGCGAGTCCGTCTTTGTGCGTGTGGATCAGAACGATGGAGCTGGAGCAACCGATTACGGGGCACTTTCGCAGAATGCAGCAACGTATCGCTATGACAAGGCAATTTCCATAAGCAGTAATGCAGGAAGCAATATTGGGCTTCTGTATCACAACAATGCCGGAGTCACTAACGACAACCACGGGTTGGGATGTTGGGAAATTCCGCTTCGATCCTTGGGTGTGGGTGAATCTGCCGACTCTGATAGTGACGGACTCCCTGATGACTGGGAGGAGCAATACGACCTTGATCCGCTTGATGACGGTTCGATTGATTCCGACAACGGGGCGGACGGCGATCCCGACGGGGATGGGATGAATAATCTTCAAGAATATAATGCGGGGGCTAATCCCGCACACTTTGATCCGGCTCCAGAAATCGCGATTACTTGGCCACAAGAAGGGATGGTGCTTCCATGACAAATAAAACTTATTCTTTGTCGCGTCGAATCAGATGGATGGCAATTTATGGCTGGCCGACGGCTCTTAGCTTGCTTATCTTAGCTGCGCCTAACGCCCTTGCAGGATATTTTCCCGCCCCCGCCGCGGCGCAGGCACAAACAGATGGAGCTGCCGTGGTGCCGCAAGAATGGCGGGCTACGATTATTCGAGAGGATGGAAGTGCTCTTTCCATGAAGGAACAGGATGGACGGTTCACCTCTGTTGATCTGAATCCGCTGGAGTCTTGTCGCATTTCCATAACCTCGCCGCTTATTGAAGTCGGTACCGTTGTGATGCTTGAGTCTACGCATGGCGGAAAAATCAAGGGCTTGGCAAAGACACGGCTCAAGGCAACAGAATCTGGGAAGATAAGTTTTGCTTATCAGGTGGGGCGCTATGGCGGCCACCCCCTGATAATTAAGGTAAAAGGGAGGTCCGTGACTATGGTATTTCATGTTGAAGCCCAAGTGCCACCACGATACCGGAACAAGGGAAACCAGGAGGTGGCACCATGATTAACAGAACGGTCATATCCTGCCTTGTATATATGCTGGTAATTTTTCAATTTCCTGCACAGGCCGAGGATTGCGCGAACTGCGACCCCTGTGAGGGATTGACGGGAGAAGAATTAGACTGTTGTGAGCAGCAACAGGGTGGTGGAGGAAACCCGTTTAATATTTTTTCGGCGAACGTGCGCCGCAAGGTCACCGATCTGGAGCTGGCGGTGCAGGTCGGCGAGCGTCCACTGGAATTCACGCGTACTCAAACGAGCCGACCGGAATGGGCGGCCCGACCACGGGGTGATTATCCATTTGGACAGACGGGAAACTGGCGTCACAGTTACCAGTGGACTGTTCTCGATGATGGTCTTACGACCAATGGGGATCAGAAAATTCAGGTGATTGATCCCACATCTATGAGCAGCTTTTATTACAAGAAGTCCACGAATGATTTGCACATGACTTCAACGCCGCGTGCGCATGCGCGTGTATTGCCCGAGGGCACAAACTACTATCTCTTCTATCTGGATGGTACACGTTACCATATTACGGAAAGAGTTGTGGACTCTGACAAGCTTTTCCGGATGGAGGGGTTTTCTGATCCATATTCCAATCGTTATCAATTCGTATATAACACCAACGATTTGATTACAGATGTGCTGGGACCCAATACAAATCACTTCATCCATTTGGAGTATTCCTCCGTAAGCAACAGCGTGGATGCAGGACTTGTTCGTTTTACCTACGTGAATACGAATGCTGCGGCGGTCTTGCTCCCGGCCACTTGGAATGACTGGCAGGCAAACCAAACCCCAATGACGTTGTCCAACGGAGCGTGGATAGCGGATGTTAATCTTGATAATGGATTCTATGAATACCGCTTTCTGGTTCGATATCCGGGAGACACTAATGACTATTGGATCACTGACCCCGACAACACCATTTATGGTGGACCGAGTTCCAATTCGGTGGCTGTGGTGGATCCCTTCCGACTCGTCTCAAGCGTGGAGGCAAGCGATGGCCGCAGTGTGAACTATGTCTACGACTGGGCGTGGAGTGCCTCTAAAGTGCTCGACATCCAGCTGGTCGAGGCAAATTATGGTGACGGGACTAAGGCTGAATATTCGTACTATCCCGCATCTTATGACCAGGATCGAGAAGGACTCCTGCGCACCGCAGATGATCCCAATCTGAACGGACCCGGCCGCGCCGTTCAGTACAGCTACCATACTAACCGGGATTTCTCAGGGCAGATATACGAAGAGAGAACCTTGATTTCCAGCCAGTTGCTTGGCCGCCTGGAATTCGACCCGACTGACAGCAATGTGCGAATCTACACTGCCCCCGGGGGTGAGATATCCACTTACAATTATCTGGATAGCAACTGTAATCTGCTCGCGCGCACAAACGCATTGGGCTATGTTTATCAAAACGAGTATTATGGCGGCAACGGGATGCTGTGGAAGCGGGTTGATCCCATGGGGCGGACCTCGGTATATAACCGCACATGGCATTTTGGGGCAATCCTTTCGATTTCAAACTCTGCCGGAGGTTGCGGTTGCGAATGCGGATTGGATGTTATAAACGCATATACGGATGAGACCTATCCATTCTATATCGCTTCCACCACCGACAAGGGCGGGAGGACCACCACTTACACACGCGACGGCTCCCACCGACCTACACGGATTGACCATCCAGATGGCACTTACGAAACCTTCTCTTACAATGATTTCGGACAGGTTCTCAGTAATCGAATGCGTGACGGTTCCGTTTGGACATCTGAATATGATCAGAGAGGACTCAAGTTGTCAGAGACCGATCCTCTCGGCGCTGTGACTCATTTCAGCTATGATGAACACGACCGCCTAGCTGCTTTAAGCAACGACTTGGGCTATGTCACCCAGTATTTCTACGACTGGCGGGGAAATGTCACGAATACTATTTACCCTGACGGAACAGAAGAAGCTTTGCGTTATGACAAATATGCCCAGGCGACACAACTGTTGCACCGTGCGGGAGGGGGCACATCCATCGCTTACGATGAATTGGGGTTCAGGCATTCGGTGACGGATCCACTTGGCGCCACGAGTCTTTATAATTATAACGTGGAGGGACGTCTTCTTTCACAAACAACGCCACTGGGCCTGACGGTTAGCAATTCTTATGATGTACTCGGGCGAAAACTGTCCGAAACATATTCGAGTGACAACACGAGTCGTCTTTGGAAGTATGATCCTGATGGCGTTCGGACACAAGTCAACCGCCTTGGTGCTGAAACGCACATTGATTACGATGCTTGGGGCCGTAAGGCTTCCGTTGTTGACGAGGAGGGACGGATTACGAGCTTTGGTTATGACGAGGTCGGCAACCGCACTCATGTTACCAATGCACTTGGTGATGTAACAACATTCCTTTACGATGCCGCTAATAGGTTGGTGTCGGTGCAGAAATGCAGCGGTGAGACGATTAGCAATGTTTACGATGGCGTTGGCAGACTAATCAGGACAATAGACGCTAACGGCATCGTTCTTAGCAACACATATGATACGGCTGGCAATGAGATTACTGTTCATCGTGGGGGTTTGCTTGTTGCCAGCAATGGTTACAATTCCCTTGGTTGGGCGGTCGCGCGGCGTGATAGTGCGGGACTCTTAATTACGAATACCTTCGACAGCATTGGCCGCCTTCTCAGGAGTTACATGCCTGACGGCACTTATAGCGAAAATATTTATGAGAATACGTATCTGAAAGCAGCCAGCGATCGTGCTGGTCGCAGCACGACGTATTATCGGGATTTGCTGGGTCGTATAACGAACCAGATAGACAATGCAGGTCATAGCGTCCTGTTTTCCTATGACTCAGCGGGTCATTTGACCAACCTTACAGATCAGGCGGGCAATATAACCCGTTTTGTTTATGACGAAGAAGGGCGTTTGCGGAGTAAAATTCATGATGATGCCACCAGCTATACTTATTCTTACAATGCAGAAGGGCTTTTGACTCTGAAGACTGATGCAAATGGGATCGCAACAACATATGAATATGACGACGTTGGAAATCTCATCCTCATTGATTATGCCACCGATGCGGATGTGACTTTTGCTTATGATGCTCTAAGCCGCATGACCAATATGGTAGACGCTATTGGAACAACGGTTTATAGCTACGAGCAAAGTTGTTCAGCTGTCTCAGCTGTGGATGGGCCGTTTAATGGAGATTTGGTGTCATATTCCTATGATGATGGTGCACAGTTGACGAATATTACCCTTGGAAGCCATGCGGTGGATTATGTTTACGATACTCTGGGTCGCATTTCCGGCGTAATTGCACCCGAGGGCAATTACAGCTTCGGTTATAACAGTAACGGCACACAAATCTCTGATCTGATTCGCGCGAATGGTTCAATTTCTGAGTATACGTACGATCCGCTCAATCGTTTGACGAACCTGCTGAACAGGACTTCTGTCGGACAGCTAATCTCGTCGTTTGCCTATACTCTTGATGATTCTGACCAGCGCATTCGCATTGCCAGAACCGATCAGGATATAGGCGGCGGCCTCGGTGCTGCACGAATAGTTGACTGCACATATGATGCCGTTGGCCAGCTCACTGGTGCTTCTTGCGATTCTCCCGGCTATGATTTCAATTATGGTTATGACGCCACCGGAAATCCGACCAACCAGGCCCGGAATGGCTTCGTAACGGCGAATGCATTCAACAACCTGAACCAGAGCATTACCAGCCACTGGTCCGGTACTATGACTGTGCTTGGAGTGGCGAACCTGACGAACGGAGCGATTACTGTGAACGGGCTGGCAGCAGCTCGGTCTGCTGACGGTATATATGTCGTTACCAATTTGCCGGTCACCGAAGGCGCGAATGTATATACCGCTTTGCTGACAGATGTTTTTGGGCGTACTGCCACGAATGCAGTCGGCGTCATGGTTGGGAATCGCGGCTATGGTTACGATGCCAACGGTAATATGACAAACGACTCTGAATTCGCATACACCTACGATGAAGCTGATCGGCTCATAGAAGTGCGTTTGGCGCAGACCGGTGCGCTCATAGTGAAAAACCGCTACGATGGCAGGGGCCGCCGCCGTGAGAGGATTCTCTACGCGGATGGGGGTAGCACGAATCGCTATGTCTATCACGACTGGCTTGTGGTCGCGGTTCTGGACGGAGCTGACAACCAGTTGGAGGCGTATACGCACGGGCCTGATATCTCTGGCACAATTGGTGGTGCTGGAGGCATCGGCGGTATACTATCCGTCATCAGCGCACAACCTTCTGCCGTCAATCATTTTCATTATGACGGCAACGGGAATGTTATTAATCTGAACGATACCAATGAAGTGTTGACAGTTTCCTACACTTACTCCCCGTTTGGGCAGGTGCTGGCTCAAAGGGGGTCTGTAAGCAGCCGCTATCAGTTCAGTTCCAAGGAGTATGATGTGCCTGTCCGCCTGAACTACTACGTTCAAAGATTCTATAGTCCGCAGATGGGCCAGTGGCCAAATAGGGATCCGATTGAAGAAGAAGGGGGATATAATCTTTACCAGTTTTGCGCCAATAATCCGGTCAACTATTGGGATGAACTTGGGTCTAAGGTATGTTGCGGCCAGGAATTAGAAGATGCAAAACTTGACTGCAAGTTATCAGAGTTGAAATTGGGAGCTGCAATACTAAGTGCAACGCTAGCCTGTACCCCTCCGTCGGTTTTGGTGCCTACCTGGGGTGCTTTGGGCTGTTCCGTTGCAGTGCATATGGTCGCATGGGCAAGTTATGACGTCAAAGTATCATGTAGTCAATGTGAGAACCAATGAATATTCAAAATGTAAAATTAATATCATTGCTCATACTCTCTGCCCTTGGTTCAGTCTGGTACGGGTACAATGGATATATGCATTGCCAATATGTGAAGTTGATTATCTCCGTTCATTACCTTTTATTGTTCATGCTAACAACTGTAAATATTTTAAAAATCTCTAAAAATATGAAGAAAAGTAGCGGAAGAAGGGGAAGCGGTGGTCTGGTCTAAACGGCGTGTTGCCGAAATTGTCCGACTAGAGGATATCACTTTCCGGGATGACGGGAAGATGATATTGTGTCCTAGACTTTCGGAGAGTGAGCCATGATGGGTATTATCCAGCCGCAAAAAGGTCTCGCAAGCTCGCCAAGGCCGCAAACAAGATGAGCAGTCCGAAAACCGGATTTTATCACGCATTATTTTCCAGGCGCAGTTTGTTACCGATTTTGTGAAAAACACGAAAAATGGCCATTTTTAAGCGTTTTTTGCCTGTTTTTGACGATTTTAGGCATTTTGGGCCGTTTTTTTGCCTTTTTTGAGCAATTTTTGAGAAATTTATGGGCTTGAGATATTTCGCGCCGCGGTTTATGTTGTCGCGAAATTTTAGAACTGGTGACAGATTCTCAGGACAGGGTGAAATTCCCTACCGGCGGTGAAAGCCCGCGAGTTCTTCAGTGAAGAACTGATGCGCAGTCTGGAAACGGATAAACGCAGCCGACAGTAAAGTCTGGATGGGAGAGAGTTTGCGAGGATTCTTTCTTGTTCCCGGAGGTCTGCGCCTTCGGGTTTTTTTATGAACAGGAAAAAAGAAAAGAAATTCAAGTTCAACACGATTCCGGAAGCCATCAAGGCCATCCGGAACGGCGAAGTCATCATTATCACCGATGACGAGAAGCGCGAGAACGAGGGCGACCTCGTCTGCGCCACGGAGAAAGTCACGCCCGAGATTGTCAATTTCATGGCCACGCGAGGCCGGGGGCTGATCTGCGTGGCCATGGAGCCGGAGCGGCTGTTGAAGCTGGGCCTTGCGCGCATGGTCAGCGAAGGCCGCAACCAGACCCGCTTTGGAACAGCGTTCATGGAGTCGGTGGACGCGCGCCACGGCATCACCACCGGCATCAGCGCGTTCGACCGCGCAAAAACCCTGCAGATTCTGGTGAATGAAAAAGTCGGCCCCGAGGCGCTGGTGCGGCCGGGGCATGTATTCCCGCTCGAAGCGGTGCCCGGCGGTGTGCTGCGCCGCGCGGGGCATACCGAAGCCTCCGTGGATCTCGCCCGCATGGCCGGCCTGAAGCCGTCCGGAACCATCTGCGAAATCCTGCGCGAGGACGGCGAGATGGCCCGCCTGCCGGAACTGATGAAGTTCGCAAAGGATCACAAGCTGAAGATCGTGTCCACTGCCGACCTGATCTCATACCGGCGCAGGACAGAGAAACTGGTCAAGCTCGAGCGCGAAGCCAAGCTGCCGACGGAGTTTGGTAAATTCCGCCTGAAGCTCTATTACTCGTTCATTGACGACAAGCATCACATTGCGCTGGTGATGGGCCGCCCGGAGAAGCAGAAATCCGCGCTGGTCCGCATTCACAGCGAGTGTCTCACGGGTGATGTGCTGGGATCCCTGCGGTGCGACTGCGGCACGCAGCTCAAGTCCGCCATGAAGCAGGTCGCGGAGGAGGGGCACGGCGTGATCCTCTACATGCGGCAGGAAGGCCGCGGAATCGGGCTGGCCCACAAGATTCATGCCTATGCATTGCAGGATCGGGGCATGGACACCGTGGAGGCCAATATCCATTTGGGATTCGATGCCGACCTGCGTGATTACGGCAGCGGCGCGCAGATGCTGGCCGACCTCGGCCTGCATAATATCCGGCTGCTGACCAACAATCCGCGCAAGGTCAAGGGGCTGGAGCTGTACGGGTTGAAAATCGTCAAGCGTGTTCCGATTGTCATGAAGCACACGGAACACAACCAAAAATATCTGAAGACCAAAAAAGAAAAACTGGGGCATCTTCTTTAGGAGACCGGATATGGCACATAAAAAAGGCGAAGCAAAATCCGTGAAGGCCGCCAGCCTCGGAGGCATCCGCCAGATCACCGGTACAATGAACGGGAAAGGCCTGAAAATCGGCATTGTGGTCAGCCGCTTCAATGAGTCGCTGACGACGGAACTCGCCCGCAGTGCAATTGCCGCGCTGACCAAGCACGGTGTCCGGAAAGCTGACATTCTTGTGCACTGGGTGCCGGGCGCCTATGAAGTGCCCGCCGTCATTCACCTGCTTGCGCGTGAGAAGCGCTTTGACGCGCTCATTGCGCTGGGTCTTGTGATTGAAGGCGAAACGCCGCACGCGGACATGATCAACCGGGAGGTTGCTCACTATCTGGCCAAGACTTCGCGCAAGTGCAGCATTCCGGTGATTCATGAAGTTGTAGCAACACGAAACATTGAGCAGGCGGTATCCCGCATCACCAGCGGGAAGAAGAGCCGCGGCTGGTATGCCGGATGCGCGGCGGTCGAAATGGCCACTTTGTACCGCGCAATGGAGAAGAACGATGACTAAGAGATCAGAATCCCGCGAGTGGGCCGTGCAGCTTCTTTTTCAGCGGGAAATCAACCGCGAAGATTTGAAAGACTCGCTGGAGCTTTTCTGGCAGGACAAGAATCCCACGCAGAAGGCGAAGGATTTCACCGAGCAGCTTGTGCGCGGAGTTGAAGAGCACCGCAAAGAAATTGATGCGCTTCTCCACAAGTGCGCCACAAACTGGGATGTGGGTCGCATGGGCGGCGTGGACCGCAATGCCATGCGCGTCGCAGTCTATGAGATGATCCATTGCCCGGACATTCCGCCGGTGGTTTCCATCAACGAGGCCGTGGACATTGCAAAAAACATGAGCAGCAACGAGTCCGGCCGGTTCGTGAACGGCGTGCTGGATGCAGTCCTGCAGAAACTCGACAAGAAACCCGCAAAGTGAGGTCGGGAGCATGGCGCGCTGGATAGATGCCCTGGTTCGAACCCGCAAGAACATTGCGGATGTCTTCGGCCGGATACTTTCACGGACGGACAGTCTCGATACTGATTCGCTCGACGATCTGGAGGATCATCTGATCGGGGCGGACATTGCACCGCGGCTTGCGGCCGAATGGGTGGACAAATTGCAGCGCGCGCCGCGCGGGCATCCTGGCGCCAAGAAAACCATGATTCGCGAGATGCTTCTGCGGCATCTTGATCACGGGCCTGCGTTTAAATGGCGTACGGACTGCAAACCCCATTCCATTCTGCTGGTCGGCGTGAACGGTTCCGGAAAAACAACAACCGCAGCAAGGCTGGCAAAAAATGCGACAATGCAAGGACTGACCCCTTTGCTGGCGGCGACGGACACTTTTCGCGCGGCAGGAGCCGACCAGCTCAAGCTGTGGGCGGACCGCATTGGATGCGATGCGGTGGCCGGGGCCTCCGGCGCGGACGCCGCCGCCGTGGCCTATGACGCACTCGAGGCCGCCATTGCCCGCAAGGCTGATGCGCTTATTGTGGACACCGCCGGCCGCATGCACACACAGGCGCCCCTGATGCAGGAACTCCAGAAGATCAGCCGATCGCTCTCCAAGCGCATGGAGGGTGCCCCGCACGAGACATGGATTGTGCTGGATGCCGCGCTCGGCCAGAACGCGCTCAGCCAGGCCAGGATTTTCAACGATGCCGTTCCCCTGACCGGCGCAATTGTCACAAAACTGGACGGCTCCTCAAAGGGCGGATTCATTTTTTCAATACGACAGGAACTCGGCATCCCCATACACTGGGTCGGACTCGGGGAAGGGGAGGATGATCTGGCTCCGTTCAGCGCCGAAGAATTTGTGGATGCGCTCCTTGAAACAAAGGAAGAACCATGACGGGTATTGATCACGATAAGTTCATGCGCCGCGCGCTCGATCTGGCGGCCAACGGTGAAGGCCTGACCCGGCCCAATCCGCCCGTCGGCGCCGTGATTGTAAAGAACGGCCGAATCATTGCCGAAGGCTGGCACAAGAAGGCGGGCACCGCGCATGCTGAACGCGTTGCACTGGCTAATGCCGGCTCCAAAGCAAAGGGCGCCACGCTTTATGTGACGCTTGAACCCTGCTGCACCCATGGCCGGACTCCGCCCTGCACGGATGCGATTATTGCGGCGGGGATCAAAACGGTTGTGGCGGCTTCCACCGATCCGAATCCGAAACATGCCGGCAGGGGTTTTGCCGTGCTGAAGAAGAACGGCATCAAAGTCATTCACGGGATTTGCAAAACGGAAGGCGATGAAATGATTGCGCCTTTTGCCAAATGGATCACCAAAGGCATGCCGCTGGTCACCCTGAAACTGGGCATGTCACTGGACGGAAAAATATCCGACCGGAATATGAATTCAAAATGGATCACGGGCCCCAAATCGCGCGAGCGTGTGCAGGCCATGCGGCGCAAGGTTGATGCCATCATGGTTGGCGCGGGCACGGTGAAAGCAGACAATCCGCAACTCCAGCCGCGCCCGGCCAATGGCCGCAAACCGTGGCGCGTGATTGTGGATGCCAATGGACAGATTCCAGCAAAATCCCGTGTGCTGACGGATTCATTCGCAGACCGGACCCTCATTGCCGGCTCAAAGCGGATCGCCGGGAAAAGCGCTGCGCAAATGATCCGGATTCCCAGAAGGAATCCGCTGAAGCATCTTCTCGGGGAACTCGGCAAGATGGGCATTATGCATGTGCTTTGCGAAGGGGGAGGGGAACTGGCTGCCAGCCTCGTCGCCGAACAGTGCGTGGACTGTTTTGCATTTTTCGTGGCCCCGGTGATTATCGGCGGACGCGAATCCACAAGCAGCGTCGGTGGTCCAGGCTGGCTGATGGATGGCCTCCCGCATGTGGTTTTCACCGGCATGGAGCGCGTTGGAAACGATATTTTAATTCTGGCAAGACCGGAAATTTTGAGGCAGAGTTCGCCGCTGGAGTAGAAATTATGTTTAGTGGAATTGTTCAGAAAAAAGGTGAAATTGTTCAGCATGACCTTGCTGAGAAGTGGGGCAAAATTGTTCTGCGCACCGATGCGTGGGATCGCCCGCTTGAAATCGGCGAAAGCATCGCCATACAGGGCATATGCCTGACGCTGACGAAGCTGGAAGGGAACAACCTTCATTTTGATGTGCTTCGCGAAACCTTTGAACGCACGAATCTCGGCGAAAAGAAAAAGGGCCAGTTTCTGAACATGGAGCGCTCGCTTCGCTGGGGCGATACGATGGGCGGTCATATTGTGATCGGCCATGTGGACGGAACCGGCCGTGTGAAATCGATCCGCCAGGTCGGCCGCGACTGGGCCTTCGAGTTCACCGCGGAACCGCGCCTCATGGATGGAATGGTCTTCAAGGGATCGGTCACGGTGGACGGCGTAAGCCTGACCATCGCAGATCTGCAGGAAGACTCCTTTACCATACACATCATTCCCTTTACATACGAACACACGACCTTCTGTGACCTGAAGCCGGGAGACGCCATCAACCTGGAAGTGGACCTTCTGGGCAAGTTTGTGCGGCGTCTTGTTGAACGCGGTCAGTTCCCCGGGGAAATCACATGGGAAAAGCTGCGCGAAACCGGGCTGATTCAGGAACCGGTATCTCCATCAAAAAAGAAATGAGCAGGGACAGGAAATGCAACGCATCATACTGAAATCAAAAATTCACCGGGCCACAATCACGGATGCCAATCTCAATTACGAGGGCAGCCTGGGGATTGATGACAATCTGCTGAAGGCGGCCGACATTCTCCCCGGCGAGCAGGTTCACGTGCTGAATCTGAACAACGGCAGCCGGCTGATCACCTATGCCATCCGCTCGCCAGCCGGATCGGGGGCCATTGTCCTGAACGGCGCGGCCGCACGGCTTGGCGCGGCAGGGGATCAGGTGATTATCCTGACCTATGCCAACGCCACTGCGGCCGAGGCCGCCACATGGAATCCTCAGGTGATTATGGTTGATTCAAAAAACAAAATAGTCCAGAAATAGCGCCCAGGAATGGAGGACACTATGAGTATGGCAGACACCAGGAGAATTGGGATTCTTCCCCAGATTGCAACGCTTGAAATCCCAGCGGCATGGACGAAAGCATTCGGCATCGCATCGTTCGTGGCCCTGCTGGCGGTGGGCGCGCATGTTAAGTTTTTCCTGCCGGGTAATCCCGTGCCGGTGACCCTGCAGACCATGTTTGCCCTCATGGCCGGAGCTTTGCTCGGCCCGTGGGCCGGTCTTTCCGCTGTCGCACTTTACATTGCGATTGGAATGTGCGGTGTTCCGTTCTTTGCCACGGCCGGAGTATCCGGCCTGATGTACCTTGCCGGTCCCACCGGCGGATATCTTGCCGGATTCATGCTGGCGACCGTGCTGATAGGCCTTGTATCTCAGCGCACGGACAAGACGGCTCTGCTGTTTGCCGCCTTTGCGGCCGGTTCAGCCCTGATCCTCCTGTGCGGTATGCTCTGGCTGGTCGCGATGATGCATTTGCCGGTACGGCAGGCGTGGATGCTGGGTGGGCTTCCGTTTCTGGCGGGGGATGCTCTGAAGACCGCCACGTCCCTTACGATATGCGTTCTGCTGCGCCGCCGTATTGTATAGCCTTCTGTGCCAAGTGTAGGCCGGGTGCCCTCACCCGGCGGAATTCGCCCGGTCGGGGACCGGGCCTACAATACATGGTTCATTGTTTCTTTTATCGAACACATTTTGCTTTTGCGGCCGCATTTAATCGCAGCAATCTGTTGACTCTACGGGGGGGCGCCGCTAGACTACACGCGCTTTTTGATTTTTGCACATTCGAATCGGCGTGACAGATAAGGAGCACGATGTCAACAAACATGGAAAGACTGCTGACCCTTCAGGAGCGGGACCTCAGGATTCTCCGGCTCAAGCGGGAGGGCCGCGACATTCCCGCACGCAAGGCGGAAATTGAGACTCGCCTGAAATCCCACCAGCAGGCATTCGACGATGCCACGCATAACCTGAAAACCCACAAGACCACCATCCAGAAGGTCGAGGGCGACATTGAAGCGCTGAACCAGAAAATCCTGAAGTTCCGCGAGCAGCAGCTCCAGGTCAAGGACAACACGGCCTACAAGGCGCTTGAAAAAGAAATATTCTCAACCCGTCAGGAAATCCGCGCGGTCGAGGACCGGGAACTCGTACTGATGGAGGAAATGGAAGCCCTGAAGGCTGCAATCGCCGAAAAGGAACAATCCCTGAAAGGGGAACAGGCGATTGTGGAGGAAAACACGGCTCGTCTGGACAAGCGCGCCCAGGATATTGAGCTTGAAATCAAGCAGCTGGAATCCGACCGGGCCGATTTGACCAAAGACATAGACAAACCTCTGCTTTCCCGTTATGAACGCATCCTGAAACACGTTGGCGACAAGGCGCTGGTCCCGATCGAAAAGGGATCCTGCGGCGGATGCCACATGAATCTGCCTCCGCAGGTCGTTCACGACACGCAAAAGGGCCTGGATGTGCCGTCCTGCAATTTCTGCGGACGCCTGTTGTACTGGGCGCCCTGATGGCGTATCTTCTCCGCGGATCTTTGAGAAATTAATGCGGAGACGATTGGTCGCTCGTTCGCAAGAACGGGAGGAAAGTCCGGACTCCACAGAGCAGGATGACCCTGTGAAAACGGGGAAGCTCTTCGCCACATCGAAGAGTATGGAAAGTGCCACAGAAAACAAACCGCCCGGAGAGCAATCTCAGGGTAAGGGTGAAAAGGCGGTGTAAGAGACCACCGCCCCGAGAGAGATCGAGGGGGCAGGGTAAACCCCATCCGGAGCAAGATCAAATAGGGAACTGGAGGCTGCTCGCCTCGTTTTGCGCAAGCAATGGCAGTTCCGGGTTGATCGCTTAGACAAATGACCAATGCTTGCAGCAATGCAGGAACAAAATCCGGCTTACAGTCTCCGCTTAATTTCCAAGGACTGAAGCGATTTAGGCTGAAGGCTGTTAGGACAGAAGATTTCCTCAGTTTTTTCCCCTTCGGCCTTCAGCCTAAACTCCTTCAGCCTGATCATTGTAACAGATTGCCATTCCGCCCCCCAAAAGGTATGGTTTCCGTCATGCAATTTTCATGGGACAACCTGATTCTGAAGGCGCGGTTTCCGGTCCTTGCTGTCGCCGCGCTCGCCGTGGCCCTGTTTGCATACAAATATCTGCCGCTGCCCGAAAATCCGCCGCCCCCGGAACAGGCCCCCGTTCCGGAATGGTCGGCCCCGCTGGAGTTTGAACCTGCGGCATGGAAAGTTTTCAAATCGCTTGAAGGCGGCGCGACCGCTGCCGCCGGTTCGCTTGGCCAGCGCTTCCGCCTCGCCGGCACCTTCTCCGTGTTCGCGGAAAACACCGACAAGAACCAGCGCGCGATTCTGGACGACTTTGCAAAAAAGACCCAGCACCTGGTGGGCGAGGGGGATGCCATTGATGACGTCACCGTGGCCTCGATTTTCAACGATCACGTGGTTCTGCGCGCCGGAGAGACCGAGGAAACGCTCTGGCTGAGTTTCCAGGGATCGGGCGAGTCTTCACCGGCAACCGGTCAGCCTGTGACGGCCGCGGCGCCCGAAGAAAAAGTGTTCGAGGAAAACAAGTTTGGAAAGCGTGTCGGAGAAAAGCGCTGGGTATTGAGCAAGCAGGCGCTTCTGGAGTACTATCAGGAAATCCTCGACGATCCGGAACGCATCACCAACCTCTATGCATCGCTCCGCCCGGACTACAGCAAGGAAGGACAGATTCTGGGATACGTCTACGATCCGCAGGGTGAACGCGAATTCTTCAAGGCCATGGGCATTCAGGAAGGCGACACCATCCGCAAGGTTAACTCGATGATCATGAAAAGCCAGTCGCGCGCGGAATACATGCTCGGCGAATTCATCCAGAACCGCCTCAACACCGTCGTCATTGACTACGAACGCAACGGCACGGCCGACAAGATGATTTATCTGATCCGGTGATTGCGGGCGGAGAATCCAGAAGTCAGGAGCCAGTAGTCAGGATTCAGAAAGGGAGAAGGAAGGTGAGTGCGGAGTTCCGAGCGCAGAAGAGGATTTTGGGGAATTCTGAATTCTGTCTCCTGAATTCTTGCTTCTGTCAGAAATGGCCAAAAACAGCCTAAAAATGGTCAAAAATGGCAAAAAAGCATCAAAAAAGTCGCAAAAACGATGAAAAATCGTGTTTTTCTGTCAAACTTGTTGCACGGCACTTATTCCCGTACAAATCTAACATGTGGTTTATTTAACGTTCGGCAATAAAATATGAAGACAACACTGATCATTTTGAATCTCCTCGCAGCAGCACTGGTCTTCCCCGCTATGTCTATACTTCATAGGATGCACTTCATGAGTGCCGCCTCGATGTACACAGAGCTTGATCGGGCAGAGGTTATAGACCGAGTACAACTGGAGAAGATGTTCCCAGATGAAGCGAATAATGACAGATACGATATCCCGAAACGCTTCTTAGAACGACACAATGATGAGTGGATTGTTGGATACCCATGTGTATTCGGTTTTGTGATGAACGCAATATTGATCTCGTTGTTTATGAAAAGCAAGAGAAAGCCGAACCACGGGCTGGAGTCTACCGGTGCCCCGCCTGCGGCGGGGACACCGGAGACTCACCCCTAACGTTGGGGCCAAGAGAAAATGAAGACAAAGTATATAACCCTACTCGCGATTCTTGGCGTGATTGCCATGTTTATTGCGGCTATCCGCGCTGTACGCGGACAGGGTGAATACATCCTGACCGTGTCATCTGAAGGGGCCGTTACCGTAACCAGAACGGACAAAGAATTACACGGCGGCCCATTCGGCCTACGCGCCGATGTTGCCTCCGGCACTTATATATTGGGGACTGAGGATGACGCCAAGGGGATCTACACCGTTACCTTTGTTGACACCACAAGACGCCCCGGTCGCGTCACCCTGTCCATCTGTGGATCAACCTTGGATATTATGCCTGCCGGCATCACATTCGACCAAAAGAAAGAAGTATGGAAATAAGCCCCAACAAGGCGTTGCACCGTACGTCGCACAAAGTGCGCCGTCCGGTGAACGCTGACGTTCGACCCAATATGGCAGCACAAAATGAATGAGTTGAGAAAACCATCCCCAATGACAGCTACTGTATTCAGAGTGCTTGGCGGTCTGACAATTCTTTGTGGTCTCCTCTGTCTCTTCCTTTTCATAGTCAACATGCAAGCACGCAGACACGGCGGCCACGACTTGTCTGGGACAATTATCTTCACTATCTACTGCATTCCCGTAGGGCTCGGGATGCTATTTCTTTATCGAGGATTCGCAATCCTAATAGCCTTGCCCACCCTCGCAACCGGATTATGGTTATCCATCGGGAGCATTTTCAATTTCCCCTTCCCGTGGATGCTAATCAACATTGCTTTCGGATGTGTCCTCTGCGTTCCGGCATATCTAACAGTAAGAGCATGGAAAGAACTGAAATAAAGCAGAGAGGTCTCAACAATCAACATTTGAACATGGCAAACACTGAATTCATCACCGATATGGAGATTTATAAGCGGGTGATCCAGACCGAGGTGCCGCAAGCTAAGGAATTCCTGTGGCTGGCGACGGCGGACCTGAAGGATTTGCATGTGGCGCAGGGCAAGCGCATGATTCCATTTCTGGGCGTGCTGTCGTCACTGTGCGCGCAGGGCGTGGCCATCCGCCTGCTTCACGCGAAAGAGCCGGGCCCCAATTTCAGGCGCGATTTTGACCGGTATCCCAATCTCATCACCGGCATGGAACGCATCCTGTGTCCGCGGGTTCATTTCAAGTCCGTGATCGTGGACGGACGCGTGGCCTACACGGGAAGCGCAAACCTGACCGGTGCCGGCATGGGCGCCAAAAGCCCCCAGCGCCGCAATTTTGAGGCGGGCATTGTTACGACGGATGCATCCATGGTCCGGCAAATCATGGAACAGTTTGACCAGGTGTGGATGGGAAACGCCTGCCGGAACTGCCACCGGAAGGAATATTGCGGCGATCCCGTGGCGTAAATACAGTTTAAGACACAAAGCCAGCACCGTCGTTAATTGTGCCAATGCTTATCTCTTGACTTGCAGTTGATATCTGCAAGCATGAACTGTTTTTAGTCGCAAATATTTATTACCCGTGCATCTGAAATTCAAAGGAGGAACAAGAGATGAAGAAAGCAAAAGGAACATTCTGGACCCGGGCTTTGATCCTTCTCCTGGCTGTGTTTTTCGGCGTGCTTGTCTACTGGTCAGTTGGATATTTGCTGAATGACATCAGAGTATTTAAACGCCCTGACCGGGAAGCATTCTATGAACAGCATTTGAATCATGCACTTCGCCAGCAGCTGGAAGTTTTGGAAATGCAAATGAAAGAGCTTGAGCATAAACACACTCTGCTCGATCAGCAGCGGGGGTTCATTAAAGATGCATCCTCGACGCTTCAGATCACCGTGGACAATCTGTTCAAACTTAGAGATCGCAATCAGGACCTCATTACACAGGAGCAGTTTGCCCGGCTGCTTGGCACGCTGGACAAGGTGATTGAGATACAGAAGGACTTCAAGACAACGGCGGACACCTACATTGAAGTAACCAGCGCGAAATTCAACCTGCAGAAGGAAATAGCCGCGCTGCATCGGCGCATTGAACTCCAGGAAAAGGAAGTGCAGAGACGGTATTCCGAACTGGTAAGAAAACATGAAATAAAAATGGCCGTAGCCCGCATGCTTTTCTTGATTCCCCTGGCAGTGATTTGCACCATCGCACTGATCCGCAAGCGCAGCAGCGTATACCGGCTGATTTATGCATCAACGGCTGTGGCGGTGTATACGAAAACGGCACAGGTTATCCATGAACATTTCCCCAGCCGTTACTTCAAGTATCTTCTCATATCCTGTTTGCTAATCCTTATCGGGTGGGGTTTCTGCTGGCTGGTTCGCAGGCTCGTGAAACCAAAGTTGGATGCGCTTCTGAAACAGTATCGGCAGGCTTATGAGCGGTATCTTTGCCCGGTTTGCGAATATCCTATCCGAACCGGCCCGCGCCGCTATCTCTACTGGACGCGGCGAACGGTTCATAAAATTCAATTAAACTCTTTTGTGCAGTCGTCTGAACATCCCGATGAACCGTATGTCTGCCCCTTTTGCAGCACACAGCTATTTGAGAAATGTGAAAGTTGCGGAAACATCCGCCACAGCCTTCTCACCGGCTGTTATCACTGCGGTGCGGCAAAAACAATTAGTGGCGATATATTCTGAAGTTATAACTCAAAATATTTCATAACGATTGGATGATTAACGTTATGACTGGCTATGCGCATCTGCTCCCGCAGATATTTGAGAACTTCGAGTTCAGGGTGTTGTCCCATGAACATCTCAGAACATCCGAAAATGCGGTTATCAAACTGCTGACGGACAGCGGAAAGTCTTATGCACTGAGAATCCGCAAGATCATCGGATCCTACAAGCAGCAAATTACGTCGGAGCTGATCGTCCTGCGCGATTTCAGCGAGAGCACTGGCGCCGATATTCCTTCGCCGCTGGCCACCCGAAGCGGGGAGCTTTTCTGCATTGTTAACGATGATGGAAATGACTTCATGTGCATCATCTTCAGCTGGGTAGGGGGCGTTCATCTCGGGGGAAATGACATCACTCCGGCCCACATGGCCTCCATGGCGAAAGCCGTTGCGCAGCTTCACAGATTTTCTTCTTCATGCCATCCGCCTGAAAAACTTGTCCGGCCCGTCTATGACGATGCCTGGTTCTTTGGCGATAAATCGTGGACTGCGAGCAGTGAATTTGTCAGCCGCCTTGATCCGGACGATGCCGCGTATCTCAGCGCGGCCAACGATTCGATCCGTGCCCGCCTGAGGCAGTATCCAAGAAATGCGGACACGTTCGGGCTGATTCACTACGATCTGCACGTCGGCAATTTCCTGTTCGATGGCGATAAAGCGAACATGATTGATTTTGATGAGTGCGGCTTCGGCTGGTATCTGTTTGATCTGGCTCACATTCTTTTTGAGTTCATCGGGGATCAGCGGTTTGATTCTTTTAAGAAAGTCGCGGCGGATAACTACGGGGCAGGGCGGGGGATCTCCCCGTATTCAGACAGCGATCTGAATCTTTTTCTGGCGCTGCAGGGTATCGCCTACATGAACTGGCTGCACCGGATATTCTGGCGGGACGGCAACACGGACGCGCAGAAATACTGGGTTCCGGTCATCGTACGGCGCCTGAAATCTCTTGCGTAAAAACAGGTCAAAAAAGGCCGAAAAACGGCTTAAAATGCCCATAAGGTGCCGAAAATCAGGAATAATATCGTGTTTTTGCTCATAATTTGAATAGAATCTCCTTCATGGCGTCTGCGATATATGACTGTTGAAAAACCGGGGGTGGATATGCATGCAATCATCAGAGCAGATCAACGGCATTTGACAAACAGCGAGTGGCTGAGATCATTCTGGCTGTTCTCTTTTTCGGATTATTTCGATCCGGATAACATTCAGTTCGGGGCGCTCAGAGTTTTCAATGATGATATTGTCCAGCCGGGCAACGGGTTCCCGGCGCACCCGCACAAGGAAATGGAAATCATTACCATCGTGCTTGAAGGAGAAATGACCCATCAGGACAGCATGGGTCATGAAACCGTTATCAAAGCCGGCGATGTGCAGTGCATGTCTGCCGGAACAGGAGTAATGCATTCAGAATTCAACCGATCCGGCCAGCCGGTGCATTTTTATCAAATCTGGATATTTCCGAAACAGCCGGGGCTCAAACCGGGCTATGCGCAGAAGCATTTCGACGCCGGCGATTGGCGGAACCGGCTGCTTCCGGTTGCGTCGGGCCAGGGCTTGGACGGGGCCTCTGCCATCCACGCGGACGCGACAATTTATCGCTGCGAACTGGATGCCGGTAGGGAAACGACTCATCAGGCGGCGGCCGGGCGCAGAATCTTTGTGTATCTCACCGACGGGGAAATCACGATCAATGGGAAGACGCTGAATCCGGGAGACCAGGCGCGCATGGGTCCTGGTGAGCCACTGATGCTCAAAGCGCAGCAGTCATCCGGATTCATTCTCATTGATGTTCCCTGAGGTAAAAAAGGCCCTAAAAACGGCCAAAAACATCAAAATACAGCCTAGAAGTGCCCAAAAACGCCTAAAATAGGCCTAAAATCGCGATTTTGTGATATTTTCGATTTTTTGTGATCAGACATTCCATCCGAGCCGCTGCATAATCTCGTTCATCCAAGCAACTGTTCCGGACGCCTCGCCCTGTCCTGCGAGAATTGAAGGCGGGAATTCAAATCACGAGGGCAGGGGGTGTATAATGACCCCTGCCCGTGTCTGTTTATGGAAGCATAGCCCTTTCCAGAGCGGCCGATCATCATCGTTGCGATGCCTTAGCATCGCTATTGGAGTGCGGTGGCAAGTCCGTTTCTGACGCGACACCGGTTTTGACAGTAAAGCCATTGATGCCTGGTCGGACGAAAATCCGCTGTAGTTCAGGCGGATTCATTAGTTGGTTTGCCTCGTTGCAGTAGCGCCTCTGCGAGGCGCATTCTGAAAAGATACCGCTCACAGAGCGGTTACTACACCGAAGACAAGCACGAGGCCTTAAGCAGCCGCGCATACCAAAAGGCCATTGTTATTAACAGTGCCGTTGTTGATATCGGCCGCGTTTTGAATCCTACATATTGTGGCGGTCCGGACATAACAGTAGACATAAGATATATTATGCGACGTTATGTTAATATCCTTTAAAATGGGCTTTTTGGCAGGTTGGATCGGAATCTTGAGCGATTTAGACCTTCAGCATACAGCCTAAAACGGCTATAGTTTTTTTACTGAATGCGCCCCAGTCTCTTGGTTGGCGGCCAGTAAACGGTAAACGCCGGACCAATGATGTCGCGTTCCTTCACCGGACCAAAGAACCGTCCGTCCAGACTGAAATCGGTGTTGTCACCGAACGGAAGATATTCATCATCCTTCAGGCAGAGCTCGTCCGTCTCAGTGACCAGATACGGCCGAACCCGTCCCGGCGACTGCTGAGCCAGATGATAGCCCTTGTAACCCTTTTCGGGTTCGGTCAGGAGGCGCTTGAAGCCGTAAGGCTCCTCGATCCTCCTGCCGTCGGCCACCAGATACGGCGGCTGAATGGATATGGATTCTCCCGGCATGCCCGCCAAGCGCTTTATGTAGAATGTTCCGCCCCGGATTTCCGGATGATCTATATGGGATGTGTCGAACACAAAAACGTCGCCGCGGCTTGGCCGTGTGAAGTTGTATTTCACGCGGTTCACGAAAATGTGGTCGCCGGCACGGATTTTTCCGGTGGCAATGATCTGTCCGCGCTCGACAACGTCTCCGCTTGTGACGTGCATGGTGAAATCAACCGAGATTGGAAACTGAAGCGTTGTATTCTCAATGTTGAAAATATCGGCGTCATAAGAGGTATCCAGCCGCTTGATTTTGGGCCGCCCGTTTTTATCAATCCCGAGCAGAATTTCTCCCGACCGGGCTGTTCCCAGAAACCGAAGCTTGCCCGATACCGGCGCTCTGATCGTGACGTGCGAATGACCTGTGACGAGGAATTTCGCAAGGCGCAGGGGCTGTTTGTCCAGCAGGTTTGCTTTTCCGGCTGGATGCATGGTGATCCCATAAAGGGTCGGCTGCATGGAGCCTGTGGGAATCTTGAAAGGCTGTATGAAGTAGGTTCTGAAGGCCATCGCCACGGCAAAGGCAACGACCAGAATCTCGACGTTCTCGCGGGCCTTCGGGAATGAATAATCGGGGCAGGCCTTGTCTATTATCTCGCACAGCGCGGAAAGGGCCTTTTCTGTTTTCTCCGGATCCCCCTGCCCTTCGGTATCCATGAGAGCCTGCCGCGCGGCCTCCAATTCGGCCAGCACGGACGGTTCGAGAATATCCTCGCGCATGTGCTTGAGATGCCGCGCTTCGTAAAGATAGTGCTTCACGAGCTTGCGCAGTTTTCTCTTCTGAAAATAGTTCATCCTACTTGTCCGTTCTCAAGACCGATACAAAGGCATCCTGCGGGATGCTGACCCGGCCCACAAGCTTCATTTTCTTTTTGCCTTCCTTCTGCTTCTCCAGCAGCTTGCGCTTGCGCGAGACGTCGCCGCCGTAGCACTTCGCGGTGACGTCCTTGCGGAAGGCCCGGATGGTTTCACGGGCAATGATGTTGCGGCCGATGGCGGCCTGCAGCGGAATCTGGAACATCTGCGAAGGAATAACCTCCTTCAGCGACTTGCAGATTTCGCGCCCGCGGGACTCGGCCTTCGAGCGGTGAATGATGCAGGAGAAAGCGTCCACCACTTCGCCGTTGACCAGTATGTCGAGTTTAACGAGGTCCGACGGCTCATAGCCGGCGTGTTCGTAATCCATGGAGGAATAGCCGCGGCTGAGGCTCTTCAGACGGTCATGAAAATCCAGGAGGATTTCATTGAGCGGAAGTTTGCAGGTCAGCATCACGCGGCGCGTGTCCATCGAGTGCGTGTGCTCCAGTGTTCCGCGCCGGTCCATGATAAGCTGCATCATGTCGCCGATGTGCTCGTTGTGGCAAATGATCGAGGCCTTCACAATAGGCTCTTCGATGCACTCAATGTGGTTCGTCTCGGGCAGATAAACCGGATTGTCCACTTCGATCATTTCCCCGCTGGTCAAATAGACCTTGTAGACCACACCCGGATAGGTGGAAATCAAATCGAGATCGTACTCGCGCCGCAGGCGCTCCTGAATCACCTCAAGGTGGAGCAGTCCGAGAAAACCGCAGCGGAATCCGAATCCCAGCGCCACGGAGCTTTCCGCCTGGTACACAAAGGAGCAGTCATTGAGCCGGAGCTTGTCCAGACTGGCCTTCAGCTTCTCGTAATCCGAGGTCTCAATCGGATACAGGCCCGCAAACACCATAGGATGGATTTCCTTGAAGCCGGGCAGCGGGATTTCCGCCGGCTGGCGGGCCAGGGTGACGGTGTCGCCGATGCGGATATCGGAGGGCTCCTTGATATTGGCAATGATGTAGCCCACCTCCCCTGCCCCGAGGATTTTAACCGGAACCGGCTGCGGCATGAATTTGCCGACTTCCTTGATCTCGTAATCCTGTCCGGTGGCCATCATCCGGATTTTTTCACCAGCCCTGAAGGATCCGTCCACCACGCGAATATAGGTGACCACTCCGCGGAAGGTGTCGTAAATTGAATCGAACACCAGCGCGCGGCTGGCGCCTTCGGGATTTCCCGATGGCGGCGGCACGCGATCCACAATGGCCTGCAGGATCTCGGCAACGCCCTGTCCGGTCTTCGCGCTGACGTTCAATGCATCCTCCGCCGGGATGGCCAGCACGTCTTCAATCTGCTTGCGGGTGCCTTCTATATCGGAACTGGGCAAATCAATCTTGTTGAAGACCGGGATGATCGTCAGCCCCTGCAACACGGCCAGATGGCTGTTGGCCACGGTCTGGGCTTCAACGCCCTGGGCGACGTCCACCACCAGCAGCGCGCCTTCGCATGCGGCAAGGCTGCGCTCGACTTCATAGGTGAAATCCACATGTCCCGGGGTGTCGATCAAATGGAACAAATACTTTTTGCCGTCCGGGGCCGTGTAGTTCATGGCCACGGGATGGGACTTGATGGTGATCCCGCGCTCGCGTTCCAGGTCCATCGCGTCCAGCTGCTGGTCGCGCTGCAGCCGCTTCTGCACTGTTCCCGTGATATCCAGCATCCGGTCGGCAAGGGTGGACTTGCCGTGGTCAATGTGGGCAATGATGCAGAAATTGCGGATGTGCGAAAGGCTGCTCAAGAATTCAGTCCGGTGTTGTACATTTTCTGCGCGTTCGCGCGCATGGCGCTTATTTCCGAAGCCATATCCTTTGCGCGGTACAGCGAGCTGCCCGCGAGGAAAATATTTGCCCCGCATGCGGCTGAACGGCCGGCCGTTTGAGTGTCAATGCCGCCGTCAATCGAGATATCCATTTCCGGCAGCTTGCGGCGGAGGGTTTTGACCTTGTCCAGCACATCGGCAATGAAGGACTGCCCGCCGAAGCCGGGATGCACGCTCATGATCAGGATTTCATCTATCTCATCCAGCACGCCGTCAATGGATGACGCGGGCGTTTCGGGATTGATCGTGATGCCCGCCCGCGCGCCTTTTGCGCGGATCTTTCGCAGCGCGCCTTTGATGTCGCCCTCTGATTCAATGTGAATCAGCACGGTGTCTGCGCCCAGTTCCACGCATTTTTCAACATAGGGGCCGGGTTTGATGATCATCAGGTGAACGCTCAGCGGGATTTTAACGATCTGGTCCACCACGCGGATGATGTCAAAGCCCATGCTGATGTTGGGAACGAAAATACCGTCCATGATATCCAGATGCAGCCCGTCCGAACCGGCGGTCACAGACCGCCTGCATTCGTCCGCCAAATGGGCCATATCGCAGGCCAGTATGGATGGAAATATTTCAACCTTCGGCATAACTGTCATCCTGTTTCACATTCAGGTGCAGAAGCTATCCGACGCTTCCCCGATAGTCAAGATTCTACGCCCCGCCCGTAGAAAACCCGCCACAGGAAAAGGCCCTGCGGGGCCGCCGTCGGGACAACCGCGGTCCTGACCTTTGAATGCAGAATTTTGCTGGCCGACTCCGGGGGTATCTCTTCGTTGCCGACCCGGATCAGGAAACCGGCGAGGCTTCGGACCATTTTGTAGAGGAATCCGTTGGAACGGGCTGTGATTACGATCTCGCGGCCTTTTTGGGAAACTTTCAGCACGGAAAGATTGCGGATGGTTCCGTTCACTTCACGGTTCGGGTTGGCCGTGAAGGCGGCAAAATCGTGTTTGCCCTCAAGCAGGGCGGCGGCTTTTTTCATGGCGGCCACATTCAGCGGCTTGCGGACCCATGTCCTCTGATTCCGGACATGCGGCGGAAGCACATCCCCGTTCCAGATAACATAGCGATACTCTTTGCCGATTGCGCTGAAGCGCGCGTGAAAATCCGGCTGAACACGGCTTGCTTTCAGGACGCGAATATCCTCGTCCAGCAGCGCATTGCATCCTTCCAGAAGTTTTCTGACCGGCATCGGCTTCTCCAGATCCACATGGGCCACCTGGGCGCGCGCGTGAACCCCTGTGTCGGTGCGGCCGCTGCTTTCAACGCGAACTTTTTTCTGTCCGGAAATCTTGTGAATGGCGGATTCCAGTTCGCCTTGAATCGTCCGGCCATCGGGCTGAATCTGCCAGCCCGCGTAAGCCGTGCCGTCATAGGCAATCATAAGCTTGTAGCGCGTCATTCCTGCGGCTCCCCTTCCGGGGCGGGCTGCGCGTCAAGCCAGTGCTGCAAAATGATCTGCGCGGCCACTTTGTCCACAAGACCCCTGCGGTTTTCGCGCCGGGTCCCCGCTTCAATCAGCGCATTCTGCGCACTCACCGTGCTGAGCCGTTCGTCCCACATCAGAACCGGAATTTTCGTCCGCTTGCGAAGCTCTTCCGCAAAATGCTGCGCTTTTTGCGCGGCCTCGCCTGAAGTTCCGTTCATGTTCAGCGGGAGGCCCATGACCATCTGCGTGACGCCGTGCTTTTCGCACAGGGCGATGACTTCTGCGCAGGAAGGCTTGATCCCTGTGTTTTCAATCACGCAAAGCGAGGAGGCGATGATCCGCATGGGATCGCTGAGCGCGACCCCTATTCTTTTGTCGCCGTAATCTATGCCAAGAGCGCGCGACATCAGAGAAGCGACCCGTATTCGCCGGAGTCCTTGAGATGCTGCACCAGCTTCTTGATGTCCTGGGCCTTGTCGCGCGCGCAGATCAGCGTCACGCCTTCGGCCTGAACGACAATCAGGTTTTCCACGCCCACCAGCGCGGTGAGGCGCTCGCGGGAGAACACGATGCTGTTCTTTGCGCCGACGGATTCCATCTTTCCGATCACGGTGTTCCCGTCGGGATCTTTCGGGAAATGATTCTCCAGCGCAGGCCATGAACCCACATCGTCCCACGCAAAGGCTCCGACCGCCATGATTACATTGTCCGCTTTTTCCATCACAGCGTAATCAATGGATATCTTCTCCAGCGCATTGTAGGCCGTCGCAAAGGCATCCTTGAACTTCGGTGTCCCGATCACCGGAGCGAGGTCCTGCATCATCTTGTAAAGCGGCGGACGGTGGATACGCAGGGCCTTTTCAATGGCTTTCACCGACCAGATGAACATGCCTGAATTCCATGCGAATTCGCCTGATGAAACATACTCCGCGGCCGTAACCGCATCCGGCTTTTCCACAAAGCGCACCGCTTCAAGGAATGCGGTTCCCGCACTGGTTTTGCGGTATTCATCCACCGCTTCAATGTATCCATAAGCCGTGCTCGGTTCTGTGGGCTTGATGCCGATGGTTACCAGCACATCCTCCTCAAGGGCCAGCGTGAAAGCATCGGCCAATGTCTGCCGGTAAACATCGAGGTTTCCCATCACATGATCTGCGGTGAGAACCGCAAACGCGGCCGCCGGATCGCGCTTCTTGATCAGCGCCGCGCCCAGCGCAATCGCCGCTGCCGTGTCGCGTCCGACCGGTTCCCCGATGATATTCTCCTTTGGAAGTATCGGCGCTGATTCTTGCGCCGGCCCAATCAGGTCTGCATTGGTGATGACATAAATGTTTGCGGGATCAATCAGCCCTTCAAGCCGGTCGATGGCCTGCTCCAGAAGGGGCTTGTCGCCCACTAGCGACAGGAACTGCTTCGGCACGCGGGATGTGCTGAGGGGCCAGAACCGTTCGCCCTTCCCGCCCGCGAGAATCACTGCATAACAATTGCTTCTGGTCATTTCCGTATCTCCTTTGCCGCCTTGACAAGTTCACCTAACCACGCGCCGGCCTTCGCGCGCCCCTGCAGAGTGTGCTTTTCCCGGTGATAACGGTCCACGATTGCGCTGCCGACCACGATGGCATCGGCATATTTCGCCATTTCCCTCGCGTGCCTTGGTTCCGATATCCCGAATCCCAGCGCCACCGGGAGCCGGGTGGCATTCTTGGTTTGTAAAATAAGTTCCGCCGCGCCGGCCGCGACATCCTTCTGCTGGCCGGTCACGCCTGCGCGCGAAACGCAATACACAAAACCCGTGCAGCTTTCCGCAATCTTTCCGATGCGCCCCAACGGGGTCGTGGGCGTCACCAGCATGATGTTGTTGAGGTGATGCCGGTTGAGGATTTCTTTGTAAGGCGCAGATTCCTCCAGTGAAAGATCCACCAGGATTACTCCGTCAACCCCCGCGGATTTGCTCCTTTTCATCACCTGCTCGAATCCAGGCGCTTTCAGGGGATTCAAGTAAGAATAGAAAATCAGCGGGATGTCTGTTTTCTTCCGTACCCGTTCCACAGAAGCGAGGACCCCATCAAGTGTTGTGCCCGACTGCAATGCGCGGAACGCCGCATCCTGATTCGCGCGGCCGTCGGCCATGGGATCCGAAAAAGGAACTCCGAGTTCGATGAAATCAACGCCTGCATCAACAAGACTCATGATGATTTCTTCGGTTCCCGCCAGATCCGGGTCGCCCGCGGTTATGTAGGCGATGAATCCGCACTCCTTCCGATTTTTGAGTTCGGAAAATTTCCGGTCTATGCGTGTCTGGAATTCCATATTCAGTCTGCCTTGTTAAGTACGTAAATGTGTCCGATTCCGAAAAGGGTCAGCGAGTGGTCGAGAATGATCTCGCGATCCATTCCCTCCAGCACCCACGGCGCGAATCCGCCCGTGGCGCAGACGGTGACATCGCCCTCCCCCATTTCGTCCTCCACGCGCTTCAGTATTTCGCGCACCATGCCCAGATATCCCCACCTCGCGCCCGACCGAATCGCATCCTCGGTGCTCTTCCCGATGACCGCTTGGGCGGATTCCGGTTTGATGTGCGGCAAAAGCGCGGTTTTTTCTGCCAGGTAATCAAACATCAGCGGGAGCCCCGGCGCGATGATTCCGCCGATGTAGCCTTCGACTTTCGATACAACATCGAATGTCAGCGCAGTGCCGAAATCGGCCACGATGACCGGAAGGCCGTAGCGCACGGCCGCGCCGGCCGCGTTGGCCAGGCGGTCGGCCCCAATGGTTTCAGGTTTTGGATAGGTTATTGGAATGCCCAGTTTGCTCCGGCAGGTCACCATCATGGGGTGCAGTCCGAAGATTCTTCTTACCGATGAGGACCACAGTTCATTCGCATCCGGAACAACCGATGCCAGGGCTGCACCGACCGGAGCGATCCCGTCAACGGCCTCTTTCAGCCGGGCTTCGAGCAGTTCATCCGTGGTATCCTTATGCTGGAGCCATGTCTGGCGGACAATTTCCCCGTTATCATAGAGGCCCAGCGTGACGCTGGTGTTCCCGATATCAATGGTGAGTATGGGATTCTTCATTGGATGGTCACACATTCGGAATGTCCGTGGAACCGCCTCGCGCGATCCATTCCTTCAGAAGGTCCTCCCGCCGGCCCTCCAGCGCGGAAGCATAATTGCGGTCCAGGCATTCAAGAAGCTTAACCGAGATATCCAGTTCGTCCAGTTCAAGGCCCTCCATCCGGCAGGACGTGGCAGGCGTTCTCAATTCCTGGTTTTTCCAGTCCTCCTCGGTCTGCTTCAGGTTCAATCCGATACCGACAACGGCGAACTCGACATATTCTTCGCCCAGCCGCGGCTCCACGAGTATCCCCGCGATTTTACGGCCGGACACCAGCACATCGTTCGGCGACTTGATGGATACATTCTTCATGCCCGCCGTCTCCAGAACCTGCGCGACGGAAACCGTGCACAGCACCGAAAGATGGCCGGTTTCGGAGGCAAACCACGGGGGCCGGAACAGCACGGACATATACAGCCCCTTGCCCGCACCGGATATCCACTGCCGGTCAAACTGCCCCCTGCCCTGTGTCTGCTCGCGGGCAATGATGACAAAACCCTCGGGCGCGCCGTGCCCGCCCATTTTCTTCAGATGGTCGCTGGTCGAAGATATCGAGCGATAGGCCAGAATTTTCTTTCCGATCACGGTTGTTCTGATGCGGGCGCTGATGGCTTCGCGCCACTCGGGAAGCGGGTCGGCGATCACGCTTGAATGGATGACGGGCTTGAGATCACTCATGATCCCACTCCAGTTCAAGGGACAAGTCGGCCGCAGGCGCGGAATGGGTCAGGCAGCCGAGAGAAACCGCATCCACTCCGCTGGCCGCCACCGCGGAAATGTTCTCCATGCTGATGCCCCCGGAGGCCTCCAGTTTGCATTGGCCCGAACAAATCTTCACGCAGCGCTTCATCTCCACGGGCGGCATGTTGTCCAGCAGAACCCATTCCGGTTTTGCGGACAGCACTTGCCGCAGGTCAGCCTCGGACTCCACCTCGATCTCAACATCCAGCCCCGGATATTTCTTTCGAGCGGTCTGCACGGCGTCCGCAAGGTTTTTGCCGCCCGCTTTCCGCCACAGTCTGCGGTGATTATCCTTGATCAGGATGCGGTCATAAAGCCCCATGCGGTGGTTGTGCCCGCCGCCGCACTGCACGGCGTATTTTTCCAGCAGGCGGAATCCGGGCGCAGTCTTGCGCGTGTCGAGGATCATCACGCCGCGCGCCTTGCGCACAAACTGATTCGCAAGGGTCGCTGTGCCGCTGAGCCGCTGCATGAAATTCAGCGCCGTGCGCTCGGCTGTCAGAATGGACCGGATCGAGCCGCGAATCTCCAGCACCGTTGCCCCGGTTCCGGCTCGGGCTCCATCCGGCAGGATCGTCTGCACTTTCAGACTGGGATCCACCTTCTTGAACACCGCGGCGGCCACGAGCCCTCCGGACACCACACAGGGCGATTTAGCCATGATGACCGCCCGGCCTTTTTCAGAGGATGAAACAAGGCTTTTGGATGTCACATCCCCTGCCCTGCCCAAATCTTCCTTCAGGGCCAGCGCAATCAGCTTTTCCGCCGATGCCAGTATGTCTGCATTCATTTTCATAATATCAGCCGCGTCTCTTCTTGCGGCGGGTGCGCCCGTAATTCACGCCGCCGGCCTTCCCGCTGCGCTCCTTGATCACCGGCGCTTTCAACTCAATAAGCTGGTCGCGCAGAAAAGCCGCCCGCTCAAACTCCAAAGCCCCGGCAGCCTCAAGCATCTCGCGCTCGATGTCCGCGATGACCTCGGCCGTACTATAATCAACTCCGCTCTCCCGAATCACGCTTTTTTCGACCTCGGCGGCCTCCTCGCGTGTCACCAGACTTTCCTGGATGCTCTTCTGGATGCCCTGCGGCGTGATGTGGTGCTCCGCATTGTACGCAAGCTGCTTTTCGCGGCGCACACGCGTCACATCCAGCATGCGCCTCATGGAGTCGGTGATCTTGTCGGCATACATGATCACCTGCCCGTTCACGTGCCGCGCCGCACGGCCCGCCGTCTGGATCAGCGAGGTCTCCGAACGGAGGAAGCCCTCCTTGTCGGCATCGAGAATGGCCACCAGCGAAACCTCCGGCAGATCCAGCCCCTCGCGCAGAAGATTGATCCCGACCAGGCAGTCGAAATCGGCCTTGCGGAGCTGCCGCAGGATCTCAACGCGCTCGATGGCGTCAATTTCGGAATGCAGATACTGCACCTTGAGCCCCGTCTCCTGCAGATAAGATGCAAGATCCTCCGCTGTCTGCTTGGTGAGGGTTGTGCAAAGCGTGCGTTCGTGCTTCGCGGCCCGCGCGCGCACTTCCTCCATCAGGTCGTCTATCTGGTTTGCCAGCGGCCGCACTTCCACCGGCGGATCCAGCAGGCCGGTTGGACGGATCAACTGCTGCACCATTTCCGCCGACTGTTCACGCTCGAAGGCTCCCGGTGTCGCAGTGGTGCAAATCACCTGTCCGACAACCTTTATGAACTCATCAAAATTCATCGGGCGGTTGTCCAGCGCTGACGGCAGGCGGAACCCGTGCTCCACGAGCGTCCGCTTCCGGGCCTGGTCGCCGTTAAACATTCCGCGAATCTGCGGGAGGCTCACATGCGACTCATCAATGATCGTCAGGAAATCCCCCCTGAAATAGTCCAGAAGGGTGTCCGGCCGCGATCCGGCCGGCCGTCCGGAAAGATGCCGCGAATAGTTTTCGATCCCCTGGCAGTAGCCCAGTTCCTTGAGCATCTCCATGTCGTATTCCGTGCGCATCTTGATCCGCTGGGCTTCCAGCAGTTTGTTCTGGCTCTCGAACCATTTCACACGCTCGCGCATCTCTTCGAGGATGTTTCCGATGGCCGCCTCGACCTTTGATAGCGGCATCACAAAATGCTTCGCGGGCGAAATGGAAATCTCATCCAAATTGGCCTCGGCCTTGCCCGTCAGCGGATCAATCCGGCGAATGGCTTCGATCTCATCGCCGAAGAACTCCACGCGGATGCCCTTTTTGCTGTACGACGGGACAATGTCCACCACATCGCCGCGCACGGAAAAAGTGCCGGGTGAATTCTCGTAGTCATTGCGGGCGTACTGGATGTCCACCAGCTTCCGCAGAATCTCATCGCGGTCGGCGGATTCTCCCCGCTTCAGATGCACCAGCATGCTCCGGTAGTCTTCCGGCGAGCCCAGGCCGTAGATGCAGGAAACCGACGCGACAATGATCACATCGTCGCGGTTGATCAGCGAGTCCGTGGCCGCGAGACGCAGGCGTTCAATCTCCGCATTGATGGCGGCATCTTTTTCGATGAACGTGTCGGTCTGCGGAATGTAGGCTTCAGGCTGATAGTAATCGTAATAGCTTACGAAATACTCAACCGCATTGTTCGGGAAAAAACTCTTGAACTCGGCATAGAGCTGCGCGGCCAGCGTTTTGTTGTGTGAAATCACCAGCACGGGTTTTCCGATACGCTGGATCACATTCGACATCGTGAATGTCTTGCCCGAACCCGTCACGCCTTCCAGCGTGATAAACCGGCTGCCCTTCTCCAGTTGGCGGCAAACACGCTCGATGGCCTCGGGCTGATCGCCCGTGGGCTTGAACTTGGATTCGAGCTGATAAATGGCCTTCTGCGACATGCGCGCACTATAAATCCCGCCCGACCCTTCAACAAGCCCCAACATGTTTACATGGGTTGAAAAAGGCAAAATAATGGCTGAAAAGTGCTAAAAATGCCCTAAAAATGCCGTTTTTTGACAAAAATGGCCGATTTATGGCTCATCGGGAAAGTTCCTGTCTGAAAACACCTGAAAAAACACATATTTTAGAACAAGCCCAGCCCGCGGCTCCGCGAGAATGGGCCCGCCCAGCTCGTCGGAGCGGGGTCGCGGGCAGGTAAGGCTATCCTGCAAATCGGAAACATATGCAGGATTTCGTTGCCTCCTAGCAGAAACCCGCTTCGAATGAGAGAGCAATCCATTGCGCATCTTTGAGTTACAATTATTGCGATGCGTTATTACTTGCCCGATTATCTGCTGTATGTCTTATCTTGGACAGGAACTTTTCGGATGAACCCGATTTATGGCCATTTTTATGATATTTTAAGGAACGAACTCAATAATTCAACGGTCGCCGCCAGTGCGCCGGATTTTGCCTCCACCAGCGCGGCGGCCTTGCTCCCGTATTCCTTCCGCAGCTCTGGGGCGGCCAGCAGGGCGCGGACGGTTTCGGCCAGCGATTTTTCGTCCGCGACCTGAATCAGCGCCTTCGCTTCCCTGAAATCGTCTATGACCACGGGGAAATTTTCCATGTTCGGCCCGACGATGATCGGTTTGCCGTAGACCGCGGGCTCAATGGGATTCTGCCCGCCGTGCTGGGACAAACTTTTGCCAATGAAGATCACAGTGGCATAGGGATAGAAATTTTTCAGCTCGCCGGTGCTGTCCACCAGAAGCACGTCGTCCGGCCCCCAGGTGCGCGCTGCGGCCAGGTCCAGTTTCGAGCGCTGCACCGCCCGGCATCCGGCGGATTCGATTTCCGCGATGACATCCCCTGCCCGCTCCGCATGGCGCGGGGCGAGGACAAGCTGCAGGTTTTTGAATTCACCGCACAGGGCTTTGTATGTGCTGAGAAGCGCCTTTTCTTCGCCCGGCCATGTGGATCCGCCCAGCAGGATCGGGGCATTGGCGTCCATGCCGGCTGCCTTGAGAATGGACGCGACTTTTTGCTCACCCGCGGGATCTTTGCCCACCACTTCGTATTTGGCGCTCCCCATCACCTTCACGTTCTGTTCGGGCGCGCCAAGGCTGATCAGGCGGCCGGCATCGGCCTGGCTCTGCACGTAGAGCATGTCCACCATCGCCAGAATTCTTTTCGTAAAGATCCGCACCTTGCGGTAGCCCCGGTAGGAATGATCGGAAATGCGCCCGTTGACCAGCACGACCGGAGCGCCTTTTTTCTTTGCCAGGCGGATCAGGTTCGGCCACAGCTCGCATTCGACCAGGATCAGCGCGGCGGGATTGATCCGTTTGAGGATGCGCCGCATAACGCCCGGGAAGTCCACCGGAAAATAGATGAGAACATCCTCATCGCTGATTTTCTTCCGCGCGATGGAGTAGCCCGTGGAGGTGTTCGTGGAGAGCACAAAATGCGCATTGGGATTCCGGCGGCGGATTTCCTCCATGAAGCGGAACGCGACAAAAACCTCGCCTACGCTGACGGCCTGAATCCAGATGTGGCGGTTGGCGGCCAGTTTCGCGCGGATGGACCGGCTGTAGAATCCGAGGCGCTGGATGAAATTGCGGGCGTAGCCGCCGCGCCGCAGCATCCGATAGATGAATTTCGGAAGCATCAGCACGAAGCCGACCGCAAACAATATGTTGTAAACAATCCAAACCATCAGAAATCCGTTCCGGTCACGCGCGCGGGTGCGCCTGCTGGTACACCTCTTTGAGCCGCTCAACCGTTATATGCGTATAAATCTGCGTGGTTGACAGGCTGGCATGGCCTAAAAGCTCCTGAACACTACGTAAATCGGCCCCGTTGTCGAGCAAATGCGTCGCAAAACTGTGCCGCAGCACATGCGGTGAATGCTCCGGGTTCAGATTGGCCGCCTGCAGATATTTTTTCATCATCCGCTCAATGGACCGCGTGGTGATCCGCCCGCCCTGCCGGTTCAGAAAAAAACCCGCGGCCCCGGGCCTTTCACCAATGCTGATGCAGAAGGCGTCCCGCTTGTCCACCGCTTCACGCAGCGAACGCGAGGCCGGTCCGCCCAGCGGGCACAGCCGCTCCTTTTTGCCCTTGCCGCGCACCTTGATGATGCCCGCAAGAAAATCCACCTGCGACGTGGTCAGCCCCGCCAGCTCGCTGACGCGCATGCCCGTGCTGTAGAGCACTTCCAGGATGGCCTTGTCGCGGGCCGTTGCGTAATCCATCCACGCCTTGTCGCCGGGCGACTGCGGCGCTTCCTGCTGCGCGGCGACAAGTTTGGGGGCATCCAGAAGCCGGTTGACTTCGGCCACCGAGAGCACCTCCGGCAGATATTTCCCCTTCTTGGGCATCGCCAGCCCCGAGAACGGATTGAACGTCACCATTTCCTCGCGGAGCATGTACCGGAAAAACGACCGCATGCTGGATAGCTTGCGCAGAACCGTCGTCGGGTTGCGCCCGTCCTTCATCATGTGCACAAGGAACTTGCGGCCCGCGTAGCGATCGCACTGCTTCCAGCCGTAGGGCGGCTTCGCATCGGCACCCCACGAAAAGACGATGAACTGCTTGATGTCCAAAAGGTAGTTGCTGATCGTGTGGCGCGAGGCGTTTTTCTCGCCCTCCAGATAATCCATGAACGCCGCCAGCGACGGATCGGCCTCCTTGCGCTGGTCTTTGGCTTTGCCCTCGTTCATGCCGGGTTCAGCCGAGATTCTTCTTGAGGATTTCGATGACAACGGCCGGATTGGCCTTGCCCCTGCTGAGTTTCATGACCTGTCCCACGAGATGCTGCAGGGCGGCTTCCTTGCCCGCTTTGTAGGCGGTCACGGATTTTTCATTTTCGGCAATCGCCTGTTTCGCCATTGCCTCCAGCGCGCCGGTGTCGCTGACCTGCGCCAGCCCGCGCGCCTTCACAATCGCAGCCGGATCGCCGCCCTCTTCCAGCATCACGGCGAATACTTCCTTTGCGCCGGTGCTGCTGACGGTTTTGGAATCGACCAGCTTGATCAGCGCCGCCAGAGCAACGGGAACGATCTTGAGGTTCCTGATTTCAATCTCCTGCGCCGAAAGCACGCGCATGACTTCGCTCATGACCCAGTTGGAAGCCGCTTTGCCGTTGCCGGAGAGTTTTGCGGCCTCCTCAAAATAGTCGGCCACATTTTTGTCGGCCGCCAGCACGCCCGCGTCATATTCGGGAATGCCGTACTGCGCCATCATCCGCTCGCGCCGCTTCGCGGGCAGTTCAGGAAGCTGACAGCGCCACTGCTCAACGATTTTCTCGTCCAGCACCACGGGCATGAGGTCGGGTTCCGGGAAATAGCGGTAGTCGTGCGCGTATTCCTTCGAGCGCATGGCCAGCGTGACGCCGGCCACATCATCCCAGCGACGCGTTTCCTGCAAAATGGTCCCGCCCTTTTCCAGAACGGAAATCTGCCGGGCGATCTCGGCTTTGAGTGCGCGGTGCACGCCCTTGAACGTGTTCATGTTCTTCAGTTCGGTTTTGACGCCCAGCTTCTCCTGCCCCTCGGGGCGGACGCTGCAGTTCACGTCGCAGCGCATGTTGCCCTCTTCGAGATTGCAGTCGCTGATGCCGCCGTAGACCAGAATCTGCTTGAGCGCCTGCAGATAGGCAAAAGCCTCGTCGGCCGACTCGATCACCGGCTCCGTTACAATCTCCATCAGCGGCGTGCCCGCGCGGTTGAAATCCACGCCGCTGTAATTTTCGAAATGGATGTTCTTCGCGACATCCTCTTCAAGGTGAATGCGCGTGACATCAATCGAACGCTTGCCGGCTTCCGTTACGATATCAACCGACCCACCGAGGCACAGCGGCTGATCGTACTGTGAAATCTGGTAGTTTTTGGGCATGTCGGGATAGAAATAGCTCTTGCGGTCAAACTTGCTGTACGTGTTGATCTTGCATCCGATCATCAGCCCGGTCATTACCGTGAGGCGGACGGCCTCCTCGTTCAGCACCGGCATTGCGCCCGGATAGCCGAGGCATACCGGACAGACATGCGTGTTGGGCTCGTCGCCGAAATCCTTCCGGCATCCGCAGAAAATCTTGCTCTGCGTCTTGAGCTGAACATGCGTTTCCAGACCTATGGTGACTTTGTAGTTCATCTCTTCATTTCTTTCATGCCCGAGCCATTATCATAAATGAGTGGACTGAACAAGAGATTGGTTCGAGGGATGATCAAAGACGGATATTATCTGACAGGATCAACAGGATTTACGAGATTCTCAGCCCAGCATTGTGTTGTCAATCAGGCGGGGTTGGCCGATCCAGACAGCAAGGGCAACAAGAGATTTCCGGTTAAGGGTTTCGATTTTCTGCAGCGTCTCCCAGTCCACGATTTCGGCGTAATCAATCCGGGCTGCGGGAAACTTCGCTATGTGTGCGCGCATCGCCTCTTTAATGGCCGCCGCCGAGCGCTCGCCTTTTGCGTGCATTTTTTCGGCAATATCCAGCGCCTGTCGCAGACACAGGGCCTGCGGGCGTTCCTCCTTTGTCAGGAATACGTTCCGTGAACTCATGGCCAGCCCGTCGGACTCACGAACGGTCGGACCCGGAATGATTTCCAGAGGGAAGTTCAAATCTTTCACCATCTGCTGAAGAATTCGAAGCTGCTGGGCATCTTTCCGGCCAAAAACGGCGATGTCTGGCATGACGATGTTGAACAGCTTGGCGACAACCGTCAGAACCCCCTTGAAATGGCCTTCACGCGACGCCCCGCAAAGCTCGCGGCTCAGAAATTCGTTGTTCACATAGGTTGTTTCGCCGGGCGGATACATTTCCTCAACCGGCGGATGGAAAATGATGTCTACCCCTTCGCCCTCGCACATTTTGCGGTCACGCTCAATATCGCGCGGATAGGCCGCCAGGTCAGCGGCCACATTGAACTGCTTCGGGTTCACAAATATGCTGACCACGACCACATCGGAATGCTTCTTCGCGATCCGCAGCAACGACAAATGGGCCTCGTGCAGATATCCCATCGTCGGCACAAAACCAATCTTCTTCCCCTGCCGCCTCAAGTTTTGAGCGGTCTTCTGCATTTCGGCTATGGATTCGATGACTTTCATCAATACCCGTGTGATTCGGTCGGGAACCGGCCCTGCTCGACTTCGTCCTTGTAGCTGGTCAGGGCGCGGGTGATTTCGGTGCCGAGTTCGGCGTAGCGTTTCACGAAGCGCGGCTGATTCCCATGATAGAGGCCAAGCAAATCGTGCCAGACCAGCACCTGACCATCACACCCGGGGCCTGCACCGATTCCAATGGTTGGAATATTTATCGAGGCGGTAATTTCTGCCGCCAGTTTCTGCGGAATGCATTCAAGCACCAGCGAAAAAGCTCCGGCCTCGGCCAGGTCTTTCGCGTCCTGTTTGAGCTGCTCCGCATCTTGTTCTGTTTTGGCCTGAACCCTGAACCCTCCAAAAACATTTACGCTCTGCGGGGTCAAACCAAGATGGGCCTGCACCGGGATCCCGTTGGCCACCATTCGTTGAACCAGTTCAACGCGCACGGCCCCGCCCTCGACCTTGACGGCATCAGCCCCGGCTTCTTTTAAAAACCGCCCGGCATTGATCAATGCTTCGTCTTCGGAGCCCTGATAGGAAAGAAAAGGCATGTCCGCCACCACCATGGCCTGTTTCACGGCTCGCGAAACCGCGCGGGTGTGGTGAAGCATTTCTTCCATGGTGACGGGAAGCGTTGTGTCGTATCCAAGAACAGTCATGCCCAGCGAGTCTCCCACAAGCACCAGCGGGATGCCCGCCTCGTCCGCGATCCGGGCGGATGAAAAATCATAGGCCGTGATGCAGGCAATTTTCCGCTGACCCTTCTGGGCCTTGATCGTGAGCACTGTCCACTGTTTTTTCATTTTACCAGTCTTCCGAAACAAGCTTGGCATTCCCGGTGTCGCCGAACGCATCCAGCAGTTCTTTCACCGACATTTTTGCGCCGGGCAATTTCAAGTCGGGGCGGATATCCGCGAGCGGCCGCACCACGAATTCGCGCCTCTGCCAGCGCGGATGAGGGATGGTGAGTTTTTCCTCGTTGATCACGAGACTGCCGGTGAAGATGATATCAATGTCAATCGTGCGCGGATCGTTCGCATGCTGTCCCCGGCGGCGCCACATGCTGCTTTCGATCTGCTGCACGGCGGACAGCCATTCAAACGGGGTTTTCACGCTTTCGAATATCAGAACCGCATTCAGGAATACCATGTCCTTGTAACACTCGCGCACATCCACGGGACGGGTTTCATAAAGTCTCGATTTCGCCGCCAGTTCAACATCATCCAGCGCCATGAGCGCCTCCATGGCGCGGTGCAGGGAATCCTGCCGGTTTCCGATGTTGCTTCCCAGACTGAATCCCGCTTCCATCGCCCTATTTCCCCGCTTTCTTCCCAAGCGCGTAATGCAGCAGGATCTCATCCGTTTTGTAGAGCCGCCTGCAGGCCTCGCGCGCGATGTTTAAAATCACCATGCCGAATATATCCTTGTCCGTTTTGTAAAGCGAATGGATCGCCTCGCGCGAAAGAATGATCAGTTCCGTGTCCTCCATCGCCACGGCGGTGGCCGAGTGCGGCTGAATGCCTATCACCGAGGTCTCGCCGAAGCACTGCCCCGTGCCGAATTCAATCAGTTCCATGGTTGTGCCGTCCACGTCCACCACCATCTTCACACGCCCCGACTGCACAATATAAATGTGGCTGGGCCTGCCGCCCTGCTCAAAAATCATCGTCCCTTCTTTATGGTGCATCGAACCCAGCAGCGGAAATATCCGATGCAGTTGCTCATCGGTCAGCCCGCCCAGCAGAGAAATCTGGTTGAGGATCGCCATGACGCGGCTCACATCCAGCGGGAACTGCCTCTCCTGCTCGGAAAAGCTCATCTTAGAGGCCCAGCACGTCCTGCATGGTATAAAGCCCAGGCTTTCGGCCCGCGACCCACGCAGCCGCGCGCAGTGCGCCCAAAGCAAAGGTCTCGCGGCTTGTCGCACGATGCGAAAGCTCAAGGCACTCGCCTTCGGCCGCAAACAGCACCGTGTGGTCGCCGATGATGTCTCCGCCGCGGACAGCGTGTATTCCGATCTGCTCACCCGGACGCTCGCCCACGAGGCCGGAACGCCCGTGAACGGCCACGCGGTTGAGGTCCCAGCCCAGCCCGTCCGCCGCCGACTTTGCCAGCGTGACCGCCGATCCGCTCGGGGCATCTTTCTTGCGGCGGTGATGCCGCTCGATGATTTCCACATCATAGCCCTTGCCTGACAGCGCCTTCGACGCCTGTTTAACCAGGGAGAAGAGCAGATTCATTCCAAGGCTCATGTTGGCCGAAAAAACCACCGGCACCTTTTTAGCCGCCTCGTGGACCATGCCCTCCTCATCCGCCGACATGCCGGTGGTGCCCACCACCAGTGCAACTCCAGTCTGCGCAGAAATTCTTGCATGCTCGGCCGTGTTCGTATGGAAACTGAAGTCAATCATCACATCAGAAGCCCTGGCCGCAGCGGCCACGTCCGTCGTGAAAAAAACGCCCAGCTTGCCGGCCGCGCCGGCATCACTGCCAAGCGCTGTGAAATCGGGCCGCTCGACCGCGGCAGATATAGCGAGATCCTGCACAACCCCTGTTTGCACTGCACGGATCATGGCTTGACCCATGCGTCCGCCGGCCCCAATAATCGCGACTTTTTTTGTCATGTCTTTTCCTTCCTCAAATGAGGTTCACTTCGCGCAGGCAGTCCGCCAGCTTCTTCTTGAGCGCATCGCTCATCGGGCACAGCGGCAGACGGTAGACCTCCTCGATCCTGCCCATCATCGCAAGCGCGGCCTTCACCGGAATCGGATTGGTGTCCAGGAACAGGTCGCAGAACAAGCGGTGATACTTCAGATGAATCTTGCGCGCATCTTCCCAGCGTCCCGCCAGCGCATCGGCGACCATCGCGGATACCGGCTCCGGCGCCACGTTCGTGGCGACGCTGATCACGCCAACTGCGCCGACGACCATCATGGGGAGTGTCAGCGAATCATCGCCCGACAGAATCTCAATGTTGCACAGCCTGCGGATATGGCTCACGCGGTCCACGCTTCCGCCCGCCTCCTTCACACAGACAATCTGCGGATGCTTTGAAAGCTCGGCAATCGTCTCGACGGCGATCTCGCGCGAGGACCGGCCGGGCACATTGTAGAGCACCACCGGCAGGCCGAGGTCGGCCACCGCCGAAAAGTGCGCGATGAGTCCCGCCTGGTTGGGCTTGTTGTAGTAGGGCGTCACCTGCAGCGTGGCGTCCACGCCCATTTCCTTCACGGCCTCCGTCAGTTCAATGGCCTCGGAAGTGGAGTTGGCGCCCGTGCCGGCGATGACCTTTGCGCGGCCCTTGCAGCGCATGGCGACGGCGCGAATCACCTCGAGGTGCTCGTTCATCTCCAGCGTAGGCGACTCGCCGGTCGTTCCGACCGGAACGATGCCGGTCACCCCGCCTTCAATCTGCATCTCCACCAATGCGTCAAGCCTCTCGTAGTCCACCGACCCGTCCTTGCGGAACGGCGTGACAATCGCGGTATATGTACCTTCAAACATGCTTTGCCTCCATCGGCCTTTTCAAAAAGTTCCAATGATTGGAAGTTTCTTTCTGAAAAGTTCCAACCATTGGAAAATCTAAACACGATTCCTCCAATGATTGGAAGTTTTTACGCATTATTTTCCAGCGGCTGGAACTTAAAGTCAGCCTCCGGCCGACACCCGGAACGCTGGTGTCCTTCCGCAGAAAATCCGCGAAAATGCAAAATTTCGCAAAAAATTGGCATTTTTGACCGTTTTTTGCCATTTTTGCACATCTGTCCCAGTATTACCGCCACAGCATCAACTGGTTAGAAGAGGGAGGTGTTTCTGGGGAGGCGTCTGCCTGCTGAAAAGCCTGTAAAATGGGCACTTTTTCAAATAGCGAGACACTCAAGACCTGTAGAATAATGTAGAGTGAAGCTTCTATTTTCAGCCGCTTCTTTATGATGGCGACCAGCAGATATACTGTGATCGCAATCCAGATTTGAGATTTAACCGCATTGGGCGAGGTTCCGTAGAATGACTTGATCCGCAGATTCTGCTTGATCCATTTAAAAAATATTTCGATGTTCCAGCGGCCCTTGAAAAGTTCTGCAACCGTGAGGGGAGGAAGTGAAAAATTATTGGTAAGGAAAACCAGCGTCCGGTTTTCCTGATCACGATACTTGATGCGCCGGAGATGTTCCGGAAAGTATCGGGCTGTCTGTGTACCCGTGAGAATGATGGTCTGATCGCAAAGGATGCCGCAGTCTCTATCGGATGGATGGGAGTAGATACGTTGGAACTGAAGATTGGATCGGGCCCGTGTAACAAAATAGGCTTTAAGCGAGTGTAGCAGATAAAGGCGTTTGAAATCCAAATAGGCGCGGTCCATTACATAGTAGGCTCCGGGAACCGGCAGGATGTGATCCAATACACTGGCATCACCTCGTTTGCCATCTGTAATCAGTATATATTCCGGGATATTGCCGGATAAGTTGAGAAGGGTATGCATCTTCACGGCCCCTTTGGTCCGGCAGAAATGAGCCCAAGGAAACATCGAAAGACACAGGTCGATCACCGTTGAGTCCAATGCGTATACATCGGCACCCAAATCCGGCATCAGCGGATCATCCGCGTATAATCGTCTGGCCTCAGGAATCAGGACGTGAGCAAAATCAGCGTAGATGCGCCAGTCCCGGGTTTCGTTCGCAACAGAAAGATTGTTGCGCGAGACGCGACTGTGAATCCCCAAGTGGTACAGCTTGCCGCTCACAGCCCGCAAACAGGATTCGATGTCCCGCAAACTTTCACGGCAAGTCAACTGAGCAAAGGCCATCACACGGAACTGCTCAGAGCACCGGAACGTCTTCACCTTGTAATCGCCCTGATAGCGATTCACCAACGTCTGAAATCGCCACCAGGGCAACTGCTGCATCAGCTGAGAAAATACGGTTGTTCCAGAATACATAAGGTTGATCTCCTCCTCCTGATCAACCTTATAGGAAAAACCAATTTCAAGTCGGAAAGGATGTAATATCAACACATCCTTATGATGTAACGTGCGTTATAACTATTTTATGCGAAAACGTTGGGACAGATGTGCCATTTTTGGGCTTTTTGGGGGCATTTTTGACCATTTTTTGCACTTTTTCGTGGTTTTCAGGTTGATGTTTTAAGGGCTTAGTTTTGGCTTTGCATCCGGGGGCGGTTTGGCTATCTTCGCGGTTCGATTGAAATATTTACCAACTTTGGAAGGAGAAAGCTCATGTCAGAGATTGTTGATGTACTTGCAAGAGAAATTCTGGATTCCCGCGGGAATCCCACAATCGAAGTGGAAGTTCAGCTCGCCTCCGGCGCCACCGGCACGGCGGCCGTCCCCTCGGGCGCTTCGACGGGCGAAAACGAGGCCATTGAACTGCGCGACGGCGACAAGAGGCGCTATCTTGGCAAAGGCGTGCTGAAGGCCGTCGAAAACGTGAACGATGTGATGTATCCCGAGCTCGTCGGCTTCGACGCCCTTGACCAGGTCGGCCTGGACAAGCTCATGATTGAGATGGACGGCACCGAGACCAAGAGCAAGCTGGGCGCGAACGCGATGCTGGGCGTTTCGCTGGCTGCCGCCAAGGCCGCCGCGCAACTCTCCGGCCTGCCGCTTTTCCGTTATATTGGCGGCGCCAATGCGAAGGTTCTTCCGGTCCCGATGATGAACGTGCTCAACGGCGGCGCGCACTCCGACGCCCCCGTGGACGTGCAGGAATTCATGATCTGCCCGAAGGGCGCCCCGACGATGGCCGAGGCTGTCCGCATGGGCGCCGAGGTGTTCCACGCGCTCAAGAGCGTGCTGAAGAAGCAGGGCCTGAGCACGGCGGTCGGCGATGAGGGCGGTTTCGCCCCCAATCTGCCGAGCAATGTTGCCGCGCTTGACGCCATCATGGAAGCCATCGAAGCGGCCGGCTACAAGGCGGGCAAGGATATCTTCATCTGCCTCGACCCCGCGGCCAGCGAGTTCTACGACACGAAGAAGAAGCGCTACATTTTCAAGAAGAGCGACAAGTCCAGCAAAACCGCCGAGCAGATGGTTGATTTCTGGGTGAAGTGGGTGAAGGACTACCCCATCATCAGCATCGAGGACGGCATGGCCGAGGGCGACTGGGAAGGCTGGAAGCTGCTGACCGACAAGCTTGGCAAAAAGATCCAGCTGGTGGGCGACGATCTGTTCGTCACCAACACCAAGTTCCTGAAGAAGGGCATCGACATGGGCGTCGCCAACTCGATCCTGATCAAGGTCAACCAGATCGGGACGCTGACCGAGACGCTGGACGCCATCGAGATGGCCAAGCGCGCCGGCTACACCTCGGTGATCAGCCACCGTTCGGGCGAGACCGAAGACAGCACAATTGCGGACATCGCCGTGGCGACCAATGCCGGCCAGATCAAGACCGGTTCGCTGAGCCGCACGGACCGCATTTGCAAGTACAACCAGCTGATCCGCATCGAGGAAATGCTGGGCGACGGCGCCATTTACGGCGGCCGCGTGTACGGCGACCGTTAAATCAAATGAGACAAATCAAAACGGCGCCGTCCATTCAGGCGGCGCCGTTTTGACTGGATACAGGCATGACATTCTGGGACATGGTAACCAAGATTACGTGGGCGATCCTGATCGGGCTGCTGATCGTGGTGGGGATCAGCATGTTCATTCCCAGGATCCGGGAATATCATGAATATCAGCGCACGGCCGCACGACTCGCCGAGGAGACGCGCCATGAGGAGGAAATGATCAAGCATTTGAAGATGCAGCAGGAGCGTTTTCAGACCGATCCCCGCTTTGTGGAGTACATCGCCCACGAGATGGGCATGGCAAAAACAAACGAAACGATTTTCACCTTCATTGACGATCTCCCGCCAGCGGGCTCCGCGCAGTGAAGATTGACGCACATAAGAAATTCGGGAAACGGGAATGCCCGGCGTGCGCGTGCGAGGTTTCCGCCAACAGCAACCGCTGCCCGATCTGCGGATACCCGTTCCCCAACCCCACCCCCGCACGGCGGATGTTCAAGATCATTGCCGCGCTGGTCATGCTCGGACTTTTCCTGCTGCTGATCCTGCGGTAGAGATAATCAGTTTATGCAATCCGGCGGAATTCGCCCGGTCAGGGGGCCGGGCCTGCAACATTTACGGACGAACAGCATTTCTTCTTCGCGGGTTTGCGGCCGGACCAGAGGGCGCAGCCCAGCACAGCGGCCAGCGCAGCCGTTGACACCAGCTTCATCCAGTACGGCATCATGGCGTGCGCCATGTGGTCCACATGCACATGATCCGGGATGATCACGTTGTCCAGCAGCAGCCCGAAGGCCAGCGCCGAAACGGCGATGGTCGCCAGATAGATCAGAACGGACTTGTTGCCCATCATGCTGCGGATGATGGCAATGGTGGCCGCATTGGTGGCGGGGCCGGTCATCAGGAACACAAACGCGGCACCCGGCGTGATGCCCTTCATCATGAACGCCGCCGCCACGGGCACGGAAGCTGTCGCGCAGACATAGACAGGAATGCCCATCAGCATCATCACCACCATGGACAGGAAGCCGGTGCCCAGATATTCCGCAAAGAAATCCTCGGGGATCAGCGCGGTGATCAGGGCCGCTACCGCGAGGCCGATCACCATGTCGCGCGCAATGTGCTTCGGGAGGGTGATAAAGCCGTGGCGAAGCCCGTCCAGAAACCGGTTTCTTTTGTGGTCATGCTTCGCGCAGCAGGGATCTTCGCAGGGCTCAGGCACCTGATCGGGTCCCTTCCCGGATGAAAAATCCACCAGCCATCCGCCCAGGATTCCCGTCAGCAGGGCGGCAATGGGACGCACAATCGCAAACACCATTCCCAGCAGGCTGTAGGTTACAAAAATACTGTCCACCCCGGTCTGCGGTGTGGAAATGAGGAAAGCGGTGGTGGCACCCCTGCTGGCGCCGTGCTTGCGGAGGGAGGCGGAGACGGGGATCACGCTGCAGCTGCACAGCGGAAGCGGCACACCAAAAGCGGAGGCCTTGATCACCGGCCATATGCCGCGGCCGCCCAGATGGCGTTCCACCGTAGAGGCGGAGAGGAACATGGAAAGAATGCCGGCCACAAAGAATCCAAACAGGAGGTATGGGGACATCTGCACGAGCACGTCCCAGAACGAATTCAAGACAGCCCAAATAGTTTCCACTTCACTATCTCCTTCCAGTAAAAATACTGCACCGATGGCTTTAGATCAACTCAGAGCACCTCTTTCAGGGCGGATTCGTAGACCGAACGGTGATTGAAACCGCTGATCTGGCGGAGCTGGCGGCCGTTCTCATAAATGCGGACATCGGGAATGCCCACTATCCCGGCAGCCTGCGCTTCGGCTGCATGTTTGTCCACATTCACCCCGACAAAGAGCACGCGGCCGGCATAATCCCCCGCGAGCTTGTCCAGCACCGGCTTGAGGCTCTTGCAGGGTGGACACCAGTCGGCATAGTAATCAACAAGAACCGCGCGGTTGCTTTGGACAATCCCCGCGATGGTTTCGCCGGGGGCAGGCAGATAAATGTTTTGCGGGGTGCGGGTGCCGATTTCATGCCACGCAATCAAACCCGCGATCACAGCGCCGATGAAGGCGCCGTTCACGGGGGCCAGATGCAGTCTTTTCACCTTCAGGCACGCAATGAACCCAATCAGTGCCCCAAAGGCCGCCGTTAAAATCAGGATCAGCATGGATCAGTCCGCTGCGGGAGCGGCCGGCGGGACGAAGACGCGCGCGGCCAGCTCGCGGTCGAGCATGAACAGGCCCTGCTTGGAATCGCCGGAAATCCGGATCTGGTCAAGGATGCCTGTAGCGTTTTCTTCTTCCTCGATCTGCTCGGTGACAAACCACTGCACAAAGATTTCAGAGGCATAATCGCCGTCTTCGCGCGAAAGCTTCATCAGGTTGTTGATGCGGGAGGTGACATATTTCTCATGCTCCAGCGTCAGTTCAAAAAGCTCCTTCATGGAGGTTCCCTTTAATTCAGGCTTTTCGATCGCTTCCATGACCGGCAGCGCGCCCTGGCTGCAGAGATATTTGAAGAACTTGTCGGCATGAGTCATTTCTTCCAGAACCTGGACATGGAACCAGTTTGCGCAGCCTTTATAACCCTGGGTTTCCGCCTGGGCGGACATGGCATAATACAAGTAGGCCGAATAGATTTCCTTGTTGATCTGCTCGTTGATGGCTTTTGCCAGTTTCTTCGATATCATCTGATCTGCTCCTTATCTAAGATGAAGCGGGGGCCGTCATCGGCCCCCGCGTTCAATTGCTTGATTATGGTTCAGGACTTCCAGAGGCCGTGCACGTTGCAATACTCGCGTGCCGATACATTCTTAGCGCTGATGCCTTCAAAAACGGCAACAGGCTGGTCGCCCGGCTTCAGGAATTTCCGTCCCACTTTGTCATCAAACTGAATTTCGATCCATTCAATATAGTGTTCCGGGAGCATGGGATGAAGCGTGCTTCCCACGGTGACCTTGTAGCCCGTGGCGGTTTTCTCGATCAAGGGAACATGCTTCTCCTTGGTCTTGTCCGCCGTCTGTTCCACCATGAGCTTCATGGGTTCGCCGCAGCAAACCAGTTCCCCGTCGCCGGCATGCAGGACGCTGACAATATTACTGCAGGCCGCACATTTATAGATTTCCAGTCGCTTTGTCATTGTTCGCTCCTTGTTGTTACCAGTTTTCCGCCAACAGTTCGAAATGGGCCTGGGGATGGGCGCAGGCCGCGCAGATATCCGGGGCTTCTTTTCCGGTATGAATATATCCGCAGTTCATGCAGCGCCAGACAACCGGTTTGTCTTTTTTGAAAACAGTCTGGGCGTCCACGTTGGCCTTGAGCCCGAGGAAGCGCTTCTCGTGCTGCTTCTCGGCGACGGCAATGGCTTCAAACACCTTCGCAATTTCGGGGAAACCCTCTTTGCGGGCGGTGTCGGCGTACGAGGGATACATCTCGGTCCACTCGTAGTGCTCGCCGGCTGCGCCGTGCTCAAGGTTCTCGGAGGTCGAGGCGATTGTTCCGGCCGGGAAGGACGCGGTGATCTCCACCTCGCCGCCCTTGAGAAACTTGTAAAGACGCTTTGCGTGCTCGCTTTCCTGATCAGCCGTCTCCTCGAAAACCTCGGAGATCTGGCGGAATCCCTCTTTTTTTGCCTTGCCCGCATAAAAGGTATAACGGTTCCTTGCCTGCGATTCACCTGCGAATGCGGTCAGCAGATTTTTCTCCGTCTGGCTTCCTTTCAGTTCCATTTTTCTCTCCTATGACAATTTCTGTCCAAGCTGTTTTTCGTATTTTCTGAAATCCGCTGCGGACCCGGCCATTTGGATACCGACGAGTACGCCATCCTTCACCAGAAGGCCGCGGAAAATTTCAGCACTGTGCTCCAATATTACCGTATGAATCCCATTTGCGCAAGCCGGACCGATTGAATTTACGGCGAAGCCCGCGTGAGAGTAGAATATGGGCGAATCTGAAGGCTGGTGAGCCGACAGGGCCATTCCCTGCGCCGCCGAAAGCGCGTTGACTGCGGCCACCTTGCCCTGCAGCACGGCCTCCAGCGCGCAAAAGATATCTACATGGTCCCATTCAGCAATATCTCCGCAGGCAAAGACCGAAGGTGCGGATGCCTGCATCTTCATATCCACCCGTATCCCCTTCCCGCAAACGAGCCCCGAGGATTTCGGAAGCGTCACATCGCGGCGCGCGCCCACCGCCAGCACCACCAGGTCCGCTGTCATCACGTCGCCGGACTCCATTATGAGTTGGAAATCCCCGGCATTCTGCCTGGCAATGGACGACACCGTGGTCCCCAGAAGGATTTTAACGCCCATCGACCGGAGTAAATTCTCGACGACTTCAGACGCATCCGTGCACAAGTTGGACAGCATCAAATGCTCCAGGCGCTCCACCAGCACCACGTCCAGACCGGCAAGTGCTCCGCGATGCGCCACTTCCACCCCCAGAATTCCGCCCCCGATCACCACCAACTTCCTGCCGGGAGCCAGCGTCCCGCGGATGTCTTCGGCATGCTCTATGTGCCATAGCGGATGAATATGTTTCCGCGCGGAATGCGCGAACGGCGGTATGGCTGGACCGGATCCGATGGAAAATATAATAGCATCATACGACTCTGTTCCCCGTCCGGATGTCAGGGTTCGCGCAGCTGAATCACAGGCCGTGACCGGAGTGTCCAGCCGCAAATCGATTTTGCGCGACGCATACCACGCCAAGTCATGCATCGTGATGTCCTCCAGCGAGGACTGCGCAAAAGCGTACCCGACCAGCTTGGGGCGGTAATACGGCAAGACCTTTTCCGCCGAATACAAATGGACTTCCGCTCCCTGCGCGGCGGCCGTTTCGGCCGCCTTCACGCCCGCATGGCCCGCGCCAATGATTCCCAGCTTCACGAAACCGCCGCCTTTCGGACCGCGGGTATTGCGCGCGGGCTGCAGCTCACGGATTTTATGCCGCATTCCATCAGTTTCCTGACCATCACCGGATCACTCGCCAGTTCGCCGCATACGGACAGCGACCGCCGGTGTTTTTCGGCGGCCGCTGCGATTCCGCGCAGCACCTGCCAGAACACCGGATGGTCAGAGGTGTATTCGTCAGTCACCAGCTCATTGCCGCGGTCCACCGCAAAAAGATATTGAGTAAGATCATTCGTGCCGATACTGGCAAATTGAGCCTCGGCCAGAATGGCATCCGCCTGAAGGGCGGCCGACGGGACTTCAAACATCACCCCGAATTCAATGCTGCCGGTTTTAATGTCCTCCACCATTTCTTTGAACATGTCGCGCAAGCGCCGGAATTGCGCAACATCAACGATCATGGGGAACATCACACGAACAGGGCCCTTCAGCGATGCGCGTGCAATGGCACGCGCCTGATCACGAAACAGGTTCGGATGGCGGATCAGCAAACGGCTGCCGCGCAGGCCCAATGCGGGGTTTTCCTCCTTCGGAATCCTCATTGCCGGCAACGGCTTGTCTCCTCCGGCATCGAGCATCCGGAATGTGGTCACACGGCCTTCCATGGCCTCGACCACAGGCGCATAACGCGTATACTGCGCTTCTTCAGACAGCAATTCGCCTGCGGATATGAATTCGAATTCCGTCCGGTAAAGTCCAATGCCCTCTGCCTTCATTTCGCGGGCTTCGGACACTTCCCGGCCCAGTGTGATGTTGGCCATCACCTGAAGTTGCGGGACGGTGTCAACGGCTCCGTCACGGCGCGCCCTTCCCGCCTCGCAAGAGCAGGCGGCAATTGTTCTTTCATCCGGAGAAATGATCACTTCACCGGTGTCTCCATTCACAATCAGCTCTGTGCCGCAAGCAACGGTGCTGTGAATGTTCTTGATGCCGCTGACCGCGGGAATGCCCAGCGCGCGCGCAAGGATCGCAGCATGCGAGTTGACACCGCCATGTTCGGTGACAAATGCCAGAACCTCCCCGGTGTTCAAACTGACGGTAAGGCTGGGCGTCAGCTCTTCGGCAATGACAATGCGGTTTTTGCCCCGGCGGCAGCGGCCGGCGCAACTGAACCCCGGTGCGGTATTGGACAGGTTGTCCAGCAGGCGGCGGCGAATCTCACCGATGTCAGACGCCCGCTCGCGAATGTACTCGTTGTCGAGAGCGCCCAGTTTCGTCTCATAGGCATCGAGCACCGTATGAATCGCATTTTCAGCGTTGCGCAGGGCGGAACGGATGTGTTCGCGCAGCTGCTTAAGGATCATTGGATCCTCGACAATCATTTTCTGCGCAACAAAAATGCCGGCCTCGGCCTGGCCCATCCGGTTTTCCACATGCGCGCGGATATTTTCAAGCTGCTGGGCTGTGGCTTCCACGGCATCTTCCATACGCTTGACTTCATCGTTGAGCTGTGCGGGTTCAATGGCGTAGTCGGGAACCTCCTGATGACGGTGATCATCAAAAAGGCAAACGCGGCCAAGGGCCACTCCTTTGCTCAGAGAAAGGCCTTGAACGCGTTTTTCAGCAGTTTTGTTTCCAGTGGCCAAAACGGCCTCATCTATGCGACAGGCTCAAAGTCGCTTTTGGGAACACCGCATTCAGGACAAACCCAGCTGTCGGGAATGTCGGCAAAAGCGGTTCCGGGAGCAATCCCGTTGTCCGGATCTCCGACGGCGGGGTCATAAACGTATCCGCAGACGGTGCAAACATATTTCTGCATGTTGTTCACTCCTGTTTGATCTGTTTACAGATTTCCAATGCCTGATCTGCAAGCATACTACCGGCTTCCCGGCAAAGCGCAAGATCATCTGCCCGCGGCACATATTGGACCTGGATGGGCTCGCGGAGAATCCGGACTTTCATATCCTCAAGATATTCATTCACCTCCTGTGCCCCGCCCTTCGCCCAGCCATACGATCCGAATGCGAATCCCGCCTTGCCGGCGGGCTTCAAGCCCTTGAGATACGTCAGCACGGCTGCCGCCTGCGGCATCAGCGTTCCGTTCAGCGTCGGCGACCCGAAAGCAAATGTTGCCGCATCCAGCATCTCCGTGGCCAGCGTGGTGGTGTTGCTTGCCCGGATGTAGAACAGCTTGGCGTCAACTCCGGGCTTTGCGGCGCCTTCCAGGATGGCGTGCGCCATTTTCTCGGTGCTTTTCCACATGGTGTCATAAATGACCAGCACCTTGGGCTTCGGTTTGCAGACCATCCATTCGCTGTAGGCCTGCATGATTTCCTTTACATGCCTGCGCCAAATCACCCCGTGGCTGGGGGCAATCATTTCGACGTCCAGCCCACCCACCCCGCTCAGCACGCGAGCGATGGGTTTGCTGTAGAGCATCAGGATGTTTGCATAGTATGTCTTTGCCTCGAACATGACCGTGTTCAGCGGTTCCTCATCGTCAAAGCGTCCGGATGAGGCATAATGCTGGCCGAAGCCATCCATCGAGAAAAGAATCTTTTCCTCCGGCACATAGGTGGCCATGGATTCCGGCCAGTGCGCCATCGGCGTTTCCACAAAGACCAGCGTCCGCTTGCCCAGGGAGAGTTTGTCTCCGTCTTTAACAATCTTGAACTTCCAGCCGGTGATGTCGTGATGAAGCGCAAGAGCCTTCTGGCATTTGTCATCACAGACAATCTCCGCCTGCGGACAGGCGGCCACAACTTCCGGAAGAGAACCGGCATGATCCAGCTCGGCGTGATTGCAGACAATGTAATCAATCTTCCGAAGATCAATCAGCCTGCGGACATTGTCCAGCAGCTGTTTGCCAAAACCGGCCTTGACGGTGTCAATCAGCGCGTTCTTGCCGTCACGCACCAGATAGGCGTTATAGGTGGATCCGCGACGGGTTTCGTATCCATGAAAATCGCGGACATTCCAGTCCACGTATCCCACCCAGTCAATGTTGTTCCGCAGGCTCGTGTTCATATGCAATCTCCAGAATCAGCCCATATTAGACGCAACCGGCCGGGAGGTAAAGGTTCTTCGAACCGCGCATCACGTCGCCGGCTGGCGAATCATGATCAGCAGCATTTTGAACTGCTTTTCCGCCCAGAGAGAATGCGGAACATTTGCCGGCATGATCACCAATTGCCCGGCCCGGGCAGTCAGCGGATTTCCGCCGATGTTGATAACCACCTCGCCGTCCAGAATCTGAACAGCCGCATCATACGGTGATGTGTGCTCGCTGAGCCCCTGCCCCGCATCAAAGGCAAACAGGGTCAATGAGCCCACGTCTTTGTTCATCAGAGTCTTGCTGACGACCGAACCGGAGGCATAGGCGACCTCTTGAACAAGTTCAAGGGGCCGCCCTTTGTAGTCTTCGCTGCCCATGATCACTCCGCGGGCGCGACAGGCGCTTCCGCCTCAGGGGCCTTTGAAACGCAGCCCGCTTTTTCCATCATCGGGCATCCGGCCTTGCCTTCAGCCTTCATGCTTTTGCAGCAGGCCATGCAACCAGGCGATCCCGCATGCTTTCCGCACTTCGGGCATACCGCGGCGCCTTCTTTGCAGCACAGTTCCGAACCCGCAACCTGGCCGCATTTCCCGCACAGCGCGGGCGCAGCTTCCTCCGATGTCGAAGAGGCCTTCATTTCTGCTGCCGGTTCAACCGCCGCAGCGGCCTTCGCCGCGCAGCAGGGCCCGGCAAAGGAAACCGATGAAACGGCCAGCACCATTAAAATAACCATTATTCCGACTTTCATAACACTCACCTTTCTTCCCTTGTGGGAATTGAAGTATACGCACCAGGGGCAATAAATCAAATGGCCTTGATCGAAAGAATGTCGCCGGTGAGACTCATGACCGCTTCTTCCACCACCAAATCCTCCCGCCCGCATCTTTCAGCGGCAGCGCGAACCATCATGGTCAGTCCACCGCAGCAGGGAACCTGCATTCTGACGACAATGACTTTGGGGATGGACGGCTCAGCAAATATATCGGCCATTTTTTCCACATAGCCGTCTGTACGATCCAGCTTTGGGCAGGCTACAACCAAGCCCCTGCCCCGCAGAAAACGCCAGTGCACGTCAGCCGAGGCGATTGGTCCGCAGGTGCTCATCACCACCAGCTCGCGGTTCTTGAAGAACGGCGCACCCGCCTGCACCAGATGCAGCTGCACAGGCCACTGCTGAAGCTCCGACGGAATCGCCGTGGGCATCTGCGCGTGGGTCGCCACCGCCGGCTTTGCGGCGGGAGCATCCGGCACACGCATGCGTGTGCCGGGACATCCCCCGCCCGACGGGGCCAGGCCATGCTTTTTCCCCGCCTCGTCGAACTTCACAACCGCCGCCGCGCCCTGAGTCTCCGCCACATGCATGCGCGTGGCATTGAAGTCAAAACCATCCGCCTCGCGCTCTTCAATGGTCAGCGCGCCGGTCCGGCATTCACCGATGCAGTCTCCGAAACCATCGCAGAACTGCTCCTTGACCAGTTTTGCCTTGCCGTTGACGATCTTCAGCGCGCCCTCTGCGCAGGATGTGACGCATTCGCCGCATCCGTTGCAGAGGTCTTCATTGATCCTGATGATCTTGCGCTTTGCCATATCACTTCCCGGCCATCATGGCCGCGACATCGGCCTGCACTTCGCCAGTCGGTTTGATGTCGAAGTTCTCAACCAGCACTTTGGCGACAGCGGGCGAAAGGAACGCCGGAAGCGTCGGCCCCAGGCGGATGCCTTTCACCCCCAGATGCAGCAGCGCCAGCAGCACCGCAACGGCCTTCTGCTCGTACCAGGCGATGTCGAACGAAAGCGGAAGGTCATTGATGGAGGCCAGACCGAACGCCTCCTTCAGCTTCAGGGCGATGACCGCCAGCGAGTAGCTGTCGTTGCACTGCCCAGCATCCAGCACGCGCGGAATGCCGCCGATGTCGCCGAGGTTCAGCTTGTTGTAACGGTACTTCGCGCAGCCCGCGGTCAGGATGATCGTGTCCTTTGGCAGAGCCTCGGCTACTTCTGTGAAGTAGCTGCGGTTTTTGTGACGACCATCGCATCCGGCCATCACCACAAAGCGCTTGATCGCACCGGACTTGACAGCCTCCACCACCTTGCCGGCCACGGCCATGACCTGATTGTGTGCGAAACCACCGACGATTTCGCCGTTTTCAATCTCCTGCGGCGGCGGACACTTCTTCGCCTGCTCGATGATCGCGGAGAAATCCTTCTGCTTGCCCGGTTTGCGGTCGGGGATGTGCTTTGCGCCCGGCCAGCCGGCCATGCCCGTGGTGTAAAAACGGTTGAGATAAGAATCCTTCACCGGAATGATGCAGTTGGTCGTCAGCAGGATCGGCCCGTTGAACGAGGCGAATTCCTTGTCCTGAAGCCACCAGCTCCCGCCGTAGTTGCCGGCCAGGTGCTTGTATTTCTTGAAGGCCGGATAGTAATGGCACGGAAGCATTTCTCCGTGGGTATAGACATCCACCCCCGTGCCCTCTGTCTGCTGCAGCAGTTCGTCCATGTCCTTCAGGTCGTGGCCCGAAATCAGAATGCCCGGATTTTTGCGGACGCCGGTGGCAACTTTTGTGATTTCCGGATTGCCATAGGTCTCGGTATTGGCTTTGTCGAGCAGCGCCATGGTCGTTACGGCAATTTCGCCCGCCTTCAGGACCATGCCCACCATTTGATCAACACTGAGTTTCTGAGTGGTCGAGATCAGACCATCAACCACAAACCGGTAGATGGCGTCATCCTCATAGCCGAGAACAAGCGCGTGATCAGCGTAGGCCGCGATGCCCTTCAGGCCAATGATCAGAAGCTGCTGGAGCGACCGCACGTCCTCGTTCGGCTCGGACGGGATGCCGACCAGAAGCGCCTTGACCTGCAGATCCTCGCCCTTCTTCGGAGCCCATGTCGCCGCGTCGGGCAGACTTTTCGCCCAGGCGGCGTCCTTCTTCTCGCACTGCTTGCGAATGGCGTCGCGCTGCGCAACAGCCTCATGGATCAGGCGGCTGATGACTGCATCGTCAAAGTTGGCATTGGTGATTGTGGAAAAAAGACCGCGGATAATGGTCTGTCCGACTGCGCGGTCATACAGGCCCAGTTCATCGGCTTTCTTGCCGGCAATGGCCAGTCCTTTCAGAGAATGGATCAGAAGATCCATCAGATTTGCCGTGGGCTCCTGTTTTCCGCAAACGCCCCGGACGGTGCATCCCTGATTCTTCGCGGTCTCCTGACACTGGAAGCAGAACATACTCATGATTTTCCCTTTCCTTTTTTTGGTTGTTTATAAATTTCAGCCAGCGTTGTTTTCTCAAAGAAAGCGTTCAGGCGGTTTTGAAGAATGCAGACGGACCCCTTCATCGGGCATTTCCCGCTGTAGGGACAGGGCTGCCCCTTGCGGTTGCAGACATTCATATAGACCGGCCCCTGCACGGCCTCGACAATCCGTGCGAGGCTGATCTTCCGGGTCGGAAGGGCCAGCAGATATCCCCCGCGCTTTCCGCGCACGGTTTTCACGACTCCGGCTTTTGCGAGCGTCTGCATGATCTTGCGGAGGGCGGGCAGCGGCACTTTGCAGTCCTTCGCCAGTTCAAGCGTGTCGGTGCGGGTGCACCGCCGGTCCAGCACATGCAGTGCCCGGAGCGCGTAATCGGTCTCTCTTCTGAGTATTTCCATAAGCCATCCTTTAAATGCGACCAATTTAGTCCTATTTAACTCCCGCGTCAACTAATTATATGAAATTATTTCAGGAAGTCTTTTTCGGCCAGGCCTTGAGGACGGCCATCACCTCTCGGACCCAGGTGCAAACGCACTTGACGGGACATCGGCCGTCCTGACCCAGATGGGAGCAGTAACCCGGACAGTCCGGTCCCCGGTAGGCACACGTCTGCCACACAGGTCCGTCGTAAAGGTTCCGGAAGTCTTCCACCGCCAGGGCAAGCGTGGTCGTGCATTCGGTCACATGGTTGAAAAGGAAATATCCCAACCGTTCCTCTTCAAAAAAAGGCTGATAGCCAAGAAATTCGACCGATGGATCTGACAGGAATGAATCCCGGTCCTTCCATGCCGTGCCGCAGGTCGTGCAGCGCTTGTAGATATGTACGCTCTCTTCTTTCACATTCCCTCTTGCTCATGACAGTTTATTCGACGATCCCCGACAAAGCAAGGGGGTGCTTCAACAATATCCGCGGCCTGCCGCCGGTTCAAAAAGTTCCAATCATTGGAAGTATTTCCGGGAAAAGTTCCAACCATTGGAAGTTTTGTGAAGAAAAGTTCCAATGATTGGAAAAACCGCACCCTGTCTTTCGCGTGCTGCGTTCAGAAGCTGATGTTGCCGCCGCCATCCGTGGCGGTTCCTGCGATGTTTGTGCTCAAAACGCTGAAGCGGTTGTCAGCATACACGTTGCCGGCTGCTGAAAATACGATGCCGGTGTCAGATCCGGTGATCAGGTTGTTCTCAATGCAGTTGCGCGCGTTGTTCACATGAATGCCGTTGATCCAATTCCACGACACATTGTTGCCTGCGACATGGCAGGAAAGACTCGCGGAAAGCCCCCCGCAATCCGGGTCTCTCAGGGAGTTGTTGTTTCCAATGGTGTTGTTGTGCACCGAGCACCCGGTAGAGGCATAAATTCCCCATTCCGCATTGTGCATGCAAACGTTTTCCCCGATACGGTTGTAATCACCTCCAGAAATTCCATTTTTTGCGTTTTCAGACGCCACATTGCCCTGAATCAAACTCGAATCCCCTGCAACAATGCCGGAACTCCCGTTTCCGCATGATGCGTTTCCGGAAACAACGCACCCCTCACCGGCATAGATGCCCCAGTATCCGTTCCCGTACACAATGCACTCTTCAACCTGCCCGCAGTTCCCTATCTCGATCCCGATTGAGCTGTTGGAAACAACTGTCACACCGTCCAGGATGCAGCCCTCAGTAGGAAAATAGATCCCGATGCCTCCGTTGTTTATGATGCGCAGACCAGTCACCCGGTGAGCCCGAGGTTGAGATGAAAGCATAGACTCATAGGCATAAACACCGTTTGCCCCGAACTGGGCAACCGTTCCGTTGCGTACTTCCACGTTGCGCACGTTTCCGATGTAAATGCCATAGTGTGACACATCCAGCGGATTTCCCGTCAGCGTGAATCCGTTCAGATCAAGGGCAACATGATCGGCTGAAACAGAGATCCCTCCTTGTGTCACTGTCATGTTGTCTGTCAAATAATAGGATCCGCTGTTGGTGATTGCATAATGATAGCCTGAAGAACCCGGCGTGTTGATTGCGCTCAGCGCGGTCCGCGGCTCGGACAGCAGGGTTTGCTGGTGAATTTGATACAGAGTCTTCATTGACGGGGCGGGCGCGCCCGCCGGCATCAGCAGGCCCTGGGCCAATATGCACTGGGCCCACAGAAGTGCCGACGCAAAAATCATCAGATGTTTCAAGCCAGCCTTCATAAGCATCCTCCCTCTTCGGCCTTTGCAGGCTTTTGTTGGAAGAAATGCTATCAAATATTCCGCAGGAAACAATCGAAGAAACGAACCGGTTTGCGCGCTTCTCGATCTTTTGCGGCGAATTATGAAAAAATTGACGAAATTCGGCCAATTTTGAGCATTTTTAGCCGTTTTTGGCGTGTTTTCGCTAATTTTGGCCATTTCGATGCTTTTTCAGGCCCTGCGAAGAACATCATTTGTTACAGCAGGAACCGGCGGATTTCAGACCCATTTTTTTGAAGATCATCTCCGCGGGGCAGAAACCCGTAAAGGCGGACTGGATCAAATTGACGCCCACAAAGCAGGCCAGCAACAGCCACCATTGATTCACAAAATGCGCCAGCGCCACACTCACCAGCACAAGCGTTCCCGCTAGAATACGAATTGCATTTTCAACTGTCATGGTTTCTCTCCTGATTTAGAAACTGTAGCGGGCGGAGGCATACACGTTATTGTTGTCCTCAAATTGCCCGAAGAACGTATAATCCTCGCTGCCCATAAAGACATTCCCGCCAAGCGTGAACTTCCAGTCATCTGTCGCCTTGTACGAAACCGACGGGCGCAAATAGGCATCCTCGTCCGAGGGCGAATAGAAGGCGAAGAATGACAGCATCAGGTTCTGGTTGAGAAGCTGCTGCGTGAGCCGCAGGGTCAGCACATGGCGGTCCTCATCCGCCGCATTCATTCCCACTGGCAGAGTCTCTTCGTAAGCATCGTAATCCGCCATCAGTTCCAAATAATATTGAACCGCAAGGGTTAAATCCTGCATCAGTTCCTGCTGGTATCCGGCCATCAGGCGGGTTTCGCTGTTGCGGATCATAGGGTCATCCCCGTCACAGTCATCGCGCGAGTCATAATAGCCCGCCTCCAGGTTCGCGATGCCCTTCATGAACTGACCGCGCAGGCTTGCGCCGTACACGCCCAGCTCAGGGAATATCGCGCGGCCGGTCGCCATGTCGGAACCTGCCGGACTCTTCCAGAATCCCTCATGGCCATAAACCGCAAGTTCATAACCTTTCACATTGCGTGATACACGGACGCTGATTTCATCGTCCTCGAACCATTCATCGGGAATGTCGGCCTCCACAACGGCATCCTGTCCCGATCGCGCGCCGAGCCCGGCGTTCCAGAAGGAAATGCGGTCGCCGGAAATATAACGGTCGTGATCAAAACGCGGCGTGTAGACCACATCAATGTTCGCCCACGACGGGAACAGGCTCAGCTTCAGCGCATCAGACGGGGCCTTCAAATATTCCTCGTCGCGACCGATGAAAAATGAATTCCAATCTTTTGGGAACATGTCGTTGATGAACAGCAGGTCGCCCGTGCCCCAGGTCAGGATCTGGCGGCCGGCCTTCAGGTCCGCCCAGCTCACCGGCGATGCCGAAACATTGGCCTCGCGCAGGTCGATGGCCCCCTCGCCCGTTTCCAGGTCAATGTCATGCTCGTCCAGAACCCAGTCATAGAGGAAATCCGACCGTAACTGGAGCGTCAGCGGACCCGCATACTCCAGAACGTCAAGCTGCAGGCGCAGTTCTCCAAGGCTTTCTTTCTCCTGGTTCGGATCAGTCTGCGTCCGCACGCCCGCGCGCACATCGGCAAAGCCATGCAGATCAACTGCCCGCGCAGCCCCGGCGGCGAGCATGAAGACGGTGAGAAAAACAAGCGATCTTTTCATTTCACTCCTCAGCGGGTGGCTTCACGCGGCGGACGTTTCAAAAAGCGCTCGGAGAAAATGGCGTCGTTCAGTCCAATATCGTACTTCACGCCGCTGAACGCATTGACGGTTTTACCGCCAGTGTTCAGGTCGCTGACCACCGATTCCATGACCGTCGGATACCCCTGAATGGTCTCAACCTTCGTGCCCTCGACGCGGCGGTAGAGTTTGCCGTTCTTGTCGTAATACTCGGCTTTGCGCGGAAGGAATGTGTCCCGATCAATCCAGACATTGTAAAAGGAAAACTCCACTGATCCGGGATCTTTGGGAGTGTTCTTGATCTGGTACTGGCCGCCCTCAGAGGAGACCAGTTCATGCTCATCCGCATTCAGGTTGCGGCCGGATACATCCTCGTACACGAAATCCGAACCGACAAAGCTCGTGCGCTTGTCGCCGGGAGCGATGCGGCGGACCAGATCCAGCGCCGGCAGATACATCCATCGGTCATCATCCTGCCCCTCGCCCACTTTCTTCCAGACCAGATACACCATGCGGCGCACATCGGCGGGTTCATTGAAATAGACATAGAACTTCTGATTCTTGTCCTCCGTGTTCAGGCGCAGGATGCGGAACTCGCGGACACGTTCGCCGCCTTTGGCGTCGGTGATCGACATCTTCACATCCGCCTGTCCGTCTTTGCCCGCGTAATACGCGGCATCATTGGCCTTCGTGATGATTTCATCAACGGTCAAATCAGCGGCAGAAGCAATACCAGCAAATGCAATTATGAATAATGCAGCAAGATATATGGTCTTCATATCAGTCTCCTCTCAATTCTCTGTTTCATTCTTGAAAAGCACCTTCCGCAGCAATGTCACAAGCGCCACGAGAATAAACAGCGTCGCCAGCCAGGACACGAGCATGATCGCGGCCATGAAAAAGCCAACCGTCTTGTAGGGCACCAGCGGTGCGGCCAGCAGAGGGGTAAAACCAAAAGCAATCACAATTGCATTGCGGCTGATGGCCATGGCCGGTTCCTTGAACATCTCGCGGCAGGCCAGTTTCCAGCTTCCGGCCTGCTTCTGGATTTCACGGGCGCGCTCAAGGAAGTGGATCGCAAAGTCCACGCTCAGGCCCAGGGTCAGCGCCGAGAGCACCGCCACCGGCATGTCGTAGTCCTTGCCGACGAGGCCGATCAGGCCATAGATGAACGAAATGGTGACGGTCAGCGGGAGCATGGAGAGCAAACCCATCAGCGGCGAACGGAACAGAACCATCATCATAATGAGGACGATAATGAAACTGCTGCCGAGCGATGATAGCATGCCAACCACCATCTTATCCTGCCAGACGACATTCAAATAGGTCAGCCCGGCCCAGCCCGCCTGCAGGCCGCCCGGAGGAGGATTGACCGCCATGTAATCTTCGACATCTTTCACCACAGCTTCCATGAACTTGTTGTCGCCGCTCTTGAGCTGCACCCAGATGTTGGCCTGCTGATAGTCTTTGGTCACCAGGTGGAACAGGCTGTCCTTTTTCTTGGAGCCCTCGAGCTGGGTGAACACCTGTGCGCAGGCGGAAGGTGTCTGCGGAATCGAATAGAAGGATTCGTTGCGCTTTTTGTCGCCGTCATTTCCAGGCTCGAGATAGTTCAGTTCATACGAAGCCTTTTTCAATGCATCCACCGCCGAGCTGACTTTGCCGACCACCTCATTCCCGACAATGTGCGCCTGCAGCTTCTCCACATAGGCGAGCACCTCCGGCTGCTTGAACAGCGGCGCGGAAAGATTGGCCTCCATTTCATAAACAAACTCGCTGAACGACAGCGCCGTATATTCGTCACAAACCGCCAGCGCGGCGTTCTGCAAATCAGCGGCCGTGAGATTTTTCTGAGCTTCCAACTTCGACAGCAGCGCAGCCCTGTCGCCCTCCCCCGCGCCCGCAGTTGCGTTGACGGCGGAAACCAGCGCGTCAAATGTCAGGCCTTCGGGATCAAGATAGTTGATCTGGTCCGCCAGCGCATACCAGGAGGCCGAGGCTTCCTGATCAATCGCTTCGGCAGCCCGCACAAGACTTACAAAACATTTCCGCAAATCAGCCGACTGGATATTCCGGTGCAACTGCTCCTGCTGCGCCAGTTGCGCAAGAAACCGCTTCAACGCTTCCGGCATTTTTTCGCCAAAACGCTTCTGAGCCTCTTCGCGAATGATGGCCGCCTTCTCGAAGCAGTTAACAGCCTGCACTTCGGGTGAAGCCAGCGTCAGATAAGCGGTATACGTTCCGCCGAAATGATGATTCAGCACATCATCCGCGACCCGGATGCGGTGCGATTTCACAAACCATTTGACGGGATTGTCGTTCACCTCGATGCGGGTTATGCCATAGACGGCGATCCCGATCACCAGAAGCGTTGCCACAATAATGAATTTCCAGCGCGCATACGAAAACTCTCCCAGCCATTCAAGGAACCGATCCAGCCTGGAATCCTTCATTTCACAACTGTGCTGGTCGTGAACTCTGCAGGCCTTGTCGAGCGACTTCTTCGAGACAAATATCATGATGTATGCCGGAACCAGCGTCATCGTGAGAACCCACGCCAGCATCACGCCGAAGGCGACATGCAAACCAAAAACCTTGACCGGAGGAATCGGAGTGGTGGCCAGAGACGCAAAGCCCGCAATCGTGGTCAGGCTGGTGTAGAGCATGGGCATGAAAAGATGGCTGATCACATGCTGGATGGTTTTGCTTTTGTCCTGAAAGCGGTGATAAGTGTCGAAAAACTCGCTCAGGATATGAACCGAATCCGCCACGGAAATAGGCATCAGAAAAATGGCGATCATCGAGCTCATGATGTGCACATCATAACCCAGCCCAATCAGCAGCCCCATGGTGGTGATCACGCTGACAATCGCGACTATCATCGGCGGGATGATCAGCGATATCCTGCGGAAGAACAGCAGCAGGAGCAGGAAAATCGCGACGCCGGCCAGCGGCGCGGAGGTGGCCATCTGCACCAGCATCTCAACGCCAAATGTGTCCTGCGCCACCGGCTGACCGGTAATCAGCACGCGGTCCTCCGCAGGCCAGTCTTTCGTAAGCGCTTCCACCAGATTGGCGACATTGAAACTGTAGGTTTTGGCGATGATTGGAATGTATACGCAGACAGCCTTTTCATCCTCGGAGACCAGCATCCCGTTATAGAGCGGGTTGTTCATGGCATCCTTGCGGATGGCCATGGCTTCCTCCCGAGTCTGCGGGGGCTTCTCCATGAGGTATTCGATCTTGAGCTGTCCCATGGCCGCCTGCTTGATGTTGTCCACCACGCCGGGGGCCATGATCTCGGGATTGATGATGACGCTTTGCCCCTCTCCATCGAACAGATTGTTCACGTCATGCCTGAACACAACGCCCAGGGCGCGTTTCCACAAGCTCGCAGGGCGCAGCTCGGGAGTGACCACCTGGCCATCCGCGGGATTCACAACCGCCGGGCGGCCATCCTCCGTGCGGTTGAGACTGATGAGCTGCTTTGTCAGCGCATCCACACGGCCAAGAGTTGCGACATTGAAAATGCCGTCCGCGTGATTCGTGTTCACAATGCCGACGATCACAAAATCATAGAGATTATACTTCTGCTTGATCTGGTTGTGGAACACCCGGACATATTCCTCCGGGGAAAGCATGTTCTCCGGGTCGTTGTCGAACTTCACTTTTGGAAACTGAAGGGAAAACCCAATCACCATGGCCAGCACTGCAGCCATGACAAGCCACGGGTGCCGCACGCTGAAATTCGTCATTGCCAGTCTTTTCATATAATCTCCTGATCCTCTTCGGGCGTTTTATACCACAAAAACGGCTTGTCCGAAGCAAAAACATAGCTCAAAATATCATTATATCTTGATATGTCAATATATAGATTGCGTTTTCTGCGGAAAATCCTTTTGTTTGAATCCCGCACGCCCATCGGGTAACCTGTATCCGCTTTTAGAGTACGGAGATGAACATGCAGAAATATGCGGACATTGGCGTGATCGGACTCGCCGTCATGGGCGAGAACCTGATTCTTAATATGGAGTCAAAAGGCTTCACGGTCGCCTGCTTCAACCGCACTGCCGCCCGTGTGGAGGAGTTCACCGCCGGCCGCGCAAAAGACAAAAACATCATCGGATGCCGCACGCTCGCAGAACTCGTTGCTTCGCTTCAGAGACCCCGGAAGATCATGATGATGGTCAGGGCCGGCGCAGCCGTTGATGACCTGATCGAATCCCTCCTTCCCCTGCTCGAACCCGGTGACATCATCATTGATGGCGGGAATTCCCACTACCCGGACACCATCCGTCGCGTGAAATATGTTGAGCGCAAAGGCCTGCTCTATATCGGCACCGGAATTTCCGGCGGTGAGGAAGGCGCCCTGACCGGCCCGTCCATCATGCCCGGAGGCTCTCCTGCCGCATGGCCGGCGGTGAAACCGATTTTCCAGAAGATCGCGGCCAGAACCGCCGACGGGGAAATCTGCTGCGACTGGGTCGGAGAAGGCGGCGCCGGGCATTTTGTGAAGATGGTTCACAACGGCATCGAGTACGGCGACATGCAGCTCATCGCCGAAGCTTATCATATGATGAAATCCGGCCTGCGCCTCTCCAACGAGGAAATGCACATTATTTTCGCCAACTGGAGCAGCGGTCCGCTGGATTCCTATCTCATCGAAATCACGAGCGATATTCTTGCATACCAGGAGGATGGGGATTTCCTCCTCGACAAGATTCTGGATGCCGCAGGACAGAAAGGCACCGGCAAATGGACGGCCGCCGCGGCGCTCGATCTGGGCCAGCCGCTCACGCTCATCGCGGAGGCGGTTTATGCCAGAGGCCTCTCCGCCCTGAAAGAGGAACGAACCGCAGCCAGCAGGGTCTATGATTTTCCTCCCGCCATGGTTACCGGGCACACCAGCGAATCAGTCCAGCAGCTTGAATCCGCGCTCTATGCGTCAAAAATCGTCTCCTATGCGCAGGGCTATCAGCTCATGCGGGCCATGGCCCAGGATCAGAAATGGAATCTCAATTACGGAGGAATCGCGCTCATGTGGCGCGGGGGCTGCATCATCCGGTCAGCGTTTCTAGGAAAGATCAAGGAGGCCTTTGACCGGAATCCGGAACTCACCAACCTCCTTCTCGATCCGTTCTTCAAGGATGCCATCATAAAGGCGCTTCCCGGCTGGCGGCGAGTGGTCGCCGGCGGAGCGATGACCGGCATTCCGCTTCCGGCGATGGGCAGCGCCCTTTCCTGGTTCGACGGATATCACAGCGAGAATCTCCCGGCCAACCTGATCCAGGCCCAGCGCGATTATTTTGGAGCTCACACGTATGAGCGCACGGACAGGCCGCGCGGCGAGTTCTTTCACACCAACTGGACCGGACGCGGCGGAACAACGGCCGCCGGCACCTACGGGGCGTAGGATAGAAGATAATCCTTTGCCCACTGGCTGACGACTTCGACATCGCCGGCGCCAATCACAAGAAACAGGTCGCCGGGCTGAAGCATTATGCGGGCCTTGTTCCACGCATCCTGAAGCGATTCGGCCAGTTCAACATTCAGCGCGTTTGCCTTTAAAAAGTGCCCGTGCAAATCGCCAATGCGGCCGCCGTCAAGCGGAGCTTCGGAAGCCGGATAAACCGGTGCGAGAATCAATTGATCAACCCCTGCGCACGCGGGAACGAACTGTGGGCCGAGCGCCAGTGTGCGCGTGTAGCGGTGCGGCTGAAATACAGCGATAATCCGCTTGTGCGGCTGCATCCGCGCAAGGTCAATGAGCGCGCGGATTTCCGTGGGATGATGGGCATAGTCCGAAATCACCCGCACGCCATTCAAATCGCAAACCTGCTCAAACCGGCGGCGTGCAAGACGCAGACTTGAAAATCCTTTTCTGATTTCATCGAAACTGCACCCGTACAAATGTGCCACCGCCGCCGCACTGGCCGCATTGAGTGCATTGTGCCGGCCCGCGACCGCATACGTGAACAGCCCCTGATCATCTCCCCGCCAAAAAAGCCGGATCGTCGCGGAATCGGCCGACATGGTTTCAACAGCCGCACGGCAGTCGGCATCGCCGGAAAAACCAAAAGTGACACCGCCATTCAAATCGCTGAGGACGCGGCAAAGCCCCGGATCATCTTTGCACCATACAACATTTTTTCGGGCGGCGCGCGCAAAGGTCAGGAAGCAGTTTTCCATGTCCGCTTCATTTCTGAAATGCTCCATGTGATCGTATTCGATGTTGGTCAGCACGGCCGTCTCGGGCCGGTACAGCGCAACCGTCCCGTCACTCTCATCAGCCTCCGCAACCAGCAATGGCCCCCCGCCCGCGCCCGCCACGGCGCCATCGCCCGCAACCTCCGCGCCGATGCAGAATGACGGATCGCGCCCGCACGCGGTCAGAAGCTGCGCAGTGAATGTGGCGGTCGTGGTTTTCCCGTGCGTGCCCGTAACCGCAATGGAGGCGCGGCCATCGATCAGCGCGGCCAGCACGGCTCCGCGCATATAAACCGGGATTCCCTGCTCCCTTGCGCGGCTCACTTCCGGCGCGTTCGATTTCACGGCTGTGGTCCGGACAACGGCCGTGACGGTGTCGTCAATGTGCACCGGGTCATGGCCCGTGAAAACTTCTATGCCGTTCGCGCGAAGCCATGCGGTGATGCGGGATTCAAGAAGATCGCATCCGGAGACCCGTATGCCGGTTTTGCTGGCGAGAAAGGCAAGGCCGGCCATGCCGACACCGCCAATGCCGACAAAATGCGCGTGACCGCGGCCGGACTGAAGCCAGCGCCGGATGGATGGGACGTCGCGTTCCGGCATCAGACCGGCTCCCGGCTCCCGGTGGCGGTCTGCTCAACCAGGTCCGCCAAAGCCTCGGCACCGCGTCCGCTGGAGCGCTTTCGGGCTGCCGCACTCATGGCAGTCAAACGTTCCGGCGACACGAGAATCCTGGAGAGATAATCCACCAGAAATTCGCAAGTCATGTCTTTTTCATCCACAACATCGGCGGCCTGCTTCTTTTCGATGGCGCGGGCATTGGCCGTCTGGTGATCCTTGGCCGCGAACGGATAAGGAACCAGAAGCGCGGGGATTCCAAATGCCGAAAGTTCAGCGCAGGAGGCCGCGCCGGAGCGGCAGATGGCCAGATGGGTTTTCGCATAAACCGGGGCCATGTGCTGAATGAAAGCCTCGACGCTATGAGGAACACCCGTTTCCTCATAGAGGCTCCGCACTTCTTTTTCATCAGGAATACCGGTCAGGTGAATCACTTCAACCGGGATCCCCTTCCGGTGCACTTCGCAGATCGCACGGGACGCGACCTCATTCAGTTTTCGCGCTCCGCGGCTGCCGCCCATGATCAGAACCGTGAAGGGGCCATCGGCAGGTTTGCGCGGAATATCGCCGGCAGCCGCATCTTCAAGCTCCTTGCGGAGGGGCATGCCCGTGAGCACAATATCCTTGCGTTTCAGATAATACCGGGTTTCCTCAAAGCATCCGGCCACAGCCGAGGCGCGGCGGGCGTACAGGGCCGTTGTGCGGCCGGGCAAAACGTTGGACTCGTGCAGCACCACCGGGATCTTCAGCCGGAGGGCCGCCCCAACCGGCCCGACGGAAGCATAGCTGCCCATGGCGAGCACCACATCCGGACGGTCATTGCGCATGATCTTCCGGCACTTGAGGATGGCGGCCATCAGCTGCCACGCGGCCCCGAGCGCTTTCAGAGAAAATCCGTGAGGGAATCCGCGGGCTTTCACGGTGAGAACGGGCCCGTCCCATCCGGCCAGGGCCGTGCTTTCGACATCCTTGCCGGACATCCAGAGGGTGACTTCATGCCCGCGGGCCCGGAGAACATGCGCCGTGGCCATGCCGGGGAAAATGTGTCCGCCGGTGCCGCCGCAAGCCAAAGCTATTTTCAGTTTCTTCATGTGTTCAAATCCGGCGGCACATCATAGCGGGAGAGCCGCTTAAATAAAGTTCAATCTGCCCTGCTCCAATTCCAGCACCTCGCCCGCCAGATACAGCGAACCGGTGATGCAAACCATCCCGCCGTTTTCCGCGGCCCATTTTTTGGCCGATGCCAGCGCCTCCGGAAGCGCAGCCGTTTCGCAGGGAATCTGATGCCTCCGTAAAACCGAAACAATATCCGCAACCGGGCGGGCGCGCTCGCCGTGAAGCTGGACAGCCCACGCATGTTCGGCCATACGGCTGAAGTGTTTCAAAAACCCGTCCGCATCCTTGTCAGCCAGAAAGCTGACCACCAGACGCAGCGGGCGCTTGCCCTTCAGGCTCTTCAATGTGCGCGCGAGGGCTTCCCCGCCGTCTGTATTGTGGGCGCCGTCGAGGATGACCGGCGGCTCGCGGCTGAGGATCTGGCACCGCGCGGGCCAGAATGTTTTTTCCAGGCCCTTTTTGATCACCTCGGGAGGGATGTCCGTTCCAAGGCGGTCCGCAAGTGTTTCCAGGGCTGCGACGGCAATTGCCGTATTCTCAAGCTGATGATCGCCAAGCAGCGGAAGCAGAACCGGCGGACAGCTCCCCTGCTGCGTTTCGATGCTGATCCGCTGGCCGTCCAGATCCTGATTCATGCGGCGCACCGACGCGTATTGGGCGGCATCCACGGCAGGAGCTCCCAGTTCCTTTGCGCGGCGCAGAATGACCGCAGAGGCCTCTTCCGGCATTTTCCCGAAAACAACCGGTACGCCGGGTTTGATGATGCCGCTTTTTTCGCCGGCAATCTTTTCCAGCGTGCTGCCCAGATACTCCATGTGATCCATGCCGATGCGCGTGATGACAGAAACCAGCGGAGTGATCACATTCGTGGAATCCCACGTCCCGCCCATGCCGGTTTCAATGACCGATATTTCCGCATTCTGCCGCGCGAAATATTCAAAGGCGAGCGCCGTGGCTATTTCAAAAAAGGTGGCGGGCCTCAGTCCGTGCTTTTGAGAAACCGCATCGGCGGCCGCATCCGAATTTTCCAGAAGCGCGGCCAGTTCTTCATCCGCAATGGGCTGTCCGGCAATGCGGAAGCGTTCGTTGAAGCGGACCAGATGGGGCGAAGTGTAGAACGCGGTCCTGATGCCGGCGGCGCGCAGCACGGATTCGACCATGGCCGCCACCGAGCCCTTCCCGTTGGTTCCCGCGACATGGACGCAGGGGATTTTCCGGTGAGGATTTCCGAGTTCCGCAAGGATGGCTTCCGTGACCTCCAAGCCGGGCTTGATTCCAAAGGCTGTGCGCCGGAAAAGTTTTTCCAGCGCATCCGGAAGCGAAATGCTCACGATGCCTTGGCCTCACCCGGACGCGACGGACGGAAAAAGTCCAGGAGCTGGATCAGTGTGGACTTGAGTTCCTTGCGGTTCACCACCATGTCCAGCAGGCCGTGCTTGAGCAGGAATTCCGATTTCTGGAAACCGTCCGGCAGATCCTGCTGTGTCGTTTCCTTGATGACGCGCGGGCCGGCAAAGCCGATCAGCGCATCGGGTTCGGCCACGATGACATCGCCCAGCGTGGCAAAGCTGGCCATGACGCCGGCCATGGTCGGATGCGTCAGCACAGGAATGTAGGGAAGCCCCGCGGCCGCGTGGCGCGCCAGCGCGCCGCTGGTCTTGGCCATTTGCATCAGGCTGAAGAGCCCCTCGTACATGCGCGCGCCGCCGGAGGTGCAGACGATCACCACTGGAAGCCGCTCGGCAGTTCCGCGCTCGATCAGGCGGGTGATTTTTTCGCCTACGACAGAACCCATGCTGGCGCCGAGGAAATCAAAATCCATCACGGCAAACGCCACCGCATGCTCGCCCATGCGCCCCTTGCCGCAGAGCACTGCATCCTTGCGGCCGGTTTTCTTCATGTTGGATTCCAGCTTGGAGACATAAGAGGAAGTGCCGGTGAACTCCAGCAGGTCCATGGACTCCAGGCCGGCGTCCCATTCCTCAAAGGACTTGGGCTCGAGAAGCATTTCGAGGCGCTCGGTGCAGCTCAGCGGAAAATGGAATCCGCATTTCGCGCAGACCCCGTGCTCCCGGTGCATCTGCTTGCGGTACACCATTTCGCCGCACGAGGGGCACTTGGTCCACAAGCCGTCCGGGATATCCCTCTTCTCCGACGTCAGCCTTGCTATTTTCTTCCTGAAAAACGGAAACATCATTTCTCCTCTTAACCGCGGGCCACGGTCAGCACATAAACCCTCGCGGCGCCGCTGTTCTTGAGCGCCCTGGATGCCTCATGCACCGTGGCTCCGGTGGTCATGACATCATCAATCAAAAGAATTCGCTTACCCTCAATCCAGCCGCGGCTGACGGCCGAAAAAGCATCCTTGACGTTAGCCAGCCGATCCCCCGCTGTCAAATCCGTTTGCGTGGGAGTTGCGCGGATACGCCGGAAACCCTTTGAGATAAAAGGCTTGTGCATGAGCTTTGCAAGCTCCGCCGCGAGCACCTTGGACTGGTTATAGCCGCGCTGACGCTGACGGGCGCCGTACAGGGGCACGGCGCAGATCACGTCAATGGATTCCGCGTCGAAGTGGGCGCGCGCGCAGATTTCAAGTATCCGGGCCAGATCGCGCACCAGCCAGACGGCATCATGATATTTCAGGTCGCGGAGCATCTGCCGCACGACCCCCTCGTAGCGCGCTACCGACCGCGCCTTGTCGAAAGCCGGATGGTTGTCCGCGCAGAAGGAGCAGATGTATTCGTGGTCGATGAATCCCGACACCGGATCCCCGCACTGCGAACAGAACGGAGGCTGGATGAACAGGATCGAGGCCTGGCAGTCCCAGCAGAGATAAGGGGAATTTTCCGGGGCCTGTGCGCCGCATCCCGTACAGGCGCGCGGATACACAATATCCAGGATCGCGCCCGGGTTCATGCTGCGACCATCTTTTGTTTGCGGGCGTACAGCAGGACGGCCGCCGTGAAAAAGAGAATCACCTCGAGGATGGCCATGCCGCTCTTGGCCACGGACATGCTCGGCCCGAACATCATCACCAGCACATTGTCGTCGCGGTCCAGCAGATAGCCGCCGATGCGCATCAGCCAGACCCAGCCGGCGTGAAGGCCGATTGCCAGATACAGATTGCCGTAGGCGGCATACAGATAGCAGAGCGTCATGCTCATGAAGAAAACGGTGATGAACATGAAACCGAACTCCCAGCGCATGTCCAGGTCGGTGATTAAATATGGGAACATCTGAAAGCCCGAATACCAGTGGCCGCGGACAACGCCGACCGCCGGCTCCGGCGTCGCGAAATGCGCGAACGCGAAAACAAAGCTCAGCAGCAGGGCGGCGGGCAGAAGTTTCATGCTCTTGCGCAGCATCCCCAGCGCCGCGCCGCGGAAAAGAATCTCCTCGATAATCCCGACCACCACCGCGCCGATCATGTAGCTGATGACCTTCCCCACAAGCGGCCAGCCGATGCGGCCGGGAAGATAAAACATCGCGCCCGACGCCCAGCCCGTCAGCAGGAGGACAATCATTGAAACCGTTCCAATGCTCCAGCCCGACCAGAAAAGTTTCACGCCGCGATGATCCCGGGAAAGGCCGAGCGCCTTCCAGTTGTTGAGGCCGGTGATGCGGATGGCCGGATAAAGCGCCAGCAAAACGCAAACCAGCACGCAGCGGTTCATCACCTTCTCGAATTCGGTCTTGCGCAGGCTTTCAAGCCACGCGAACTCGCGGCCGAGCCAGGTGACCAGATTGAAAACCGGAGGCGCGAGCAGCGTGCCCGCGACCAGCGCCAAAGCGAAAAACAGCAGCGCGGCCACACCCGGCCGGCATGCCGTCCATTTCCGTTCTGTAGGCGACAACGTCATTTGAAGCAGAGAATGACTGTAAACATGGCGTTTCGCAATCCATTTTGCGGCATCCCTTGAAAAGCATAAAAATGCGGTTTTAACCTGTTTTTGGCCATTTTTGAGCATTATTAGCCGTTTTTTGGCCTTTTTGAGCACTTTTTGGGCATTTTTAAGAGAATTTTCACCATTATGAAGATTTATCGCGCAGACTTGTCCGCCTATGGTGGAGGCGCAGTGACGCAGAGGCAACAGATATTCTGAATGCTTCCTTCGGCCTAAAGGACTACAGCCTAAAAGACTTCTTCCCCGGAATCAGGCTTTGAGTTTGCGGTTAAGGGCGTACATGGCGATGCTGCCGGCCACGGAGGCGTTGAGGGAGTTGATCTGGCCGTGCTGTTCGATGCGGACCACATAATCCGCCATGTTCAGGATGTACTGGCCGACGGACTTGTCTTCGCCGCCGATCACCAGCATCACGCGGTCATTCGCGGAAACATTCACCTCTTCCAGCGCGGTCTTTCCGGCCCCGTCGAGCGCAATGATGGTGAAGCCCGCCTCATGAGCCTTGCGCGCGTAGAGGTTGGCCGCGGAATCCTTGCAGATTTTCAGAAACTCGGTTGCGCCCGCCGAGACCTTGACCACCGAGGGATAGATGTCCGGCACGCCCTTCATCGGCGCCAGAATGCTGCTGAAGCCGAAAATTTCCGCCGTGCGGAGGATCGCGCCGACGTTATGCGGGTCTTCGACATTATCGAGCAGAAGCACGCGCTGCGCGCTGATCACTTCCTCAAAGGAAACGTACGGATAGGTGCTGGAGCGGATGACAGCCCCCTGGTTGTCCTTGCTTCCGGACAGGTCCATCACGCGCCCCTTCTCCACCCACTCCACCGGAATCTCCTTGCGGACGAGATATTCCTCCAGCTTCTTGATGCGGGGATTGTTTGCGGATGAAAGACTGAGAAACGCCTGCTTGATGTTTCGACGCCCGGCGCGCACCACCTCGAATATCGGGTTGATTCCGTAAATATACTCGACGGAGCGCTGGCTCATGGTCAGGCCCTTGAGACGAAGGCTTTGGTGCGGGTGTCCACGCGAATCACTTCGCCCTGCGATATATATTCGGGAACAAGAACCGTGAGCCCGGTGGTCATGGTCGCCGGCTTGTTCCGCGCGGTGGCGGAGGCGCCCTTGATGGACGGATCGCACTGTTCAATTTTCATCTCGACCACGTCCGGCATGCGGATGCAGAGCACGCGGCCGTCGCTCATCAAAGCGGTGATGCCCTCCATGTCCTCGACCAGATAAGGAATGGCATCCTCAATATCCGCCTCGTTCAGTTCAAACTGCGAATAATCCTCCACATCCATGAAGGTATAGATATCGCCGTTCTTGTAGAGATACTGGACCTCGCGCGTGTCAAAATCGGCCTCCTTGAACGGGTCATCGCCCCGCAGGGTCTGGTCCACCTTCTGCTGCGTCTTGATGTTGCGGAAGCGGATTTTATAGAGCGTTGCCCCGCCGCGCGCAGAGGGGGTCTGCACGACGATGTTTTCCACCGTATGCGGCGCACCTGCGATTTCCACAACCGAATTCTTTGTAATGTTGCATGCCTTGATCACAGCTTCTTCTCCTGTTCCAACGGGGGCGCAGTGTAGAACATGGAGCCCGCGCGTGCAATCCGAAGGTTAAACTTTCATTCCGGAAGCACTTCGAAATCGCACACCAGCGGGAGATGGTCTGAAAGCGTGACATGCGGCGCCCAGAAGCAGGTGGGCCGGATCCGGGGGCTGTGCAGGATGAAATCCAGCGACCGCTTTGGCGCCCAGCTTGGATGCGTGGGCAGGCCGGGCGGGCCGGCCTGCGTCAGGCCCGAGGCCGCCAGAAAAAGACTGATTTCGACGTCGCCCCAGAACGCGTTGAAATCTCCGGCCACGATGAGCGGCTTCTTTGTGTTGCGCACAAGCTGGTACAAATGCTCAAGCTGATGGTGCCGGATCTTGAAGCCGAGCGCGAGGTGCACGAGGAAAATCGTGACGTTCTCCAGTTCCAGTTCGATGACCAGTCTTTTCATTCCGCGGGCAAAATAGTGGAATTTCAATTCGGCAAAGGAGTCCTTTGTGACAAACGCGTTCCCCTGCTTGTTCAAAAGCGGCAGGCGGTTGGCCAGATGCGTTTCATGATATTTCGACGCATAGGCGTGGTAATGACCGAGGCGCGAGGCGATGAGTTCGGCCTGGTTGTTGCGGGCGGAACGGTAAGACCCGGCATCCACCTCGACGAGTCCGATAACGTCCGGATTCAGCGTGTGGAAGAAGCTGATGATTTCCTCCAGGTTGGCGTTGGTCCGACGGAGATAGTTCATAAAGGGAACCACCCGGCTCCGTCCGCCGGTGGCATAGCACATGTTGTAGAGCACAAACCTCATTTGCCGGATATTTTACAGCGATCGCCCCGAATGTGAAGCAGGAAGCAATAGGATTTGAAAATCCCGATGCACACCGCTAAGCTGTAACTATGAACTGGACTTCATTCACGGAGCGGTTTCCCGGATCGGCCGTGCCCATGCCCTGGTGGGAGTGGGCATCCGTGGCCGGGCTCCTGCATCTGCTCTGCTTCACACTGGTTCTGCTTCATTGTCTTCGGCATCGCCGCGAAGCCCCTGCGACGCTGCTCTGGATTTTTGTGGCGTGGGGCTTCCCGTTTGTCGGGCCGCTGATTTATCTGGCGCTCGGAATAGACCGGGTGCCCCAGAAGATATTCCGGAAGCGCAGCAAAGATCAGGCGCTGTGGACGGAGCTCAAGGCGCGCAACGCCGAGACGCTTCCCCTTGCCTATTGGCGCGCCGTGCACGAGTCGGCCGCGGAAATCCCGCACGGGCAGCCGGGCTACCGGTTTAACCGCGCGGTGAACTCCATTCTTGCCCATCACCCGCTTCTGGACGGGAACCGCATCCGGCCGCTTGTTACCGGCGATGAGGCCTATCCCAAAATGATGGAGGCTATCCGGTCGGCCGGCCATCACATCCATCTGCAGTGTTTTATCATCAGCAACGATGACACCGGGCGGGCCTTCCTGGATCTGCTGGCCGAAAAAGCGCGTGAAGGCGTCACCGTTCGCCTGCTCTATGACCGGTTCGGATGCACCAAAGCCGTTTTTTCGGGCTTGTTCCGGAAGTACCGGCGCATTCCCAACCTCCACATCGCCGGCTGGACGCTGGCGAATCCTCTCAAGAGGCAGTTCCAAATCAATCTGCGCAACCACCGCAAAAGCCTGATCGTGGACGGACGCCTCGCCTTCACGGGCGGAATCAATATCTCCTTGGACAATGTCGCCCGGGACATGCAGCCTGCCATTCGCGACTATCATTTTGAGGTCGTCGGCCCCATTGTGCAGGAGCTGCAGTACACCTTCCTGCGCGACTGGTATTTCATTACCGATGAAGACCCAGACAACTTTCTGCAGGAGGTCTATTTCCCTCAGCTCCCGGCCATTGGCGCCGCGAAAGTGCGGCAGGTGGACAGCGGCCCGTCGCATGTCTCCGAAATCCTGACGGATGTCTATTTTGCGGCCATTGTGTCGGCACGGAACGAGCTGATGATCGTAACTCCCTATTTCATTCCCAACCGCGACCTGGTGCGCGCGCTGCGCGCGGCGGCCTTGCGCGGCGTCAACGTGCGCCTGGTGGTTCCCCGGAAGAACAACCACCGCTATGCGGGGCTCGCAGGCCAGGCGCTTTACGAGGAACTGCTGGAAGCCGGAGTACGCATATTCGAGCGCCGGCCGCCGTTTCTGCATGCGAAAGCCCTCATCGTCGACGATGCGGCCGCGCTGGTGGGCACGGCGAATTTCGACGCCCGCAGTTTCCGTCTCAATTTCGAAAGCACCATGGTTGTCTTGGACGAAGCGTTCTGCAATCAGCTGAAGCCCGTCGTGCTCGCCGACCTTGCGGAAAGTGATGAAGTGATCCTGGAGGAATGGCAGAAGCGCCCCAACCGCCGGAAGATGCTGGAAAATCTCGCGTTCCTGATGATGCCGGGGCTGTAGATTTCTGCTTGTGTCCAGGCCCCAAAGAAATGATGATGATTCCCATGCGAGCATTTGTTTACATGTTGATTGCGGCGGCATGCGTGCTTCACGTCCGCGCCGCCGAGCAAATCATAGATGTCGGTATGCCGGAAGCCCGGGAACATCTCGGCTACGGCTGGGGCGGCGACGAGCGCGGGCGCGGCGGAAGGTTCGCGTGGATCAAGGAACTGGAAGGCGATGTCCGGTTTGATCTGGATGCCGTCGCAGACACGGAGATCACGATTCGGGCGGTTCCCTATTATGTGGCTGACCGGAAGCAGATCGTGGCGCTTTACATCAACAACCGCTTTGTGAAGGAATGGATTTGCACACACACGCGCCAGTGGAACTATGATCCATATACGATCAAGGTTCCGGCAGAAATGCTTCAGCAGGGCCGAAACCAAATGACACTCCGCATGGGATACCGCGCGCGCGGAAACAAGCGGTATCACGCGCTGGCGGTTGAATCCATCCTGATCCGTTCCAACGCGCCCGATGAAAAAAAGGACAACTGAACATGGCCGACAGGATATCCATCGAACTTCCGGAACAGTTCCCCTTCACCACGCGTCTTACGGTGCGCATTGGCGACATCAACTACGGCAATCATGTCGGCAATGACGCCATGCTGCGCCTGATGCAGGATGCGCGTCTCCGGTTCCTGGCCGAACGCGGCTGGAGCGAACTGGATGCGGCCGGCGCCAGTCTCATCATGACCGATGCCGCCGTGATCTACAGGTCGCAGGCGCGGTTCGGGGATGAACTCCAGATCGGCGTGGCGGTGCGGGATCTGACGCGCACCGGATTCGCTTTCGTGTACCGTATTTCGCAGGTCAAGGACGGAGCAGAAGTCGCCCGCGGGCAGACGGGCATGGCCTTTTTTGATTATACCCGCAACCGCGTGGCCCGCATGCCCGAGGCCTTCCGTCAGGCCTTCGGCTGATCCGCTCTGGCTGACTCGCGCTTTTTCCTTGCTTCCATCCAAAGGCGGTGGGCGATGAGCGCAGCAATCAAAACCGTCGTGAAAATCACCGGGATTTCGGAATTGATGTTCTCCAGCCAGCCGTAAAGATTGTCGTACGTGTAAAGCCAGCAGACCGCCGCCGACAGGGTCCCCAGCGTGACCGTCACCATGTTGGTCCACGTTTTGAGTCCGAGCAGATAACCCAGCACGGCGCCCACAACCACGCCGGTCATGAAAAATGGCAGCCACACGAAAACTAAAATGCCGATGATTTTATATTTCGCAAAGCGGTTGACGTTCTTCTCCGCCGATTCAATGATGCCCTTCATGCGTTCGTCCACGAACCGCCCCTCGAGCAGGTTGCGGTACGCCAGGATCAGAACGGGGTAAAACAGAAAGACTGTGACGGCATCTATATAGGTGGCAAGGAATATGATCAGGCCGTTGTGCATATCCATCTCCACAGCCTTGGCGATGGCGACCCCGCGGCCGAGGATCAGTTCGGTGAAGCCCATGATGACCCACTGCTCCCACGGGTGCCCGAGACGCCACAGGACGGCAACCGCCAGAAGCCATGCGATAAGCATCCAGCTTCCGACGACAAACACGCTGCTCTCCTCCGAGAGCATAATCTGCTGTCTAAAACGTCCCGGCTGCAGTTTCATTGCAGACCACTTTCCACATTATATTCCATGGCGGCAAGCAATTTTGCGCCTGCGCTGTTCACAAGATCGTATCCTTCTTTCGAAAAACGCGTCGCGTGACGCCTGCCGGTAAATGCATCAATCCAGCACGCGACAAGATTCAGCGAAGGGACCACCAGAAGCACATCGTGCCCCGAATGACCCTGAGCCAGGAAGGCATCCTCCGGCAGTGCCGGGAGCAGGCGCTGACCCTTCTTATCCTTTCCATTCACCCACCAGGTGTAGCTGTAGCTCCCAAGGTGCCTTTCCTGATTTGCGCCGGAACCCAGACTGCGCTGGTTTTCGATCATCTCCGTCTCCACCTGTTCCGTGCGCGGGAAATCCGGAGGCAGAGGAGAAGAAACCGCCTGCACCGCCAGGTCTCGCGGAACAATTTGCTTGCGGCCCCACCGGCCCCTGTTCAGGTACAGAAGCCCGAACCGCGCAAAGTCGCGCACCGAAATCCTCAGGCGGCCGGGATGCGACCGCTCGTGATGCAGCGTGGCGCCGTCCTGGAATCCAAGCGGTCCGGCCAGATATTTGTCCAGAATATCAATATCTGCGCCGTCATACCCCACTTCATGAACATAGAACACCAGCGTATCGGCCAGAAGCGCCGCCTGGTAATCGCTGTAGTTGAACGCCGTGCCGGGCAGCTCCTCCATGCCGTAGCAGGCCGTCTGTTGCAGCAAATGACGCCAGGTGACTTCCCTGTCCTTGAATCCGAGCGGTTCATTGATGCGCCCCAGATCGGGCTGATGCAAACCGACCTTCTCATCCAAATCCCTGATCACGCCCTCCTTGATGGACATATAGACAAAGTGGGCATAGACCGGTTTGCAGGCGGAGGAAACATCCAGCAGATGCGCATAATGACCCCACCGCTTCACCACATAACCGTGTCGCACAATAATGCCGTGTCCGCCCACTTCCTTCACAAACTCCGCGAGACGGTCGGGCATAAAACCCGCGCGTTCCGGCGCGATGTGCTCCCAGTGCTCCCCGGGGAAGACCGGCTTCACCCGCCGATTGTCCGCGCATCCGGCCGAAAACAGAGCCGCGCAGAACAGGATGTGCAACAAATTCTTCATGCCTGCATACTAAACAGCGGCTGGACGCCTGAACAGGGAATAATAAGTCCGAAATTGAATCGCCGCGCGGATTATGTATATTCATTGCATGAAAGTAACAGTTAACCATACGGCCCATCTGAAACTGACGGGCATAGAACCGGGCAAGTCGGCGGAGATTGAAACCGGCGCCTCCATCGCCGATTTACTGCGAAAGTGCGGCGTGCAGGAATCCCATCTGCAGTTTGTGACACCCTATGTCAACGGGAAGGAAGTCCGCATCCATCACGTCCTTCAGGACGGCGATGAATTAAAACTTTTCCTTCCGGTCGGCGGAGGCTGAAACTTCCAATCATTGGAAGTATTATAACGAATAGTTCCAGGGATTGGAACTTTTACAAAGGCCTGCCTCCTTGCATAAATTCTTTCATTTGTTAAAGTCGGCCATTCTTGTTTGCGGCAGGATATGAAACCGACAAAAACACTGATGCTGGGAAATGAAGCGATTGCGCGCGGCGCCTGGGAAGCCGGCGTGCGCGTGGCCACGGCCTATCCCGGCACTCCCAGCACCGAAGTCACCGAACACATCGCGCAGTACAAGGAAATAGATTCCGAGTGGTCGGTGAATGAAAAAGTCGCACTGGAAGTAGCGATTGGCGCTTCCGTGGCCGGCGCGCGCGCAGTCTGCACGATGAAGCACGTTGGCCTCAATGTGGCCATGGATCCCCTGCTCTCGATTTCTTATCCCGGCGTCAATGCGGGGCTGGTGGTCGTGGTGGCGGACGACCCCGGACAGCACAGTTCCCAGAACGAGCAGGACACCCGCTATTTCGGCATGGCCGGAAAGCTGCCGGTGCTCGAACCGTCCGACAGCCGCGAGTGCCGCGATTTCATGATCCGCGCGTTTGAAATCAGCGAGAAATTTGACACCCCTGTGATCGTTCGCACAACCACGCGCGTGGCCCACGCCTATGGTCTCGTGGATCATGGCGAGCGCGCTGACGTTCCGCTGCGCGAGTACGACAGCCGATTCGGGAAATACATGGTCGCGCCCGCATTCTCGCGCAAGCGCCGCGTGGTGGCCGAGGAGCGTCTTGGGAAACTGCGCGGGTTCGCGGAAACCACCGACTTGAATGTTTATGAGGAAGGCCGGTCTGATACCTGCATCGTCACCGGGAGCATTGCTTATCAGTACTGCAAGGAAGTCATGCCCGAGGCCGGTTTCTGCAAACTGGGGCTTTCGTATCCCCTGCCCGAAAAGAAGCTGAAAGATTTCTGCAGACGGTACCAGCAGGTTTTCGTTGTTGAGGAACTGGAACCCATTTTCGAAAACCACCTGAAGACGCTCGGAATCCCAGTGATTGGAAAAGATAAAGTTCCAATCATTGGAGAATTGAGCACGGAGATCGTCCGAAAGGCGCTGACCGGGATTGCTCCGAAGCCGGCAGCATCCCAATTTGAAAACCTTCCTGTTCGTCCTCCGGTGCTCTGCCCCGGATGCCATCACCGCGGACCGTTCTATGTGATGAAGAAACTCAAGCTGAAAGTGGCCGGCGACATCGGATGCTACACGCTGACCGCCTCGCCGCCGCTGAGCATCATGGACACCGCGATCTGCATGGGCGCGGGCATCGGCATGGCCTTCGGCATGCAGAAGGCGCGCGGAAAGGATTTCGCGGGAAAATCTATCGCGGTCATCGGCGACTCGACCTTCTGGCATTCCGGCATGACCGGCCTCCTGGACATTGTCTATAACCGCGGCATCACCACGGTTGTCATTTTGGACAACAGCATCACCGCGATGACCGGGCATCAGGAGAATCCATCCAGCGGCAGGACTCTCAGCGGAGAAACCGTGCCTGCGATCAGCTTTGCGGATTTTGCAAAATCCATCGGCATCAGGCATGTGCGCGAAGTGGATGCCTTCAACCTGAAGGAACTCGAAACAGTCATGCGCGAGGAACTGGCGCGCGAGGAGCCGTCGGTGATCATCACCAAACGCATCTGCATCCTGCACCCGTGTGCGGTCAGGCATTTCCCGCTGAAGGTGAATCCGGATCTCTGCAAGAGCTGCATGAAATGCCTTTCGATCGGATGCCCCGCCATTTCCTTCGACGGCGACAAGGTGAAGATTGATCAGGTGCTTTGCGTGGGATGCGAACTGTGCGCGGGCATATGCCCGTTCCATGCGATTGAAAAGCAGCCCAAACCCGACGGAGGCGAATCTTGAAGTCCGCGACCAACATCCTGATTGCCGCCGTAGGCGGACAGGGCGCGCTGCTGGCTTCGAAGATTCTGGGAGCCTGCGCGACCGCGCGCGGCGACGATGTGAAGATGTCGGAAATCCACGGCATGGCCCAGCGCGGCGGAAGCGTGGTGACCCATGTGCGGTTCGGGCAGAAGGTTTTTTCGCCGACCATCGAACAGGGAACTGCGGATGTGCTGCTGGCCTTTGAGATGCTGGAAGCGGCACGTTACGCAACGATGTTGAAAGCCGGCGGGACCGTGATTTTGAACACGCAGGCCATCGCGCCGCTCCCGGTGCTCACCAACGAAATGCCCTACCCCGCCGATATCATCGGCCGTTTGCAGAAAATGGATCTCCGGGTGTGGCACGTGGATGCCCTCGACCTTGCGCGAAAGGCCGGCCATGTCAAAACCGTGAACACCGTCCTCATCGGCATGTATGCGCGGATGGACGGCGGATCCGCCGAACCATGGCTGAAGGTGCTTTCAGAAAATCTGCCCGAACGGCTTTTTAAAGTGAACCAGGCCGCCTTCATGGCCGGTTATGAAATCAGTCCTCCGTGGACAAAGCAGGAGTAATCCGTGATCTGGAATAGAATCTTTGAATGCATGTCCCGCAATGAATTAACCGCATGGCAGACCAAGCGCCTGAAGGAGACTGTAGAGCGGGTCTATGAAAAAGTTCCCTTCTACCGTCGCAAGATGGATGAGCTGGGCATCAAGCCGAAGGATATTAAAAGCCTTGAGGATATCCGGCATCTGCCCATGACCACCAAGCAGGATCTGCGCGACAACTATCCCTTTGGGATGTTCTCCTCGCCCATGTCCGAAATCATCCGCCTGCACGCCTCGTCGGGCACAACCGGTAAACCCACCGTAGTCGGCTATGCGCGGGAGGACATTGATCTGTGGGCCGACGTCATGGCGCGCACGCTCTGCAGCGCGGGCGCGACGGAACACGATATCATCCAGATTGCCTACGGCTACGGCCTTTTCACCGGTGGGCTTGGCGTGCACTACGGGGCGGAAAAGCTCGGTGCAACGGCCATCCCGGTTTCGGGCGGCAACACCCAGCGGCAGATTCAGATTCTGCAGGATTTCGGGCCCACGCTGCTTGCCTGCACCCCGTCCTATTCCCTTTTCCTCGCGGAAGCGCTCGCGGAGCGCAATATTCATCCGGGCGATCTCAAGCTCAAGGCCGCCGTGCTGGGCGCGGAGCCGTGGACCGAGAACATGCGCACCGCCATTGAAAAGAATCTTGGCGTCAAGGCCATTGATATTTACGGCCTCAGCGAAATCATCGGCCCCGGAGTGGCCTATGAATGCATGGAGCAGAATGGCCTGCACATCAACGAGGATCATTTCTATCCCGAGATCATAGATCCTTCCACGCTGAAGGTTCTTGAGCCGGGGCAGCACGGCGAACTGGTCTTCACCACGATCACGAAGCAGGGAATGCCGCTCCTGCGCTACCGCACGCGCGACCTGACCAGCCTGATTACGGAAACCTGCCCTTGCGGGCGCACCACCGTCCGCATGCACAAGTGCCAGGGCCGCAGCGACGACATGCTCATCATCCGCGGCGTGAACGTATTCCCGTCGCAGATCGAAAGTGTTCTGCTGGAAATGGACGGAACGCGCCCGCACTACCTGCTCATCATTGACCGCGTGAACAATCTCGATCAGCTCACGCTCCAGGTTGAGGTGGACGCGCAGTTCTTCTCGGACGAGATCAAGCAGCTCGAGGCGCTGAGCAGGCGCATCAAGCACAATGTGGAAAGCACGCTGGGCCTGTCGGTGAACGTAAGACTGGTGGAGCCGCAGACCATCGAACGAAGCGAGGGCAAGGCCAAACGCGTGATAGACAACCGCAAACTTTCATAAGGAGGATTCGCCATGATCATTCAGCAGGTTTCAATATTTCTTGAAAACAAATCCGGGCGGCTGGTGGAAGTCACCGGGGCTTTGGCTGAAGCCGGCGTCAACATCTCCGCGCTGAGTATTGCGGAGACGTCTGACTATGGCGTGCTTCGCTGCGTCGTATCGCATCCCCAGAAGGCCATGGATCTTCTCAAGGCCAAACACTTCTCGGCCCGCCTGACGGATGTCATCTGCATGGCGACGCCCAACCAGCCGGGAGCACTGCACCGCTGCCTGAAAATACTCGCTGATGCCAATATCAGTGTGGAATACATGTATGCCTTCGCCATCGGCGACCGCGCGCTGGTCGTCATCCGCACCGACAACATCAAGGAAACCATCAGTGTCCTTCAGCACCACAAAGTGGACCTGCTGAAATCGAGCGAACTGTATCAGGTGTGAGCAGTTTTTGGCGCCTGGGGAGCCATGGCCATACGACGAGCCATGATGATTAGGCCTTTTGTCTGTCTTTAGCGGGAGGGCGTAGTGTATATAGAAATTCATGCGCAGGATGACTGTCATCTTGGTTCTGGCGGCGGCCGTTTGGATGCCGGCGGCTGATGGCCGGGATTACCTTGTTTTCGATGTGGTCGGCGACAGCATTTCCGCGGGGGTGAATCCGGAGTGCGGAACCTATGGCTGGGTCCACATGCTGTTTGGACAAACGAACTGCGGGCAGGCGCTTAATTCCCAAACCCTCACAAACCTCTGGCCCGGCATCACTGCTTACAACAGCGCCGTTTCTGGCTCCACCGCGAGGCAGTGGGCATGGGCGGCGCCTTCTTATCTGCAGACTGTCTCCAACCACCATCCCGATCTTGTCGTGGTTTTCATCGGCGGAAATGACGGACTCGGCTATGCGTGCGACGGTTTCTATTCACCGCAGGAACAGGGAGAGTTTCGAACCAACCTGACGCTGATCCTGCAAAAGCTCCACAGTTTCTGCCCCGCGCCGGAAATCATCGTCGCAAACTACTACGACCTCTTCGACGGCTTCAGCAGCAGCCTTCCCCCGCTCTACGCGGCCTATACCAATCTTTCCGCCGCTGTGCGCGAGGGAAACCGCATGATTGAAGAGATTGCATTCAGCAACGGATGCTTCCATGTGGACGTTCATTCAGAGTTCATGCACCACTGCTATGGCGCGGAACTGGGTGACACGAACCATCTCTCCCCCGCCTACGTGCGCACGCCGCTCTCGGCATTCGACATTCATCCCGTGACTGCGGGCCACAATACGATCCGAGAACTGATATTCGAACGGCTCACAGAGCTGCATCGGATTCCCGAGTTCACGGCGGCTTCCGCCGGGATCAGCACCATCAGCCTCCAATGGAGGAGCGGCATCGGCCAGAGCTATGTGGTTGAACGCTCAACGAATTTGACCGGAGCATTCATCGGAGTGGCCACCAACATCGCCACGCCGCCGGCCAATGTGTTCAACGAGGACATCGGGGAAATCAACCGCGCATTCTATCGCATCAGGGTTGAATAGCCGTCATTATGCCGTGCGAATGCCTTCCGAGTCCGTGTGGATCAAGCCGTTTATCAAGTGCCCTTTGCCCGCCAGACCCAGGATGAAGCAGACGGCGGCGGCGAGCAGATAGCCGTGGCCGACACTTGATGTGAGTGCGATTTGCATTTTGGGGGAATGGATCACGCCCACGAAGCTCAGCAGCGCAGCCGCGAGGAAGAATCCGGCGGCCTTTTTGAGCTGGCGGTCAATCAGCGCAGCGGTTGCCGCGCCCCAAAGGAGTCCGACCACAATCGCGCCGCCGGCGACAGTGGTGTGCCCCGTCACATACGCGCCCTGCTGCAGCATGTTTTTCATCAGTTCAGGATCGGTCACGATCGCAGGCGCCGTTGTGTCGCCCATCGCGCGCAGGGCCTGCAGCAGGCTTCCCCACTGCTTCACGAGCAGATCGGAGACGTGCGGAATGAGCGCAATGCCCACGGCCATGGCATGGTGCTTCGGGCAGGCCGTGAAGGCCTGGCCGGTGATCACCAGCGCAATATAGACCAGCATGGGCGCGACCGCGGCAATCGGGATGATCTTGTGCATGAAGCCCACAAAGCCCAGCACGGCGCCGAGGCAAAGCACAACGCCCACGGCGAGGGCATAGCCCGCGCGCGCGTTCATGCGTTTGTAGCCGGGGTGGCCGATATAAACGGTCGTCGGAAAGGCCGAACCGCAGAGCGCGCCAACCATAGTTCCCACTCCGTCCATGATCTGGCATTTTCGGACATCATACTTGTCGCCGGCGGCCTCGGCGGATTCAACGTTGTTCATGGTCTCGAGGAAGTTGTAGATCTCCACTGGAATAATGATGGCCAGCAGTTCCGGATGCGAGAAGAGCGCTTTCATGCCGACGATGATATCCTTGATCACGGGAACCGGAAAATGAAAACCAAGCTGTTCAAATTCCACTTTCGTGTGGCCCATGCAAAGGGAAATTACAGACCCGACAATTACGGCCAAAAGTCCCGCGGGAATGCCAAACGGCAGGCGGAGACCGGCCACCAGCCCGATAAGGATGATGATCATGGCTGGAAAGCCGATCAGGGGCGCTTCGAAGATTTCCGCAAAGGGAACGACCGCGATCCATGCGATGGCAATGCCCGCAAGGGTGCCCAGCATGCCCGCGCGCGGCGTGACGCGCTTGATCACCGGCCCGATCACGCTTCCCAGCGCCTCGATCACTCCGCCAAGAAGGGCGGCCGCTATGCCAACCTGCCAGGCGAGAACCGGATCCTGCGTGGCAAAATAAATCGGGCCGATCACGCCGAAAAGATAAACGAACATGACGGGCGTGCTGATGCCATAGGGAAGCGCCGTCACATTATCGCGTCCCTCTTTCTTGGCGAGCTGGACGGCAAGATAAGCGTAGAATGCGAGGCCGACGATCAATCCAACGCCAACGCCGGGCAGGATGCGGCCAAAGACGATGGAGTCCGGCATTTTGAAGACAAACTTGCAGACACCGCTCAGAATGATCATGTTCGCGAGGTTGTCCGCAAACAACGCCCAAAATGCGTTCCATTCGCCCTTTGAGAATATTCTTCCGCCCATATCACTCCTCCAATGTTATGCAGCCGCTGAATGAAGATTTTAAAGAAATTTAGGTGTTTTTAAGCATTTTCGAGCATATTTTGGCCGTTTTTTGCCATTTTTAGGCATTTTTTAGCCCTTTTTGCTCATTTTTGAGCATTTTTTAAGCCCTGAATTATTTTGCTTTCAAATGTTTGGCAAGGCCCTCGTAGGCCTTTTTGAACGGGTCCATCGGTGCGTTCAGCACGCCCGCGCCCACCTGCCCCACGCCGGGCTCCTTGTGAGCCACGCCGGTGTCAATGAACGGCAGAATGTTCTTTTCAACCACCTTCACAACATCAATGCCCGTCGGTGTACCGCGGAAGTTCAGGGATGGAATCTGATACATGTTGTTTTCCGCCGCCGTGATTTCGTACATCGTCATCGTGTACTGCAGCGCATCCGCCGCGGTTCCGCCCACGAACTGCACAATGGCCGGCGAGGCTGCGATCGCGAAGCCGCCGAGCCCGCCCGTTTCCGTGATGGCGCTGTCGCCAATGTCGCGCGCAGCGTCGGCCTTGCTGAAGCCGGGGAAATACAGCGCATCCGGAACCAGCGCTTCGCCGACATACCACTTCCCTCCGGTGGCGGAAATCTGCACGCCGAAGTCCGTGCCGTTGCGGGCCATGACCGTCGCGACGCTGCTGTTTTTGATCCCGCGCGCGGCATCCAGCACGCATTTGCTGGCGGGCATGGACAGGTTCAGGAAGAAATGGTCGTTGCTGTGGATGAACTCCAGGACGGCCGCCGCATCGGTGCGGTTCCCGGTGGTCTTGATGATGGCCGGGGCCAGCAGGCGATAGAGAAGCGAAGTTCCCGCGCGGTTGCGGTTGTGCACTTCGTCGCCCATGTGCAGGGCCTGCGCGATCAGGTTCTTGAGATCAATGAAGCCAAGCTGTTCAACCGCACGCTGCAGGACCGGATAGAGCACCTTTTCCATCCAGCGCAGGCGATCAATCACCTCCGGGCTGTAGGCTCCGTAGCGGAGCACCTTGCCGAGTCCCTCGTTCAGCGTGCAGTAGGCCTTGTTGCCAAAGGTCTTGTTTTCGATGATCCACACCGGCATCGAAGGCGTGACCACGCCCGCCATCGGGCCGACCGCGCAGTGCTCGTGGCAAGGCGCAAATTTCAATTTCCCTGACTTGGCTAACTTCTCCGCCTCTGCCGGGGTTTTCGCCATGCCCTCATAAAGCAGTCCGCCCATCATTGCGCCGCGCATCGGGCCGCACATGCGGTCCCAGGTGATCGGCGGGCCGGAATGCAGGAACAGATTCTTTTTCATTCCGGGGATCACGTCAATCGCGCGCGCAAGGCCCACCACGCGCGGCATGCCGCGCAGGATGATGTCCATCGCCTTCTTGTTGGCCTTTTCGATCTGGGCCTTTTTGCCAGCAATGATTCGAACCGCCTCCGGCGAAACATCCACCGGCGGCTTCCACTGCACCTGAATGGCGGGCGTCCCGACTTCGTCCAGCGCGGCCTTGAAGGATTCGAGTCCAATATTGACCACTTTAACTTGACTGTTGAAAAGTTCTTTCACGGCCATGATCATTCTCCCAGTTTTTCAATGATGCTGCCGGCCAGCCTGCAGGCTTCCGCATTGGTCGGCATAACGATTGCGCCCGCCTTGCGCAGGGTTTCCCTGACCTTGCTCCGGTTCTGCGGATCGCGGGCGGTGCCCGTGATCGAACAGACCACCAGCACTTTTTTGCAGGCCTTTTTAATGACGTCCTGAAGTTCCCCTGCGGGATCCATGTTGGAACCGTATCCCAGCACCACATCGAGCAGAATGACGGCTGTTTCAGGGTCGCTGGCCTCCTGCAGGATGCGCTGGTTGCGGAGCGAGAAATCAATCATCGGATGCGGACGGCCCACTGTGAATTCGTCCTCGCCAAGATCAATGACGGTGTTCTTCCGGCTCCTGAGCAGATCCTTTAACTGCTTCGCGGTTCCGGAAGGCGAATTGGCATACAGCCCGCCCGGCAGCTTCTGGAAAAGAATCTGTGCCTCGGTGCAGAAGGTGCCGCCGCTGAACAGGCCGCGCAGATATTTCTGCTTGGGCTTGCAGCGGTTCGCGAGCGCCGAGGCCTGCGACCGGATGGCCGCATCATTTGCGGCCAGCTGGCTGTCCACATCCCTGACCTTTGCGCCGCGCGAAAGCGCCACCGCCTTGAGGGCGGCCTCTTCCAGCGTGACCGCCATCAAAGCATCCTTTGGCTTAGCCCCAAGGAACATTGAGACCACCGGCTTGCTGATTTTTGCCGTGATTTTTCCGATCTCGCGCATCACGCTCTCATGCGGCGGCTTTGAAACCAGCAGGATGACCTTCGTCTGCCGGTCTTCCGCCAGCGCCTTCAACGCCTCGATGAACATGATGCCGCCGATGTCCTTTTTGACATCGCGGCCGCCTGTGCCGATCGCCTGCGATATGCCGCAGCCTTCGTTGGAAATGATGCAGGTGACTTCCTGGCAGCCCGTGCCGGAAGCGGCCACCACGCCGATGTCGCCACGGTTCACGACATTCGCAAACGCCAGCGGAACGCCGTTGATGATGGCTGTTCCGCAGTCGGGCCCCATGACCAGCAGGCCTTTCCTGCGGGCAAAGAGTTTCAGCTTCTTCTCATCCTCAATGGAAACATTGTCGGAAAACAGCATCACATGCAGCCCTTTTTCGAGCGCCTTCATGGCTTCGGCCGCTGCATATCGGCCGGCAATGGAAATGATGGCGAGGTTTGCGTCGGGAACTTTCTCCAGCGCGCTGGCAAGGTTCGTGGCGGTGGCCGATGCCTGTCCTCCGGAGGATACCTTCTTGCGGCTTGCCGAAAGCAAATCCTCGGCGGCCTTCAACGCCGCCTCGGCCGCGGCCTGCGTTTTTGCGCGAATGCCGATCAGCAGGTCTGTATCCGTGGCATTTTTGAACTCGTTCAGCAGAAGCCCCGAATTAGCCAGGATACTCCTGTTTTCCTTCGTGCCCATCACCACGGCGGCATCCACAACGCCATCGCGGGCGGAAAGTTCACGGCCCACATTCATCAGCGCCACAGAATCAAAGTAGGCGCCCTTTTTAATCACACCTTTAACCACCATGATACAAACTCCCTTCACGGCCCGCGATCCAGCCCCATGTAGAGTCCCGTGCAAAGATCGGCGCCTGACGTGGCGCCCACCGCAAAGAGACTGTCCGCGGCATTCGTAATTTCATCCTGCCCTTTGTTGATTAGAGATTCAAGCAGGGATCGCATCAATTCATTGACGCGCCCCTCATGCGCCAAACCCAGGAAACTGGCAACCAGCAGCGAGCCGCCCCCGGCATGGCGATATATTTCATCGCGCAAAGGACGGCTTCTGTCACCGGCCGTGTGAAGGGCAATGAGCAATCCCGCAATGAAATCGTCACCGGACGGCGTCAGGCCCAGGCCGCATCCGTGGAGCTTCTGAATGCCCTGCTGAACCTGCCCGCTGATCAGCAAGTCCGATCCCAGCTGAAGCTGATCACGCATGGCCGATTCGAATCCCGGACGGAAACTGCCCCGCCGGCCTGAATGAAGGAGGAAAGCCATGCTTTTTTCGGGCGCCTGCGCGGTCAGCAGATATTTCAACCACAGGATGTTCGCATTGGGAATGCGCCGCCCCTTGCAGAAGTCCATTGAGGAATCGTAGACCTGCGCAGTGGAAATGGAGAAGGCGATTCCGTTCACATGGACGGAATCACCTTTCACTTCGAGCGTCTTGACTTTTTCCAGGTCCAGGCCGTCAAAGACGACGTTTACCGGCCCGGCGCCGATTTCGTGAGCCACCAGCGACACCAGCCGGCCCCGGGACGTAAAATTTGCCGACCGCCGGAAACGGGCATGCAAAGTGAAGGTGCCCTCCTCCACCCGGTCGCCAACGCTCAGCAGCTTCGGCTTCACAGCATCAGATGTGGCCGAGGGCAATCATTGCGTCCGCGACCTTGCGGAACGCGGCGATGTTCGCGCCGACAACATAGTTCTCCGGGCAGTCATACTCGCGCGCGGTCTCGAAGCACGACTTGTGGATGTTCACCATGATGTCATGCAAACGGCGGTCCACTTCCTCGGCGGTCCAGTTGTACATCATCGCGTTCTGGCTCATCTCAAGGCCGGAGCACGCCACGCCACCGGCGTTGGCGGCCTTGCCCGGACCGTACATGAGCTTGTTCTTCTGGAAGATCTCAATGCCTTCCGGGTTGGTCGGCATATTGGCGCCCTCGCACACCAGCACGCATCCGCTGCCCACGAGCTTCTTCGCGTCCTTGGCGTCAATCTCGTTCTGGGTCGCGCACGGGAACGCACAGTCGCATTTCACGTCCCACGGCTTCGCATTCTCACGGTACTCGACGCCCTTGAACTTGTCCGCATATTCGCTGATGCGGCCGCGGCGGACGTTCTTGAGGTCCATGATCCACGCCAGCTTCTCTTCGTTGAATCCGGCCGCGTCATAAACCGTGCCGTTGGAATCGGACATGGTCACAACTTTCGCGCCTTTCTGCAAAAGCTTCTCGACGCAGTACTGGGCCACATTGCCGGAACCGGAGACCGTGCAGACCATGCCTTTGAAATCGCGGTTGCGGACGCGCAGCATTTCCTCGGCGAAATACACACAGCCGTAGCCGGTCGCCTCGGGCCGGATCAGCGAACCGCCCCAGCCGTAGCCTTTGCCGGTCAGCACGCCGACGTGCTCGTTCTTGATGCGCTTGTACATGCCGAAGAGATAGCCGATCTCGCGGCCGCCCACGCCGATGTCGCCTGCCGGAACGTCCGTGTGCGCGCCAATATGCTTCTGCAGTTCCAGCATGAACGACTGGCAGAAGCGCATGATCTCGTTGTCGGACTTGCCCTTGGGATCAAAGTTGGATCCGCCCTTGCCGCCGCCCATGGGCAGGCCGGTCAGCGCGTTCTTGAAGATCTGTTCAAAACCGAGGAACATGATGATGCTCAGGTTGACAGAGGCATGGAAACGGAGACCGCCCTTGTAGGGGCCCAGCGCGCCGTTGAATTGAACACGGTATCCGCGGTTGACGCGGTGCACACCCTTGTCGTCAAACCACGGCACGCGGAACATGATGTTGCGCTCCGGCTCGACCATATGCTCGAGAATGCATTTGTCCTCGTAAATCCTGTTGCGTTCCAGCAGGGGCCTGATGGAATGGATAACCTCCTCGACGGCCTGACAAAACTCCGGCTCCTCCGAGTTGCGCCGGTTCACATGCTCAATAATTCTTTCAATGTAATTTGATGCCATTGCTTACCTCTTTTTATCCTGCGCAATTCACATGAACTGCTCTTGTGGGCGCAGAAAATGAATGAAATGTCATTTCGAATCAAGCATCTTTCTTCAAATTCTTGCTATCAGCCGGGAAATCTGGAAATAATGATCCGTTCAAACAAATGAAAGTGTTTCAATCATGAACAGCAAAGTATCGCACGCGGCAAACGCTTATGCGGCAGGCGGCCGGAAAACCGTTGATCCGTCCAATATTGTCCCTTTTCTCGAGGCCGTGCTGAAGCCCGGCATCCGCGTGTGCCTCGAGGGCGACAACCAGAAACAGGCTGATTTTCTGGCCCAGGCTCTCACGCAGGTGAATCCGGAAAAGGTCAACCGCCTGCACATGGTGCAATCGTCGCTGGTGCTGCCGGAGCACCTTGATGTTTTTGAGAAAGGCATCGCCGAGAAACTTGATTTTGCGTACTCCGGCCCGCAGGCCAAGCGCCTTTACAAGATGGTGGGTGAAGGCAAGGTCAAGATCGGCTCGATTCACACCTACCTTGAACTGTATTCCCGGTATTTCTCCGATCTGAATCCGCAGGTCTCTCTGATTGTGGCGGACTACGCTGATCCCTCGGGGAATCTTTACACGGGATACAACACGGAAGACACCCCGCTCATCTGCGAGGCCACCGCATTCAACCGCGGCATTGTCATCGCGCAGGTGAAGGAGGTTCGAGACGCCCTGCCCCGTGTGGACATCCCGGGCGACTGGGTGGATTTTGTCGTGCCCACCGGAAAGAATTACTATATTCAGCCGCTGTTCACAAAGGATCCGGCAAAGATTTCCGAGATGCAGATTCTGCTGGCCATGATGGTTATCAAGGGGATCTACGAGAAATACAAAATCAATTCGCTGAATCACGGGGTCGGCTACAATGCAGCAGCCATCGAACTGCTGCTCCCAAAACTCGCCGGCCACCTGAAGGGCAAAATCTGCCAGTACTGGGCGCTGAACCCCCATCCCACGCTGATCCCCGCCATCGAAAGCGGCTTTGTAAAGCGCATCTATTCCTTTGGAGGCGAGCCGGGCATGGAGGAATACTGCAAAGCCCATCCGGACATCTTCTCCATCGGTCCCGACGGATCCATGCGGAGCGGACGGTTGAACGCCCAGCTTCTGGGTTTGTACGGGGTGGACTGCTTCGTGGGCTCCACGCTCCAAATTGACCGGTTTGGCAACTCCTCAACCGCCATTGACGGCATGATCGCCGGCTTCGGCGGCGCACCCAACCTCGGCAGCACGCCTCCCGGACGCCGGCATTCCTCGCCGACCTGGGAAAAGAGCTCACGCGAAAACAAGACCTTTAAGAAGTATACCGGTTATAAATCCGGCCGCAAAATCGTGGTTCAGATGACGCCGACCGTGAGCGAGAAAAAGGAAATACCCGTATTCGTGGAGGAACTGGACGCAGCGAAACTTTTCAGGAGCGGGAAGTTTGAAACCCCGCCGGTCATGCTCTATGGGGACAGCATCACACACATTGTCACCGAATGCGGCATCGCCAACCTGATGAAATGCGCCTCGCCCAGAGAGCGCATGAAGGCCGTGGCCTCCGTCGCCGGCAGCACCGATGTGGGCAAAGCATCCACCGCCGAAGACAAGGCCGCGCTGCGGAAGAAGGGCATTCTGCAGACACCTGAAGATTTGGGCATTGACCCGGCAGCGGCCAAAAAGGATTTGCTGGCCGCGCACAGTTTGGAGGACCTCGTGAAATGGTCCAAGGGGCTCTATCACATTCCGGAGGGACTGAAATGAAAAAGTGTGTCGTATCCTGCGTGCAAATGTTCATCCGTCCTCTGGACGTGCTCGGCAACACCGAACGCGCCCTCCATTTTCTGGAAAAGGCCAAAAAGGACTGCAAATCCGACCTGGTTGTCTTTCAGGAATCCGTGACGACCGGTTTTACGCCCAACATGCCCGCGAAGGAGTTTCTGAAGGTCATTGACAAGGTTCCCGGCAAGCAGATTGCACCGATCCTGGATGCAGCCAAGAAACTGAAACTGCACATTGTGTGGCCGGATTACGAGAAAGTCGGCCAGAAAATATTCAACTCCGCATTCCTGATCGGCTCGAACGGAAAGATCATTGGCAAGTACTGCAAAACGCATCCGTTCGACAAAGAGAGCACCGAACGCGGCGGATGGACCACACCCGGCACCGAGATGCGAGTTTTCCAGACGCCGTTTGCGAAAATCGGCATGATCATTTGTTTTGACGGCGACTATTCCGAGGCTTCGCGCCTGCTGGCCAAAAAGGGCGCTGAAATCATCGCCCGCCCGTCGGCCCTGCTGCGGAACTATGAAATCTGGTCGCTCACCAACCGCGCACGCGCGTTCGACAATCACGTCTTTCTGGCGGCCGCGAATGCGACCGGGTTTGACGCCGCGGGCAGGCACTATTACGGGCACAGCATGATCGTCGGCCCCGCAGGAAACATCATGGCGCTGGCGGCCGCGCAGGAGGACATAATCAGCGCAGAGCTCGACCCGAAAATGATCCGCCAGACGTTCCCGGGCTCCCCCGCGCAGCGGGTATACGACCATCTCGCCGACCTGAATCCGCGTTTGAAGTAAGCGGTTTTCATGAGAATCCGGACAAAAATGATCATCGGAATCGGACTGCCGGTTCTGCTGATGTGGGCCCTCACGGCATGGGCCCTTCGGGGCATATCCTCAGCCGCGATCATTTTGGAAGTCACCATCATAGCGACCCTGGCCTCCATCGCGGCCGGAGCCATGCTGGTTCGTTCTGTTCTCTATCCGATCCGCAAACTCCGGGACAGCGCAGAACGGCTCGCAAACGGCGACATGTCTTTCAGGATCAACGATTCCGGATCGGACGAAGTGGCTGATCTTTGCCAAACTTTTAATGATATGGTTGCCAGGCTTGCGCACTGCCGCGAGGAAACAGAGACCAAGCTTCAGGCCCAGACCGAAAAGATATCCTCCAATCTCAAGGTCTATGCCGAACAGCGCCAGGAACTGGAGGACAACCGCATTGCAATGGAGAAGGTGATGGACAGTTTGCGCCTTAAGCAGGCTGAACTGCTTGAGGAAGTGAACCAGAGAAAACTCGCCGAGGCCCGTCTGAAAAACCGCGTGGAAGAGGTTGAGATCCTCAACAGGGGCATGACGAACCTGCTGGAGGATCTGCAGGAGGCCAGCCGGCTGCAGACCCGAACCACTGCGCAACTGAAGGAGGCCAACAAGGAGCTGGAATCATTCTCTTATTCCGTGTCTCACGACTTGCGCGCGCCGCTGCGCGCCATCAAAGGTTTTGCGGATGCCCTTTTGGAAGAAGCCGGGGATCAAGTCGGGGAGGCCGGACGCCACTATATTGACGTGATCACCCGGAATGCGCGAAGCATGGGACAGCTCATCGAAGATCTGCTCGCATTCTCCCGCCTGGGCCGGAAACCGCTGGAACGGGTCACGGTTGACATTGATCGAATGGTCAGGGAGGCGGTTGCGGATTGCAAGCCAGATCCGGCGATGCGCAGTGTCGAGTTTCAAATCGAGTCCCTGCCGCCGGCGCAGGCTGATGCTGCTTTGATGCGCCAGGTCTGGATTAATCTCATATCCAATGCCGTGAAATTCACCGGGCGGAAGAAGAAGGCCGAGATCAGGATCTGGTCATTCGAAGAAAACGGTCAGATTGTTTATGCCATCCGGGACAACGGCGTGGGCTTCAACATGGATTACATCGACAAAATATTCGGGGTCTTTCAGCGCCTGCACCGGCCGGAGGATTTCGAGGGCACCGGTGTCGGCCTGGCCATTGTCCAGCGCATCATCGAACGTCATGGCGGAACTATCCGTGCCGAGGGTAAGGAAAACGAAGGTGCCGCGTTTTTCTTCACAGTTCCGGCATCCTGACCGACGCGGTCAGCGCAGTTGAGCAAACCGGTCCACGACGGCTTGCAGCCAGGCTGTTCCCGAGCGGGCCTCTTCCGGCGTGAGGCTTTTTACAGCCTTGAGGTAATCGTGATCCTGTTTTGAGACGCGGTCCCAGGCCGAGGCAAATGTGTCCTGAAGCTGATCAACGTCAAAATCCGGCTCCGGCTCCTTGCGCAGGCACTCTTCAAGGCGCGGCCACGATTCTGCAAAGGCGCGCTGCGCTGCAAGTTCGGGGCCGTCGCCTTCTGCGGCAAGAATCGCGATGGACTCACGCAAATTCTTTGCAAGTTCGCCAAGTCGCTTGATCCTTTCAGACCGGTTATCTTCCAGAAGGCGGAGGGCGCCGTTGTAACAGGCGCGTTCAAAAGCATTGCCATCCATGAAATGACGGCGGATAAACCGGTACCATTGTGTCAGGGCCCAAAGGTTGCCGATGTAATTCAGGTTATTGGAGACAATGCGTGCAATTCCCCGATAGGCGCCGATCTTGCAGGGCATGGGCTGTCCGGTCCCGCGGGACTTTTCCGTCAGCAACATGTTCGGCTGCAATGCATCTCCACGCCAAACCGTTCCGGCCGCTGAAACACATCCGTATTCAATCCGGACCGGCCCCACCAGACCGCCCTGCCCTCCGAGAAATATGGGATCGCTGTTCAACATCACTCCGCGCGGAACATCTCCAATGAGCGACGGCGTCGCCTTGTCGCGATGAGGCGTGTAATTGAAATGAATGAATGACGAACCGATTTCGCTGTGCTCCCTGCGGCTGCGGCCGCCCGCCATCAACGCGTCGCAGAAATTAATCAGGCTCCCGGCCGTGACATAGGGCAGGAAAATGGTCTGCTTGAATCCGACCGCGTGAGCGCCGCTGGCCGCCTCTTCAAGGAGCGTACCCGGGCGCACATGGGCACAGGGGCCCATGGAGGACTTGTCCAAAAACACCGAGCCCTCAAACGAGCCGCCCTGCAGCTTCACTCCGCTGCCCAGCTGGCAGTTTTTCAGCGTCACCGGACCTTCCTCACCGAGAACGGAGCCCGGACCGACGCTGGTGTGCTCGCCCAGCAGTTTCGTCCCGGTATGCAGGACTACGCCCGGCGCGATCAGTGCCGGGTTTAGCCGTTCATCCACTTCGACCGACACGGGCGCGGGAATGGAGACTCCCCGTTCAATCAGTCCTCTGACATGTGGCGGCAGTGTCATCATTTTTGCGGATTCCCTAAATTGCGCATTTACTTCAGCAGAAGCCCGATCACCACTCCGATGCTGGTGAAAAGGAGCAGAGCCAGCGGTGTGTGCATGTGCACCTTGCCGACGCCCAGATTGACAGTGGTGCTGCCGCTCGTGAAAATCAGCACAATGGCGACCAGCGCGATTATAAGCAGGGCAATGACGGTTCTCTTACTCATTGTTTCTCTCCGTTTTCTTCACCGGTTGCTGAAGCATGTTCAGTTCCTTCAGCTGCATGTAAATCCGGCGGCTGATCCAGGCATCCGTGGCGGCGTATGCAATCTGATGCTGCGACAGTTTTCTCCTTGCCCAGTTCGTAAGCTGGGCCCGCTTGGAAATCCTTTCTCCAAGAAGAACGGCAGCCAGACCCTTGAGGCCCAGATTCTTGATGCCGCCCAGGCGGCCCGCCTCTGAGACATCAAAGAAGCCAGCCGATTCGAACGGGGCCAGAGCCTTGAGTTCAAGGGCATCACGCCCGGGTGCAACCCCCGCCTTGATCACGGACGGGTTGGACAGAATCTCAACGAGCGGCTTCGGAAGACCGATAAGATTCAACTGAAATATGCAAACCGTGTTTTCTCCCGCCAACTGCAGAAGTGCGGGCTTGTAGTTGGTGCCTTTGGTGAAGGATGGACGGGTTTCGGTGTCAAAGCCCAGAATGGAATCTCCACTGAGCGCGGCGACGGCCGCAGGCACATCTTCCGGAACGCTGACCAGCAACACCGGGCCGTTATAGGAAGTCAGAGGAAGGACATTGATTTCATGATGAGACATACGATAATCATAACCCGGGCGGCCGACCGGCTTCTCTGCCTGAGGAATGATATCCGGCGTATCGTTATTCATCTTTGTCTTTGACAAGCTTGAAACGGCCGCCGGTTGTGCGTGAAAGTTCTTTCATGAAATCAATGGCTCTTTGGCCCTTTTCATTATTATACGGTTTGTAGGCAATCGTATTGATTTTCACCTGCCGGCCAAAGCTGGATTCAATGTTGCGTGCGAAATCAAGAATCTCTTTTTGATGTTCCGGCAATTCCACACCCGACTCAAAGTCGCCCTTTTTCAAATACGGCGGATCATCCGTGAGCACAAACATGGTGTCGCAGCCCATCTCAACGGCAAGTTTAATGGCATCTCCCGGGGTGCTGCCCGAATAACCCCGCTTGTTGCCCATTCTACGGCCATCAAACTGCTGATTGAGCCATGCGATTCCCGCCAGCCGGTTGGTTTTGGTCCCGTAGACCATCTGCGGCGAGAACGGCTGGGCGCCATCCACAAACACAATGACATTGAACTTGGTGTTTGGATTGAGAGCTTCAAGCATCTTGAGCGCTTCGGCCCGGACATCCTCCACAACGCCCTTGGCAACCATACTGGGGCTGATGTCCATCAGGATGCAGACGGCTCGGGTGCGGATGTTCTGACCGAAGAACTGCGCATCCGAATAGCCCATGCCTCCGGTCAACCCGCGGCCGGCGCCGCCCCCTTCCCCGCCAAGCCCGCCCAAAGAGGATCCGGCCTTGGAGCGCGACATGATGGTGTCGCGCATGTTTTTCATGTCCGGCACTTCCATCTCAGGAAGTTCCGGCAATGCCACCGACGACGGAGTTTTGGAAACCATCCTTTGCAGAATCTGCGGCTTGCGCACCTGCTTTTCCATCTGCTTCACGCGGATCGCATGCTCCAGTTTCTTGGCGGGAACGGAAGGCGGCTCCTTGCCCTCGAACATCAGCTTCTGCCGCCCCTGAATCACCAGCACCGTTACAGACGCCGCGCCGATCAGAAGCAGAATGTGCACGACAATGCTGGCGACAATTCCCTCCAGCTTGAGGCGTGCCCCCTTGGATACATGATGCGGATGGGCGCCGTTTGTCACATCTCCTCCACAGCAAAGGTTACATTGTTGATCTTGGCGTCCGCGCAGGCATTGAGCACGTCAATCACCCGCTGGTGCTTGATTTTTGGAGCGGGCGCGATGGTGATCATGGCTTCGACCTTGTTGGCCTCGGCTGTCTGTTTGAAGAGTTTCAGCATCTTCACCAGCTCCGGCAGATTCGATTTGCCGGGTTCGTCATATTCCAGGTCATTCAGCAGGACACTGCCGGTCTCGGTGATCTCGATGACCTGCTCGTCGGGAATCTCAACAGCCTCCGACTGCTCGGCGACGCCCGGCAGCGAGACCCCAATGTCGGCTTCCTGACGCTCAAGCGTTGAACTGACCATGAAATAGATCAGCAGCAGAAAGACGCAATCAATCATGGGCGTCATGTTGATTTCCATCTTGTCATCGGTTGTTTTGCGCTTAATCCTCATATCAGTCTCCCGCCGACGTCTGATAAGCGCCAAAAATGATGTCGTAGATGCCGGCCTCCGCGCAGGCGCGGATGGCCGACTGAACCCGGATGTATTCCACGTTCCGGTCAATGCGCATGAAGACCCGCAGCTTGGGGTCGTCTTTCACGACCGCGGTCAGCGCCTGGGAAAGGCCCGTGGCATCCAGCTTCTTGCCGCGGAACATGTAGGGCGCCGAGGCGCTGATGACGGAGCCGTCAGAAACCGCAAAGCCGTCCGGCATGACCGTAATGGGTTCGCGGTCCTGCTTGTTGTCGGGGATCTGGGCTTTTTCCGCCACGGGCAGCTTGACCTTCTCGGTCATGTTCATCTTGGCCATGGTGGCGGCGGTCATAAAGAACACCAGCAGGAGGAACACCATGTCAATCATGGGGGTCATGTCCACATCCATCTGGACTTCTGCTCTTCGCTTGAGTTTCATGCCGTTTCCGGTTTTCCGTCTTTAAATTACGCCTCGGGTTCTTCCTCTTCCGTCGCCGCGGCGGGCGTGGCTTCCTCAAAAAGATGGGTCACGCCGGTTCCAGTGATGTCATCCAAAATCAGCGAAAACTGCTCTTCCGAGGTCGTAATGACGCGGTTCAGAAGGTTTCTGAACAGGAAGTAAAAGAAGAGGCAGGGAATGGCGATGATGAGGCCGGTGGCCGTTGTGATCAGCGCCTCGCCGATGTTTGCGGCCAGCAGTTCCGGTTTGCCCATTCCGCTCTGACCGATCTTCTGGAATGCCTTGATCATGCCGCTGACGGTTCCCAGAAGACCGATCATTGGAGACACAGCCGAAATCAGCGAAAGAAAATTGATCCAGAACGAAACCTGCGATTCCTCGCGGCCTACCGTTTCGCCTATGGCCTCCTCCATGGCCAGCTTGGATTCCGCGGGATCATCCGGATTGATCTTGCGCAGGCCGGCCGCAAGGCATTTCGTGAAAAAGCTGTCGGTTCCGCTGGATACCCTCCACATCGTTCCCAGATCCCGCTTGCTGGCGGCGGCGCGAATCTGGCTGAGGGCATCCGGGGGAATCATTTTCTTCACGCTGACCTGCCGGAAGTTCAAGACCGCAAAGGCGACCAGCGCAAACGAACACAGGCCCAGAGGCCACATGGCCCATCCGCCCGTGACGATCAGGCTCCAGAGCGTGATTTTTTTTGGCGCAACCGGCGCGGCGGCATCATCCTGCGCGAGGCAGAACGGAGCCAGCACCATTCCGATCACGAACAGCAAAACAACCACATTAAGCAGATTCTTCAGTTTCATCTTCGTTCCCTTCTTCTTCATCTTCCTGATCAAGCTCTTCATCTTTCAATTCAATCTGAAAATCCAGTTCACGGCCCAGTTCGTTGGTGTAAGCCTCCAGATAAGTTCTTGTTTCCAGCGTCTCGGCGGAATCCGGATAGTCCTTTTTCAGCGCATAGAATGCCTTGAAAACGGCATCCCAGTCCTTGCGGGCCACATAACACGGAATAACAGCCTTGAGGCATCGGACTTCATTGCTGTTCACGAAGGGATGGAATACGACCGGATACAGGTAGTCCATGATGGCCAGATCATATTTCTCCAGCGCCTGCTGAGCCATCCCCCGTCCGAAACAGACTTCTGAAAGCAGTTCAATATCTTCCGGAGGAATGCTCGCTTTGTCCAGATGATTCAGAGCGCCCTCGAAATCCTTCTTTTGAAGGAGACAGAGCCCGGCGTGGACCTTGGCCTGTGCCGTCATGGGCGACGCATATTTCTGTGCCAAAATATCATTATGAAGCTTCAAAGCTTCGTCCCAGCGCCCCAGCTTCTCGAGCAGCAAACCCTCCAGGAACAGCGCTTCGTCGTAGACCACGCCCGGCAGGTCGCGGTACGGCAGAAGCTGCTGCTGAACCGCATGGAGTGCCCGCTGGGCTGTGCGTCGGGCCGTGTCATCGGCCGCCTGTTCGGCCGCTGCAAAGGCCGGCGGGCGGGGCATTTCCAGTTTCACAATGTCGTTTTGGCTCATGCCCATATCAATATAAGTACCGGTTTGCGTCTTGCGGCTGATCCAAACCATGTCCCTGCTGCGGCGAATCAGCCAAACCTGCGTGCGGGCGGTCTTTTCGCCCTGCATGACGGTCATCATATAAGGGCCCATGCCCTTCGGGGTGTCCGCGGGCTTCGCCGCAGCCGGCTGCGTCTGGGCAAAAGCAGAAAAGTTCAGCATACCGGTCACGGCCGCCAATAGAATGTTTCTTGCAGTCCTGTTCATTGCAATTTCGCCAGTTTTTCCCTGGCCGGCGCCGCTTCCGGAACCGCCCCAAGTTTTTCGTCATTGATCAATTCAGTATAGGTGTTGATGGCTGCCTGCCTGTCGTTCAGCTTTTCGAACTGCTCCCCGCTCCGGAGGTAAGCCTGAACCACAACGTCTGCGTATGCGCGGTAGAGCACGTAAATGCGCTGATAAAATGCGATCGCCTTCTCCGGCCGGTTCAGGCCCGCGTTGCAGTCGCCCAACCCCAGCAGACAATGCGGTTTGTATTCCTTGGGAGACATGCGGTTGGCAAGAACCTCGGTGTATCCGGGAATGGCCTCCTCGAATTTCCCAAGGGATCGCAGAGTTTCCGAATGGACAAACTGCGCGTCAATGTAGAGCGCCGGATCATAGGCTTCCGCCACACCCAGCGTGGAATACTCCAGCGCCTTCTCCAGATCGTTCGCAAGGAAAGCCGCCTCGGCCATGCGGACGTGCGCCACGGCCACATAGGCGGATTTTGGGAATTCGGTCAGAAGCGTGTTGAGGTAGGACATGCCCTTTTCGTTCTGGCCCGCATTGAGGAAATACTGGCCGACATAGCCGATTTCCTCCGGCCCTAGATGCTGGATCGCAAAGGTGTCGGCCAGCTTCTGGATTTCCGCCCCCTGCTCTTCCGGCGGACGCGAAAGGATGATCGCCATCTTGAGGCGAGCGCCCAGCGTCAGCCTGCGGTTCTGGAGCGCCTCGGAATATTTTTGTTCGAGTTCGGTCCGGAACCGCTCCTGTCCCTCGGAACCGTAAATTCGTATCATATCCTTAAAGACGGGCGTGAAACCCTCCCATCCGCGCGTGTTCCCGTGGCGCGAGATGATTGTCCAGTAAAGCCGCTGGGCCTGGTCCACCTTGCCGCTCTGCCGCAGAGCCCAGCCGGCCTGATAAGCCGCATCAATCACATTGCCGGAGTCCGGCTCGTCATTGATGTACTGCATGAAGACCTTCGCCATTTCCTCATACGCCTCAGGTGTGCCCATGGCCTTGAATACTTTCGTGCAATCAGTCAGCGCCATGTAGTAGAAGGCTTTCGCCTCCTTGGTCACACCGAGATACTCAGCCTTCGCCCGTTCCAGGTCGCCCATCGCAGCCAGCGCCCCGCCGCGCGTGACTTTCGCCTCCCAGCGGAAATAATGGTCCGGGAACCGCTCCATCCAGCTCCCCAGCAGCATCGCGCATTCCTTGAACTGCTCCAGCGAATACATGCACATGGCCTCGCGGTAGAGCGCCTCGGGCGTGTAGACGGACATCGGATATTTCGCGGCGTACTCCTTGAAACGAGGCATGGCTTTCGCGTGCTGGCCTGCATAGTACAGCGCAATCGGATACCAGTATTCCGCCTCCGGCACCATGATGTCGTCCGGATAACGGCTCAGCCATGTTTCAAAACGTTCGATGCTCTCGTCAAATTTCTCCTGCATGGCCAGCGAAAGCGCCAGATAGAATTCAATGCGCGAGAGCTGATTGTGATTCGGATATTTCTTCAGGATGTCGCGCAGTTCCACTTCGGCTTCCTCGAAAAACTCCTTGTTCACATAGGCCTCGGCGCGCAGATAGGCCATCGTGGGGACTCGGCCGTTCTGAACGAGTTTCTCGTCGGCCTCAAACTCGCCCAGATAGGTGGTGCAGGTCGCAATCAGCTCGTCGAAGTAGCGCTGCCGGTTCAATACCAGTGCAAGGTCAAACAGAGCGGCTTCGCGGACCAGCGGATCCTGGGTGATTTCAATGACATGCGTAAACGCCACGCGGGCTTCCCAGAAGCGGTCGGTATTGAAGAAACAGCGTCCGATTCGGTGAAACAGCGCCGCGTCGTACTCCGGCATCTCTTCCAGTTTCGCCAGCATTTGCTCCGCCTCGCCCAGAGACGCATTCAAGCGCTGTTCCTGCCGGAAGAGACCCTCTGCCTCCTGGCCGCTCAGCCGCTTGCGCCTGATGACCTCTAGCTGAAACTGAATCCCCTCCACCAGCTTGCGCTGGTTGCGGAGCAGGAACTCCTTGGTCTGCACGCGGCGGTAGGCGTCAAGCGCAAGATCATAATCCGTGTAATCAAAAGCGATATCGCCGATTTCCCGCGCAAGGAAATTGGCAATGGTAATGTGCTCAAACGACCGGCCTCGGCCTTCAAGCTCACGCAGGGCCATCAGCGACTCTTTCCATTCATCCTGCTCAAAAAGCGCGCGTGCGCGAAGCACAGTTGCCTGTGAAAACAGAGAGGAGTTCGGATAAGCCGTGGTGAATGCCAGGAACGACTCGGCGGCCGCCTTGAAATCATTCAGCAGCATGTGGCACACACCAATCTGGTAGAAAGCGTCCTCGGCGTATGAGGACTGGGGCTTTTTCTCCATCATGGCCTGATAGGATGTGATCGCCTTCTCGTAGTTTTCCAGCATTACGTAGGCCGAGCCGATGCGGAAGAGCCCCTCGTCCACGAATTTGGCTTCCGGGAACTTGGCCGCGTACTCCTCAAATGTTTTGGCGCACTCCTCATATTTCCCTATATTGTATTGAGAGCATCCCAGCGCATAAAAAACCGTCGCCATCGCCTGCTGGAATTCCTCCTCGTTGCCGAAGCGCGTGATCAGGTCCGAAAACCGCTCGGCGGCCATCTCAAAGTTGCCCTCGGCGAAAAAGCCCATGCCCTCGCGATAGAGGGTGTTCGGGGAATCATCCTGGGCGCTCAGCTGCGCCACGGGCAACGCAAAGCACAAGACCAGCAAGACTGTAAAAATACTTTTTTTCGACATAACTGACGCCAGACTATAAGAAAATTTTTGGCGATACTAGACTTTTGTTTTCTGGATGTCAAAGATTGAGGTGTGCAACTTTTTTCGATATTTTAATGAAATTCCGCCGCACTTGCGTATATTGTCTGGTGCTCATCAGGAGATGAAGAATGTGGGATTATACAGATAAAGTGATGGAACACTTCCGGAACCCCCGGAACACGGGAGTCATTGAGAATGCCGACGGAACCGGCGAAGTCGGATCCATGGCCTGCGGCGATGCGCTTAAATTAACGTTCAAGCTCGGAAAAGATGGCCGCATCGCCGACGCGAAATTCCAGACCTTCGGATGCGCCAGCGCCATTGCTTCCGCCTCGGCCCTGACGGAACTCATCAAAGGCCTGACCATCGCGGAAGCGGAAAAAGTCACCAATCAGGACGTGGCCAATTTCCTCGGCGGTCTTCCCGGAGAGAAAATGCACTGCTCGGTCCTCGGCGAGCAGGCCCTTGAGGCCGCCATTGAGAACTACCGGACCGGAAAGCCCGCAGCGGTCAAACAGCTCGAAGGCCGAGTGGTCTGCCACTGTTTTGGCGTCACTGAAAAGGAAATCGAGCACGTCATCCGCGAAAACCATCTGACCACGGTGGAGGAAGTCACCAACTACACCAAAGCCGGCGGCGGCTGCGGAAACTGCGTGGACGACATCCAGGAGATTCTTAACCGGATCAACGGAGAAAAACCCGAATCTGAAACCAAAGGAAAAACCATGACAAACCTTGAACGCATCAAACTCATCGAACAGGTCATTGCCACCACCATCCGCCCCGCCCTGCAGGCCGACGGCGGCGACATTAATCTGGTGGACGTGGACGGAAACCGCGTGACCGTGGCCCTGCAGGGTTCCTGCGCCCACTGCCCGATGGCCACCTATACCATGAAGGGCTTCGTGGAAGCGCAGCTCCGTCAGGCTGTTTCCGATGAACTGATTGTCGAAGCGGAATGAGAACCGTCTATCTGGACAACAATGCGACCACGCAGGTCGCGCCCGAAGTCATTGAAGCCATGCTTCCCTTCTTCAGGGATTCATGGGGCAACCCGTCCAGCATGCACACCTTCGGCGGGAATGTTAAAAAGCACATTGATAAAGCCCGCGAACAGGTGGCTGCGCTGCTGGGCGCCAGCCCTTCTGAAATTCTTTTCACAAGCTGCGGTTCCGAGAGCAACAACATGGCCCTGCGCGGCGTTGTGGAGGCCTCCGGCCGCTATCCGCACATCATCACCAGCTGCGTCGAGCATCCCGCGGTTCTGGAAGTGGCCCGCTATCTCAACAAAAAAGGATGCCGCCTCACTGAACTGAAAGTCAACAGCGGCGGGCACCTCGACATGGATGAACTCAAGGCATCCATTTCCCCAAGCACATTGCTCCTTTCCTTAATGTGGGCCAACAACGAAACCGGCGTGATCTTTCCCATCGATAAAATCGCCCCGATCGCCAAAGAGGCCGGACTCATTGTCCATACCGACGCAGTCCAGGTCGCGGGAAAAATTCCGATTGATGTCAGCAAGGTTCCCGTGGACCTGCTTTCCATCTCCGGCCACAAACTGCATGCCCCCAAGGGCATTGGCGTGCTCTATATCCGCAAAGGCACCAAGGTCAGCCCGTTCATTCTTGGCGGACACCAGGAGCGCAGCATGCGCGCCGGGACGGAAAACGTGCCCTACATTGTCGGCATGGGCAAAGCCTGCGAGCTGGCCATGGAACACATGGACGAAGAGCAGATACGCGTGGCTCCGCTTCGTGACCGGCTGGAAAAAGAAATCCTGAAAATCTGCCCGGACACCCGCGTCAACGGCGATCCGAAGGCCCGCCTGCCGAACACCACCAACATCAGCTTCGAATTCATCGAGGGCGAGGCCATTCTGCTGGGCATGAACGAGCACGGCATCTGCGCCTCATCCGGTTCGGCCTGCACCTCGGGTTCGCTGGAGCCTTCGCACGTCATCCGTGCGCTGGGCGTTCCCTACACCGCCGCGCACGGCTCCATACGCTTCAGCTTCAGCCGCTACAACACCAATGAGGACGTGGACACCGTCCTGAAACACCTGCCCGCCGTCATAGACCGCCTGCGGAAGCTGTCGCCGTTTATCAAGCACTAGTCTCAGTTTGTTGCCATCAAAACAACCGCGGAATCCAGCGCGGCACGTTCTTTTTGTATTCAAGATAAGTGTCCCCGAATCTGCGCGCGAGGCCCTTTTCTTCGACGAGGGGGATGTACAGCAGGTTTGCGATCGTGAAGATTATGAACCATCCGAACAGCGGCCATGACCGCAGCGCCAGCGATTCGGAGAAGAGAAAAAGGATCACGCCCAGAATAATCGGATTGCGGACATAACAATAGGGTCCGCGAGCAACGAATTTTCCCGGCGGATCCCATGGCGCCGCCGTCCCCTCGCCCAGCCGCACGAATACCGAAACAGACCAGGCGGAAAGCACTGCTCCGGCAATGCCGATGATCAAGGCGAGCCAGAAACCCACATCATGCGGACTGCACACCGAATGGGTCCATCGACCGGACCGGAAAACATAAAGGAGCCCCGCAGGGATCAGTACAATCACGGGCAGCGGCAGCACCGCAACCGCCTTCAGCCATCTGATTTTCAGGTCAGTATTCATAAATTTTTAAACCGCCAATCAACGCGAATATTATCACATCCTGCTTGATGATCCCGTCAGAATATTTTTGTTCCGGGGCTGAAGCAATGCGCGGGCAAAAAATGATAAAAATGGCGTTTTCGAGCAATAAATGGCCATTTTTGAGCGTTTTTTGACGTTTTTGGGCATTTTTTAGGCCATTTTTGAGCGTTTTTTGACGTGTTTTGAGGTCTCAGCCAGTTCTTGTCTATCTCGAACCGTCCCGCTATTCTTTTGCGCAAATGGAGATGTTGTCATGAGCAAATGTCTGGTTACCGGAGCGGCGGGTTTTATCGGCTCGCATCTGTGCGAGGCGCTTCTGGCGGAAGGGCACGAGGTTGTCGGCCTCGATGCCTTCATCCCTTACTATCCCCGCCCCCTCAAGGAAGCCAATCTCGCGGGACTGCTGAAGCATCCAAAATTCCGTTTTGTGGAAACCGATTTGCGAAAGCAGCCCATTGCCACACTGGCGGAGGGATGCGATGTGATTTTCCACCTCGCTGCGATGGCCGGGCTGATGAAGAGCTGGAGCGATCTTGAACTCTATTCTTCGTGCAACATCATCGGCACACAAACCGTTCTCGAAGCCGCGCGCGATGCAAAGATCCCGCAGGTGATTCATGTCTCAACTTCCAGCGTCTACGGCAAGGAGGCCACCGGCCCGGAAACCACGCCGCTCGAACCCTTCTCGCCGTACGGTCTCACCAAGCTGGCCGCGGAAAATTTGTGCGCGGCGTATTCCGCAAACTTCGGTGTGCCCTTCACCATCCTGCGCTATTTTTCCGTGTATGGCCCGCGACAGCGGCCGGACATGGCCTACAACATTCTGATCCGCGTCCTGATGAACGGCGAACCCTTCACCATGTACGGCGACGGCGAGCAGACCCGAAGCAATACATTTGTTTCCGACTGCGTGGCCGCCACAATGCTGGCATGGAAAAAGCGGGATGCCGCGGCCGGCCAGGTGTTCAACATCGGCGGCGGCGAAATTGTTTCGCTCAACAAAGTGATCTCCATGCTGGAGGAAATGCTCGGCAAAAAGGCCAGCATCATCCGCAAGCCCGCGCGGCCCGGCGACCAGAAGCACACGGCAGCGAATATTGAAAAAGCCAGGAAACTTCTTGGCTATGCTCCGAAGACCAGCGTGAAAGACGGGCTTGCGGCCCAGGTTGCCTGGCAAACGCACAAGCCGGTCTGAACCCGAAACACATCGGCTCGGCAGGGACGACTCGCCTTCTATCATCAGAACAGCTTTTCGGTCATGCCCTGGGCGTCAACGGACCACGGGGTCCAGCAGAGCGCGAGGCGCTGCACGCTGATGTCGGCCTTCTTCGGCCGGATCGAGATTTCCTGAAGCTCTATTGCCGCGGCGTCGTACTGGGCCTTGATTTTTTCCAGCGCGGCCTGGTATTCGGCATCCAGCGCGGCATACTGCTGGTTCAACGCCTCCAGATTTGTTTCCGCGTAGGCCACATCGCCTTTCTGATCCGCGATGCGCCCCGCGCTTCGCATCGTGGTCGCGGCGCGCCCGACGGTGGTGACCGATGCGGCCCTTCGGCCCAGCATCGCCCCCAGAACCGTTGCACCCATGGATAGGACGGTTTTGAATTTTTGATCTTTGTACTGGGCCTTCTCGCGCTCGATCTTCACCTCGGCCGCGCGGATGCGGTTCTGCAGAGTGGTCATTTTCCCGCTGTAAGATTTGTTAATCTTGTCCAGCGCCGCGTCGCGTTCTTCGCGGGCCGACTGCGCAAGGCGTCCGCGGAAATCGCCCTCCTCCTCTTCCGGCTTTGAAACTTCTTTCAGCGCAGCGCATTGGAACAGGTTCAGCACGATGCTTTCATAGACATAGTCCTTCAGCGACTTGTCCCACGCCTTGTAACTCGCCGCTTGTCCCGCAGGCGCGGGCAGATCGGCATATTTCGCGCCGGACGGAGCGCCCTTTGCAACCTGCGGATCAGCCGCCAGGATTTCGGAGGAATCCCACGCGATTATTCCGGCTTCTTCCGGAACATCCGCCAGCAGGCACCGGGACTGCCACTGGTCGGTTTTGGATCTGGCATCCGTGAAGTGCATTTTAACATTGGCCAGAAGGGCCGGGCGGAGAACGACCGATGAGCCCTCGACCGGCATTTTGGAAGCCGTCATATAAAGTTCGGTCACACCCGGCGCAACCACCGGCTTCGCCGAGGCCGTTGCAACCGGAGCCGATGCCGACAACGCCGCCTCCGGGACCGCGGCGGCCTCCTCTTTCTTGCGCGGCGCCATGAGCTGCTGAATCTGCGCGCGGGTCAGCGGCCCACGCAGATACGACATCGCCCAGCGCGTTTCAAAAAGAACGGGCGCGTCGTCATGCACATTGTTCATCAGGAACACGCGCTGGCCGAGGCCGGCGAGAACCTGCTCCATTTCGGAACGGTTGAAGGCCTTGCCGGCCGTTCCGGAAGCACCCTCGAGTCCGTCCAGCACGCGCATTTTGTCACGCTCGGTCTGGAGACGGCCGATGAACCAGGTTCCGGTGTTGGAAAGCCCTTTGTAATCCAAATCAACAGGATTCTGAGTGGCCAGCACACAGCCAAGACCGTAGGCGCGGGCCTGCTTCAAAAGCGTGAGCATTGGAATTTTTGAAGGCGGATTGGCCGTCGGCGGGAAGTAGCCGAAGATTTCATCCATGTAAAAGATCGCCCGCAGGCTGGAGGTGCCGGGCTGTGCGCGCATCCAGGAAATCACTTCGTTCAGGAGCATGGTCACGAAGAACATGCGTTCGGAATCGTTCAGGTGCGCAATCGAAAGGATCGAAATACGCGGCTTGCCGGAGGCCGCATAGAGCAGCCGCTGGATATCCAGCGGCTCTCCCGTCATCCACGCGCTGAAGCCCGGCGAGGCCAGCATGTTGTTGAGCCGCATCGCCAGCGCCATGCGATCCTTTGAAGAATAGAAACTTTCCAGATCAAAGACTCCGACGGATTTGAACGGCGGATCCTGAATGTTGCGGATCAGGTCCGGCAAACCGAGATCGCGGCCCTCTTTCCAGACGGTTCCGAAGATGTTGGAAAGCAGAATATGCTCGCGGCTCTGGATGGGATCGGCCTCGATGCCGAGAAGAGCCAGAAGTCCGGAAACGGAAGCCATGATGCGGTCGCGCATGGCATCCTGATCGGCGCGCAAAGCTTCGGGCGGAGCGGCAAAGGATTTTACAATCGAAAGCGGAAGTCCGGCATCGCTTCCAGGCGTATAGACGGCCATTTCGGCTTTTTCTTTCAGCATGGCGATGCGCGAAGCGTCCTGCCCCCACGAGGCCAGGCCGTTTTTCCAGAGATCAGCGGTCTTCCCGGCGAACTGCGCGGGAGTCATGTTTTTTCGCGCAGCTTCGGCTTCGTCCACCCACGGCAGGAAATCGGACGGCTGCAGATTCGGGAAGGTCAGCAGCAAGTTGCCCATATCCCCCTTGGGATCAATCACGATGGAGGGAATGCCGTCAATGGCGGCCTCTTCCAGAAGCCCGATGCAAAGGCCGGTCTTTCCGCTGCCGGTCATGCCGACGCAGACGGCATGAGTGGTGAGATCCTTTGAGTCGTAGAGAAGAATGTCATCCGTGCGCTTTCCCGCGGCTCTGTCGTAGATATTTCCAAGATAAAACGCGCCGAGTTTCTCAAAATCCTGCATGATAAATCTCCCGCTGTTGAAACATCCAAGAAATATCATGGTCGGGCGTGGAATGCAATCCGAACAAGGCTCAGCGCTTCCAGAAGCCGGGGAAGAGAAGGATCAGGACCGTGTAAAGCTCGAGCCGGCCGAGAAGCATGCAGACGATCAGAATCCCCTGCCCCGCGGCGGGAACCACCGCATAGTTCTGCGTGGCGCCGACGGCATTCAGCCCGGGACCGATGTTTGCCAGACAGGCAACAACTGCCGTGGTTGCCGTCTCGAGATCGGGCGTGTAAAAGGCCATCAGAAAAGAGCAAAACCCGAAAACAAAAATTGAAATCGCAAAAAACGCGGAGACGTGGGAAATGATTTCCTGCTCAACCGGGGTTTTGCCCAGCTTGACCTGGATTACGGCGGACGGGCGCATGAAAAGCCGGGTCTCGCGGATTATTTTTTTCAGCATGATCATTACGCGGACAATTTTAATGCCCCCTCCGGTTGAGCCGGCGCAGCCGCCCGCAAACATCATAATCACAAGCAGCAGCCGCGACGCGTCCGGCCACTTGTCAAAATCGGCCGTGCAGAATCCGGTGGTGGTCAGGATGGAAGTTCCGGTGAAAAAGGCATCCCGCAGGCAGCGCGTAAAGGCGCCGTAGCCGCTGGCCCAAACGTTGAGGGTCATGAACAAGCAGCAGGCCGCAAGAAACAGGAAATAGGCGCGGCATTCCGGATCCTTGAAATAGCGGCCAGGACGGCCCGTCAGCGCATAGTAGTGAAGCGAAAAATTGATGCCGGCCAAAAACATGAAGGCCATAACGATCACATCAACGGCAACGCTGTTGAACGCTCCCACGCTGGCTGTACGTGTGGAAAATCCACCCGTGGCCATCGTGGCAAAGGAATGGCAGAGTGCATCGAACCAGCCCATGCCGCCGATGAACTTCAGCAGCACGGCCTCAACCACTGTCAGCAGGGCATAGACACCCCACAGCAGTTTTGCTGTCGTGGTGATGCGCGGGGTCAGGCGGTCCTTCGACGGGCCGGGCATCTCCGCGCGGTAAAGCTGCATGCCGCCGACGCCGAGAAACGGAAGGATCGCCACGCACAGCACCAGCACGCCCATGCCGCCGAACCAGTGCGTAAGCGCACGCCAAAAGAGAATACCGCGCGGGAGCGCCTCCAGATCAGCCAGCACCGATGCCCCCGTGGTCGTGAAACCAGAAATCGTTTCAAACACCGCTGAAACCGGATGCAGAATCACACCGGAGAAAATATACGGCAGCGAGCCGAAGATCGTTGCGAAGATCCAGCCGAGCGTCACGACGCCGAACCCGTCGCGTCGGGAGAGGTTCACATCGCCGTGCGTCAGCAGGCCGACCAGGCCCGACACTCCGATGGTGATGGCCCCGGCATGGATAAACGCATTCACAATCTCAATGCCGTCGCTGTAATACCAGGACACGGCCGCGCAGGCGAAAATGGCGAGGCCAATGACAAGAGTCATATAGGCCACCAGATGGAATACCGCGCGCTTGTTCATGAATGTCCCGTCATTTGACGAACATGTTCTGGATTTTCTTGACCGCCGACGGGTCCGCAAAGACCAGCAGCCGGTCTTCGGCCGCAATGGAGAACTCGCCGGTCGCAGGGAAAACCTCCCCGCCGCGGAGAACAACCGCCACGACGGACTCGCGCGGGAACTTGATGTTCTTGACCGCCTGCCCGATGAATTTGTTGCCGGGCTCAACGACAATATCCAGCAGTTCGCCCGGCAGGTTATGGAGCAGCGAGGCGGCCCGCACATTGCGCCGGCGCAGATAGTGCAGGATGCCGCGCGTGGTGGAAACATACGGACTGATGATGCGGTCCACCAGCGCGAGGCTTTCGACCACCGGGACATAGTCCGTGCGGGCGATCTGCGTGATCGTGAAACCGGCGCCTTTTTTGCGGGCCATCAGGCAGTTCATCACATTGCTCTCGTCATCGCCGGTGACAGCCACAAAGGCCGTGCGGGGCACAATCCCCGTCTCGTCCAGCGCGGAACCGGAAAGCGCGTCGGCGCGGAGCACCAGGGTGCGCTTGAGCTCGCCGGAACAGACCAGGGCGCGATCTTCATTCTGTTCAAGCAGGACCACCTCAACCCCCGTATCCTCGAGGATCTGGGCGATGGTCAGCCCGATGTCTCCGCCGCCGGCGACGATCACCTTCACAAACGGCGTCTCGGCCGGATTCATCCACAGGGAGAAAGAGCGGATATCGTCGGGAGCGCCGACCAGAAATATGGAATCCTCCGGCGCAAAAGACGTATCCCCGCGCGGAATAATCAGTTTGTCCTTCCGGCGGACCGCGATGATGCGGAGCTTGCGGATAAGATCCTGGTCCGGCAGCGTGGCCGGAGTGCGGCCGAGGATCGGGCTTCCAACGGAGATCTCGAACCCCGCCACCATGACCCGGCCCTCGAAAAGATCAAAGGACTCGATGGATCCGGGAAGCGCCAGCGCGCTGCAGATTTCCTCGGCGCACGCCTGCTTCTGGTTGATCACCAGATTGATCCCCATGTTCTTGAGATTGTACTTTGAAGACGGCCGGAGATACTGGGCGCTGCTCACCCGGGCGACGGTGCGCGGCACGCCGACGGAATGGGCCAGCAGACAGGCGATGATATTGATTTCGTCGCGGTCCGTGACGGCGATGAGCAGATCGGCCTTATCGGTTCCCGCCCGTTCCAGAAGCACCGGATCGGAACCTGAGCCGCAAAGGGTCAGCACGTCGAGGGATGCCTCCGCCTGAAGCAGGACATCCATGCGCTCGTCAATCATCACCACGCTGTGGCGCTCCTCACAGAGGCGCTCCGCAAGCTGGGTTCCGGCGTTGCCGGCTCCAATAATCACAATTTTCATGGTTTTTAACTTTGAGCAGGCCACAATATTGGGCATTATGACCCGCGAATCAACCAAAAAGGGCCAAAATGACATCTTCGGACATCATCAGCCGCTATCTGGCGGCCTTGAAGGCGAACCTGGGCGGAAATCTGGGCAGTTTGAACTATCCCCCGCCCGTCTTCGCGGCCATGAAGGGCGAAATGCTGGATTTCGACCTTGAACAGGGCACACTGACCAACCGTTTCCCGGTTTTGCAGGAATATCTCAATCCCTACAACTCACTGCAGGGCGGCATCATTTCGACTCTTCTGGACGACACCATCGGTCCGCTCAGCCTTCTGGTCGCGCCTGCCAATTTCACGCGCAATCTGGAAGTCAAATTCCGCAAAACCGTAACGCCCGACCTGGGCTTTGTCATCGTCACGGCAAAATTCACCGGCCGCGACGGACGCCAGTTGTTTTTTGAAGCCGAGATGAAAAGCAACGATGGAATCATCCGCGCCCAAGCCAAAGCCATGCACTGGATTATTGGCTGAACTATACTTTCTTCCTCATCCATTTCCCGCGCTCGAACCACCATGAGGACAGGATGCCCTGGACGGCGATGGAAATCACAATGGCCCACCAGATGCCATCCGTGGCAGGCTCCAGATACCGCGAAAGCACGATCGCCAGCGGAACCTGCAGGCCCCACAGGGTCGAAACGGTGATGATCATCGGCCCCATGCTGTCGCCCGCTCCGTTCAGCGCCCGGTTGAGAACAATGCCCAGCGCGGCAAATATGTAGCAGGGCGATACGATCTGAAGATAGCCGGCGCCGATCCGGACCACCTCCGGCTCCCTGTTGAAGAAACCGATCAGGCGCGGCGCAAAAAGCATCAGCACCGCCGCAATGGCCGTCATGAACAGAATGTCCAGCCCCACCGCCACCCATGCGGCCCGGCGGGCTCGTGCCGGCTTCCCGGCTCCCAGGTTCTGGCCCATCATCGTCGCGGCCGCGCCGCCCAGCGCAAAGGCGGGCATCAGGGCGATCATGTGGAAGCGCATGCCGACCCCGTACGCCGCCACCGCCGCCGTTCCGCACGATGCGACGATCCACATCAGAACAGCGCTCATCAGGCTCCGCGAAAGCATCTGGCCGGAGCCCGGCAGGCCGATCCGCAAAATGCGCCACGCGAGATCCATATCCGGTTTCCACTGCCTCAAATGAATGCGCAGATGAGCCCGGCCGGTGAAAAGAATATAAAGCGACAAACTGGCGGCGCTGGCCTGCGACAGCACGGTGGCCCATGCCGCGCCGCGCACCCCGAGGGCCGGGAGCGGCCCGGGCCCGTATATCAGAAGCGGATCAAGAACAATGTTCACCACGTTCGCCACGGCCATGACGGCCATCGGGGTAATCGCGTCTCCGGCTCCCTGCAGCGCCGCATTGCCGATGAAAAGCACAAACACCGTGAAACTCCCGATCAGGCTGATCCGGAGATACAGGCTGCCGTCGGCGATAATGTCCGGCTCCGCTCCAAACAGATGAAAAAGATGGGGAGAGAAGAACCAGCCGAAGACAGCGGATATGCCGCCGAGCACCATGGCCAGCATCAGCGACTGCCCGGCCGCCGCCGCGGCATCGTCCGTTCTGCCCGCCCCTGTTGCGCGCGCGACGAGCGCAACGGTGCCGGTGGAAAGACCCATCAGCGCCGGGAACAAAAGCATCAGGACCGTGCCGCTCATCGCAACAGCGGCCACCGCATGGGAGCCCAGCCGCCCCACCCAGAAAAGGTCAATCAGGCTCTGCACGTTCTGCAGAACCGCGCCGGCCAGCATCGGCACGGCCAGCATCGCGATAGCCTTGAGCAAACCGCCCTCGGTGATCGCTTCCTGATTATTCCTGTTGGCAAACCATTTCATAATTTAGCGAGAATGCTCACCGCTGGTTTGATACTGAATGTTTTGCTTCTGAAGTCAATCAGACGTTCATCCTCATCAAAAATCATAAAAAAGGCCGCTTTTTCACTTTTGGGTCATTTCCAGCGTCCCTGCGACTTCACCTGAGGCGGAGAAGTCTTCGCGAAAATCATAATCCGCTCTTCCCCTTAGCCTCTCTTTTCCATATGCCATGCGCGTAAACATGAATATAGGACTAATTTAGTCCTATATTCATGCAATAATCCTTTTATGTCGTATTTTCACTTTTATGCGCATTTTTTGTTAATATTAGGCATTTTTGACCGTTTTTAGGCGCTTTTTGACTATTTTTCGCGTTTTTTGAGCATTTTTGAGACCTTCGTTCGGGTTTGTGAAATACGGGCCGCTCCGCCACGCCAAAGCCTTTCCGCACTTTGTGCCCGAAGCGGGCACCGGCAGGGACGACGACAAACAGCTGCTTGATGAGGCTAATACAAGAGACGCTATAGCCCACAAAAAAAGCGTCCCCTGTTCCCAATAAAGGGAGCGCGAGGACGCGAGGGCGCTAGTTAAAGCACTTTTTCCTTCCGGATCGAAATCCTTATTGTGATTAACTGGACTTCGCCGTTCAGATACATTACGATGCCGACTATGATTTGCGTGGCCTCTTCAGTCAAGAAGGAAATCTAGCCATGAAAAGAAACGTAAATGTCCTTGGGCTTGATCTCGGAACAAATTCGATCGGGTGGGTTCTTATCGATCCGGCGAAAACCACCGAAAAGCACATTGTTGATCTTGGCGTCCGCTGCTTTGAAGCCGGCATGAACATTAATGAAGCGACCGGGAAACGTGATTCCCATGCGCTTGAAAGACGGATGGCCCGGAGCAGACGCAGGAACTTGTCGCGAAGGCAGATGCGGAAGGAAACAACGCGAAAACGCCTGGCGGAAGCAAATCTGCTTCCTTCGGGGAAACCGAACCACAAGGATGACGCATGGCGGAGGCTTCTGGATTCTGATCCGTATGCCTTGCGGACGAAAGCCCTTGATGAAAAGCTGGAACCGCATGAGCTCGGCAGGGTTTTCTATCATCTGGCCCAGAGACGCGGATTCCTCAGCAACCGAAAGGCGGGGAAAAGCGATAAAGAAGAAGGCGTAGTCAAGGAGGGCATCAAGGCGCTGTCGGCAGAAATGGAGGAGAGTCGTGCCCGCACACTGGGTGAATATTTCAACATGCTAGATGCTCATGCGCAGCGGATTCGCACAAGATATACGCATCGGCAGTGGTATGTTGATGAGTTCAATGCCATCTGGACGGCGCAAAAGGTCTATTACTACGATGTGCTGACTGACGGGCTTTACAAGAAACTGAAAAAGGCGATTTTCTATCAGCGTCCGCTGAAATCTGTTGAAAAATTCATCGGCCATTGCGAACTGGAGAAGAACCGGCGCCGGGCCCCAATATCCTGTCTTGCGGCGCAGCGGCTTCGTTACATGCAGGATTTGTGTCATCTGCGCGTAGTGGGGCCTGATTATGAAACCCGTCCCATTACTGCGGAAGAATTCGGACAGCTGCAGCGCGAACTTGAAATCAGCAGCAGGCTTACTTTCGCGCAGGCGAAGAAACTGCTGGGGATAAAGAAAGGATTCAAGTTCAATCTTGAAGAGGGCGACCGGAAGGATTTAAGGGGGAACACAACCGTGGCGAAAATCATGGACGCCATTGGTTCGCGCTGGCTCAACCTGACCTCGGACGAACAGAATCTGATGGTCGAAGACCTGATGAGTTTCACGAGCGAAGAAGCGCTGGAAAAGAGGGCGAGGAAATTCTGGAAAATGTCGCCCGCCGAAGCGGAGGCTTTCAGTTCCATTGATCTGGAAGAGGGCTATTCCGGTTTTTCCCGAATAGCCATTTCAAAAATATTACCGCTTTTGAAGCCGGGATATTCCATCGCGGAAGCAGTGAACGAAGCCTATCCTGACAGAGGGAACGCCGATGCCATTGACATTCTGCCTCCACTTGAGGATTTGAGAAATCCGATTGTGCAGCGCACGCTGGCCGAAACCCGCAGACTGGTGAATGCGATCATCTCCAAGCATGGAAAACCTGCGAACATTCACATTGAACTGGCGCGCGACTTGAAGATGCCTTCAAAAATCCGGGAGGAGCAGATCAAACGCATGCGGGCCCGGGAAAAAGAAAGGAATAATGCGGTTGCCCGCATCATCAAAGAAATGGGCATTCAGGAGCCGAAGCAGAGCGCCATAGAAAAAGTCCTGCTTGCGGAAGAGTGCGGATGGGAATGCCCATATACTGGGAAGCGCTTTGGCATGGCCGACTTGCTTGGAGAGCATCCTTCAATGGATGTTGAACATATCATTCCGTTCAGCCGATCCTTTGACAACAGTTTTGCGAACAAAACGCTGTGTGATGTGAAGGAAAACCGGGAGGTCAAACGGAACAAAACACCGTGGGAGGCTTATGGGTCTTCTGGCCGGCACGATGAGATTCTCGGGCGAGTGCGCCAATTCGGAGGATCCTTTTCAAAAGTAAAGCTGGAGAAATTTTCTCTAAAGGAAGTGGCGGCCGAAGATGCCTTCATGGAGCAGTACTCTAGCCGCCAGTTGAACGATACGCGTTACATTTCCAGCAAGGCGGTGGAGTATCTCGGAAAGCTTTACGGAGCTGAATGGCGCAAGCGCATCACCTGTGTGAACGGTCAAACAACCTCCTATTTCCGCAATGCATGGGAACTGAACAGGCTGCTGAATACGGAAAACCTCAAAAACCGTGATGATCACCGCCACCATGCGATAGATGCAATGGTGGTGGCGTTGACAAACCAGCACAATATCACGGCTCTGAACACTGCCTCGAAATACAGCACCGATCGGGGCGACTTCTATGAATACCAGCCGGGACGGTTCCGCGACATGCCCGAACCATGGCCGGGATTTCTGAAGGAATTCGGTGAAGCCCTCGGAGGGGTGGTCGTGTCGCACAGAGTTTCGCGCCGCACCAACGGCCAGCTGCACAAGGACACTGTCTATGGATTCATCCGGAGCAAAGAGCACAACGATGAATTGCGTCCTGTCGTCCGCACCCCCCTTGCGTCGCTGACCGAGCCGGACATCAGGAAAAAGCTCATTGTTGATCCCGTCATTCGCGCAAAAGTGGAAGAAATACTTGCGAAAAAGGGGCTGCCCCCGGCCAAGGTTTTTGCCGATCGCGCCGACCATCCGGTGATTGTGCATCCAAACGGGCAGAAGCAGATCGTGCACAAGGTGAGAGTTTATCAATCCGTCACACCTGTCGAGATTTCGGGCGATCCGCCCAAGCATATGGCGCTTGGCAACAATCATCATTTGGCCATCTATGCGGGCAAAAACAAGAAAGGCGAAGAAGTCTGGAACTGCGAAGTGGTCCCTCTCCTTGAGGTCAAGCGCCGTGTCGCCGCCGGTGAGGATGCCGTGCGTAAAACCAATGAGCGAAGCGAACCGCTGGTCTTCAGCCTCGCCATCGGCGATACGGTGAAAATGAGGTGGCAGGGGGAAGAGATTGTTGCTGTGGTTCAAAAGCTATGTGCGAGTCCAAGCCCTGATTATCATTTCAAGCTTCATAATGATGCAAGGATGGTAAAAGATCGAAAAGATGACGAAATACGTATACGCAGCGACGTAAAAATGCGGAATGAATTCTGTGTCCAGAAACTTGCGATAGATCCATTGGGTGCAATCCATCCGGCCAATGACTAACCGGATCATAGATGTTGCAGATCATGCGGTTAAGCTCTCGCTGAAATATGAACAACTGGTAATTTCTCGCGAGGGGGTCGCGGATGTCACCATCCCGACCGAGGACATCGCTGTGCTGGTGGTGGCCAGTCAAAGCACGGTGTACACCCATGCCGCGATCTGCCGGCTTGCGGAGAAGGGCGCGATGCTGGTGGTTTGCGACGCGAAGTGCCTGCCGGTAGCGATGCTTTTGCCCCTGCCCGGCCATGCCCTTCAGGGGAAGCGCGCTGCGGCACAAGCCTCAGCCAAATTGACTGTGAAGAAGAGGCTCTGGCAGCAGCTGGTCACCGCGAAGATAAAGGCTCAGGGAAATCTTCTGCAGCAGATTCATGGCGACGACAGCGGCCTTGGCGCCCTGGCGGATCGCGTCAGGTCGGGCGACACGGAAAATATGGAGGCGCGCGCTGCCCGCCGCTACTGGCAGGAGCTTTTCAAGCCGATGGAATTCAGCCGTGACCCGGATGGCAATCCGCCGAACCATTTGCTCAATTACGGGTACACCGTTCTGCGCGCGGTGGCGGCCCGCGCTCTCGCGGCAAGTGGGCTTTATGCCGCGATGGGCCTGCAGCATCACAACCAGTACAACTCCTTTGCGCTGGCGGATGACCTGATGGAGCCTTTTCGTCCGCTGGTGGATCAGGCGGTTTATGACATTGTGCATGAAATGGGCCCTGATGCCCTGCTGGAAAGAAAAACAAAGGCCCGCCTGATTTATCCGTTCACCGCGGAATATGATGACAAAGGCGTGCAGCGGGGATTCTTTCCTGTAATGGCCCGTGCGGCATCTTCGCTGGCGGATGCGCTTGATGAAACCTTGGAGGAAATCCTGCTGCCGTGAGGTGGTAGATGAGCCTGTCGGAATACAGAGGTATGTGGCTGGTGGCGATGTTTGACTTGCCGGTGGTTACAAAGACCGAACGCAGGCAGTATGCCCGTTTCCGGAAGGCGCTGCTGTGCGACGGCTTCGTCATGCTCCAGTTCAGTGTATATGCCCGCTACTGTGCCAGCGAGGACGCCAGCGATGTTCACAGGAAAAGAATAAAATTGAGCCTGCCGCCGGAAGGGCAGGTGCGCGTGGTTTCCCTTACGGATCGCCAGTTTGGGAAAATGGAGGTGTTTCTCGGAAAAAAACGCGAGAAAACTGAACCGGCACCCGCCCAAATGGAGTTTTTTTAAAATGCTGCGGCCCGCAATTCTTCCCTTTGGAAGACTTTGCGGGCCGCGTAATGTATCTGAACGGCGATTCCCGGTCAATCACAGCC
>JBFXGK010000001.1:214363-215849 GCA_050178035.1 Kiritimatiellia bacterium
AATGTATCTGAACGGCGATTCCCGGTCAATCACAGCCGTGGCGGCGGCGCCTGCATTCGTGTAGGGAATGTATCTGAACGGCGATTCCCGGTCAATCACAGCCGGCATGGCCAAGATCATCATTGCCGATGTAATGTATCTGAACGGCGATTCCCGGTCAATCACAGCTCTGGACAAACCACAACGCCCCGGTCTGGAAATGTATCTGAACGGCGATTCCCGGTCAATCACAGCTGGCAACGGCATCCTGATCCAGCTTGCCGCAATGTATCTGAACGGCGATTCCCGGTCAATCACAGCCAGTTCCTGCAGCTTCTCACACGCCTGCAAATGTATCTGAACGGCGATTCCCGGTCAATCACAGCAAACTTGGCAATGGCATCCGTGGCGCCAAAAATGTATCTGAACGGCGATTCCCGGTCAATCACAGCCGGCGGCCGCTGCGCAAAAAAGCGAAGCGGAATGTATCTGAACGGCGATTCCCGGTCAATCACAGCGCTGTGGAGCCCGGCCCGCCGCAAATTCAAAATGTATCTGAACGGCGATTCCCGGTCAATCACAGCCCGTTCCGCTATGTCAAATGCGTCGCCTGCAATGTATCTGAACGGCGATTCCCGGTCAATCACAGCCTGTTTTTCGGTATGTCCGCCTCCGCCGGCAATGTATCTGAACGGCGATTCCCGGTCAATCACAGCATTCATCGCCCATTCCATCCAGGGATATAAAATGTATCTGAACGGCGATTCCCGGTCAATCACAGCAATGACGCAGAATTCTCCTCGTTCCTGTCGAATGTATCTGAACGGCGATTCCCGGTCAATCACAGCCCGCCTGCTTATAGACGTGCAGAAGCATCTAATGTATCTGAACGGCGATTCCCGGTCAATCACAGCTTCGCCGGGCGCACCGTGCGCTGAATGAAAAATGTATCTGAACGGCGATTCCCGGTCAATCACAGCTCGTACTCACGAAGGCCATGCTCGGCACTCAATGTATCTGAACGGCGATTCCCGGTCAATCACAGCGCGGCCCTGCGGATCTGTAAAATACTGAAGAATGTATCTGAACGGCGATTCCCGGTCAATCACAGCAGATCAAGAAGGCTTTCCACAACTGGCGGCAATGTATCTGAACGGCGATTCCCGGTCAATCACAGCGCGGCAGCGCAAGAGGGCAACTCCGCCGAAAATGTATCTGAACGGCGATTCCCGGTCAATCACAGCATTGGTCTGCGCGGCAATCCACTCAAACAAAATGTATCTGAACGGCGATTCCCGGTCAATCACAGCTGTTTGTGCAGCGGCCGTCCGATCTTGGATAATGTATCTGAACGGCGATTCCCGGTCAATCACAGCCGGAGCGAGGCGCTCCAGCTCATCGGCCCAATGTATCTGAACGGCGATTCCCGGTCAATCACAGCCTGTATGAGGCGAAGCCGTTCCACTTCTTGAATGTATCTGAACGGCGATTCCCGGTCAATCACAGC
>JBFXGK010000001.1:215949-461154 GCA_050178035.1 Kiritimatiellia bacterium
AATGTATCTGAACGGCGATTCCCGGTCAATCACAGCCACGGCGATCCGGCATTCCAACTGTGCAATAATGTATCTGAACGGCGATTCCCGGTCAATCACAGCCCGTCCTCTCCGGCCCATTCCGGTACCAGAAATGTATCTGAACGGCGATTCCCGGTCAATCACAGCCGACGTTCGCCATGTGCAGAGCTTCGCGGCAATGTATCTGAACGGCGATTCCCGGTCAATCACAGCCTGGCAAAAGCTGGGGGCGCGGGGCCTCCCAATGTATCTGAACGGCGATTCCCGGTCAATCACAGCAACTTCGCACACGCTGTATTCGTGCATTTCAATGTATCTGAACGGCGATTCCCGGTCAATCACAGCGGGCCGGCTGCAGGCCCAGCCGGTTCAGTAAATGTATCTGAACGGCGATTCCCGGTCAATCACAGCCACGTCTTGCCCATCGTAGCGGATACGCGAATGTATCTGAACGGCGATTCCCGGTCAATCACAGCCGATCTGCGCGTCTGGATAACACCTGCGAAAATGTATCTGAACGGCGATTCCCGGTCAATCACAGCCCTGCTCTCCGAGGACGGCGAAGCCTGCATAATGTATCTGAACGGCGATTCCCGGTCAATCACAGCTTCGCCGCTCATGGGCGCGGTTCCCTGAAGAATGTATCTGAACGGCGATTCCCGGTCAATCACAGCACATGGACGAGAAGAGCGCACAGGCTGGAAATGTATCTGAACGGCGATTCCCGGTCAATCACAGCCCAGCGCGCGGCCGCTATAACGTCGCGCGTAATGTATCTGAACGGCGATTCCCGGTCAATCACAGCACGGCGTGTCGCTGGGCTATACCACCATTGAATGTATCTGAACGGCGATTCCCGGTCAATCACAGCTAGCCGTCCATCCGCTGTTCGTTATCGCATAATGTATCTGAACGGCGATTCCCGGTCAATCACAGCTACCGGTGCACTGTTAACATTTTGACCTTTGCTGCCATGTTCAGCCGGTTATTGGCGCGTTCAGCAGAAATCGAGAATGAGGGCAAATAGATCGCGCACCCGAAAGTCTCTGCGCGAAAATCATAATCCACACTTCTCTCCTAATCCGCTCTTTCCAGATGCCATGCGCGTAAACATGAATATAGGACTAATTTAGTCCTATATTCATGCAATAATCCTTTTAGGTCATATTTTTCACTTTTATGCGCATTTTTAGTGATTTTTAGGCATTTTTGACCGATTTTAGGCACTTTTTCGCCATTTTTCGACGTTCTTTGAGCATTTTTGAGGTCTTCATTCGAGTTTGTGCAAAATGCGCTGCTCCGCTAGTATGTGCAGTGCATGGAACGAATGGATTATTTTATTCGGCGGCTTTTGCTGGTGATCCCGACTTTTCTGGGCATCACGATCCTCTGTTTCACGATCACGCAGTTTGTCCCCGGCGGACCGGTCGAGCAGATGATCATCCGCATGCGCGGCGGCGCGGGCGGCGAGGTCCGCGCAGGGCCCGCCGTTACAGCCTCCGTTTCGGAAAAGTACCGAGCCGAACTGGAGGCCCATTTCGGATTCGACAAGCCGGTCTACAAGCAGTATTGGCGCTGGCTGGTGACCAACCGGCTCGGCATGAAAATGGAGTCCTACAAGTATCCCAACCGAACCGCGTGGCAAATGATCATTTCCCGCCTGCCGGTCTCGCTGACGTTTGGCATTACAGGTTTTCTGCTGAGCTACCTGATCTGCATTCCGCTGGGCATTTCAAAGGCTCTGCGGCACGGCGGGCATTTCGATCTCGCCTCAAGCCTTGTGATCTTCACCGGCTATGCGATTCCTCCTTTCGCGTTCGGCATGGTGCTTAAGATGCTTTTTTGCGGCACAGTGGACGGACTGTGGAATTTCTTCCCCGTCGCCGGATTCCATTCGGACAATTTTGCCGCGCTAACCTTCGCGGGCAAGGCGTCGGACCTTTTTCAGCACATGTTCCTGCCGGTGCTCTGCTATGTGATCGGAAATTTCGCCGTGCTGACGCTCCTGATGAAAAATTCGCTCCTGGAGCAGATCGGCAAGGACTACATCCGCACGGTTCTGGCGCGCGGCGCGTCCAGCCGCCGCGCGATCTGGGGCCACGCCGTGCGCAACGCGCTGATCCCCATTGCGACCGGCTTCGGCGGCATTCTGACTGTGATGTTCGCAGGCTCCGTCATCATCGAACAGGTGTTCGAGATCCCCGGCATGGGCCGGCTGAGCCTCGACGCCATTGTCAGCCGCGACTATGCGGTATTCATGGGCATCCTCTCGCTCACCTCTCTGCTCGTACTGCTGGGCAACCTGCTTTCCGATTTCTGCTATGTGCTGATTGACCCGAGGATCAACTTCCAGAAATGAAAATATTCCATTTCCAGTTTGATCCCACCACCCGCAAGCGCATGAAGCGCTTCCGCGAAAAAAAACGCGCTTTCTGGTCGCTCATCGCGCTGCTGGCGCTTTATCTGATCAGCCTGGGCTCCGAACTGATCTGCAATGAACGGCCGATCCTGATGCGATGCGAGGGCCGGTGGTATTTCCCGTTCCTGAAATTCCATCCGGAGGGCACCTTCCTGAACAACGGGAGCCAGACGCGCACCGATTATCTGAAGCTGCGCAGTCATCCCCTCTTTTCGGACAGCAAAAAGAATTTCATGCTCTTTGTGCCGGTGCCGTACGGGCCCAATACCGTCATAGATCCCGCCGATGTTCTCGCCGTGCAAAAACCGAAGGTCGTGATTCAGCCGCAGCCGCGCGCGGGCAGCGTGAACATTGACACCAACTTTGTCATCGTCCGCAGCCGCACGGCCGGATATTTCATGGGCACGGGTGACGATCATACCGATGGCATGGTCCTGACAAATGTTTGGGCGCTGAATCCAGAACTGCGCGACGCCATTCGGGCACGTTTCCTCAACACGGAATCACCGGGCATCACACAATCGGGAAAAGCTGAAATATCCCTTTCGCCCTACACGCCGCGCAGCGCTCCGCCCCGCGATATCCGGCTGACCTTCCGCGAACCTGTGGCCGACAGCAGGTCACTGGCGATTGACCTGAATGACGACATGAGCATTGCCGACTCCAAAGCCTGGGCCAAACTTGATGCGCAACTGCAGGAGCAGGTTCTGGCAGTGATTCCGAACCGGACCGGGCAGGCGGTTTCATCCGATGGCGCGCTTTTTAACGTGCGCGTGGAGGAGCCGCAGGTGCGCTGGCCGCACGGGCCGGTGCGCGGGCACCTGCTCGGCATTGACATTGCCGGGCGCGATGTTTTCGCGCGCATTCTCTACGGGCTGCGCATTTCCATGACGTTCGGGTTCCTGCTGGTCATCTGCTCGATGTGCATAGGGGTTTTCATGGGAGCGCTGCAGGGATATTACGGAGGACGGCTGGATCTTACGATGCAGCGCCTCATCGAAATCTGGAGCGCCCTGCCCTTCCTTTACATCATGATCCTGATGGGCTCCATCTACGGGCGCAGCTTCCTGCTGCTTCTGTTCTGCTACGGCATCTTCAACTGGATCGGCATTTCGTATTACATGCGGGCTGAGTTTTTCCGCCTGCGCAAACAGGCTTTTGTGGACGCCGCGCGATGCATGGGTATCCCGCCGTTAAAAATCATGTTCCGCCACATCTTCCCGAATGCCCTGATCCCGATTGTCACTTTCTTCCCGTTTTCACTGGTCGGGGCCATCGGGGCGCTGACGGCCCTGGACTACCTCGGGTTCGGCCTGCCTCCGCCGACCCCAAGCTGGGGCGAACTGCTTCAGCAGGCCCAGCAGTTCCGCTGGGCGTGGTGGCTGATCCTTTATCCTTCGCTTGCCCTTTTCATGGTGATGCTTCTGGGAGTTTTTGTGGGAGAAGGCGTGCGCGATGCGTATGACCCGCGGCCGTTCTCCAAGATGGAATAGCAATGGACGAGAAACAGAACATTCTGGAAATCAAGAATCTGTCGGTGTCGTTCCGCACCGATGAAGGCATCGTGCAGGCGGCCGACCAGGTTTCCCTTTCCATCCGGCAGGGCGAAACGCTGGGGCTGGTCGGCGAGTCGGGCTGTGGAAAATCCGTAACTGCCATGAGCATCCTGCGCCTGATCCCCTCGCCGCCCGGCCGCATTGATTCCGGTGAAATCATTTTTAAGGGACGCGACCTGCTGAAACTGTCCATTGATGAACTGCGCAAGGTGCGCGGGAAATCCATCAGCATGATTTTCCAGGAGCCGATGACGGCCCTGTCGCCACTGCAAAGGATCGGCGATCAAATGGTGGAGGCCTTGAGACTTCATTCCGGCATCAGCCGGAAAGAGGCCCGGACCGTTGGCATTGAATGGCTCCACAAGGTGGGCATGCCGAATCCGGAAGAGCAGATGTGGGCATGGCCGCACAATCTTTCCGGCGGCATGCGCCAGCGCGTGCTGATTGCCATGGCCCTGATGCTGGATCCGGCCCTGATCATCGCCGACGAACCGACCACGGCGCTGGATGTGACCATCCAGGCGCAGATTTTCGACCTGATGCGGCGCATGAAAAAAGAGGACGAAGCGCTTTTGCTCATCACGCACGACATGGGGGTTATCTGGGAAATGTGCGACCGGGTGGCCGTTATGTATGCCTCTGAAATCGTCGAGACTGGAACGGTCGAACAGGTTTTCAAAAGGCCGCTGCATCCCTACACGAGAGCGCTGATGGCGGCCATCCCGTCGAGAGCCTCGAAAAACAGGGAACTCTATCACATCAAGGGCCAAGTACCTTCGGCCATCAACTATCCGGCGGGATGCCGGTTCCGCGAGCGATGCCCAATCGCCATTGAGCGGTGCGCGCAGGAGCATCCGGCGCTGGATTCATACGGCGACCAGTCTGCACGATGCTTCCGCGCAGGCGAATACGGGGGCGCATCATGAATCCGCTTCTGCAAATCCGTGATCTGAAAACATGGTTTCCGATTCACCGCGGCGTGGTCTCTCGGACCGTGGGGCATGTTCGCGCAGTGGACGGCGTGTCGCTGGATATCATGCCGGACGAAACGCTCGGGCTGGTCGGCGAATCGGGCTGCGGCAAATCCACGCTGGCGCGGACGGTCGCGCTTCTGGAGAAACCCCATGCCGGCACGATGCAGTTTAACGGGCAGAATCTGTCGCAGAGCCAGCCCGGAATCCGGCGCAAAATCCAGATGATTTTCCAGGATCCGTATTCGTCCCTGAATCCGCGAATGACCGTGCTGCAAATTCTGACGGAGGGCCTCATCCAGCACAAGCTGATCAGGGTTTCTGAACGCGTCGCCACCGCACGCGATATTCTTGCGGACGTGGGCATGGATGACAGCGCCCTCTATCGCTATTCTCACGAATTCTCCGGTGGCCAGCGGCAGCGGATCAGCATCGGCCGGGCGCTGTCGATGAAGCCGGATCTGCTGATCTGCGACGAAGCCGTGAGTGCGCTGGATGTCTCGGTGCAGGCGCAGGTGATCAATCTGCTGCTGGCCATTCGCAAAAAGCACAATCTGTCCTATCTGTTCATCTCTCACGACCTCGGCGTGGTGCGGCACATGGCCGACCGCGTGGCGGTGATGTATTTGGGGCAGATCGTTGAGGAAGGGCCATCTGAAGGGATCATGGACCGGCCGGAACATCCGTACACGCGGGCGCTGATCTCAGCCATTCCGGGAATCGGAGTGGAAAAGAAAAAACGGATCGTGCTGCAGGGCGATGTCCCCTCGCCCGCAAATCCGCCGCCGGGATGCCGGTTTCATCCGCGCTGTCCCTATGCGAAAGACATCTGCCGCATGCAAAGTCCGGAGTTGAAAGACATGGAAGACGGCCGGAAAGTGTCGTGCTTTTTTGCAGGGAAGCTGAGTTAGACTTCCTGCCGGGCGCGGATTTCATTGACCGCCTCTTCAAGCTCCTCGAAGGTCTGATAGCGGTCGGCAGGTTCCGTTTCAATCATGACGGCAATCAGTTCCGACATGACGGCCGAGCAGCCGGGCAGCATATCGGGCGTGAGGGCCAGCTTGAGATCCGAGACATGCCGCTTGGCCTTGCCCACCTGTGATTTGGCCTTGATCAGCGGTTCCGCCGTCAGCATGAAGTAAAGGAGCATGCCCAGGCTGTAGACCACGCTGCGTTCATCCTCGCCCCGGTGATAAATGCGTTCCGGAGGCAGAAATTCCGCGGTGCCGTCCACATAGGTTTCTGCGCCCGTCTTCGCCGCCTCTTCCAGGGTGAGCGTCAGCCCGAAATCAATCAGCATCGCATGGCCGTTGGGCTGGACAAGAACATTGCCCGCGCTGAGGTCGCGATAAAGGTATCCCGCCTTGGAGATGTGCTTCATGGCGGAAATGATCTGGGCAAGAATATCGAGGGCAGCCACTTCGTCCATCTTCCCTTTGCGGGCAAGGAGGTTCTTCAGTCCCTCGCCCTCAACAAAGTCCATGATGAAATAGTGATAATCCTCCTCGATGCCGTGGCCGTAGAACGTCACGATGTTCGGATGGTTGTTGACGGCCTCGTGGATCTTCACCTCGAGCAGGAATCCTTCAAGCGTTTCCCGGTCAGCCGCACGCTCAGGCTGCAGGATTTTGGCCGCATAAAGGTGTTCCGGGTCATCCCGGCGGTGAGCCTTGTAGACACTGGCATTGCCTCCGGCGCCCAGCGGCTGGAAGAGCATGTAGTCACCGAGGCGCATCGGCACAAAGTTCTTGAAGGAGCACTTGGGACATTCATGGAAAGAAAACGGAGTCAGCCCGGCCACGGGCACAGCGTGCCCGCAATGCTCGCACAGCAGGCTGCCCGTTTCAAAATATTCTTTAATGGAACGCTTCTGGCGCCTTTGGCCCATGAAACGGCCCACAATTTCTCCTACCTTCATAGTCCCCTCTGAACATCTTCAGTCTGAGGCATACTACACTTGCCCCCTTTTTCGTTCAAGGATTCCTTTTCATCATCATCCGCGGGCCGCACATGCAGGTAGACCTTATCCTTCAGGCGAACCTTGGCCGGCATTCCCATGGTGACCACATCCCCCTTCACGGCCGTCGCGGCCGGCTTGCCGTCCACGCGGATTTCCCCGACCGCCTGCCGGAGCGCGCCGGTCGTCGGCCCCTCAACCAGCACCACATCGCCGGACTTCAACTCGCGCTGCATCATCGTGAACTGCATCACCTTCGGCGCGCCGTAAAAGTGCTCGACGAGTCCGATCTGCACGCGCTTGACGGACGCCTGCGAATTGCCCCGGCCGCTCCACTCGCCCAGCTTCTCTCCGCAGTAATACCCGCCGTCCCAGAACCCGCGATTAAAAACAGACTCCAGCCGCGCCATCCAGACGGCGCCCAGCTCTTTCGTCCATTTTCCGTCACGCCATGCATCCAGCGCCTCGCGATAAACGGCAGTGACCGTGGCCACATAATCGGCCGTGCGACCGCGGCCTTCGATCTTGAGAATGCTCACCCCGGCGCCCAGAAGCTGGTCAAGATACTGCACGGTGCAGAGATCCTTCGGCGACATGATGAACTGATTGTCCACGATCAGCTCTTCGCCGGTTTCCGCATCGCTGAGCAGATATTTTCTGCGGCAGGTCTGGTAGCAGGCCCCGCGGTTCGCGGAGGTGTTGTACTGTGCAAGGCTCATATAGCACTTGCCGGAAACAGCGACGCAGAGCGCTCCGTGCGCAAACAGTTCAATCTGCACCGGCTGACCCGACGGACCTTTGATTTTTTCCGATTTCATTTTTCGGCTGATGGCGGAAATCTGATCGAGCGTCAGTTCGCGGGCCAGCACCAGGACATCCGCATACTGCGCATAAAACCGGACCGCCTCCATGTTTGAAATATTTGCCTGCACGGAAATATGAACTTCGAGGCCGGTATCCCTTGCGATCCGGATGGCCGCAATATCGCCGGCGATGACAGCGGATATTCCCGCCTCTTTTGCTGCGGCGCAGATTTCCCTCACGGATTCAATGTCTTCGTCATAAAGAATGGTATTCAGGGCCAGATAGCTTCGCACCCTGCACCGGCGGCAGATGCGGGCGATTTTCCGGAGGTCACCGAGGGTGAACGGGCTGGCCGCGCGCGCGCGCATGTTCAGGCGGTCAATTCCAAAATAAACGGAATCGGCGCCGGCGCGGATGGCGGCAGACAGGGAGTCATATGACCCCGCAGGAGCCATCAGTTCTGTCGGTTTCTTGTTCATTTGTGGAATCTAAACCGGAAAGCATGCCTTTCTGCAACAGGGAAACACCCCAAAAGGGAAGGCCCCCTTGCGGGGGCCGGATGAAAATGAAGGGCCAAAAGCGCCAAGGAGGTTGGGGTGAGGAGCCCCGGAGGAAACGCTTCCATCCCTCCATTCTTCATCGCTACTGGTATAAATACACGGAGCGGATTTTTTGTTTAATATATTTTAAAAATATTTTCACGGCCAGCGGGGCATTGACCCGGGACTCCGCTTCGGGTAGCTTTGGCATTCTAATCTAAGGATACGAATATGAGAAAAACAGCAGGTTGGTTTTTGATGACAGCGCTGGCCTTGAGCCTTTGCGGATGCTGGCGGCAGGACGTTCGCACGGTTGGCTTCACGGTGCCGGCCATGAAGAATTCCGAGTGCAGCAAGATCATTATGGACAGCCTGATGGCCTTCGAGGGCGTGGTTTCGGCTCAGCCGGATTTCGAAAAGGGCATGATTTTTGTCACCTACGATTCCAAGAAACTGGCCAACGTGAACATTGAGCACACCATCGCCGCACTGGGCTTTGATGTGAACACGGTGCCGGCCAGCAAGGAAGCCAAGGCCAAACTCCCTGCAGCCTGCCGCTGACCGCGCGGGCCCCGGAAAAGAGCCCATGCATATTCTCGCCGAACAGTTTCTGGATTACATCAGGCTGGAACGCGGGCTCACGGAAAACACCATCAGCTCCTACCGGAATGACCTTGAAAGCTTCTTCTCTTATCTGCGCGACCGGGACATCCAGTCCGTCAACGCCATCAAGCGCAAGACGGTTCTCGATTTCCTGCTTCACGAGAAAGACCGCGGACTCAGCACGAACTCCATTTCGCACCGGCTGGTGTGCCTGAAAGTTTTTTTCCGCTATCTGCAGCAGGAAGGTCTGGTGACGGGCAACATCACCGAAAGCATGGAGTCCCCGCGCCTTTGGAAAATCCTGCCGGACACGCTCAGTGTCCGCGAAGTCGAAACCCTGCTGGCGAAGCCGGATGTCAGCAAGCCGCTCGGGCTGCGCGACAAGGCGCTGATGGAAACGCTCTACGGCACGGGCCTGCGGGTTTCCGAACTGGTCGGGCTGACACTGGACGACCTGCACCTGGACGAATCCTATGTCCGCTGCGTGGGCAAAGGCCGCAAAGAGCGCATCGTTCCGGTCGGATCCTCCGCGACCTCGTGGATTCAGCGCTATGTGGACGAAGTGCGTCCGGCGCAGTGCCCGGATCCGTCTGCGCGCGCGCTGTTCCTGACGGTCCGGAAAACACCCTTCAGCCGCAAGGGCATCTGGAAGCTCATCAAGAAGCATACCCGCGACGCCGGCATCGGGAAAAATGTGACGCCGCACACGCTCCGGCATTCGTTCGCAAGCCATCTGCTGGCCAACGGGGCGCCGCTGCGCGTGATCCAGGAAATGCTGGGGCACGCAGACATTTCCACGACCCAGATCTATACCCATGTTGATCCATCCCGGCTGAAAGCCATTCACAGCAAATATCATCCACGATCATGAAAACAAAATACAAGCTTCTTGAAAAAGCCATCGGGTACCGTTTCCGGCACAAGGAAATCCTGGATACCGCTCTCACCCATCGCTCTTTCCGCTATGAAAACGGGGATGTCCATGTGGATAATGAGCGGCTGGAATTTCTGGGGGACGCCGTCCTCAGTTCCGTATCCGCAGCTTGGCTTTTCAACCAGTTCCCCGACGAACAGGAAGGCCGCCTTTCCATGCTGAAAAGCGCCATCACCAACACCAAGGCCCTGGCCCGCATCGGAGACAAGCTGGAGCTGGGCAGCTATCTCCAGCTTGGCCGGGGCGAGATGCTCTCCGGCGGGCATGAGCGCTGCTCCAATGTGGCCAACGCGGTCGAGGCCATCATGGGCGCAGCCTACATAGACGGCGGCATCAAGGCTGTTCGAAAAATATTCAGCGCTCTTTTCCTTGATGAACTGGATCTGGTTCTCCACCAGAAATACATCAATCCAAAAGGGATACTCCAGCAGTATGCGCAGAAGTACGAGCGGTGCAGCCCCGCGTCGAAGTGCGCCTGAACGGAAAACTGCTCGGCACAGGAAGCGGGCCCAACAAGAAGACCGCCGAAATCTGCGCGGCGCAGGACGCCATCACACGCCTTCCGCCGGATGCCATCCAGCCCGTCTAGCGGCGGCTGGCCTCGTCCAGCGCCTTGCGCTCATCCCGCGTCAGGCTCCCGATTCCTTGCTCCGCGATTTTATCCAGTATGCGGTCAACATCCGCCGCCGGACGGCCGCCCGGCAGAACCCTCATTCGCGGACGGCGGAATCTGAAACCGGGGCCCCAGCGGAAAACAATCCCGGCATAGACGGCGCCCACCAGCACACCGCCGACATGCACGGCATAGGCGATTCCCCCGCCCTGCCCCAGCACCAGCGATGTCAGTTCAACCAGCGCCAGTCCCGACACCAGCACCCAGGCCTCCATCGTGACGGGCAAAACATAAAAGAGCAGCAGGGTCACCGGCCTTCGGGGATACAGCGTGGCAAAGGCTCCAAGGATTCCGAAGATGGAGCCGGATGCGCCCACGCAAGGCGCTCCGGGATAGCTGATCAGAAACCACCCCACCCCGCCGAGAACTCCGCTGAGAAAATAAAGCGCGGCGAAATGCGCGGAGCCCATGCGCCTCTCGGTTTCCGGGCCCATGAAGTACAGCACCAGCATGTTCAGCAGGAGGTGCAGCAGATTTCCGTGCAGGAACAGGTACGTGAAAAACTGCCAGAAACGGCCGTGCCGCAGCACAGCCTCGATGTCGAGGCCGAACCATTCGCGGGTGAATGCATTCTGCGTCAGGGCGTCCAGCAGAAACTGAACTGCATACATCACCATGGTGGTGATCAGCAGTGTCCGCACCACCGGCGTCGGCCGCGCAAGAGCAAGTTCATAATGTCCGTCTTCGTACATGCGCAGAATGTAGCACATTCGCGCCGGTCAGGGGATGGCGTTTTCGGATTTTTTGCGCGCCGGGCTTTCTCCCGCCGGCTCCGGTTTTAGCCTTGCATCCGTCCCCGCATCCGATAGCTTAAAGCCATGGACAGGGATTCATTCGGAGGCTATTCGATCATCCGGGACATCGCCGGCGGCGGCATGATGCACCTGTATGTCGCGCGCGACGCGGCCGACAACCGGGTGGTCATCCGCACTCCGAAGGAACAATACCTCAAGGACCGCCACATCCGGAAATATTTCCTGAAAAACGCCGAGGTGCTTTCGCGCTTCCGCCATCCCAACATTGTGAAGGTTCTTCATTTTTCAAAAGACGGCGGCGTGCCCTACATGCTTCTGGAATACATTGAAGCCAAGAACCTGCGCGATCTGATCCTCTACCGCGAGGCTCTGCTGACCGACAATCCTCTCTCGCTGATCCGGCAGCTGGCCAATGTCGTTTATTACCTCCACGCCTGCGACTGGCTCCATCTGGACATCAAGCCCGAGAACATCCTCATCCAAAACGACGGGTTGCTGACGCTGATTGACTTTGACCTGATCCTGCCGCGCAAGAACAAGCCTCAGAAGGTAAAGCAAATCCCCGGGACGCCTTCCTATGTCGCGCCGGAGGTCTTCCTGAAGCATCGGGTGGATGAACGCGCAGACATTTATGCCCTCGGCACCACCTGTTACGAAATGCTCAGCCACCACAAGCCCTTTGAGGGGAATACCCCGGATGCCAGCCGGCAAATGCAGCTCGATCCGCGCATCCGGCCCGCGCCGATCAGGCAGTACAACCCGGATGTCCCGCCGCGCATGGAATCCATCCTCCTCAAATGCCTTGCGAAGAATCCGGACGAAAGATATCCTTCGATGAGTTTAATTATAAAGGATCTTGAATCACTTATTTGATTCGAATGCAGCTATGACAACAGACATATACATCCGCAGAAATCAGGACAACCGGGGCTGTTTCCGCCTGGCCGTTTTGGCCGGCATCATCATTTTGGGCCTGCTGATATGGGGCATCGCCACTTTGTGGTCGAAGCGTCCTCCCCGTGAACCCGAGCCGGAGCAGAGCGAGAAAGAGGCCATTGAGGAGCCTATTGCCCAAAAGGAACCCGTCGCGGTTCAAAACGAGAAGCCGGCTGTTCGCGAAGAATCTCCAGTCCGCAAGCCTGCGGTTGCGGCTCAGCGGCAGGCAGCGCCGGCTGCGACCGCCCCTGTTGACCGGCGCGGCGCCGCGCTTCTGGCCGATGCCCGCAAGGCGCAGCAGGAAGACGATCTGCCAGGCGCGCGCACCATGGCGCTGACGCTTCTGACGCAGTCCGACAATCCCGGCATTGTCTCCGCCACCGAGCAGATTCTGAACGCCGTCAATATCGAGCTGGCCACCACCCCGCGGCCGATGCCGGAAAAAACGGAATACACGATCCAGCGCGGCGACACCATCAGCGGCCTCGCCAAGAAGTTCAAGACGACCACCGAACTCATCCAGAAAAGCAACGGCATCAGGGGGCATGTCATCCGCGCGGGCGACAAGCTGAGAATTCTTTCGGGCGATTTTGCCATCACGGTGAGCAAATCCCAGAACGACCTGGTGCTCACGCTCAACGGCCAGTTTTTCAAGCGCTACCGCGTTGGAACCGGGAAATTCGGGAAAACGCCGACCGGAAAGTTTGTCATCTCGGACAAGATTGTGAACCCCCCGTGGTGGCGGCCCGACGGGAAGATGGTGCCCTACGGCGACAAGGAAAATGTGCTCGGAACGCACTGGATGGCCCTGCGGTCGCTGGACGATCCCAGCCTCCGCGGCTACGGCATCCACGGCACATGGGAGCCCGAAACCATCGGCACACAGGCGAGCGCCGGCTGCATCCGGCTGGCCAATGATCAGGTCGAGGAACTGTTCTCGCTGGTTCCGGACGGCACACCGGTGCTGATCACTGAATAACCCATTTGGAGAAATCCATGTACGCTCTGCTTTTTGAAAAACCGATTGTCGAACTCGAAAAGAAACTCGATGAACTTCGCCATGTCAGCGCCGACCAGTCTCTGGACGTGTCGGGAGAAATAGACCGGATTCAGAAAAAAATCGAGCAGTCGCGCCGCGAGATCTATGAGAACCTGACACCGTGGCAGAAGGTGCAGGTGGCCCGCCATCCGATGCGCCCCTACCCGCTGGATCACATCAAGCGGATTTCCACCGGATTCCTCGAGCTGCACGGGGACCGCGACTATGCGGACGACCGCGCCATCATTGGCGGGTTTGCGAAAATAGACGGTCGCAAGGTCATGATCATCGGCACCCAGAAGGGCCGCGACACCAAAAGCAATCTGGAATGCAACTTCGGCTGCCCTTTCCCGGAAGGCTACCGCAAGGCGCTCCGCCTGATGCAACTCGCCTCCAAGTTCAAAATTCCCATCATCACGCTGGTGGACACTCCGGGAGCCTTCCCCGGCATTGAATCCGAGGAGCGGCACATCGCCGAAGCCATCGCCGTCAACCTGCGCGAAATGTTCACCTTCCCGGTGCCGATCATTTCGGTGGTTACCGGCGAGGGCGGCAGCGGGGGTGCTCTCGGCATTGCCGTCTGCAACCGCCTGCTGATCATGGAGCACGCTTACTATTCGGTGATTTCCCCCGAGGGCTGCGCCGCGATTCTCTGGAAGGACCGGGCCTATGCCAACCAGGCGGCCGAAGCCCTCAAGCTGACAGCCAAGGATCTCATTGGATTCAAACTCGCGGATGAAATCATTCCAGAACCCCTCGGCGGAGCGCACACGAACTATGACGCCGCGGCCGACGCCATGAAAAAGGCGATCCTGAAACATTTGGCCGCCCTCGACAAACTTTCGCCTCAACAGCTCGTAGACGAGCGCTACAGGAAGTTCCGCGCCATGGGCCCCGTCAAGGAGCCCGCGCCGGAAACCAAGCGGGGCTTCCGCCGGAAATAATCCTGATCAGGATTCCGGCAGGTTGAGGCTCAGGTAGACATCGCGAAGCTGCTTCGCATCCACTTTCGCCGGCGCATTCATCATGATGTCCATCGCCTTCTGCGTTTTCGGGAACGCAATCACGTCACGGATGGACTCCGATCCTGTGACCAGCATCATCAGGCGGTCAAACCCCAGCGCAATGCCGCCGTGCGGCGGCGCGCCGAACGACAGCGCGCGGATCAGATGCCCGAAGCGGTCGTCTATTTCCTCTTTGGAGAACTTCAGCGCCTCGAACATTTTGCTCTGCGTCTCAGAATCGTGAATACGGATGCTTCCGCCGCCCAGTTCCGTGCCGTTGAGCACAATGTCATAGGCCTGCGCCCGCATCTCAAGCGGAGCCGTCTGCAGCTTCGCGAGATCCTCCGGGAACGGAGCCGTGAACGGATGGTGCATTGAGGAAAGACGGCCCTCCTCGTTGGTCTCGAACAGCGGGAATTCCGTGACCCAGGTGAAGACAAACTTGTCTTCCGGAATGGCCTTGGCCATGTTCCCCGCCAGCAGACGCAGGCGGCCCAGAAACGGATTCACAATTTCAGCCTTGTGCGCGGCAAAAAGAATCAGGTCGCCGACTTCAATGTTCAACCGCTTCTTCAGCTCGGCCTGCTCAGCCTCGGAGAAGAACTTCACGATCGGCGATTTCCAGGTGCCATCCTCCTGCACGCGGATGAACGCCAGTCCCGCGAGGCCGGCTTCCTTGGCCAGCTCGGTCCAGTCCTCCACCACGCGGATCGTCGCATTGCCCAGCCCCTTGGCGTTGATGGCCTTCACCACACCGCCCTCGGCCACGACCTTCCCGAACACCTTGAAGTTGGTCTTTTCGAAAATATCGTTCAGGTTTGTCAGCTCCATGCCAAAACGCAGATCGGGCTTGTCGCTTCCAAAGCGGTCCATGGCCTCACGGTAGGTCATCCGCGGAATGGGAAGCTTCACGCCCCCATGCCCGGAAGCGCGCATGAAGGAATCCACCAGGCCGTCCACCACCTCGATGATGTCGTCCTGCGTGACGAATGACATCTCCATGTCAATCTGGGTAAACTCGGGCTGGCGGTCGGCGCGCAGATCCTCGTCGCGGAAGCAGCGGGCCACCTGGAAATAGCGGTCGGTGCCCGCGACCATCAGAAGCTGCTTGTACTGCTGCGGGGCCTGCGGAAGCGCATAGAACGTTCCCGGCACCACGCGACTGGGCACCAGGTAGTCGCGCGCGCCCTCGGGCGTGCTCTTGGTCAGGATCGGCGTTTCCACCTCTGTGAATCCAGCCTTGTCCAGATAGCTGCGGATGGACATCGCCACCTTGTGGCGCATCTGCAGGTTGTCCTGCATCCGCTTGCGGCGCAGATCCAGATAACGGTACGTCAGACGCAAATCCTCCGACACGCGCTGCGACTGGATTTCGTCCAGCGGGAACGGCGGCGTGGCGCTCTTGTTCAGCACCTTGATGGCATTGCAGCGGATCTCGATCTCGCCGGTGGCCAGCTTGGAGTTGGCCATGTCGGCCGGACGCATTTCAACTTTGCCTTCGACGCGGATCACATCCTCGCCGCGCACGGCCTGCGCAATATCCCACGCCGCCTGCGAATCGCGCGGATCAAATATCGCCTGCGTCAGGCCGTAGCGGTCGCGCACGTCAATGAAGATCACTCCGCCGTGATCGCGCACGGTGTCCGCCCAGCCGCACAGAACAACACTCTGCCCCACGCAGCTCTTTGAAAGTTCGCCGCAAGTATGTGTCCGCATCTTTGTCATAAATCAACTCTTCCTGTTTTTCCAATCATTGGAACTTATGCCGGGAAAACTTCCAATGATTGGAACTATTTTTCAAGAAACTTCCAATGGTTGGAACTTTTTTCACGCCGGATGAACCGGCGACAAAACCTTCATCAGCCCCGGCATATCCTTTTCCTCCTGCGTGCCGGACTTCATGTCCTTCAGCAGGAATGTTCCCTTCTCCATCTCCGCATCGCCGCGAATGATCACCTGCGGCGCGCCGGATTTTCCCGCCATCCGCATCTGGGCCTTCATGCTGCGGCTTCCAAGATCAAGCTGGCAGCTGATGCCGCGGCGGCGCAGCGTCATCGCCAGCAGCAGGTTTTCGCGGAAGGCTGCCTCGCCCTGCGACACCAGCCACACCTGCACCGGCTCGATAAACTGCTCCGGCCTGATCCCCTCGCCCTCCAGCGCCATGATCGTGCGCTCGACGCCCATCGCAAAACCAACGCCTTCAATATCCTTGTCGCCGATCGCGATCCGGTAGCGCCCGCCGCCCGCGAGCGCGTCCTGCGCGCCCAGCGCCGGATGCGTGATCTCCCAGACGGTGTGCTCGTAATAATCAAGCCCGCGCACCAGCAGCGGATTGAGCTGCACCGGAATGCTCAGCCGCTTCAGGCAGTCCAGAACCTCCTGAAGGTAGGCGCGCGATTCCGGCGCCATGAAATCGGTCACCGGCGGAAGCCCGCGCACAATTTCGCGGCAGGCCGGCTGCTTGCAATCGAGGATGCGCAGGACATTTGTTTCATAGCGGCGGCGGCAGTCTTCGCAAAGGTTCGCGAGATGCGGCTGCAGCGCTTCCTGCAGTTTTGCAGTGACCACAGGGCGGTCCGCGCGCGTGCCGCGCGTGTTGATCTGCACCACGCAGTTCTTCAGCCCCCACTCCGCCAGCAGATGCGTCTGAAGCGCAATGCACTCGGCATCGGCAGCAGCGCACGGCTCGCCCATGCTCTCGGCGCCGATCTGGTGGAACTGCCGCTTGCGCCCGGCCTGCGGACGCTCTGCGCGGAACATCGGGCCCATGTAGAAAAGTCGCGCCGACTGGGCCAGTTCGCCCGCGCCCGCCAGATAGCGCATCACGCCCGCGGTGCCTTCGGGACGAAGCGTAAGGCTGCGGCCGCCGCGGTCTTCAAAGGTGTACATTTCTTTTTGAACGACTTCGGTGGTATCGCCCAGCGAACGGACAAAGATTTTGGTGTGCTCAAGCGCCGGTGTGCGGACCTCTTCAAAACCATACACGCGGAAAACGGAGCGCGCGCGGCTTTCGATCATCTGCCAGAGGGCGATCTCGGGGTAAGCAAGATCGCTCATGCCCTGGACGGGCTGTGAAGAGGATGAACTCATTGGGAAAGAACTACTTTTTGCCGGTGATCTGCTGCTTCATGATCTTCCCGACCTTGAACTTGACCACCTTGCGTTCGGGAATCGTGACAACATTCTCGGGCTTGTTGGGATTGCGGCCAATGCGGGGCTTGCGCGTCTGCACTTCAAAGACTCCGAAGTTCCGGAACTCGACATTGACGCCCTGTGAAAGGCTTTCGACAATGTAGTCCAGTGTTTTCTGGATGACATTGTAGACATCCGCCTGCACCAGTCCCGTCTCGTCGGAAATTCTCATCACCAGATCTCTTTTTGTCAGCGACATAACACAACCCTCTTATAATTAGCAGATGGCACGCCCGCGGGAAGCCCTCCGGTATTCAAATATGCCCGTATTTCTATGACATGCGCCCCGTTCCGTCAAGGCCAATCCTTGCGCAACATGCCGTCCGGCGGTAAGTTAAGGCATGAACACCGGTGTCCGCCGCTCACTTCCTCAGGCTCTTCTTGGCGGACTTGATGAATCGGCCGAATGATTTGTCCTTGCTCCTCTTCTCGACGTAAGAGAGATCGTGGAATTCTGTTTCCTTCCTGAGCTTGATGTAGCTTTGATAGCGGTCCTCGCTCAAGATCCCGTTCTCCACCGCGAGGAGAACCGCGCAGCCGGGTTCTTCGGTGTGCGTGCAGTCCGCAAAGCGGCAGTTCCCGGAGTGCTCGCGAATCTCGATGAACGTGTCGTCCAGCCCGTCGCCCGCGCCCATAAGGCCCAGCTCGCGCATCCCCGGCGTGTCAATCAGCATGGCCCCGCTCTCAAGCACCAGCAGTTGGCGGCGGGCCGTGGTATGTACGCCTTCCCCGGTTCCGCTAACCGCCTTGGTGTCAAATGCATCGCGGCCAATCAGCCGGTTGATCAGTGTGGTCTTGCCGACGCCCGAGGAGCCCAGCAGGCAGTAAGTTGATCCGGGCGCAAGGAGAGCGCGAAATTCCTGCAGGCCATCGCCCGTTATGTTGCTGATGGCAAGAATGCGGGCGGGAACGCGGGTTTGCTCCACCTGACCGATGGCCTGCTCAATCTGCTCGGGCGTGATCAGATCTGTTTTGGTCAAAATGATCCACGGCTCAATCCCGCCCTCGTTGGCCATCACCAGATACCGGTCGAGCCGTGCCAGGTTGAAATCGTATCCGCAGGCCTGCACAATGAAGGCGACATCTATGTTCGACGCGATCATCTGGAAATCCACCGACTTGCCGGGGGTCTTCCGGCGCAGAACCGTCTTCCGAGGGACCACGCCGTGGATTACGGCCGGACCGCCCGATGCGTGGCACTGCACGCACACCCAGTCGCCTACGCAGGGCAGATCGAAGGCCGACTCAACGGAAAACCGCATCTTGCCTGCGAGTTCCGCATAAATCTCACCGTCCTGATTCCGGACAAGAAACGCATCCCGGTCAACGGCCGTAACGCGCGCAAGGCTGTGCCCCGCCTGCATCAGCCCGTCCGCACGCTTCTCAAACCATCCATCAAATCCTAAAGCATCCAATTTCATAGCCGTTTCTTACACCCGTCCTGGAAAATTCGCCAGAAACATCTGACATTTTGAAATGTTTTCCGCTGTCTTCCCACGGAAGATGATGCCCGGTAATATAGGACCATTTTAGTCCTATATGATCTGTTCTTTAACGATGTGCGGACTGACCCTTTTAACTCCTTCGCCACGGGCAATGGTTGGTTCTGTCAGTCATTCTCGGATTCGGCAACTGTAATTCCCTGAACGAATGATTCAAAAGAAACCCCAGATAGTTTTTTTCGCAACACGCCGGGAAATTCTTCTGGCCTGCAATCAGATATGTCAGACTTGTACTTGAACGATCCGGCTAACCACTTTGCAAGTTCTATAGGCCAGAAACTCATACTCATTTGGATTACTCGAGCACCGGCCCGCTTGGCTTGTGCTTCCAAGCCCGATCCTTCACCCACACGGTCTACAATGATGCAAGTTGCTGAGTGATATGTTTGGCGATTGACTTCTAAATTACGTTCGAAACGCGACACCTTGTCTTTCGTAATTTCGGGATTGCCTCGTCCAATAAAGCCAAGATCAAAACGTATCGCCTGCCCAGGAGATATCAACAGCGTTGCATCGGCTTCGCGTTCGCCGATCTTGCTTGAAAGCCAAAACACTCGCGATGTTTTTTGGGGTGGGTAAATCGTATGCTCAAAACCTAACGATGACAACACACTGCCGAGGACGAGGCGTTCAAAGAGTTTCCCGTATGTGCTCTTCTCTGAACCGCGAATAGCCAACGTTTGACTTCCGATGGTACAAAACAGACTCAACATATCGTGCCAATCTAAAACGGATTCTTGGCCAGCTCCGAACTTCACATTGCACTTCATTGCGCCAGATTCTTTTTCAATGTCGTCAGCGAGACGCTTCATGTTCTCTGCAAAGGTCTCTGTGTATTTTCGCAGCTGTCTTGTATCATCACGAAGAACATTTTGAACTCCTTTTCCTGTAAGCCCAAGCATCCATTTACAAAGTTCCTTTTCCGATTTTGAGGCCCTGCCTGTAATGCCGCGATAAGCTATCGTAGGAATTGCACGCCCAAAGTTCTTTACAGCATTGATCCCCGACAGATAAATCATGAACGTGGCTGCGTTCAGTTTGCCGAGTCGCAAGCGTGTTAAATGTTCAGTTGATGCCCGGAGATTGTTACCGCAAAGAACATCAATAACCACATTCCTAACATTTTCTTCTCCAGAGCGCTTGATAAATGTGACGCCTTTGCTTTCAAGCAGAGAATCAAAAGAATGTGGCAAAAGGGCTGATAAAGTAATAGTTTCGTTTTTCATTATAATAACAAGGAAGATGTGTCCGGAGGTTCGCTACCTATGAAAAGAACGTTCTTTGTCTCCGCCCCCAGCCAATCGGGCATTTCTTTGCGGATGATTGCAATGTATTTTGGTTCATTCTCTATTAGAACAAAACGACGGCTCAAGACTACAGCCGCACGCCCAACTGTGCCGGTTCCCGCAAACGGGTCGAGGACAACATCCTTTTTAAATGAGTAATACCTGATGACTTTCTTTGCCAGTTCTAGCGGAAAGACAGCCGGGTGGGCTGAATGAAATGCAGGATGAATCCTCCATATGTTTGTTTTATCATATTCTCCCGATATTTTGGAATCCTTGACTGCTTCTTGGTCTGGATGATTTCGTATATTCCAGTCAATCAACTTGTCAGTATGTTTGCGATAGACAAGAATATATTCTGTCACTGGGACTGCCTTGTACTGCAACGGCTGACGGTCAGCCGCAAATCTCCGGCCACGCCCTGTGGCCCAACCAGCCCCCTCTGGTTTCACCCAGTGGATGTCATCAATAAAATCAAAACCCTCTTCAATAAATAATCTGTGCATATCAAACGGAACAGCGATGCGTGTTGAGGCCTCATTGCGATTTGCTCTTCGGATCAATACAGGGGAGACATTCATAACAAAAAAACGTCCCTCGCCTAAGACACGATGACAATTATGAATAACGCGCCGCATCTTCAGTAAATAACTTTCATAAGAAAGGTAGTCCTCATATTCTGGCCGGGCGTTGTAATAGGGCGGCGAAGTAAAGATCAAGTCGACTGATTGAGATGGCATATCTAAAAGCGCATTTTCACTGTCACCGAGAATTACGGTGTTTCTCACAAAAGAAATCTGGCCTTGCGCTGGCGCGGTGTTGGATGTCAGCGCTTTTGTGTCTTCCTGTCTGCCTAGTAAACGCGCTTCGATAACTTCTGGTGCCGTGGTTTCATCAACGGTAATTAGGGAAGTGTAAGCATCTATGACAACTTCTCCCACTCGTTGGTCTGTTCCAAGTTTCAGCAATGGGACGCGCCAAATGTGATAACGGTCATCTATTTCTGGAAGACCAAAACCAACAGCCTTTTCCAAGTTAAACGTCTGCAGCCAACCCGATGCAATGCGTTTTGCGTCAGAAACAAGTCTGACCGCGTATTTTCTGGTTGAAGCCACGGATGCGGAACGTGGTTTACTTGGTTTCTCAATTAAATAGGTCGCGGATTCCTCGTGAACTGCCCCGTGGTGTGTTTTATGCTTCGCCGTTTTGCATGGTTTGCTCTTTTTAGTTTTCTTGCTCATTCCTTTTCTTTCCTGCCATTCACGACGCTCACCAACTATGGCTGAACCGTAACAGTCCTATTCTACAATCGCCAGCCAAATGTTGGTAATGCAACTGGTTCGGAGGCGCGATTTCAATAATGATCATAATCTGAAAATGGGCCGGACTTTTTCCCCACTTGCTGATTTCGCTCCTCATCGTGCTCAAGTGCCTCATTTTACGCATATTTAATGAAAATTGCCATTTTTTGCCGTTTTTACGCCATTTTTGACGAATTTTCGTCGTTTTTTGCCATTTTTAAGGCATTTTTGGCCATTTTCTGACCTTTTTCAGCGTTTCTGCGCCTCGCAGCGGAAGGTCCTGTACCTTCAGCCTTCAGTCTATACAGCTTCAGCCTCGTCGGCCCTATGGGACGACAATTTTTTCAGTCCATTTCAACGCGGCCAGACAAAGCGCGGGCGAGGGTCACGGGATCGCTGTAGGCGATGCCGCTCCCCGCGGGAAGACCGAAAGCAATGCGCGTGATTTTTACGCCGCTGGCTTTCAGCAGGTCATGCAGATAACTGGCGGTGGAATCCCCTTCCACATCGGAGTTCATGGCCAGCACCACTTCCGCGATGCCTTCCGCCTTGATGCGTTCAAGAAGCTGCGCCACGCGGATGTTTTCGGGGCCTTCGCCCTTCATCGGCGAGAGCCGCCCCATCAGCGCGTGGTAGCGCCCCTGGAAGCTGCCCGCTTTTTCAATCAGCACGATGTCGCCGGGATCCTCGACGACACACAGCACATGCGTATCGCGCCGGGGATCGGTGCAGATGCGGCAGGGATCCTGCTGGCGGGCCGTGACGTTGCCGCATTTCGAGCAGCAGCACACCTGCCGTTCGACTTCGCCCAGCGCGGCGGCCAGCTCGCGGATCATGCCGCCCCCGTCGCGCACGAGCTTCAGAGCGATGCGCTCGGCGGAACGCCGTCCGATGCCGGGCAGCCGGCCAAGCGCCTTGATGAGTCTTTCAAGCGGATCCATAAATCACATCGGCAAGTCCATGCCCGGCAGGCCCATGCCCGCGGTCAGTTTTGACATTTCCTTTGCGGCCATGTCCTTCGAGGCCTTCAACGCGCCGTCCACGGCCGCCAGCACCAGATCCTCCAGCATTTCAGCGTCCTCCGGATTGATCACCTGCGGATTGATCTTGATGCTCTCGATAGTCATGTCGCCTTTGGCCACGACGGTGACCATTCCGCCTCCGCTCGTGAATTCGACGGTCTGGCTGGCAAGCTCGCCCTTCATCTTCTCCATGTTTTTCTGCATGGAGGCGGCCTGCTTCATAAGTTTCATGATGTTTGTCATACGGTCTCCCTGAATTATTCCCTGATATCCACAATATCCCCGCCGAATGTTTCCAGCGCAAGGACAACAGCCGGATCCCGGGTCCATTTCTGCTTCGCGGCAGGCGTCATGTTGCTTCGAACTGTTTTCTTTTGACCCGGTTCGCTGACCGGGGGTTCATCATTCTTGCAGGCGCTCGCCTTCAACTGGGTATCGGCCGGGAGTGTCACTCGCTTCTCCAGCACTTCGAATTCCACATGCACTTCACGACCAAGAAACTCGCCCGCCACGCGCTTGATCGCGTTCACATTGCGCGGAAGCACAATCTGGTCCTTTTCCGCGGCAAATTCGGGATCGAAGCCGATGATTAGCGTTCCGTTCTCCAGCCGGACCGGCTTGGCGTCCAGCAGATATCCGCGCGTCATCGGGGCGTGCTGCGCGACATTTTCCACGATTTCATGCCAGCGGGCCGCAAGCGTTTCGATTCCGGCCGGTTCTTTCGGGGACGGCGCGGCGGACGCGGGCCTGGGAGTTTCCTTTACTGCGGCGGGCTGTTCAGGGGGCTTTTTTTTTTCGTCATCACCCGCCGCGGACACACCGCCGGAGAGGTTCTCCTTGAGCGAGGCAATCTGCGCGAGAATCGAATCAATGGATACGGCCGTGGCCGCACGAGAGCAGCGGATCAGGGCTATTTCCAGCAGTGTGCGCCGCGAGAGCGCATCCCTGAGGCGGAAAGCCGTATCGGTCAGGATTTCGATGACCTGAAGAATCCGGTCGGGGCCGGCGCGTTCCGCCTGGCGCTTGACGGCTTCCAACTGTGCGGGGCCAATTCCAAGCACTTCGGCCGAGCCCTTGGAGGCGTGATACACAAGAATGTTGCGGAAATATTCGAGCAGTTCATGCACCACGCGACGCATATCCTTGCCGGAATCCGCAAGATCCGCGACCTGCTTCACAACAGCAGAAATATCGCCCGCCAACACCGCATCCACCAGCGTTTCCAGTGTCTGGCGCGAAACCAGTCCGAAGACGGACATCACATCGGGTTCGCGGATTTTTGATCCGCAGAAGGAAACCAGCTGATCGAGCGACGATTCCGCGTCGCGCAGACCGCCCTCGGCCCCGCGCGCGATGGCGAGCAGCGCATCCTCATCAATGTCAATCTTCTCCGCCTTGGCGATCATGCGCAGATGCGCGATCATTTCCTGGTTCGGAATCGGAAGCAGGTCGAAACGCTGGCACCGCGAAAGAATCGTCGGCAGGATTTTGTGCGGCTCGGTCGTGGCAAAAACGAATTTCACATGCGGCGGCGGCTCTTCCAGCGTCTTCAGCAGCGCATTGAAAGATTCCGATGTGAGCATGTGGACTTCGTCAATGATGTAGATCTTGTAAGGCCCGCGCGCCGGGGCATAGCAGACATTCTCCCGCAGGTTGCGGATGTGCTCGATGCCGCGGTTGGAGGCGCCATCAATTTCGATCACATCGAGGCTTCGACCCGCCATGATCTCCTTGCAGGAATCGCACTGGTCGCAGGGCTTGTCGGTCGGTCCTTTTTCGCAGTTCAGCGCCTTGGCGAAGATGCGCGCGCTGGTGGTTTTGCCGATGCCGCGCGGCCCGACAAAAAGATAGGCATGCGCGATGCGTTTTGTTTTGATGGCGTTTTTCAGCGTATCGGTCACATGCCGCTGACCGACCACATCGTCAAACTGCTGCGGACGCCATTTCCGCGCTAGAACTTCATACGCCATAACATCATATCCTGCTCAAAAAAAGTGGCCGTGCACCCTCGGTCGACAGCGTCTCCCGCAGGTCGTATCCGCGTCGGGGCTCCGGCCAGGAAACCTGCGGCACCCAAACCGCCAGACTTACCGCTGCTGCCTTCCGGCCCTGACGGGGTTCGTCCGCGTCTGTTGCACAGGGCCCGGCCCTCAATGCCTTTTCGCGGACCGTGCCGGCAGAAACCGCCGCCTCGCTCGGGAATTCAACCCTGCTGTAGCGGATTGCAGGTTCAGGGCACCGCTAATTCCCCGCCTAGCACGACCTTGCATACCCTACCTGCTGCCGTTCCAAATGACAAGTCCCCCTTTGAGCGATTTGCCGAATGCGCACGGATGATCAACATTACCCGCCGCAAAGAACGGGCCTGCCGCGTCAAACGCAGCAATCTCAAAACATATTTCATGCTCCCCCTGAAGATCTCCAGTTTCAGAATGATATATCGGATACCGATATATCACATAGTGATATATCACTATGTGATATATTTTGTTTCCGCAGACATACTGTGCAGATATTCTGTCTCCGTTATCCGCGGGTCTGGTCTGCTGCCCGAGCTGTTTCTTTGCACATTCCTCATTTCGCGCTTGTTTCGGTTTCGGAGCCGTGCCACATTCGCGCCCATGAAAATACTTCTGACCAACGACGACGGCATCTATGCCCCCGGTATAGAGGCCCTTTACAATGCGGTGAAAGACATGGCCGAGGTGTCCGTGGTGGCCCCCGATTCGCAGCGGAGCGCCGTGGGCCACGGGATCACCCTTTCCGACCCGATCAAGACCGTGGCGATTCAGCGCGACGGCAAACTGTTTGGCCATGCGACCAGCGGCACGCCCGCCGACTGCGTGAAACTGGCGGTATGCGCGCTTTTGGACCACAAACCGGATCTGGTCATCAGCGGGATCAATCTCGGGCCCAACGCGGGCATCGCCGCGATCTATTCCGGCACGGTCTCGGCCGCCACGGAAGGCGCGATCCTCGGTCTGCCGAGCGTGGCGATCTCCATTGACACTTTCACCAATCCCATCTGGGACACGCCCGCGCGCGTGATGCAGAAGCTGATTCCGTATCTGGAGAAGCATCCCCTGCCCCGCGACACGGTGCTGAATGTGAATGTGCCCAATTTGCCGTACGAAAAGCTCAAGGGTGTCGCCTCCACGCGCATGGCCCGCTCGCGCTACGTTGAAATATTCGACAAGCGCGCCGATCCGCGCGGCAACATTTATTACTGGATGGACGGCAACATGGAAATCATGGGCGACCAGGACCACACCGATCTCGACATGCTGGCCAAAGGCTATGTTTCAATGACACCCATCGGTTTTGACCTCACCCGCCACGAACTGGTCGGGACGGTTGCGGACTGGAAAGTGAAATTGTGATTTCTTAAAGGTAGGGCGGTCACTCCGTGACCGCCGCGGCGCGCACGGATCCCGCCACGGCTGGACAGGCTGCGCGCCCTACCCGCACAAATATGCAACGCCTACAACCCGCGGATGACCTGTTCTTCGGCGGAGGCCATGCTCTTCATCATCTCCTGCGCGTCGGTGGCCAGCTGAAGGTCCATGATCAGGCTCGTATACTGGCACATCATGCAGATGCGTGCCAGCATGTGGAGATGCGTGCGGTCGTCCTGGCAGCAGAGCAGGAAAAAGATCGAGGTCTGCTGCCCGTCGGGCGATGAAAACGGAACGGGCTGCACCGTGCGTCCCAGCGCGATGAACGAATCCTCGAACATATAGGGCTCGTGGTGCTGCGGATGCAGAATGGCGAAGCCTCCCGTCAAGGCCGTTGATCCCAGGTTCTCGCGCTTCACCAGGCTGTCGAGCAGGTCATCCGGATAGACCAGCAATCCGGTCCGGTTCGCCAGCGTGACCATGTCGCGAATGACCGAAGGCTGGGTCTTCGAGTTCATCGCTGCGTCAATATATTCCACGCGCATCAGTTCGGGGATGATGGCGTGGTTCCGGGTGAGGTCATGATTCTTCGCCGATGTGACCCGGTGGTATTTGGTCAAATCCCCGCTGGAAAAATTCATGATGCGCTTGCTCGCCCACGCATCCACTTCCCGGCGGCGGAACTCCAGGCGAGTTCCCTTGCGGGCGCACGGGATTTCGCCCTCGCGCGCCATCCGCTCAATATCGTGCGGGGGAATGTGCAGATATTCCGCGACCTCTTCCAGATTGAACGTTTTTTCCGGCATGACCGCCCCGGGGCTTTTCAAAAATATGGAGCCAGCGAATGGATTCGAACCATCGACCTGATCATTACGAATGACCTGCTCTGCCAGCTGAGCTACGCTGGCCCCAGTAAATACGCGGCCGAATATAAACAGTTTGCAGGCAAAGTCAAGCGGGTCAAAGAAACGGAACGCGCATCACGGAGGATAGTCAGGCACTCCGGCTTCGTAGGTTTGCTCATACGCGCTGGAGACCGGTGGTGCAGCCGACTGCGTGCGGTTAGATCGCTCCGCCAGAAGTATGTGGTGGCCTTGTGTCGAAAGAAGCTCCACAAAAAGCCCGGTGATATAATCTCCTGAAGCCGACCGGATGTGCCCCGCAGAAAACACCACATGCCGCATCTCCCGGGCCTGAATCTTCAGGGGCGTGAGATGGATCTCAATATCACCCGCCGACGCCAGTTCATTCCCCTGCGCGTCCTGCCACATAATTCTCCCGTTGCGCAGCATCAGCGGAATATGATTTCGGGAGTCGCGGTCATCAGCAAAATGCAAATCCCCCGCGTCCACCGATTTTTCTGCCGCCGGGCCTGCGCTCTTATTTTCCGCGGCCGCTTGATGCGGCACAGGGAGAACAATACCGCCATAACGTGTGAGCCAGTCGCTCATTGGAGCGCATGCGGCGGGCATCCAGCGGCCTTCGGAAGACTGGGTCAACATCAAAGTTCCGCCGGCGACATCCGCCGACTGCAGCCACGGGCGGCCCTGCAGCTTTTCCCAGAGGCTTCCCGTGATTTTGGCCTGCCTGATTTGAATCGTTTTATCTTTGCCCGCGGTGACGTCCTCAAGGATCACATCCAGCCCCGCCGTCACGCGCATTGCGCCGATGCTCACCGGCATGCCGATTTCCTCTTCGATTTTATCGCGCACGACATAGCGCATGCCTTCCGTTCGCGAGAGCAGAAGCACCGCGCCATAAATGATCGCCAGCAGGCCGGCGCATCCGAAAAGAAAATGCGCCAGGACATGCGGATGTCCCTCTACGGGCTGCCCCGGCAGATTTTTCTTTTTGGTTTGTTTGGACATTGCAAATATCAGGACGGGACCGACAGTTCGCGCGCGCGGTTGCGGGCGGCCGTCATGGCGTCCAGCAGGGCGCTAAAGACCTTGCGCTGCTCCAGCACTTCCAGCGCTGCCGCCGTTGTGCCGCCCTTCGACGTCACGCGACGACGCAGCTCATCGGCCGGGAGCCCCGTTTCGCGGCAGAGGGCCGCCGAGCCTTCCACCGTCGCCAGGATCAGGTCGCGCGCAATATCCGGAGCAAGCCCCATCTGCTTTGCGGCCTCCTGCATGGCTTCAATCAGATAGAAGACATAAGCCGGCCCGCTTCCGCTGACCGCCGTCACGGCATCCATGTCATCCTCGCCCACCCGCGACACCGTGCCCACGGCCCCCAGCAGGATTTCGGCAATTTCGAGGTCGTCCTCCTCCGCATATTTCCCCGCGCAAATGGCCGCCGCGCCTTTGCCCGCGAGCGCCGGCGTGTTGGGCATCACGCGCACCACGCGGGCGCCCTTGCCAAGCGCCGACTCTATGGAAGCCGTCGAGATGCCCGCCGCAATGCTGATCAGAAGGGTTTGACGGATTTTTACAGACGTCTTCAGGCCCGCCAAAACCTCGCCAAACATTTGCGGTTTCACTGCAAGCACTGCGATATCGGCTTCAGCAATCAACGCATTATCAAGAGAAGTTCTCACGCCGAATTTCGATGCGAACAAATCGAGCCTCTCCTGCAGAACATCCGTGACCGTGATCTGGTCCGCTTTGCAGAGGCCCTCGCGGACCATGCCGCCCACGAGCGCCTCGGCCATGTTGCCGGCGCCGATATAGACTGTTTTCAGTGAAGACAGATTTTTCATTTTGTGCGGTCTCCAAATATGTCCGTGCCGACCCGGATCCACGTTGCGCCCTCTTCAATCGCCACTTCGAAATCGTGCGACATACCCATAGAAAGTTCATCCAGCGGAATGCCCGTTGCCGCCCGCCATTCGTCGCGCAGTTCACACAACCGGCGGAAATGCGGGCGCGCGCCCTCGGCCAGCGCGGAAACCGGCGGCATGGTCATCAGACCCGTCAGCTCAATATTCATCAGCCGGTTCGAGGCTTCCAGCACGGCCGGAGTTTCTTCCGGTTTCAGCCCGAATTTGACGCTCTCTCCGGAAACATTCACCTCCAGCAGCACCTTGAGCGTCCGGCCGGCCTGTTGCGCCGCCTGATTCACGGCCTCCAGCAGGCGAAGCGAATCAATCGAGTGGATCACATCAAAATACTGCACAACCTGCCGGACTTTATTGGTTTGAAGATGGCCGATCATGTGCCACGACAATCCGCCCGGACAGCGAGGAATCTTGGCGATGGCTTCCTGCACGCGGCTTTCGCCAAAGACTTTCTGGCCGCATTCAACCGCCTCGATCACGCTTTCCCACCCGTGCATCTTGGACACGGCCACCAGCTGCACCGAATCCGGTTCTCTTCCCGCGCGTGCGCAGGCGGCAGCCATTTGCTCACGAATCTGAGATATGTTTTCCTGCACACTCATGAAAAAGTTCCAACCATTGGAACTCTTGTCTCAAAAAGTTCCAATCATTGGAAGTTTTTTCCCGAAAAGTTCCAGCCATTGGAACTTTTTCGAGCTCAATAACCGGCGCCGCAGTTGGGGCAATTCGCAGGCTGTATTTGACCCGGAACCAGCGTCATGGAAAATCCGCAAGCCGAGCAGTTCACGGTCACATTGCCGTCGGCATCCGTCGGAGACTCCCCAGCGCCGCAGTTTGGACAGCTCGGAGGGAAGGATTGCCCGACCGGGATCGTCATGACATATCCGCACGCAAAGCACTGCTGCGATACGGTTTCAACCGGAGGCTCAACGGGAACTTCCTCGGCCGGCGGCGGCTCTTCATTGTCGTCATCATCCGGTTCTTCGTGATCCCGCGGAGGTCTTTCAGTTTGTGTTTTGTCCGGTGGAGTTTCGGCGATTTCCTCTGGTGGCGGCGCGGTCTTGTCGTGGTGATGACCGCCGTCAAAGATTTCATTTCCAGCCTGTGTGCCCAGCCCGGTGCCCAGTGTGGATCCGAAGGTGGTCAGCCCCTGCCCGACTCCGTCAATCACCGCGCCGCCGATCACATGACCCCAGGAACTGGCTGCATCGGCGGCGGTTGTTGTTTTCACCGAGGCGTCGCGGATGGCTCCTGCATCCGCGCCGCCTGCGCTGCGTATGCCTGCTGCGGCGGCCGCATCAGCATCACCCGCCGTGGACGCTGCGCCAAGCTGCGTGTTGGCATCCATGATGCCGATTGCCGAATCAGTTTTTGAATCTGACTGACCGTGCTGATCAGTCACATAGCCGTCAAGAATGCCCGGACCAGCAGAGACTGCGCCGCCAGTGGATACAGGCTCGGCATCGCGAATGCCGCCGGTGGTCTGCGGCGGCCCGCCCGCGGGCGCTCCTTTTTCATCATAGGGCACCAGCTGTTCTTCACGGCATTCAGGTTTATCGAGATTCTCCATGATGATCGTGTCGGTTCCGTTGGGATTGAGCGGGCGTTGAATTTCAACCTGTGTGGTGCCCTCAACGGTCTGCACGAATCCATCCGATCCCTTTATGGTCATCCGGATGCGCTGGCCTTCGGGCACCGAACCGAAAATTGTGGCCGGGCCCCCGTCTATGCAGGTCCCGCCGCCGCCGAAGAAACAGTCGTAGTCATCGCCGCCGGAATCCGGCGCATCTTCGGGCTTCTGACCGTCAGGCTCATCAGGATGAATCTGATCATCCGGTTCCTCCGGCTCGCCGGACTTTCCGGACCTCTTGGTCTTTTTGCCCTTACCTTTATCCGTTCCCTTGCCGACCTCTTCATCCGAAGTTTCCGTTTTCTCGTCCGGGTCTTCGCTGTCATATCCGCCGGGAGGCGGGATCACCGGGCCAGGACCGGTTGAGTCCGGACCGCTGACCTCCGGCCGCTGAACTCCCGGACGTGTGCCGGTTTTCGGAGGGGCCTTGGGAGGAGTCTTCTTGGGCGGCTCTTTTTTCTCCGGCGGCTTGAGCTTCTCACACTGGTCATGCGGACGAAGCGTGACGGTCATGATCTTGTGAATACTGACCCGGGTCGGCACTCCGCCTTCAATGGTCATGGCTGTCGCCAGCACGCGCACGTAGGAATTGTAGGCCTCGGCCCCTCGCTCATAGACCCAGTGCCCGTCATAGAAGCCTCGCCTCATCTCTGGAATTTTAAAGGTCATGCTGCGGCTGGAAGTCGGCGTGAAGACCGGCGGGGTCCCTTCGGGCGGGACCAGAATATGGCCCCACTCGTACTGGAACTCGTATCCGCCCATGCCGCCCTCAACATCGCACTGCACGTTCACCGTGTCGCCGGGACACACCTCCGTGGGTGTGACGATAAAATCCAGCTTGAACGGTTTTTCATACTTTTTCTGAAAGCCTTCGTGAATTTTGCCGATGTTCCACTGGTTGGGTTCAATGCCCTGCGACTCCATGCAGTCGCGCGCGGCCTGCGAACCGAGATTCATAAAACTGCGCCAGCATCCAAAGCCCTGCGCCATGCAGGGGCCGTTATTCAAACTGCCGCAGGAGTGTTTCTTCGGATCCGCATCCTTGGGGATATTCAAGTTATATCCCTGGGCCACCCAGGGATTCGCCCCCAGCGAAGCGCTGCAGAGGCAGTGAAGCAACTCGGGAACTTCGTTCGTCCCCAGATCATTGAAGCGCCGATAGCCGTTTGGCGGCCATTTCTGCTTGTTGGCAAGCTGGGTACGGCAGGAGTTCAGCAACCGGCGGAATTCATCCAGCGATCCGTTGCGATAGGCGTCAGCAGCGGCTTTCGCCTTTTCCGGAGAAATGCCCATGCCTATCAGCGTGTCATAGACCGACTGCGGAGTCTGCGCTAAAGCACCCATCGCAAGCTTGTTAAACTCCTCGTCGGACTTGTTTTTGTCCCAGTATTTTGAATTGGTATCGCCCATCTCGGTGCCGTGACCGCTTCCGTAGGTGTAGCCCTTGTAGCCGCCGTAAATACCGCCCACAATTGCGCCGATGGTTCCGCCTATCGCAGTTCCGGGCGGACCGAAGAATGAACCGATGCCCGCGCCAATCCATCCGCCCGCCTTGGCTCCGGCAATGCCGCCCGCGGCACCGCCCGCGGTTCCGCCTACAAATCCGCCAAGCTGCTTGCCGGCCTCCTGCGAAGGATCCTTGGCTGTTCCCACCGACCAGATACGAGATCCGCCCTCATATAAAATCATGGCCGGTCCCAGCACTTTCAGGGCCTTCTGGAACTTGCTGGGCGGCGGCGGGCCGATCGGGGGCTTGGGCAGCGTGCGCATGGTCTTGGCCACATTGGATGCGAGCTTGGGATTGTTCTTGGCGAGTGAATCCAGGACATTGCCCTGCTGCGCCGGCGGCAGATTGTTCAAAGCCTGTGCGATGTTCTTCTCGCTTTGAGCAATGACCGCAGGATCCTTCGAGGCATTGGCAATGTTGGCCATGTTCTGGATATAGCCCTGCGTGGCCTGCGAAGTGAAATGCTGGTTCATGGCGCCGGCGGCGGCAGCCTCCCGAGCAGTATCCGGGCTTCGCACAGAGGCACCCTTCATGGTGCCGCCCGTTTCGCCCGCGGGCGGCAGGTGATTTTGCTGAGCCATATAATTGCCGGTCTCGGTGATGCGGTTGACGTATTTTGCGCCGTTGCTCCGTGCAATCTGTGCCTGCGCAGTCAAAGCTTCGCGCTTCGGGCCCGGCGGCAGTTTGCGAGCGGCGGCATCCAATTCGTCAGCTGCGGAAAAATGCTCGTTGGCGAGCCGGTTCACTTCCGAAACACGGGCATTGGCTTCGCCCATGGACAAAGGCTTTCCTGCTCGAATCTTGGCTTCCGCGGCGGCGGCGGCCGGATCTTTGTAAACGACTTCGCCGGCAGCATCAGCGGCGTCAATGGCCTTCTTCCATTCGGACGGCTCCATGCTTTCAGGATCGGGCATGATCGAAGTGTTGGTATTTGGCGGCTTCCCTCCGCTCACACCGTTTTTCTTGAGGAACTCGTTCACGTTGTTGTCATAGGTTCCCCGCGTATTGGCCACCTGCTGCGCCGTCATGGGCTTCCCCGGCTGCGCGGATTTGATGATGCCGTCCGTGTCCGTGCCCGGCGTGGGTGTTTTGCCCGGAGCGGTCTGCTGGGGCGAATAGCTCACACCGTTCTTTGTGGCCGCATCGGCGATCAGGCCATCGTTGATTTGCGAAAAATTCGCCTGATTGGCCTGAAACACGCTGTTCTGGACCTGATTGTTGATCCGCATGTGCTGCAGCGTTTCATTATGCTTGAACGAGATCGCCTTGGAAAGCGGACTGGCATTCGCTCCGTTCTTGGCGACATCGTCGAAGGCAATCAAGACGTCATCCATTGACTCCTCGCCGAATGCCGGCAGGAGACAAACGGCCCCCAGCATCAGCAGCAATGCGGCAAAATACCTCCTCATGGCTTCTGCTCCGGCTCCGGTTTGTCGGGTTTGAAGAACGAGGCTTCCTCCACCAGCATATCGAGTTCCCGGTTCTTCATCTTCAGTTCGAGCACATCCAGATCGGCCTCAAAACGATTTTTCGTCAGTTCGCGCATGCGGTCATTGATGGCCGGTGTGACCGCCAGCACCTTCTGACCCAGTTTCGAGTTGTAGAACTTGATCAGCTCCTTGACATCGTCGTCCGTGAAGAATTCCGAATACACCTTCACAACATCCGGCCGCAGCGCCTGCCAGCTCACACGCTCCTCGGTATACTCGACAACGATATCCTGATGAATTTTGAGATCAGGCGTTGTGGCAAACAACTCCTTCAGCATCCCCATGACAGCATTATCGCAGGTGTCCTCCATTTTCTGGATATCCAGCAGATACTCAACCTGCTTCGCATCCTTTGCCTGCGCAAACGCGTTTCCCGCCGCCAGCACCGCTGCCAGAATCATGATTCCAGTCTTCATTGCCGATTCTCCTCTTTTTTCGGGGCCTTCGCCGTCACCGGCGCGCTCTTTTTGCTTTCCAAATCATCCACATCCACAACACTCACGGACAGGGTTAAATCCTTTGCATCCTTCGCGTGCAGGACCGCATATTCAAGGTCTTCCGTTTCCGCGATCTTCTCTGAATGGAGCAGCCCCTTTTTATAAATCCGGTATTTCGCGGCATCCGGCACCGCGGGAGCATCCCACCTCAGAAGAACATCGTCTTCGCGCCATTCCGCCTGCAGATTTTCCGGCGCAGGCGGCAGGGGCTTGGTGGCACCGGTGACAGGTTCGCACCATTCACTCTGGAGCGTGTCCGCATCCACCGCCCTGATCCGGTAATCCCGGGATATGCCATCCTCCAAATTCTTTTCGACAAAGGTTGGTTCCGAAACCCGCGCGATTTCCCTCCACTTGTTCGCGCCGGAGGCCGAGGCTTCGACGACATAGTGATCAATGTCTGATTCCGTATTCGGCGCCCAGTTCAGTTCCATCCTGCGCGGAAGACTGCTGACGGCTGCAAGCCCGGACGGAGTTGAAGGGATTACTTTTGTCATTGCGGTCACAGGCTCTGACTGTTCAGACCGGGCCCCGCCCGCATTGAATGCAATGACGGCATAATGATAGTTCATGCCGTCCTTCAGACGGCCGAGCCCTTTTTTCTCTCCCCCGCGATCCTCGAAAGCCGTTGTCTCAAGCCCGTCCAAAGTCGCAATTTCTTTCCAGTCGCTGTTCTCATCCGCGCGCAAGAGAATATACCCCGTCACTTTTTCGTCCGGGGACTCGGCCCAGCTGACATTCACCTGCCGGGGCAGACTTTCCTCGGCCTTCACATCCGTCACCATGGGCGGCACCGGACGCGTGGCCGCGGAAACGACATCCGACCATTCGCCGGCAGCCCCCACGCTGTTCACCGCGCGTATTTTGTAATTAAATCTCTGCGCATCGGCGAGGCGGCCGGGATTCTTTTTCCCGTCGAGATAAGCCGTGTTCATGCGCCCCTTGATGACTTCCAGCAGCTCCATTTCTTCCTCGGACTCGCCGCGGTGGATTTCGTAGCTGGTCACGCTTTCCTCGGGACTGGGTTCCCACGAAACCGGAATGCAGCGCACTTCTCCGCTTTCCGCCTTCAGTCCGCTGACCTGCGACGGAGGCGGAGCCGTGCGGCCGGCGACAGGCTCGGAGGGCTGGCTTTCTTCGGCTGGGGAAATGAAAATCAGGCGATAAAAATATTCCGTGTCGTCCAGCAAATCCTCTGAATCCCTGCAATGCCCCTTGCCGCAGGGTACAGCAGCCACTCGTTCAAACGTTCCTGAGGCGCTTTCGCCCCGCTCCACGCGACACGATCCCTCAAAACCATCGGGAACTTCCCATTCCACTTTCACCTCGCGCAAGCCGTCTTCTGAGACGGCGGTGATCACCGGCCGGGGCGGCGGCTCATCCGGCACTGTTTCTTCGGGAATATATTCTTCACTCCGGCCGACCGGGGCATCCATATCCGCAGATGAAGAATCGGATGCAGATGTCCGTGGCGCATCGGAGACTACCTGATCGTCCCAGTTCTGCACCAGGCCGGCGGTCATTTCCATCACCACCGCACGCGCATGCTGCGGAAGGGCAATCTTGTGGCTTTCCGCTTTCTTGGCCTGATCCACGCTCCAGAGCACCTTGCCGGTTCCGCAGTCAATCATGCGCGTGGAAATTCCCACGACCGGGATGGCTTTTTTGCGGTGGGCCACGGTGGCATATTCATCCACCGTACCGATGATGACGCCGTCGGCGCCCAGCATCGCGCCGATGGCGACGGCCTGCGAGTCGGTCAAGCCCGCCAGCGACAATTCTGTTTCGCCCAGCACGCTGGCGATCTGGCTGCGCTCGACAAGTTCATAGCGGCCGGCCTTGAGCATGGCGGTCACGAACAGTTCCGCCACGGAATTTCCGATCAGTTCGGTGGGGGCCTTGAAGGGCATAATGGCGACCTTACGGACAGGATATTTTCCCGGCAAAACATAGACATTCGCGCTGGTGGGCATTCTGCGCAGGTTCGTGGAGCTCCCCGTGGCACATCCGGAAAAGATCAGCGCCAACAGACACAACCCGTGAACGAATCTCCTCATAGTGCAACCCCTTATATACGGTGCATTAAACTGATTCGATCCGTTCAAAGTCAAGAGGATTGCACATCTCCGACATCAGGCTGCGAGCAGTTTGATTTCAAGTTCGGACTTGACCCGCTCCCAATCTGGAAATCGTTCGCTAAGCAGCTTCTGAAAAGCTTTGTTATGCGAGGGATGTGAAATATGACACAGCTCATGTGTCAGCACGTAGTCAATCTGACGTCTTGATGCTTTGATAAGCTCGCTGTTCAGGCAAATACGATTCGTCTTGCGAGAAAAACTGCCCCAGCGCCGGGTCATGGGCCGAATAATCAGGCCCGGCACGATATTCAATCCATATTTTGATGCACATGCCTGAAGCCGGTCAGGGAAATATTCACGAGCTCTCTCTTTATACCACAAATTGAGCAATTTCTCCTGATGCACCCGATTCTTTGGAGCGGTGCTGTAAACCGTAAGCACACCGTGCTGAAGAGACACCCTTTCCGGACCGTTTGTTTTCCGTACAAGAAGCTTATATCCGCGCCCGATATATCTAAACGTTTCCCCGCTGACATACTCTTTCTCAGATTTGGGTTTGAACCGGGCGAAATAGCGCTGCTGCTTAAGAATCCAGCGCGCCTTACGCCGCAGAAAGGCATCAATTCGATCCGCCGCCGCATGCTGCGGTGCTTTTACCACAAGGGCCTGATTCGGAAATACCGTAGCGGAAATCGTCTTCCGCCGTTCAAGAATCAAGCGGTAATCGAGCACGATCCGCTCATATTTAAACCGCTTCTGCATCACTCCTCCGGAAGGTCTTTGTTCTTCACGGCCAGATCCCAAACCAGCGAAAGGATGGCATCAATTTCCTCCAGTGACAGCGGGGCCCCAAACTTGTTCTTAACGGTGTCGAAGAAGTAATCTTCGATCTCCATACGGACACGCCGCTCGACCTCGATATTACTGTCCCAATCCACAATCTTGTGTTTGTCAATCAGCCGATAGACGTTTTCAACCACGTCGCAGAGCTGCTCAATATCAAGCGTGTACCGGGCCAGCCTGCGCTGTAGATTTCGGAAATATGGATGCAGATGCTTTTGCTTCTTCAGGGGTTCAGGAATGTCGCTGTCTTCATAATCGTCGACCTGGCGCTGGATTTGCCGCATTTCTCCAAGAAGGGCTTTTATGTCCTCCTCCCGGGCGGCTTTAAGTTCATTGATCAGTCTTGATATTTTATCGCTGAAATGACGATAAAACTCCGGGTCGCGATCATAATTCTCCTTAATCACGCGTTTCGTGTACGCGGCGATGGCTTCAGCCTTTGAACGGTCGGAGAGTCCTCTTTCCGATTTCTCGATATAAGCGTTGAATTCCTTTGCTTCAGAAAGGCAGACCGGCGCAGCCAGTTCCTGCACATACTCGGCCGTCACATATTTGTCGAGAATCCTACGAATCTGATCTTCGTATTTTGAGAAATCAACCGTTTCGGCATTTTTCAGTTTTTGTATTTTCTTCAACTCCACAAAACGCTTCAAATCGAGCGAGAAGCGGCGGAGTTTGGCGGCATCGAATTTCTGCGTGAAATCATACAGCATCTGGCAGGCGGCAAACTGACGGGTGAATTCATCCACCAGTTCGTAGAAGTGCTCACGGGTTTCGACATCCTCTTCAAGAATCCGAATATATTCATCCGTGTCCTTCTTGTTGCGGACAGAGTTGAAAATGCCATGGAGTTCCTGATAAAGGCGCTCGAGATTGGCAATTTTCTCGTCCGTGTTCAGCAGAGCGCGCTCGATATCCTCGGGGTCATAATTGGAGAAAAGTTCCAGCGCATCGCGCAGATTTTTGGCATTTTTCGAGTAATCAATCACAAAGCCGTTGACCTTCGCCTCTTTCTTTTCATCGCCGTCAAACAATCGGTTCACACGGGCGATGGCCTGCAGCAGATTGTGATCCTTGAGCTGCTTCGCCAGATAAAGGAACGTGTTGCGCGGCACATCAAAGCCGGTCAGAAGCTTGTCCACAACAATCAGGATGCGAATGCCGTCCGGATTGTCCCTGAAATCCGCGATCAGTTCCTTTTCGCGCTTTTCCAGTGAACTTCCGTAGCGGGCTTTCTCATCCGACAGGTATTCAGCCACAATGCGCTTGTGTTCGGGAAGCTGATCATCGTCTTCTCTGTCCGCGGTATCTGAAATCACCACTTCGGCGCTCACCGGACTGTTCTCGCTCCGGCAGAGATCGAAGGCTTTTTTGAACATCACTGCTGAATACTTGGACGGGGCCACCACCTGCGCCTTGAGTCCGGTGTCCGCAAACGGGCTGTAATGATTAAAGATATCCAGCGCAATGGTTTCGATCCGCTGGGAGGTCTCCTCAAGAATCTGTGAAGAATTGAACTTCTGCTGGAGATCCTTTTTCTGGGCATCGGTAAGGTCCTGGGTAATCCGGTCGTAAAACTGATCCAGAAGCTTCTGCTGCACACTCAGTTCGACATAGCGCGGCTGGTAAATCAGCGGGAGAACTACCCCGTCCGCCTCCGCCTCGGAAATCATATAGGCATCAATCATTCCGCCGAACTTGACCGCACTCGACTTCTCCTTCTTCATCAGCGGCGTTCCGGTGAAAGCGATCTGGCAGGCTTTGGGCAGAACCAGATTCAACTGTGTGTTGGCCTCGCCGGCCTGTGTGCGATGGGCTTCATCAATAAGAACAAAAACATTGGGATCATCATCCGTAAAATCCCGGGCGGTGCGGCCGGCTTCGAACTTGTGAATAAGGGCCGTGATAACCCGCTGATCCTTTTCCTTGATCAGCTGCAGCAGTTCTCTGCTGGAAGTGGTCTTCTGGACCCCTTTCTTGATTTTGCAGGCGGCAAAGGTATCGGCAATCTGGCGGTCAAGATCGCGCCGGTCAGTCACCACCAGCACGCGCGGCAGGACAATATCCGGATCGTCAATCAGGCACTTCACCAGCATCACCATCGTCAGGCTCTTGCCAGAGCCCTGCGTATGCCAGATCAGCCCGCCGCGGCGGCGGCCGTATCTATCCAGTGTTTTCAGGCGGACCATCGTCTTTTTAATCGCAAAGTACTGCGGATATCGGGCGATCTTCTTGATCCCATTGTCATAGAGAATGAAATTGCGCACCAGATCCAGCAGGCGCTCCTTCTTCAACAGGGAGCAAATCCCCTTGTCCTGTTCCGTAACGCCTCTGTCGGCCTGCCGGTAATCAGTGCGGATCAAATCCCGGGCGATCTGCTCAACAACCTCTTCTGCGACCGGTTTGTTGATCACCGCAGAAACCTCCGCTTCATACGCAGCGAGATCGGCATCCTTTTCCTTCCAGTGCGAATAAAAACGCGCCGGGCTCAGCATCGTGCCGTATTTGAACTTATTTACATTCGTCCCGATAAGAATTTGGGGGAAAAGAAAGAACTTAGGGGTTTCCGCGCGGCCCTGATTGCGCACCATCTGACCGATGGCCTCCGCCACCTTCACCGACGGCTTCTTATTTTCAATCACCGCGAACGGGATGCCGTTCACAAAAACAACAATATCGGGCCTGCGATCCGATCCTTCGGACAGCTCGAACTCGGCGCACACATGAAAGCTGTTGTCCAGAGGACTGCGCCAGTCCACAAACTTCAGTTGCGGCGAAATGCGGCGGCCGTCAACCAGCTCCGAAACGGATCGTCCGGCGAGAATCAGGGAAAACATCTCCTCCGAGGCACGGAACACGCCCGACCCCATGTCAATCTGCTGCTCGGCCTCAAAAATCGCGTCACGGATGCTCTTGTCGGTGATATTCGGCCCATTGATCTTGCGCAGGCCCTCGAAGGCGATATCCCTCAAAATGTACTGGCCGCTAGACTCGCGCAGTTCGGAGACCCTTGCGCGGGGCAGATAGGTATAGCCCAGGTTCACCAGCTCCAGCAGTGCGGGAATCTGTGATGATGACGCCTCGTCGAAATCCGGCAATTCAAACTCTTTATTCATAAACTGCTCCAAAAAGAGGAACCGCGAATGGACACAAATGAACGCGAATGTGCTGAACCGCGAAAGACCGCAGGAAACGCAAAATGCATTTTTGACGGAATAACAAGGATGAACATAATTGCTTTTAACCTCTTGTGTTTTTTGCGGCCATTAAATACATTCTTTTCCAGCGACTGACGTGTTCGTTCCAAACAGCGAGCCATCCTTACTCTGGATCAGTCGTTCCTTTTTATCTATGTGCTCTTTTGCGGTGAATTCTTCACGAATTCCGGCAACCGGATCGTTCCAGTAACAAGGTTGTTCAGCAGGTACTTTTTCTGCTCCTTCCACAGCGCCAGCTTCCGCTCCAGCGCCTCTATTTCGCGGTCCGCCGCCGTCAGGACCTCCGCTATCGCCTGCTGTTCTTTTTTGTCTAGCGGGAGGTTAAGCTTCCCTGACATGAAAGTGCTGTTCGTAATGTTGATGGTGTTCTTAGCACCTTTTTGAATGATGGGACGCAAATAATTTCCCGTGTTTACCGGGGAAGCAAAATAAGCATCGAGCATGACGCCCAGATATATTGTCATTGGAGTAAATACGCCGTAAAGCGGCGACACAATCACATCTTTATCTAATGTGCTTTGCTTAATGATTCCATAGGGGAAGTCACCGGTTGGACTTTTTGTGTAAATAATATCGCCCGGTTTCACAAGGTTGTAATTTGCTGTATCTTTGGCGGCAAACGATCTCCCCAAGTGTTCAACCTGATTGATCACGCCCTTATGCACGGAAACAGAGTGGACTTCCTCCGCACCAGAACTCTCTTCTTTGTGTTCGGTTAGAACTTCCCCCAGCTTAACATTATTCCATGGTTTTGAAAATCCGGGCAGACGGGATTTGCCAGAGAGGAGTCTCTGCATCAGCACCTTTTTGATCCGCTTTTTCTTCACTATTCTTAATTCTAAATTCCCAATTCCCCCATCCCAGCACTCCAGAACCGCTGCAATCGCCTCCTGTTCGGCGAGGGGGGGAATGTTGATTGGAACGCGTGACAATAGATTCGTGTTCAAACATGCCATTGTTCCTCCAACAGCAATGCTTCTCATGTGATGTTTAAAGCTGTGCTGGTGGAAGTAATTGCTCAGATAGCGAGGGCAAATTTTATTGAGGTCGGGCCGCACTCGCAATAAACGCCCAGAAAATAACCATCCATTTTCACTTTCTGAGATCAGAGAATTGCGGTCAACAGAGCCAACTCTGCTGAAAACAATATCACCGCTTTTTAGCAAATACTGTGACAGCCTGCCTTTATCTTCGTCGGAAACCAGCGGAAGGTTTTTGTGTAGAACGCCAGACTCACTTAGGTGTTCGACAGTGATAATCGGGGTGCCATTTTCAACATAATCACTTTCATGCAGTTGCGCACCAAAAGGTCCGGTTTTTACCGTTGAGAATTTCTCAAGACGTGCGTGATCCCACCCCTCAGGAATCCACCCTACTTTGGTTTTCTTGTAACCGGGTCTGTTTTCGTTTTTGTGCATAATTAGGTTATATTTTAAGCGTTATATTCAACTGCAATTTCGGGTGTGTCGCAGAGGATCGTTTTTGACCGTTCTGCATAAGCTTTCACGGCTTCCTGAAATCTGAACCAGTCCGAGACTTCATGGTCGGGTTTGAAGTTGAATGTTACAATCCTCTTTTGTCGGCCATGTGCCCGATTGCCAACGCGCCGAACTGTTTTCCTGACCGCATGCCTGAACCACTGGTCGGCATTGTAGTCTGGAATCTCGGTTCCTCCATATTCCTGCATTGCTGCGAGTTTGCGATAATTTCCCAGGCGCTTTATGCTCGGATCAACCTCAATGCGGTTGCTTCCAATTGCAGTGCTGAGATCAGCCAGAAGACGTGAGCGATCCGCTTCCAATGTTTTTGGGCTACATTCAGGATCGGCCATTTTGCGAAGTTTTTCAAAGAGGCATGCGGCAGCTTCAAGAAAGCGTTCCTTGTTGTTCACGGTCGAGTTGACCAACCGTTCGTCTTCCCATACGAGCCGGGGCTGATCCGGCATGGTTTTGGCGTCAGCATGTCCAATATTAGGGATCAATTTATCTACAAAGCCGGAGAACTTATTGAAGCTGTTTTTGCAACCGGCAAAATTCTGGTGCGCCCATGTATCCACGTAAGCATGGATGGCAATGCCGATTTCATAGAAATTTCCGGTTTCCAGCGTTTCATCGATTATGCGGTTGGCATTAGGACTGTTCGGTGTCGTATTGAACGGATGCGTCTTCCCATCTCTGCGCTTTGCGTTTTCGGTGTTTGGAACACCGGGTATGAAGTGGAACAATGGATAAACTTCAAGCCTGCCCGCCCGCGACTTGATTAGCTGCATGGTTTGAGATATCTGGTTTTTGTAGATAATCTTTCCGCTATCCTTGATTCTGTAGACTATGTCGTTGTCATCCGTAAGCTGACTGGCATGTGCCAGAATCCGCAAATCGTCACCTCGAATCCCCGCCCGCGCAGCAATCAGGTACGTGATATAGTAGTGAAATTCAATCTTCACGGTTCATTTTCCCCGGGAACCACCCAACTCTGGCTTACTTTAACCATGTCGGTTCTCGTTTGGATTATCATCAGACTGTCCAGATTTAAAGCGCTGAATGATGCGATTGATCCCGTCGCGATCCCGCGTATCCCACACATTCGATAAAAGGTATTTTTCGAAGCGATTGAGTCGCGGAAGGTTTATGTTGCAATAAAGCAGTGTTTTTAAACGGGTATAGCTCAGCAATTCGTCGTCATTTGTAATGTGAAACTGCAAGCGGACAAAGAACATCTCGTAATCGCTAACAAGCTTGGCAATATACAGAAACGGGAAAAACAGAAAAGTCAGCATGATGGGGTTCAAGATGGTTAATAGTAATTTAGATGCGGATAATTCAGAATGATGCAACCAAGTCATACGAATCAAATAAATCACCATGCCCAACCCAATGATTGAGAGTATTCCATCAAACAGCTTTTTTGCCGGGGCGTATTCAGGGGTGATCTCAGCAACAGCAGTCATCATAGCCAGAAGAGTTGTCCCCGGGATAAATATTAATTCGCCCCAGAGCGAAAACGTATATAGGTTCAGCATAAACTGAAGGATGACGGTGACCGCGACGCACTCGATGGCTGTCTTTTTTAGAAACAGGATGCTATCTTTCTCGCCCACAATATTCAGAAACAGCACAATTCCGGTCAGGATAAACCAATAGATTGTGTCTTTAAGCAGAGACATATTCCAGAGTTCCCACTGGCTAAGCAAAAAAACCTCAAGCCAGAGGTAACCAACCATTAGAAGAACCGGAATAATTATTTTCGGATGACGGAACGTTTTAAACATTTTCAGAAATGATTCACGTATCCCGTCCTTTTGCCCAGCCCAGATTGCCACAATCACCAGCCATATGCCGGTCGCTATTTCCCGGTTATTGAAAAGATCGCTCATTCGTGCATCCAGGGGTAATTACCTTGGTCGTACTCTGAAAACGATTGCCGTTTTATGCCGTGCAAGACGGCACTACAAACCTCATAACCATGCCGGAACATAGCCCGGAATTCCTCGGATTTTAGTTTTCGGAGTGTCGTTGGAAATTCAGCAACCGTCTTTATCTCAGCAAGTGTCATATAGGACGCATCTGGGCTTTCGACATGTAGATTTCGGCATATCTGTTCAACTGATTCTCCCATGCGAAGATATCCGCCATTGTTGTTATCTCGAAAGAAAGCAAACATTTCCTTTGCTCGCAGACTTCGCACCTGATCCCCCGGTATATTAACCAACCGCAAAGGTTCACGGGGGAGTGCGATATTTACAATCCATTTTCTTTTAGCAATTCCCAACGGCTTGGAAGCATCGCAAATCAGTGCGAAATTCAAATCACCCCGGAGTCCTTTTCCAAATTTGTAAATTGCTTCAACGCCTAGATTATCATACACCCCGCCATCCCAGATGGTGAGCGACTTCGCAATCGGTTGTATATCTGTGTCTGGCACAGAACTTTCATCCCAACCTGAATATTTCTTCCATGTGAACCGGTCTGTCATAATTCTGAGGGGACCAATTAATCCGGGAACGGCAGCCGAGGCGGCGACTGCATCCGCTAGAGGGAATTTAGGATTAACAACATAGTTTGCAACGTAGTCCCCCATGCGTTTCTTATGGAAACGCCAGTTTTTCCCGGTTTCGTAGCAGGTCGCATTGATTGACCAACGGGGTCCCGTCTCCGGGATTTGGGAGATACAAGAAGTGACACCCCAATGCTTCTCAATCAGTTTGCCAAGGATATGCGAGCGGCCCTGTAGAAGTCTCCACGGCTTAGATAAAGTATCAATCATGTAGTGTTTCTGGAGGCTGAAGGAAGTGAGCAGCTCATAAATTGCAGGCAGGCATTTCCCAAGATACTCGTCCCGTGCTGGCCATTTCTTCCCTGCTTTTTCAAAAATTAGCGCAAGACAAAGGCTCCCGCCCGAAACAGTAGAAATGTGTTCAAGCGAAGTCCATAAGTCCGTTTCCGCCAAACGTGCAAGCACACCCAGATGGAATACCATCGCTCTTACACCCCCACCTGATAATGCCAGTCCTGTTTTCATCGCTTACAGTTGGGTGAAATTGCAGGTGCCATCGTCCTTAATTGTGAACTGCATCCGGCCACCAGTTTTTGTTGTGAAATATTTTACAAGATTGTCTTGGTAGGAAATGCCTTTCGGGTTGTCTCGGAAACGAGAATCAGTAGGTTCTTTTCCGTATTTATCGCTGATAAGAACCAGGTTGGGACTCAGTGTATTCATCATTGCGTCGGAGTAACCGGAACTCCTGCCGTGATGTGGCGCAACCAGTATTTTGTACTTTGCACCGCTAATTAACGGTTGAAAGATTTCTGAATATTGCTTCCACAGGTTCCCCCAGCCCGTGGATTCAATGTCACCGGGTAATACAAACAGCCATCCAGCATATCCGTAGAAAGCAACAACGGAGCTATCATTGATTGACATATCAGTTACATAATTAAGATATCTCGTCTTAACCGTTATACCTCCGTTATATCCGGCATCAAAGGGACTGGCGGCTATTGAAACAGGGGCGTTATATTTCTGGTCAAGATTCCTATATACCATTTGATAATCCAAAGTTGCAGACCCATACTTTTCGGCGTCCCGTACTGATTTGTTACGACAAAATACTCTCGGCTCCCCTAGATGCTTCACAATTTCCGGCAGGTTATGTAGGTGGTCCATGTCTGGATGGCTGATAATTAAGAGATCAAGTTGTGTTTCGCCATAATGGTCTTTGACATGTTTTGAAGGGGAAAAGTTCGTGTCAGGATACCAGCCAGCATCAATCCAATGATTATGTCCATTTGGTGTTTTGATCCAAATGGATAATCCGTGGCCCACATCCCATAGTGTAAACATCATCTGTTTCATTATTTGCCTCTCCTCATTTGTATCCCATGCACTACCCCTTCACCACCTCCCTTAATAAAACCGTTTAAATGGATTCCTTTGTTTGTTGTAGTGGTTGGTTGCTCTGTCAGTATTTTCGAGAAAGTGGCTTTTTCGGCTCATGAATTCTTTTCTTGATGAAATTACTGTGGAGTCAGAAATTAGGTTCCAGACGACATACTTTTTAATGTGTGGCTCGATGGATTCAATAATGATATCTCCGGTCTTTGTGGTAAATATGGGGATCTCAAGCTCATTTAGAAGATTACGAATTTCTTGTCTGGGGTGCTCGAACTGATTATCGAAATTGGATGAGCAAATCGCGACACTGGGGTTGATTCGTTTGAGAAGATTCTTTGTTGTGAAACCGCTATCTGCGCCGTGATGGGCCAGAATCATAATGTCGGTTTCGCTATTTAATGCTGTACAACATTTGAAGTAACTAGCGACATCTGGGCTTTCCAGATCGCCCAAACTTAATACATTGAAACAGCCTGTCCGAAAAAACTTCGCAGTGGAATTGTTATTTGGGCATCCGATATCGATTTTTCTAGGCCAATACAGAATGTTTTCATAGCCCCAGTTTCGTGACTTCTTTAGAGAGTCAATATATGGAGGATCGACTTTTATTACTCTTTTTTGCTGTTGGCTGTCTTTGTACGTTTTAATAATTTTCAGACATTTTTTGCCAGCATCAGTACTTGGCTCATACCCCGGATACTCAATTTTTGCAGGACCCCATGTTCTTATAATATCTCCGAGGTCCGTTTCTGCACAATGATCTGTATCCCAGCTTGTTATATGAAGGCAACTCATGGCGGTTACGCCACAAGCCTTCATTTCTTCCTTTAGTCGCGGTCGATTAACATCGGTTAAGCGCGCCTCGATGAGCGTGAAATATGCACCATCAAAATATGAGAATGATGAACCGGCACTGCCGAGTTGATATGCTCGAAACCGAGTACGGTTCTTATGTAACATACTCTCCATTCTAAACCTCTTACCCGATTCCCAACGCTTTGCGGTGCTTCTTCATTTCCTTTTCCACTTCGGCCAGTTCGGCGTCCACCTGGGCGGGTTTTATGGTAATCAACCGCTTCATTTCCCTTCCCCGAGTTTATTCTGCTGATCGCGCTCCAGCTTTTTCACGCTAGTGTCGGGAGTCGGCAGGTTTTCCGGCATGGTGCCGCCGAGTTCTTTGATGGTCTGGCGCACTTTCGCGCCCACTTCGAAATGGGTGCGGTTGGCGCTGGACTTCCCCTTCACATCATCGCGGCGCAGCTTTTCTTCGGCCTGTGTGGCGCGGAAAAGGTTGGCCGCCAGCTCGGTGCTTCCCATGTGGTCGAGGATTTTCTGGCTTTTCTTCAGTCCTTTTCGGGCATGGATATCTTTGGCCTCCAGTCCGCCGTAGAGTCCCCGGTATCCGTGGTTCTGGAAGACGGCGAAGTCGAGGTCGGTTTCCACACCGGCCTGCAGGGCGGCTTCGACCAGTTGTTTGTTGTGCTCTTTGAGTTCATTGCGCAGGAAAAGGCGTTTTTCGTCCTCTTTGAGCTGCTGGAAGGCTTTGTCGTCCGCCAGTTCCTGACGGCGGGTCTGAATGGCAAAATAGGACTGTCCGTTGGCAATGACCGGTTTGGAAGGATCGCCGTTCTGGACAATCAGGTAACAGGCATAGCGGGAGAGACCATAGGATTCCATTTTTCGCTCTGCGCCCGAACCGATTGAAACCATCTCGTGCATCTCCACGAAATGGTCTTCGACGGGTTGTCCGCTGTTCCGGCAAGCCTCTTTGGCCTTTTCAATGACGGGCAGAAAATTCCGATACTCAGCATATTCCAGAACTTTTCCCAGTTTGCGGGCCGACCAGAATTCCTGGTCATACTCGTTAATCTGTTTGATTTCTTCAAACGTCTGGTGGTGCAGTTGTTCAATATCGTTATTTGCCATGTTGCTTCTCCCGAAACTATCAATACATCATTCTTATTTCCCGATCCCCAGCGCTTTCAAATGTTTCTTCATTTCCTTTTCCAGCGCCTCAAGTTCGGTGTCCACTTTCGCCAGTTCCCTGAGGTTGGCTTCGATATCCACTTCTTCCTCTTCCACGAAGGTGTCCACGTAGCGGGTGATGTTGAGGTTGAAGTCGTTCTCTTTGATCTCCGCCGGCATAACCGCGCGGCAGAATTTGGGGATGTCTTTGCGTTTTTCAACCGCATCCACGATTTTCTGGATGTGCTCTTCCTCCATGAGGTTCATCGCCTTGCCGGATTTGAATTCCTTGGAGGCCTCGACGAAGAAAACGTCTTTGCGCTTTTCGTTCTTCCCGCCCGGTTCGCGCGAGCGGTCGAGAATCAGGATGGCAACCGGAATGGCTGCCGTCTGGAACAGGTTGGCGGGCAGGCCAATAACCGCGTCCACGATGTTTTCCTCCAGCAGGCTTTGGCGGATGCGGCCCTCCGCCGCCCCGCGGAACAGCACGCCGTGCGGAACAATCACGGCAACTTTGCCTTCTTTGGCCTTCGCTGTTTCGACCATGTGGGTGACAAAGGCATAGTCGCCCTTGGTGGCGGGCGGCAGGCCGCGCCAGAAGCGTTTGTATTTGTCGTTCTCGATGTTTTCCCCCATCCACTTCTTGAGCGAGAAGGGCGGATTGGCGACCACGAGATCGAATTTCATCAGCGCATCTTTTTCCTTGAGCTGCGGATTGTTGAGCGTGTCCCCCTGCTCGATGCGGGCGGAGTCCTTGCCGTGCAGGAACATGTTCATGCGGGCAAGGTTGTAGGTGCCCATGTTGCTTTCCTGTCCGTAGAGCGCGTAATCGCGGGAGCCCTGTTTTTCGATCTCTTCACCGGCCAGCAGCAGCAGGCCGCCGGAGCCGCAGGTGGGGTCGCAAATCCGCCAGCCGGGCTGCGGCTTCGTCAGCTTTGCCAGCAAAACGGCAATCGAGTGCGGCGTGAAAAATTCTCCGGCTTTTTTTCCGGCATCCGTGCCAAAGCGCTCGATCATGTACATATAGGCGTTGCCGATCACGTCATCTCCCGCCTCTGTCATGTCGATTTTGGCAAAGTCGGTCATCAGATGGCGAAGCATCTTGTTGCGCTGGTCGGTGCGACCCAGGATCGCATCGGAATTGAAGTCCACGGTGACAATACCCTCCAGCCGGTCGCCATTGGCATCCTCGATTTTATGCAGCGCTATATTGAGCAGTTCGCCGAGATTGTCGGCGTCTATTTTCTTGTACAAATCAAAGAAGCTGGCGCCTTGCGGAATAATGAACCGCTCGCTCTTCAAACGCAGCGCAATGCGGTCCTTTTCATTGCCATAGCGCTCTTTCAGTTTCTCGAGCGTGTGCTGATGGAGATCGCTGATGTATTTGTAGAACAGCAGGAGAAGCACGTAATCCTTGTAGACTCCTCCGTCCACGGTTCCGCGCGAAGAATCCGCGGCACTCCAGAGGGTTTTGTTCAGTTCGTCCTGAGAATATTTTCTGGCGGCTGTCATCATGCAATCTCCTTTTGAAAACGGGCAGCAGGCATACGGCCTGCCTTCATAAAATGGGTGACAATCTGGTTCTGAAGTTCAATCTTGCGGGCTGAAAGACGTGCATATGCCCTGTTCATTTCACCCAGCACAACAATTTCGCGCTGCTGTTCGATCGGCGGCACCGGTACTTCCATTACTTCAAGGTTACTGAGACTCAGAAACGGAATCGTGGTGGTTTCGTTCAGCCGTTTGAGATTCCGCTGCCCTTCCGCAGAATTGAGGAACAGCATCAGATACTCGGGCAGGATTTGCTCGGGGTCGTTGGGGGTCAGAATCATGAACGCAGAGGTCGCCACGCAACAATCCCCTATTCTTTCATCAAAGACGGCAGCCGTGAATCGGCCGCGGTTGATCAAAAGCACATCACCTGGGACAAGAGGCTTTCCAACAGCAACTTCAATGCGGAGAAGATCTTTGGCTTCAATCCGGCCGTCTGCATTCACATCCTTGGGCTGGATAACAGGAATGTGGCCGCTGGCCGAGAAATTCGGCCTTCCCCGGAAAGAATAACCCATGCGTATCTGGCAAATTTTATTTAATTGAACATTCATTATCTGCACTATAATCATACCGCAGATAAAGTCAAGATATATTGCACTATTTTTTTACTGCATTTTCCTTTGAGCCACCGCAGGTTTCGCGGCCGGAGTGCAGAGGTCCACGACAAGCAGTTCGATGAGGAGATCGGCGGAGACCGGGCTCGAAACAAGCTGTTCGTGGGTTTTCACGATTTTACGCAGGGCGCGAGCGAGTTCGCGATCCGTCCAGTATGCACACTGCTCGGCGATTTTCTGCACGCGGAACGCGTGCATCTTGCGCGGGTCGCCCTTGCCCAGCGCGGAGAGCACTGAGTCCACCTCATCATTTTCAATCCACGGGCTTTCTCCGAAGCCGGCCCTTGCCTTGCACCAGCGCCTGTTAAGGCAGTCCTTGATCAGCGAAAGCATGCGAATATGGGACTGCAGCGGGAAAATGATCGCCATGCCCGTCTGCTTTTGCATGAACAGATTTTTCAGGGACTTCAGCGCGGAGGCCACATCGCGGCGGCCGACATGTTCGGAGAGTTCGAACACAGGAACCTCACGCCCGGGAGATGCCAGCAGACGGACATCGTCCACCGTCACGGAAGCGCCATCGCCGCGATACACGGACAGTTTTTCGAGCTCGATAGCCATCTGGCGGGTGTCGTAACCGATCCTCTCCAGGAAAGCCGAAGAAACCTCCTGGGACATTTTCAGGTTCTTTTCGTGGAGCAGCTCGGCCAGCCGGGGCTGCGCGTCCTTCATCGCCTGCCACGGCTTGTCGCCCGCCTCGAATGCATGCACTTCGCCGGCCTTGTCGCAGGCCTTGTAGAAGGCCTGGCGGCGGCTCACCGACGGCGAACTGATCACCAGATGCTGCCCGGCGGGCAGGCCGTTTTTGATCAGTTCGGTCAGCCGTTCCAGTTCTTTCTTCACCCGCTCCACCCGGCCGGGATCCCCTTCTGAAAGGAAAGAAGCATTCTCCACCCAAACCGTTTTCCCGGCGCCCAGAAAGCCCACGGTCATCACCGCATCGAGAATTTTGCGGATGGTCATGACGGCTTCGTCGGCCGTGGAGGGCGCGCCATCTATGCGTTCCAGCCCGAAAGCCTGTTCGGACGCGGGGCAGAGCCCGTCGACAATGGCGCGGGCCTTTGTGCTCACGGCATATTCGTCGCTGCCGAAGACCAGGTACACCGGCTTGCGAACGCTATTCTCTTCCAGTTTTTTTTCGCTTTTCATTTTCCGCTCTCTGCCCATACCGCCAGTTTATCCATTTGCTGATCCGAAAGCATCCACCGGCCCCGGAGGGCCTGTTCCCACGTCATATCCCCTCCGAACACGAGGCGCACGAACTCCCCGAGCGAAGCGGGCCCGATCATCGAGACGATGCTGCGCACCCACTCCTCGGACTGCCGGTAGAAGGCGAGGTTGCGTGCCGGATCCTGGTGATACGCCGTCGCGCCGGCCAGATCCTTCAGGCTCCAGAGGGATTCCACAGGAAGCCGCGGCTTTGTCCGCGTAATGATGGTGTCGTTCCGCAGATGCCACTTCAGCGTGATCTCCCATCCCAGATAGTTCGCGAGGCCCTCCTCCAGCGCAAGCGGCTGGCGGTTTTCATAAACCTGACGCAGCCGGAAATGAACAATCTCATGCGGAATGGCGTCCTCCATCTCGGCATTCTCCTCGGGAATATAGAGGACAAATTCACTGCCGTACTGAAGGGCGCGACCGTCCGTGCGCCAGCCGCCGCGCTGGCGCACCGTTTTCCAGAGGTTGGAATCGGTGATCAGGAAGCAGTGCGCCCGGTTGGTGAGCGGCGGGAGTTCAAGAGCCGCTTCCACTTCCCGCGAGGCGTGTTCCGCTTTGCGCAGCAGCAGTTCGACCAGTTCACCGGAGGGCGCATAGCCGGTGAAGTGCTCCGTCGCGGCCATCTCCCATCCTTCGCCCCCGGCCTTGAGCACGCCGCGGCCCAGCCGCGTCAGGCCATCGGGAGACGGCCCAAGCGCGTTGATCACAAACAGGGTCAGCCCCATGCCTGCGCCGGCGGCCGCGAGCAGAAGCAAAACCGTTTTCAGGATATGACGCGCCTTTTCCATACGAAGGAAGCACTCTAGCGGTTCCGCGAGCCGCTGTCAGCCCCGGAATCGCGCGTGTTGACATCCCCCGCCCTTTCCTTCATCCTGCGGCCGTTATGAAAAGAATCTGGGCGCCGTGGCGCATGAAATACATACTGGGGAGCAAGGAGAAAGGCTGTTTTCTCTGCGACATGCTCACGAAAGACAGCGATGTGGAAAACCTCATCCTGGAGCGGGGCAAAACCTGCTTCATCGTGATGAACCGCTATCCTTACAACAACGGCCATCTGATGGTCTGCCCCCTGCGGCACGTGGACTCACTGGAAACCATGACGGCAGATGAGCGCGCCGAGATGATGGCACTGACTTCCAGGAGTGTGACGCTGCTCCAGAAAGTGATGAAACCCGACGGGTTCAACATCGGAATCAACCTGGGTGAAGCGGCGGGCGCGGGGCTGAAGGACCACATTCACATGCATATCGTCCCTCGCTGGAACGGCGACACCAACTTCATGCCGGTGCTCGGAAAAACCAAGGTGATTCCGCAGGCGCTGCACGAACTTCGTGACCAGCTTGCGGCAGCCCTGAAGGCATAAATTCGAAAGGGGAAAGGATTCCGCCATGAAATGCACAATATATATTCTCGCGGCCGCGCTTTGCGCGACAGCCGTTTTCGCCAGGGGCGCAAGCCACGCAGACGAGGCCAGACTGGATGCGCTGGAGCGGCAGGCATTCCAGTATTTCGAGGACTGCCTCGCCACAAACGGACTGATCCAGCAGCGCTTCGGCGATCCGAAGCTGACCTCGCCGCAGGCCGAAGGGCTGTATCTTTCGGCCCTTGCCGCCGCCACCGAGCGCGGATGGCTGAAGCGGCCGGAGGCCGCGCGGCATGCCGCGCTGGCTCTCAGCACCTGCGCTTCCCTTCCCCGCTTCAACGGTTTTTTTGCGGAGACCTATGATCTGCGCACACTGAAAACGCATCCCGCCAACGGCGGTGCGGATACCATGGCCACGGCCGGCCTGATGGCGGGCGCGCTGCTTTGCGAGCAGTATTTCGACCGCGACACGCCGACCGAAACCGCCATCCGCGAAACCGCCCGGAGGCTCTTCGACGAGGTGGAGTGGGACTGGATGCTCCGGAACAACAACAACGAGATTCTTGATTCACTGGCGGGAAAATGGTCGGAGAGCGAAGGATTCTCGGCCGCTCGCATCAGGGGCGACGGCCCGCTGAGCGGCATGCTGGCCTATGTGCTGGCCATCGGTTCGACGTCTCATCCGATTCCGTCATCCTGCTGGAACGAGGGCTGGGCGCGCTATTACCGCTGGGAAAGCATTGACGGCGCCGACCTTGCGGTGTCTCCGCCGCTGTTCACGCATGTCTATCCGCAAGTCTGGCTGGATCTGAAAAACCGCAAAGACCGCCACGCCGACTACTGGCGCAATGCGGTCAGGGCGGCCCGGCTGAACCACCAGTACAGCACAGAGACTTTGTATCCAGGGACGGCCCTCTGGGGGCTTTCGATCTGCGAGGGCCCGAAGGGGATTGATGACTACGGATATCCTCCAAAACAAGGCCATGTGGACGAGGACGCGGTCATTGCCCCGGCGGCGGCCATTTCGGCCATCAACTGGGTTCCGTGCGAATCGCTTGCCCTGCTGGCCGCGCTCGAGACCGACCACAAAGAAACCGTTTGGGGCGAATACGGGCCAAAAGCATCGTTCAGCCCCAGGCATGAATGGGTTTCCAGGGATTATCTGGCCGCTGATCTTGGCGCCATGGTCTGCATGATCGAGAATCACCGCTCCGGGCTGATCCGCGATCTGTTCGGCCGGCATGAGATTGTGCGGGGCGCGGTTGAAAGAACAGGACTGCTGGGGATTCTGGCGGATTTCGAGAATGCGGCCGGCATGGAGCCCTACATGGTATGGGAAAGCTCTTCGTCCGCCATGCAGCGCATCGCTTCGGACATATCCCGCGAAGGCCAGCACGCGCTGGAAGTCGTTTGCGACGGCGAAACCGCAACGCTCGCGGGGCATCCTTCGCTGAAGGATTTCTCCGCCTTCAAGTATCTGACGCTCTGGATTTCCAATGGCGACAGCGTAGAGGTCGCGCTGGAGGACAGTCGCGGAAAGCAAACCGCCCTGCAGCGGGAAAGCGGAAAATCCGCGGAGGACGGCTGGACTTTCATGTCCTTCGCTCTGCCCGATCACGGCGCATGCGACCTGTCCGGCGTGGAGAGAATCCTGTTCACATTCCATCCGCAGAGGTCCGGCGGGAAATTGTGGACGGACGGAATATTCCTGACCGGCGCGGCGCCCGGCGCCGGGCCGTCAGAGGCGCAAAATCTGAAGGCGGCGGTCTCCCGCATGCCCGGCGAGGTTGTGCTGTCTTGGGATCGGCCGGACGAGGACGCTTTTGCCTTCCACATAAAATATTCCAGCCGTCCCATTCGCGATTACCGTTCATTTCTGAAGGCCACTCCGGCGAGCCCGGCGCCTTTCAAATACACGGACGCATCCCGGACGAAAATGCACATCACCGGCCTGGTGCCGGGTGAAACCTATCACTTTGCCATGCAGACAGAGAACCTGGCCCGGGATCTTTCAGGCATCACGGCCGCGCCGGCCCTTGCACTTCCGCGCGCCAGGATCCCTGACGAGTTCATGGTGGACAACTTTGACGGCGGGGGGCTGGCCTGGAAGGCGCTGAGCGACGGAACAACCGCCGTGCAGGATTCCGGGAATGTGCTGATGGGAAGCGGCAAATCCCTCAAAATCACCTGCACGGCGGCGGGCAGAAAAGAAGGTGCGGCGTGCGTCTATGCAGACACCGACTTCCAGGATTTCTCGCAGCACGGCTTCATCTCTGTGTGGGTTTCGGGAAAAACAACCATCCAGATTGCCCTGGCCAATGAAAAGGGCGAAACGGAATTCCTGCCGCGTCAGGCGACCTCGCTGGCCGACGGCTGGTCGCCGGTTTACTGCAGTCTCGCGGACATCCGGAAACTGGACCGGTCAACCGTGAGCCGCATTCTGGTTTATGTTCAGCCGGACGCCGGGAACGAAAACCGTGCGGTGTGGCTGGACTCGCTGCGCCTGACCAGGAATCGGGACTGAACCGGCGGGCCCGATCATTAGCATTGCCAGAATCCCCATATCTGTATTAACATGATTCAGGTGAGGTTGAAGAAAACGTTATGACTCGAATGAAATACATACTGGCAGCGGTGTTTTTGCTGACGGGCTCCGGACAAGCGGCGGATTCCGCGAGCACGAACAGGCCCTCCTTTTCCATTCAGGATGATGATCCCTATTTCTTTTATGAGACGTGGAATGTCATCTACAACGAGCAGGCGCTGCTCAAGGAAGTCCCGGACAAAATCCGCGTCGCCTCCTACAATCTTGAGCATTTCACCGACGGATATGAAGATGAGCCCGAGCGCACGGCCAAACGCCGTGACGCCCACGTCAAGGGCGCGGCGAAAATCATCAGCGAGATCAATCCTGACATTATTTTCCTGCAGGAAATCGAAAACAAATACGCGTTGCGGCTTCTCAACAAGGCCCTGAGCAACACCTACGCAGTGGGATACACAACCTTCTTCCGGCACAAATGGGGCGAGATTGACACCCTCAACATCGGCGTGCTCTCGCGCATTCCCCTCAAGGACGTCCGCACGCTTCGCTTCACAAAGGCCGCAGGGCCCGACCGCCCCATGCGCGGTTTCCTTTCCTTTGAAGTTGAGGCCGGACCCGATCGCCGGCTGCTGTTTTACGGGCTGCATCTCAAATCCAACTTCGGCGACGACGCCGCGAACCAGAGACAGCGCAAGCTGAGCCTGGAGATCCTGATGTCGGACATCGCGGCGGTGGCCAGCAATGCCCCCAAGCGTGAATACGAAATCCTGATCCTCGGCGACACCAATGTGGATCCCGACAACAAGCAGTTCAAGACGGATGTGTCCCTCAAGCCGCTGGCCTCCATGGTGGATCTCTGGCGCGGACGCCCCATCAAGGAGCGCACCACCATTCCCACCCGCTACGGCGACCCCGAACTGGTGTTCCCGCCGGCGGCCTTCGACAGAATTTTCGCAAGCAAGAACCTGACCAAAGCGCCCTGGGTGGTTGGTCCCGCGCAAGTGCTTCAAAAAGGAACCTACACCAACGATGTCTCAGTCCTGCCCGGTGACAAAGGCCATGTTTCGGATCATTATCCCGTTTTTGTGGATTTGACGCGCGATGCGCCTCCGAAGCGTCCTAAAGCCAAAAAATAGCGGTTTTTGACTGTTATTGGTGTTTTTTTGTGGTTTTAGGCCGTTTTTTGGCCATTTTTATGGCTTTTTCTGCCAAATATCTGATCAAAACAGGTCAGCTATGGTCGAGGCGATGACGTTCGCGCCTTCCTGGTTCGGATGCAGCCCGTCCGGCATGAGCAGCGACTCGTCGGTTCCAAATGCTCCCCACGTGTCAGCCACCTTGGCGCCCTCTTCTTTTGCAACCGCTGTGATTTCGATGGACAGCCTGTGGGCGGTGCCGCTGAAAATCTCATGGCCGAAGTACATTGGCGTCAGGTTGCACACAATGGGAACAACCTTGGCGTTTTGGCAGGCATTGATCATATAGCGGACGTTGTCGCCTGTCGCGCCGCCCTGCCAGCAGTCATTGTGGCCGTAGAAAATGACCATATAGCCGGGTTTAATGCTGGCGATAACCCCGTCCACGCGCCCTGCTCCGCTCGCAGAGGGAGATCCTCCGATGCCGCCGTTGATGCAGGTTTTCCCGATCAGGCCGGCCAGGACATCGACATAGGAAGGGCCGTCCGTTCCCCGAGTGATGCTGTCCCCCATGCAGTAAACAACGTTGGGATCGTTATCACCGAAATCATGGCCGCCCCCGAGGCCTCCGCCCTCGCCAGTCTGTTCGCAGGCGGACAGCATAAAAGCCACACCGCCAATAAGACACAACCTCAATATGCCCAAAAGACGACTGACAATATTCATTTCACTTCCCTTCACCTATCAGGATTGAGAACCTCAAGAACTCCCTTCAATTTGATAGGGGAAATATTATCTATCAATTTGCCTGCCGGACGCAATCTTTTTCCTGTCGCGATGTCATAGAGGCCTGTTTCCAGGTTCCAGAGGCCGGGAACTGCGTCCAGGGGAACCGTAAAACGCCGATCCGTGCTGAATATTTCCAGCTGATCCTGCGACTTCAGAAACTGGCGGCGGACATTCTCAAGGAAAATGTGGTCATCCTGAAACCGGTTTGAACCGTTCTTGAAGTGCACGAAAACCGCCCATTTCGAAGGGTCCACATCCGCCGGACACTGCCAGAACCAGCGGACGTTCACGGTTTCACCAGGCTTCACAGGATGCACCGGGGGCGTGACTCCCAGCAGTTTTATTCCGTTGCTGAACTCCCTGACCGCGGGAACAGAGGGATTCGCGGCCTCGCTGAATGCCGTCTCGAGCGCAGACAGGGTCGCTCCGTCCGCACGCGTCTTCAGCCATCCGAGCAGTTTGCCGGAGACCGTGATGAAGTTGGGATAGTATTCTACAGCTTCTATGAGGGCCGCCAGGGCCTCTTCGGGATCTCCCTGTCCGCGCATGATCCCAAAGGCGCGATCCAGCCAGATGCGCGCATGCTCCCGGCCCTGACCTTTGATCACATTGAAACCCGTCCAGTGCAGCGGCACATGCACGGAAGGAACGGCTTCGGGATCCTCGAAGTCAAAAAGCGCCCACGGTCCGATTTCCGTCTGGCGCATGCGAATGTCGAACTCCTCAAGCGTCCGCGCCGTCACCGGCACGTCCTGCCGAAGCACCAGAAAAGCCGTGTGCGGGGTCCACGAGATTTCCCCGTTCACGCACAAGGCATTCTCCGGAAAAAATGACGGCTCCAGTTCCGTGCGGACATTGAATCCTTCCAGGCGGATCAGGGCATTGGCCGGGCCGCGGTCGCTGTACAGGATTTTTGTCCCCCGCTGCTCCAGCAGTCCCGCGAGCTCCGCAAACGGTTCCCGCCAGCCGGATGCCTCTTCCGCCGGGGCGAACAGCTGAATTTCAGAAATCGCCCACAGTTCCCGGGACTCAACGTCTTCACGGGGCTCCGTCAGGCGCAGCTTCAGCATGGGTTTGGGCGGGAGTTTGTATTCCAAACGGAACCTGCGCCCCCCCCAGAACGGGCGGGCGCCGGACCAGTAGAATTCCGGCACCGCATGCACGGGATGAACAGGAGTCCAGTTCTCGTCCCCTTCGTACAGAGCCTTGATTTTCAAGTTCCGCGGATAAAACCGCGCAGCAGGCGCCAGCAGGCGAACGCGGCTGGCGGTCACGGGCTGCGCGAAGATAATCTCCACATCCTCGTCCCGGCTGTCGCCGAGCGGATGATCCCAATAGGTGTCCACGTTGCGGTCTGTCACCTCTCCGAGCATGTCATGCCCGCGGCTGTCAGTTATGCTCGTGACGACTGCTGCGGGAATCTCTTCCAGATTCAGTGGCGGCGGCCGAAAATCCCAGGTCATGCGCCGGCCGGCCGCACTGCCCTGCGAGGCATCGCCCCCGCACACGCGCAGGAAAGTTTCAATCTGGCCGTGATTGTCGAACACCGCGGCGCGGCGGGCCAGCTCAGCCCGCTGCGTGATTTCCGGCACGCGGTCTCCGCGCATGTCGGTGAAGGGCCAGCGTTCACCCAGATGAAAATTGTAGGGATAGTAACGAAAATGAGAATAGACTGCCTCGATGTTGCTGGTTTCGAGAAAATCTGCGAGCCCCTGGATCTGCTTCGCGCCAGCCGCGCTTTCGCGCATTTCAAGAGCGACCTGCCGCACAACCGGGAGCTGCGGGAGCATCAGGAGAATCGTCAGCGCAGCCGGAGCCGCATAAAATCCGCGGCGCGGCAAAGCGGAAACGGCAACGCCGGAAAGAACCGCCAGCGCGGGGAACAGCGGAACCAGATAGCGGGTGGTGTTCATCACGGCATAACTGGAACGGACAAAGAGCCAGCAGGAAACCACTATGAAAACAACCGCGCAAAACACAGAGCCGCGCCATTGCCTTGTTTTTCTGAAGCGCCAGAGAGCCGCAAAAATGCCCAACAGGACAGCCGCCCCCGTGAGAACAGCCGCTGCGACCGCCAGGGCATGGGGCTCCCCGTTCGCGCCGATGAACCGCCACGACTTGGACATCAGATGGCGCAAACCGCGGACGGGACTGATTGCGCCGAGGTTGGACAGCATGTTGAAGGAATCCCAGCTGTGCAGGGCATTCCATATCCAGAAGGGGCTGCTCCCGGCGGCAAACCCGGCGATGCCCAGTAAAACGCCGCGGTTGAAAATCCGGCCGCGCCAGCCAATGGCCAGAACAACCGCCGCCGCCACCAGCGCCGAAGTGATCAACTGGTTGGACCACCAGCCAAGGCCTGCGCCAAGCCCGAGAAGAAGGAAGTGCCATGACGGGATCTTCTCGCGGAGGATCAGTCTGCGGGAGAGGAGCGAAGCGTGCCACATTGCATAAATGCCCAGCATCATGGCCACCATGTAGCCGCCGCGGGGCGCGAACTGGAACAGGAAGAAACCGGGCGGCCCGATAATGCACAGCGCAAGCGCCGCCATGCCCGCCGTCCGCCCGCCGGCATCACGCCCCCAGAGATAGGTGAAAACCAGAGCCCCCGCTGCGGCCAGGGCGGTGCCCAGGCATACGGCAAATCCGCTGATGCCGAATATCCTGCAGCACAGGGCGCTCAGGGCCGGCTCAAGGCTTCCCATGTAGCTCTGCCCATAAAAGAAAACCGGCCACGCCCGGCCCTCGGCCATGTGCCTGGCCATCAGGGCGACCACGCCGCAGTCCGGATCCGTGATATGGCGGAACGCCCACGCGCCCCAGACACGAAACGCCAGCCCGGCCAGCAGCAGCAACCACAGGGCTGCGCAGGCCAGGGTCTCTTTGTTGATCTTCATTTTCCTCATGTCCGCAGAAGTGTATCACAGACGCACGGACCCTCTGCAAGAAAAACGGCACGGTATAGTTCTTGAAGAATGCAGGTGTTTAAACAATAATCCGTCTGTTCAATAAGGAGATGACCATGAACGAAACAGGTAATTTCGAGGTGCAACCGGAATACAAGCCTTTGGATTTCGGAGAGGTGCTGAAACGCGCTTTTGATTTTTACAAACTCAATCTCGGATTTCTGATTCTCGTCCATCTTGTGGCGGGACTGCTGGCTTTCGTGACGGCCTTCATCCTGGCCGGACCTTTGTATGCCGGGGTGTGCATTGTCCTGCTGGCCCTTCATGATAACAGAGACCCCAAACCGGTCGTCGGGGATATCTTCAAGGGATTTGATTATTTTCTGCCTGCGTTTCTGCTCTTCATCGTGATCGCCGCCGCAACCATGCTGGCCTCGAAAGTTATGGCGCCTCTGTTTCTCGTTGCGAGCATGGCAATCGGCACCATTACCATGTTTTCGTACTTCCTGATCGTGGAGCGAAAAATGGATTTCTGGCCCGCAATTATTGAAAGCTACAACATGGTGAAGGGCAATTTCTGGATTTATCTGGCCCTGTATGCGATCGGCTCCGTTGTGGCCGGGCTTGGGCTGATCGTATTCATTATCGGGGTCGTTGTCACGGCCCCATATCTCTCCTGCGTTCAAGTCATCGCCTACCGCGGAACCAAACCGTCCGTGAAGGATCCTGCGATGGCGTCAAGCATGGCGCCCAGCACCGGCGTGGCATAAAACAGTTCAAAATCCGCCGGTGGTAAGCTCGAAGTCAACGGTGGCGTCGTAGTGGGCTTCGGGATAGGTGGAAGGCAGTTCCTTCAGCCGGGTTACAGATTTCACGGCAGCCATCACGGAGTCATCCATGACCTTGCTTCCGGATGAGCGAACCATGCTGATCCGCGAGATGCTCCCGTCGCGATGGATGCGGAACTGCATGCGCGTCATCATCCCGACGGCTCCCGCCAGTTCGCCGGGCTGGTTCCAGCGGTCGTACATGGTCTGGCGCACCAGCGCGAAATACCACGTGGGCAGCGCGAGTTCGGGCATCGGCTCATTGGATATCTTCGCCCCGTCCGCCAGCAGTTTCTTGATCTCCTCCGGCGTCAGGCTGGGCTTTTTCTGCTTCGGCGGCGGCATTTCGTCGCGTTTGATTTTCTTTTTGCTGATTTCAATCTTCTTTTTCTTCACAGGTTCCGGCTCGGGGATGTCCTGCTTCGGCGGCTCGGGCGGCGGGGGTTCCGGTTCGGCCACTGGGGCTTCCTGCAGCGCGGGAGGAGGCGGCACAGTCAGCTGCTGCAAATCCACATACATGATGTTTTCCACCGGCTTCTTGCGCATCCGGCAGTTCATGATCAGCGGCAGGAGAATCAGGCTCACGATCACGGACAGATGCGCCGCGAAACTCCACCAGAATACCCGCCGCGGAATCCTGTTCATCGGACCGGCTTCGCCTCCTCCTGCGTAACCAGAGCCATGCGCGCGATCTTGGCGTCATGGAGAATTTTCATGATTTCAACAACCTGACCATAGCGGATGCCCTCGTCGGCGCGCACCAGGACTGTCGTGTCCGGCGCGGCCTGCCCCAGCGTGGTCATTTCCGACGCCAGTTCCTCTTTGGAAATCATCACGTCATCCAGATAAAGCTGGCCCTCCAGATTCAGGCTGATGCTGCGGGATTCATCGGGATCCAGCGGATCGGCCTTGCCGCGGGGGAGATTCACCGAAATGCCCTGCTCCATCAGCGGGAAGGTGATGATGAAGGTGATCAGCAGAAGGAACGTGAGGTCAATCAGCGGGGTCAGATTGATCTCGCTGATCTGATGGAGCGACGTGAGCGATGTCTTTCTTGCCACAGCCGTCTCCCCTATTCCGACCCGAGGTGACGCTGAACATCCGCCGTGAACTCCTGCGCAAAGTTGTCCATCTGGACGCACAGGTAGCGAATGCGGTTGGTGATCCAGTTGAACCCGATGGCGGACGGCAGCGCAACCAGCAGGCCGACCACCGTCGTGAGCAGCGCGCCGGATATGCCCGGCGCAACGGCCGCGAGCGTGGGCGCACCGGTGATGGCCATGCCGCCGAACGATTCCATCACGCCCCAGACCGTGCCCAGCAGGCCCAGCAGAGGCGCCGAGCTGACGGCTGTGGCCAGAAAGCCCATATTGACTTCCAGCAGCAGCGTGTTGTCGGCCACGTTGCGCTCAGCCAGGTTGCGGATGCACTCCATCTGATGGCGCGAAAGGCGCATGTCCGAAGGCTCCACCGGGGAATAGAGGCCGGCCGGGCGGCGGGCGGTGGTGTCAGTTTCGGATGCAATCGCGTTGCAGGCCTTCTCATAGATGTCAAAAACCGGGCTCCCGGAGAATTTCTTCTGGCGCAGGAAAAGATTCAAAGGATGCCCCTCGCGGCGGTAGTGCGAAAGAAAGTCCGCGGAAAGACTGGCGGCAACCCGCAGCTCGCGCAGTTTCGACACCATGATGGACCATGAGAAAACAGAGCCGACCAGCAGCAGCACAATAATGACCTGGCCTGCAAAATTGGATTCCTTGAAGGCGAACGCGACGCCCGCCAGCGGAAAATTATAAATGATGGGAATACCCGTTATCACTGCACATCCTCTTGGTTGCTGTTTTTCATTCAGTTGATCAAAGGCGCACTTTATTACAAGGCACGGCGCGGGTCAATGAGTTGCGCAGCGCTTTTGGCTTGAGTTCACGCGCGCCATCGGGAAGATGGATCCATGATTCTGGGCATTGACATCGGCGGAACCAAGACGGCGGTCTGCGCTGGAGGAACAGACGGGGAAGTTATTATCTCCAAACGGATGCCCTCCCGCACGGAGCGGGGGCCGGACGACTGGATGGATCGCGTGCTGGCCCTGGCCGATGAAGTGCTCAACGAATCCGGCGGGCATATTGATGCCGTCGGCATATCCGCGCCAGGCCCGCTTTCCGTAAAGCAGGGCGCGCTGCTTTCGCCCCCCAACATGACCGGATGGAAAACGGTTCCCATCGTTGAGCCCCTGCGCAGGCATTTCGGGAAGCCCGTCTTCATGAACAACGACGCCAATGCGGGCGTGCTGGCCGAGTGGCTTTGGGGCGGTTACGCAGGAACGGAAAACATGATCTTCCTGACCATGAGCACAGGGCTCGGCGCGGGAATCATGGCGGGCGGGCATCTGGTTCAGGGCGCCTGCGACATGGGCGGAGAAGTCGGTTTCCATGTGCTGGATCCCAACGGCCCGGAATCGCCCTGCGGGCATCGCGGAAGCTTTGAAGCCTATTGCGGAGGCAAAAACCTGGCCGACCGCTACGCCTTGCGGAGGCAATCCCCCAGCCCGCTGGATTTCCGTCATTTCATGGAGGCCGTGCGCGACGGGGACAGCACGGCACTTGAAGAATGGGAAGTTTATATTGAACATCTGGCGCAGGGCATCGGCAATTTGATCATGATCCTGAATCCGGAAGTCATATTGCTGGGAACCATTGCAATGCACACGGGGGACATGATCTTCAACGAACTGGCCAAACGGCTTCCGGCTTATACCGTTCCTGAAGCGCTGGCTGTTTGCCGGATTGCTGCGGCAACCCTTGGAAAACATCTTGGAGACATGGCGGCTCTGGCGGTCGCACAAAGGCAAACGGAAGGTTAAAAGTTCTCATTTATGAGAATCGGAGGCCTTCTTGACCCGGGCAAGAATTATTATTTCTGCATCATCGGAAGATATTCCGTGCGACCGATTTCTGTCCAAATCGGCCATTCAATCTGAAGCGTCGCCGTCATGTCATTGGGGTCATCTTTGATCCCGGCGATCGAAACAAACGACAGCGTGGCAAACGGACTGTCCCCTTCAACCAGACCCACAAACTTGTGAATCTGATCGTAATTGCCGGCCCCGTTGACGGTCACACAAATGGGCTTGAACGCATATTTTTTCTCGCGGTCCTCCATCCAGGAGGCCGCAGCCAGCCGGGTCGGGCGGACAGACAGAACTTTCATGCCGCTGCTGCGCGCGAAATCATCCAGCTTCAGAGTCACTTCTGTGAGCTGATCTTCCGATTCATATACATAGGTCTGCAGGATTTTCCGCAGGCGCGGGTCCAGTTTCAGCTCATCGTCCACACGCTGCTGCGCGACATCCAGCACCGGTTTGGCTTCCTGGATTTTCCGGGTGTAATGTTCCAGACTGGACTGCGCGGTCCTCCGCCCCTCTGTAAACGGGCTCAGCCCCATCCGGTACAGCATGGTCAGAACCGCCAATGGCAGCAGGATGCTGAGCCATGTCCGCTTGCGCAGGTCTTTTCGGGGATCGCTCATTGCTTCACGAACCTCCGCTTCGGGCCGTAGCCATCGAGACACATCACTTTTTTGCCGGACTCCGGATTGTGCTTGTCTATGTTGATGTTGCCCATCCGGATGTCGTTCCAGGCCTGGTTGAAGGCATGGACATTGCGCAGGGATCTCACAAAATCAACAATCTGACTGGACGTCACCGCCGGCTCGGTCTTGCAGCACATGCGCAGGGAATAATGGCGGCCAATATCCTCGCGCGGGCTGCGGGCCTCCGCCACATCGTCCAGTTCGCCCTCCGACTGTATGACCAGGATATGGATTCCCGCGGGCTTCTGTTCGCGCACAGCCTTGAGCACATCGTTCCAGTTCAGGCGGGTGCGGCTCCATGCGCCCAGCTCATAAAAGAAGCCCCGCTTGGTTTCAAGGCGCTTCTGCTGCTCCACTGCCGTCCTATAAACCGCTTCGGTGCTTTCCCATTCGGATATCCTCTCCCGGCACGCGCTGCTGCTCTCCTTGAAGCGCAGTCCCTGATAAACCGTCGCAATGGCCACGGGGACGCAGACCGCCCACAGCAGGGTCGCCAGCATCCGGGCCGCTCCGGGCACCGGAAGTTTTTCATTCATCCCTTGATTGGATTTCCTCATTTGCGTATAATGACAAATGGAAAGTTATATGCGAAGTCTTAATTTTGCCGATTTGCCGCCCGGCGGAGAAATGGCTGATGACTTGGCACGGGTTGTGCTTTTGATGAGAGGGAGCGGAAGGACATCAAATGAGAAGTCTTATGACGGATAAACGGGGTTTCACGCTCATGGAGCTGATGATTGCCATCGCCATCATGGTGGTGATCATGGCCTACGGGGGCTTCAACTTTGTGAAGATGGCCCCCAAGCGGAGGCTCAGCGGGGCGTCCTTCGACATCACAACCGCCCTCCGCCAGGCCCGCATGCGCGCCGCGAGCGGCAACACAACCGCAAAAGTCACCTTTGCAGGCAATACCGTCACCGTCTGGGTGGACTACGACAAGGATGGCGTCGCGGACGCCGGCGAGTCCTATACAAAAACAATAGACAGTAAAATCACCTTCACCAAATACCCCGACACCGGCACTTTCAACTCGCGCGGGATGTTTGAGTCCAGCTATTTATACATGTATATGACGCTTTACCTGGCCAATGCCGGCTACCAGTACATCTACGTATTCCCCAGCGGGCAGGTGGAAATGTATAATTATTATTGAGGGACAATATCATGATACGCGCAAAGCATAGAAGAGGGTTCACCCTGGTGGAAGTGGTCATTGCCTGCGCGATCTTTTCGATCGGGCTGGCCGGCATCTACGGCCTGATGGCCTGGCTGGTCCGGGCCAATTCTTTCAGCAACAGAATGACCGAGGCCACGGCAATGGCGCAGGCCAAGATGGAAGAACTCAACGGCGGCCAATGGGCCACTATAATCAGCGGCAGCGACATCGTCGGCGCCTTCACGCGCACCTGGACCGTGACCTCGTTGTCCGCTGACCTGAAAAACGTGCATCTGGTTGTAAACTGGGAAGATGTTGACGGGAAAAATCATCAGATTACCCTCGACTGCATGAAATCCCTTTAAAGGAGCAGCATCAATGAATATGCGCAGCGATAAACAGATGATGGCAAAGGCGGGTTTCACCCTGGCGGAGATCATGGTTGCCGCGGGGCTCAGCCTTTTCATCTTCGCCATCCTGATCTCTGCATCCGTCAACTACCAGAAGCTGTTCAAGACACAGCAGCTCACCAATGAAATGCAGCAGAACGTTCGCGCCGCCATCGAGATGGTCTCCCGCGACCTCCGCACCTGCGGTTACGGCCTGCAGGTTTCCAGCGGAACCCTTTCCCAATGGATCACCACCATCGCAGGCTTCGACACCAATCCGAAAATACTGGCGGGGGCCAGCGGAACTTCGGACACCATGCACCTGGCTGCGGCTTTCGGACAGCCCATCGGCTACCTCGCCGCAGACGCCAGCCAGGGAGACACCACGCTCACCCTGACGGCAGACCCCACCAATGTGACCGTCGGGAGCGTGCTGTTCGTCGGAGGCCTTCAGACTGCCCGGGTCACATCCGACAGCGGCAACATGCTGGGCATCAGCACTTCCCCTTCGACACTGGTCGGACTTGAATTCGACATTGAGGCGGGGGCCCCGGTGGAAGTGGTCTCCACCATCACGTACAACTGGATCAACAACCCCTCCCAGTTCCCGTACAAACCTTATCTGCAGCGCATAGACAGCACCCGGATATACAACTATGACTGGCAGAAAATGGCCGCCGGAAACATCGAGTCCTTCAACGTGGCCGTAACCGGCAAGGTCGTGGATATCTCCATCACGGGACGAACCGGGAAGCCCGAATACGGATATACCCACCCGATCGTGGGCGACCATTACCGGCGCTTCACAGTATCCACCAAGGTGGTCAAGAGAAACTGATTTTGAAACAGAAAGAAGGCGAGCCATGAAGACAGGAAAATGCGGAATGAACAAAGGGAAAGAGGGCGTGGCCCTGTTCACGGTAACGGCGATGCTGACCCTGCTTTCGCTCATCGGGTCGTTCGCCTACATGGTCATCAAAACCGACATGGCCATCAGCGACAACTATGTCAGCGCCACCAAGGCCTACTATCAGGCCGAGGCTGGCATCTACTATGTCCGCAACTGGATCGAAGTCCGGCTCAAGAACAAGACCCTCGAGTTCAACCCCGGCCACAACGCGGTGAACATCCCGCCCCCCGCGGGCTACACGTTCGACACCGTGACCGACATCATCCAGATGAAGGACACCAATGCCTACAGCTATGTCGTCACCGGCCGTGCCACCAGCCGCAACGGCGAAGCCAAAAGCTCCGTCAAGATCGTCGCCTTCCGGCGGCCGCTGCTCATGACCGGCATTCTTGGAGACAGCAAACTGGATTTTGCTCCACAAGTATCCGTTTGGAGTTACGACTCATCAGTTGTACCAAACCCCGTCATCGCCGACAGCACCGGCGATGCAACCATCGGTTCCAACTTCCTGGTTGAAATCTCTCCAGGCGTCACACTTGATGGGGTCGTGAACATTGGGGCTGCCCCGGATGGCACCCCGGCCGTTTACTCCGGCCCTGCAGACTGGACGCTGATCCCGTACGGGCGCATGGAGCCCGACCCGCTCGGCATCATAGGCGGGGAATTGGCCAGCGATTTCGCCGCCACCATAGCCGTCAACAACAACGCCAATGCCATTCCGCCGATTATTGGGAACGTGATTGACATGGGCCCCCATGACACTCTCACCCTGCCCGCTGGAGACTATTACCTTGAATCTATAAACAAGAGCGGAGCAAAAGGCACCATTAACATTGATACATCCGGGGGTCCAGTTCGCATATTCCTGGATGGAGTCGCATATTTCCCGCCGCAAACCACTTTTGTAGGAGCACTGCCGACAGAATTTTCCATCCTGTCACGTTCAACGGATGAAATACAGTTTCAACCGCAAAACGATTTCTCCGGCTTTGTATACGCCCCTTTCGCCAACGCATACATTCAGCCGCAAATGAATGGCTACGGTGTCATTTGGTCCCAATTGACCACATTAAAACCGGGCGGCGAGTGGTTTGTTGACATCAACCTGCTGAAACAGTTCCTTTCCAAGGAACTCGAGTTCACCTGCTGGAAAGAAATTAGAATGTGATTTTTGGCTGTTTTTTGGCCATTTTAAGCATTTTTTGCCGTTTTTAACGATTTTTTGGCACTTTTTGGCCATTATTTGACATTTTTGAGCATTTTTTGATGCTTTTTGGCTTTCAGCAGCAAAGCCCGCAGCAGTGACCCGAGGCCCAGGCCCAATGCAGATTGTACCCGCCCAGCCAGCCGGTCACATCCAGCGCTTCGCCGATGAAATAAAGGCCTGGCGCTTTGCGCGCCTCGAAGGTTTTTGAAGAAATTTCCGCCGTGTCCACTCCCCCGCGCGTGACTTCGGCCTTTTCAAATCCTTCAGTACCCGCCGGCACGATTTTCCAGCGATGAAATATTTCCGCAATGTCCTCCAGTTCCCGCTCGCCGATCTGGTTCACCGGCCGGCTGTTTTCCAGCAGGCACTGCACCAGTCGTTTGGGGATGATCTCGCCCAGCAGATTTTTCAGCTCCGCTTTCGGATGCTCTTTTTTCCATCGGGCAGCGAGCTCCTCCAGGCGCGCCTGCGGGATCAGATCAATGGTGACGGCAAGGCCTTCCCTCCAGTACGAAGAAATCTGCAGAATGGCCGGACCGCTCAAACCGCGATGTGTAAAAAGAATATCGTCCTCGAAAACCGCATCCCCGCACGACACGCGCGCGCGCGCGGATAAACCGGCCAGCGCACCGAAGCGCTTCCGGCCGGCCGCATCAAACACCAGCGGAACCAGCGCAGGCGCAGGAGTAATGATATTCAGCCCGAACTGGCGTGCGATTTCATAACCAAATCCGGTTGCCCCCAGCCTTGTCCATGACTTCCCGCCGGCCGCGATCACGAGCAATGAGGCTCTGAATTCTGCGACGTGAAAACCCGGATCAAGTTTTTTGATTTTGATACCGGTGCGGATGGTCACCCCTGCCTCACGGCATTCGGACAAAAGCACGTCCAGAACGCTTTTTGCGCCATCATCACAAAAAAGGCGTCCATATTCTTCCTCATGCCAGCGAATGTGATGCCGGCCCAGCAGCGCGCAGAAGTCTCCGGGTGAAAACCGGCTCAGCGCCGATCTGCAGAAATGCGGATTCGCGGAAATGTAATGCTCCGGCCCAACCTCTGCGTTGGAGAAATTGCATCGCCCGCCTCCGGAAACCAGAATTTTGCTCCCGGCGTGTTCTGTTCCCTCAAGAACCAGCACCTTGCGCCCGCGGCGGCCGGCTGCGGCGGCGCACATCAGGCCCGATGCCCCCGCCCCCAGCACGATCACGTCGTATTTTTCACTTTTTGTCACTGCATCCCCCGCACGGCATGCAAGGCCGGGCCCTGGATGATTCTGTCCGCGCAAACAATGCGGATATTTCCTTTATCCGCCGCAGAACCTTCAAATTCGACCGGCACATAATGTTCCGTATAGCCGGAACAAATGCCTTCCGCCGTGCGCTGTTCGACAAGAACTTCAACATCCCTTCCGATAAAAGATTCACAGTATTTTCGCGCCAGTTCGCGGCCAAGGGCACGCAGCTTTGCCGCGCGTGATTTTATTTCTTCCGGCGGCACGCGGCCGTCCATATTTTCGGCCGCCGTTCCCGGCCGGGGCGAAAACGGAAATACATGCATTCGCGAAAATCCGATTTCCCGGCAGAATGCCAGCGTGTCGCTGAAATCCTGCGGGGTCTCTCCCGGGAATCCCACAATTACATCCGTGGTGATGGCAGGATTCTTCAGATTGTCGCGAACCTTGCCGGCCGCGCGCAAAAAGTCCGCACGCGCGTAGTTGCGCCGCATCATTTTCAGAATCCGGTCCGATCCCGACTGAAGCGGGAGATGAATGTGCGGCATCATGCATTTGAATGACGCCCAGACGTCCAGCAGTTCACCGGTCAGTTCATTGGGATGCAGGCTGGAAAGCCCGAGGCGGGGCACGATGTTCTCCTCGCACAGCGCGCGCATCGCTTCGGCGAGGCCGCCATAGAGGCCGACCGAAACTCCGGAGACAATGATCTCCTTGTGGCCGGAGGCCGCCAGCGAACGGGCTTCCGCGAGAATTTCCGGCAACGGCTTGTCATAAAGATAGCCGCGCAGGCGGGGCACAATGCAGTAGGCGCAGCCGATGCTGCAACCGTTCTGGATTTTCAGGAACGCACGGGTGTGCCCCGAAAAGGAATGAATGCCGAAATGTTCCGAGTGTTCCGGAACCTCAACGGGGTTCAGCTTCAGCGGCAGGCGGTTCAGCACTTCACCCAGTTCCGTCAGCCAGTGCTCATGCGGCGCGACACAGGCGACAGCCTCGCGGGGCGGGACAAAACCGGGCAGCGCGCAGCAGCAGCCGGTCATGACCGCAAAGCCATCCGGATTTTTCCGGTGCGCAGCCCGCACGGCCTGCAGCGATTTCTGAAGGGCAGTCGCGGTCACTCCGCAGGAATGAATGATGGATATATCCGCCACCCCGCCCTCCGCGGAAACCGCGCCGGAAAGCTCCAGCAGTTCGCGGATTTGCTGGGCATCGTACTGGTTGACCTTGCATCCCAGCACATGTATTTCATATTTCGGTTTATTCATGACCACCGCCGATATACACTAAATCCATGACTTCGCATACGGCAGAGTTCCGGTTTTACGGCGGGCTGAACGATTTTGTTGATCCCGTCCGGCGCGGCAAACCAAGCCTTTATGTTTTTGATGAACATCCATCCGTGAAGGACTCCATTGAGTCCATGGGCGTGCCGCACACGGAAGTGGATCTGATTCTGGCGGACGGGAACGCCGTTGATTTTTCATTTCATCTGCAGGACGGCAGCAGAATTTCGGTGTATCCGCATTTCTATAAACCCGACACAGTTCCCGAAGGAAGACTCCATCGGCCGCTGGCGGAGCCGGCGCGTTTTGTATTGGACGGCCATCTGGGCAAGCTGGCGCGACTCTTGCGCCTGACGGGTTATGATTCTGTCTGCAATAATCATTGTGACGATTCAGAACTTGCGGAGATTGCTTCAAATGATGGGCGCGTGCTCCTGACTCGCGACCGGGGTCTGCTGATGCGCCGATGCGTTGAGCAGGGCTGTTATGTTCACAATACCGATCCGATTAAACAGCTTCGCGAAGTGATGCAGCGCTATGACCTGCATTCTGCTGACGCCCTCACGCGGTGCATGGCCTGCAACGGGCTCATCGAGCCGGTGAAAAAAGTGGAAATCCTTGACCGGCTTCAGGAAAACACGCGCAGGCATTACAACGAATTCTTCCGGTGCGCGGGATGCGGCCGGATTTACTGGGAAGGCTCCCATTATAAGCGGCTGCGCCTGCTGGTGGAATCGCTGTGATCAGCAGCGGCCGATGAGCGATTCGGCCAGGGACTTCTCGACCGCATCGGTCATTTCACGGAAGGTGAATGGTTTCTGGAGAAAGCTTACCCGCTTCAATGCCGTCGCCTTCTGGATATCCGGCTGATGTGTGGAAAGACCACTGACCAGAATGACCGGCGTCTCCGCGTCGCTGCGGCGCAGCCACTGGCACATTTCCAGCCCGTTCAGGTCGGGCATGCTGAAATCCATGACGATGAGATCCGGCTTCGCGCCCCCGGAACCCCATTCGTCCTTCATTTCCTGCGCGCTGGACAGACAATGAACCTTGTGCCCCTGCCCTGAAAGAACGAATTCGCACATCTCGCGGAAGGTGTCATCGTCATCCAGCACCCAAATGCTGCTGGACCGCAGCTGATCGCCCGCTTCCGTGCCGGCCGGCTTGAGCCCCGCCTGGCCCGCGACAGGAAGCACGACCTTCACAACGGGTCTTCCGCCCGCCGCCGGCGTGATCATCACCGAACCTTCCAGATCGGCAACCAGCCCGAACAGGCTGGAAAGTTTCAAACTGGCTTTTTCAGGGGGCAGGTTTTCCCCGGAAGCAGCCGCATTTTTCCCGCTTGCGGCGGGTTCCTTTTCCTCAACGCCGATTTCGATAAAGCGCCGCGGACCGCCTTCGGCGCTCACCTCCGAATTTCGGGTCATGACCGACAGCGAACCGCTGCCCTCGATCGCATCAAGGGTGTTCGTGAGCAGATTGAAAACCACCTGATGCAATGCGCTCGGCCGCGCGGATATTTCGTCGCTTCCCGCACCCAGTTTCATTTCAAAGCGCACGCGCGAATGCATCTGCGAATGAAGCAGCGAGACCACATTTTCAAGGATTTCATGCACACTGCACGAGCTCTGCTCTTCGGACTCGCTGCCGAGGAAGGCCAGCATTTCGTCTGTGAGGCGGCGGCCCTTCTGCGCGGCATCGGATATGTGCTGCAGCGCATCGGATGCTTCCGCCGGAAGGGACAGGCGGTTGAGCATGAAAGAGGAGTAGCCAAGAATCACCGAAAGCAGGCTGTTGAAATGGTGGGCCACGCCTCCGGTCAACGCGCCCAGCGACCGTGCGCGCTCGGAACTGATCAGCTGCTCGGCAAGACTGTCGGCGCGGCGGTTTTCATTGAGCAGCGTTGTGAGCAAATCGCAGAGCTGACGCAGGAACTCCGTCACCTTCAGCTCCTCATCCTTTGTGTATATCCTGAGGCTGCTGACGGCCTTTTTCAGATCCTTCTCAGGGATCTTTCCGTCGGCCTGCAGGGCTTTCATCAAATTCTCGCTGACAGGTTCTGTGATCATCCAACCCGTTCGCAGACAGCACTGAACCTGATCGCCGACCACCACAGGCACCACCGCCTGATACAAACCGAAGCGGCTGGTGGCCTTTTGCTCCTGCCGGGTTGCGAGGGTTTTTTCATAGAGGGCCGCCTCCCCCTTGAGAAGATCGGAATAGAGCTTGTCGGAACAGCCGATCAGCGTCTCAACCGCTGTTTCAACCGGGGCCGTGATCAGGCGGCAGCCGGTCAGAACCTTCTGGATGTCCTCATGCCGGGCGTCCAGTTCCGACAGGATCGGACACAGCTTTTCAAGGGCGGAATCCCGGGTTCTTTTCAGGTCTGCAATGGTCGCGTTTTTCTTCATGGACGCCTACCTTCGCGGTTGCAGCATGCGCTTGATGTAAGCTTCACGGTAAGTCTTATCGCAGCGGAGGCGGCTGTCATGGCTGAGCTGATCAAAAGCAACCTCTTCGAACCGGCCCTCCACAGCCAGCACAGCCAACCCGTCTTTTACGCCAAAGAACTTCCCGCGATACACCCGGCCGGTCTTTCCCACCAGGGTCACCTGCTCATCTTTTTGGAGGAGGGGCGATTTCTGGTCCAGGTCTGCGCGCATCTTCTGCTCCCTCTGCGCCAGCGCGGCAGCCTGCTGCTCAGGGGTCGGACCCGCGACAGGCGCGGGCTGTGCTTCAGCGGCCGGCGCGACAGGCTCTTCCACTGCAGGCGCGGGTGTTTCCGCAACTGGTGCGGGGGCCGGCTGCTCCGGGGCGGCCTTTGTGGCCACTTCCTCCGGTTTCGCAAGGGCCTTTGCGAGTTCGCGCTTGAAGCGGGCCTCTTCAACAATATAAGTCGCCATGGCCGCAATAACCATGAGCAGAACAGGAACGGCATAACGCGACAGCGATCCCTGCTTGACGATCTTCGTGGTTTTTTTCTGGCCCGTCTCCATGTTGTAGCCGCACTGCGTGCAGAGCGCCGCAGCGGCCGGCACGGGCGCGCCGCAGGCCGGGCAGTCGCGGCTGTCTTCCGTCACGCCGGAGCTGTCCTTGATCTGGTAGGAATCCAGCCGGGCGGGATCATCGGGCATGTCCAGAAAGGTTTCCTTGCCGCAGGCCGGACAGGGCGCAGAGGCTCCGGCCTTTTCCTTGTCGATCATGAAAACCTGTCCGCAAAACGTGCATTTCACTCGGCTGTCGCTCATAAACGGCTCCCTTCGCAATATCCATTCACTGGCACGGATTCTAACAGCCGCCGGGCATATTTCAAGCCGCGGTTTCAAGTTATCCCCTGCTTGCATTTGAATATCCGCCGGGAACGGTATATGCTTACCTTTGAATTTGCGTGGACTTTTCAATTCACAGCAGGAGGATTTGGCCATGCAACTGGACAAACTGACAATTAAATCTCAGGAATCCGTGCACCATGCGCGGCGGCTGGCTGAACAGGCCGGCCACGGCGAAATCGGCACGGGGCACCTTGTCGCGGCCCTGATTGACCAGGAGGAGGGCATTGTCCGTCCCCTGCTCCAGCGGCTGGGTGTGCAGCCCGACACGCTGCGCGAACAGGTCGGCGAAATGCTCGCGCGGCGTCCCCGTGTCCAGGGCGCGTCCGTGGACCTGTACATTTCCCAGGATTTGAAGAAAGTGCTGGATCATGCCTTTGCCATCGCCGAAAAAATGAAGGATGAATATGTCAGCACGGAACATCTTTTCCTGGCGGCCGTCGAAAAGGGTGGCGACGAGTTCCAGAATCTGGCCCGGCAGGCGGGGATAACCCCCGATGCCCTGCTGAAGGCCCTCCAGGCCGTTCGCGGACGGCAGCGCGTGACCGACCCGGCCCCCGAAGATAAATACGAAGCCATGAAAAAATACGGGCACGACCTCACCGAGGCCGCGCGCAAGGGCAAACTAGATCCGGTGATCGGGCGCGACAGCGAAATCCGGCGCGTGATCCAGGTGCTCTCGCGCCGCACCAAGAACAATCCCGTGCTGATCGGCGAACCGGGCGTCGGGAAAACGGCGATTGCGGAGGGGCTGGCGCAGCGCATTGTTTCCGGCGATGTCCCCGAGGGCCTCAAGAGCAAGCGCGTGGTTTCCCTCGATCTCGGACAAATGGTGGCGGGAGCCAAATACCGCGGAGAGTTCGAAGACCGCTTCAAGGCATTCCTCAAGGAAGTGACGGAAGCCAGCGGACAAATCATCCTTTTCATTGATGAGCTTCATACGCTGGTGGGCGCGGGCGGCGCCGAGGGCGCCATGGACGCCTCCAACATGATCAAGCCCGCCCTCGCGCGCGGCGAACTGCGCTGCGTCGGCGCCACCACGCTCAATGAATACCGGAAGCACGTCGAGAAGGATGCAGCCCTTGAGCGGCGCTTCCAGCCAGTCATGGTGGAGGAGCCAACCGTCGAGGCCACGATCGCCATCCTGCGCGGCCTGCGCGAGCGCTACGAAGTGCACCACGGAGTGCGCATCCAGGATGGAGCGCTCGTGGCCGCCGCCACGCTGTCCGCGCGCTACATCAGTGACCGCTTCCTCCCGGACAAGGCCATTGACCTCGTGGACGAGGCCGCCAGCCGGCTGCGCATGGAAATAGACAGCATGCCGGTCGAGATTGACGAAGTTGAACGCCGCATCATGCAGCTTGAAATCGAACGCTCCGCCCTCCGCAAGGAAAAGGACGAAAGCTCCAAAGAACGCCTGAAGAAGATTGAACAGGAACTGGCCGGGCTGACGGAGAAAAGTTCAAAGCTGAAACTGCACTGGAACAGCGAGAAAGAGCATATCGCCGAAATCCGCCAGCTCACACAGGCTTTGGATCTCCTGCGGAACAAGGAGGAGATCGCCAAGCGCAATAACGATCTCGAGGCTGCCGCCGAGATCATGTACGACAAGATTCCCAAGACGGAAAAGCAGGTTCAAGCCGCGCAGAAGAAACTGGCCGACCTGCAGAAGAAAGACAAGATCCTCAAGGAGGAAGTGGATGCCGAAGATATCGCCTCCGTGATATCAAGCTGGACCCACATCCCCGTCACCCGCCTGCTGGAAAGCGAGAAACACAAACTTCTGGAAATGGAAAAGAAGCTGCGCCAGCGCGTCGTCGGGCAGGAAGAAGCCGTTGAGGCGGTGTCCAATGCCGTTCGCCGAGCGCGATCCGGCCTGCAGGATCCCAACCGGCCCATCGGTTCATTCATCTTCATGGGCCCAACCGGCGTCGGCAAAACCGAGCTGGCCCGGGCACTGGCGGAGTTCCTGTTCGACGACGAACAGGCCATCCTGCGCGTGGACATGTCGGAGTTCATGGAAAAGCACAGCGTCGCGCGGCTGATCGGCGCGCCGCCGGGTTATGTAGGCTACGAAGAAGGCGGCTATCTCACCGAGCACGTGCGCCGCAAACCGTGGTCCGTGGTGCTCTTCGATGAAATCGAAAAGGCCCATCCGGAGGTGTTCAACGTCCTGCTGCAGATCCTGGACGACGGGCGGCTGACCGACGGCCAGGGCCGCACGGTCAACTTCACCAACACCATCATCATCATGACCTCCAATATCGGCAGCGCAATCATCCACGAGACGCTGGCGCTGGAGCCGGACATCAAGCGCAGTGACAAATCTTATCAGGTTATGGAACAGCGCGTGATGGAAGCGCTCCGGGCGCAGTTTCGCCCGGAATTTCTGAACCGGCTGGACGAGATCATCATCTTCCACAGCCTGAACCGGAAGCACATCAAGGACATTGTTGAAATCCAGCTCAGCCGCATCCGGAAGCATCTGGAGGCGCGCAGCATTGAGCTGACCCTGACCGATGCGGCAAAAAATCATCTGGCCGAAACCGGTTATGATGCTGCCTTCGGCGCGCGGCCGCTCAAGCGCGTGATCCAGCGTGAAATCCTCGATGCGCTGGCGAACGAAATCATCGAAGGCCGGGTGGCGGACGGCTCCCGCGTCGAGGCGGGATTCAAGAATGACAAAATCGAATTCAAAACGAAATAGGCAGCCATGAACACATTTCTTTCTGCGGCGCTCGTCATCTTCATCTTCTGGGCGGTGTGGTACATCTCGCGCGATATGTGATGAACAAGGACATTCCAGTCAAATTCAACGGGATCATCGAGACTCAGGAGGGCTATGCCGTCTTTGTGACCGATGGCGCCAAGAACGTTGCGTTCTTCATAGACAAATGCACGGGCGAGGCCATTTGCATGGCGCGCGACGGAATCACAGCCATCCGGCCTCACACGCACATGCTGATGGAAAGCGTCATCGCCGGACTCGGCGCCAAGGTGGAAAAAGTTGTTGTCCACACTTTAAAGGAAGACTGCTATTACGCCCACCTCTATCTTTCGCAGACTGCCGGCAGAGAAAAGCACATCATCGAAATAGATGCTCGGCCCAGCGACTGCATCGCGCTGGCGCTGGGCTCGGGGGCCCCCGTCTACGTGAAACCAAAAGTCTGGAAGGACTCGGAGGACATGACTCGGGTGCTGGATCAGCACAACTCCGAAGAATAACTTCGCCGTTCAGACCCGCCTCCCGGCTTCTATCGCTTTCCCCTCAAACCGACGGCATCATTCTGGTCATCGCATCTGGGCGGTGGAAATCTGTTTGCCCCCGGCGTCCGTCAGCCTGGCATCGGCGCGGAATATCCATACCGGTTTCCCTTCGGGGCCTTCGCACTGGAACCAGCCGCGCTTTTCGAGAATGAGGGGCAGGCGCTGGCCCGCCGCAAAGTGACCCGCATTGCGGATGCGCAGCAGCGAGGGCTTCCGGAACCAGGGGGTTCTTCGCCGCACGGTTTCCACGCACGGCTCCACCGGAGCCTCCAGCGCAGGCAGGGTCGCCACCACGTCGCCATAGACCTGATAGGCCAGCAGCGACAGCGCGCGCGCACGCGAATTCTTCCAGACATCCACCAGAAGATTCGGGATGGCCAGCGGATTGATTGTCAGCATCGCCGCCATGTTCCGGCGCTTTCCGTCGGCGCGCCACAGAAGCGCATCGTCGGTGACTGACCGCATTTCAAGGCGCGTGGAAAGCGCAATGGAAGATGCGAGCACCGCATAGACACGGCCATAGCTGCGGCTGATGCCCAGGACATAGGCATCCGCCTGCATCTCCTCGCCGGCGACCGCTTCCACAAGCTTGCGGAATATTTCACGATTGCGCTTTTCCCGCCGTCCGAAAACAGACTTCAGCTCCAGAACGCTGGTAATGCCCACCATATCCAGCATGCGGACCACGCCAAGGAACTCCTTCACCAGCGCGGCCGATTCCGGTTCCTCCCCGTTCAGCAGGCGGTCCACGCGGAATAGATCAATGTCTTCGAACGACTGAACGGCAAAGTGCTGATAGAAGGCCGTACGGCAAACCTGCGCGTTCTTCGCGTCGCGTTCGCGGTCACGCCGCGCAGCGAAGGGCATGATCACCACGCGGTCGGGGATCTCCGTGAAAAACCGCCGCGTAACCACATAATCAGGCTCGGCAAACCGGGCGTGAAAAGCATCGTACGTCGCGCATCCTGATGAAATCATCAAGGCAATGGCGGGAAGCAGGATTTTGAGGAGGAAACCGTGTGTCGTTGTCCGATATTCTGCACTCTTCATTTCGTGCATAAAAATCGGATATTTGGCCAATTTTGACGTTTTTTTGTCATTTTTCGTCATTGTTTGGCCTTTTTTAGCTATTCATGGCCGTTTTTGGCCGTTTTTATGGCCTTTTCAACGTTTTTCAGGATATGGCGGAAAGCTGCTGAAAAGCGAGGGCGTCATCGCGGACGACAACTTCGACGTTTTCATCCGGATGAATTTCACCGCGCAGGATGCTTTCGGCGAGCGGATCCTCGATATATTTTTCGATCGCGCGCCGGAGCGGCCGCGCGCCGTATGCCGGATCGTAGCCCTTGCCGATCAGGAAGTCCTTCGCCGCATCCGACATCTGCACCCTGATGTTTTTCGCATCCAGGCGCTTGAGCACTTTCACGAGCTCGACGTCGAGGATTTTCATGACGTCGTCGCGCAGAAGCTGGCGGAAGACGATGATTTTATCTATGCGGTTGAGCAGTTCCGGCTTGAAGACTTTTTTGGATTCTTCCGTCATTTTCGCTTCAAGATTTTTGAAGTCGGCCCCGGCGGTTGTTTCACCGAAACCGAGCCCCGCGCCCTTCTGGATGAAGTCCGCTCCAAGGTTGGAGGTCAGGATGACGACGGTGTTCCGAAAGTCAACGGTGCGCCCGAGGCTGTCGGTGAGCTTCCCCTCCTCCAGAATCTGGAGAAGCATGTGCATGACGTCGGGATGGGCCTTCTCGGCCTCGTCGAAGAGCACAATGGAATAGGGACGGCGGCGCACCTGCTCGGTGAGCTGTCCGCCCTCGCCGTAGCCCACGTAGCCGGGCGGCGAACCGACCAGCCGGGAGGCGGCGAATTTTTCCATATATTCCGACATGTCAATCTGGATGACCGCATCGGCGTCGTCGAACATGAATTCCGCGAGGACCTTGGCCAGCAGGGTTTTGCCGACGCCGGTCGGGCCGAGGAATATAAACGAGCCGATGGGACGACGGGGATCCTTCAGGTCTGCGCGCGAACGGCGCAGCGCGCGGGATATGGCCGAAACGGCCTCATGCTGGCCAATGACGGATTTCTCCAGTTCATTTTCCATCCCCAGCAGGCGGGTCATTTCATGGTCTTCCATGCGAACCAGCGGAACCCCCGTCCACTTGGAGAGGATGTGCATCACGTCTTCAGCGGTGATGGTGACCATTTTCTCGTCGCGGGCCTTGCGCCATTCTTCCAGCCTGCGGTCCACTTCCTTGCGGGCTTCGCGCTCCTGGTCGCGGAATGCAGCCGCGGCCTCGAACTTCTGGGCGCGGATCGCGTCTTCCTTCTGCTTGCGGATCTCCGCGATCTTGTCTTCGGCTTCCTTCACATTGGGCGGACGCATCATCGAAGATATGCGCGAGCGGGATCCGGCCTCGTCTATGACGTCTATCGCCTTGTCCGGCAGAAAACGGTCGGAAATGTAGCGCGCCGAAAGCTGCGCGGCCGCTTTGATGGCCTCGTCCGAGATGCGCGCGTGGTGGTGCTCCTCGTAGCGCGAGCGCAGGCCTTTCAGAATCTCGATGGTTTCATCTACGGTTGGCTCCCGGACAATGACCGACTGGAAGCGCCGCTCCAGCGCGGCATCCTTTTCAATGAACTTGCGGTATTCCGCCAGCGTGGTGGCGCCCACGCACTGCAGTTCGCCGCGCGCCAGCGAGGGCTTGATGATGTTGGAGGCGTCCATTGCGCCTTCCGCCGAACCCGCGCCGACGATGCCATGCAGTTCGTCAATGAACAGGATCACGTCCTTGGATCGTTTGATTTCATCCATGACGGCCTTGATGCGCTCCTCGAACTGGCCGCGGTATTTCGTCCCCGCAACCATCAATGCGAGGTCAAGGGCGATGACTTTTTTGCCGTAGAGGATTTCGGGCACTTCACCGGCCACGATGGACTGGGCCAGGCCCTCAACGATGGCTGTTTTGCCGACGCCCGCTTCTCCCAAAAGCACAGGATTGTTCTTGGTGCGGCGGCAGAGGATCTGGATCACGCGCTCGATTTCATTGGCGCGGCCAATGACGGGGTCAAGTCCGCCCTTTTTGGCCAGTTCGGTCAGATCGCGGCCAAAAGTGTTCAGCGCGGGCGTTTTGCTTTCCTGCGCGGGCTTTCCGGCCGCTCCGGGGCCGGTCGGGGCTTCCTGGGGAGTTTCCTGCCCTGCCGCGGTCGGATCGTAATTGGGATTGAGCTCTTTCATGATCTCGACGCGGGTGCGTTCGAGGTCCACGTTCAGGTTCTGGAGAATCCGGGCGGCGACACCCTCACCTTCGCGGAGGAGGCCCAGGAGAATGTGCTCGGTGCCGACATAGGAATGCTGCAAGGCGCGGGCTTCGCTGCTGGCCAGCGCCAGCACTTTTTTCACCCGGGGGGTGAACGGGACGTTGCCGACGGTCTTGGTCTCAGGCCCGACGCCAACGGCCTTTTCGACCTCCATGCGGACGGTTTCGAGGTCAATGCCCATCGCATTGAAAACGTTGATGGCCACTCCGTGGCCGAGCGCGATAAGCCCCAGCAGGATGTGCTCGGTGCCCACATAGGCGTGGTTGAACCGGTCCGCTTCCTTGCGGGCCAGGTGAAGCACCTGCTGGGCTCTAGGCGTAAAGTTATTCATTGTTTTTCCGTTTTCTGCTCTTCCGGGGTTCCAGGCGCTTTCTGACCAGATCAGCGCGAGCGATATCCCGTTCTTCGGGAGTCAACTCGCTCTTCATATATTTCTGCAGATGAGCGGGTTGCGTCGCAACCAGCAAATCGTCCACTGATTCCCGATTAAGACCCTTCAATATACCCATCTCTATGCCCAAACGCAAGCCGGAAAGCAGTCCAAGAGCCTCCTTGGAGGCCAGAATGTGTGCGTTGGAGAGGATTCCAAGCGCCCGGCCGACGTAATCGAAGACAATATGCTCCCTGCTTTCCATGAGGCGCAGGCGGGCGTTCTGTTCATGCTGCACGATCTCCTCGACGATGGTCTGGAGATTGCTGACAATGTCCTCCTCGCAATCGCCAAGGGTGATCTGGTTGGAGACCTGAAACATGTTGCCCACCGCCTCGGTGCCCTCGCCCCACAGGCCGCGCACCGTCAGGCCGATTTTGTTCAAACCCTTGATGACGGGGCCAACCTCATCCATGAAAACAAGCCCCGGGAGATGCATCATCACACTGGCGCGCATGCCGGTGCCGACATTGGTCGGGCAGGAAGTCAAATAGCCCAGCTTCTCGGAAAAGGCGAAAGGAACGACCTCCTCGATGCGGCTGTCCATTTCGTCCACGCACTGCCACGCGTCGCGGAGCATAAGTCCCGGACGCAGAACCTGGAGGCGCAAATGATCTTCCTCGTTAACCATGATGGCGGCGCGCTCGTCCTCCCGGATCACAACCCCCTGCCCCGCCCGTGAAACCATTTGTTCCTTGCTGATCAGATGCCGTTCGAACAGCAGCATCCGGTCGAGTTCGCTGAGCGCGTCCAAGAAATAGCAGGCCGACGGCTGCATGGCCGCCAGCCCCGACAGGACGGGGTTCAGAATGCCCCACACCTTAAGACGCTGCTGGTCGCTGGCCCAGCCGGGAAACACCTCATCGCGAAGATTGCGCGCGAGGCGCACGCGGCTGGAAATTACGATGCCCGTGCCTTCGCCGCCGACCAGCCAAGCGCCCCGGTGCTTAAGAAGCTTGTCCACTCTCATGGCTCAATCTTCCGTATCTGGTCGCGCAGGCGCGCAGCCTGCTCGTAATCCTCGCGGCTGACTGCCTCGTTCAGTTCCTGCTGAAGGGCTTTGATCTCCTGCGAGTGATGCACCCGCCCGCGTTCCCGCGACGGGATCTTGCCGGTGTGCTGCTCACTGCGATGGACAGCCTTCAGAAGAGGAGCGAGTTCGTCGCGGTAGAGTTCATAGCACTTGGCGCATCCCAGCCGGCCGCGCTTCTTGAAATCGCTCAGCGTCATATGGCACTGGGGGCAGATTTTTTCCGCAACGGGCTCCGGCGTCTCCTCTTCCTGCTTGTTGCCGCCCAGTCCCAGCAGAATGTCGGTGATGGAAACAGGCCCCTGCAGGTCAAAGCCGGCCTCCGCCGCACAGCTTTCGCACAGGTGCAGCTTCTCCACCACGCCGTTCACCACCTGCGTGAGATGGACAGTTGCTTCGTTTTCCTTGCAGCGATCGCACAGCACAAGCGTTAATCTCCCCAGAATTCTGAATACTGAATTCTGTCTTCTGACTACTTTATTTCGGTTCCGTTCGCGCAGGCGAATTCGTGGAACAGCTTGGTCAGCTTGCGGGTCAACGGACCGGGTTTGCCGTCGCCAATGATGCGCTTGTCCACGTTGACCACGCCGATCACTTCTGCGGCGGTGCCGGTCAGGAAGACTTCGTCGGCGGTGAAGATGTCATAGCGGCCCAGTACGTCCTCGCGGACATTCATGCCCTGCTCGCGCGCGATTTTCATCACAACATTGCGCGTCACGCCTTCCAGCGAACCGCACCAGGAAGGCGGCGTAATCAGATCATTGCCGCGGATCACAAAGATGTTGTCGCCGGAGGCTTCTGCCACATAGCCCTGCGCGTTGAGCATGATGCACTCCATCACGCCGGAGTTGATCGCTTCGATCTTGGCCATAATGTTATTCAGATAGTTCAGGCTCTTGATGCGAGGATTCAGCGCCTCCTGCAGGTTGCGCGTGGTGCCCGCCGTGATCACGGCCAGACCGTCATCGTAGAGCTTTTTCGGATACAACTGGATCGCCGCGGCGATGATGATCACCTCCGCTTTCTTGCACAGATACGGATTCAGGCCCAGCGTGCCCACGCCGCGCGTGACCACCAGCCGGATATAGCCGTCCCGGAGGCCGTTGGCCTTGCAGGTCTTCACCACGGCCTTGGCCATGGCCGCCTGCGTCATCGGAATGTCCAGCGCAATGGCCTTGGCGGAATCGTAAAGGCGTTTGACATGCTCATCCAGCATGAACACGCGCCCGTTGTAGGCGCGGATGCCCTCGAACACGCCGTCGCCGTAAAGAAGTCCGTGATCAAAGACCGAAACTTTCGCGTCCTTCTCGTTCACCAGTTTGCCGCTCATGTATATCTTCATAGTGTTCTCCATGTAAAAAACTGCAGGTTATGATAAATGAATACCAAAAGGATTTCCAGTCCAACCAGCGCCAAATCTTGAGTCGAGAGCGTTTATTGCTCCCGGACAGGATATTCGAGCGTCGTGGAAAACGGAGGGAACGAGGTGCACGTGATATCCCAGACCGTCCACTGCGCGCCGGAGAATTTCACATTATGCTGCTGGACAACAACAGGCTGAATTTCCCCATTCGCATCAACTCCCAGCGCGGTTCGGGAACCAATGGTCTGAATGGCCAGCGCGGCCTGCTGCATTTTTGCGGCCGTGCCCTCCGCACGCAGGATCTTCATCAGCGCCGAGGCGGAAACCGTCAGCAGGATGGCGGCCATCATCAAAGCAATGAGCGTCTCGACCAGTGTGAAGCCGTCACGCATCTGAACTGGAGATATCGCCTGCGTCGTCCGCTCCCCCGGGCTCGCCGTCGCTCCCGTAGCTGATGATTTCAAAGGGTTCGCCGCTCCGGCCAGGGGTCAGGTAAATGTAGTCATTCCCCCAGGGATCCCGGGGCATGGCCGTGCTGTCCAGATAACCGCCCGCGGGATAGTTCTTCGGGACGGGTTCAGAAACCGGTTTCTGCACGAGCGCTTCAAGGCCCTGCTGCTGAGACGGAAGATGTCCCTGCTCGGCATGATACAATTTCACCGCCGTCTGCAGATTCTTGATCTGCATTTGGGCCGCGGACACGCGGGCCTCGCCCGGCTTGCGCAGAACATTCACCCCAACCAGGCCAGCCAGAATCGTGATGATGATGAGCACCACAAGGATTTCCATCAGGGTGAAGCCCGCCGATGCGTCTATTTTGTTTTTCATAGTTCTCATATTCCGAATTTTTTGCACAGCGCGTCGAGTTTCGCAAGATAGTAAGGAACATTTTCGTCGCGACGGTCCGGTTTCCACTCCGAAACCAGTTTCGCAGCGGCAAAGACCTGCACCGTTTTTTTGCTGCCGGTCACGTAGTATGAAATCTGGTCGCCCGCCTGATATTCGCGGCCGGACTTGATGGCCAGCTCGTAGGCGGCGTTGCGCCCCCTTCCCTTTGCATCAATTTTGGATGCATAAGAGGCGGGTGATTCCTGCAGCGTTTCCGACTTGGCCAGCATCCGGACCGGCCAGCGGCCATGCAGGATGTCCTGCTCATAACGGTGCTTCAATTCCGGAATGTCTTTCTCACGCCCCTCCAGCTTCAAGCGGATGAACTCTTCAAGAAACGACCGCTGGAACGGTTCCAGGCCGCGCGACTTGAGCGCAGCTCCCTTAATCACCATCTCTCCGTCTTCGGAAAGCAGGGCGTAGTTCTTCATTTTGTAGCTGAACATGGACTTGTATTCGCCGTCGAACTCCAGCGAGATGCCTTCCGGAAGCGACTGCTGGAAGGCTCGCCGGAACTTTTCCATTTCCGCCGCGGATTTGACTTCCGGCGGTACGAAATAAATGCCGTCCGTGTCAATTTCGACGGGCATGCCGCCGTGCTCCCTGAGCCACGCAATCATACCCTCCAGAATTCTGCGCCCCTCGGCGGCGACCTTTTCGGCGGCATCGAAATCGCTGAATCGGGCCTGACTGAAGCCGAGATAACCGTAGAAAGAATTGATCAGGATTTTATAGGCGCTTTGCAGCGCATCAAGATTGCGCCGGATTCCCGCGTCTTCCGTTTTCTGCATTTCCTTTTTGGCCGTCACGCGGAAATCCAGCAGGTGGCGCAAAAGCTGAAGATAGACGCCCAGTTCATCGGAAGCCGGTGCGATCTTGCGCACGAGCGTAAGCGATGGATAAAGCGAGCGCACGTCGCAGTGATGCACGTTTTTTGCGATGCCTTCAAAGAACATATCCGTATATCCACCCGCAAACTCGCGCGGGCTGTCGGGCTTCCCGATGGCATGTCCGCAGCGCAGATATTCCCTGAGAATCAGCGCATCAATTTTACCCGCATTGCCGCGCACACAAATGTTCTGATAGGCCATCGGGAGAATCTGCGCCTGCGTGAAATACACGGGAGAAAGCAAATCGCCGAGCCCGCGGGTTTCGAGAATATCATCGCGCGCATAGGCCAGAACCTTGTCCGGTTCACGGTCAAACGTCTCGGCAATGTCCGGCCCGGGAATATACGTCCGGTCCTCCTCCGCCAGATCGAAATGTTTAGCAACATCCTTGAGCCCGTAACTGTCCAGCGAGCGATGAGCGACATCATAGGCCTGCACCATGAACAGAGTGTCTGCCACGTGCCGTCCGTGAATGACGTACTTGGGGTAGTTGATGGTCCGGTCGGATGTCACAAAACGGCTCGGCCGCTTCCCCGGAACGCTTCCGTCGCGGCCCAGCTTCAGTTTGATTTTATGCCTTTTTGCCCGAATTTCCAGATACGGCAGATCAAATTTGAAAATGTTGTGCCCTTCGATCACATCGGGATCGCGTTCCTGCACGAGATCCGCAAATTTCTTCAGCATGGCGGACTCGTCGCCCGAGAGAATCTCGACCCACCCGGTCGTGTCCGCCAGTGCAATGGCGATGATCCGGTCAGCGGGACGGTCGGCATTCGGGAAATCATAGCCCTTGGAGACATAGGTCTCGATATCCACCTGCATCCGCCGGAGATCTTCAAATACCATGCCCTTGAAAAGCGTGCGGCCGGTGCTCATCAAATGCTGTTCCACGGGATCACTGATATAGAAAAACGGAGCATCCGGCGCGGAAGGCGTGAAGCCGGTGGTCTGCTTCAGATGTTTCAAGGCCTCCTTCAAAGCCTTCCATGTTTTGAAAAGGGCCATGTGCTTCAGCGGCCCGCCGCCCGACAAACTGCGGATTTCTTTTTTGCCGGGGAAATCTTTCAGCAAGGCTTCGCGATCAAACCATAGAAACGGAGAAAAGGCTTCGCGCTTGGAGGTGATTTTGCCTTCTTCGCGGGCATAAAGCAGCATCTCGTCCTGATCATCACCGCACAACGGCTCAACCGCCACAAGGCCGGGATCCGCGTTCGCTCCCCTGATCAACTGTTCGGCTGTTGGATGCGCATTCATGGAAGCGCCGCATCCATTATTTCAAATGCCCCGAAGTGAACCATTCAACGGTTCGCCGGATGCCTTCTTCAAATCCGACTTTCGGGGCCCAGTTCAGTATATCGCGTGCGCGGCGGTTGTCGGCCTGCGAATCGCGCACATCCCCCGCCCGGGCTTCATCGTGAACCGGCTTGATCTTGCATCCCATCAGTTTCGCAATGGTTGACGCGAGGTCGTTCACGGAAATCCGGTCCCCGCAGGCCGCGTTAAACACGCCGCCGGCTGCTTCATCGGGCGCGTCGCAACACGCCAGATTGGCATCCACGACATTCTGCACATAAGTGAAATCGCGCGTCTGGCCGCCGTCGCCATGAATCACCGGGGCAACGCCGCGCGCAAAGGCGTCAATGAAAAGCGGGATCACCGCGGCGTAATGAGATTTGGGATTCTGCCGAGGCCCGAAGACATTGAAATAGCGCAGGCTGAACGTCTTGAGGCCGTACAGTTCGCAAAAGATCCGGCAGTAATGCTCGCCCGCCAGTTTGTGAGCAGCATACGGACTCAGCGGAACAGGGATCATATCCTCGCGCTTCGGCAGCGTGGGCGTATTGCCATAGACCGAAGAGGAACTGGAAAACACCAGCCGCTTCGCCCCGGCATCCCGCGCGGCAATCAGGAGATTCAAAGTGCCCGTCACGTTGACGTCGTGAGTCTCCAGCGGATCTTCAACCGAGCGCACAACAGAAGGCAGGGCCCCGAAATGGAAAATACAGCAGACGCCCCTGACCGCTTTTTTGACATCATCAGGATTCCGGAGATCCCCCTCGATGATTTCAACATCCTTCTGAATGTCCTTGAGATTCTCCCTGCGGCCGGTGGCAAAATTGTCGAGAATGCGGACCTCGCGCCCTTTTTCGAGAAGCGTGCGAGCCAGATTGCATCCGATGAAGCCCGCACCTCCGGTGACCAGGGAAATTGCCATCGTGTGCCTCTTAATAATGACCACTGACGTCAATGGAACTTCCCGGCATGGCGGTCAAGCCGAGCGCCAGCCAGAAATCCCAATCGCTGCCGCGCGACTCATATCCAAAGGTCGTGCTCAGGCAGTCGGTCTTCCGGCGAATGTAGTACCCCTGCTCCTCCATGTGGCTGTTGTCTGCGTCATAGCGCCAGTAGGTGCCGAGCGACCAGCGCAGTTCAGGCACGAGGTCAATCATGGCCGCCACCTGGTTGCGGCGATCCTCGACATGGCGATATTCCAGAGACAGCGAGGAGTCGAAGGCCTCCGCGGCTTTGAATTTCGCACGGGTGTTGATCTCGTTCAATTCTGTGTCGCTGATGGCCAGCTTGCCGTCAGCGGCCAGCGAAAACCATTCCAAAGGATCATATTCCAAGTCAAAATAGGCGGCGCGAATGCTGTCTTCATCGTCCTCTGTTTCAAGGTAGTAATAGGTCCAGACATCGGCATCAATCAAATCGTGGAGATTCCCGTCCCATTTGGTCTGCAGCTTGTTGCGCATACCGATCTTCACATCGTTGCGCTTATCAAGGCGGTCAATGTAGTCGAACTGGTAGAGATTGGCCGGCTCCAGATCGAGTTCGGGGATGTACGTATAATCCAAATAGGGCTCAGCCACATGGCGCAGGCCACCATCGTTGCGCATATCCGGATCTTCAAGCACCTTGAAAGCTTTGTAGGAGGTCTCAAACCCGACTTCAAAAATATTCCGGAGATCGGCGCCCGCCTCTTCCGTGACCACTTCATCCACATTTGTCAGGACAGTCACAAAGTTTGTCACGCCGGCCGTCACATCCTCGGTCGTGACGGCTCTCAACTCCGTGTTGGTCATGGTATCAATGGTCTCGGAATACCATGTGGCGCGATAACCGACGCGCGGAATCACATTCAGGAATCCCATGTGACGGGTCGGCCAGTACACCAGGTGATCGGAATCCACGCGGAAGGCCTCGTAGTCTTCGCGGTTCTCCTGCTCGGAGAAGACGCGCTGCAGAAAGGCCGCGCTGTTCTGCCCCTCATAGTAGAACGGCGACGAACCGATCGGCTGGCTCGGCATGTCCAAAAACAGTTCCGGAAGACGGTCCACAGTGCTGTAGAAATCGTTGAGCCGTTTGTTGATCTGGATTCCGGACACAAAGTAGTCTCCGCGATGCGTCAGGCTGATGCGATTCTCCGGCTCCACTCCGTTGCGGTATTCTTCGCGGAAGAAGTCCTTCAGCACATCGGGATCGCTGAGATAGTGGGCCTCGGAAATCAAATAATCCCGTTCCGTGTAGCTTTGGCGGTGCTGCAACCTCACGCGGTAGCGCTGCTCGTCCACCAGCCCGGCCTCCTCCGCCTCATCTTCCTCGTCCTCATAGGGCTCGTCGTCCTGCAGATAATAAGTCTGCACTTTTCCGCCCCAGGCGCCAAACTCGGGATCCTCCCTTTCGTCCCGGGGCTCCGCCCAGATGAAGTCCTGTCCGACGCCAATCCCGCGCTTCGTGCGGTAATCAAGATGTGTCGTAGCGCGAACGTAGGGATTAAGCCTGTAATTGTAGGCGGTCAGCAAATAGGCACCCACCCGGCTGCCAAAGCCGGGCAGCACATCAATGTTCGATTTCTCAATGTCCAGCGTGTAGAAGGGAAGAAAGAAAATTGGAAGTCCGCCAAGATACATCACCACATTCTTTGCGCGTATGTGGCTGCCCTCCAGGCGCGCGGAAGCGGCGCGAATGAAAAACCCGGGGTTGTCACCCTCGCAAGTGGTCACCGTCACATCGTCCAGCTCATACTCCTGATCTGATATGCGCCGGGATTCCGCAGCGCTGATATAGAAAGGTTCCTGAAAGGTATTAAAATCGCCGAACTCCCCCTGGCGGGTGGCGAAGTTGTAGACCAGCTCGTCGCCTTCCCACACCTGGCCGGCGCGCTCAAAGACCACATGACCGGCAGCCCGCGCCACCTGGGTCTCCGTGTTGAAACTGATGCGGTCGGCCTTAAGGATATCCAGCCCCTGACTGGCGACAACATTGCCCGTTCCAACAAGGGTCTTCTGATCCTGCATATACTCCAAGCGGTCGGCCGTCACCTCCACGCCGGCGGCGGGATCGGACAGCGTATCCTGAACGACCTGGGCATGACCCGGGGAAACGGCAAAAAACAGCAGCAGGGGCGCCAGCACAAAAGGCATAAAACGGCCATATTTCATCATAAACCTCGCATGTCGATAAACCTGAAAACAGTGCGGGCAAACTAGCACAATGAGCAAACGAAGCCAACAGGTTTTTGCCCTGCGGACAGTGAAACTTCAGGGGACGCGGAAAACGCGTTCAGCGGCGCTTGATAAACATCTTCCGGTCGCGCTTGGGTGCCGCAAAGTCAGGCGGAAGCTCGATGCGGGTGGTTACACCCTTGGCCGCCTCCTCTGTCGAGGACGGACGGGCCGGAGGGGGCGCCGGCTTTTCAGGCGCAGATTGGGGTTCCGCGTGCAGGTGGCCGCCCTCGTGGGCAGATGGAATACGGATTTCTTTCGAGCAGATCGGGCATTCTATGATGCTTCCCACCATGTCGGCGGGAGCGTCAAGGTTCTGGCCGCATTCGGGACAATCAAAATTTATATCCATGACTTTTCTGTTCCGCTTAAATTTTTTCTGACAACTAAACTTTTGCCTTCGCGTTTGCAAGCACACTTGAAGATGATTTGAAACTATGCTACAGATGTCCGCATGTCAACATCTGGAAATCAGGAGCCGCCCGTCGTGATCTGCGGGATTTGCGGCGGGATCGCTGCGTGCAAGGCGGCGGACGCCGTCAGCAGCCTCACCAAGCTCGGGCTGGATGTCCGCGTGATCATGAGCAGGGCCGCGCAGGAATTCGTCACCCCGCTCACCTTTCAGGCGCTCACCGGCAAACCCGTCACCGTGGACATGTTCGCCGCGCCCTCGGCCGAAAGGAAGGACCAGATTTATCCGCATCTCTATCCTTCGGCCAATGCCGCGCTTTTCGTCATGCTGCCGGCCACAGCCGACATGATCGCGCGAATCGTCCGCGGCGAAGCCGAGGACGTGATGGCCGCCAGCGTGCTCGGGCTTCCCCCCGGTTGCATCCGCGTTTTCTGCCCCGCCATGAACACAACCATGTGGCAGCAGCCGGCCGTGCAGAAAAATGTTGAAATGCTGGAATCGCAGGGCTGGATCCGTATCGGCCCCGGTTCAGGCATGCTCGCCTGCAAGGCCGAGGGTGAAGGCCGCATGACCGAGCCCGACGAGATCGTCCGGCAGATCGCCGCCATCCTTGAAAACGCGAAAAGCCTTCAGGGCAAACGCGTGCTCATCCTCTCCGGCCCGACGCGCGAACAAATCGACCCTGTGCGCTTCATCAGCAATCCCAGCACCGGGAAAATGGGCAAGGCGCTGGCTGAGGAGGCGCTGCGCCGCGGCGCTCAGGTTGATTTTATAACCGGACCGGTGGATCCGTCCGCCCTTCCGCGCGGAAATAATCTCACGGTTCAGCAGATCACTTCCGCAAACGAAATGCTCGCGGCGGCGAAAAGCATTTTTGCAAAGGCCGACATCATTCTTTTTGCCGCGGCCGTCGCCGACTATGCGCCTTCCGCCGCGGAGAAAACAAAACTGCCGAAAGAACAGGCGGATCTTCATCTGACATTGAAACCCACGCCGGACATTGCCGCCGCGCTTTGCAAGGGGAAGAAGAAGGAACAGGTTGCCGTTGGTTTCGCGCTGCAGGATGAGGACGGCGAAAACAGGGCCCGCGCAAAACTTGAGAATAAAAACCTTGATGCGATTGTGCTCAACAAGCTGGATGCGGTTGGCGCCGATGACGCGGCCTATAAATTCTTTGCCAGGGGCCTGCCGGCCTTTGAAGACTGGAAACTGCTGACCAAGCGCGACTGCGCGAAAAAGATTTTCGACCGGGCCCTCAAAAAGTTCCAATGATTGGAAGTTTTTGCGGATAAAGTTCCAATCATTGGAACTTTTCGGGCGGATTTTTCCAGTCATTGGAACTTTTCTGATCGTCTTTTCCAATGGTTGGAACTTTTGCGGAATCCTCGATTTCGCGGCGGACATCATCAAGGCTTTTTCGCATCGCGGCCAGCGCCTTGCCCAGCATGCGGGCCGTTTCCGGAAGCCGCTTCGCTCCAAACAGCAGGAGCACGGCCAGCAGAATCACAAGGATTTCACCGCCGCCCGCCGTGGATCCGAATATAGCCAGTGATGTCATTTTGTTCTCAGCAGAAAACCCCGCCGGAAGCCGGCGGGGTTTTCGATATATCAGACCGCGTGATGGTTCAGTTGAACGTCACGAATTCCGCGCGGCGGTTCATTCTCCAGGACTCTTCGTCGTGGCCGGCGGCGGCGGGGCTTTCCTCGCCCATGCTCTTGGTCTGGATGCGGCTCCCGTCAATGCCGAGGCCGATCAGATAGGCGCGCACGGCCAGCGCACGGCGCTCGCCCAGAGCCATGTTGTACTCGCGGCTTCCGCGCTCGTCGCAGTGGCCTTCAACGATGACGCCCGAGTTCATGCTGCGGCCCAGGAAATCTGCAACGCCCTCAATCGTTCCGCGCTCGGAAGCATCCACTTGCGAGCTGTCATAAGCAAAATACACCGGCTCAAACTGGCGGGCATATTCCGCATCCTCGCCCGGGCGCGCGCTCAGGGGGTTTCCGTAAATATCGGTGCCGGTCAGACCGCCAATGTCGCTGTCGCCGATCCCGCGTTTCTTTTTCTTCCCGCAACCGGTGGTGGAGAGGGCCACGCCTGCGCACAGGCAAACAATCAGCATGTATTTAATGTTCTTCATTTCTTCTTCTGTTCCTATTCGTTGTTGATTACAAAAAAAACTTCATTCCGGCGACCATGCCGGAGACATCCAGTCCCCTTTATAATTCGTCAAAACTACAGGGGGATCCCCCATAATGTCAAGAATGATGACGCGCGAACGGTAGTTTTGCGTCTGGCTGCAGACGATGTGCCGGCCGTCCGGCGCCCACGAGGGATCCTCAAAATCGCCAGGGCCGGAAGAGACCTGCCGGATATCCCCGGTTCGCGGGTCATACACCGCGATCTGATAGCTTCCTCCGGTGCGGCTGCAGAAAGTGATCGCGCCGTTGCGCCCCCAGTCGGGCGCAACATCCTCGCTCCCGCGGCCCGGCAGGCGCTCGGGACGTCCGCCGTTGCGGGACACCGCATAGAGGTGCGGCTTGCCGGACGAATCGGAAACATAAACAATGCGCTGACCGTCGGGCGACCAGGACGGACTGGCCTCGGCGGCTTGCGGGGTTTCGGTGATGCGCGTGAGCCGGCCGCTGCGCAGGTTTTTGACATAGAGTTCGGGATTGCCGTCTTTCGAGAGGATGATGGCCACATCTTTGCCGTCAGGCGACATGGCGGCGCCGGTGTTCAGGCCCGGGTAGTTTGCCAGCGCTGTGCGGTTGCCGGACTGGAGCGTGACCAGATAGACGTCGGGAAAGCGTTTCAGGAAGGACGTGTAGAGAATCTGCCGGCCATCCGGGCTCCATTTCGGCGCGATGCTCACGGCGCGGTCGCTGGTCAGCTGCACCAGATTGCCGCCGTCCGCATTGCAGAGATAAAGCTCCTTGTGACCCGAAGCATTACCGACCATCGCGATTTTTCCGGACGCGATGCCCTTGCGCCCCGTGGCTGCATAAACGATGTCGTCGGCCACGCGATGCGCAAGGCGGACCGCTTCGGCAGCGGGCTGACTGTAGGACTGGCTCATCAGGGCCCGCTGATTGGACACGTTGTACAGCGCGCATTCCACGCTCAGCCCCCCGCCCTTCAGCGATGCCGAACCCAGGACACGGAACTGCCCCTGCCCGCGGCCGGAAATGGTGAACCAGCCCGAGCGCGTCAAATCTTCGCGGAGCGTGCTCATAAACAGCGTCACGGCCTGGTCGCCCGATGCCTGGATCCCCGTGAGGTCAATGCCGGACTTGGTGCCCGCGCTTTTTGTGACGCGAATCTGCCCTGCGGACGGCTGCACAGACAAGGCCAACAGCGCACAGGCCAAAAACCAAAAACCAAAAACGTGTTTCATATTTTTCTTCATAGGCCGCGGAATGTATGAAAATTCCCTGCGCGCATCAAGCATGAGCAGCGAAAATATGAAGGGACACTAAAAGCGGATCAGGAAGTTCCTTGCACCCTTTGTCCGGACCCCAATGAGTTTGATGCCGTTTGTGACCGTGTGGGGATATATTTCGACGGGATCTTTTGTCCTGAGGCCGTCGAGCCAGTTGTAGGAAAGCACAACCTCTTCGGTCGGTTCATCTAGATGAACTGCGATCCTGTTGAAGTCCGCCGTCACAGAACCTTTCCCCGACAGCAGGGGTTTTGGATCGCGCTTCAGTTTGAACATGCTCACGTAATCCCATACCCATACTTCTTCGAACAGCTCCGGGCGGGCCCGCAAATATTTTTTCCAATCCTCATGATAGGTCAGGACAGAACCGATGTTGTAGGAGTTCACGAACAGATCAAAGTTGCTCTCGGGCTTTCGGAACGGCGCAGGCGGGTAGTTGTACTCCACTGTGTCCATCGGGAAATTGTAATAGTCGCAGGCCATCATTTCCCGCTCCGCCAGCACCGGCAGGTAAGCGATCTGTCCGCGGCCGTAGGCATGAACCGTTTTCCCCGCGAACATCACCCGTGTGTTTTCCGGAGTGTATTGACGAAGGGCATCGACAAGGGCATCCACATGCGCATCTTTGATCTTGTAGGGTGCATTGCTTAAATTGCGGTAAATCAGCGAAATATTGTACCCGGACACGGACAGCAGCGCGACCAGACCGCCGCGCAACAAGGCCAGCCGCAGATCTCGCGTGCGCAGCAGGCGCGACACCAGCATCGCCGCCGGGACCACGCAGGCGAACGCCAGCGGAATCGCCATGCGCGAAAGCTGCAGATTGGGCTTCAGCTCGCGGCCCCACCCCGCGAGAAACACAAGATAAAGAATCGCCGGCCCGTACCACCAGCGGATGCTCCTGCGGCTGGCGGTAAATACCCCGACCAGCCCCAGGAAGATCAGCAGCGGATGGAATTCCTGAAGGTGCGCGATCAGATGCTGCCCGCCGCGCACCACCATGCCCCAGTCAATATGAAGCGCTTTCTGCGCCGCGTCCTCCGCGCCCTTCTTGTGCAGCACATATTCCACCACGTTGCCGCCCTCATGGGTCAGCACAGAGATGAACGGGATGTAAAGGAGCAGCACGGCAATTCCGCAAATGACAAGGAATATCCATTTGCGGCGGGTCCACTTCCGGTATTGCAGCAGATAAGATATGCCGAAACCCGCGCCCATCAGCGCGCCCGGCGGCCAAAGCAGCAGGAAAAAAGCGCTGGACACCAGGCCCAGGCTGAGCTGCCAGCTTCTGCGGTTCATGACGACAATCCGGAAAAACACAGCCGCCATCGGAACCACCATCGAAGCCGTCAGGGCCGCGCCAATGGTCCCGTAGTGAAGCATCCACAGAAAATAGTGCTGGCTGACACCCATCACCAGGATTCCGCCCGCAAAGGCAGCCGTCTTATCTCCGCCGGCCAGGCGGACCGAGCCGACGGCGATCCAGGGCACCAGCAGGATGAACAGGAAGGCCAGGCCATACGTGTAGACCACGTGAACAGGGGCAATTTTCAGCCACGGCATCAGGAGCAGCCCCGGCCCCGCGCTTCCGGTAGTCACGCTGTAATAATGGAGCGAGCCCGCGTTCCAGAACGGGTTGTAGTTGACGAAGCTGGGGAAGGTGCTGCTGAACTCGTGCAGGCGGAACATGAATGACGGATGATCGGTGCGATAAAGAGCCGCACCGCCGGTTTTGGTCAGCAGCGCATCAACAGAGGCAAACTGCGAATAGAGCAGAATCGCCAGCAGCAGAACCCACGTCCGTTTCCATCGTATGACAAACAGCGGCGTCAGCAGCACAGTGAGAAGAATGAATCTTTCCGACTCGGACGCCAGCAGCCCGGATCCACCGGGAAACCAGCGCACAAAGTAGAACCACATATGCGAAGCGGCGCTGGAAAATATGAAGATCAGCGCGCAGCCGCAAAGGATCAGCGCGGGCGCCAGCCGCCGGAGATCGTCCTCACGGGGCCGCCTCGTTTTTAACCGGAAAATGCCGAGCAGAACCGCGGGAGGAATCAGCCAGTAGAGCAGATGCGCGAGCGAATCCGGCACAAAGTGCCCTTTCGTGTGAAGAGCGCCCAATATCCAGAGGCCAATCACAAGAGACGCGATGCTTCTTCCTTGCCAGCAGCGGCCGCGCGTTTCACCTTTGCAGCAGTTATTCATTCCGGCAGACCATATCTTTTCCGGACGCTCTCGGCAACATTGCTCTTAACTTGACCCGGAGCGCAATTCCGCTAGCCTCCTCCCCATTATGAAGTTTGCAGTATTCATTCTGTTGATCATGCTCGCGGCGGCGCAGGCGCCGGCCGATCTGCTTGCTCGCTTCCGCACCGTTGCGGGAGACATCGTCGTGCAGCTCTACGAATATGAAAAGCCCGTCACCGTCGGAAATTTTGTCCGCCTCGTCGAATCCAGCGCCTACTGGCACAATTTCTTTCACCGGTGCATTCCGGGTTTTGTCCTGCAGGGGGGAGGCTTCTATACCATTGATCGCACCAGCACGAACCTTTTTACGGAACCGCATCTGACACCTAATTACGGGCCGATCACCAATGAGTACTCGGTCGGACGGCATTACAGCAATGTGTATGGAACGATTGCAATGGCCAAGACAACAAACAGCCCGGACACGGCAACCTCCCAGTTTTTTTTCAATCTGGCCAACAACTCAACGAATCTTGATAACCAAAACGGAGGATTCACGGTTTTCGGGCGGGTGGTTTCTGGTTTCGAAATCCTGGATTTTTTCAACTCGTTGTCTGCGGGCTATGGCATTGTGAATATTGGCGGCGAATTCCAAACGCTGCCTGTAAATTATCCCGGTATGTATTACCCGCGATATGTGGATCTGTTCTATGTGGACATCTCCCTGCTGCGCTCTTCCTCCATTTCCTCTACAGGAAGCACGCACACCATCACATGGGAGGGCGCGACCGGACTGACAAATCATCTGGAAGCATGCACCAATCTACTGTCCGAAAGCTGGACGGCGGTGCTAACAACCAATGCCGGCTGGGCGCCCATTACCGCAACAGTCACTAATCCGCCTGATTCTGCTATGTTTTACCGCATCCGTGTTGAGGTGCCTCCAGAATGAAAACTTTCTCCATCCTGATAATGTTCATGTTTCCGTTCTGCCTGCCGGCTGAAACAGTTTACCTGACAAGCGATTCCGCTTATGACGGAATCGGCGGTTTTGATGTGAACATTATGGCTGACGATATTCATCTGAATCATTCGGCCATCATAACCAACATCACCCTGCCCCTGGCCATTGCCGGCACCCAAATTTGCGGTTTGTGGATTTTTGAATCTTTAAATTCCCCCGCTTTGCATTACTGGCCTTTCGTCAACTCCACATCCTCAAACGATCAGGACATGAAAATCTATTCATTCGGCATTCATGCCGTGGTGCCCAAAGATTTCTATATCGGTTTTTCAGCGCAGGGCGGAGGGTGGAATACAACCAGTTCTGATTACGTTCGCTGCGGATCAAGCGTTCTGACCGGCGTTGCGAGCAATAATGGAGTTTTCTATTATGGATCCGTTTCCGGCGGGCAACTGACAGCCGAATATGCCCCCGGATACCCCGCTTTCTTCACCATTCAGGTCAAGGAAGCCCCATTGCACATCTCTGCATTGCAGCCTGCGGGCGGAGGCATTGAAATCTCCGCGACAAACTTCTATCCCGGCACCACCAATCATGTGGAACGCAACATCAACGGATCGTGGATAGCCGTCACCAATTTCGTCGCAGGGTCTTCAGGCGCAAACTGGATTGATACCCAATCAAATGGGCACGCGCTCTTCCGTCTCCGCAGGGAGTAATCAGGCGCGGACGATTTTGGAGGATTTCTCGCGGAATTTTCCGCGCGTGTCCACAATCAGTCTGGCGTGCTTTTTGATGAGGTTGTAGTCAAACGCCTTGTGCGCGGTGGCCAGCAGAATGCAATCGAAGGACGCAAGAGACTTGGGGGTCAGCGCCACGCTCTTCAAATCGAAGTTGTGCTTGCGCATCGGCCGGAACGCGGGAATGTGCGGGTCGGAATAGGCAATCTTCGCGCCCTTGGCCTTCAGCAGTTCCAGCAGCTCAACCGATGGCGATTCGCGGTCGTCGTCCACATCTTTTTTGTAGGCCAGGCCCAGCACCAGCACTTTGCTTCCCTTGACGGACTTGCCGCGCTCGTTGAGCGCATCGGCAACCTTGCCGACCACCCACTGCGGCATGCTGCTGTTGACTTCGCCGGCCAGTTCGATGAAGCGCGTGTTCACTCCATACTCGCGGGCTTTCCATGTCAGATAGAACGGATCAATCGGAATGCAGTGCCCGCCAAGGCCCGGCCCCGGCTGATACGGCACAAACCCGAAGGGCTTTGTCGCGGCAGCATCTATGACTTCAAAAATGTCCACCCCCATTTTGTCCGCTACAATTTTCATTTCGTTCACGAGGCCGATGTTCACGGCGCGGTGAATGTTTTCCAGCAGCTTCGTCATTTCCGCCACGCGCGTGGAACTGACGGGCACCAGCCGGTCAATCACCTGCCCGTAGAGGGCAAGGCCGACCTCAAGACAGGCCGGCGTGGTTCCGCCGACGACTTTGGGAATGGTGCGGGTATGATAATTCGGATTGCCCGGATCCTCGCGCTCGGGCGAGAAAACCAGAAAAGCGTCTTTGCCGACCGTGAGGCCCGCGGACTCAATGCGCGGCTTGAGCTCCTCGTCGGTGGTGCCCGGATAGGTAGTGCTTTCCAGCGAAACGACCTGCCCTTTGCGCATGAAGGGCGTCAGTGAATCCTGCGTATTCAGGACATAGCTCAAATCCGGCTCGCGGTGCTCGTCCAGCGGCGTGGGCACGCAGATGATCAGCGCATCGGCCTTGCGGCTGCGCGAGAAATCGGTCGTGGCTTCAAATCCGTGCTTGCGCGCATTTTTGATTTTCGAGGCGGGAATGTGCTCGATGTAGCTTCCGCCCCGGTTGAGGGTCTTCACCTTCCGGTCGTCAATGTCCAGCCCCAGCACCCGGTATCCGCTCTCGATGTAGCGAAGCATCAGGGGCAGACCGACATAGCCGAGGCCGACAATGCCAATCAACGCCGATTTGTCATTCAATTTTTCGATCAGTTGCTTTTTCATCAAAAAGACATCTCTCACTTGCTGTAAAATTCCTTAATGGTGCTCACCACGCAGGCCTGCTGTTCGGCCGTGAGCTCCGGATAGATCGGAAGCGCCAGCGTTTCGTCAGCGGCTTTTTCGCTCTCCGGGAAATCGCCTTTCTGGTGCCCGAGGTACGCGAAGCATTCCTGCAGATGGAGCGGCACGGGATAATAGATTTCGCAACCGACGCCCTTGTCGGTCAGATGCTTGCGCAGCGCATCGCGGTCTTTCACGCGAATGATGTATTGGTTGAAGATATGGCGGTGCTCCGATTTCTTCTTCGGATCGCTGTGCGGATGCGCGGGCAGGCGAACTTTTTCGGGAACCAGCCCGGCTTCGCTGAAGAGGCGGTCGTAGGCGCGGGCGTTGGCCTGGCGGCCCTCCGACCACGAATCCAGATGAGGAAGCTTCACGTTGATCACGCCGGCCTGCAGCGCATCCAGCCGGAAATTTCCGCCGATGAACTTGTGATAGTACTTCGGCTCCATGCCGTGGTTGCGGAGCATGCGCACGCGGTCGGCCTTTGCCTTGTCGCGCAGGGTCACAATCCCGCCATCCCCCGCCCCACCGAGATTCTTGGACGGGAAGAACGAGAAACATCCGTAGTCGCCGATGGATCCGGCGCGGCGGCCCTTGTATTCCGCGCCGATGGCCTGGGCGGCGTCTTCGATGACAATCAGTTTGTGCTTTGCGGCGATCTGCATCAGCGGATCCATGTCCGCCATCTGGCCGTACAGGTGCACGGGGATGATCGCTTTGGTGGCCGGCGTGATGGCTTCAACAATCTGCTTCATGTCCATGTTGAAGGTCACGGGATCAATGTCCACAAACACGGGGGTGGCGCCCACGCGCGCGATCGCGCCCACGGTGGCAAAAAAAGTATAGGGCGTGGTGATCACTTCGTCGCCGGTGCCGATATCCTCGGCCATGAGGGCGATGATGAGGGCATCGGAACCGGAGGAAACGCCGACGGCATAAGGGCACTGGCAGTAGGCCGCGATCATTTCTTCGCACTTCTGGACCTGCGGGCCGAGGATGAAATACTGAGACTCGAAAATCTCATCCACCACCGGACGGATTTCGTTTCTGATCGTCTTATACTGGGCTTTCAGATCAAGCAATGGAACATTCATCAGTGCCTCGTTTTCTTAACCTTGTTTCTTGAGCGGGATATCATGCACACAAACCGCCCAAATGTCCATATCACTGAATAAAATTCAGAACTTCTTCAACCGTCAGCCGGTTCAGGTCGCGCTGCGGGGCCGGCACCTGGGCGACCGCGCGGCCGCGCGCACCCCAGAGGGCCGGATCGGTCGGACCGTAAAGGGCCGTCACGTTGATGCCCAGCGCCGCCGCCAGATGCGTGATGCCGGAATCATTGCCGACATAGGATGTAACCCGTGAAAGAATGCCCGCCACATCCTCCAGACTGCATCCTTCCAGAACCGGGAAATCGGGGGCATTCCGGCGAATGGCTTCTCCGCATTCCGCATCGGCTTCGCCGAGTATGAAAAAGCAGTCGCGGCCGTGTTCGCGGAGGGCGCGAGCCAGCCGCATGAAATTTCCGGTCGCCCAGTTCTTGCGCGGGCTTCCGCTTCCCGGATGAATCGCGGTCACGGCCATTTCCAGACCGTGCAGCCGGAGCCACTCGCCGCCGGCAGCCTTCAGTTCCGGCACGACATCAAGCTGTGGAACTTCATGTTCGCTGTAGATCGCCAGCTCCTCGAGCGGTTTCATCATGCACTCGCACGCATGAACGTCGCGCACCAGCGGCGAACCGCTGATCACCTGCCGCGCGCCGGCATAGAGAAAATTATTCCGCACCACTTCATCGGGATCGTGGAGCCAGGACACAACGAGATCGAACGAGCGCACGAAAGCGACCTGCCCGGAATCAAACGCGGTCTTGGGCACAAAAAAGCGGGCCATGCCGGCTTCATCCAGGGAACGGACATTGTCCACCAGCCCGCCGCCGAGCGCGAGGCGCGCCACATGGGGATAGCCCAGCAATTCGATGTACGCCTCAGGCCAGCGTTTGCGCAGAGCATGCAGCGCGGGCAGCGTCACCACAAAATCGCCGATGGCACCGCCCCTCAAAACCAGAATGCGTGGATGGTGGTTCATTCAATTCAAATCAATGTCGATGTTTTGCCTGTTATACAACCGAAGACGCGCTTATTTCCCGCATCCTCCTCCAACTTCTTTTATCACAAAAACTAGCCCGAATGATGTTGAGAGGTTGAAAAAACGCAAGCTGTAATAAATTCCGTTTCGGAAGCATTTTTGTCAGAAAATCGCTGTTTTTGGCGATATTTTGGCGTTTTTTATGCAAAATTGCGGCTTTTTAGCCCTTTTTTACTATTATATCGCGTTTTTTGCCATTTTTTGCGGTTTTGGCGCTCTCCAAGAAGGTTCTTGTCCCTTCACCGTTATCGCGGTATACAGCAGTGCAGATGGAGTGATTATGATGAATAAGCTGTTTTCCGTTTCTTCACTTTTTCTTCTGACGGTCTTTCTGGGATCGGGCTGCTCTTCGCCCGCGCTGAAGGGAACTTCGTTTTATTCCGACAGCGGAAACTATTCCATCGAGCCCGGCGAGGAACGCATCAACCTGCTTCCCCTGCTCTATCACAGCCGGGATGAGTTCCATCTGCTTTATCCGTTCTTCGAGAAAACAGAGAAAAATCTAGTGCTTCGGCCTGTTTTCGGTCTCTACGGAAGCAAAGATGAACCCTATCGTTTCAGTGTGCTGTGGCCGCTGTCCATGTTCGACACCGCGAACAACCGGAACCGCATCTATCCGTTTTTCTGGGGTGCAGGTTCTTTTACGGCCCTGCCGCTGACGTGGCCCCTGAGCGACCCGTACCGGAGAAAAGATTCATGGACCGACATCCTGTCGCTGGCGTCGTGGCGCGAAAATCCGAAAGGTTATTCATTCCGGGCGCTCGGCCCGGTGATCCATGCGCGGAATAAAAACGGCGATCCCGGCTGGGGCATCTGGCCGCTGGTTGGCAGTTACAAGACTGGCGCGGACATCTACCGGTATTTTCTGTGGCCGCTCGGGCACCAGTGGAGTTCCGGAAACAACGAGGGGGGCAGCGCGCTTCTGCCTTTGTATGTTTACGGGAAGGATTCGTGGTCAACCCTCTTCCTTTCGCTGCCCTATTCCCGCGAAGACCGGAAAGACGGCTCCGGCTGGCAGATTGTTTTTCCGCTGTTCTACAACGACTGGAAAAACGACCGGAAAACCTTCGGCACGCTGCTCGCCGGATACCGCCGCGACGGGGACACCCTGGAGTGGTATGTGACGCCCCTCCTCGCCGGCGGATTTTCCGAACCGGATGAAAAAAGCTTCTGCGTGCTTGGTCCGCTGGCTTCCTACTCATCCGCGCCGGACTCTTTCAGAAGCCACGTGTTCCCGCTCTATTACCGCTCCAAAGACAAGCACGGCTCAATGTTCATAACGCTTCCGTATTCCGGCGGAACAGAGGAGCCCGGGAAGGATTTCTGGCGGCTGCTGCTTCCTCTTTACTACTATTCGCGCAATGATGGCAGCATGCGGCTGATTTCGCTTCCGGGGATGTATCAGCGCAATGGAGAATCCAGCGGGTGGGCCTGCTGGCCGCTGCTCTCCGGGGGACGAAAGGATAAAGATTCCGGTTCATCGTGGTATCTCGGCCCGATCGCGCATTCGGGCTGGGGAAAAGACTCCCGGCAGAGCCATGTGCTTCCTTTTTACTATCACTCCAAAGACCGCGACGGCTCGATGTTCATCTCGCTCCCGTGGACATCGCAAAAAGCGTCTGACGGAAGCGCATGGCAACTGGCGCCTCCCGTTTATTACCACTCGCGCGATGCGCAGGGCAGCCTGACGCTGTCGCCTTTGTACGCGAGCGGAAGCACAAAGGCCGGAAACGCCGGGTGGCAGGCGGTGCTTCCGCTTTACTACCATTCCGTTTCGGCCGGCGCGAATACCTGGGCCACGCTTCTGGGCGGAGTCCAGAATCTTTCGGACGGACGGAGATGGTATCTCACCCCGCTGCTGAGCTGGGGCAACCGCCGCGAGGGGGAAGGCGATTTCTGGATGCTGGGCCCGATGGCCCATGTGAACTGGGACAAGGAGGGCGCAAATCATCATGTGCTTCCCCTCTACTACAGGAACAACCGCAACGGAACACTGGTTTCGCCGCTGGTCGCCTCCTGGCCGTCCGGCGGTGACCGGCGCACGACGCTGATTCCGCCCGCGCTTTCATGGTATTCGCGGGACGGCAGTGACCGCAGCCTGTGGCTGCTGGGCCCGGTCTCGCATTTCAACTGGGGCCCCACGAAGAAGAGTTCACACGTTTTTCCTCTTTATTATGCGAATCAAAAAGACGGCACATTCGTTTCGCCCGTTGCCGCCAAGTGGCGCTGGCAGGACAAGCGAACCGCATACGCCTTCCCTCCCGCACTGTCGTGGATGACGAGCGGCGACAAAAAGAGCGATCTGTGGCTGGCGGGCCCGCTGGCGCACTTCAGCTGGGGCAAGGATGCAGAAAAACAGCATGTGCTTCCGCTTTACTATGCAAACCGCAGGAGCGGAACATGGGTTACCCCCCTGGCTGCTCAGTGGAAGGACGGAGGCACTTCAAAACTGCTGAGCCCGCTGTTTCTTGGAGTCTATACGCGGGCCCCGGATCACAAGGAACTCCTGGCGCTGCTGGGCCTGTTCAACAACCGCTGGGGCGACAAGGCTTATCCTCCGTCCGGATACCTGGTGCCCTTCTATTTCTATGAGGGAGCGAAAACTTTTCATTCGCTGCTGATCGGCTGGAACCGGGACGAGAAAGACGGATATTTCTATCCTCTGACGCCGCTCGTCGGCGTGCGCACAGGCGACACGCGGGGCGGATGGATTTTCCCGCTGGGCTGGTATCTGAACGAACCCGAGCGGGATTCCACGCGGGCCGGCATTCTGTGGTCATACTACCGCCGCGATGGGAAGAACACGGTATCCGGAATGTTCCCCTTCTTCGGCTATAAAAACAAACCGGCTCCGGAAAAAAACCGCGATTATGAGCGTTTTGGAAAATCATTCTGGTGCCTGCCGTCGTGCTGGTATAAAAACTATACCATTTCCGCTTCCGCACCAACGCATGTCCGCAAACACGGGGTCTTCCCGTTATGGAATTATTCGCTCAAAGAAATTCCGGACAAGGGCGAACACAATGAGACTGGATCGGTGCTGGGCATCGGGTATCGCCACAAAAAGGAAACCCAGCCCTCGAAAAATATTGACCGTGAATCCTCGTCGCTGCTGGGATTCCTCTGGCGCTCTCACCGCGAGCACGGCAACTTGAGCGTGGACGTGTTCCCCGGCTTCACCTATGACCGCAAAGGCGACGACTTCCGCCGCTTCGCGTGGCTGGGGCGGATGTTCCGCCACGAGCGCACTGCGAACGGCGTCAAAATGGACATCTTCTTCATCCCGCTGGCCCGGTAAAAGTTTCACAAATTTGGGGTTGCCCTCACAATCCTGTGTTTCTACTATGCGATCAATCTCGGCGGCAAAGCCTGCCGGATACAGAGGAATATGGGGAGGTTTGTGATGGCCGGTTTCAATCGACGGACTGTATTTGCAATTCTTCTGCTGGCATCATTCTGCCCGGGAATTCTTAGAGCGGCAGATCCACAGGATTATCAGTTGGTGCGAATCCCCGGCGGAACTTTTCAGATGGGGTGCGACACGAACCTGTTTCCCGAAGGCTCCGGCGAAATTCCCGTTCACACGGTGACGCTGAGCGCGTTCTACATCGCCCCCCGCGAAGTCACAAAGTCTCTTTGGGATGAAGTCGCCGCATGGGCCGCCACGAACAATTACGACATCAGCACCAACAGCGCGCTGGGCAAGGCCACGAACCATCCGGCGCAAAGCGTGACCTGGGATGCCGCGGTCAAGTGGTGCAACGCAAGAAGCGAAATGGAGGGCCGGACCCCCTGCTTCTATGTAGGTGGAGGCGTTCACCGCTCGGGCACCTCGTATCCCGACTGCGTCTGGACCAACAACGGCTATCGCCTGCTCACCGAGGCCGAATGGGAATACGCGGCCAGGGCCGGTTCCCAAACCAACCGGGTCCCATGGCATGACACCAACACCATTGATCATTCCCGCGCCAACTACAAAGCCTTTCTGGGCGGCTATGACCTGAGTGAGGGCTGGCATCCGATTTACGCAACCAACGCATCGCCCTATACCTCTCCCTCGGCAAATTTTGCTCCAAACGCCTACGGCCTTTATGACATGGCGGGAAATGTCTTCGAGTGGTGCTGGGACTCAAACGGAACCTACACGGAGGGTTCAGTGACCAATCCCACCGGGCCCGGATCCTTCGACACCCGCCTCCGGCGGGGCGGAAGCTGGGACAACGACGCCTCATACGCCCGTGTGACTGCGCGCGCACCCATGCCGAGGTCCAGCACGGGCACTCATATGGGATTCCGCCTGGCCGCCACATTCACCAACATTCCCGGGCCTGTGATGATCAGCGGGCCTTTTGTCACCTTTTTCAATACAACCAATGCCGAGGTGGTATGGCAGACGGATGTCCCTGCCGACGGATCAGTGCAATACGGGCGCGGCACGGCTTCGTTTGAGGGCGGCGCGACCAATACAGAATCCGTCACCGTGCATCAGGTGATGCTGACAGGGCTTCTGCCCGGCACGACCTACCGCTATCGCGCAAAAAGCACCGCTACAAACGGAACATCGGTCACCAGCGCCGACTGCTACTTCAAAACACAGTCCGCAGCAACAAATCTGGTGGTGAGCAATCTGCTGGTGTACAGCCAGTGGCCGGGTCAAACGGATTTCCACGTGGATGCTTCCGGTGCGCTGGATCGGGTGGAATACTACGTGGACGGGAATTTTGCCGGCATCGCCTACCCGCCGTATTCCGACTTCAACATGTCGCCGCTCTCTCTGGACGGCGTGTCCCTGAACCCGTTCACCACCCAGCACATCACCGCGGTGATCATCAACCTCGACGGATCAACGAGCACGCAGGAGGCGGAACGCGCCGAACTCCGCACCTGTTTCGGTCGCGAGCCGCCCGGGGAGTTTGAAATCCTGTTCCCGCCGGAGCGGCATTACATCACCATCCCCGGCCTGAGCGTGAACACCACGCTGACCTTCCAGGTTTATGCGGCAGAGCTCATCAGCCTCGGCGCGGCGTCAAAGACCGGCAGCGGAATGCCGGGCCCGATCTGGGACCGGTGGGATTTCGAACCGGAATATGCCAATGCCGAAAGTGTGGAATTCATACTGGACTACAACTCGCTGGGCATTGTCTCCAACAGCGTGCCGGGAACGCCCTTCCTCTTCCAGAAATCCTCGGCCATCAGCGGCCTGTCAACCGGGCAGCATGTGTTCGCCGCCCTGATCCGCATCTCCAACGAATGCTCGCGCCTGCTGACCCGCCAGTTCCATGTGAGCCGGCAGTCCTCGTGGGTGGATATTGAACGAACCGTTGTGCGCGAACAGAGTTATTTCGGCGTCGGGCTGACGTTCCGCAATTCGTGCAGCAACGACATTCGGATCCTTTCCCATACAGAAACTGTCCGCGGCTTCTATCCGTTGCATCAGGACGGTGCAAGCTCATCCGTCACCTCGGTCTATGATTCTGCCGAAAACACAACCCGCGTGATCATGACCTTCAAAGGCGTGACCGGGGAGCTGGCGCCTGGTGAATCTTTCATGCATCCGTATCAGATCGTCCCCTGTCTCAGCACCCTCCCGGACGACTACCAGATCGGCGAAGAGTGCGTGACCGTCTTTTCGGATGATTATGAAACCTATTCGCGGACCAACGGCATGGCCACCGCATGGGTCAGCGCCGGCATGTCCCTGGCCGATGCCGTTTCTTCCGCATTCCGCACCTCCGACTATCTGATCGTGACCAGCCCGCGCAACCTCGCGCTCATGGGAAGGGAAAGCGATCGGGACGGCCTGCTGGCCGAGCTTTCACGCCTGGCGCAAGTCCGCGGCGGCGTGCTCGGATTCTATGATGCGGCTCCGTCCATCATGACGGCTTACAACAGCCACGAGCAGATCGCCGCCGGCTGCGTCTTTGGCTGGCGAGGGGAGCGGGATGAATTGTTCCATACCGAGAAACTGAACGAAAACGATTATCTCCAGGGATACGTCTTCCCGAAGAAAATGAGCGGCACCATGCCGAGGGCATTGGGATCGAACACACTGCACGACAGCGATGCTCTGGCCGTGGGGAATCTCCTCACTGTGGGCGGAACCCACATGCTCGACGAGATCCTGCTGGCCTGCGGCAACCCGTCGTCTCCCTCGCAGGGAATGGTTCGTGTGTTCATGTTCATGCCGGACACCGGAACCCTTGATGCATACTCATTCCGCTCATCCTATGAAGCGGGTGACGGTTTTGCGGCGGGGGATGTTACTGCCCATTCCGGCGATGAAGCGGTGATCGCCCAGGAGGAAGACGGCCTGGTCGAAATTTACAGCGGGGGCGGGGAAACCCCGGTGGCCTCCTTTACCTCAACGTTCCGGGACGGGGACGGCCTTATCACTGCCGACGTGATTGGAAATGCCCGTGAAGAAATTCTGGTTGTAAAACCCGGAGCAGACCGGATTGATTTCTATGACCTCAACGCCGACCCGGCGCCTTCATCGCCCGCTTTCAGTTTCGACACCGCCATCTACGCGAAGGACCTCGTGGCCGCCGGCGATGTGCACGGCTTCAGCAAGGCCGAAATTCTGATCGGCAATCCCGGCAGCGAGATCCTGACCGCTTATCATTATGTTTACAGCAGCGTCCACGGAGGATCCATGTGGCGTCTCTGGCAGAAGGATGTGGTGATGGCATCCGACGACACGCTCCTTGTGGCCGACTTCCTGCCGGGCGGCAAGGCGGAGGCCATCCTGGCAAGAAAAAGCGCTCATGACAATCTGGCCCCCGGCGACATCGAGGTTCTCCCGGCCGGCGCCGCCTCGGCCAGCCATGACCGCTATGGTCTTGACGATCTCTTTGAACGCGGCGGAGCATGGAGTTCACGCCTCGCGCCCGACTGGTCGTCCGAAGGTTATCTGCTGCTGGTGGGGGAAACGGAAATTATCCCGTCCTTTTCGTATCGTTATGAAGTACCCGGCGAAAATATCAGAGTGACCCTCGCCGATGCCGCCTATGCCAACACGGCCGGAAACCGCGAGCGCCCCGAACTGAGCATGGGTCGCATCATCGGCAGCAGCATAGAAGCCCTGAAAATCCCTATCGTCACCAGTCTTGCTCTGCACGCAGGCACCAACACACTGGAACAGGGGCGTTCCTATGTCATCAGCGGATTTCGAGAGGGCGCCGGCGGCGGTGCCGCGGACGTTGATTTCGCCAGTCGAAGAAGACGGCTGGCCAGCACTCTTTCCGACGACGGATTTGAACCGGTGACGCAGGAATGGACTGAGGGCGACGGGGCGATTGTGGAAGCCAATTTCTTTGCCCGGGCGCCGGGAATGAATATCATCAACTTCGCAGGCCACGGGGACTGGGGGGGCTGGGACATTTTGCATTCAGACGAGGTGTTTGCCAGCTTCGTTCCCACAGAAGTCCGTCCCATTGTCATTGGAAACACCTGCCTGACGGGGAAATTCTCACCAGGCCTTTCCTTTGCGGAGCGGTGGTTGACCAAGGGTGCGGCGGCCTATATTGGATCCACAGAGGTAAGCTTCGGCACATACACTGTTCCCCTCTCCCAGGCCTTCTACAACCGCCTTGATTCCGCAACACCCATTGGTCGGGCGTTTCGCAATGCCAAACGGGCCCGAGCTCATGTTGGAACCAATTCAGAAGAGAAATATAATGACCTCACCTGCATGGAGTTTTACCTGTACGGAGATCCGAAAATCACCGTTTCCGGATTTGCCGCCAAGGGCGCGGATTTTCCGCGAGGGGGCGAACCGGTATCAGGGCCCACCAATCTGCTCGTCATCACCGTTCCCATGTACAGTGTCACAAACCTCAGCGGTACGGATTTTGTCACGCTGCCCGGCGATCTGGACATCGCGGGAGACGGACTGCCGATCATCCCCATTTACCGCGAGGAGGTATCGTTTCCTGCCGGGCACCCCGTGCAGGATGTGGAACTGGTTCTTCGGGACGGGTTGCATGAAACCAACGGTCTTGTTCTGCCAACCGGAACCTGTGCCGCTGACAGCGGGAGGGCTGTTTCCGGTTCGCCCGTGCTCCGGGGGGCGTCTCCCGAATGGTGGCCCACAAACACATACAAATGGGAAACCGACAAGAATCCGGATGGTAGCTATTCCCTCTTTGTCACAGTGTATCCGTTTTATTACAACTCCAACACCACGGATGCCGTGTTCTATTCCAATTACACATTCAGCATTGATTATGCGGTATCCGACATCTCCATCAACCGGCTCATGATGGACAAAGATGTTTATGACACCAACGACGCCATCACCGCAATGGTGTGGCTGCACGGGACCAATGATTCGCCCTTGAACGTCGTGCTCGAACCGGTGCTGACCCGCACAGACTCCGATGACATTCTCTTCCTGCCGCTGACCGCATTGTCGAGCGTCCGCGGAGTCGTCAGCGCGAGCATTGAATGGGATGCGGATGACTATCCGCCGGGCGATTACATTCTGACCCTGCGGTGCAAGCAGGAGGATGGAACTCTGCTTGATTATGACACCGTCTATTTCAGTGTCGGATACCTCAGCGGCAGCGCCACCGATGTGTTCATCGAACCGGAGGATTTCATGGTCGGCGACGAGGTGGACATCACGGCCCATTACGAAAATCAGGGCGACGAAGCTGTGGATGCCGAACTGGTCATTCTGGTGCGCGATGCTGACGGCAATATTGTTGAGGATTTCCGCCTGAGCGTCACCAACTGGATGCCGGGCACGACACAGACCTTCACCACTGGCTGGACCGCCACCCTCGTGCCGCGCGACTGCGAGTTGGAAGCCTACATCATCTTCGACAGCGACCAGGGCGCCCTCTCTGCGGCTACAGAATGGGAAAACGCGCCACTGACTGTAACAGAACTCGGCCGCATCGGCGCCTCATCCGTATTCTCATGGCCGAGCGTTGAGGGTCGTTCATACCGTCTTGAAGCCTCGACCAATCTGACAGACGCCGCGTTTGGACCTCTGGTTTCGGGGTTGCCGGCGACACCACCGCTGAATGTATTCACCAATCCCCTGCCCGACTCACCCGTGCTGTACTGGCGGGTCGGCGAGAGTTGGTGATGCAATCTTCTGTGGAGGGAACCGCTCCGTCGGTTCCGAAATTATCGGATACGGTTTTGACAGAGCAAAACCCTCCAAATTATCCCGGTTCAGGGTTCGCAGGAAACGCGATAGAATCCCGCGGATCCGGTCGGAATATTCGTCACGGCTTTGCTGCCGCCGTCACCGGTCATTGAAGTGCCCGAGTTGGTCCATGATCCGGAAAGAAGCCCGGCCGAAGATTGAAGCTGATATTCGGCTTTATCATCCTGCGTGTCCCACATCAGTTCCAGCAGCCCGCCGCTGAGCATGCGAATGCTCAAGGATGGCTGGAACACACCCGCATCCGCGCGCCAGACGTGGATCAGGCCGTTTTCTCCCTCGATCTCATCCACGTCGCCGTTGGGCTCGATCCAGAACAGATAGCCGTTGGTGGTAAAACAGATTGCGCCAGAAGCCGGCGCAGGGACATTGGTGACAAACGAGAACTGCGCCAGATCATAAGAGAGATAAGGCTGCGGCTCCCATGGTTCCATGGTTCCCGCCGCGACCGCCGCAAGGTCGTCCGGATTGAACAGCAGCAGTTCGTTATGGTACATCGTCGCACCCGCACCTTCTTCGCCCGTCGGCGGCAGCGGAATGTTGTAGAATGTGAAGTTGTTCCCGGCGGTGTCGCCATACCAGCCGTCACCCATCGGGCGGCGATACGAAATCGCCAGCGCCGATTTTTCATTCACCTCCAGCCACGCCGCGCCCTCGGCATTGCGGTCAATCCGCCAGTTTGGGACCTGATTGGATATTGTTGCAATTGGACTGTATTGAAGCAGTCGCGTGGCCGGCACCATGGCCCCATTGGTCGGGAGCAATCCGGATGCCCACGGAGCAATTGCATAAACATTGGGTCCGTTGTTGTTCTGCGGGCCGCCGCTCAGGAAGTTGTTGCCGATCAGGAGGGAGCGCCCTCCCGTGTGCAGGTCCGCCCACGCCTGCGGGATCGGGCAGGCATAACGGGCCGTCAGGCTCGGGCACACATTCGTCGGCGGCAGACCGCCGATATGCCACGCTCCGTGCCCGGCAGCCAGTCCCAGATCCATCCAGCCGTGCGACGGAGCGGAGGCATCGGTCTCAAAGAAATTGCAGATTCCATAGTACAGCCGCCCGGTCACGCCGCTGCCCCCGGGATGATAGGCGAGGCTCGCCACCGGCCAGTCGGCGCCGCCGGCGGGATAGGTGTTCCCGCCATAAATCGCCGGCCAGATGTTCGTGTTGACCGCAATCAAAGCGGACGCCGTCGGCAGATCCGCTATGTTGGTGGAGATCACGGGTTTTGGAATATTGAAGGAGCCAATGCCCCGCTGCGTTTGCGTCAGCGCGTAAAGCGAACCCGGCAGCTCGTTGGTCGGGTCATATCCGGAATTCCCATGCGGATACCACGCAAGCCCTGCCGAAGCATAGGCCCAGTCGTAATTGGCCGTGCGCGGCAGCCGAAAGCCGCCCGCATAATCGAAGTCTGTCCATGGATTCACCAGCGTCGAGGACTGCCAGACCGGCGTGGTCACGACCAGGGGATCACTCCACGCACTCTCATTGGCGGGATGGCAGGGCGGACGCCCGAGCCGCGGATACAGCCCGTACTGCGCCTTGTCCAGGGCGGCCACCTGATAGACGTAGGAAGTTCCCGGCGCGGCCGTCAGATCGAGATAAAAAAGATTGGTCCCGAGGTGTGCGGTCATCTCCTCGGATACAAAATCATACAGCGCGCCGTTGCGGTAGATGTAGTAGCGGCTGACTCCGGTGGCATTGGCGCCCGGATCGGATGATGGGCTCCAGCGGAGCTTCACCACATTGCTGACGGCCCCGGAGGTCAGTCCGACCAGTTCCGCCCGCACATTTGAGGGTTGCGATGGTGCGGTCAGATCAGCTTCGTCGGAAAACTCAATTTTGGTCAGCACCAGTTCCGGCTCATCTGTTCCGAACCACGCAAAGTTAACATTCACCATGTAATGCTGGCCGGTGGTGACGATGCCGTCAATCGCGGCAAGCATATCCTCGTCCTGAATGTAGTAGCGCATTTCAACCAGCGAATACGGTTCCACCCATGCCGTATTGATGCTGATCGCCGAATTGTAGGCCGTGAACCAGGGATTGGATGGATCTTCGGAGTCCGGTTCGTTGGTGTCCGTAAAACTGATCCGCACCGTGGGATACGGATAAGAATCCGTCCGGTTGTAAAAGGTGCAGATGATTTCGTGCCCGGGCTGGAAATTGATTGGAGAGGATCCCCGGATTCCGAAATACGACGGCTCGGTCTCCCCCAGCCCGTCCGTGATGGTAATGCCGTCGTGATCGGGATCACCATCGGGGCTTACAAACTGCGTCCGGGACGGATGCCGCATGATATTGGTCCAGCCGGCATAGGGCGTGACACAGGTTGTCAGGTTCGACCCGAAATCCACCAGTGTCCAGCGCGCGGCCTGCGCTGCGGAGCAGGCCGCAAAAGCCAGCAGAAAAGAGATCATCAACTTTTTTATCATCTGTTTCCCTATTGTGAAGGCGGCGCGGCAAAAGTTCCAATGATTGGAACTTTTCAGCACGCCAGGCCTCAGAACACAAAATTGGCCCACGGATGGTTGGTGGGAGTCATTACGGAGCCGGAATCGAACGGACCCACATGATTGTTCGGCGACAAACCGTCTGCTACGATGGTGTTCTGCATCAGCGTATTGCACACCAATAAGTTATTCGAACTGGAGGCTGCGAAGTCCCAGCCGTAATAATTGCGCGCGATGTGGTTATTCTGAATCACATTGTTGACTCCAAGGATGTTTATCCCTCCCACGAGAGCGCCTCTGTTTCCGTTGTCAATGCATGTATTGTTCGCCACCAGACAGCGGTCAGAAATCATAAGGCCATGCACCTCATTGTAGTTCGCAACACAATCGGTAATCCGGCCGCCCCGGAAGGCCCTGATCCCGGCTCCGTTGGTGGTGCTGCTTTCCACGTCCCATGCCTGGCAACCGGTCACCATGCAATCCTCAGCCACTGAAATGCCGTAGGCCGTACCCCCGCCGGTAACTTTTTGGCACATGCTGTTGCGCACCACCGCTCCATGCCCCGTGCGAATGCCATAGCACAGGCTGGTATTGCCAATGGTATCCGCCTGACAGTCTAATATATAGGCCGCATCTCCGGCCAAATAGGCCCCGCTGGCACATTCCCGGATTTCCATGTCGCGCAATGACGAGGCAGACCCCGTTATATAAACACCATATTTGTCGTAGCCATACCAGTTGCGGACAATACCGTTGCGGATATGCACATTTAATCCGCCGGCATAAATTCCATACCCGCTGGATCCGCCCGGCCCAATCAGCGAAAATCCGCACAGGTCCAGCGTCACACCGCTGGTTGTAATGGAAATACCGTTGGACCCGGCCACAGAACAGGTCAGATTGCTGACCAGGTAGTACGAACCCGCCTGGCTGATGGTGAACGGAACGCTCGTGATCGGAATTCTCGGCTCGACCTGGCTGAGTGTCTTCATCATCGGCCCCGGCGCGCCGGACGGCGCCAGCGGACCCTGGGCATATGCAGAAACAGCAAACAGCATGGAACAAAAGAACAATGCAGTCATCAGTCTTTTCATCCTCATTCTCCTTTGGCTTGACAGCCCCCGCCCCGATGCCGGGCAGTTTATCCAATCCGGCCCGAGCGCCGCAATTCCTGATTTCAGAAAAGTTCAGTCGAGAAAGCGGACCAGGCTGTTTTTGCCGGTTTTTGGCCCATTTTTGGCGGTTTTTGAGCGTTTTTTGGACTTTTTGGGGCATTTTTGTGCATTTTTTTGGATTATTCGGACATTTGGGGTGCCGCGGCGCGCACGGAGTGCGCGCCCTACCTGATATTCACACGGTAAAACTTTCGGCCCGCCTGATTGGTGTCAGCAAGTGACAGCGTTCCCCCTGCAATACCCGTGACACTGCCGCAGCCCGGCACCGACTGCCAGCTTCCCGCCAGCAGATTCGTCCTCGATTCCAGCGCATAAACCCGCGCGGTCGAGCAGTTGAAACTGACGCGCAGGCCGTTGGTCCACGCCGCAGCCGTGAACTGAAAGCACGATGCAGGATTGGTCGGCTGGGTTCCAGCCAGCAGCTCATCACCGTCGGTTGCGCCATCCCCGTCGCGGTCAATGATGAAAAGCGATGCGGCCAGCGAGTACCACGCCAGCGCCATCCGGCGGCGGCCCGTGGAATTCAGGTGCCAGTCACCGTATTCATCCAGCGAATAATCGAATGACATTTTCTGGTTGGTCGTTCCGCTGGAGTCATAAGTCTGCTCCACGCCGCTCGCATTCCACGCCTCCAGATCGGCCACATCCAGCAGATGACGGCTGTTCGTTGCGCAGAACGAACGCACATAACGGTTGAATGTGTTGCGTTCGTCGTTTTCGTCAAAATCATTTCCGGAAAGCGGCATGGTCAGATAGACAAACAATGTTTCGGGAAAACGGCCTTCCAGACGGCTCATCATGGTGCAATAGGCCGCCGGATCGGCATAGGGATCAATCCAGCAGAATTTGTCCATGACGACGTTCACCTTCGGGAAGCGCCAGCCGGATGTCACCACGGAATTGCTGAAGCAGGTCAGCTTGTTGCTCCAGTCAGGATTTCCGCGCATGCATTCATAGATCATGCCATTGGAAGTCACCGACGGAGTCGCGGACGCGCGATAAGCAGCAGTGCCCTCCGTGCCGGCCGTGGCCACGCCGCCGTGGTATGACCAGTCGCTGTCGTCGCCGTCATAGTTGTATATCTGAAGCCGGTAGCGGTTGGTGTCGCTCCCGTGCAGGACGTTCATGCCGGTGGTGATGTTTCCACCAACCGAGGCATGCGTGAAAAACCAGCGGAGCTTCCCGATTCTGGCCATCACGGTCAAGTCGGCGTTGGTGGCCAGTGTTCCGTTTGAGTGGTCAATCGTCACTGCGCTCGCGCCGGAAATTGAGATCAGCAGCGCAAGATAAGTTCCAATGCTTGGAAGTTTTGCCCGAAAAAGTTCCAATGCTTGGAACTTTTTCAGAGCGATTTTCCAGCCATTGGAATTTTTCACGGCCGCCTCGCATGTGCGAATCACTGATAGGCCCAGATACGGACACGAACTTCATTAGCGCTGCTGTCGTCAGCTAGCCTGTAGACACTGATATTTGTAGTGCTCAGATCTCTCCAGAATGCTCCAAGCGCATTAACGGGTATAGTGGCCGTCAAATAACCTCCGTAATGCGCTTGATTAATGCCATACACTATACCTTTGAACTGTAAATCTATCACATAGTCATCTGTGCTCCCTCCCAGATCATGCGTTAGAGTGAGTGTTGCCCCCTGCGAAACGGATTGCCACCCACTGTCATAGTTCGGACGAGGGAATGTTCCAAAGCAGGGGCCGCTGGCTTGAATTCCCGTGTCGTCAACAATCATCTGGTTGGTTCCGCCATTCAGATATATTCCACCACTGAACCGCGTGTTCAGTGTATCCGGCCCAGCGCTGGTAAAGTCTGTCATCTGGCTGTCGGTCAGGACGAAAGCCCCCTGATGCTGGGCTACCGCGTGTGTGCCCGCCGCAAACGCGCCGCTTGCATTGGTGGCTATTCTGCAGTCAGAACCGCCCGGAATGGTTGCCGCTTGCGCTCCCGCAGCGATCACATTGTCAGCGCCGCCCCCAATCACGCTGGCACTTGCATTGGTGCCAATGATGTTCCCGTCCCCTCCGGATATTACAGCATAATCGGCTGATGCCTGAATGATATTCTCGCTTCCCCCGGCAAGAACAGACAGGCGGGCTGTATTTTGAATGACATTGTTCATCCCGCCCCCGATGACAGACCGGAACGACCCCAATCCAATGTCATTGTTTTCACCCCCTGCGATTACCGCATAAGTGGCATTGGCCGCCATGTCGTTGTCATAACCGCCGCCGATGGCAGAATACTGGCAGTTGTTTCCCATGCTGTTCACACCGCCACCAGAGATTACAGCATAGCCGCAGTTGGTTCCGGTTGTATTCCCGCTGCCGCCGCTGATGGTCATACCCGGCGAGTCATTGCCCAGCATGTTGCCGCCACCGCCCGCAATGGTTGCAACCTCGCTCTGCGCCCCTATCTGATTGACATAACCGCCACCGATAACTGCGCGGTAGGAGCGGGACAACAGACTGTTACCCTCTCCCCCCGCAATCGTGGCCGCATGGGCTCCTGAACCGATTGTGTTGTTGAGACCGCCCCCCACCGCCCCATACTCCACGCCATGAATATAATTCTGATATCCGCCTGCCACTGTCGCACAATTTGCGTTGGTCGTAATTTTGTTGTTTTGGCCCCCGGCGATCAGCGCGGACACCGAAGAATTGCTGATGGTATTGCCGGTCCCTCCCCCAATAAATGCGTTGGTGGCCGCCGAGTAAATGCGATTCAGTGATCCGCCAGCAATCGCAGAATTCCTCGACTCTCGACCGATCTGATTGTTGTTTCCACCGGCAATAGTCGCCGACTGCGCATTGGTATTGATCTCGTTTTGATATCCGCCGCCGATCGTCGCGTACCATGAGTTGTAACGCAGCCGGTTCTGCCCGCCGCCGCCAATCGTTGTCCAACTGGCCTGATCTTCGATCCGGTTGTCCGTTCCGCCGGCGACTGCGGCATAGTTTGCCATATAACCAACCCGGTTGGCATAGCCGCCGCCAATTGCGGAATAGTCTGCGAGATTTGTGATGATGTTATCCCGGCCGCCGGAAACGGCACTGTAATCAGCCCGTGCCACGGATCCGCGCCCCAGGGCAATCGAATCCGAACCAAGCGCTGCCGGCGCGGGGGTGAATGTTCCATTTTCAGCGTAACCCGCAAGAGAAGCCCCGGCATCGTCTCCATCCTGCAGCCCCGCGGGCATGCTGGCCCAGTCAATTTTGTTGCTGGCAACCGAACCGGAAGCCAACTGGACGGCTCCGATGCCCCCATTGGAAACTGCGATCGTGCTGCCGACAACCACCAGCCCGGTTCCCGCCGAATAAACCATTCCGTCGTCGCCATCCTGAAGACCGGCGGGCATGGCGGCCCAGTTGATGTGATTGCTGCGAACAACACCTGCCGCAATATCGAGACCGCCCACACCCCCGTCCTCAATGACAGAACTCGACACACTTCCGAAACCGAGATTAGCGTTTGAAATAGCCCAGGTTCCAATCTTGTCGCCGGTAATTGCACCGGCGGCGATCTGCGCGTTGGAAATTGTTCCGGCCTGAATATGATTTCCGCGTACCTGGCCCGATGCGATGTGCCAGGACTGGATCTGATCCGGCGCGATCATATCCATCGTCACCGCATTGGCAGGCATTTTGGCGGCGTACCGAGAATATCCCACGGGTAAAAGCTGCTCGCGCGGAGAAAGAACATTGGTTCCCACAATGACCTCGATCCAGACCTGGGTCTGGTTCAGGGCATTGTCCAAACTGCCCCACACCACATCGTCGCCAATGTATGTTGAATACAGTCCGTCCACCACGCTGACCGTTCCGGAATCTGTGCAGCCGGGCCACCCCGAACCGCTGCCTGTCGGCGCATCCCACAGATGAAAGGTCATCACGACATTGCCGTTCACCAGATTGGTCCCGTCCACGAGCCGCCCCTGATAATTCAACAGTTGCGGTATATCCATCCCCTGCCCCATAACAGACATGGCGACCAGTGTGAAGCAGACAATCAACACGCTCTTTAATAGCTTCATTTTCTTCCCCTCTTTCAAGACGGTCTTCGCGCCCAATACCCGCAAGTATAGCGGCGTTTGTATTAGAAGTCGAAGTTCGCCCAGGCATTTGTGAATGCGCCGGATGTATCCAGCGGGGCAAACGGGTTGCCCGCCGCCGCACTCACATTGTATTCGGTGGTATTGCCTGAAGCCGTGTTCTTCACGATGAAATTGGGCGAGGTCGGCGCCCAAATGCCTGTGTCGTTGTACAACACATGATTTTCTTCGATGCGGTTGCGACTGGCTTGGGCGTAAATACCCGCGCCATCGGGGGATGTTTGGCCGTTGTATGTACATTCGTTATTTTCTACAATGGTCCCGGCGTATACCGCGATGCCATGATGAGCGTTGTACGAAGAAACATTGCCGCTGATCTTGGACCCTTCCGCTCCAAAGATCCCGTTGCTGGAGTTGAACGTTGCCACGCAGTCTCGAACATACCCGTTAAAATGCACAATAATTCCTGCATCCCGATTGGAATAGGCAACGCAATTCAAAACCAGGCTCCCGGGTTCCGCATATATACCCTCTCCTCCGTTCTCAGCGGCTATGCAATCCCTGATCACGCTGCGGTCGTCGCCGAATATGCCAACCTGACCATTCTGAATTGCCCGGCAGTTGATGATCAGAGATTTGGCCCCCACAGCCATTCCGCTGGCCCCGTTTCCAACTACCGTAACATTTTCAACATGAGACCCGCGAATCACGCTCACATCCATGCCCAGCTGTCCAAAACCGGTGACCGCGCCATTCCGCAGAGTAAAGTTATTTTTATAGCCGGCCGAAGCGTAAATTCCCCAGTTCCCAGAGCCATCACCTATAATTGAAAAGCCGTTCAGATCGAGTGTGATATCATTTGTGGCTATGATTATACCCGAACTCCCCACACAAATCAGATTCGTGGGCAGATAGTATGACCCCGGCTGACGAATAACAAATCCGGCATTTGTTATTGGGATGCGATTGGCGGCGGTATCAGCCCCACCGGGCGTCCAGGAACTTCCGCTCCACTTGACAAATTGACCGGAGGCGGCGCCGTTTTGCGCTATATCGGCAAACAGTATTGTGCTGTCCTGAATTTTTGCACTGGTGACCGATGAGGCTGCAAGAAGGGCATTAGAGATCGTGCCCGCCTGGATTTTTTCGCCGCCGATCGTGGCATTCGCAATTTTTGCGCCGGTCACAGCGTTTGCCGCAAGCTGATCATTTCCGATGGCCCCGTTGGTGACTGAAAAGGTCGTTCCGGCAAGGCCCAGTCCCGTCCCCGCAGAATATGTCGTGTCGTTGTCGCCATCCTGGAGTCCGGAAGGCATCTTCGTCCAACTGACATGGTTGCTTCGCACCGACCCGTCCGCAATATGCCAGAACTGAACTGCGTTCTGAGCGATCGCGTTCAGGTCAACCGACTCAAAACCGTATTTCACATTGGAGATGCTGCCGTCCGCAATTTTGTCACCATAAATTGCTCCATCCGCAATAACACTGTTGGAGATGGTTCCCGCCTGGATATCGCTGCCGCGGACTTGACCATCGGCAATATGCCAGGACTGGATCTGATCCGGCGCAATCATGTCCATCTTTACGGCATTGGCCGGCATCTTGGCTGCATACCGGGAAAAGCCCCCTGAAACCAGTTGCTCCCGCGGTGAAAGAACATTCGTTCCAATGATCACCTCTACCCACACCTGCGTCTGGACCAGGGCGTTGTCCAATCCGCCAAAGGTGACATTGTCGCCAATGAACGTGGAATAGAGACCATCCACGACAACGACGTCATTGGAATCCGTGCAATATGAAAGGCCGGCACCGGATGGCGCGTCGTACAGATGAAATGTGATGGGCACCGTCCCGTTAATGAGGTTTGTGCCGTCCACCAGCTTGCCCTGATAGTTGATCAGCTCCGGCACGGTCTGTGCAAAGGCAGATGCCGCGATCAGTGTGAAAATAACGAATAATACAGTCCCCAATGTCTTCATTCTTGTTCTCCTCCCATGGAGCAGAACCTGCTCCGATGCGGGTGAGTTTAGCGACAGGCAGGGTTCAAGCGCAACCTTGGATTTCAAAATATTTCAATATGAATTCAGGGTGATAAATCTGCAGGGAGTCCGAATATGCCATTGACGGCAGGAAGTGATTTTCATTATCGCCCGTGCCCGCGGCTTCAGGAACCATCACACAGGAGGAGGTTCCGCTCGGGGGCAGCACGCCGCTGTTCCATGTGGTTTCGGAGTGGCCGCCCTGAACCGCATACAAGCCCGTTTTTACTGCTGTTCAGTTTTCGGCGCCGCGCGTTCTTTGGCTTTCAGCAATTCGGGCACTTTGAAGCGCTGAATCATATCAAGGTGGGAATCCGATGAGGTGATGTTGCCGCCAATGACAAAGATCTCATCGCCGATTCTCACGCATGCGTTGTGGCGGCTCTTCCGGTAGTCAATGTCCAGCTCGGTCCATTCATGGTTCCGTAAGCTGCAACTGGCCACCCGGTTCAGCTTTTTGTAGTCACCAAAAGTGAAGATCCTGTTTCTCAGCAGCAGGGCGCATCCGGAGCTGAGCGGGAACGGAATATCCGGATTCTGAATCCATTTCCCCGCCTTGGGATCATAAGTTTCAAACGCCGTGAGCCCCGTCTTGCCGCCGGTGTATCCGCCAATGGCGTAAATTTTCCCGTGGCCGGCAACAACGGCGCACTCGCGCGGCGTGGGCATGAGCGGCGCACTCCGCCATTTGTTGCCAACGATGTCATAGACCTCAACCATGCCTGTCCTCCGGTTCGATTTCTTGTTCAGCTGCTTCTGGTCCTGGCCGCCGATGACATAGAGGTCGTTTCCGATCAGCGCGGCCTGGGCCAGCCGGCGGGGGGTCGGCAGAAGCGTCGGCATTTTTATTTTCCGGGATTTCAGATCAAATGTTTCTATGACCGGTTGGGCCATCGGGCCGCTTTCACCGCCCACGATGTAAATCCTGTTCCTCTTGATGACGGCGGAATGATATCTGCGGGGAATCAAATTGGTGGTGATCACTTCCCGCCGGCCGCTCCAGGGATCAATCGCCTCAATGTCCCCCAGCAGGCCGTCGGGCCCTGATCCTCCGATGACATAGATCATCTTCCCGTCGGTCACGGCGGCATGCCCGTACCGGCCCGTGCGCAGCCGCAGGTCGGCGGCCCCGGGAATTGTTGCGCAGCCGCTGACAAACAAAATCAGCGCCAGTAAAACAGGAATGGCCTTCATTGCACGGTTGTTCATTTGTCCTTCCAGTTCCACCATTTCAATTTTTCGGGATCGGGATTCGGTTCACTTGCGAAATAGACTGCGCAGCGGAAAACGTACAGGACGCAGCGATCCATGTGACAGCCGCGCTGCCGGCTCAAATCGTCATAGAGTTTCTGCGGATTGCGGTTTACAAGATCGTCAACGGACGTGATGCCCAAATCAAGCAGATCCCGCGCCATCGAAAGCCCCACACCGGGAATCCGGCACAAGTCCTTCACGGCAGCGGGGCGGGCTTTTCTCATCAGACGAACCTTGAATATTCCGGGTGCTGGGCCTTGATCTTTTTGCAGGCCGCCGCATCGTGGCTCAAAAAAGAAAAATCCTCGAACTGGAAACCCGGAGCCACCGTGCAGCCCACCAGGCTGTATTCGCCCGAGGTCTCGGCCGCCTGAAACGTTCCGCCTTCCACCACCGACGCATACTCATCGCATGTGCGCCCGATCAGTTCTTCCCTGATCGACTTGCCGTCGTAACGGATCAGCATCAGCGGATCGCCCTCGTAGAAATTCCAGACTTCGTCATGGATCACCTTGTGGAACCGGCTGACCTCTCCCTTGGCCAGCAGGAAATAAATGTGGGTGACCGCATTCCGCTTGTGCCCGGCGGCCGAATGAACGGCATGCTGGGATCTGAACACCTCCCGATAGAAACCACCCTCGGGATGCGGAATCAGTTGATACTTGTCTATCAAATATTGCATGGCATTCTCTGCTCCTGAAAAGGACATCCTAACCAACACCCGTCTGAAACGCAAATTATCCGATGCATCAAGTTCCGCATGCATTTTTTGCATTTTGGGCCTGATTTTCGTGTTTTTTGGCCTTTTTTGCCTAAATATGGCCTTTTTTAGCGTTTTTTGAGCATTATTTGGCATTTTTATGAGCTTTTTGGCCGTTTTTATTGCATTGCTGTTGCGCGCTCCAATTTGTATAAAGTTAATCAGGAAACGGTCAGAAGCATGAAAAAGCCCATTCTCGAGCGTTACGCGAGCGATGAAAACGGAATGCCCGTGATCGATGTCGCGGCGGCGCAGGTTTCCGACCTCTACAGCACGTTCGACCGCAGTTCCCCCCACATCCGCAAGGACCTGGACCAGAATCTGGTCAACTATCTGATCGAATGCGCCCGCGAACTCGCGCCCAGTCCTTTTGTCATCCGCTTTGCCATTCGCGATTTTCCCGGCGATGACATGCAGGCGAAGGTCAAGAGCAGCATCCGCAGCTTCTTTCGCTATCAGAGGGCGGTGGAGAAAAGGAATATGGGCCGGAGAGTCCGCAAGTCGCTGTCGCTTCTTGCACTCGGCCTCGGGCTTCTGGCCGCGGGTATTCTGCTGAATGAAAAGCTGCGTCCGCATACCAGCATGCCGGTCCGGGTGCTGGCCGAAGGGATGACCGTGGCTGCATGGGTTTCGCTGTGGGAGGCTCTGGCAACCTTCCTTGTGAAGTGGGCGCCCCATCAGCGCGATCTTCGGCTTTATTCCCGCCTCGCCGATGCGCCGGTGACCTTGGTCAGGCAGACCGACATCCCTGACTGATTAATTGTTCCGCAAGATGACTTGATATTCACAGGCAGTCAGTCAATATTCATGCATATTGAAACGCTAACGAGGAGCAGAAAATGCATATACCGCAAGCCATGATGCAGGGAACGATTTGTCCGGTAACCGCGGCCGTCAGCGCCGCTGGAATCGCCGGTGCGGCCTTCGCGGCCGTCAAATCAAAAACCAAACCGGGTGCAGCCCGTTTCGCGGCCGTCACCGCGCTGATCTTTGCGGCCCAAATGATCAACTTCCCCATCTCCGGCGGAACGTCCGGCCACCTGCTGGGCGGCGTACTGGCATCCGCTCTCCTGGGAACCCCGCTGGGCATGCTGGCGATCGCCCTGGTCGTTGCCGTGCAAGCCATTGTCTTTTCCGACGGCGGCCTCGCCGTTCTTGGCGCAAATATTTTCAACATGGCGATCATCGGCGCGGGACTGGGCGGAATGCTACACAGCGCACTGAGCGCCAGAAATGATTCCAGAATCTTCACGGCCGCTTCCGCGGGCATGGCTGCATGGATTTCGGCTATGGCAGCTTCATTTGCTGTTTCGGTTGAACTCAGCCTTGCCGGAACCATCCCCTTCTCCACCGTCGTTACGGCTATGCTTTCAGCGCATGCTCTGATCGGCATTGGCGAGGGCCTGATCACCGCCGCCGCGGTTTATGCGCTGGCGTCCAAGCCCGCCGAAGAAAGCGTCCGTGGTGGAATCTCCATTCCGCTTACCGCAGCGGCTGTGCTCGGACTCATGATCAGCCCGTTTGCATCACCCCTGCCCGACGGGCTGGAATGGGTCGCGCAGAAATACAGCTTCCTGCACGAGAGCGCCCCGGCCTTCGCGGCGGTCATGCCGGACTACACCATTCCTGTGATCTCCTCAGAAATGCTTTCAACAGGCCTCGCGGGCCTTGCCGGCGCGGCCATCTGCTTCGGCATTGCATGGATCACGGGCCAGGCCCTTTTCGCCCGCGGGCGGAGCTGAATCAATGAAATGCTTTTACCATTCAGACCGCGATGCCGTGGGCACGTGCAAATCCTGCGGCAAGGGATTGTGCCCTGATTGCGCTGTTGACCTGACCAAAGGCCTTGCCTGCCGCGACAAATGCGAAAAGGAAGTTGCAAACATCATTGCCCTCATTGACCAGAACATTCAGTTCTCCCCTGCCAGCGGGAACATCATGGGGAATATGAGAAGGAACACATTTGCACAGGCCGGCTTCCTCCTGACGGCGGGTGCTGTTTTCTTTCTAACAGGATGGGCAACAGATCACATTCTCGATATCCCCGGTCTGCTCGGAATCGTTTTTATCGTCTATGGCGGTTATATCCTGCGGAGAGGCCTGAAGCTGCCAAAACAGTGAACACCCGGCAGATTACGCCAACTTAATCCGCACACGGTCATTGATCAAAAATATCGCCCCAAATTGCCTTTGGGGCTGTTTTTGACCGTTTTTGAGCACTTTTTGGCCATTTTTTGGCAGTTTTTGGCCATTTTAAGCCGTTTTCAGCATCGTCGGATTAACTCCAATAGTATTTGACATTTTCGCCAAATAGTGGATGTTTTCGGCATGAACATAAAACGGAAAAGCAGACTGGACGGACGCGCCAAAATCATGAAGGCCCTCGCCCACCCCGCGCGCCTGCTCATTGTCGAAGAACTCGCCGGCGGCGAACGGTGCGTATGCGAGTTCGTGGACATGATCGGCGGCGATTTCTCGACCGTCTCCAAGCATCTCTCCGTGCTGAAAAAAGCCGGACTGGTCACCGACCGCAAAAGCGGCCTGCAGGTTTACTATTCCCTCCGTTGCCCCTGCATCCTGAATTTCTTTGACTGTCTCACCGCTGTGATTGCGGAACAGAAAGGCTGAAGACGATGGACTGGAAAACCGAATCCAAAAAACTGGCGCTGATCCTGGGAGTGTTCCTCGCCATATTCTATCTCCCTGTCGGCTATGCGCGGTTTGACGGCGCGGTGATGGAGGCGCTGCACCTCGTCAAGTGGTACGCCCGCGAGCATGTGCTTTTGTGCCTGGTCCCCGCGTTTTTCATCGCCGGCGCCATCGGCGTTTTCGTCAGCCAGAACGCGGTGATGAAGTATTTCGGCCCCAAGGCCAACAAGCTGCTGTCGTACGGGGTGGCTTCGGTTTCCGGAACCATTCTGGCGGTATGCTCCTGCACCGTGCTTCCGATCTTCGGCGGAATCTACATGCGCGGCGCGGGTCTTGGACCGGCCATCGCCTTCCTCTATTCCGGACCCGCCATCAATGTGCTGGCGATTGTGCTGACCGCCCGGATCCTTGGCTGGCAGCTTGGCCTCGCACGTGCCATCGGCGCCGTGGTCTTCAGTGTCGTGATCGGCCTGCTGATGCATTTGATCTTCCTTAAGGAAGAACGCGCAAGGCACGCGGAACCGCAGGATGTCTTCATTGAACAGGACGACAAGCCGCCCCGCCCGCTCTGGCAGACCGCACTCTATTTTTTCAGCATGGCGGCCGTGCTGGTGTTCGCCAACTGGGCCCGGCCGGCCGAAGCCACCGGCATCTGGCACGCAATCTATTCTTCGAAATGGATCACCACCTCGGCTTTTGCGCTCCTGCTGGCCTTTACGATGTGGCGCTATCTTGAAACCCGCCTGTGGCATCTGCTGGCCGGAGCGGCGGCCGTGGCGGCCGCCGCGCTGCTGGCGCCCGGGCACCCTGTGGTTCCCTTCACCACCGGATTCATCGCGCTCGCGGTGATCATTTCCTTCAGCACGCGGGAAATGAAAGACTGGCGCGACCAGACCTGGGGGTTTGCAAAGCAAATCACTCCGCTCCTGCTGGGCGGCGTGCTGGCGGCCGGATTCTTCCTCGGCAGTCCGGAATCCAGTGATGCGGGCATCATCCCCAGCCGCTGGGTGCAGGCGCTGGTCGGGGACAGCCCGTCCGTGTTCTGGAGCTATGCGGCCGGATCCGAAGCGGCGGTTCCCGCCTGGCTTTCTTTCATCTGGCCGCTGTGGACCAATTTTTTTGCGTCCATCACCGGCGCACTGATGTATTTCGCGACGCTGACCGAAGTACCGATTCTGCGCGGACTGATGGACAGCGGCATGGGCCAGGGCCCCGCCCTCGCCCTGCTTCTGGCCGGCCCGGCGCTTTCGCTGCCCAGCATGCTGGTCATCAATTCCATCATTGGCCCGAAGAAAACGCTGGTCTATGTGGCGCTGGTCGTGGTCATGGCGACGGCAACCGGGATGATGTTTGGAGCTGTCGTGAAATAGAAGAATGGAATGATGGAATGTTGGAATAATGGAATGATGGGGTGATGAGGTGAATGAAATACCGTTGAGGAAGAATATCAATCGCGGATACATGAAACTCGTGGTCTGGCAGGATGCGAAAGAATACTACAAAGTCACTTGCCTCTGCTTCCGCGGACTGCCATTTGAACTCAAGAAAATCGCTTCCCAGCAGATTGCCGCGGTAGATTCCATCCATCGCAATATCGCCGAGGGATACTGCCGTCGCTCTTTGAAGGAGTACCTGCAATTCCTGAATGTTGCGCTGGCCTCAATTGGTGAATCGGTTTCCAGTCTGCACGTATATACGTTTTCGCAGCAGATAGATGCCGAACAGGCCGAACCCATGGACGCTCTAGCATACAAGATTGAAAATGGGCTTATCCGGCTCATTGCAAGCCTGCAGCAAAAACAGCAGGATGGTGACTGGCAGGACAATTTCATTGTGCGTGAATCAAACGCGGCATACGGATCCGAAGCGAGCTCGCCAGCTTCCGACCCCCAACATTCCACCATTCCATCATTCCAATATTCCAAATCGAAAACGAAATCGGAAACAATAAGGAGAAAGAAATGAAGCTGATCCAGATTCTCGGGACGGGTTGTCCCAAATGCAAGCAGCTCTATGCCAATGCGGAAGCGGCCGTCAAGGCACTGGGCATTGATGCACAAATTGAAAAGGTGGACAAGATTCCGGAAATCATGAAGTTCGGCGTGATGACCACACCTGCTCTTGCGGTGGACGGAAAAGTCAAAAGCGCCGGAAAAGTGCTGAGTCCTGAAGACATAAAACAACACCTGGGGTGAAACATGAAAACGCCCACGAGAATATTAATCGTCCTTCTGCTTGCAGCGGCAGTTGCCGGAGTGCTGGCGGCCAAGCGGAATCGCAATACGCCGGAAATCGTTGATGAGGCCCCTGCAGCAAAGCCGCTCCCCCGCCTGGTGGATCTCGGTGCGGACAAATGCATCCCATGCAAAATGATGGCGCCCATACTCGATGAGCTGAAGGGGACATATGCCGGCAAACTCGAAGTGGATTTCATTGATGTATGGAAGAACGAGAGCGCCGGCCAGCAGTACGGTGTTCGCGTCATTCCCACACAGATATTCTATTCGCCCGGCGGCGAAGAGCTTTTCCGGCACGAAGGATTCTTCTCGCGCGAGGAGATTCTGGCGCAGTGGGAAAAACTGGGGTATGTGCTGTGACCGAGCTTTTCACGCAACTCAGCCGAGCCGTCGAGGGAACACCGCTGATTGCTGTGGGCGCGGCCCTGCTCTGGGGCATCCTGAGCATTCTGCTAAGCCCCTGCCATCTGGCGAGCATTCCGCTCATTGTCGGATTCATTGACGAGCAGGGAAACATCACAACGAAACGCGCATTCTGCATTTCATTTCTCTTTGCAGTCGGCATTCTGATCACAATTGCGCTGATTGGCGTCATCACTGCGCTGGCGGGCCGGATGATGGGCGATGTGGGACGCTATGGCAACTGGTTTGTCGCCGCCATCTTCTTTGTGGTCGGGCTGCACCTGCTGGACGTGATCCCGCTCAAATTCGCGGCGCCGGGCCAGGTGAACATGAAGCGCAAGGGCTATCTGGCCGCCTTTATTCTGGGCCTCGTCTTCGGGGTGGCGCTGGGCCCCTGCACCTTTGCCTACATGGCGCCGATGCTGGCCATCACTTTCAAGATGTCGGCCACCCGCTGGCTCTACGGGGCGTTCCTCCTGCTGATGTACGGCATTGGCCACTGCGGCGTGATCGTGCTGGCGGGAACCTCGTATGAATGGATCGAACATTATCTGAACTGGAACGAAAAATCAAAGGGAGCCGTCATGCTGAAGAAGGCCTGCGGGGTGCTGGTCATTCTGGGCGGCCTGTGGCTCATTTACACCGCGCCATGAAAAAGAAAATGAAAATCCTGTTCCTCTGCACCGGCAACTCCTGCCGGAGTCAGATGGCCGAAGGCTGGGCACGGCACTTGAAGGGCGATGCGATCGAGGCTTATTCTGCGGGCATCGAAACTCACGGCCTGAATCCGCTGGCGGTCAAAGTCATGAAAGAGGTTGGCGTGGATATTTCGGAACATCATTCCAAACGCCTTTCGGAGCTTGATGGAATCCACTTTGATTATGTGGTCACCGTCTGCGACAACGCGCACGAGTCCTGCCCCATCTTTCCGGGAAAAACAAAGGTCATACATGTGGCCTTTGACGACCCGCCGCGGCTGGCCAAGGACGCCAAAACCGAAGAGGAAGCCCTCGCCCATTACCGCCGCGTGCGGGATGAAATCAGGGCTTTTGTGCAGACTCTGCCGGAGGGGTTGGAAGAAGCGGAATAATGGAATGTTGGAACAATGGAATCATGAAATATTATAAAATCATTCATCCGTTTGTGAGCTCTTTGTCTCTTTCTTCTCCCCACCATTCCAACATTCCGTTTTGAAAGGATTCACATATGACCATTTCAACAAAAGATCAGATTCGCCAGCAGGTTCGCGAACGATACGCCGGCATTGCTGAAGGCAAGAGCTGTTCCTGCTGCTCCGCGCCGCAGGAATCCGCAAAGCTGGGTTACTCGGAACAGGAACTGCATGAAGTTCCCGAAGGCGCCGACATGGGACTCGGATGCGGCAATCCCCAGGCCATAGCGGCGCTCAAGCCCGGTGAAACCGTGCTGGACCTGGGCTGCGGCGGCGGATTCGACTGCTTTCTCGCCGCCAAACAGGTTGGCGATTCCGGACTCGTGATCGGCACAGACATGACCGCCGAAATGATCTCGAAGGCGCGCGCCAACGCGGAAAAATGCGGGGCCAGTAATGTTTCCTTCCGGCTGGGCGAGATCGAATACCTGCCCGTGGCGGATTCATCCGTGGATGTCATTATCTCCAACTGCGTGATCAACCTTTCTCCCGACAAGGCACAGGTTTTTTCCGAGGCGTTTCGCGTGCTGAAGCCGGGCGGCCGGCTGGCCATTTCGGATGTGGTCGCCATCAAACCGCTGCCGGAGAAAACAATCCAGAATCTGGATCAGTACTGCGGCTGTGTATCGGGTGCGATCACCGTAAAAGAACAGGAACACATTCTGAAAGAAACCGGCTTCGCAAACATCCGGGTCACACCGAAACCCGCAAGCCGGGAAATCATCCGCACCTGGTTCCCGGGGAGCGGCGTTGAAGATTACGTTTTGTCGGCAGAAATCACGGCGGTAAAACCGGGAGGCAAATCATGCTAGACCGAAAAATGACCAGCATTTTCGAACGCTACCTGACGGTATGGGTGGGGCTTTGCATCGTCGGCGGCATTATCCTTGGCAAGGTCGCACCCCAACTGGCGAAAACGCTGGACGGAATGGCCATTTATGTCCAGGGCGCACCGGTGGTTTCCATCCCGATTGCGATCTGCCTGTTCTTCATGATGTATCCCATCATGGTGAAAATTGATTTCGCGTCGGTGATCAAGGCCGGCAAGAGCGGCAAGCCCGTCTGGCTGACGCTGTTTGTAAACTGGGCCATCAAGCCGTTTACAATGTACGGCATCGCCCTCCTGTTTCTGGGGGTCCTGTTCCGCGGGTTCATCGGTGCCGAGGCCGTTGATCTGGTCAAGATGCCGTTTGGCCTCGACCTGCCGGTCGGCGCGGAACACGGCGCGGGGGTCGTGATTCTTCAGGACGGAATCAAAATGCTTCAGGTGCCGCTCTGGAGAAGTTATCTGGCCGGCTGCATCCTGCTGGGCGTTGCGCCCTGCACCGCCATGGTGCTCGTTTGGGGTTATCTGGCCAAGGGCAACGACGGCCTGACACTGGTCATGGTGGCCATCAATTCCCTGACCATGCTGGTGCTCTACGGTGTGCTGGGGGGATTCCTGCTGGGCGTGGGACGGCTCCCCGTGCCGTGGCAGGCCCTGCTGCTTTCCATCGCCATCTATGTGGCCCTGCCGCTGGTGGCCGGCTATTTCTCGCGCCGCTGGATCATTGCCGCGAAAGGCGAATCGTGGTTCAAGGAGAAATTTCTGCATGTGCTGACTCCGGTCACCATCATCGCCCTGCTGATCACGCTGGTGCTTCTTTTCAGCTTCAAGGGCGAAGTCATTCTTGCCAAACCGCTGACGATTCTGTGGATTGCCATTCCGCTGTTCATCCAGACCAACCTGATCTTTGCACTGGGATACGGGCTGGCCAGACTGCTGAAGCTGTCCTATGCGGATGCCGCGCCGGCCGCGATGATCGGGGCCTCCAATCATTTTGAAGTTGCCATCGCCACGTCCACAATGCTTTTCGGGCTGTCCTCGGGCGCGGCGCTGGCCACGGTGGTCGGGGTGCTGATCGAAGTTCCGGTGATGCTGATGCTGGTGAATATCTGCCTTAGAACACAATCCTGGTTTCCCATGGGCCGGGAGTGAGAAAGAGTTTGCTCCGCAACGGCACGTCGATCACCCAAGCGCCACGTCCAGCGTCATCATGATGGCGAAGCCGATCATGGCGCCCATGGTCACCAGATCGTTGTGGCCGTGGCTCTGGGCCTCGGGAATGGCATCCTCCACCACCACGAAGATCATGGCGCCTGCCGCGAAGGCCAGCGTGTAGGGAAGCAGCGGCTTCATCGCCATGATGGCCACAGCGCCCAGCACGCCGGCAATGGGCTCGACCATGCCCGACAGCTGGCCGTAATAGAAACTTTTACGCGCGCGCATTCCGGTGCGGCGGAGCGGGACCGAGACCGCGATGCCTTCGGGAAGATTCTGAATGCCGATGCCGACAGCCAGCGCCAGCGCCGCGCCCAGACTGTAGGCCGAATCCCCGGCCGCCGCCGCGCCAAAAGCCACGCCCACCGCCAAACCTTCGGGGAAATTGTGAAGCGTGATGGCCGTCACCAGCATCACCGCGCGCTTCCAGGTCGCGTGCAGGCCCTCCTCCATATGCGACTCCGGGTGAATGTGAGGAAGCACGCGGTCAATCAGGCGCAGGAAAACACCGCCCAGCAGGAATCCCACCGTGGCCGGAAACCACTTCAGCCATCCCATGTGTTCTGACATGGAAATGGCCGGCGCCAAAAGCGACCAGTAGCTGGCGGCGATCATCACGCCGGCCGCGAATCCCAGCATGAGGTCCTGTGTGCGCTGGCTGGGTTCCCGCTGCAAAAATACAGCGGCCGCACCGGCAGCCGTCAACGCCCAGGTAAAGCAGGTGCCAATGAATGCCTGCATCACAGGATGCAAATCCATGAAATAATCCATCATCGCATAATCTCCATGTGGGCCCACTTTAATCCATATAGTGAAAATATCAACCCGTATTGCGGGCTTGCCAGCGGGCGGCACACGTGGCACTTTGGTGCAAATGAAAAGGCATTGGCTGACTCTTGCGGCGGGAACTGTGCTTCTTTGCGGATGCGCCACGGCACCGGTTTCGCACGATGCGAAGGTGCAGGCATTCCGGTCAAACACCAAGGATCCGCGAACCTACTGGCTGACCGTCTATGATTCCGCGCGGGGGCCGGTCATCAGCGGCGGCCAGCGCCTGCATCCCAACCAGTCGGCCGCGCTGCCCTTCCTTTCTGCCCGCAAGTCAGAAATTCCGCTGATCAGTTTCCAGCTCCTGACCGAGGATCTCTACACGGCCCTGGTAGATACCGGCGCGGGCGAGAACTGGGCGGAACTGGACAGCGCGATCGCGCTCGGACTGGTCCCGCTGGGCCCGCCGGAGATATTCCGCGAGCCGCTGCATTTGCACGATGCGGGCCGCGGACTGCTGTCGCTGGCGGAAACGCTGCGGTTCGACCAGCTCCACGTCGAGAGTGCGCTGATCTATACGCTCACGGAGGCCGGATCGGCGCCCATTGGCCGCGGTCTCGGGCCGAACCTGGTGCTTGGCGGAGAATTTCTCAAGCAGTTCCGCTATTTCCAGATCAACTGGTCGGGCCGGACCGTCACGCTGTCGGCCACGCATCCCTACAAGCCCAACCCGGACCGTCTTCTGGCAGAGCTGCCGCTGAGGCGGCTGAACGGGGCCTGCGTTGTCGAAACGATAATAGACGGAAGCAAGCACTGGGCCGTGCTGGACAGCGCCGGCGACTACGAACTGGCCATGACCGGAGCCGGGGGAGAAACCGTCACGCAGCTTACTCTGGGCAACCTGGTCTTCCGCCATGTGCGCGCAACGCCGCACGACAGTCTGCAGCTGGGCTGGCCGAACTATCCCAGAATCGGAACAGGGCTGCTCTCGAAATTCAAGGTCACTGTGGACAACAAGCTCGGAACGGTATTTATCGAGAAGCCGGGCAATTGAGCGACGCGCTCAGCCTTTACGAAACCAGAAATACACCAGCAGACCGATCACTGAAAGAATGGTGAAAAGCATCGGATACTTGAAGTTCAGGTCTGAACTGCGGCGCGAACGGCGAGTGCTCAGAATTATGCCGACGATGCCTATGATCAGGCCGGTTGCCATGACGGGCATGAAAGTATTCAGGTACACCCAGCTGCTGATGCGCTCCATGGTAGACGGAACAAACTCCAGTTCCGCCCCCCGGTCCATCCCCGACACCATATAGAATATCACGACATTGATGAAAAGAAGCGGATAGGTCAAAAGGCCCGCCACCCGCAGCACCCGCACCATAAAATCGTCGCGGCCACCCCGTCGTTCATGTATCCCGGGTTTTCCCAGGCCCATCATTTGGAACTCGTTATTCATGCCATTACCTCTTATGTAATACCCCACCTCACCACGCCAGTATGTCAACCGGCCTGCGCAAGGTCAATGCGCTTTTCCGGGCCGCAGGTTTAGCAGAGCGGACATTTGGAGAAGTTCCAGTGATTGAAAATTTTGCAGAGCGCCATGAATCAAAAAAACGTCAAAAACTGCGGGTTTTGGCCATTTTTTAGCGTTTTTGGTCGTTTTTTGATCATTTTTAGCCTTTTTTAAGGCTTTTTTTGATCAAAACAGCTTGCGGAGTCCGAGGGCAACCGTGTAATCGGTTTCGACGGGCCAGTCATGGTCAGCGACCGGAAGCCGCACACTGGCCTCGGCCGCCCAGCGGCGGGCTTCGTAGAGCAGGCCCGCGGCTATATCCGAGCGCGAAGCCCCGTCAGAATCAACATCATTGAGAATTTCCAGCATGGTGTACCACGCGCCGGCGGTGTCTGCCGCGAATTCCGCCGGTTGAATCCGGAAAAGGTGGGAGGCATTGATGGCATAGAGATCAGGCTCTCCCTTTTTTGATGTCCACTCAATTTGTGCATTCAATCCGTGGCGGCCAAGAATGGCGGTGGTGGCCGCGCCCACACGCGGAGAAACATGCTCCGGAGCCAGTTCGTCGCGTGTGCCCGGAATATCCGCCCCGGCGATCACCGAGGCCCGCCAGGTGTTGAGCGGCCCCAGATCCCTTTGGAGAATCCTCTGCTTGAGGCGAAGCGTGACCAGGCTGAAGCCCGTGTCTTCATCGCCATCTTCTTTCCTCTTCAGCGCATTCACATCCATAAGCAGCGCCAGGCTTGAATGCATGCCATAGGCCAGCTTCAGCGTTGAGGATGTTTCCTCTGATTTGTTTCCGGTGCCGGCGTTCTCCATTTCGGAATGAAACGTCATGAGCCGCGCATAGAGCTGTCCCGCACCGGGATGCGTGGCCGCATCCATAAAGGTTGGTTCCTGCGCAAAGGATTGCAGCGCAATCAGGCTTAAGGCCGCTGTGAGAAGTTTGGCTTTCCTCATTCCGCCACCCCGGCGGTGCGGATCTCCTTCAGCGTAAATCCGGAATCTGCGACAGCCTTCGCCAGCCGGGCGCGCGTGACGGAATGTTCCTCTTTCAGCTTCACAGTGACCTCCCCCGTTTTCAGATCTATTGACGAGCTTTCGATCTCGTCCACCTTGCGAAGACCGTTTTCGATATTGCTGGCGCACAGCGGACAACTCAGGCCGTGCACAACGAGTATCACTGTTCGATAAGAGGTCAAACGCTCATCATCGGCGGCAGGCCCGCTGGAATTATTCAGGCTGGAACAGCCAGCCGCGCTCAACAGAATCAGAACAAGAATAACGAATCGCCCCATATTCGCTCTCCAATGTGATTATTGATAAATATCGCCGATGGCTAACAATAAATCAAACAGGGGAAACGAGATTTATTGTTTTATTTTGCGGAATATCAGGGGTTCATCCCAGTTGAACAGGAAACCATTCGTGCCGGACATGATGAAATCCAAGGCGTTGGTGTCCAGGCTGTACAAGACTATTTTACCGCTGTTGGTGCTGCCGGGCAGTGTCCCCGCATCAATCAGATCCTGAAAAGCGCTTTCGACAGGGCACCAGAACATCACAAGGCCATCATTTATCCCCAGCCTGCCCCACGAATACCGGATGCCGTTGGTCCAGTCGCTGTCTCGCAGGTTTGCAAAATCCCAGCATCCATGCTCACGGATCAGCACCTCGGCCTCACGGAGTGTGAAAGCACCGTTGTTGTCCTCGATCCATCCGATATTCAGCAGGCCATTGGTTCCGTCCATAACAGCCACAGTGAGCGCCAGATCACCTAGAAGCCATGTTCCCTCAAGGCTATTCCTGCTGATGTCACGGGGCTTCGAACCAGCCGGCTGTTCAATATAGACAGGGCTGCACCCGCAAAGGAGAACAGCCGCCGCAAATGCAAGAAATACTGACTTCATGGACTCATTGAACAGCATCCGAAGGGGGCTGGTAAAGCCCGAAAACAGGGAGATGACAAATCAGTCTAAAGCGCTTTACTTTCCGGAACCGGTCGTCTATGTTTCTGCGCCGTTTGGACATCGCTTTTTATAAATACTGGAGACGCTCATGAAAAAGAAAATTGCCATCATGGATGGAAACACAGCGGCCGCTTATGTGGCCCACAAAACCAACGAAGTCTGCGCCATTTATCCCATTACCCCCTCCTCCAACATGGGCGAACTGGCCGACCAGTGGTCGGCCGAAGGGAAAACCAACATCTGGGGAACCATTCCCAGTGTTGTCGAGCTCCAGAGCGAAGGCGGCGCCAGCGGGTCGGTTCACGGCTCGCTTCAGGCCGGCGCGCTGACCACAACCTTCACGGCGTCCCAGGGACTTCTGCTGATGATCCCGAACATGTACAAGATTGCCGGCGAGCTCACCAGCACGGTGTTCCACGTTTCCGCCCGTTCGCTGGCCTGCCATGCCCTCTCTATTTTCGGCGACCATGCCGACGTGATGTCCGCCCGCTCCACCGGCTGGGCCTTCCTCGCTTCCGCCTCCATCCAGGAGGTCATGGACATGGCGCTGATCGCCCAGGCAGCGACGCTGGAGGCGCGCGTGCCCTTCATGCATTTCTTCGACGGTTTCCGCACATCGCACGAACTGAACAAAATCGAAGTTCTCGACGATGACACCATCCGCGAAATGATCAGCGACGAGCTGGTGTTTGCGCACCGCGCGCGCGCACTGACGCCCGACCATCCCGTGCTTCGCGGAACCGCGCAGAACCCGGATGTCTATTTCCAGGGCCGTGAAGCGGTCAACCGCTACTACAGCGCAACTCCCGCCATCGTCCAGAAGACCATGGACAAGTTCGCGAAACTGACAGGCCGCGCGTATCATTTGTTTGATTATTTCGGCGCCCCGGATGCCGAGCGCGTCATGATTATCATGGCGTCCGGCGCGGAGACCGCGCTGGAGACCGTGGATACGCTGCTCAAGAGCGGAGAAAAAGTCGGCGTCCTGATTGTCCGGCTCTACCGCCCGTTCTCGCCCGAGCACATGCTGAAAGTCCTGCCGGCCTCCACGAAGTCCATCGCCGTGCTCGACCGCACGAAGGAGCCGGGATCCGACGGGGAACCGCTTTACAAGGATGTTGTCACGGCCCTTGCGCAAGCCGCGGCCGCCGGAAAACTTCCGACGAAGAGCATGCCGAAGATTATCGGCGGACGCTACGGACTTTCCTCCAAGGAGTTCACCCCCGGCATGGTGAAGGCCGTGCTGGACGAGCTGAAGAAAGACAAACCCAAGAACGACTTCACGGTGGGCATCAACGACGATGTCACGCACACCAGTCTTGAATACGGGACCTATCTCACCAACGCCCCCGGGCAGGTGCGCTGCATGTTCTTCGGGCTCGGTTCCGACGGAACGGTCGGAGCAAACAAGAACTCGATCAAGATTATCGGCGAAGAAACCGACAATTACGCGCAGGGCTATTTTGTGTACGATTCCAAGAAGGCCGGCTCACGCACAGTGTCCCACCTGCGTTTCGGCCCGACCCCGATCCACTCGACCTACCTGGTGCAGTCGGCCAATTTCATCGGCTGCCATCAGTTCGTGTTCCTGGAACAGACCGACATTCTCGGGCAGGCCGCGAACGGCGCCGTGTTTCTGCTGAACAGCCCCTACTCCAGTGACGAAGTCTGGGACAAGCTTCCCGCGACGGTGCAGAAGCAGATCATTGACAAGAAGCTCAAGTTCTATGTGATTGACGGCTACCATGTGGCCACGCAGGCCGGCATGGGAACCCGCATTAACACGATCATGCAAACCTGCTTCTTCGCCATTTCGGGCGTTCTGCCGAAAGACGAGGCCATTGCCAAGATCAAGCAGGCCATCAAAAAGACCTATGGCAAAAAAGGCGAGGATGTGGTGCAGAAGAACTACGCAGCCGTTGACGCGGCGCTCGCGCATCTGCACGAGGTGCCGGTGCCCGCAAAGGTCACCAGCAAAATCGAGATGCCCCCCGTGGTTTCCCCCGAGGCACCGGAGTTCGTGCAGAAGGTCACAGCCGAGATCATGGCCGGACGCGGCGACAGCATTCCCGTTAGCGCCTTCCCAGCCGACGGAACCTATCCGCTGGCAACCACCAAATGGGAAAAGCGCAATGTCGCGCTGAGCGTTCCCCAGTGGGATCCGGAGGTCTGCATCCAGTGCGGAACCTGCGGATTTGTCTGCCCGCACGCCTGCATCCGCTCCAAGAAGTCAACCGAAGCCGAACTCAAGCCGGCACCGGCCGGATTCAAGTCCGCCCCCCTCAAGGGGAAGGACATGCCGGCGGATGCGCGCTTCACGCTGCAGATTGCCGTGGAAGACTGCACCGGATGCGGACTCTGCGTGCAGGCCTGCCCCGCCAAAAACAAGCAGGTCGAAGGGCGCAAAGCCATCAACATGGCGGACAAGCTTCCGATCATGGAAGAGGCCCGCGCCGCCTTCAAGTTCTTTGATGAAACATTGCCGGACACCGACCGCAGCACGCTGAACCTGTCCATGATGAAGGACATTCAGTTCGCGCGGCCCCTGTTCGAGTTCTCCGGCGCGTGCGCCGGATGCGGCGAAACCCCCTACGTCAAATTGATGAGCCAGCTCTTTGGCGACCGCATGGTCATTGCCAATGCAACGGGCTGCTCCTCGATTTACGGCGGGAACCTGCCCACCACCCCGTATGCCGTCAATCAGGACGGGCGCGGGCCGGCCTGGTCCAACTCGCTCTTCGAGGACAACGCCGAATTCGGATACGGGTTCCGTTTGGCCTATGACAAGCATGCCGAACTCGCGGCCGAGATGCTCAAAAAGATGGGCCCGGAAATTGGCGACAAACTGGTGGACGAACTGCTGACCGCAGACCAATCCACCGAGGGTGGCATTGCGGCGCAGCGCAAGCGCGTGGCCGCGCTGAAGGACAAGCTGAAAGGCATGAAATCCGCGGAAGCCAGAAACCTGCTCACCATTGCGGACATGCTGGTCAAAAAGAGCGTGTGGGTCCTGGGCGGCGACGGCTGGGCCTACGATATCGGCTACGGCGGTCTGGACCATGTGCTGGCCAGCGGACGCAACATCAATGCGATGGTACTGGACACGGAGGTCTATTCCAACACCGGCGGGCAGGCTTCAAAGTCCACACCGCGCGGGGCTGTGGCCAAGTTTGCGGCGGGCGGAAAACCCCAGGCAAAGAAGGACATCGGCATGATGGCCATGTGCTACGGGAGCATCTATGTCGCGCGCATCGCACTGGGGGCCAATCCCCGCCAGGCGATCACCGCACTGCTGGAAGCCGAAGCCTACAACGGTCCGTCGCTCATCGTAGCCTATTCGCACTGCATCGCACACGGCATTGACATGATCAACGGGCTTGAGCAGCAGAAACTGGCCGTCAAGAGCGCCTACTGGCCGCTCTTCCGGTATAATCCCGCACTGGCAAACGAGGGCAAGAATCCGCTGACACTGGATTCCAAGCCCCCGGCGATGCCTGTGAAGGATTACGCCTACAACGAGGTGCGCTACACCATGCTCACCAAGTCCAAGCCCGCCGAAGCCGCAAGACTCATTGAACTGGCCCAGGCCGATGTGGACAAGCGCTGGAAGATGTACGAAAAGTGGGCACAGGAATAATCATTCTTTTGTATTGCACATTTCAGAATCTCGTATAGCTTGTTGCGTGTTTTGCCCGAAGAACAGGTTTAAACCCTTAACAAAGGAGAACAACGATGAAAGTCAAGATTGATGAAGAAGCCTGCACCGGTTGCGGACTCTGCTGCGACACCTGCCCTGAAGTTTTTGACATGGGCGATACGGTTGCGACCGTGAAAGTCGCCGAAGTGCCCGAAGATGCAGAGGACACCTGCCGCGAGGCCGCGGAAAGCTGCCCGGTGGAATGCATTTCCATTGTTGAGTAAGCATTGAATGTGAAAAACCCCCTCCCTGTAATGGAGGGGGTTTTCCATTTTAAGAAGTTCTATGAATATCATTGAGGCCGTCATTCTGGCCATCGTAGAAGGCATTACCGAATACCTGCCTGTATCCTCAACGGGGCATATGGTGGTGACCTCCACGTTGATGGGCATTGCCCGCGACGACTTCACAAAATTCTTCACCGTTGCTATTCAGTTAGGCGCCATACTGTCGGTCATTGTTCTTTACCGGAAACGCTTTTTTCAAACCCGTGTGTTTTACTACAAGCTGGCATGCGCTTTTGTTCCGGCCGTCATTTTTGGATTTTTATTCAGCGGTCAAATAGACTCCTTGCTGGAAAACACCGCTGTGGTGGGCATTATGCTCATCATCGGCGGATTCATTTTTCTGTTTGTTGACAAGTGGTTCAGCGACGAAAATGCATCAAGCGAAGGCCCCGGTTATAAAAATGCCTTTATCATCGGCTGTTTTCAGATTCTAGCCATGGTTCCGGGAGTATCGCGATCGGCGGCAACCATCATCGGCGGACTTACACAGAAACTGACGCGCAAATCAGCGGCTGAGTTTTCATTTTTCCTGGCCGTACCCACGATGTTCGTCGCAGCGGCAAAAAAGACATTCGACTATTACCATGCCGGTTTAAGACTGAATACTGAACAATTGCAAATGCTGGCCATCGGAAATGTGGTTGCATTCATCGTTGCAATGATTGCCATTAAATCGTTCATAGCACTCCTGACCCGGCATGGCTTCAGGATTTTCGGCGGCTACAGGATCGTTGCCGGCACGCTGGTTTTACTCATGGGATATTTCGGAGTTCATTTCTGATCTCCACAGGCTGCAGCGCATCAGCCGGCCGGAAGTTAAATATTCGGGACAGGAAGAACAGCTCCGCTTCAATGGTGCGCAGAATGTTTTCCCTTTTCCGGAAACCGTGCTGTTCTCCTTCATAAGCCACATAGGCAGTCGGAATCATCCGCGAGGCCAGGGCCTCAAACATTTCGCGGGACTGTTCAGGAGGAACGACCCGGTCTTCCAGCCCCTGGAAGAAAATCACCGGCCGGTTCAGCTGATCCGCATGAAGGAGCGGAGATCGTTCGTCATAAACATCCTTCCTCCCGGGATATGGCGCGATGAGGCGGTCAAGATAGTGCGCCTCGAACTTGTGCGTGTCCCGGGCAAGCGCGGAACAATCGGAAACTCCATAACGGCTGACACCCGCCGAGAAAACATTTCGAAATGTCAGAGCCGCCAGCGCCGTGAACCCTCCGGCGCTGCCGCCGGTGATGGCCATGCGTCCCCCGTCCACCAGTCCGCGGTCCGCCAGATAGTTAGCGCCATTGCAGCAGTCGTCCACGTCGGCAACACCCCACTGCCCGTTGAGCGATTCACGGAACGCGCGCCCGTATCCCGTGCTCCCCGCATAGTTCACATCCAGCACGGCAATGCCGCGCGTGGTCCAGAACTGGATCCTCAGGCTCAGTGATGATTTGGCGGCAGATGTCGGCCCGCCATGCACCATGACCACCAGCGGAGGCTTTTCATTTTCGGGCGCCTGATAACCTGAATTGCACGGAGGATAAAAGAGTCCATAGGCCTTCCGCCCGCCGCTCGAAGGGAACACAATGGACTGCGGTTCAGAAATGCTTTCGGCGGCAATCCGGATTTCAGTGGATTTCTTCACCACTTTCAAATCAGCGGTTTCCGCATCCATGGAAATCAAGGCATCAGGCTCGCGGGCCGATCCGGCGATGAATGCAACCTGACCGTTTTTCGCATCCAGATGATGGTAATAGGTAAACGGCAAATCATATCGGCGCATCTCCAGAGTCTCAACGTTCACGCGCCCGAGCGACCAGAAACCGTCTTGCGTGAAGGCGCAAACCAGAAGTTTTCCGGACGCAAAGGCATAACTGCTCATCCCGAACTGCCAGTGAGGATGGGCACACTCTGCGTTCATCGGCGTGACAGACTCAGCGCCTGCAGGGGTTTGCCTGTAAATATTCCACCAACCGGTCCTGTCCGAAACAAAATACAGAATTCCGTTCGGCGACCACTTCGGCTGAACAACGGATTCGCCCGGACCGCCCGCGACCCGCACGGGAGCGGACAGGTTTCCGGCATCATCCAGAGCTGCACAATAAAGAGTTGTGCTGTCCCACGGCATATCCGGATGACTCCATTCGATCCACGCGAGACGCCTGCCGTCCGGACTGAGCCGGGGAGAAGAATAAAAATCGGCACCGCCAATCAGAGTATTTTCAGTGCCGCAGACGAGATCAACTGAAGCAACGATATTTTCATCACCGTTCTCACGTATGCAGTAGAGCCGGCTTCGCACCGGATCGGGCTCAAGATCGGCGTATCGCGCGCCGGAGGAGGCAACAAGGATTTCCGGGCGCCCGCCCGCGGGACAATGGTACAAGGACCGGTTACGGTCATGGCTGAAATAGAGCACATTGTTCGAAACAGCCCATGCGCCACCGCCATACTCATGCACACGACTTCTGACATTGACATCCGAAGGAACAGCATCGCCATGTGAAGAACAGATGACATTCCTGCCGCTTTCGGCAGGGCGGCTTTCCAGCCACCAGACATTTCCCGCGTCAATCTTCGCATCTTGAAGTCCAAGGCAGGCTCCCGCAAGATCGGCGGGCTTGACGGGAGATTCCCAGGATCCGTATGGACGGATGCTCCTCATTCACCCGCTGGCCACTGGCCAACCGCCTCAATTTCGGGAAGCAGGGCGATGAACGCCTCCACAACGGCCGGATCAAACTGCGTGCCGCTGCCCCTTTTGACCTCCTCGATCGCCTTCTCCCGGCTCATGGCCTTCCGGTACACGCGGTTTGCCCGCATAGCGTCGTAGGAGTCAATCAGCGTGAAAATGCGGGCGCCAATGCAGATTTCCTCACCCCGCAGGCCGCGGGGATAGCCGTTCCCGTCAAAGCGCTCCTGATGGGAATACACCAGCTCTGCAACGTTCCGCAGCACCTCGCTCGATTTCAGGATGTTGTATCCGACCTCGGCATGGGTCTGCATGATTTTGCGCTCTTCGGGAGTCAGGGGGCCGGGCTTCAGCAGGATCGAGTCCGGGATGGCGATTTTGCCGATGTCATGCAGAAGCGCGCCGCGTGTGATATCCTCGATTTCCTGCTCCGGCAGGTCGAGCTTTTGCGCAATCATGCGGGCGACGCGTGAAACCCGGTGACTGTGCAGACCGGTGTCCTGCTCGCGCGCCTCCACCAGCGCGGCAAACGCCTCAAGAGTGAACATGTACGACGCCTGCAGCTGAGTCAATGCGCTTGTGAGATCCTTGCTTTTCTCGCGCACCATCTCCTCCAGGTGCAGGGAATAGTTCCTGTTCTCGACCAGCAGGCGGCGGTAATCAAGCGCCCGCTCGATGGTCTGCAGGACCACATCCGGCCTGAAGGGTTTGGCAATGAAGTCAAAGGCCCCTCCCCGCAAGCTCGCGAGGATGTTCTCCGGCGACGCCATGCCGGTTATAACAATGCCGACCACGGTTTCATCCATCCGCTTCAGCCTCACCAGGAAGTCAAGCCCCTGCTCTCCCGGAAGGCCTAGATCCACAAGGATGAGATCAAACCGCTCAAGGTTTCCGCGGACAGACTCCATGGCTTTTTCAGCCGACTGAGCAATCACAACCTCATAATCCTTCTTTTCGAGAATGCGCTGCAGAAGCCGGGCTATGACCGGGTCATCGTCCACCGCCAGAATCCGGCCCGCCACCCGCTTCTGAAGCACACTGTCTTCATCGCCGGATTCTATGGCGGCCTGCATCTGCTGTTCCTTCACCGAGGCAGGGACTTCTGTCCAAAGGCAGAGCCGGTCACGGCCGGTGCGTTTGGCGTGATAGAGTGCATAGTCAGACTGGATCAGGACTTCCGCAGGAGTCAGATCGTCGCGGGCAGGGAAACAGCTCACCGCGCCGAGGGAAATGGTGAGCCGGAGCCCATGCGCAGTCTTGCAGAAAATGTGCTTGCGCACCTGATCCATCAGACGGTCCGCAAACACGCGAATGCTGCTCGTGTCCGCCATGGGCAGGATGAGCACCATTTCATCTCCACCGGTGCGCCCGGCGATATCCCCCGACCGGATGGCCCAGCGCACAAGATCCGATATTTCCTGAAGCACCTGGTCCCCGACCGCATGACCGTAGGTGTCATTGACGGTTTTGAAGTGATCAATGTCAATGGTGACCACCCCAAGAGCCCTTTCATTGTCCTTCGCCAGCTGCCATGCACGGTCGAATTCCTCGTTGAGCCCGCGCCGGTTGAACAGGCCCGTGAGCACATCGCGGGCGGCGATATGGCTCATATGCGAGAGTGATGTAAGAACGAGGGAGAGCTGGTGGCGCACCTGATAAAGACGGCTGATGCTTTCCTTCGTGAAGGGTGTGCTTTCATCGGTGAACAGGCCGAACAGGCCAACAAGAGTTGTGCCCAGCATGGCCGGCACATAAAAGGGCCCCGCCGGGGCCAGCTCTCCGTCCCCGCTGCAGGCTGTTCCGCTGGTATGCATGCGAATGCTCTGCATATCCAGGTCTTCACCGGTGATCCTGCGGTAGAACCCCAGCATTCCTTCACGGACTTTGCTGATAAACGGCTGCGATACTCCCTTCAGGCAATGGATCAGCAGGCGCGTATCATCTTCTTCAACGCTGAGAAGAGCCACCGCGGCACAGGGAACCATTTCAGAAATACCGGTACTCAACTCCTTCAAGCCCTCGTTGAAAGTTTCCGCACGCACGGTTCCTTCGCAAAAACGCTGGAAGCGAACGGCCGACGACTGAAATGCGCCGTCCTGAAGAGAAAGATCACTCCGGATGGACCTGCGGTCCTGAATTCGGCGGCTTCTTAACTCTTTAAGGGCTGCTTCATCACCAGCCGAAATGAAAATCATTCCCGGACGGGCCGCAGGAATTGGAACGTCTTGGGCTGTAATAAAAACCGGATGAATCCATGGCCATAGGCGGGCGATAGTGTCCGGCAGCACAGACTCTTCGCGATATTCAGCAAGTATGAGATTGAAGTCGTATCCGGAAGCGAAAAAAACAATCTTCTCTTCCTCCGCGAGGCACTCCACGGAGCACCCGCCCCAGTTCGTAACAGCCTGGGCCGTCTGGTCTAGAATGGCGGGATCTGAATGTACAATCAGTACGCTCAAGCCTCCCTCAATATCTCCCGGCAAACCATCCCTTGTCATGAAGTTATGTTAACATTCATCAGAAGCCAAAGCAAAAGAATGTGCAATATAAATTCAGTTTGATATGCTGGGCTGGCAATGAATGCATCAATGGCATTTCCCGGAGTGGTTGAAGATTTCCGGCTCCTTCGGCTGTGCGCAGTTCCTTTCTTCAACAACGGAAGGGAAGCCGAAATCCGCCGGATGCTGCCCGGTGTCCGGGATTGGAACCGGCTGATTGACCTGTCCATTTCCCATTCCGTGCTGCCGCTTCTGCATGAGCACCTGCAGAAGGCCGGTTGTGCAGGAGAAATCCCGTCCGCAGCGCAAGACCGATTGCGGAACCTTCATTATAAATGCGCTGCCCGAAACACGGCCCTGCTGTCCGAACTGATCCGCGTGATCAATCTGTTCGACGGCGCAGGCCTTCGGGCTGTTCCTGTCAAGGGGCCACTGCTGGCCATCTCCTGTTATGGCGATCTAAACCGCAGGCGCTTCGACGATCTCGATCTTCTTATGGCGGCGAGCGAAATCCCCAAGGCTCGCGGCATTCTGATGCAGTCCGGTTACAGCAACTATGCAGACCTTCCGCCGACACAGCTTCGGGCCTTCATAAAAGCTGGATGGGATATTAATCTGCGTCAGGGCGATGATGAATATTCAATAGATATCAGCACAGGCATTACCCCCGGGTTCTTCTGCTTCCGGGTTCCAGATCCAGTCATCAGCGATAATCTCTCGGCATTCAAATATCAGGACCGCACATTCCCCTCCGTCGCGCCGGAACTGCTTCTGATTCTGCTGGCGGCACATGGATCCTATCACCGGTGGGAGCGGCTGATCTGGATCGCAGACATTCGCGCCGTTATCGAGACATACCGAACGATGGACATCAACCGGCTGGTGAAGCTGGCCCGACAGCTTGGAGCGGTACGCATGCTTCAACTGGCCCTCATGATGGCCGATCGGCTCGAACCCCTGCACGCGGAATTCAGCCGCCTGATCCCGGATACCAGTGTTCTCCGGAAGCTGGCTGATAATCCATCCGGCAGAATTCATTATCATCTGGCCGCGCGGGAGAGATGGCGCGACAAGCTTTGCTACCTTTTCCGGTATTTCCTCGCGCCAACATTCAGCGACTGGAAAGTCGTTCCCCTGCCCCGTTTCATGAACTGGTTTTATTATGTGATCAGGCCATTCAGGGTCGTATTGGGCAAAAAAATACCCGCGCTACAGCGCGGGTCATGATTCTGCGGAAACAGGCGATTCAATTCATGGCATGCTGCAGCACTCCGAGATAGTCTGACGCCAAACGGTCCGGATTAAAACTGCTTTTCACACACGCAGCGCCGTTCTCTCCAAGCCGGCGGCACAGATCTCCGTCTGCCGCCAGTTTCAATATAGAGCTGACTAGCTCCTCCGCGTTCTCCGGCTCAAAGCAGATTCCGCAATCCGCATCTCGGACCCATTGTGCAGAAAAACCCTCAACACCAAGAACCACCGGTCTTTTCATCGCCGCCGCATCCAGCATTTTAGATGGAAATACCGTGGTGAACAGCTCAGTCTTTTTGAGATGAACCAGACAGGCATCCGCCATGGCGATGAAGGCGGAGACATCTTCCCTTTTCTGCAAACCGGCAAATAACACATTGCGCAATTTTATGGAGCGGCACCGTTCTTCAAGCTGTTCCCTTGACGCGCCGTCACCGACCAGGAGAAAGACCACGTCCTCGCGCCCGCGGTCGCGAAGCATATCCGCTGCGTGCAGGACAACATCAAGACCACAGGCCATGCCGATCGTTCCGGCATACACGCAGACAAAAGCAGCGGCCGGACACCATTTCACTTTCAATTCAGCCACAGTCTGCGAACTTACAGCTTCGGAATCCATGCTGACGCCATTTGTGACGACACGAATCTTCTCTGACGAAACCCCCTTCTTCATCAGCCTGCGGCGGTAACCATCGCCAACGGTCACTATAACAGCGGCCCGCCGGTAAAGAGTTCTCTCCATGCATTCAAGAATCCGTATGATCATGCGGCTGCGGATGGCATCAACGGCCGTGATTGATTCCGGCCAGATATCGCGGATTTCCAGGACAAAGGGTAGACGGCGACATATACTCAGCATCAACCCGGCCCAGGCACAAAAGAACTGGGGCGATGTGGCCACAATCACATCCGGTTTCTTCACTGCGAGGCCCGCCATAAACGCGGAGAACATGAAGGAAACGTAGTTCAATATCCTGCGCACAGTTCCCCTGTTAGCGGCCAGGCAGGTCCATACACGCCGCACATGGACACCATCCATCACCTCATGAGAAAAGCAATTCCTGTAACCGGCATAGACCATGCCGTTCGGAACGCTGGGGGCCCCCGTGATGACGGTGACCTCATGTCCGGCGGCAGCCCAGCGTTTTGCAAACTCATACACCCGGGCAGCCGGCGCATTGCCTTCCGGCCGGAAATAATGCGATAGAAACAGAATCTTCATTTCCTGTCCGGGACAGCCGGAGCCAGTTCAAGAACAGTGACAAAATGCATCGGCAGTTTTCCTGTGCAAGTGCCACTGATTTTCAACGCGCTTTTCGTGACTCCGAATTCCGGATGCCATGTCGAGGGCTCGCATTCCGCGCGAAGGGCGTTATCCATTATCAGGCTTCCCAGAAACATTCCCTCCCGGTTCTTCAGGTCAAAAACACCCTCGCCTCCTGCCGTTACAGTGATGTCAGGATGGAAATGAAATGTCAGCCCGACCTGATGCTGGCCGGTACCCGACAATCTGTCTTCGATCACCATACGCCCGTTGCGGACATCCAGCCGCCGGGAGTGCAGCCCCACCCCGCGGAACCGGGTAAAACCGTCATGCGAAGCAAGCAGGGCCAAACCCTGGCCGCCCGGAGGTTGCGAAAATTTCAAGGAAGTCACACAGGCCTTCCTCCCCGCCCGATGGCTGCTCCAGACCTCCGTGGAATCCAATCCATCCACGCTCAACGTGTTGTGCGCCGCTGTGCCCCGCTGGCGTAGTCGCTCCGGACTGACTCCGTAACAGGACGTTCCGGAATCCACAATCAGTCGCTGAACCCCGATGGACACCTCCAGCGAAAACGTGTCCGCATGCGCATGACCCGGCTGATATGAAGGGCCCACAGGGCCGGCGTCAAAAAACAGAACCAGGTTCCCATCCTCCACCTTCAGGTATCCGCTGTCCTCAAGCCACTTGCTCCCGCCTCCGTCGTCTTCATGCGTGATACCCAGCCTGAAGGCATATTCCTCTAACTTCGCCGTCTTTGCGGCAACATTGAGCGCACAGTCGTTGAACAGCGCGAACCCGCCGTCCGGATGCGTCATGACCTTGAGCCATACCAGCATTTTACGAACCGTTTCATTCCATTCAACGGGATATTCCAGACCATAAATCCTGTGCAATTGGATCACGTCCAGCAAGTCCTCCAGGATGATGGCATGATACATCGGAGACCGCTCGATATGCCCGCCGTCCGGGAGTATCTGTTCCGTCAGCTGCCGCTGAAGGATTCGCATTCCCCGGCGATACCAGCGATCCGCCTCCTTCCCGCTGAAGAACAGGCCGGCAAACACGAGAGCCGTTGCGTTGGCCAGCAGATGATTTCCGAGCAGATGATATTCAAGCCGCGAAAAAAGATAGCGCGCCTGTATTGCAAGTGTGTGAACCGCAAGTTCGGAAAGAGAATGCCCGCGCAGGATATATTTGACCCAGTTGACAGTCCGTCGCGAAAGCGGATAAGGCTCCCATCCGCAGCCGTTTCCAGGAGGATTCTCGCGAACCCACCTCTCAATCAGCAGATCGCAGTTTGCGTCGGTCACTTCCGCGCACAGTCCGTCAAAATAATGCAAATGATAAAGCCACAGCCGAGGCCATAAAGGATTGTTCCAGTCTTCAGGAGAAGACAGACGGCGCTGTTCATGCAGAAGATCCATCACAGAATTGTTTCTGATAGACGGCGTCTTTGCCGCAATCATGAGCCACGAGTTCAAAACATGCCTGCAATTCGGAGCTGGAGCCAAATCGGGCACCGGACAATACACAGCCTGCCACATTCGATTGGCAATCTGAATGGGGCGAAGGTCCGCAACCGTACGGATATATCTGGCCGTATGCATCATATGCACTTGTCAGTGTTTATTACTCGGATACTCATGCGCGTCGGGCGGGATCCTTCTGCAGTTTATCAGCCAGTATAAACCGGCGCCGAACCGCCTCTGCTATCATGCGGTCCAGGGCATAGGCTTTACCGGCTGTCCCGCACAGCCAGCCCCTCCTGACGAGCCAGGAATACAAAGGCGCCAGCCATATCACGAGCCCGGTGCGCGCGCGAAGACTGTCCTGCCAGTCCAGTTTGCCTTCAGCGCCGCGCCTGATGAAGTTTCGCGAATAGCGGCACTGGGACTCGAGGAAACTCTCATAGGGTTTCCGGTCGTCATGGACAAGGTGCGCCCTGCAGGTTTTCACATCCGTATCAGGGAGAAGTTTTTCGCCGTGACCGTCAGCTTTGAAGTACACAGCGCCGGTCCTGAACACAATCGGCTTGGGCGGATAGAGCGACCCGTACTTCAGGGGCACCCCGTCCACACACATGGTGACGGGTGCGCTGATCACCGCTGGACCGCCAACACCGACCAGTTCGCATATCTCATCCCACAATCCGTCCTCAATCCGCATATCCGCATCAAGAATCATTACATAAGAGGATGCGGTTTTCTGCGAAGTGATCCAGTTATAGGCTTCGCAATGGGTGCTGTAGGCATAGTGTTCCACGGTGGCATTCGGGAATCGCGCCGATTCAGATGCCGTCCCGTCAGTCGAGCCCGAATCCAGAACTGTGACAGACAGGCCCGGCCGCTGCAAGGCACGCAGGCAGGCCCCGATGTTGGGTTCCTCATTCCTGGCCAGAATATATACCTGCATGTTCTCCATTAAATCCGTCCGTACTTTGATGCCGTTTCTTTATACAATTTCAGCTGAAGAGATGCCACCCTGTCCGCAGAGAATCGCTCCTCTATTAAACGGCGGCCCGCGCAACCCATTTGCCGGCGCGCATCCCGGGACGAAGCCAGGCGGACAATGGCGCGGGCGACTTCCTTAACTTCCGGTTCTGTGACAATGCCGGCCCCCATTTCGGTGACTTCCGGCAGATAGCACTGCGGTGTGATAATCACCGGAAGCCCCCGCTCCATGGCTTCCAGCGCGGCCAGAGGATGGCCTTCCGAGCGTGACGTGAGTACAAAAATGCCGGCTGATTCAAACGCGGTTGTTTTTTCAGTGCCTCGCAGTTCCCCTGTCAGGCGCACACAATCATTCAGACCCTGCGAGGACAGAAGCCCTTCCACTGTGGTCCTGTAACCGCTGCCGCCATCGCCGCCAACAATGGTCAGCCGGATCTCCGGACATTCCTTTTTTGCCAAGGCGAATGCCGGAATCAAAATGTCTAATCCTTTTTTGGGATGTAAACGCGAAAGAAAAAGAAATTCCACGGGATATTCCCTGCATGCCGGGTCAAAGGGGCCAATTTCGACGCCATTCGGGATCACAACCGTTTTTGCATTCAATGCGAACTTCTGCACCAGCAAAGCCTCATGAGGCGTCACACACTGGATACAGTCTGCACAATTCAATATCCTGCGCTCAAACAATGCGGCGTAGATTCGTTTGCGCAGTCCGTGATGCCTGAGCGCCCAGTCATCCAGCGCGCCCTGCGGTGAAATGATGTATGGGCGACCGGCACGGCGGCAGGCGCGTGAAACCGCAATATTGGTGAAAAGCCAAAGGCTGTACCCATGAACCAGATCATAATCCCCCGCCCTTGCCATCAAAGCCTTGTACAACCTGCGCGAGCCTGCCCACAGCCTGGGGCCGGTCAACGGAAAGCCTTCAAGACCAACCCGAGGGTTGAACGGCCTTACAGTGTCCGGGGTGCGCCCGCTGACATAAAAAATGTCCACGTGATGACCTGCGGCCGCCAACCGGTTCGATAGAGCCAGAACCGCCGGGGTTGTTCCACTGGATGAAGCCAGCCCGCCGATGACCTGCAGAATTTTCATCCCGACAGATCCTCCACAGCCCGCACAAACCGGTCAACCCCTGTAGGAATGTCCACCAGCGCGGATTTCTCCCTTGAACGGGCTCCGAAAGCCGCGCGAGATTCCGGATGATCGGCCAGAAATCTCATGGCCTGATAAAGACTTTCTGGATCATCACGTGGAACCACAATCCCATTGACGCCGTCCGCCACCAAGTCTGCGGCCGCGCCTGTTGAAGACGTGACGATCACCGGCAGGCCAGCTCCGCAGGCTTCATTAATCACGACGCCCCATCCGTCGTGGCGTGATGGAAACACAAACACGTCGGCATCGCCATAAAGCGCGGGAAGGTCATCACGTTTAACGCTGCCGGAAAATCTCACGCGATCGGAAACCATGCTCCGCAGTTCCGTTTCCATCGGACCGCTGCCGGCGACAACGAGCTCGACAGCCGCATTCTCAGCCGCAAGCCGCTGAAAAGCCGTCATCAGAAGATCCACGCCTTTCCTCTTCACCAGCAGGCCGACGTAAAGAAATCTTATACGTTCCGCGGGTTCTCGACCGGCCTGACGAAACGGCTGCAGATCGCACACATAGGGCATGAACACCAGTTTGTCACCCGGACCCCCCCAGTCTCTGTATGCCTCCACCGCCGCAGACCCTATGCAGAAAACACGGTCGGCCTTCGCCAGCAGCCATCCGAGTATTTTCCGGCGAAGGAAGCGCGCGATGCCGCTGCGTGCAGACGCGCGACGGGCCCAGTCGGGCCTGTAATCATCGGGCCAGGGGCGCTCGAACCAGACAGCCCATTTCTTTCGCTGCCAATGCAGAATCAAGGCGCAGAGCAGAAATGTCGGACTCGTATAAACACCGGAGAGCACATATGCGTCATACGTTCCGCTCCGCACCTCCCGCAGGGCTCCGGGGTGAACACGGCATTCGTCCCGCCACTTCCCGCTGCCCCACGCTGGCATAATCTGAGCGCCAGACGGCAGTTCACCTTCATTCCATGCCGCTCCGGCCAAATTTCCACGCATGAGCCGCACATCCATCTGCATATGCTGCCCAATCGCAGCCAGATATTCCATCTGGTATGGGCTTGGCGCGTTGGTCAGCAGCCAGATCCTGAGTTTCTTTTCTGTCATTCGGGCTTCACTGCCTTCACATATAGCGTATAGGGCATGCGCGGAGAACGGCCATCCAGCCACAGTAGCGGGAGCGCGAGCAGAAACAGCGGAAATGCCAGCCAGTCGCCGTGCTTTTCCTGTATGGCTTTTATGCGCCGGTTAAAGGCCTGCCGCACAGGCCCGCCCAGACCCTTCCGTTCCGTAATGAGGAAACCAGCGGGTTCCAGCAAGCGGGCATAGCTCTCATAGGTATACCCCGCACGGACATGCCCGCCCTTTTCTTCCGCATCCAGCAGGAAAGTCCGATTGTACGGATGTTCCGCATTCGGGCAGCAGACATGGAGTGCACCGCCGGGATTCAGCATCCTGTAAAAACTCCGGCAGACCTTGTCATCCTGCTTCAAATGCTCCAGCACCTCGGTGCAAATGATCTGATCGAACATCTGGCCCAATGTTTCAATGTCGTAGAGATTCATAACCTTGAAACACAGCCGGGATTCAGGAATCCCGAGGAACTCGTTGAAAAGTTTCCGGCACCGGGCAACTTCGCCCTCCTTGAAACTGATTCCAGTTACAGTGTAGCCCCTCAAACATGCCTGATACGAAAGCATCCCGTTTCCGCAACCCGCATCCAGCAGTTTCTTGCCCGTGCCCGCATTCAGGAATTGAGGAATCACCCGATAACGCTGGCGCGTGTGCAAATTGATGCCCGGGAAAAGCATCCATTTTATGCGTTCACGCACCGGAATCTCCTCTTAAGGCATTCACAAGACGACGCCCATATTGTTCCAGCGTGAAATCCGCCGCGCGTTCGCGGGCACGGATCTTCATCTCCGCTAAATGAGCCGGATTGGCGGCCAAATAATACAACTTTGCTGCCAGGGTTTCTGCATCGCGCGGGGAAATGACATACCCGTCCACTCCTTCCCGCATCACATCCGGCCCGCAGGTGCTTGTTGTTGTGATAACAGCAATTCCCGCTGCCATAGCTTCCAGAATCACCAGCCCGAAGGTTTCGCTGACCGATGAAAGCACCAGCACATCCGCCCATGCCCAGTGTTCGCGCATGGCAGAACGAGGAACCGGGCCCGGCGCTTCCATGAAACGTCTGACGGAGCTCCAACCTTCAGGTGTCAGCCCCAAATCGCCCACTGCCCGGAATTGAATGTCTGCGGCTTTGAGAATCTCTGCCGCGCGAACCAGATACCCAATACCTTTCCGCAACCCCTCTCCACCAACGAAAAGCACATGCATCCCGTTATGCGGCACACGCGAAAGCTCCGGCGGAAGTGATACCCCTAGCGGAACAACTCTGATCTTGCTGCCGACCACTCCCTCATCCATCAGCATTTTTTTCACAAACGAGGATCCGCAAAGAACAACCGATGCCAGCTCCACTTCATCGCGCTGTCTTTGACAGTATTTCTCCAGCGCAGGGGATTCCGTTTCTGCGCGGCCCCAGGCGGGAAACCGCTCCTGCTCTTCGCGAACCAGTTTCATTTCTGCTTTTTGCGGCGCCGTGGCGTGATCTAGAATTCCCGTCAGACCCTGTTCACGGCAATAGAGAAGCAGTTCTTTTGCGGCAGAGGAGAACGCATAAACCGCATCCGCATTTCCAAGTCCGCAGGCGAGAATACTGCGGCAGAATGCTTCACCGGAGCGAACCCACGATGCCTCCAAATGGGACTTCCCGGGATACAGCTTCTCTCCCAGCCCCATGTTCCAGAACGAAGTTGTTTTTCGTGCCGGCAGTTCCGGACAGCGACGTCCCGACAGCCGCTGCATGCCCCCCCATGGCAGAATCCGTGAAAGGGTGCTCGCCAATCCGGACAGCAACCTTCCTTTCAGGAAAAAGTCCGTGTAGAAATGTTCCAGAACCCCCTCATGTTCAAATGCGAGCGGGACGGCATAGTGCCGCCTGGCGCCAAGTTGCGCCACGGCAATGCGACAGGGAACTTCTAAAGAATCATTCACGGGGAATCTGAACCAGTTCTGTGCTCTGTATAAGATAGCGCCAAACCAAAATGCAGGGTATGCTCATGAATACAAATCGATATAAGAATGCGGTTACACTTTGAGCCGGCAGATAGATGGACAACAGCCCTGCGAGCGAATAGAGCACGCCCCACAGACCTTTTCTGATCAGAGCGTTCTTCCAGAGCCAGGCGAATCCCAGTCCGAGCAGATAGGCTCCGACGAGGCCAAACCAGCCGAATTCGAGGAACAGATCGCCGACTATTCCGGGGGCGGAGCCGCGATAGGCGAACCATCCCACCGCATCCATCCACTGGGAGTCTGTCATGCCGGCGGTGGAACCCTCCTCAACCAGAAAGCTCATGCCCGTGTCACTGTATTTCTTGGGCCAAATCTGGCGCGGAATCGGACGAACCAGCATAAGCACAGCGTAGCGACGGCCCCAGAAATGATGATTATGAAATTTGGACGCGATCATCAAACCGCAGCCGTAGATGTAGTCGTTCCCCTGATTAACAGCATCTTCGGTCGGTTTCAGTTTTTCCACAAAACGCTCTTTATCAAATTCAAACTCGGAACCGATGTAGATCTGGCTGCGCTGGGAAAACAGGAAAATAATAACAATTCCAATCAGGAGCAGAGCAGTCAGAACCGCTCTCAGTGACGGCCTGCGCGACATGGTCATAAACCACGGTATGAGCAATGCCACCATGATGCTGAATGCCGGACCCCGTCGGGCTCCCAGAAATGCATGGATCAGATGCGGCAATGCGAAAAGGGCCAAAAGCGCATAGTGCCGCAAATTCCATTTCTCTCCCTGACGCGAAAAGATGTAGAGGATGCAGGCGGGGATGGTCAGCAGGGTGCTTTCGCCGATATAACCGCTTACCGCCACCAGCGCGCCTTTATACTGCCCGTAGGCCTTTAGCACGCCGGGACCCGTCGCAGACATATAGATGAATCCCCCCAATCCTATGGATCCCAGAATCAGAGCTGCTATGCGGAAACGCTGCTTCGAGCGAACTCCCGGCTGGAATGACTTCCCTGTCACTCCCCGTATCTGATCAGGAGCGGCTTTGATATTGAGGAGGCCATAGCAAAGCGCTGCCATGAAAGCCAAGATAACGGTCTGCGCCATCTCAAGGGAGCCCTTTTCCGGGAAGTAGTATGAAATTTCAACACGTTGAAGCATCAGGGGTTGATATACATACACATAAATACAGATCGGCCCCAGAAACATGAGGGGATGGAGCGGATCATGATACTTGCGATACGCCCGCCACATGGAGAAGGCGAGAACCGCCCCTGTCAGGATGGTGATGGTCAAATCCATGGTATCAGGCACTCAGCATTTCTTGCCGATTGGAACCGGGACAGCATGGCTCCATTGTAAAGGTTCATGCACAGGCAGCCGCCGATAGGCATGATACGCCTTCAAAGAAACAGGTTTGCGGAGTTCCCTGTGAATCCAGCACTCTCGAAAACCCGCAACCACGGCGCGCAGGCGGCGCATAATTGAAGCAGGCCTGAATTTGTAGACCAGAAGTCCGCAAGTGTCCAAAATCCACCGCACAGGCAAATAGCGCAGAGGAACATTGAGCATGTCAAATACCAGAGCCGTCCGAATGGCCTGATCATACCTCTTCTCAAAATCCCTGCTGGAACTGAAGTCGTGGACTGCCGGATCTGTCTTGCCAAGCACGATATCGAACCCGGCTTCCAAAAGTCGAATGCTTAAGTCCCGGTCTTCCTTCTGATACCCGGGGATTTCCCGGTACCCCCCCGCGGCGAGAGCTGCTGAACGGCGCAAGGCACAGGCGCATCCGGTAAATGCGGCAAGCCTGACATAATCTGAAGAAACATCATCTGAACATGACTTACCGGAGGCCGGCGGCCTGGGCGCGATGAAGGGGATCGCCACAGCTGCCGCGCCGGGATTAGCACGGAAATCGTTTACAAGCTGAGCAAGAATGTCTTTTGATGTAAAATAGGTGTCGTCGTCTATTGAAACAATTATTGCAGCTTCTGTTTCATGCATAGCCCGATTTCGCAGTGCCGTAAATCCCGGATCGGCGTCCACCTTGATCAGGCGCACCCCCGGAAAGCTTTGCTCCACAGCCTCGCGTGTGCCGTCAGTGGATCCCCCATCGTACACAGCAATTTCAAAGGGCTGATAGGACTGGGCCTCACACGAGGCCAGGGCTCTCATCAAATCGCTCTTGCGATTGCGTGTGACAATGCAAACCATGACCAGCGGCATTGCACTCACAGGATCTAAAGATATTTTGGCCATAAAAGAGGCGCCATTACGCCGATTTGCGGATAACGCCGAGTTTTCCGTCAACAGAGTGAATAATGCCGGGGGTTCGGGATATAAATTCATGAAAAGCCTGCCCGGAACCATCATAGATGCCTTTATCATAACAGTCATCAACCACGATAATCCCGCCCGGGGAAAGACACGAATAGATCTTCGGCAGCGCATTGGCGGTCGGTTTGTAGAGATCAACATCCAAGAGGGCAAAACGTATTTTCTGTCCCGAGGGGAACTGGTAATCAGCAATGTCGGTCTTAATGCATACCGCCCGATGCACACGATTGATTTTCAGCATCTCCCGAAACCAGCGCACATCGTTCAGCCTGAAGCTTCCCTGCATGACCGATTCATATTCCTTCTTGTCCCTGTTTTGAATCTCGTGCTGAATGTCCCCCTCCGTAAACCCTTCAAATGTGTCTATGCACAAATACTTTGCATGCTGTTCCCGCAGCGCATCCAAATGCTTGTTTATAAAGACTGTGGTCTGACCGGTTGCACAGCCTACTTCGACCAGATCCCCCTCGACACCGGCCGTATCAGTAACAAGCTGTATGAGCCGGCACAATTCCTGCGGTGCGAACCGCAAGCTGTGCCTGTAAAGCACAAACCGTTTGAGCGGAGTGCGGACCACCGCCCTTTTGATTGCTTTCATTGCCGCGTTTCTCATCCTCACAATATTCATTTATGGTCTTCCTCCAAGCAACCGGGACACGGTTTTTCCGAATGCATCGTCATATGCGCGGACCACATCCGCCGTCATGCGATCCAGTGTAAACATACTGACCACGCGTTCACGCGCCGCCTGAACACAGGAGTTGCGGAGCTCTTCATTATTCACGAAAGCCTCAATGGAGTCCGCAATGGCACGGGCGGACCGGGGCGGGACAATCAGCCCCTCCCGTCCGTTGCGAACCGCTTCACTGCTCCCGCCGACATCCGTGGCGACAATCGCGCAGCCGGAGGCCATGGCCTCAAGAAGAGTTGTTGGAAGACCTTCTGCGTCAACAGATGAAACCACAAACACATCAAGCTCCTTGTAGAAATCTGCCATGCTCGGCAAGAAACCGCGAAACTCGACGCAATCATCAATCTTAAGCTTCCTTGCCCGTCTCTCAAGCGAAGGCCGCAGAGGGCCGTCGCCGTCCAGAAGCAGCCGGAAGTCAACGCCCTGATCCTTGAGAAGACGTGCCGCCGCCAGCAGAAAGGCAAATCCTTTTTCCTCCACCATGCGGCCGCCGCTCCCGATCTTGAATGGCCGCTGAAGCAGGTGCTCATTGAAGGAAAACAATTCCGGGTCAATCGAGTTGTATGCCAGCGACACCTTGCGGGCGGGGACATCAAGATAACGGCATACATAATCCCTGCACGCGGCCGAAACCGCGACGAACCGCGTGTCCGCCCGGCGCAGAAAGTAGCGCATCATGTTCTTTTTCAGGTGGTGCTTCCAAGGCGTCGCGGAACCTTTTCGCCGGTCCACGACATGGCTCACATGCAGACTTTCCGTTTTGTACACAGCAGCCGCCGCCAGCACATCCGCGAGCCAGAGATAACTGTGCACGATGTCCGGGGCCACCTCGCGAATATGAGACTGCAGCCGAAGCATCAGCCGCATCATTTGAAGCGGCCGACGGTAACGGCATGGGTCCTCGAAATAAACAGGATCCACAGCTGGCGCGTATTTCCCGCAGGTCTGCTCGGAACAACCCAGGACACAAATATGATTTTCGAAATTGCCGGTCTTCTGAAGGTTCGCGACCAGGTCCAGCATCAGCCGCGGGGTCCCCCCCAGCGCCAGACTGGGGATCACGTGCATCACGCGGATTCTTTTTCTGCCGGGTTCCGTCATGTTCTCATAATCCCTGTATAGAGATCTGCCATCCGGACGGCGGTCCGATGCCATGAGTATTCTCCCGCTTTTTGCACCGCCGCCGCCGACATTTTCGCATACGCTTCGGAATCGTTAAGCAAACGAACCGCATCATTCGCCATGGACGCCATGTCTTCCGCATCAAACAGAATGCTGCTCCGGTCATCGAGGTAATCCTCAATGCCGCCGCGGGTCGTAAGCACCGGAAGCCCGCAGGCCATGGCTTCAAGCACCGCCGTGCACGTGGTGCTTTTCTTTAATGGTAGCACCAGGAGTTTTGATGTCTGAAGCAGCTGCAAATAGGCCGCATCATCCACCCGCCGGCGCCAGACCGCGCGATCATTCTTCGCGGCAATGTCTCCGCATCGTGGATCGGAAGAGATCATGCAGAATTCCGCGCGGGGAGCGGCGGACAGGATGCGGCTGACCAAATCCGGGAGGCCGTCATAATCCCGTTCGTGATATCCAATAAACAGGCATCTTTGCGGGACATCCACGCGGGCCGTTGACCCGGGCTTGAAATAATTCACATCCACGGCATAGGGGATGTACGTGACCCGGCCCTTGCCGACAAAGCCCTCCCAAACGGGAATCTGGCTGCGCGAGACCACCGTCACATGATCCGCTTTCCGCAGATGATCCACGGAACGGAACAGCCAGTCCAGATGATCGGGTGCGTGGTGAACTGTCAGAACAATTTTGTTCCCGTTCTGTCCGCTCAGACCGCTCAGAAGCCTGTAACTTTTCTCCCCGTAGATATAGTGATAAATCGAATTACGGTGCGCCTTGAAATGAGTGCGCGCCGCCAGTTCCATGACAAAATCATAACGCGAATATTCATACTGGCCGCACGTCTTCGAATATATCTTTGCGGGGATGCGGAGGATAGTTTCACCTGCAAGATGCCGGGCAAATGACAGCGGGATTGTTTCCCCTTTCAGGTAATCGCACAGCCGGTCATACCCCGATGCCTGCGCATGATGGGGATACCGGTACCGGATGAAATACACCGGCACAGGAGACATGACCACGTCCGCCGGAGGAACAGGAACCCGGACTGAATAATCAGGACATGGCTGGTACAAACGCATGGCTCAATAAATTCAAAAAGGCGCTAAAAAGTGCCATAAATACGTTAAAATATGCCAAAATATGCCAAAATTCGTTAAAATATGCCAAAATATGGCCATTTTTCGCGATTTTTTGACATATTTTCGAGTTTCAGCCGAAAAACGGCACGCGAGGGTTCCAGTTCAGTTCATATTGCAGGTCGCGTCCGCGTTCCCGTATGAACTGCGCAGGATTGCCTCCGACCACAGCGAAAGGCGAAACATCTTTCGTCACCACGCTCCCCGTCAGCACAACAGCGCCCTTCCCGATGGTGACGCCGGGAAGAATAACAGCGTTTGCGCATATCCAAGCATAATCGTCAATCCTTATGCCCGCGCCGCAGGTCCCGAAAGAAGGATCGTCAATATTGTGCCCTCTCGTCAGCAGCATCGAACCGTAACTGACAGAAACATTATTCCCGATGGAAATCGGTTCCCGGTTGTCGAACCGGCAACTGTTATTGATTACACTGTGGTCACCCACCACCAGATTGCCCGGCTCCGAAATCCGGAAATCAGGCAGGACCGATGTCCCCTGCCCAAGTTGAAACCTCATGACATACCGGTACCAAAACAGCCGCATGCGGCGGGAGATCAGCCCGGCGATGATGTGATTCGTGACATATACGAGACATGACCGGTGCGCCTTATGAATCCGCTTCCACAATCCCGCTGTTATTTTCTGAATTGTACTCATCCCCGCAGCCTTTTTATCAACCGCTGTGCGCGGACGGGTCCGAGCGCCCTGTGCAGCAAACGAACCGGGGGGCGATAAATTGAATACCCTCTCGAATTGTGCATAGAAGCGGCTGTTTCAAAATAGCGGCGGGCAGTCTCTTCATCGCCCAGTTTCAGTATGTGTGAAGCGGCCCTGCACATGGCCTCCGCGAAGACCCGACGCCGGTCTTCCGACAGGTTGCCTCTGTTTTCAAGATCTCTGTATGCCGGAGAAATGATGTTCTCAAACTGTCTGAGCACCTTGCCGTAATCGCGGGAAATGCCACCTTCCACTTTGCGCTGCGTGTAGAATTTTCCAGGCAAATGCATGAACGGAATCCCCGCACAAGCCATCCTGAGATGCAGATCAAACTCCTGCGCACAAGGCAGGTCCTCGCGGAATCCGTGAACCTGCAGGAGTGCGCGTTTTCGATACACCGGCGACACAGTGGGAAGCGAATTCGCAAGAACATAGCAAACGGCATCATCACCAGGATTCAAGGATGCATCGTATAGGAAATCCCTGCCAGTTTCGCATGTTGCCCGACCGTCACAGAATGACAAGCCCCCGTCCCCGCTTTCAATGAAAGGCCTGTGATGCTCCAGTTTGCCTGGATCCAGAAGATCATCCGCATCGAGCAACTGGATATATTCCCCTGAGGCGGCTTCGATGCCGCAGTTGCGGGCCGCAGGGGCTCCTTGATGAGATCGTGGTATCAAGCGTATGCGGCTGCCGAAGGACTGCGTGGCTTTGAGACTGCCATCGGTAGAACCGTCATCCACCACGATCACCTCGACGGGCTGATAAGTCTGCGCCAAAGCGCACACAATGGCATCACGAAGATATTTCTCCGCATTGAAGCAGGGAATGACGACGGAAACAAGTGGCGTGCCCATAACAGAGCTCACATGGATCTTTTGAGGAAGAGAAAATCAACACCCGAAACGACCTGGGTCGGCTTGCGGTTCATGGCTGTCACGGCCGCGCCTTCAAAGCCCTGATCCTGCAGATAATCAACCAGGCTGGAAAAGGGGGCTTGGCCGACATAGGGCGATGTGAACATGTATTCCAGCAGGACCGCGCAAGTTTTTTTCAGCGTGGCTTGCGCCCCCCGCAGGACAGGCAGCTCCATGCCCTGCACATCCAGCTTGATAAAAAAAGGATCCAAGGCCTGCAAGCCTGATAAATCCGCGTCCAATGTACGAACATCAACTTCCGCCGACCGGACCGCCGCAGGATCGTCATGGGTGAAATGCTCGCGCATGATTTCCGCGTCGGCCTGAAGCAGAGAGTTCATGCTGGGGTCGGCGTGCAAATGCAGGGCCGCGCTCTTCTCCGTGTCCGCAAGAGCCACGCCGCGGATTTCATGGGGGATCCCGTGCATATTGTCCGTCAGTTGCGGGAGAATCTCCTTGTTCGGTTCATAGCAGATCACCTTGCGGGCGCCGAGAACGGCAGATGAAAGGCGGGCGAATTCTCCCAGATATGCACCGACATCAATAATTGTTTTCACGGGAGGAACCAGCGCCTTGAGTGTCGCCATGGTCTGCAGCATATCCAAATGCATCCACTCGCGGAATTCCAGTCCCAAACTGTCAGTCAGTCGCCGCATTTGCTGCATGTGAACATAATATCTCGCCCGTTCGTATAGAGAGGCTTTCATCTTAACGCCCAATTGGGACATGTTCATAAAGCAATCTTCCCGTCAAAGTGAAGAGACCGTCCAGACAGCTTCCGGCGCAAATACGCCGTCACGGGCGGGAGGCAAACGTCCCGTGCCATACACGTCGGACGCATGCACATCAAAAGACAGCGCAGGATCAATCCGGTCAACCTGCTCGCCGATGGCCGCAACGCCGAGCACAACCGTGTAGGTGCCGGGCATGAGGGCAAGACGCCTGATCGTGCAGGCCGCGATCACAGGACGGGTGATGTTCAGCCTTTCCGGATATTGGTATTCGGTGTGGCAGGTCATTACCCGCTGACCCATGGAATTATAGACATGCACACCGATCACCGCACCGTCCAGTCTTTGCCGGGGCGCAAGATTCAACTCAAAACGGATGTCCGCCCCCATAGCTGCCGTTTGCAGAGTTGCGCCGTCGGCGGAGGTTAGCCGAATCCGCTGCAGCACGGGCTGGGAACCCGGTTTGCGGGCGGAGTGACCGGACAAGTCAACATCGTAAGATGTCGCAACAGCTTCAGAGAGATATCGCCTGATCATTTCTGCCGTGTCACCCTGACCGGCCATGCGGCCTTTATCGATCAGCAGAGTCCTGGAACACAGAAATTCAACGGCAGCCATGTTGTGGCTCACAAAAAGAATCGTTCTCCCGCTGCGCGCGACATCGCCCATCTTGCCCATGCATTTTTTCTGAAAGGCGGCATCCCCCACGGCGAGGACTTCATCCACCAGCAGGATCTCCGGATTCAAATGGGCCGCAACGGCAAAGGCGAGCCGCACGTGCATTCCGCTGGAATAACGCTTCACGGGGGTGTCCACGAATTTTCCCACTCCCGCGAACTCAACAATTGCATCAAAGCTGGCTTTGATTTCCCTGCGGGTCATGCCGAGAATGGCGCCGTTCAGGAATATATTCTCCCGGCCGCTGAGTTCGGGGTGGAATCCCGTTCCAACTTCCAGCAGACTGGCGACACGTCCGCGAATGCGGACCTCCCCCTCGGTGGGTTCAGTGATCTGGCTGAGAACCTTGAGCAGCGTGGACTTGCCTGCCCCGTTGCGGCCGATAACCCCGATCACCTCCCCTTCCTGCACATCAAAAGACACATCTTTCAGTGCCCAGAAATCCTCCTGTTCAGCAGAGGGGGTTTTGTGAAGAGCGCCCCGCAGCGCATCGCGCAGGGTGTTATGGCGCAGATGTTCTCCGAGGCGATAACGCTTGCCGATATTCCGGGCTGTGATAACGGCGCTCATATCACATCCGCAAAAGTTTTTTCCGTCGCGCGGAAATAGTAGAGGCCTGAAACAAGAATCACGAAAACAACGGCGAGGCTGGCGGCAAAGCCCGGCCAGGAGGGTTCGAACTTTGGGCCCAGAATGGCCCAGCGGAAGCCGTCTATCACGCCGACCATGGGATTCAGGCTGTAGAGAAAGCGCCATTTGCCCGGCACGAGGCTGCTCATGAAGCCGACGGGGCTGACATACATGCCCATGCGCACCAGAAACGGAACAATGTACTTCACATCGCGGTATTTGACATTCAGCGCGCTCAGCCAGAGTCCGAACGCAAAGGCCGTCAGCACAGCCGCAAGAACGAACACTGGAATCAGCAGCAGATGAATCCTGAAGGGCACCTGATAGAAGATCATCAGCAGGAACAGGATTCCCAGCGACACGACAAAATCCATGATGCCGCTGAGCGCGGAACTTCCGGGGATGATCAGACGCGGAAAATACACTTTGCTGATCATCCCGCCAGACCCCACCACAGAAGCGCTGGAGGATGTGATCGCCGTGGCGAAGAACTGCCACGGGAGAACAGCGGCGAAAGTCAGCACCGCATACGGCATGCCGCCGCTGTCCATTTTCGCAAGCCGGCCGAACACAAAAACCAGAATGACCATGGTCAGCAGAGGCTGCAGCACGGCCCACAGCATGCCAATGAGGGTTTGTTTGTAGCGGATCTGGATGTCCCGCCAGGCCAGGAATACAAAGAGTTCGCGAAACTGCCAGAGCTCACGGAAATTGATGGCCACCATCCCGTGGCGCGGACGGATCACTCTTTCTTCGGATTCGGCCGGGATGTTCATGAATCAGCGCCCGCGGGAACGCCGGCTTGAGCATATTCGCGGCATCGCGGGATCTGCATTTCGATGGCCGTGCGCAAGCGCTCCACAAACCGGCACACTTCAGGAATCATGAGGTCATGTTTCTCGACCTCCAGGCGGCCGAGTTTTCGGTCTCCGTCGCACAGGTTCAGGTGAAAAGCCCAGCCGTCCTGCTGGCTGCTTCGGCCTTGTGATTCAGCGGTGTCACAGAGTTTCCAAGAACGGATTTCCTCTCCGTCGCCCAGTGGAGAACGGACAACCATGTGCGCGGTATCAAGCTCCAGGGCTTCAAACCCGCTGGTGCAGGAGGCCCATAAATCGTCCAGGGAGACTGCCTTTTCAATGCCGGCCAGGACGCTGTCCATCACGTTGTTCGCGAGGGTAAGACGGTGACGCGTTTCATTGTCGCTTTTCAGTTTTTGCGAGACATCCATCAGGCCCACGCCGCTGAAAATCCGGATGGTCACGAAAGTGATGATCACCAAAGCGGCTACAACGAGGACAACGACCTCGCTCCGTCCGAACGTGATCAGCATGGCGAGTCCGGCCAGGACAACGGAAACGGCATAGAGAACGAGAACGGCGCGCTTCTGGCTGTAGCCCATTGCCACCAGCCGGTGATGGATATGTTTGCGATCCGGCATGGAAATCGGGAGGTGCTTGTACCAGCGCCGGACGATAGCCACCGCGGTGTCCATAATCGGCAGACCGAGCGCCACAATGGGAATGAACAGCGCCACGGCGGCTTCCGCCTTGCGCGAGGCTCCCAGCAGAGAGAATGAGGCGACCAGGTATCCCAGCAGCATGCTGCCGGAGTCGCCGAGGAAGATGCGGGCAGGCGGGAAATTGAAGACCAGAAAACCGAGAATGGCCCCGTTCAAAACCGCCAGCAGGACCATTCCCAGCACGTTGTGGTAATGCAGGCTTACCAGAAACAGCGTGATGCCCACGAAAAGGCAGATGCCTGCTGAAAGACCGTCCAGACCGTCCATGAGATTGACGGCATTCATGCACCCCATGAACCAGAGCATGGTCACGGGGAATCCCATCAGGCCCAGTTCATAGCTTCCCCCAAACGGACTGCTGATGGCGCGAATTCCCATGCCGCTCTGGTACATAATTACGGCGATGAAAAATTGGCCCAGCAGTTTCCATCGCGGACGCAGATCGAATCTGTCGTCCAGCAGCCCCAGACAAAGCGCGATGGTTCCGCCCGACAGGATCGCGCGGAGCGGGCCTGTGAACTCCCGGAACAGCACGGCCACGGTCGTCGTGCTTCCGGACAAATGCGCCAGCCAGTACGCGGGCACCAGAATGCCCAGATATATCGCCGGGCCGCCAAGCTTGGGAATGCTTCCGGCATGCATCTTGCGCAGCCCGTCCGGATGATCCAGCATGCCGATTGCCGGCGCCACTCCTATCGCCATGCGAGTGGCCGCCATCGCCACAAAAAAAGCCATGATGGCCATGACCAGCACGGTGGTCATACGATCCCTCCGGCCTGCCGGGCACACTCCGTGCCGGTCAATTCCCGCACGCAAAGATGCAGTGATCTACAGAACATGGCCTCAGATTCCAAAGCAGACAGAGAACTGCATGCTTGGTGTGAGACTTTATCATGTAATTCGTTGCATGTCATCATTCTGCAAGCGGCCTTTCACGGGATTTATGGGGGAAGGTACAAATAGACCGGCTGCTGGGCAGGAGCAAGCTGCCGTGCACGCTCAAGGCAGGCTGCGGCCGCGCGGGGCTGGTTCCCGATGAATGCGGCACGGGCCAGCCAGAGCCAGTATTCATAGTCAGTCGGGGCTGCCCGGACGGCCGAGGCGGTCAGCAGAAGCGCCTGATCCGCCAGCCCGATGCGAACCTTCGCATCCAGACGCGTATCGCGCAGCCACTTTATGCTGCGCATGGCAATCCCGAGCATCTGTTCAGGATTTCCCTGTCCGGACAGCAGTACGGCTTCGCCCTCTCGAACAGCCTCGCCAATGCATTGGAGGCGCTGCTCCGCATTTCTGCTCAGCAGCGCGCACTGTCCCCACTGGCGGTGGCGGGCGGCGGCCAGTTCGCCGCGGAGTTCCCCTGCCTGCATCAGGCTGATCACGGAGAGAAACAGCATCCCGAGCACCGTTAAGATCCTCCGGGTTTTCCGCTGCAGCGGCGACAAACGGGTGATCCTGATTTTCAGTGCGTCATGCTCGGGCCGTGAGCCGCCAATGGCCAGTCCAACCAGCGCCGCAAACATCAGCGGATTGGCCGGGCGATGCAGACTGAAATCCAGCAGGCTGTGCAGCAGCATGGCGAGAATTCCAACCAGCAGACCCGAAACAAAAAGCCGGCCGCTGCTGTCGCTGTCCTCAAACTCGCGCCATATTCGGAATGAAAGGCGAGCGAAGACCCACACAGCAAGGACCATGAGCACCACGCCGCCCTCGGCCAGCAGTTCGGCCAGGTCATTATGGGCATGAGGCCATCTGCCAACATTGATGTCCGGGCTGGTGAAAAGCGGAAAGACATGGCGGTAAGCCCCCACCCCGCATCCCCAAACGGGTACTGCGAAGAAAAGACTGAATGTGTCCCTGAGAGCCAGAACCCGCGCATTTCCAAAAGGATTGCTGAGGATCCGCACCATCGAACCAAGTCGCCGCACCACCCCCTCCCATCCCAGCCACATAACCACAGACACCAGGACAATCAGGAAAAAGGCGATGAAATGCCCGGAGACATGGTTCCCGCGCATCCGGAGCCGGACAAAAACAAGAATAATGAGCAGGGAAGCGGTCAGGCTGACCATTGCGCCGCGGGAAAGCGCCAGACAGGCGGAAGCCCCGATCATCACAGCCATAAAGGACTGTGTGATCATCTGTCCGCCTTCGTTCTGCAGAAGCCATTTTCTGCGGGCAAGCCCCGAATCCAGTTTATGGAAATTCGTCCACGCCGCACCTGAAAACACGAGCGCCAGCGCAATTCCAAAGGCCATGTTCATGAACGCGGCATAATGATTCCGGTTGGTGAAGGTTCCAAAGATGTTTCCCTTGTAGCCCGGGTCATAGTAACCGTACAGCAGCCTCGCTCCGGAAAAATGCTGAGCCATCGCGAACATGGCCAGCAGGAAGGCGGGAACAACGAGACAGGCTGCAATCCTTCTCGCCCGCCGGACGCCCGTGTGATGGGATGCAAACATCACCAGCACGCCGATATAGGCGATGCCAAGATACATGGCGCGCCGGGTCGCTGCGGGCGACAGCGACACGCTGGCGCCGGTCTGTTCCTCAAAGCCCAGTTTATGAAGCAGATCCCCGAGACCGGTTTCCTCGAATATCTGCCGGCGAACCTTTTGGGCGTCCGCCAGGGGATTGAGCCTGCCGGCCAGCCCGTCCGAAAGGTTCATGCTTTGGAAAAGGAGAAAAAACAGGATCGCGATATAGGCATGCGACCAAACCGGCGCATAGCGGAGGCTGTCCGGGCGGCAATAGAAATTCACCAGTGACAGCATGGCGGCCAGATTGATGACAATGCACAGTGTCAGCCAGACCCATGGCTCGCCTGCAGAAAAAAGCCAGGGAGCGGCAATCACCACCGCAAGAGCCATCCACCCGGAGACCCGTCCGGCCAGACTTCCGATCTGCTTTTGTGAGCTGCCGTCCGCCCCATGGCGAAGTTCCGCATCAGCCGCCTTTTTTGTTCGTTCCGGGGGCATAATACTGCGAATCTTTCCGGGCATAGCCATAATAATAGTAATCGGAATAGTAATGCCCGAAACGAGGCACATTCACCATATTCAGCACACCGCCAATGATACGGCCCTTGACGCCTTCGATGTGTTTCACCGCACGCCGGACAAAAGCGGCCGTGCGGCGGCCGGCTTTCACAACAATAATGGATCCGTCGCTTTTGGCAGCAAGGATGCTTGCATCCGTGACATACAAAACCGGCGGAGCATCAATAATGATCCGGTCATACCGCTCCCTCAACTCCGACAGCAATTTATCCATTCGGGCAGAATCCAGAAGTTCGCCCGAATCGGGCGGCATGGGCCCCGTGGCCAGAATATCGAGGTTGTTCAGCACCTCAAGATCCACCACAGTTTTCTGCAAAGCTTCTTCAAGCGATGATTCCCCGGCCAGCACGCCGCTAAGGCCCGTTTCGTTGCTGAGTCCGAAATACTTTGTGATCATCGGACGGCGGAAGTCGCCGTCCATCAACAGGACTCTGCGATTGGACTTGGCAATGGTCATGGCGAGGTTCGCCGCTGTCGTCGTCTTCCCGTCGCCCGGGCCGGCAGAAGTGACCACCAGCACTTTGGACTCCTCGACCGGCCGCGAGAAGAAAACCATGGTTCTGAGATTGCGGTAGGCCTCCATGACCACATTGTCCTCGCTGCGCGCGCATACCAGCACGCGCGAGGCCTCTTTGTCGGCGGATTCGCGATCGGAACGGATGCGGGGAATGAAACCCAGCACCGGAATGCCGACACGCAGTTCGATGTCCTCGGGCGAGCGAACAGTTTCATCCATGTATTCAACAAAGAAGGCCAAACCGATTCCGAGCACGAAAGCCAGAATGAAAGATTTGACCACCATGCCCAGCTTGTTCGGGCGAACCGGGGTTTTCGGCAGCGCAGCGGCTTCAATCAGTTCCACGTTGGTTTTGCCATAGTCCGATGTGAGTTCCACTTCCGACATGCGTTCCAGCAGAACCGCAAAAAGTTTCTGATGCCGGTCCACATCGTTCTGAAGGTTGTTGAACGCCAGCGACTGGTTGGCCAAATCCATTGCCGTGGCATTCTGGCCGTCATATTCAGCCTGCAATTCCTTCTCCTGTCCGTGCACCACTTCCAGTCGTGACGTCAGCGATTCGACAATTTCCAGAAGCGCACCGGCAAGTTTTTCGCGCAGAAGGTTCATGCGGGTGCTCACTGCGATATAGTTTGGATGTTCCGGTCCGTATACCTCAGCCAGGGTGGCCGCCTCTTCCTCGACGCTGATCAGCGAGCTGCGGATTTCCTCCATGCGGGAATCTTTCCGGATGGATGGAAGCGAAAACACCTGCTCATTGCCTGCCTGAAGCGCTTCAGCGCCGGATGCCAGAACCCGCTGAACCACCCGCAGTTCAGCCTCGAGATTAATGCGCTCCATCTGCGCCTGCGTGAGCTGTTCATTCAGCAGCGACAGGCGCCTCATCACCGGGTGCTCGACTTGCGACAAATCAAGCGAATGGGTCCTGGTTTTCTCGCGGAAATCCTGAAGTTTCTGCTGGGACTCCTTCAGGGCCAGTTCCTCCTTGTCTTTCTGTTCCTCAAGGTAAAGGAATGCGTCATTGCTGGTGGTGCGGCGGTTGCGGCTGTGATATTCGACAAACGCCTCTGCGACCGCTGTGGCCAGCAGAGCCGCTTTCTGCCGGTTGGAAGCCTCCGCGCGCACATGCAGAAAATAGGTGTCGCGCACCTGTTCTGTCGAAATCAGACTCCTCAGGCGCTCCCAGGTCTCGGGCGGTTCAGGCGGGGGCATTCGCAGCAAAGCGGAGATAGTCTGCCGGAATGTGCGGCGGGCAGGCCCCCTGCCCACCGCGTCACTGAACAGCTCCATGACTTCAGGACGCTCAAGGGCAATCTCCAAAACTGCGCGGCTTCGAACAAGCTGTTCCTGGGTGCGGTAATATTCGCGGGCGCCCCATGTGATATTCGGCTGAACAACCCCTTCAAACTGGGTGACATTAGGCGCCTGGCGCTCGATCATGATCTTGGCCACCGCCTGAAACACAGGGACGGCCCTGTATGCCCGCAGGATTCCAATGGTGGAAATAATCATAAATGCGGCCAGAATAATCCAAAGGTGCCTTCTCAGCACCCCCAGCCAGCGGAGATAAGGCTTCTGGGCCAAAATCTCTCTTCTGACAGCTCCATCCGACTGCTCTGGACTATCACTCCTCATACAAACTCTTCATCTGCATCCCTTTGGCGCATATAGACCTCTTAATGTCATAATGACTACATCACCTTCCGGACTCTGTCAAAGTTATTAACAGGTTATTCACAGCTATTCCTTAAGGAACAGGGGCATAATTGAACCCTGCACCCACGCTCGGCCGCACAAATTCGGCAAGCCGGGCAATAAACCCGGATCCGACCACCAAAGTATCTCCTGCCTGCAAATATTCTGTGGCGCTGTCGCCAGAAGCCATCTTCGCCAAATTGACAGGAATCACTTTCTGCCCCTGCTCCGTTTCGCGAACCAGATAGGAATTTTCTGCACGGGCCGACGGGCTCAAGCCCCCGGCCAGAGCCACCCCTTTTACCATATCCACCTTCTGTCCCCCCTTGAGTTCAAATGCGCCCGGCCGCTGCACATAGCCCAGCACATAAACAACCTGCTGAACATTGGGACGCACGGTCACAATGTCGTTGGCCCCAACTTCCAAATTGACCTGGAAATCTCCCTGATCAATGAGCCGCGCAATATCCACGGGCACGATTTTCTTCACAGGAGCTTCATTCGTTGATGGTTCACCCGTCACTGGCTCCGCCATGCTCTCGCTGATCAGCAGCAGTTCATTGCCCGCATCCGCTTTCAGTCCGCCGGCAAGGGCCAGCACTTCCAGCAAGGTGCTCTTGTTGGATGTCAGACAATATATACCGGGCTTGTTGACCGCGCCAGTGACCACCACGGGAACGCTGCCGTAATTGACTATATTCACCCCGACCTGCGGGTTCTTGAGATACTTCTCGCCATAAGCGGTGCGGATCGCGTCCTCGACCTCGCGCAGGTTCATTCCGGAAACCCGGAGTTCCCCCACCCATTTCAGCGACACCGACCCGTCTTTGGCAATCTCCCGCTTAAGCACGCTGTTTTCGCCCGGTTTGTCGAGGGCAAATATCTGAATCTCTATCTCGTCACCCGGGCCTACCCGGTAGTCTTCGTTCCGGCCGGCGCGCTGGGCCTGCCAGTCAACCAGGATATTCTCGAGCTGCTTCTCACGGTCAACCGGCGCAGGCGCAGCTCCTCCCGGCCAGCCCGGAGTTGGAATGCGGCTGAAGTCCTGACGGCTGCAGCCAGCCAGCAGCAACAGTATGATCCAAATCTCAATCGTTTTTACAGCATTGCTCATGGGCTGCTCACCTGGTTCATTCTTTCTTCATCCTGAAGCATTACCGCCCGTTCGGACAAGGTTCCGGCAATCAGCATGGGGCTCAGCATCTGGACGCTCACAAAGCCTACAGGACGCGGAATCACTACCACCACGTCATGATTCTGCCGGTCGGGATCACCGGGTCCCGGCAAAATGTCCAGGCGCAGCTTCGTCCAGTCAAAAGTCAGATAATACTCGCCGGGCTCCAACGACGGCAGGATGTACCGCCCATGCGCATTGGTTTCCGTCTCATGTATAAACTCGCGCTTCTGAGCATCCCAAATCCGGACAGGCACATTCTCGGCAGGGGTTTCTCCATCGGTGTACAGCACCAGTCCGGATATATCTGCCGTTTTCAGAACATAAAAAGCCGCTGCACCAGCGGGGAGCGGAACTGCTGTCAAGAGGAACAGCAGCATGCTCATCCGCACCAAACTCCCTGTACATATTCTCATGGCACTAATCCACCATCACTTTCAGGCGCACATACACAACCGGTCCGCTGACCAGCGCGTCATTCACCCAGACCGTGACGCGCTCCATGGTCTCATCGAGGCTTTCGACCGCAACCTCCTCCACAAAACCGGACCCGTAAAGCCATTCAGCCGATTCAATATCCGTAGAAACCTCCAGCCGGTAGTTTGTTCCCAGCGGGGCTTTTCTGCGGTCAAAGGTGAAGAGCGGATATTTCCCCGCCAGCGGGCCGGAACTCCGGATAGAAACGGCCGCCGCCCCGTCCTGCGCGTTCGGATCCAGATCCAGCGCGAACTCCATCAGGTTCGCGTTTCCATCGCCATCCGGATCGCTGAACGCATCCGAAAGTGTCGAGTTTGTTGCGCCATCCACTCCAAACTGCCACCACTTCCACTCGTCAAAGGAAGCCACCGCTGACCGGCTTCCGTATGAGGTCGCCGGATCGCCCAGCAGACTGAACGACTCCAGCACGGTGTCCGTTCGACGGCTGCCCTTGTAGGCCGTCATGGACCGCTTGATGGCGTCACCGATGCGTTCATCGCCGGCGCTGAAAAGTCCTTCAAACAGAGACCGTGCCAAAATGATATTCTGGTCGTTCTCCGCAAGAGTCGCCGGAGCCCATGAGGCCACCGCCCCTCCGGAAGAGGTCCTGAGCATGGTCTCGGTCAGGCAGTCAACGCCAGGAACATCATAGCGGCCAGCCGTGCAGCTCATGATCGCGGCGAACGGGGCCATGGCGTCATTCGTCAGCTGCGACAATTCGTTGATTCGAAGGATTCCCTCGTCAGCCAGTTGCGCCGATCCGGCATGCCCAAGGTAATGGAAAATCCCCTGCCCCGCATTCAAAACGCTGACCAGCTGAGCGCGGGCGGCCTCAGTGCTCAGGATGTCCAGATAAGTTTTCCCAATCGTGCGGGTGGGCGGAACGCTTTGCGCAAGATCATCGCTGTCCGCCGGGAACGCGCCTCCGGAATCGGGATTGTCAGCGGACAGATGCACGCCATTCTTCCACGCGCCGCCCTTTTCATACGATACAATCCGGCTCAGCATCTGCCTCAGTTCGACAGGCGTTTGCGCCGGCAGGCGGCCGATGGGAACATCCGCCACCTTGTCGCCGTTCCTGTCGGCTAATTTATTGTCAGAAGCATAAAGACCGTTGGGTGTGGTGGACATCAGCGGCGGCACCATGCATTCTCCGTGGCCCGCATAGTCCCTGAAATCATAAGAACCCGCGCCGGCGAGGACCAAATATCGCGGTGGTTCCGCCCAGTTTTCCGATGCATGCTTCAGGAACGCCGAGATGGCATGCGGGGTCGCGATGCCATAGCTGAATTCATTATAGACATCTTCCACCGTCGCAACCATGGCAGGCAGGCCCTGCGCCTCGCGGTACTGCGCCAGCAGTCCGGCCGTTTCCTCGAGTTCGGGCGCCGAAACAACCACATGCGCGCCACGGCTTGCGCCGTTGCGGAGCGTGGTCGTCCATATTCCGGCAGGCAGCACATTTCTTGCGGCTGCATAAACGGCATACAGGCGGTCAGGAGACGCCGGGACAAATGACACACTGGATGATAAAGGGGCCAGCCCGCTGAGGCGAACCGGCCGCAGGGGTTCCGTAACATCCCACACTTCAATCTGGCTGTTTGTGAACCCTTCAACAGTCACCACCGGGTTGGCATCCGCCTTGAGGATAATCTGGTCATCCACCGCCCGGTACAACCGCTGATAAGTCACATCAAAACGGTCAAGATAGAAGATGCCGTTGGTCACCCCGTCAACCTTGACAGCTTCAATCTGCAACACATTGCCCTGCGCAGCGAGGATGCCGCCATCCAAAACACCCGAAAGGTCAACAGCACTCTGGCCGTTCCACTGGCCCTCAGTGACAAGGATTCCGTTGACGGTTATTCTGGCGTGATGATCCGGAGACGCCGCAGTGTCCGTATACCCCTTCACGCGGACCGTCAGTATCGCCGCGCCCGACGATGCCGGATCAGTCAAGTCAAACGCAAACGACTTTCTGTTCAAGTTCGTGTTGCTGCCGGTCATGAGGCCATCCCACAGCCAGAAATCCTCTTCTGGATCGCTAAACATCGCGGTTGACGCATACACAGGCTGCTCAAACCGGCTGGTCTCCGCAAAGCTGCGGCCGGGTTCGGCCACTGCCGGGCTGCCCGCGGCATCGGACACATGGCGTCCTGCGCCATATTCGAGAACATAGACATTTTCACCGGAATAGATGGTTTCACGGGTAACACCGTAGAAATACATTCCAGCATCGGCCGAACGATAGGCAACCGAAGTTCCGCTGCAGGTCAGGCTGATTTGAGCCTGATCCAGCATCGAAATGACTTCCGCCTCTGTGCGGCCGAGCAGCGCCGCAATTTCCGTCGCGCTGACATAATAAACGCCACGGTCGGCAACGCTGATCTTCAGGCGGTCAAATGGACCTGGATCGGCTTTCTTCACAGCGGACTTGGCTTTTCTTGTTCCTGCCGGCTTGCCGCGCGCAACAGACTTGAATCCCGACGCGCGAAGTTCCGGCGCGGACTCGACCTCGGCCCTGAAGGGCCCGTATATGCGCTCAATGCCGTTATACTCCACCTCAACGATGCGATATTGTGCTGCCGCGCCCGCACGGTCCGGATACTGATAGGTTCCGCCAAGCGGCGCGCCAAACAGGGACGGAAGCATCTCGTCGTTTACCCTCACGAAGTTTCCAGAACGGTTTAGACGCTCAAGATAGAATCCCGCCGTGCCGATCTCGGAGCCCGTCAGCCATTCAACAACAACGCCACTGTCAGCACGAAGCAGCCGGAACGACGCAATGGAAACCAGCGTGGGCCTGATCACCACTTCGTCCCAGTTGTTGGTAGGCACAACGTCCGGGAGATCGCTTGCGGTGATATCCGCGCGGTTGGTGAACACATCCGTCGAGACGGCCTGCATCTGCGCGGTGATGGTCAGTGTTTCTACATCGCCAGCGGCCATGTAGCCCACTGACCAGATGCCGGATCCGTTATCATAGGCTCCCTGGCTGGACCCATAACTGATATAGGCGGTTTTTGCCGGCAGCACATCGGTGACCTCAATTCCGTCTGTTCCCGAAGGCCCGTTGTTGGTGACCACCAGAGTCCATGCAATCACCTGGTTCGTCGAGGGCGTATCATCCGCAACAAACTTCTCAATGGCCAGATCCACATAACTCACGCATACCGTCACTACAGAACTGATCGGGGGCTGGGTCTGGCTGTTCACTGTGGCCATATTGACGATCTGTGTAACGCCCGGGCTGCTATTCACTGTCACTTCATAGGTCACCGTCAGCGTCTCGTTCGTATGCAGCATATACCCCGAAGCGAGTTCGGGTGGACCGCTACCGGCGTTGGTCGTGATCGCCCGGCGCTGGAACTCGATCATGAGATTATCAACATAAAGGATGTCATCGGCACCCATCTGGCTCACATCCGCAGTGCGGAAACGCACCGAGGTGTTTGTGCCAATGTATGAAGATATGTTGTAGTTTGTGCTGAGATAAGACGCGGCCGATCCGTTGAATGTGTTCAGCAGCGTCCACGCGGCTCCGTTGGTTGAGACCTCCAGATAGATCCGTTCCTGCGCGGCATCCAGCGCGGTACGGAAATCAAAGCTGAGCATGGCGTATGTGTTGCCCATGGTCAGCAGATCCATCGACCGCTGGATCGCTACATTGCGCGAACTTACAAACAACGACCGGTTTGTCCCATCGTCTGCGATCTTGAGCGAGCCCACATAAGCGCCGTCGGCCTCGCCGGTTTCCGTCCAGTCTGTGGACCAGTCCTCCATCCAGTCTGCAGTTCCGTCCTGATTGTTGTAGGCGATGGTTGAGAAAGTGTCCTTGACGGTGTAAGTCAAGTCCGCGGGCGCGACAATGAATGAGGAATTCGTCACATAGGTTACACCCGGCGGAAGAGTGTCCGTCACCAGCGTGAAGGAATGCATGACCGTTCCGGTGTTGGCAATTTCCACCTCATAGGAAATAGTGTCTCCCGGCGTGACACAGGATGCCGCGTCCATTGACTTGGTGACCCGCAAACCGGGCTCGGCATGCATCAGACCGGCATCCCAACTGTAATCATTGGTTCCGGCAGGCAGATAGAAAATCGGGGTCCTGCCGGTGTTCTTGGCGGCATCGCTGTCCGTGGCGTCATTACCCCCTATATCCGGAACAACAAACACATAGTCAAATATTGGCGGGATAAACTCCACAAAATAGTAACCGGACCGGACATTCGTAAAAGTGTAGATTCCGCTGGTGTCGGTCGCAGTTGTGGCCAGCAGATTCGAGTTTCCGTCATACAGTTTGACAGTCAGATTCGTCCATCCGCCCTCGCCCGCATCCTGCACGTTGTTGGTGTTGCCGTCTATCCAGACAAAGTTTCCAATCGAACTGTACGGGGCCACCGCAAACACAGCCGTGTCCGTGTCATTGGTCGGATTCCCGTCATCCTGGTCCAGCGACGCGACTGATAACCTGTTGGTAATGGAGGTTCCGGGGGTTCCCGTGTTGACGGTAACATTCACGGTCATCGAGGTGGATCCGCCGACCGCCAGATTTCCCACCGTCCACAGGTTTCCGTTTGTCGAATAATCCGCGCTGCTTGAGGACACAAACGTAACGCTGGCCGGAAGCGCATCCGTCACCACGACGCTGGTGGCGGCATCCGGCCCCACATTGGTCACCACAAGCGTGTAATAAATACTGTCCGCCTCGTAGACAAGCGATGTGCTGACGTCCTTCATCACGCCGATGTCAGCCAAGGGAACATAGAACGATGCGGAGGACGAGTTGTTGGAGGGAACGGTGTCCGGCTGATCAATATCGGTCAACGACACCGAGTTGGTGATGAATAAACCGCCCGTGCCCATGTCCACTGTGGCCGTAATGGTGATGGATGTGCTTGCATAAGCGGCCAGCGCTCCCACGGTCCAGTCGCCCGTTCCGTTGTCATAGTCTGCGCTACTGGAGGAAACAAACGCGACCTCCACCGGGAGGATGTCCGCAAACACAACGCCGGTTGCCGGATTCTTGGTGGTGTTGGTGGCGGTCAGTGTGAACACCACCGTTCCGCCCTCGTTTATTGAGGCACTGTTGACGGTCTTGGTTATGCCGACATCCGTCCCATCCACCACAAACTCGACTTCGTCGCGGTTATTATTGGTGTATGTGTCCGCCTGATCCGAGGTCAGGAGAAGGCCCTCATTGGTGATGATCATCCCGGACGTTCCGGCGTCCACCGTGGCATAAATAACCAGTGATGTGAAATTCCCCATATCCAGGTCCCCGATCGTCCAGACTCCTGTGTTGGTGGAATACGCGAAACTGGAGGAGCCCGTGCAAGTGACGCCTGCGGGCAGGATGTCCTGCACCGTCACCCCGGTGGCATTGTCCGGCCCGGCATTGCTCACCACCAGCGTAAAACTAATGGGGTCGCCTTCATTCGGAATATAGTCGCTCACCCCTTTGTCCACACCTATATCCACTTGCCCGGCGGCTGAAAACAAAAAGCCGGCGTCCACCGTTGTGTTGTTTTCGCCCGATGCCAAAGTGAACGGCGCGGTAAACCCGGTCGTTTGACTCGCATCGCTGTCCTCTGCATCGTCCCCGCCCTGATTGGCCGGGCTGAACAGCACAAACGGCGGCGCAACAAACTGGATAATGTATGCGGATGGAACAAGGTTTGTGAACCCATAAAGTCCGCTGCCGTCTGTCACCGTGCTGAGCAGCAGATTAGTCTGCGCATCATACAGGCGAACCGTGACATTGCTCATGGCCGGTTCGCCCGCATCCTGGAGGCCATCGCTGTCGAGGTCGTCCCACACATAATCGCCAACGGCCGCCCCGCGCCAGTAGCCAAAATCAATGTCCGTTTTCACCAGCCCGTTGGTCACCGTGATTTCCGTCGAGTTCACCGTGCCCGTGCCGTCGAGGTCATATACCGGGAACAGCGGATACGGGAAACTGTTCGTGTCCACCACTACCGAGTAGGTGCCGGTGCTGAAGCCGCCAATACCATAAATGCCGTTGTTCCCCGTGAGACTGAAGGGTTCCCCATCCTGCCACTGACCGTCAGCGTTGACGTCAATGAAAACCTTCACCCCGCCGATGCCCGGCTCGCCGGCATCCTGCACGCCGTTTGTGTTGATGTCCTCCCATACCAGATCACCGAGGGTTCCGAACAGCCAGTAGTAGTCCTCCACCTCGCCATTGTCCGCTTCTCCATAGTAGGACAGAGCGGGATAGGCCGGCTGCGACGGGAACAAACGGAAGCGCGAATAATAGGGTGTGCTGTTGGTGATATAAATCGAGTTTGTTGGAACATTGAACCAGTTGGTGTAGATACCGCCGCCGGGCGCGGTCACAGACTGATTGATAATCATTTCGCCGACATCGAGGAAATCACCGTCATGATTAAAATCCACAAACCCGACCAGCCAGCCGGTGCCCATGCCAACCGTAACCTGAACCGCGCCTCCGTTGGTTCCTTCCTGCCAGACGCCGAGCGGAATCACTCCATCCTCGTCCGCGCCGTCGCCGGATGCGTCTGCCGCTGGAGTTCCGTTATTTTCCGTATCAATCGTGAGGCCGAGATAAAGATTGGTCTGGCTGGTTACAATGTGCCGGGCCCCGCTGGGTGCGCTTTCGAGCCGGGTGCTGTAAGTATCAGGCAGGTCACCGAAATCGTATTTCAGCGAGGATACAAACGCAAAATCCACATTCACCGTCACACCGGCCACCGGCACCGACTGGCGGGTCGAGACATTGTTGCCCTGCGCATCCGTGGTCTGCACCACATTCGTGGAGGTCCCTGCCCCGTTGGTTGTCGTCAGCAGCAGGTTATAGGCAGGCGCGGCAGCCGTCACCAGATATTCGTCATTCCCGTCACCCTGCGGAAGGTCCGCGAAACTGTAATCACCGTTGTTGGTCGTGACGGTCTGGTTGACCAGCGTGATCTCCCCCGCCTCGGGAATCCTGTCCCCGTCATCGTTCCAGAGATAGATGTAGACCGGAACGCCCGCATAAGGCGCTTCATCCGCGTTCACGCCGGAGGCTCCGCTGCCCATCACGCCGTCAGGAGCAGTGCCGTCAAGCCCGATCGTTCCGCTGAGGGTGTTGGTGCCGGTGTAGCGGTATCCAAAGTCCACATCCAGCGAGCAGCCCGTGCATCCGGTGTTCCCGATGTTCGTAACGCTGCCGCCGTAAATGAAAATGTTCGTGGCCCAGCCGTCATAATCGCCCGCCGAATCATAAACCGCGCCCAGACCAGACGGGAAATCAGTGTCGTTGGTGTCTACCATTACGGAGTACTGTCCATCCGGCAGGTTGGCGAACAGATAATATCCGTCGCCGTCCGTTTGATTGGTGGCAATCGCAACGCCACCGCTGTAGAGAATGACATCCACATAGGGAATCCCCTGCTCCGTCAGATCAAAAACCCCGTCGCCATCTGTGTCAACCCAAACCGCATCGCCCAGCACGCCGGGAGGCGCATAACCGAAATCTGCGCCCATAAAATTCTGTCCGGGCATAATGGTCACCCCGTACCGCCCGTCGCAGCCGACTGCCTCCGGATCGCTGCAGGGCAGGCCGTCGTTGTTGGGATCGGACATGATCGTGGCGGTTTGCAGCGCGCCGGTCTCGACCACCACAACCACATAAGAGGATGCGCTCAAACCGGAGAACAGATAAGTTCCATTGCTGTCCGTATTCGTGCTTGCAGCAATTGTGTCCGTGCCGGAGTCATAGACGCCGTTCGTGTTCATGTCAAAGTACAGCTGCACAGTCACATTGGTGACACCCTCCTCATTATAGTCCTGTGTCCCGTTCTGATTGCCGTCCCAGAAGATCGTGTCGCCGATCGCGCCGAGGTGGGCAAAACCAAAATCGGCATCCAAATAGCTGCTGTTGGTGAGCGTCACGTTGAAGTTGGTCGCCGTGGTCACGAAGGGAGGATTGCCAAACGCATCATCCGGCAAACTCGGGTCTGTGGCGCTGACCGTGACCTTGTAGTCGCCCGGCGGGAGATTTGCGAACTCATAATAGCCGTTTGCATCGGTGACGTCGGTTGCCACTGCGACAAAGTTCCCGTCTCCGTTCAGGTCGGCCAGCAGAGTCACAGTGACATTCGTTATGCCGGTCTCGCGCGTGCCCGACTGGACGCCGTCAGCGTTCGCGTCAAACCAGACGCTGTCCCCAATGACGCCGGTTCCTCGGGGCTGATATCCGAAATCCTGATCCAGCCGGTTGGAAGTTGTCACCAGACAAATGCTGCGCCCGTCCAGCGCGCCCTGCGGGTCGGCGGTCATGATGTACGAAGCGGGAAAATCAGGATCCGCTTCATTGACGATCACCAGATAATTTGTCGCCGACAGATTCGCGAACAAGTAGGTGCCCGTGGAAGACGTTGTGGTTGTCAGCACCAGCACATCCGTGCCGTAGTCAATGAGGCCGTTGGCGTTGCTGTCGCGGTAAAGCGATACCGTGATGTCCGCAATCCCCTCGTCGTACGCATCCTGCATCCCGTCGCCGTCCCAGTCAAAGAACAGGGTGTCGCCGACGCTGTAGTTTCCGGTCTTCCAGTAACTGTAGTCCACCCGCGCCTGGCCGCCGCTGACCACATTGAACGAAGCATAGTTCAGAGTGCTCGTGCCGTCGGTATCGAATGAGGGCGTCCAGCTCGATCCGGCCATCATGCCCGAGTTGGTGTCAACGCTCACGTTGTATTCGCCGGTGAAGTTCCCGGTGAAAATGAAGTAGCCGGAAGAAGTGGTCTGCTGGGTAGAAATCGCCGAACCCGCGCCGCACGGAGTGGTTCCTGCGCACAGATAAACCGTTACATTCGTCAACCACTCCTCGCCCGGATCCGGCGCGTTGGTGGCATTGCGGTTGACGTCGTGCCAGATCGTGCCCTCGATGGTGGTGGCCAGCACATACCCGAAATCGTTGCGCAAACTGGTGTCACCGCCGGTGGTCGAGTCGTAGTCAATAAAAACCGCCGTTGTGCTGTTGTTGGTGCCGTCAGGATCATAGGTGATGTTGCCTGTTCCGCCCGGCAGCGTGGCCGTCAGCACCGTGACGGTGTAGGTTCCATCCGCCGGAATACCGGTGAAATAATAGAAGCCGGTCGAACTGGTTGTGTTGGTGACGGCAACCCCCGCCCCGCCGCCGACATCTATGCCGGGAGGCGGAGTGAGAACAACCTTCACATTCGGAATGCCGGGCTCAAGAGCGTCCTGCGAGCCGTCCGCATCGAGGTCGCGCCAGATGAAGTCGCCGATTTTGCCGGCGGGATAAACGGCATTGGTGACGGCCGCCTGAGCGCTGTTCGCGGGGAGCCCGTTCAGAAACCATGCATTGGTCGTGTACGCCCGGTTCACGGTCTGGTAGGCGTTGTTGTTGGGGCCCTCAAGCATCTCAAATGTCAGCGTGACCGACTTGCTTCCACCGGGATAAATGGGACCAATATTGTCCCAGTAAAGCCAGCCCGACTGGTCGGGGGCCGACCGGTTGGTGGAGGTCTCATCGGGAGTCAGCGACGCGGAAATGAACCGCAGCCTGCCGGCGTCATAGGTGTCGGTCAGCGGGACGACATCCAGCGTGTTGTTGTCGGACGAATCGCCGCAGGTCGCGCTGCTCTGTATCTTGAAGCCGGCGGCATCCAGGTGCACCGTTCCGTCATCAGGCCCGCCGCCCTTCTGCGCGGTGAAGCGAATGATGCTGTTGGTCGTGTTGAAATCGGCCCACGTCCATGCACGCACTGCGGTGATATCCAGAATGGCATCGCCGCTGACCAGGATGCTGTTGATGGTGGCGGCATCCAGATTGGTGGTGAACAATGTGCCGGCCGTGCGGTTCACAAACTCAACCGTAATGTAGTCGCCGCCGCTGAAGGTTCCCGTGGTGTACATGCGGGCGACAATTTTGACGTTGGTCGGAGAACCGTTCTGCGGACCGAGCCTGAAGTCCGTGAGGATCAGCTGTTCCGATGCCGCCTCCAATGTGTTGGTGGCATACACCCCGTCCGGATATGGCGGGGTGTAGGCCGCCGCTTCGTTCACCCACGGCTTGGCGGCTATATCCCTGCCGGCGGCATAGATGATGCTCTCGCAGGCCGATCCTGCGCCGGTTCCGTTGCCCGGCAGGCGGTTGGTGACCGACAGCGTGTATGAAACCGTGCCGCCCTCGCGAAGGGTGTTGGTGGTGTTCAAAGTCTTGGTCAGATTCAGCACCGGCGCGAAGCCGAAGTCGGCGGACATGTACGCGACTGGCGATCCGTTGGTGCGAGCTGCGTCGAGATTGACCCCGTAAATCAGCGGGGTCGTCGCCCCGTAGCCCGCAGGAATGTCGGCATCGGCATTGTCCACCTCCACGATGTAGTAGCCGTCATAAAGTTCCGAAAACAGATACAGTCCGCCAGCCGCCGTGTTGGTGGTGGACAGCAGCAGATCATCGGCATCAATGGAGCCGTCGCCGTCGCTGTCGTAGTAGAGCGAAACCAGCACATTGGAAATCCCCGCCTCGGTTCCGTCCTTCAGCCCGTTCCCAAAATATCCGCCGCCAGCGCCATTATCCACCCAGACGGTGTCGCCCACGGAGTTCGTGCCCTTGATGAACGTGATCGCATCATCCGTGATAAAGGAAACCCCGCCGCCAATGCTCAAGCCGCCGGTGTTGACCACCCGGGGTGTGGCGTTTGTGTAATTTTGCGGAACCAGGATCGAAAAACTGACCGCCCCTGCTCCCCCGCCCTCCAGGGGATCGGACAGCCGCCACTGGATGTCGGTCACGTTCGTCGCGGCGGCAGGCTCCGCGTCCAGCCAGCTTGTTCCATTGTTGGTCGAATAGAGAATCACATACGACGTCACATTCGAAGGCAGGAAATTCGCATTGGTGGCGCTGCCGGCCACGTAATAGGTTCCGGCCGGGATCGAATCCTGCACCACCAGCGGAACGCCTTCCTGCGGCAGGCCAATCGAAACCGTGCCGCTGTTGGTGTAGGTAATCGAGTAAACCAGCGAGGTTCCCGGAAGGATGGATGTCAGATCCACGGATTTGACCATCTCAACGCGCGAAGTTCCGCTGGCCAGACCTTCGCCGAGTGAAGCGCCGTAGTCCGCGTTGAACTTCTCGTTGTCGAATCCCGAGGCCACCTCCTGATAGGGCGTGAGCTGGCCGTAGCACCCCGAACGGAGCGTGGTGAACTCATAGCCTACGAAGCCAACGGCGCCGTTGTTTTCAGGAATGTTCTCGAAATAGAGCTGATCTTCGACAACATAAACCTCTTCGCCGCCCGTCTTCAGCTTGACGACCACCATTGCGTAGGTGCGGGTCAGCCGGAAGCAGGACGGGTCAAAAAGGGCCGGATCGCCCACGGGCTGCATCCATGCGTTCTTGTCCGGAATCAGGTCGCCGTTGTTGTCAAACCCGTCGCCAATGTTGCCCAGATCGTACCAGATGCCCTCGGTGATAATCTTGGAGCCCGGCGAACCATCCACCGGCATGTTGGTCCACGCCGGCGCATAAACACCCAGCAGCTCGAGATATTCCTGCGGAACCTTGTTGGCTCCGTTCGGGAATATCTTGTTCGCAGAGGCGGATATCTCGTTCCGGAAAGTAACCGTGCGGCTGTCATAGGCTTCAAGCGGGCTTCCCAGTTCATTCGCCGTTGTCCAGATATCATACTGCAGCCAGAGATCGTCATCCGGCTTGGTGCTGGGGCCCCAGAGGGGAACGCCGTTGTCATCCACCTGATCATAGCTCACCAGCCAGTAAACCGTTTTGCACTCGCCCGGATCGAGGTTGCCGATATAACGGGTGGCGTCACCCGTTCCCATGGATCCGCCCTCGTGCGCAAGCGCAAACTCATCGCCCGGCAGCGGGCCATCCAGCGTCATGTGCGCGCGGCTGGGATATATGCCCGGCGTCTGGTTGGTGTAGTCGCCGATGTATGCGTACACATCTGTCAGGGGATTGGTGCCGTCATTGCAGAACGAGGCCGACATATAAGCTGCGCTTGGGGCATAGCTCGAAGGGGTTCCCGCGTTGGAGTCCACCACAAGATTGTAGGCCGTCTTGATATCGACGCGAAGGCTTCCGTCCGGATTCGCCGCATGAACGGCCCCGGCAGACAGCCCGAAAATGACGCTGAAAATGAACAGCCTGAGGCAGTATGATCCCCCCATGATTTTCGGACGCCCCCGGCGCCTTCCACTACTTGTGTGTGGCTCCCTCATAATAGAAACAACGCCCGGCCAGAATCCTTGGTTTTTACGGCCGAACCCCTCTCCTATAATACTATCGGAAAAAATAGCACATTCAGGTCAAAAGTAAATGCCTTTACCCTCATATATTTTAAGTTTATGCATGACTGCGAGCGCTGGTTTCTGATGGAGGATTTTGCACCCGCCCGGACGCCCGATTATGGCGCTCACATAGCGGCAATATCAAAAAATGCTGGCTTCCCGGAGCCGCTTTTGAGAGATTCGGGCCGATGAACTATGCAAACCAAGCCAGAGAAGTTTTGGACATCGAGATCGCCGGCCTCGTAAAGGCCCGCGACAGCCTGAACGGATCCTTCGACACAGCCGTCGGGGTGATACTCCAGAGCCTGGAATCGGGCGGAAAGATCGTCATTTCCGGCATCGGGAAAAACATGCCCATCGGCCAGAAAATCGCAGCCACCCTCACCAGCACCGGCGCTCCGGCCGTCTTCCTCTATCCGCTGGAGGCCATGCACGGCGACCTGGGCATCCTCTGCGCAAAAGACGTTCTGATCGCCCTCAGCTACAGCGGAGAGACCCGCGAGCTCATCGAACTCATTCCTCTCGCCAAGCGCTTCGGGGTCAAGGTGATAGCTCTCACGGGCGAGGCGGAAAGCACACTTGCGAAGCACAGCGACGCCATCATCTCCGTGAAGATCGAGCGCGAGGCCTGCCCCTTCAACATGGCCCCGACCACCAGCACCACCGCCACGCTCGCCGTCGGCGACGCCCTTGCGATGGTCATTCTGGAGGCCCGCGGATTCAAAAAAGAGGACTATGCCCTGCTCCATCCCGGCGGCGCCATCGGTAAAACACTCTTGCTCAGGGCATCCGACATCATGCGCACGGGCGACCGCATCGCCAGCGCAGCCGTGGGGACACTCGTCAAGGATGCCGTGCTGGCCATGACCGGCGCGCGCGCCGGATCGTGCGTCGTCGTGGACAAATCCAACAAGGTCAAGGGCATCATCACCGACGGCGATTTGCGCCGGCATATTTCCGACTCGCTGAGCATCGCCAGCCGGACGGTTGAATCCATCATGAGCCCGGACCCGATCACGCTCACGGAAGACAGCCTTGCCGTGGATGTGCTTGCGCTCTACGAAAAGCACAACATTGATGACCTCATCATCGTGGACGCCCAGGGCCGCCTCGCAGGCCTCATTGACATCCAGGACCTCCCAAAACTGAAAATCCTCTGATTTTTTGCAATAAAACGCAAAAAATGGCCATTTTTAGCGATTTTTGAGCATTTATGGCCGTTTTTAGGCCATTTTTGGCGTTTTTTGATCATTTTTAGGCGTTTTTCAGGCGTTTTTTGCCATTTCTGGACGTTTTTTCGGCGTTTTCAGACGATGTTGAAAACTTTCAGCGCCACGTAGATCACGATGACCAGCACGATGATCATGAAGATGGCCTTGTTGCGCTGGACGGCGATTTCCTGCGGGGACAGCTTGACCGCCTTGAAACTGCCGCCGGAAAGATAGTTCGCGATTTTGCGGCGCACAGGTTTTGCAACGGTGTCTTTTGAACGCACAGGCGCATCCGGCTGCGAAACAGGCCGGCGCTCCCTCATCAGTTCAAGCCGCGAGGAGCCCTCCTTGTCCACGCGCTTGAGCGCATAGTCCAGGTTGCTGATGGTGTTCCTGACCGAGGCAGCCTCGCGTTCAAGCTGCTCTATGCGGCGGTCCAGTGCTGATTTTCTCTTGGCCATGAATCCCGGACTGCGGACTAGATGAAGCGCAAATATTTCAAAACCGCAAACACAACCCCGAGAATGATGATCACCAGCGTCAGCGGAAGCGACACGGCCAGGCCAACCTTGAACCAGTGCCCGAACGAGAACTCCTGTTCTTCCCGCACAGGGGTCTCAAACATCAGCGGACGGCCGCGCTCGGCTTTTTCATCAATGGACAGCAGCGCATCAATTTTCGCGCGTGCCTTGTTGTATTCCATGCGGGCATCCTCAACCGTCACGCGGGCCTTGCCGAGCTCTTCACGGAACATCTCATCGCCCCACGACTCGTCGTTCAGGCTCCGGATGCTGTCGAGCATGGTCTTGAAGTTCCGGCGGGTGGCCGCCAGCAGGTCGCGCGTCTGCTCGGCGCGAAGCTCGTCCTTCTCCAGCGTCAGCAGGCTCTGGCTGAGCTGCTCCATCATTTCCCGCTTGCCCTTCTGATAGTCGTCCTGCATGCGGCGCAAATCCTCAAGATCATGCTTTTCGCGCTCAAGATCCTCCTGGCGCTGGCGCAGATGCTCCAGTTCCTGGGCGGCCCGCGCCACCTGCGACTCGACCTCCTCGCGGTGCTTCGCCATGCGCGTCAGATTGAAGTCCGAAACAGGACGGGCCGGGAAGGTGGTGGACGGAGCGCCCGGCTCCACCGGCTTGGTGCTGCCGGCGCCCGGCCCCATGCTGATGCTTCCCTGCGAGCGGGCGGGTTTCACCAAATCGTCATCAAAAAAATCTGTTGCTCCCATGACTGTTTCCTCCTGCGGTTATAATTACGGAATCACCAGCACCTGCCCCACACGTATGCCCTCGGGCCGGTCCAGTTTGTCCCGGTTGGCATCGAATATTTTCGTCCACATGGCCGGATCCTGATACACCTTGGATGCAATGCTGGAAAGCGTGTCCCCCCGAAGCACCCGGTAGGTCTCCACAGCGGGCTTGGCCGGAAGCGGCTCCGGACGGGCGATCACCACCGGCGACGCCTTTGCCGGCGCGCGGGGCGTGACGGAAGGCGCGGCCTTCACGGGTGCAGGCTTCGGCGGCAGGTCGGGCTTCACAACGGGCGGACGATCAGGCTTCACATCCGGCGGGCGCTCGTGCGCCACAGGGCCCGGCGCATCCGGCACGCGGGCCAGCAGGGCCGCCTCTTCCCTCTGGACGGCCTCCGCGGCTTTCTTCTCGGCCAGGTTCAGCGCCTGGGTCAGTTCATTGATCCTGGTGTTCAGCATCGCGTTCTCGCGCTTCAGCGCCGCGATTTCATCCAGCGTGTCGGAGGCGCTGTGCGGAAGCGTGGCCGCGAACGACAGCCGGGCCATTTTCATGATGTTTTCGATCATCTCGCGCTTCTCCGTGTTCGGGCGGAGTTCAAGATAGCGCTGATAATGATACAGCGCGCGCATGTAGTCCTCCTTGACGCTGTCGTACAGGAGCCCCAGTTCAAGGTGCGCGCGCGCCATGTCGGGATTTTCGCCGATGATTTTTTCGAACAGCTCGATGGCCTTGTCTATGTCCTGCATCCGCTTGTGGTTCAGGGCCCGCTGCATCAGGGGATGCCGCTCCTCCTGCTCGTCAATGCTCGCTGCGTTGCGCGAGCATCCCGCCGCGCCGGCCAGCGAGGCGCAAACGAACAACAGAATAAATATGTTCCGCATCTTCATTTTTCAGATTCACTTCAGGGTTCAAAAAACGCCGTCATTATATAACGGCTCACTCGCTGCTTGGCACGTCAAATCCGCAGCGGTAGACCACATAACTTTTGAACCGGTTGTCCCAATCCGGACGCAGGGCTTTCGCCGCCGAATTCATGCCGATGAACGGATGCGGTTCCACCCAGACATAGGGGGCCTCGGGCGGGCCCTTGACTCCGGTTCCGAACAGGCGCGGCCACTGGCTGTCGTCATAGTCCACATTCATCCAGGTGCCCGCCGCGTCCAGCATGTATTTGCTGTCCGGCTCCGAAACCACGTCGCCCCGATGAGTCCTCAGACAGAACTGCATCCAGTCGGGATACTGCTTCCACTGCGCCTGAACGGCAATCACATGGCGGCCGGGCTTCAGCTCCACCCGTGCAATCTCGCACTTGTCATCGCGGCCGGCGTTTGCCACCAGCTTGCCGTCAATGAAAGCGCGCGACGGAGCATTGCAGTAGAGCGCAAACAGCGCATGGCTTTCATCGGCATAAAACCACTCCAGATCCCCGGCCTGCTTCCGCGCGACCTCGTTCGATGAATTCAAAAACTGCTTGTAGAACTCCGGTGCGCCCCCCGCCCCGCTGATCTTCTCGCGATAGGCGGCCTGCCGCATGCGAAGCGTTTCCGCAAACGGGAAGTCCGGATATTTTTCCATGAAGAAATCTATATACTCCGCGGCCCCCGCATCGTCCCCCATCCGCTCGAGATTGTGAATCTCTGTCATGAAGGTCGCCTGGGCCACCGGGTCATCCGGAAAATACCGGGAACCGTCTGCGGGGATTTGCGAGGGCGCCGGCTGCGGATTTTTCAAATAGTAGTACGCCACGCTTTCATAGACGCCGCGGCTGGCCATCTCGGGTCCGCGCTCAAAGTTCATGTCAAAAGAGTTTGTGAAATAAACCGGATCGGCGAAGTGGATCCGGTACTGCACCGTGCGGTAAGGAGCCTTGAAGACAATCCCGTTCAGCGGGCGCGCGAGGAAATTCTGGTAATACCACCCGCCGTTGAAATAGTCCTCCAGTCCCGTGCCGCGCCACTGCGGCATGGGGGCCGAATCCATGCGCATGGTCTCATCGCTCTCCAGAAGCCACCAGCTCCGGTCAAAGCTGGTCGCGCCCAGCAGGCAGCCCGCAAATTTTCCCGAGCCGTCCGTGCGCAGCACATTGTGCGGACGACCCATCATTTCCTGGCCGCTTTTCTGCCACGCGGCATGGAAATATCCGTAATGCTGAGGCCACGAATCCAGTTTCTCAATGATCGTTTCAACCGCAGCAGGAACATCCGCCGCCCCGAGATTCTGAATCTCGATTTTCGCCGATTTTTCGAACGGCATCGGGAACCGGCTGCTGAAAACGCCGTCACGGTACCCGAAGAACATGGAATCATATTTCAGGCGCTGCCCCATGCTTCCGAAGAAATCCCCCAGCGGAACATTCACGGACGGGCCGCCGCCATCCCATGAGATGCGCAGCACCAGATCGCGGAGAAGCTTTCGGCGCGTAACGGCGGATTTGACTGCTGAATCATCCAGTCTGATCCTGAGTTCGCGAAGCACGGCGGGCCCCGCGAGCTCGCATACCACAGTTTCAGAATTTTGTTTGCAGACCGCCTCATGCTTTTCGCCCGCCGCACCGGCCGCGGGAATGCTTTTCCAGTTTTCCGAAAGTTCTGAAAGAATAATCTTCTGTTCCGCCGGCAATCCGCGCGGCCAGCTTTGAATGGTTTCCCCGTCGTTCAGGCGCGAATAATTGATCTGGTAAAAAAGCCGCTGCTCCTGCCCCGGGGCTCCTCCGCCCGTCTGTTTGGCGCCCTCGTCTTCCGCCATGATCGTCAGTTTTTTGCGAAACGGGACGGGCACCCAGGAATACCAGCAGTAGCTCTCATAGGCCGCCAGCGGAGCGCGGAAGGGATCGGTTCCCCCGCAGAAATCACCGATGGTGGTGTCGATCCGGGGCTGACGTTCGCCGTCGAAATACATCCGCAGGCCGTGCGTGCTGTCCTTCGCGCCGGTGAACCAGAAACGCGACACATAGCCGGGGCCGTCCAGTTCAGCCAGCACAACCCAGCCTTCAGGGCCCTTGCGCGCGAAATTGTTGAAGTCGTTGTTGCCGCCGGTCCGGTCATACGATGTCAGAATCTGCGTTGGACGCGTGTCCAGCCGCGCCATGCGGTCCGCATCCTTCAGTTCATTGATCAGGTCCGTCCACAGGATTTCCCTGCCCGCCGGACGCGAACATCCCGCAAAGCAGAACAATGCCAATACGAGCAGAAACCGTTTGAAAATGTCTGATATCATGGCGGGGATTCTATGACTTCCACCCCCCGAAGTCAAACCGGCCGCCGGATGACTACGGACGCTTCTTCCACACAACTTTTGTCCTGAGGCCCGCATCCTCAAACTGCATGTTCAGCCGCAGGAATTCGATTTCCCGCATGAGGCCGAAATCTCCGCCGCCTTCATGCGCAGGCTGCCGCGGACGGTACACTGACCCGAACACCGAACTCTGCAGCTGATTGTCCTCCCACTGCCAAACCCCGCCGGACGGGTGGACCGGACGGAAGCCGAAAAGTTCCTCATGGCGGCTCTCCGCCTCCGTCAGCGGACAATAGCCGCTGGAAACGAGCGGATAAAGAAATCCCATAGCCTCGAATGCCGCACTGCGCGAACCCTCCATACTGGCCATATGCAGCCCGGGAAGCTGAAGACTGCAGGCGCCGGGAAAGAGCTGCAGCTGGATTGTTTGCAGGTCCGCTTTTCTGGCTCCACTCCAGTTGCCCTTGTCAGACCACGGAATGTTGCGGATCAGCACATAATTGCCGTCCACTTCAAGGCCATAACGCAGCTTGAGCGTCCCCATGATGTCAAAAACGCACACCCACTCATCCTTTCCCTCAATCTGTGTGAACTCAATGCCGACTTCATCTTCCCAGTCATCGCTGCTTCCGGTCAGCCGGGAAGCCCGCCGCAGATAATCCAGGGTGCGGGCCGGGTTGCCGGTTTCAATGGCCAGTGTGCAGGGCCGCGTCAGCAACGTGAACATCAGGGGGATCATCAGCATTTCTCCGCGGCCGCCCATCATGCGGAATGACCCAAACGCGCCCAGCACATCTCCGCTTCCCAGCGCAATCACAGGATCGGCATCATGCACAGCCAGATGCAGGCTGGTTCCCCAGTCGTCGAGGATCGCCGGATTGATGTGGGTATAGCGTGAGAAAATCGGAAGGAATCCCTTCAGGATTTCGCGCCAGCCCCGTTCCTTGATATTGAGCGACAGCATCATAACCGGCGGCGGATTCACCTCGGGCACTTCAAGCGGAGCGGCATCCTCCGCGGCAACCGCCCATTCCCTGATGCCGTTGTATGCGGTGTTGTCAATCAGGGGCAGAATGAATGTGGTCAATTCAAGCTGGCCGGCCGGGCCATCATCCAGCCGCATGGCGATTGGATCAAAATACTGCCGCCAGTACCGGGAATAATTGTCCACATACTGCCGATAGGCCGCCTGCTCGTTGGTGGTCACCATGCTGACGTCAACACTGCTCAGCGTGGCCATGTCATGAAGCGTTCCGAAGGTTTCCGAGCGCACGATCAGATCGTCCCCGATGACATATCCGTCCTGCGGCCGGGCTTCCGGGGCGATCCCGTTCAGCCGGTTCAGCAGGCCTCTCGCCGCAAGCACTTCCATCTTCGCGCGGGCCTTCAGTCGGCGCAACTGCGCGATTTTCACGGACGGGCCAACCAGCCTGCGGATGAACGGATCAGAAAAATAGGCCAGCATCCGGGTGTTCCCGCTCTCCGGAAGCTGCGTCAGCATATATCGGAATTCCACGGACTGCCCCAGGCTGCCGGCCCCGCCGGCCGACAGAAGCGCCAGCATGGAGTCCAGTTCAGAACGGCTTGTGCTGATGAAAAGAAGGTCGCCGCGCAGGGCCCACCAGACTTTGTTCCCGCGCGCCGTTACCTTTTCAACCGTGCCGGCCCCGATCCCGCGAATGCCGATCAGCTCCAGCATTTTTCCGATGGCGCCCGGCTGGGCCAGCCGCGAAACAGAGGACACTTCAGTGTTGTCTATGAAAAACAAATCGGGGAACATCAGCGCAGTCTCCTTCACAATCCCCGCATCCAGCAGCATCTTCAGCCACTGCTCGTTGATGCCCAGCCGCCCGAGATAACGCTCCTTCAGATTGTGCTTGATGCTGTTTCCGGTCATGGTGCTTCCCATATTCCACAGGAAGTCGGCGCCGCCATTCAGGAAAGGAAGCAGCGTCGAAGGCCGCGCGCAGTGGACAAAGAAACGATCGGCCGGAATATAGTCTGCCAGCGGCAGTCGTCCGCCCGGCGCACCCGCCAGCATTTCCTCAAACGGATGCGAGGTAACTGTGACCCCGGCAATTGATTCTATCGGTACGACATTCGCGTCCCCGGGATTCGATCCATCATTGATCGCTTCCATCTGCAGGGTTTCCTGTATGGCCGCGCGGCCGCCCAGAAGTCCGAATGCTGAAAGCTCGGCCCCGCGACGCCGTCTGCCGCCCCGCTGATCTCTGGCAGGACGGTTGAGCCACGTTTGCAGAACAGGTGAAGACGAATGAACCGCGTAGCTCTGCCACTTTGCAGACCTCAGGCTCTTGAGCCGCTCCGCCAGGCCGGCATCAGCAGGAGCCCCCGCCCTGTTCCAGACAGCGCTCAATTCATTGCTGGCAGATTTGTTGATAAAGCGCAGTTCAAGCCGATCGGAAGCCTCGCGGTCCAGTACAGCCAGAATGCGATAAACAATGGCATTGCTCTGCAGCCGTTCTTCATTTGCAGTCTTGATCACCGGTGTGATTTTGATGCCATGCTTCCTCTCCAGCTCCTGATCAATAGCTATCCGCTCGGTCGAGCCATCGGTGAAGGCCGCCCAATGCTTTCCGTCATCAGCGTAAGGCCTCAGTTCGACAGCCAGCAGGTCGCGATTTTCGCGGCTCACCCGCTCTGTCCCGGATGCGGTGCGGAACTGCACGCTGGGAAGAAGAAATACAAACGGCCCTTCAACCGGGATTTCTGAATCACTGCCCCAGGGTGAATTTGAAACAGCGGCCCACGCACTTTCCTGCCAGTTGGTTCCAAGGCCGCTGACGGCCGACGGTCCTATGCCATCATGTTTGTCGGCATACTCCTTCACGGGCCAGTAAAGTCGAGACACTGCATATCGCCCCTGATCTATCCGATTGTCCCTCTCGATGGCTGCGGTGCGCACCCCCAGCAGCCGGTCCTGCTGATCCTCAGACGGATATAGATAGATTTCGCGCACACCGGAAATCCCCTCCACCGGCTGCCAGAAGGCACTGGCCGGAAGGCTGATCTGCCCGCCGGCGAGGATATATCCGCCCTGGGGATCGTCGAACAATACGGTATCAGAAATCTCCGCTGCCGATACAAACGCAGCGGCAGTTATCAGGCATACTGCAATCCATGCTGTCCTCATTTCGCACTCCTTGTTTGTTGCGGATCTAACGGTTCTTCGCCCACTCGATCCAGTCGGCCGGCTTCTGTGAATCCGGACCGTCCTCGATCATCAGTGAAAGCGCATGCGCGCACATGTGTCCGAGGCCGGACGTGTCGCCCAGCAGGGCCACCAGCGGATCTATGGCCGCCGGATCGCCAATCATGCCCAGGCCGCGGGCCGCCTGCTGGCGGACGTGCTTAAACTCTGGATCGGTGCTGGTGAGGAGCTCCAGCATTTTTGGAACCGCATCTTGGGCCTTCAGTTTGCCGAGAGCCAGACAGGCCGGGGCGGCGGCATACCGGTCATTTAATGCGCCTATCAGGGCGGGCACCGCTTCCGGGAAAGGGTCGCTCTCGAGCGCCTTCGCCGCTTCCAGTTTCGGATCCATCTCCGGATCTTTCAGCAGGCTGATCAGCACCGCTCTTGAGGCGGGTGAACTGAGTTTGCCGGCGGCGAAGGCGGCCCCCGCGCGCACGCCGGAATCAGCGTCCTGTGCCGCTTGCTCCACGACCGGCACCGCTTCAACAAAACCCATTTTACCCAGCGACCATACCGCCGCGCGCCGGTCCGAGGCAGATTTTCCGGAAACGGCAATTTTCGCCACAGCGGCCACAGAAGACGGGCTTCCCGCCTTTTCAATGGCATCCAGCAGAACCGCCGCAGACGCTTTCGGGGGAGTTGCTGATCCTGTTTCCGAGAGCAGCTGCTCCAGAAGTTCAATCCCGCGAAAATCACCGCAAACCGCCAGGCCTGTCAGAGCAGGATTGCGCTTCGTGTAGTCATCGTCATTCACTAAAGGCGCAAGTTCCTCGTATTTCCCGTTTGAAACAAGCCCTTGCTTGAATGCCTCAATCCTGTCGGGACCTATGAGGTTCTGGAAATTGTGTGCTGGATCGGCCGGTGCCGGAACCGCTGCTTCAGATTGTGCGGGGGCTCCTTCTCGCACGACATTCTGAATATCCTTTCGACGGATTTTCATGAAATTCTCGCCTGCCATGGGCAGCTTGACTTCAACATAATCCGCTGTTTCAGCCGTTATGGTTCCGTCTATGACATGTCCGTTTTTCAGCTTCACCATATCAGCGGCTGAGCCGTGCACGGAAATGATCAACGCCAGTGTTGCGGCGGCAGATACAACGCGTCTCTTCATACAACGACCTCCTCTGATTTGTGAGAACAGTATCGTGATTATTGGGGCATTTCAAGCACAGGAGCACACGGCGTTGACACCACCTGTGCGAACAGGTACTTTATGCCGATTATGAGCACTTCAAAAAAACACATTCTGGTCACAGGCGGCGCGGGTTATCTGGGTTCCATCATGGTGCCGGAGCTTTTGCGTCTTGGACACAGCGTCACGGTGGTGGACAATTTCATGTATCAGCAGACTTCACTGCTGGACTGCTGCGCGGACAAGAACCTGCAGATCATACGCGGCGATGTCCGCAATGAAGAGCTGATGAAAAAGGCCGTGGCCAAGGCGGATGTGATCATTCCGCTCGCCTGCCTGGTCGGGGCCCCGCTCTGCAAGCTGATGCCCATCGAGGCGCGCACCATAAATCTCGACGCCATCAAGATGCTGGTGGATTTGAGCAGCAGGAACCAGATGATTGTCTCTCCGACCACAAACAGCGGATACGGAATCGGTGAAAAAGGAAAATTCTGCACCGAGACCACGCCGATGCGGCCGGTTTCACTTTACGGGAAACTGAAAGTGGAACTGGAAGATTATCTGCTGGCCAGCGGTCACGCCATCTCGCTCCGGCTGGCCACGGTATTCGGCATCAGCCCCCGGCCCCGGCTGGATCTGCTGGTGAACGATTTCACCTTCCGCGCCGTGAACGACCGTTTCATTGTGCTCTTCGAGGCCCACTTCAAGCGCAACTATATCCATGTGCGCGACGTGACCCGAGCCTTCATCCATGCGATGGACAACTTTGAAACCATGAAGAACGAGCCCTACAACGTCGGCCTCAGTGATGCCAATTTGTCAAAAATGGAACTCTGCCAGGAAATCAAGAAGCAGGTTCCTGAATTCTGCGTCATGGAATCCGAAGTCGGCGAAGACCCCGACAAGCGCGACTACATTGTCAGCAACGAAAAGATCGAGGCGACGGGTTTCAAACCGAAGCATTCCCTGCAGGACGGCATCACCGAACTCATCAAGGGTTTTCAGATCATTCGCCGCAACCAGTATGCGAACATCTGATCGTGTCGCAGTGAACTGCATCACGGAAACCAAAGACGGGATTGTTCTCAGCGTCAAAATAGTGCCCAATGCCCCCAAAAGCAAAGTGGACGGCATGCTGGGCGACTTCTTGAAAATCCGCATCCAGGCCCCGCCGGTGGACGGGAAAGCAAATGCGGCCCTTTTGAAATTCCTGGCCAAGGAGCTGGATGTCTCCGCCTCCCGACTGAACGTCCTCACCGGCCACACGGGCCGCATCAAACGGATTGCCATATCCGGGGTGAAGCCGCAGCAGGTCGTTTCAGCGCTGATGATCCAGTCATAATCGGGCTAAGCCCGTTTCATTATTCCCGGAGTGGATTGTTCGTAGGCATAGCCGACGCGAAGTATGTTTTCTTCCTTGAAGGCAGGCCCGAGGATTTGCAGGCCGACCGGGAGGCCGGCAGATGTGAGTCCGCAGGGTACCGACATTCCGCAGATGCCCGCGAGGTTCGCGGTGACAGTGAAGATGTCGCCCAAATACATCTGCAATGGATCGGCCGTTTTTTCGCCGATTTTGTAGGCGGCTGTAGGGGCCACCGGTGTCAGGATGGCATCGCACGTTTTGAAAACCTTCTCAAAATCCTGCCGGATGAGCGTGCGGACTTTTTGTGCGCGGCCGTAGTAGGCATCATAGTAGCCGCTCGAAAGCACATAGGTTCCCAGAATGATGCGGCGCTTCACTTCCTCGCCGAAGCCGGCCGCGCGGGTCTTCCCGTACATGTCAATCGGGCTGTCGCCCTCGACGCGCGCGCCGTAGCGAACACCGTCGAAGCGCGCCAGGTTGGCGGAGGCTTCAGCGGTGGCGATGATGTAATAGACGCCGATCGCATAAGGCGTGTGCGGCAGGCTGACTTCGACAATTTCCGCGCCCAGCTCTTTGCATTTTTCCGCGGCGGCGCGAACGGCCTTCTCCACTTCCGGATCAATTCCGGCAATGAAGTATTCCTTCGGCAAACCGAGTTTCATCCCCTTCAGATCCGTGCGCAGGGCCTGCTGGTAATCCGGAACCGGAAGATCCACCGAGGTCGAATCCATCGGGTCGTGTCCGGCCATGGCCTGCAGCAGAATGGCGGCATCGCGGACATCCTTGGTGATGGGCCCGATCTGATCGAGCGATGAGGCGTAGGCCGTCAGGCCGTAGCGCGAGACGCGGCCGTAAGTGGGTTTCAGCCCGACGCATCCGCAGAAAGCCGCGGGCTGGCGGATCGAACCGCCCGTATCCGTGCCAATCGAAGTGACCGCTTCATGCGCGGCGACGGCAGCGGCGGAGCCGCCGCTGGAACCACCGGGAACATAGTCGGTGTTCCACGGATTGCGCGTTACTTTGTAGGCAGAGTTCTCGGTTGAAGAGCCCATCGCAAACTCGTCCATGTTCGTGCGGCCGAGCAGCACGGCGCCCTGCTCTTCAAGCCGCGCCATGGCGGTGGCCGTGTAGGGCGCGGTGTAGCCCTTCAATATTTTCGAGGCGCAGGTGCAGGGCTGGCCCTTGACGTTCAGCAATTCCTTGACCGCGACCGGGATGCCCAGCAGCGGTTTGCTCACGCCGCCGGCGCGGGCGGCATCGGCCGCGCGGGCCTGGGCCAGCGCGGAATCGCCGTTCACGGAAAGATAGGCGGAAATGGTGGAATCCACTTTCTGAATTTTATCGAGCAGATCGCGGACGATCTGCTCCGAGGTGCAGGCCCCCTGCTCCATCAGCGCGGCCAGTTCGTGAATCGTTTGGGTATGCAAATCGCTCATGGTTCTCCGCTATTCGACAATCTTGGGCACCCGGAACTGATGCTGGATCTGTGCCGGGGCATTGGCCAGCACTTCGGCGCGGTCCAGGCCGGAAAGGATTTCATCTCTCCTGAAAACATTCTGGACGGGAACGGCATGGGACATCGGCTCAACATTCGATACGTCCACTTCCTTCAGCTTCCGGACATGCTCGAGAATGTGGTCAAGCTGCCCCTGAAAGCGGACGGCCTCCTCGTCGGTGAGATACAGCCGCGCGAGGTGCGCGATGTATTTCACATCCATGTGTTCGGCGTTTTCTGAAAATTGTCCGGCCATAATTCATTCCCTTAGATGTAAGGCTTTACTATAGGGAGATGGATGCGGGAGACAAAGATTAAAATGAGACTGCGGACTGTCGAGATGAAGAAAATCGTTCGAAAATGGCCTAAAACGGGCTAAAAATGCCAAAAAATGGTCAAAAATGGTCATTTTTTGCATATTTTCATCATTTTTTCGCGTTTTTTGTCTTTTTTTGCGTTTTTTTGCGAATTCGCTGGAAATGTGTTTTTGAATATTATTATGACGATATTCAAAAAAACCGGTTCCCTTTTCTCTGTTTTGGTGTAGCGTTTTACTAAATTGGAATTCCGGAGGCTGAAATGAACGTAGTGAAGAGTTTTTTGACGGGCTTGATGATCGGATGCGCGCTGCTGATTATTTGCGCCGCTCCGCAGGCTGAAGCCAACGGCAATGTATATGTCTCGCGCTTCTGGCACAACCATCAGCCGATCTACTGGCCGGAATGGAACAGCAACGGCGGCGAAACCGAGCGCGTGCAGTACGCCTGGGATTCCATTGTCCTGAAACCGTCGCAGTATTACAGTACGGCCAGCCAGCATCCCGACAACAATCTGACCGACATCTTCGGGCTCGAGGACCGCAAGGCCGCCTATCAGGGCCGCCCGCGCGATTCGCTTTCCAGCATCAACAGCGCCGGCGGTTTTGCGATCAGCTATTCCGGGTCGCTGATAGACAACGTCCGCAATCTCGGAAACAACGGGCAGCTTGGCTACAGCGGCACCTGGTATGACGGCAACCGCGAAGCCAGCGGCTGGTACACGCCCTCCGGAAGCCGCCGGCTGGACATGGTCGGATTCACCTATCACCACTCGCTCGGATGCCTCGTCCCCAAGGAAGTGTTCCGCAAGGAGCTCCAGATTTTCAAGCAGGCCTGGTGGAAGGCATGGAACAAGAACAGCGATCTGAGCGATCACTCCAAGGGATTCTTCCCGACCGAAATGGCCTTCTCCCCGACCATGGTGGATGTGCTGGCGGATGAAGGCTATGAATGGACCATTGTCGCCAGCCATCATCTGAGCCGCACCTGCCCAACCTATTTCAATTACGCGAACCCCACCGGCACCTACAACGTCTATTCCAGTCCGCCCAACAAGGCCGACCTGCTGGGCCCCTCGCCCGTTTCGGGCTGGTGGTACAACATGCCCAATCCCGGACAGGGCTCGTGGAATGTGTCCCCGCATGCCTATCAGCTCCACAAGGTGAAGTATGTGAATCCGTCCACCGGCGCGGAGAAGACCCTGCTGATGGTGCCGTCAGACGACACGCTGAGCTATGTCGCCGGCTACAGCGGCGCGCAGGTCGGAATGATCGGGGCGAATATTTCGCCCTACGCCACCGATCCTTCGCGGCCCGTGATGGTGATGCCCTCCACCGACGGCGACAACGCCTGGGGCGGCGGCTACAGCTCGTGGATGGAATCCGTGCCCAGCTTTTTCAGCGGCTCGCAGAGCGCAGGCTACAACATCACCACGCCGCAGGACTTCGTCAACGCGCACGGCGCGGCCGCGCCGGTGGCGCATGTCGAGGACGGCGCATGGATTTTCCCGGAAAGCGATTATGGCTCCCCCTATTTCCTCAAGTGGATCGAGCCGCCGATCAGCGCGACCAATGCGACCCGCTATCCCAACACCATTGTGGATCTTGAAGCCCCCGGCTTCGCGCTGAAATTCTGGAGCTGGGCTCCGGTGATCGCCGGCGCCAACTGGTGCGAAACGGCCGAGCAGATTCTTGAGAGCGCGGGCGGAAGCGTCGAGGCGTGGAAGATCCAGGCCCCCTACGACTGGAACGGATCCTATGCCAGCCCCAATATGGTCGAGCGCGCCTGGCACATTTATCTGGCCGGTCTCGACTCGGGTTTCAACTATTACGGCGGACTCGGCAACGACGACGAGGTCAAGCAGTCGCTGGCCACGCGCCGCGCGATCGAGATGCTTTCCAGCTACATGAGCACCAATCTTTCCAACGACCTGACCGCGCCATCCGTGCTCAAGCCGCAGCGCTTCCCGTGGAATCCGGGCGCGTACACTTTCGGCTGGTTCAACAGCGTGCCCAACGGCGGAACCAATGCGGCCTACCTGAAGAAAATGCCCTCGGAATTTTACATCTGGACCCACGCTTACGATGTGAATGGAATCACCAACATCACGCTCAAGGTTCGCAAAGACAGCGACGGCGTGAACACGATGGCCAACAACCAGAACGAAACCTACGCGGGCGGCAGCGATGTGGGTTCGTGGACGGACGTGTCCATGACCAAGCGCGTGCTCCCCAACACACAGGCGACGCTGAACGCGGCGGCCAACAACGGGCAGATTGATTATTTCCCCGAGGCGCTTTCGCCGCACATCGCCGACTATTATTTTGCGAAGATCACCGATTCCAGCGTGCCCGCATTCCGCGGCAAGCTTCTGGACTACTATATTGAAGCTTACGACGGGCGCGGCAATGTGCACCGCTCCGAAATCCAGCACGTCTATGTGGAAGACGATGGCCAGGGCAGCAGCGAAGTTCCCTCTTCGGTTTCTTTCTCCAGCGATCCGCGTGACTGTGCCGACCTTACCGTGACCTACACCGCCAATGACGGGGTGCTGAGCAACCTTGTGCCGGTGACGATGTATCTGCGCTTCACAAACAGCGGAGGTTTCAGTTCGTATGAAATGACCCATCAGGGCGGCGGGACGTCAGTCTACACGGTGGTGCAGGCCTCGATTCCCGACAATGCCCCGCTGGCGGAGGTGTATTTCCAGAATGGCGCAACGATAGACAACAACAGCGGCGCGAACTGGAGCACGTCCATCCGCGATTGCGACGCTCCAACCGGACCCAGCTCCGCAGCCTTTTCCAACGCCCCGGCCTGCAGCCCTGTGGATGTGACCTACTATCCGAACGCGGGTCCGCTGCTGGGCGCGAGTCCGATTTATGCCCATGTGGGCTATGATGGCTGGGCAACAGTGTTTGCAACCCAGCTCATGACCCAGATTGGCGCCAACGAGTGGCGCATTTCACTGCAGCCGCCGGAAGGGGCCGCGCAGCTCAACATCGTGTTCAACAACGGCGCGGCAACCTGGGACAACAACAGCGGGCAGGACTGGGGTTTCACCCTCAACGCCTGCGTGCCCACCCCGCCCCCTCCGGGCATCACCATCACCAACCCCGCGTCCGACATCTCCGTGGGCAACGAAGTTGTGCAATACGGCCTGCAGGGCACTGCCGGCGAAGGAGTGGCCGGCTATATGCGCTGGACCAACAGCCTGACGGGCGACAGCGGGCAGCTTTCAGTGGCCACCCCGTGGAGCATCGCCAATGTTCCCCTGTCCGTCGGAGCCAATGTCATTACGGTTACGGGAACCAACACCGGATCATCCGTCGCCACCAACGCCAGCGATTCCGGAGCCGACGCGGCTTACACGAATGGATGGGACGCTTCCGACAACGGGGGTTCGGGGTTCGGTGCGTGGCAGCTTTATACCTCAAGCACCAACAGCAGCGAAAACGGCAGGTTCATGGCTGATGCCGCCGCGGTGAACATTGGAACCCCTGCCTGGGGACTCTATGCCAACAGCGGAAATCTTTCGGAGGCCAAGCGGCTGCTGACCAGTCCGCTCGCTGTCGGCCAGACACTTTCCGTGAAACTGGACAACGGCTATATCAACACCGGAAGCGGTGTCGGCGTGGCCGTGCAAAACGCAACCGGTGATACGCTCTGGGAATTCTTCTTCAACGGCGGTGATCAGTATTACAACATCACGGGTTCTTCCTCGGACATCGGCTGGACTTCCAGCGGACTCGAAATCGAATTCTCGCTGACCGGCCCGACATCTTATGTTTCGCGCATCACTCCGCTGGGAAGCAGCACCCGGACAAACACGGGCAATCTTGCATCCTCCCCCAATTCCACTGTGACAGTCTTCCGCGCATGGAACTGGAACGCAGGGTCGGGTTCGGACTATGACATCTTCTTCAACAGCCTCAAGCTGACCACCGCCAGTTCGGGCAGCGGATCCACCACCAGCGACACGGTCACCATCACCCGTCAGGCCGGCGTCACGGACACCGATGGCGACGGCATTCCGGATTCGTGGGAACTTGCAAATTTCGGCACCATCACCGGCGCGATCGCATCGGCGGACAGTGACGGCGACGGGCAGATCAATCTGCATGAGTTCTATGCGGACACCATGCCGAACAACTCCAATTCGCTGTTCAACAATGTGATTATTGATGTTTCGGGAACCACGCTGGTGAATCTCACCATTCCGGAACCAACAACCAACAGCCGTGTTTATGATGCGTGGTATTCAACCAATCTTGTGGACGGCCTATGGCAGCCTTTCGGTCTGGACATCGCCGGACCGGTTAATGGCGCGCAGATACAGCTCAACGTGACGAACGACCAGAATCTCATCTACTACCGCACGGGAGTCAAGATCCCTTGAAGAAAGCCCGGCTGGCGCTGCTGCTGTCGGCTCTTGTATATCCGGGTGCCGGTCAGCTGGCGCAGCGGCGATGGACTGCAGCGGCCGTGCTTGGCATTTCCATGACGCTGGCGCTGGTGTTCTTCCTGGCCTATGCCACGGTCATCATGCGGGAATTTTACCGTTTTGCGTATGAGTTTGAAACATACGAGATTCCTCCCCTGCCCCTCAAACGAATGCTGATCGCGTTCCTGGCGGCGGTGGTGATCTATATCGCGGGGATTTCGGACACCGTCCACGCCAACCGAAAGCTTAACTGAGCATTCACTATTCTGTCTTCTGCTGCCGGGCGCGGAACTGAAGGACTATCGGTGCCCCCTCGAGCCCGAAGGCTTTGCGCAGAGCGGCCAGCAGATAAGTTTTATAGTTCTCCTTCACGCGATCGGGAGAATTCACAAACAGCCGGATTCGGATGGGCCGCGTGCCCACCTGCGTGGCGTAGTAGATTTTCAACCGGCGGCTCCCCACCACCTGCGGGGCGACCCGGGTAACCGCATCCTGGATCACGCGGTTCAGCAGACCTGTCGTCATCTGGGTGTCAATCTGGGCCGCCACGTAATCAATCGTTTCAATGGTGTTGCGGATATTGAACCCGGTTTTGGACGACGCGAAAACCACCGGCGCAAAATTCAGGAACGGCACATTTCTGCGAAGGGCCTCGCCATAGACGCGCTGGGTGAATTCCCCCGCGAGATCCCACTTGGTGACCAGCAGGATGCACCCCTTGCTCTCCTCAATGGCCAGCGCCGCGATTTTCTTGTCCAGTTTCTTCGGCCCCTCGGTTGCATCAATGACGATCACCACCACATCGGCGTCCTTGATGCTGTTTTCGGCGCGGATGACACTGAACTTCTCAACCGCAGTATTGGCTTTGCTCGTTTTGCGGATGCCGGCCGTGTCCACCAGCACATAGTGACGCGACTGCGGGCCGCTTCCCACCGCAAAGGGAATCTCAATGCTGTCGCGCGTGGTTCCGGGCACGTCCGACACAATGACGCGGTCGTTTCGCAGAAGCCGGTTGATATAGGAGGATTTCCCGGCATTCGGCCGGCCCACAATGGCCACCCGCAAGGGCTTGATTTGCGAACGCGGGGTTGGCGGCGGCAGTTTCGGAAGCACGGACTGCATCAATTCATCCACACCGCGGTTGTGCAGGGCGGACACCGGAAATACAGGGAAGCCCAGTTCCCCAAAGTCGTTTCCCCGTTCCGCCAGTTCCCGGTGATCAGCCTTGTTTGCAGCAATGAATGTTGGACGGCCGGAGGCATGGAGAAGACGGGCCACTTCACGGTCCAGCGGCATAACCCCGGCTGTGATATCCACAACAAATATGACAGCGGCCGCATCTTCAATCGCCACATCCACCTGGCGGCGCGTCCCGTCCTCGATGGTGTTGCCGGTCATGGATCCGTCCATCATCCCCACCCCGCCGGTGTCAATCAGCTCGAAATGCTCGTTCCCGCACACTGCTTCGCTCATCAGGCGGTCGCGGGTCACGCCGCTTTCCTCGTGGACAATGGCCACCCGGCGCCCGACAATGCGGTTGAACAGGGCCGATTTGCCGACATTGGGGCGGCCGACAATCGCCACCACTCTCTGCGGAATATTCTTCTCAGACATTTTGATCCTTTGCGTGATGCTGATGAGACGCGTTCTCCAGCTGCCGGATACCATCCATCAGATACTGAACCATTGAAAGCAAAATGAGCGCTGCCGCAACCGTCAGCAGCGGCGTGAAATACCTCAAGGGCCCGCCCAGCAGGATATAGGCCACGCAGCACACCATGGCCGCCGTCGAGGCCTTTCCGCTCCAGCGCGGCTTCACATGCACCTGGCCGCAGTAATGCTGCACGACAAAGGCTCCGGCCACCAGAAACACATCCCGGCTGATAAACAGCACAGCGATCACAACGGGGAACTGCGGCTGCAGTTCCGAGAGCGACGGGCGCGTCAGCAGGATCAGCGATGACACCATCAGCAGTTTGTCTGCAATGGGATCCAGCAGCGTGCCAAGACGCGTGATCTGGTTGCGCGTGCGCGCAATGTATCCGTCCAGGAAATCGCTGGCCGCCAGCATCAGGAACACCAGCAGAGCGCCGCTGCGAAACAACTCGTTGGCGGATCCCTGCCGGAGGCCCATCGTGTAATAAATCAACAGCAGGATATACACCGGCACGCCCAGAATCCGGCAAAGCGTGATTCGGGTTGCCAGTGTAAGTTTTGGGCTGCCTGATGAATGATCCACCAACGAATGCTCCTAAGCCTTTGCGAATTTCTGCAGGGTGCGCTCGATGCGGGAGGCAACCCGCTCGCGGCCCAGCACCTCCAGCATTTCAAACAGGCCGGGACCGACCGACATTCCCGATACCGCAACGCGCACCGGATGGATGAGCTGTCCGGGGTTTACGCCCAGCTCAATCGCATAGTCATGAAGAATCTTGTCCAGCGACGCGACATCGAACTTCTCGCTTGCGGAAAATCTCTTTCCAAGTTCCCGCAGTTCATCCAGCGCGCCTTCCTTCATCAGTCGCTTGGAGACGGCCTTTTCATCGTACTCGTAGTTCTCGGTGAAGAAGAATCCGGCCTGCAGGGCAATGTCTGAATAAAAATGTATCCGGTCTCCCATGGCGCGGAGCACCGCGGAAAAATAATCCGGCGTCGTGGACGAATCCCACAATCCGCGCTGAATCATTACATCGCGGCAGCGCTTTTCCAGCTCTTCCTTCGGCTGGCTCCGCATGTAGACGCCGTTCATCCATTCCAGCTTTTTGAGGTCCATCTGCGCCGGGGAGGACTGCGCGCGCGCCAGGTCAAACAGCTGAACCATCTCATCGCGGGTCATAATTTCGCGGTCATCGCCCGGCGACCAGCCCAGCAGCGCAAGGTAGTTGAACAGGGCCTCGGGCAGATATTCCCGGTCACGGAACTCGCCGACATAAGCCGCGCCGTCGCGTTTGGAATAGGGCTTCCCCTGCGCGTTGACGATCATCGGCAGATGCGCGTACTGCGGCACCTCCGCGCCCAGCGCCTGGAAAATCGCCACATGGCGGTAGGTGTTTTCAACATGATCGTCGCCGCGGATGACATGCGAGACATTCATCGTGATGTCGTCCACAATGTTGGCCAGATGGAATACCGGTGTGCCGTTCGAGCGGACAATCACCAGATCCTTCATGTCACCGGCCTTCTTGGTCAGCGTTCCCTTGACCAGATCGGTGAAGGTCATGTCGCGGCCCGGCATGCGGAACATGATGCACTCGCCCTGCCCCGTGCCGCCCTTGTCCTCCTTGTAGGCCAGACCCTTCGAGAGCAGCATTTCCGCCGCCTCGAGATGCTTCTCGCGCTGGGTGGACTGGTATAAGGGCTCCTCGTCATAGGACAGATCCAGCCATTTCATCGCATCCAGAACGGTTTGAACCGCTTCCGGAGTTGAACGTTCCGTGTCCGTGTCCTCAATGCGAAGCAGGAACTGCCCGCCGTTATGATGTGCAAACAGCCAGTTGTAAATGGCCGCCCGGATGTTTCCAATATGCACATTCCCCGTGGGGCTCGGCGCAAAGCGTGTTCTGATTTTTTTCACTTGATATCTCCGTACTGACAAAGCCCAATAAATACTATGGAGGAGGACTGGATGAAAGATAATACTCTATTGCCTTGAGGATACAAAAGGAATAAAAGTACTGCGTTCAAAACCACCAATTTATGGGTGAATTTTATGACTGACAGTGAGACAACGGCCCCGCTTCATTTTATCCGGCAGATCATTGCCGAGGATCTGAAAAGCGGAAAGCACAAGCACATCGTGACCCGGTTTCCGCCGGAGCCCAACGGTTATCTGCATATCGGCCACGCCAAGGCCATCTGCATTGATTTCGGCATGGCCCTTGAAAACAACGGAACCTGCCACCTGCGGTTTGACGACACCAACCCCACCGCCGAAGAAGTGGAATATGTGGATTCCATCATGGAGGATGTGCGCTGGCTCGGGTTTGACTGGGGCAAACATCTCTATTACGCCTCCGACTATTTTGACAAGATGTACGAGTTTGCCGTGCAGCTCATCAAAAAGGGCAAGGCCTATGTCTGCACGCTTTCCGCCGAGGAATTCAAGGAATACCGCGGAGTGCCCACCCGGCCGGGCAAGGAGAGTCCCTGGCGCAACCGGCCCATTGAAGAAAGCCTTGATCTTTTCGAACGCATGAAGGCGGGTGAATTCGAGGACGGAGCTTACGTGCTGCGGGCGAAAATAGACATGGATTCCCCCAATCTTCACATGCGCGATCCGGCGATCTACCGCATCAAGAAGGCGCATCATCACCGCACCGGCGACAAGTGGTGCATCTATCCGATGTACGACTTTGCCCACTGCATCGAAGATTCACTCGAAAAGATCACCCATTCGCTCTGCACGCTGGAGTTTGAAGTCCACCGGCCGCTCTACGACTGGATTCTTGAGGAACTGGACATCTACCGCTCGCGGCAGATCGAATTCGCGCGGCTCAACCTCACCTATACCGTGATGAGCAAACGCAAGCTGCTGGAGCTGGTCGAGGAAGGCCTTGTGAACGGCTGGAACGATCCCCGCATGCCCACGATCTCCGGCCTGCGGCGGCGCGGATACACACCTGATTCCATCCGCGAGTTCTGCGAACGCGTGGGCGTCACCAAAACGGAAAGCCTGACCGATGTGGCGCTGCTGGAACACTGCCTGCGCGACGACCTGAACAAATCCGCGCAGCGGCGCATGGCCGTCATGAATCCGCTGAAGCTCGTCATTGATAATTATCCCGAAGGCAGGGAAGAGGAATTCGACGCGGTCAACAATCCCGAAGATCCCTCTGCCGGGAGCCGCAAAGTTCCGTTCTTCCGCGAACTGTTCATCGAGCGCGACGATTTCATGGAAAATCCCAGCAAGAAGTATTTCCGGCTCTCCCCCGGCCAGGAAGTGCGCCTGCGCTACGCCTGCATCGTGAAATGCACGGATGTCGTGAAAAATGCAAATGGTGAAATCACCCAAGTGCATTGCACCTACGATCCTGATTCCCGCGGCGGCAACGCGCCCGATGGACGCAAAATCAAGGGCACCATTCACTGGGTCTCCGCCAAACACGCGGCCGAAGCCGAAGTGCGCCTTTACGACCGCTTGTTCAGCGTCGAGGATCCTCTGGACCCCCGTGAAGGCCGCGACTGGAAAGAGTACCTCAACACACATTCGCTGGAAGTCTCCAAATGTCTTGTCGAGCCGGAGCTCATGAAGGCTGATCCGGGCACCCGTTTCCAGTTTGAGCGCATTGGGTATTTCTGCGCCGACGCGATTGACTCGAAGCCCGGCAAGCCCGTCTTCAACCGGACGGTCACTCTGCGCGATTCCTGGGCCAAGCAGGGCGCAAAACAATAAAAGTTCCAATCATTGGAAGTTTCTGAATAAAAAGTTCCAACCATTGGAAGTTTTTTGCCGAAAAGTTCCAATCATTGGAAGTTTTTCAAAGCATCATTCACCAAAGCCAGCAGCGCGATGCAGGCGGTATCCGTGCGGAGAATGCGCGGGCCCATGCTGACAAGTTCAAAACCCCTGGCCTGAAAACTTTCTATTTCGCGCGGGATCCAGCCGCCTTCGGGGCCCACAGCCAGCAAAACGCGGTCCGACATATTTTCAGATACGGTTTCGTGTGCCGACAGCACACCCGAGGGATCGGCAAGAATTCTGAGTGCCGCAGGAAACATCTGGTCCAGCTTTTCCATCATTCCCGTGAAGCTGCGGAACAAATGCACAGCGGGGAGTCTTGTGTCGCCCGCCTGCTGCAGGCCCTCAATTAGATGCGGGCGATAATATTTCTCTTCCAGAACATGCGTGTCGAAGTAGTTCTTTTCCACCTTCCACGCGTTAGTCAGCACGATACGTCCCACGCCCATTGAAGCCAGCGGAGCCCACAGACGCTTCAGCACTTTGGGTCTAGGCAGGGCTATCAGAACATCAATCCGGGATTCCGGCGGCACTTCATTTTCGAATTCGCAGTGCAGCCGGACCGAATGGTTCTTAATCTCCGTGACGGTCCCCTGCCCCTTGGGCCCGTTCACAAGACCGATGCGAAGACTGTCGCCTTCCTTGAGATGCAAAACCTTCTGGATGTGTTCCGCGCGATCATCTTCCAGAAATGCGCAACCTTTTTCTAATTCACCGGATTCAAGAAGGATGATGTTCATGGCTTTGGGTTCAGGCTTCCCTGGCGGTAGCCTTCGGGATCAACTGAAACATCGTCAAATCCGCAGGCCTTTATTGCAGGAATGATTTGATCTTCTTTATCCAGCAGATGCCGGATTTCACTGTGCTCGACTTCAATCCGGGCATCACTCCCATGGGCGCGCACACGGAACTGATGAAATCCCTCGCGGCGCAGAATATCCTCCGCGCGCTCCACCTTTTTCAGCGTTTCAAGATTGATCGGGGTTCCGTACGGGATGCGCGAAGCCAGACAAGCCATTGCGGGCTTGTTTGCGGAGGACAAGCCCAACGAGGCGGAAGCGGCCCGGATATCGGCCTTTGTAAAACCAATTTCCTTCAATGGGCTCCGCACACCCAGTTCTGCAACGGCGCGGCTGCCCGGCCTGTAATCATTCAGGTCATCGGCATTGGACCCGTCCACAACTGTTCGGATGCCGAGTGCGGACGCATGTTTTATAATGTATGAAAAAACGTGAAACTTGCAGTGGTAGCAGCGATCGGGGCTGTTCTCCATGACTTCCGGGACGGTTGTGACATCCATGGGAAGAATCACGTGGCGAATGCCGATCTCGCGGGCGAGAATGTCTGCATCGTCTCTTTCGGCCTCCGATATGAAGATTGAATGGACCGTGAACGCTATGGCCTTGTCGCCAAGCTCCTGTTTCGCCACGGCCGCCAAAAGGGTGCTGTCCAGCCCCCCGCTGAATGCAATGGCCACGGAGCCCAATTCCCGAAGGCGCTGGCGCAGCAGGTTCAGTTTTGATTCAGTATTCACAGCACCGCCTCAATCCATCCGCCGCCCAGCACCTCGGTGTCGCTGTAAAACACCGCGGCCTGCCCGGGTGTGATGGCAAACTGCGGCTCGCTGAACCGGACAACGGCGCGTTGATCTTCAAAGCACACTTTCGCGGGGACCGCATGATGCCGGTAACGGATCTGCACATCGCAGAGCAGCGGCGACACGGGAATCCCGGTCATCCAGCAAACATCGCAAAGCCGGCAGGCGTCGTGCATTACCTCGGAACGGGGGCCAAGCACTACTTCATTCCTGCCGGGACGGACTTCGCTGACATAGAGCGGCTCGGTCCACGCCACGCCCAGCCCCTTGCGCTGGCCGATGGTGTAATTGTAGAAGCCCTCATGCACGCCGAGCACGCGGCCAGCCCGGTTCACAATGTCTCCGCGCTGCTTCAAGTCTTTCCGGTAGCGCTCAATCATGGCCCCGTGGCCGTCATCGGGAACAAAGCAGAGATCCTGGCTTTCTCCGCGGAAGATGGCTGGAATGCCTCGGGCCTTCACATAATCAATCACCTGCGGCTTAAGCATTCCTGCTAGGGGAAATATGACGTGCGCAAGCTGCTCCTGCGAGAGCCGGTGCAGGAAATAGGTCTGATCTTTATCCGGATCGTCTCCCCTCAGCATGTGATAAATCCCGGAACGGTTTTCAATCCGGGCATAATGGCCGGTTGCAAAATATTCAAATCCCAGTTTCCGCGCATGGTCCAGACAAAGCCCGAACTTGATGCGTTCATTGCAAGTCACGCAGGGAGACGGCGTCCGGCCTTCGGCATAGTCGCGAACAAACGGCTCGATGATGTCATGGCCGAATTCCTCAACGGCATTTACCATTTCATGCCGGATGCCCAGGTGCCTGCAAACCGTCGCGGCCCGCTCCACGTCCTCCAGCGAGCAGCAGCGCGATCCTTTCCACATGTGCGCGGTGAGACCAATCACCTCATGGCCCTGATCCAGCAGCAGCGCGGCGGCCGCGGAACTGTCTATCCCGCCGCTCATGCCGACCGCCACCCGCTTTTTGCCGTTCACATCACTCATCCCGCACAACATACCGTCCCAGCCCCGAAGTTTCCAGCATTGTATGATGAACCTTGAACAGGCGGGGCGGATTGGATTATAGTTTCGCCCATGTTTAAAACGGGAGACTGAAGATGAGCAGTATTTTCAAGGCATACGACATTCGCGGAATTTACGGGGAATCCCTCACTGATGATTTGGCGTATAAAATCGGCCGCGCATACGTGACTTTTTTGAAATGCAAATCGGTGGTGATCGGCCGCGACATGCGCCCACACTCCATTCCGCTGTTCAAAGCGCTGACAAAGGGCATTACTGAACAGGGTTCGGATGTTGTGGACATCGGCATGTGCAGCACCCCCATGTCGTACTTTGCCAACGGGAGCCTGAAGGCCGAGGGCAGCATCATGATCACTGCTTCGCATAATCCGGGCGAATGGAACGGCTTCAAGCTCTGCCGCGAGAGCGCCATTCCCATCAGCGGCATTACCGGCATCAAGGATATCGAGAAAATCGTAATGAGCGAAGCCTTCGCGCCGAAAGCCGCAAAGCCCGGAAAGATCTCCACACACAGCATCACAAAGGAATACATCAAGCACATCCAGAGCTTTGCCGATTTGAAACGGCCGGTGCACATCGCCATTGACTACGCTAATGGCATGGGAATTGAAGAAGGCAAGGTTTTCAAAGGATTGCTCAAAACCGAAGCCATTTTCGATGAGCTGGACGGGAACTTCCCCAATCACGAGGCTAATCCCCTGAAGCTTGAAACCTTTGAAGCGCTGCAGGCGAAAGTCCGCAAGGGCAAGTACGACTTTGGGGTCTATTTTGACGGCGACGCCGACCGCGCGGGTTTCTGCGACGAGAACGGCGACATTGTCTCGATGGACATGATTACCGGACTCATTGCCGAAGCCATGCTCAAGCGCGACGGCCGCGGCGCGATCTTTTATGACCTCCGCAGCAGCTGGTCCATCAAGGAAATCATCGAGGAAAACGGCGGAACGCCCATGATGTCGCGGGTGGGCCACGCCTTCATCAAAAAGCAGATGCGCGAAGCCGACGCCGTTTTCGCGGGCGAACTTTCCGGCCACTACTACTTCAAAGACAATTATTTCACCGAGAGCTCATCGCTGGCTGTGATCTATGTGGCCAATCTCATCAGCCAATCCGGAAAAACACTTTCCGAGCTTATCAAGCCGATCCGGCGCTACTTTGCCAGCGGTGAAATCAATTCGGAGGTCGCCGACAGCAACGCTCTGATGGAAAAGCTGAAGGCAAAATATTCTGGCGGGAAAGTGATCGAGCTCGACGGGCTTTCCATTGAATTCGACGACTGGTGGTTCAACGTGCGCGGCTCCAACACCGAGCCGCTGGTCCGCCTGAACATGGAAGCCCGCAGCAAGGCGCTGATGGAAGAGAAGCGCGACGAACTGCTTGCGATCATCCGTTCCTGAAGTTTCAAAGGCGCAATATTGTGTTTTTGGGCCATTTTTGAGGTTTTTTTGGCCAAATTGGTCTCTTTTAAGCATTTTTGAGCGTTTTTTGGCCTTTTTTTGGCATGGTGAGCGATGGCAGATTAAAAAGGAGACTAAGCTATGTGCAGTTTACTTAACCATTGGGCAGCCAGCAAAGGGGCGGAATTTGGAAGCAGACTCGCGGATCCACATGTCAAAAAACCGCGTTTTGTTTTCACGATAGCCGTGATTGTGATTGGGCTCGGAGGATGGCTGGCCTGGCACTTCAGGGCCTCATCTGAGCCGCTTTTCTGGACCGGAGTCGGCGTGATGGCTTTCGGCGGCATCGGAATCATCCGCGGCATCCTGCTTCTGTTCGGAAAAGACTTTGAATAACGCACCCGCGTTCGATTTCGCAAGCCCCCTTGAATTATTGACGCAACCCGCCTGCGGCTAAATTCTTTTCCACCACACGCCGGTGCATTCGGGCAGGATGCGGGACTGTTCACGCTCCAGTTTTTCGGCCAATGCATCGCCGAAGAAGAAGCGAGTGAGTTCGACGGCCTCCGGAACGGATTCGAAGCGGTAGTCGGTCCGGATCCATTCCGAGGAAAATCCGCTGCGGTTCAGGTAGTCATAGTATTCGCGCAGTTTCGGAAGCGGGGCGGGTTCCTCATTGCCGGTCCCCAGCGTGTCAAGGAGGATCACAGTGCCGCCGGGGCGCAGCACGCGGTAGATTTCCGCAAACGCGCCATCCAGCTTTTGCGTCGAATCTCTGCCGTCGCGCGATGAGGCATAGCACAGGGCCCAGCCGCCGACCACAAGGTCCACGGAAGCATCCGACAGCGGAATGGCCTGATGATCCGCCACGCCCAGTGTCCAGTTTCGCAGGCCCGCGGCACGCAGTCTGGACTCCGCCATCTGGAGCATGTGGCCCGATGCGTCAAATCCCCAGATGTGCCTGGCGAAGGGCGCCAGCATGCAGATGAGGCGTCCGGTGCCCGCGCCGAGGTCGGCGATTCCCAGCCCGGACGGATCGCAAATCTTCCTGATCGCGGGCAGAATGTTCTGCTGATAGTCCTCGCGGGCGATCAGCCGCTCGTAGCGCTCTGCTTCGGCCGCATAGGTTTTGGCATGGTCTGGCATTTTTCCGGATCGCCGGCGGGGGGGGGGGTATCCGTCACGCCCCGACGGGGATTATGATGTTGAAGGTGGTGCCCTTCCCGGGCTCGGTATCGAAATTGATTTCGCCCTTGTGGGCATCTATGATGTTCTTGGTGATGGCCATGCCGAGGCCAGTGCCCTTTTTCTTTCCAAAGGTGGCAAAGGCTTCAAAAATGCGCGGAGCGATTTCCGGCGGGATGCCGGGGCCGTTGTCGGTGACATGGAAACCAACATGGTCGCCGAGATCGCGGGCCTCGACCATGATTTTCCCGGGGCCGCCCTTGAAAGCGTCCACGGCGTTGTTGGTGAGGTTCTGCATGACACGCAGAAGTTTCGCCGGATCGGCCTGGATGGTCTTCTTTATTTTCTTGACCGTCAGTTCCACGTTTTGCTTGGCGAGATAATCGTGGTTGAGCAGCTCATAATTGGCCAGGAAATCCTCAACCTTCACCGACTCCTTGTTGAAGCGGGTTTCGCCGCGCGAGAATTCCAGCAGTTCGTCGGTCATGTTCTGCATCCGGGTGACCTGGTCGGCAATGAGCTGTGAAAACTTGGCGGTGTCCTCATCGTCCTTCTTGCCGAGAATTTCCGTGGCCAGCGAAATGACCGCAAAGGGGTTGCGGTAGTCGTGAATGATTTCGCCGACCATCTGCCCCACCATCGAGATGCGCTCCTGCCGCAGGCGGTCCTCCATGTATTTTGCGTTGGACTTGCGGAACTTGTTCACGATGTCCGCGGCGAAGCGGATGATGGAATGCGCGGAGGTCTGCGCAAAGATTTTTTCAAGATCGGCATTTGAGATCTTGGCCAGGATGGAATCCTCATTGGCGATGGCGCTGGCGCTTCGAGGCTCGCCGTCCAGCACACCGAATTCCCCGAAATAGCTGTTGGGTTCAACAAGGGCAATCTGGAAACGCTTGCCGGAGGCGTCTTCGCGGCATATTTCCACCTTGCCGTCCACCAGGATGTAGAGGCCGTCGGGCTTATCGCCCTCGCGGAAGACAGCCCCGCCCTTCCTGATTTCCATGACCTCGGCGAGTTCAGACAGGCGTTCGGCGGCCTTGCTGTCGAAAAACGAGAAAAACTCAAACTGTTTCAAGTCCATAGTCCACTGCCGACCTCGCCCGGCATCCTCCATCCATTGTTTCCGGACTTATAAACGGATTGGCCGCTGAAGTCGAGCGCGGGATGCCGATTTTTGATCGGTTTGGCTTTACATAAGCCCGCCGGTTATACAGGATAGCACTGTTCAGAATTGGGGAAATGAGGAAGGCGGAGGTGGGTATGAAATGGATGCGCTGCGTGCTTTGTGCGCTTCTGATTCCGGCGGTTGTCCCGGCGGCGGAACCCTCTTATGAGGACGGGATGAAGGCCTACGAAAAAGGGAAATACGAAGAGGCCTTTGAAATCTTCCTCGACCTGTTCCGGAGAAATCCGAAGGATGAGGATCTGAACTATTCAATGGGACTGGCCGCCGCGCAGGCCGGAAAAATTTCACACGCCATTTTCGCCTACGAGCGCGCCTTGACAATCAATCCGGAAAACGGCCCGGCGCGGCTGGAGCTGGGACGGAGATGGATGTCCCTCAAACAGTATGAAATGGCCCGCGAGGAATTCGGACGCCTGCTGGCCCTGCGTCCGCCTGAGGACATCCGCAACGCGGCGGACAAGGAACTGGCCCGGCTGTCGAAGGCCGTCCGGAGATGGCGAATCGAGGGGGAGATGACCCTGTCCGGCATCTGGGACGACAACAGCAACTACGGGCCGGAATCGGATGTCATCCGCACAGCCTCCGGGGACTATGCCACGGATGCGGACATACGCCCGGACGAAACATGGGGCAGTTCCGCGAATGCAAAGTTTCTCTACACGTATGATTTCGGCGAAGTGAACGGCTGGGAATATTCGCTGGGCGGCAACGGCTACATCAAGCGGCAGGAGAAGGCGCCCGATGAGGAAATCTCCTTCGTCAGGGGCGATGCCATTCTGCGCCATGTCAGAAAGACCACGCTGCTGGAACTGCCGTTGAAGGCCAGCGCGGCGGAATACGGCAATGACCATTTGTTCAACCTGTTCGGGGCCGAACCGCTTTTCCTGTATGCCATCCGGCCCAAACTGCAGATCCTGGCAAGGGGCAATGCGGAATTCAGGGACTACAAGACGGATGACGAGCGGGATTCCCTCTTCGAGGAAGCCGGTCTCGTTTTGCGGCGCCTGCCCGAGGGCCGCCAGCCGCTGCTCTCGGCCCAGATTTACGGGTTCAACGAGGATGCCGATGCCGAGCCGTACGACAACGACGGCTGGCGCGCGCTGCTCTATGGAAACATCGAAATCGGGAGCGCCCTCTATCTCTACGGAAGCGTGCAGTACCGCGAGACTTTTTATGACGCGATCCTGTACCCGGGTTACCAGGAGGCCGACCGGGAGGAGGAACAGATGCAGTACATGATCGGACTGCAGTCAACGATATTGCCAAACCTGACACTGGACTTCAATTTCCGCCACATAGACAACTGGGCCAACTTCGATCTCTACGACTACGAGAAAAACGTGGCCACCATTTCCACAACCTGCAATTTCTAGGAGGTCTCCATGAAAAACATCCTTGCGCTTACCTGCTTGCTGGCAGCCGTCCTGATGATCCCCTCCGCCGCACGGGCTGCGGATCCGGTTGGAACCGTGGTGGCTATCGAAGGACATGCAACCGCCAAAGGCGACACCGGACACGACCGGAAGCTGGACATGAGCGAACCGGTTTTCCTGAATGACAACATCAAAACGGGAGACAAGGCGAAGCTGCAAATCCTGTTCACGGACGACACCATGTTCGCCATGGGCGAAAACAGCGAGGTGACAATCAATGAGTATCTGTTCAATCCCGGGGAAAAGAAGAAAAACGGGATGGGGATGAAAATGGGCATGGGCATATTCCGGGTGATCACCGGCAAAATCACCGACCTCAACCCCGAGCGCTTCAACCTGAAGAGCACGCGCGCCACCATCGGAATCCGCGGCTGCGAACTGGGCTTTATCCTGACGCCGAAGTTCGACAAAATCATGATGTTCTTCATTCCCAAAGGAAAGGAAATCTACATTGATGACATTCCTGATGTTGTTTCCGGCCGCAAGGGCGCGTTGTTCCCGCCGGTGCGCATCTTCGACCAGGGCACCATGCTTTATCTGAGCGACACTGACCGGCCGCAGAAGAGCAAGCTGTCATCCGAAGACATCCAGGACATTCTGAACGGCACCACTCCGAACCGCGGAAAAAGCCACAGCGGCGATGCGGGCAGCGGCGGGCAGTTCGGGAAGGCCGCCGGCGCAAAGGGACTGCAGACGCCGAACGGAGGAGAACTTGTCAATGATGTCCGCGGGCCGCTGTTCGAGGAAGAGCCCGAATTTATTCCGCCACCTTCCGAAGACAACCCGCCCGGCGAGGGCGGCAGGGCCAGCCGCCGCAGCAGCGGACGCGACGGGCCGGAACCCATAGATACAGCGCCATGGGGAGATCCTTATAACAATCCAAAGGATTCGCAGACCCCCTATCCGATCGATACGATCATCGATTCCCCATATCCGTAATGCAAATAGAGATATTTTTTGCTTAATATACAGGGACATCTCCTGTAAAGTGCGCCTCAACGATGAGTTCAGCGTATTGTTTGAGGAGGCAACATGGAGTTGAATAGGCGTTTTGTCCTGACATTGACGGCAGTTCTTCTGATATCAGGTGCATGTTTAGCGCAGGCGGCCCCGACACCGGAGTCCGGCATGAAAGCCTATGATGCCGGTGATTACGATGGGGCTTACGATATCTTCGCTGCTCTCTTCCGTGATGATCCCCGGAATATTCAGGTCAATTACGGGCTGGGGCTGGCGGCCGTGGCCAAGGGCAAGCTCTCGCATGCCCTGTTTGCATTCGAGCGCGTGCTGGAAGTAGAACCCGACAATATGCGGGCGCGGCTGGAAACGGCGCGCATCTACTTCACCCTCAAGCAGTACGAGCTGGCGCGCTCGGAATTCGAACGGGTTTCCGCCGGCAACCCTCCCGCGAACGTGCAGGAAAACATCCGGCTCTTCCTGGAGGCCATGGATAAAGCTGAAAAGAAGGGATCATTCAGCATCCGGCTCGATCTGCGCGCGGTGTACGACGATAACCTGAATTTCGGTCCCTCATCAGCAACCGTTGACACGCTTCTCGGCGAGCTCACGGTGGTGGGCGATAGTCGTCCGCTGGATGCATGGGGTTTAAATACCGGAATTGACGGCGGCGGAATTTATGATTTCGGACAGCGCGGGGGCTGGATGGGAACCGCCGAAGGCGGCGCATCCCAGGATTTCTATGATGGTGCGCCGGCACAGGAAATCACAACCATGCAGGTCGGCGCCGGGCTTCGCAGACTTGGGCAAATGACGCTGATGGATCTGCCCGTGAGGTTTATGACCCTCGATTACGGGCACGATGACCTGGTGGATATTGTCGGCCTGTATCCCGCGGCGGTTGTCTTTGCGACGTCACAGTTTCACGTGATCGGCCGCTTGAACCTTGAGGACCGCAACTACCAGGACAGCGACCTGCGCGATTCGGAATATGTGCAGCTTGCAGGAACTCTTCGCCGGCTGGTTTCAAACGGCAGGCTGACGATCAGCGTCAATGGTGCGCTGTTCGATGAAAATTCCGATGGCGATGCATTTCAGAACGATGGATGGAGTACCGGAGTGTCGGCCGACCTGAAAGTGACCGACACCTTCATGGCCTACGCGGCCGCTCAATACCGGCGATCGGAATATGGGGCGGTTCTTTATCCCGATCTGCAAGACCGCCCGCGGGAAGACGACCAGTGGCAGTTCATTGCCGGCCTCCGGAAAGACATCACCAAGATATGGTCGGTTGATTTGAACCACCGGCACATTGACAATTCGTCCGCATTCGATCTGTATGATTATGAGAAAAACGTGACGACGCTGACCACGTCGCTGACTTTTTAAAGGAGGCACAGCATGAAAATGAAGCTTATCTCCGTGTTCACGGTTCTTTTGGCACTTGCAGCATTCGTACAGGCGGCTGAACCCATCGGCAAAGTGGTCGGCATCCAGGGCGCTGTTTCCGCCACCGGAGCAGACGGCATCGAGAGGCAGCTTGCGCTGAACGCGGAAGTCTTCCAGAACGACACCATCAAGACCGGCACCGATGCGAAGATTCAGCTCATGTTCACGGACGACACGCTGTTTGCCCAGGGCGCAAATAGCGAAGCGGAGCTGACGGAATACATTTTTACCCCGAAAAAGGCTGAAAACAATGCCATGGGCATGAAGCTTGGACTGGGCGTATTCCGGGTGATCACCGGGAAAATCACCGACCTGAATCCCGAACGCTTCAAGGTCAAGACCGGCCGCGCCACCATCGGCATCCGCGGCTGCGAACTCGGATTCAAAAACACGCGCAATGCCGACCGCGTTTTCATCGTGCGTGTACCGCAGGGCCGCAGGATCATTATTGATGAAATCCGCGATCTGGGCGCCGCCGGCGAGCCCCGCGCACCACGAATTGATGTCGAGGAGCAGAATATCCTTTATGTCATTGAAGATGGAGTTGCACCCGAACGCAGAACTATTTTACCGGATGATTTACTGGAACTGTACGAGGAAACCGCGCCGAACGACATGCTGATGGATGATGAAGACCCGGATGAGGATGCAGACGCCGAACTGGACGGATCCGGCGAACCGGATGGAGAACAGGATGCGGACAATTCCGCTGGCGAGAGCGACGAGGATCAAGGCGAACTGCCGGCGGGAGATAATACGGCGGAGGGGGACGGCAGTCTGCCCGGAAACGACACAGACGGCACTGAAATGCCTGCCGCGGAGGAAACGCCGGACACCAGCACGGACGACAGCCAATGGGACGGCTACGACAACACCATGGATGTTCCAACAATTGATGAACCAGTTGCAGAATCAGGCACCAGCGTCGAGGACACGGGCAGTTCCGATCCGTTTGACGACGGCGCCCTTGGAAACGAACCTGAACCAGATTCCTCCATCATCGAGAACCAGGTCGAAGAAGATAGCGGTGCTGATTCCCCCACTGATGCCGGTACGGTGGCGGATGGATCACTCATTCTTGATCCGGGAACAGGTGACAGCACTCTGCCAGCTGACAATACCGCGCCATCAGATAATACCACGGTGGTGGATCCCATCATCCCCACGCCCGGGCTGAAAATCAAGGGCGGCGGCATCGGCGCGCTGTATATGTCAGGATCGCCCAACAATCTCTTGCAGGATATTTGGGTTTACAAGGACCTTGTCGGAACTATGGATAATGTCGCTTTTGATGGTAAAATCATCGGCATCCATGACAATTTCATGGACTCACTGACCCCTGATGCAATCGAACGACTTCTCAATGTGCCATTGAGCGATTATATGCCCGGCAGCATAACCTACATGGGATACGACGAGGTAACATCGGCCGGGGTAACCATTGCCAATGACAACCTGCTGCAGTTCTGGCGCCGGGTGGACAATGGGGATTTTGGCCTTGCGCTGAGCTACGGAGGTTATCCCTCGGCCGAGTTTCCCGGGGCCCATCTTCCCGCGGATTCGGTGGTGAAGTATGACATACTCTTCACCGAATTCCCCCCCCTGCGGCCCATGGGCGACCCCCTTACTCCGATGATTGAGAATGGCACACTGTGGGTCAATACCCGGACAGGAGATTTTCTGGTCCAGCCCGCCTCTTCTCCGGCGCTGCAGGGCAATGCGGCATGGCTTGAATTCTTCGGGCAGCAGATGCAGGGAGTTGGTCATGCGGTAAGCGCTGCAAATCCCTCCGGACAGGGCGGCGGCATGTGCCTCGCCGGATTCCAGGCTACCACTGCTTCGGCCATCACCCCGGCCGATTCGGGCATAACGGCGCACCGCGGCTACGCAGTTGGCGCAACGTTCTGTGAGACTCCTGCAGGCGGTTCACTGATCCGCGCCCATAACTTCTACTCAGGCGAAGGCAACGTGTCCGCCGTCATCAACCGCGATGTCCTTGACAACAATGCCATGGTAATGATCAATGCATTTCAGAATCCTGCAGCCCCAAACCCGACAGACATCCACCTCGGCGCCGCCGATGCGAGTTTCTATGTGATGGGGGGGATGTATGAAGCATCGTACAACAACAGTCCCCAGTTTGACGGCCTGGCGCGCGGCGACGTGGACTCCGGAACCGACTGGGGCTGGGGCGAATGGAACGGACAGCGCACAGTGGACTATGGCAGCGGACCTCAGACCGAACAGGTCGAAGGCCGATACGTCACCGGACGCACGCTGACGGCCGCTGATTACGGCGATATTTTTCAGGGAGCCTCATCCTTTGACATGACAGGAACCGGAAGCGCTATGGGGTATATCGGCAACAACGATTATCGTTCGCGCGTGGACGGAATGGCCACAATCCACATCCTGATCCCCGGCGGCAGCGCACCAGCCATGTGGGACGGAGCATTCAGCCTGAACAACGCCAATGGAGACACACTGGTTGTCAATTACTCTCCCCTTTCCCAGAACATTTCGTCCGGCGGAAACCTTTCGTCGTCTGTAACCCCTTCTTTCTATGAACTGCAAACCGGCGGCTTTATGGTTACAGCGCCGCTGATTGAACATCAAATGGATGGAAGCCTCGTCGGGCCGGGAACCGGGGCAAACCCGATTACCGGGGCTATCGGATCGGGTTATTTCCGGCATATGGACGGGCACTTCTCCGAGTTCACATACGGCACCGATCTTCATTAGGATCGCAATCAAGATCCGATGAAAAAATGGATCCCAGTCTTTGCGGGCCTGCTGGTGGTGGCCCTTTGGCTGGGGATCTGGCGCGCCAATCCGCGGTTTCTGGTCGCGGTTTCGCACCAGACCTATGACATGCTGCTCAAGCTCATGGCGGAGAACCGCCAAAGTGATCGCGTCATTATCGTTGATATTGACGATCGGAGCCTGAAGCAAATCGGCCAGTGGCCGTGGCCCCGCTTCCAACTCGCCCGTCTGGTGGAGAAAACCTTTGCGGCAGGGGCCGCCGTCATGGTTTTTGATGTGGTCTATGCCGACAGAGATCGCCTGTCCCCTCCCCAGGTTTTAAGCACTTGGACAGAAATTTTCGGGGCTGATCCTCAAATGGAGGCGCTGCTGAAAGGCAAAGAGGACTTTGATTCTATTTTTGCCGACACGGTTCGAAGGTACCCGGTTGTGCTGGGCTGCTACATGAACGACCGGATCGCGGACGGGAAAGCTCCAACAGACGGTTCCGCGTGGCAAAGCCAGTTTCTTGAAAACAGCAAGCGGCCGGCAGATCTGCTCCCTCTTGCGCCCGACATGACCCCGCCCCTCCCCGAACTGGCCTCGGCCGGGAAAATTGCATTCATCAACACCACGGTGGACAATGACAACATTATCCGCCGGACACCGCTGATCTACGAGGCCGTGCCCGACAGCATTTTCCCGTCGCTCAACCTCCAGGCGGTTCTCCTTTTCGCAAAGGCCCCGGCCTTCAAGATTTACTACGACCACGAAGGGGCCGCGGGAGTCCGCCAGATCGTTGTCGGAAACCTGGTTGTTCCAACAGACCGTCACGGCCGCATCGTGCTGAACTACCGGGCGGACCGCTTCCCGCACTTCAGCGCGCTGGATATCATGAACGGCAGTCACCCCTCCAATATTTTGTCCAACCGCATTGTGATGGTGGGCACGTCTGCCGCCGCTCTGGGGGATCTGGTGGCGACCCCGCTGGCGGAAGACTTCCCCGGCATTGAAGTGCAAGCCACAGCCGTCGAGAACATGCTGAGCGGCCAGACGCTGTGGGAGCCGCGCTGGATGGTCTTTGTGAACATGTTTGTCATGGTTCTGCTGGGCATCCTGCTGACACTGTTCATCAGCCGACACGGCGCGCTGCTTTCAGCGCTGGTGGCCCTTCTCGCCATTACTGCCACTCTTTGTTCCAGCGCCTGGCTGCTGCAGTATTTCCAGCTTGTGGCCAATCCCACGGAGATTTCACTGTGCCTCGCGGGAGTCTATATTGCCGTGACTTTTGTTAAATACCTCATGGAGGAAGGCGCCCGCAAGCGTGTGCGCACGATGTTCGGCACTATGGTATCGCCCGAAGTTCTGACCTGGCTAGAAGAACATCCCGACCGCTTCTCGCTGACAGGCCGCAGGCAGAACGCAACGGCTTTTTTCTCCGATATTGCCTCGTTCACAACCATTGCCGAGCACATGGATCCCGGGGCGCTGTCAAACCTGATGAACCGCTATCTGACCTCTGTGACAGAAGTGATCATGGAGCACGGCGGCTATCTCAACAAATTCATGGGTGACGGAATCATGGCCGTCTGGGGTGTCCCCTACGATCTGAAGGATCACGCCGCGCAGGCCTGCCGGGCCGCCATTGAACAGCAGCGCAGGCTGCGGGCCATCGCACCGGAGCTGAAGGCCGAGTTCAATGTGGAAATCAGGGTGCGAATGGGCCTGAACACCGGCATTGTGACGGCCGGCAACATGGGATCCAGCCGCCGCTTCGAGTACACGGTGCTGGGGGATGTTGTCAACCGCGCCTCGCGTTTTGAGGGCATCAACAAGGAATACGGAACCCTCATTGCGATTGGGGAATCCACACGCGATGCCATCGGAGATGAGTTTCCCGTGCGGCTTCTTGACCTTGTGGTGGTCAAGGGCGAAACGCATCCTGTGCGGATTTATGAGCTCCTGCTGCCTGAGGATGCGGCGGTCCTCGCGGAAACCATAAATCGCTATGAATCAGCCCTGAAGCTTCACTGGGAACGCAAGTGGGATGAAGCCATGGCGCTTCTGGCGCAAAACCACGATGATCAGCCCTCCGAAACACTGCAGGCCCGTATCGAAGAATTCATAAAGGCGCCTCCTCCTCCCGGCTGGCAGGGTGAAGATATAAAAACATCCAAGTAGGGTTTCGGATCCGTCAGTTCTCGACCGTCAAAGGCTCTTCCTCGTCCTCGTCTGCAACCTCAATATGTTTCGGCAGCATGGGAGAAATGAAAACGTAAACGATGCCGTAGCCGATCATCGCTATGGCGGCGGCTATGGCCACACTGGCGTGCAGAAACAGGAATCCGACGAAGAATATGCTGGGAATGAACATCACCAGCTCCTTGGTCGGCTTGGCATAGTGCACACGCGACACCTGCAGAAAAAGCATGATCACGGTCGCGACCCAGAAAAAGGCCGCCACGGGGCCGTGACGAAGCGAAAACATCTGTTCGTCAAACTTCCCCGAGAAAATGACAAAAACAAAGAGGGCGGTCCAGCCGGCGCAGGCCGTGATCGGGAGACCCATAAATCCGGCCTGACCCCGTTTGGGATCCACAATCCGGAACCGCGAGAGCCGGACGGCGCCCGAGCTGAGATAGAAAGAGACCAGAACAATGCCCCAAAAACCGAAATCCTTCAGCACCGCCATATAGAGCAGCACGGCGGGCGCCGTCCCGAAACTCGTGATGTCCACAAACGTGTCCAGCTCGGCGCCGAAACGGGATGTCCCCTTCAGCATGCGCGCCAGAGTGCCGTCCATGCCGTCAAGGATCATCGAGAGCATGATGAACTGCGCCGCAACCACGTATTCGCCGGAGGCGCTCTTCAGAATGCTGAACAGCCCCGCGATCAGCGCGGCAATGGTGAACGAGCAGGGAATCAGCTGTCTTGTCTTCAATTTATTCAACACGGCAAAATCCTCAATTCTTGATCCGGGCCACAACCGTCAGCCCGGCCTGCACCCTCTCACCTTTTCTGACCGTAACCTCTACGCGGGAGGATGGCAAATAAATATCCAGCCGGGAGCCGAATCGCATCATGCCGATGGATTCCCCCGCGGCGATCTCCTGCCCTTCCTTCAGCCAGTAGACCACCCGGCGGACAATCGGCCCGACGATCTGCCGCACCAGGCAGTTGATCTGCCGGCCCTCGATGAAAATCGAGCTGTGTTCATTAACCTCGGAGGCTTCGTTCATGATGGTCAGAAGGTGCCTGCCGGGGGTGTAGCTCAGACGCGTCACGCGGCCGCCCATTGGGGAGCGGTTTACATGCACGTCAAAGGGGTTCAGGTAGATGCTGATCCGGACAGCCGGACCGCGCAGATATTCGGACTCGTTCATCTCCTCCACCCGCCGGATAATACCGTCGGCGCCGGCCAGGATGATTCCCTCCTCCGCGGGGGGAATCCTCTGGGGATCACGGTGGAAATAGAGCATAAACAGGCTCAACAGCAAGCCAATGGCGGATATGGCAATGGCCGCGGGCCCCTGCAAAAGCAATGCGGCGCCCACCCCGATCACCAGGGGGGGAATAATCCAAACCCACCCGCATTTGACTATTGAAATCCTCATATAAAACCCCGAAAGAATAAGCCCTGAAAGCCGTTTGAAAAGCCTTTTTTCTGAAAAATATCAGACCGACGGACTCTCCGCGGCTTCGGGCTTTCCGTTGTAAAACTCAAAGACTGCGTTTTGCCCCTCTTCATCCGAATAATGAACCGACCAGCGATGGATCGAAACTCTCAGGCGGTAATGCATGCCGGCTTTCAGCTTCAGGAAAACGCTCTTCCCCTTCCTGGAGGTCCGGATCAGGTAGATCGGCGCTTCGGATCCCCGGCAGCGCAGCCCGAAGGTCCACCAGTACCTTGTCTTAAGCGGATGCCTTGCAAGGGATTTCATAAACTCCACGGGCGAAGACAGCCTGATTTGCACGGCATCGCCCAAATCCACGCGGGCAAGAGGAATCAGTCGCATGAACTTATACGTCAGGCGGTTCTCGCGCAGTTCATACGCCAGCACAAACCCCTGCACATATTTTGAACTCTGGGAATTCTGCTCGCTCATGCTGTCGTATAAATACCCCGAATCAAACCCCCGATGACAAAAAAATGGTGGAGCGGAAGGGGATCGAACCCTCGACCTTCGCATTGCGAACGCGACGCTCTCCCAATTGAGCTACCGCCCCACAAAAAACCGCCGCAATATAACAGCACATTCCCCTCCCCGCAACTTTTTTTAAGAATGCCCTGAAATCTCTTTTTTATTCCGCCGCGGACGAACGGATTGCCTTCACGTCCATTTCCAGAGTGTCGTTTCCGCGGAAACTGTTCAATTTCATCTGGAAAGCCAAATCCAGCCGCCCGGCCGGCAGCGGCCGGTCGCCCCAGCCAAAGCAGATGGCGGGAACCGACGCACCGTTGATCTGCAATGCAAATTTCACGTGGCCCGTTCCAACCATGCGGGGATTGCCAGAAACCGCCACATCCCGCAAGCCCCAAAGGGGGGACGGATTTTCCATTCCGAACGGCTCGAGCTTTTTCTGGGCCTCATGGAGCTGTGCGCTGAATTCACCGGGCTCCAGCCATGCATCTATGGTGATGGACGGCCGCAGATCGGCGTGACGCAGGGCTTTCTCGGCGATCCGGTTGAACTGTTCCCCGAACTCTTCAATGCGGTCAACCGGCAGTTCCAGGCCGGCGGCCATGGCATGCCCGCCCCAGCGGGTCAAAATCTTCGAGCAGTGTTCGAGCTGCTCCACCATATTGAAGCCCGCGATGCTGCGGCAGGAACCCTTCCCCCGGCCGTCTTCATCAACGGCAATGACGATTGCAGGGCGGTTGAATTTCTTGACCAGGCGCGAAGCCACAATGCCCACCACCCCCTGATTCCATTCGCGGCCTGCGGCAACAATGCCATAGGTTTTTTTCTCGTCGTACTTTTCCGCAATCATGGCGGCGGCCTCTTCGAAGATCTGATTTTCGATGCTGCGCCGCTCGCGATTTGTACGATCGAGATCCTTTGCCAGTACTCCCGCCTCCGCAGCATCCTCGGTCAGCAGAAGGTTGAGCGAGTGCATGGCCGTGCCCAGGCGGCCGGCGGCATTCAGGCGCGGACCGAGCTGAAACCCGAATGTGTAAGCCGTGTACGGCTGCTTCACTTCGGCGACTTCCAAAAGCGCCTTCAGCCCGGGATTCCCGGTCCGTGCGAGACGTTCAAGCCCGGCACGCACCAGGATTCTGTTTTCGTGAAGAAGCGGCACGATGTCGCATACGGTGCCCAGCGCCGCCAAATCCAGATACTCGCGCAGATCCGCTTCCTTTGCAGAGTCTTCGCCAGCATCGCGGCCATGCTTCACCAGCGCATGGCAAAGCTTGTAGGCCACCCCCACCCCGGCCAGCATCTTGTCTTCCGGCCGCTTCCCGAGCTTGGGATTCACCAATGCCCATGCCGGCGAGATATCGCCGGAGACTTCGTGGTGATCGGTGACGACCACATCAACTCCGCGGGAGCGGGCATATTCCACGGCCTCGCGCGAGCCGGTGCCGCAGTCCACGGTCACAATCAGGCCGGGTTTGAAGTCCTCGATGCAGCGCATCACAGGTTCAACGCTCATGCCGTAGCCGTCGTCCACGCGATGCGGCAGGAACAGCTGGACCTCCGCGCCCAGCGCCCGGAGCACCCGGCACAGCATCGCGGTGCTGGTGACGCCGTCCACGTCATAGTCGCCATAGATCACAATGGTTTGCCGGTCCCTGATGGCCGCCCAAATGCGTTTTACGGCCTTATCCATGTCGGGCAGAACAAACGGATCGCCCAGCGAAGAAAGCGAGGGGGAAAGAAACCGTCCAATGTCCTCTGGTGAATCCCAGGGGCGGGCGGCCAGCACAGCGGCCACCGGGTGAGGAAGGCCGTATTCCGCCATTATAGATTCGGCCAGAGACTCGTTGAACGACGCTGTTTTCCAGACTTTCAAGACAACCTCCGCAAAGAAACACCCCGCGCGGATGACCGCGCGGGGTGCCTCACTCAAGCATACTGCATCCTATGCGGCCTTCGGCTTTTCGCGGTGCCAGAGCATCGCCACCGGCGTGGCCAGGTAAACGGAGGAATAGGTTCCTACGGTGACGCCAATGAACAGGGTCAGCGCGAAATCGAAGATTGAGCCGCCCCCGAACAGCATCAGGGCAATGATGCTCAGCAGCGTGGTTCCGGAGGTCAGAACTGTCCGGCTCAGCGTCTGGTTCACGCTGAGGTTGACGATATCCTTGTAGCTCCGCCCCCTGACGAGCTTCAGGTCCTCGCGAATACGGTCAAACACCACGATGGTGTCATTCACCGAATATCCCACAATTGTGAGCAGCGCCGCAACGATCGGCAGGCTGATCTGCTTGCCCAGCACGCAATAAATGCCCACGGTAATGAGCACGTCATGCGCCAGCGCAACCACCGCACCCACGCCGTAGCCAAATTCAAAACGGAACGCGAGGTAAAGCACGATGCCCAGCAGCGACCAGATGATGGCCATGATGGCCTTCCGGCGGAGCTCGTCGCCGATCTGCCCGCCAACCTGCTCTTCCTGAAGCAGTTCATAGCCGGCGAAGTTTGACTCAAACAGCTTTTTCACAGCCTCGCCTTCATTTTCGCCCACGCGCACATCCAGCATTTCATTGATTCCGCCCTCGGCTTCGGCAATCAGGTCGGCCTTGTACTGCAGGCTCGCATCTATGTTGATCTTCGTCAGCTCGGCGCGGATCTGGTCAATCGGCAGCTTCTCCTTGAAACCGTAGAGGAAAGAAGTTCCTCCCGCAAAATCAACCGCCAGGTTGGCCTCGCCCTTCTTCACAACGACGGTCCATGTTCCAGCGATGATGACTAAGGAGATCGTTGCAGCAACAAAGCGATAGCGCATGAAATCAATCTTCGTGTTTCCGAAGAAGGAAAGCATCTTCATGGTCTTGACCTTGAAACTGTCCACCAGCCAGTTCAGCCACAGCCGCGTGAACACCAGCACCACAAGCATCGTGACAATGATGCCCGCGCTCAGCATGACGGCGAATCCGCGGATGGGCCCCGATCCGAATGTGAAGAGGATCACGGCGGTCAAAAGCGTCGTAAGGTTGGCATCGAAAATCACGCTGAATGCGCGCTCATAGCCGGATGCAATGGCGCTGGACAGCCGCTTGCCGGCGCGCAGCTCCTCGCGAATGCGCTCATAAATGAGCACATTGGCGTCAACGGCCATGCCCATGGTCAGGATGAGGGCCGCAATGCCCGGGAGCGTGAGGGTCGGCAACCCGATCGCCGCGCCCGTGAAGCGCTGACCCGAGAAGAGCCCGAGAAATCCGGAGGTCACAATCAGACCAAGGGGCATGAGCAGGATCTCGGCGACCAGTGACACATCGGCCACCAGACCCGCCAGCAGGTAATAGCCCAGCATGAAAATCACGATCGCGGAAAATGCCACAATGCCCGCCCGAATGCCGCCATTGATGGCATCGCGTCCCAGCGACGGATCCACCGTGCTGGTCTGGATGATTTTCACCGGCGCAGGAAGCGCGCCGGCTTTGAGCACATTAGCCAGCCGCATGGCCTCGGGAACCTTGAAGTTACCCGTGATTTCAGCGCGGCCGTTCGGGATTTCCGTCTGGATGACAGGCGCGGAGTACAACGTGCCGTCCAGGATAATCGCGAGCTGGCGGCCCGTATCGCTTTCGCGGTTCTTCTCGCCGCCCGGAGCATAGTCGCGCGTGATCTTTGCGAAACGGCGCGCGCCCTGGCGGTCGAATTCAAGATTGACGCTGGGCGCACCGGTGATCTGATGATAATCCACACCGGCGTTCTTGATGGTGTCGCCCGTCATTTGTTTTCGAATCGAGATGTAATACGGACGATAAATCGTGCGGCCGGACGCGTCGCTGTCCTTTTCCAGCATGAAACTGCAGCCGGGCTGCGGTTCAAAGCGGTGCAGGGCGTCGAGGAATTCCTGATCCATGTCCTCATCCTTGACGTTTTCGACGTCACGAATGTAAAAGTCGCCGGCATCGCTGATCTTGAACCCGCGCGGGGCCTTGAAATCGGTGAAAAGCTCTTCAACCCATTCCGCGCTCTTTTCATGCACCAGGCGGAATTCCAGGAACGCCACGCTCTCGATGGATTCGCGGGCGGCTTCGCGCTTTTCCTTGTCAACACCGGGAAGCTGCACCACGATTCGCTCCGAACCTTCGGCCGACGAGGAATAGATCACCGGCTCGGCAATGCCCAGTCCGTCCACGCGGTTGCGGATGACTTCGAGGGCGTTTTCACGGGCTTCGGAGGCGGCGCGCGCGACGCGAGAAGGCAGTGTTTCCGGATCAACATCCGGCTCGTCCTCAATAATACGCTTCTGGATCTCACTCTTGTCAATTTCAACGGTGAAGCTGGTGCCGCCCTGCAAATCAAGGCCCAGCTTTACCTTCTCGGACGGCGGGTAAACCACCGCAAAAGATCCTGCCAGAAGCACGACCAGCAACAGCCATTTCCACACTGCGTTCTTTTCCATAACCGGTTACCTTCCTAACTTTCTTGTGTCTCGAAATATCCTACAACAGCGCGTAATATTACAAGGTTCAAATCCAAAATGAGCGCGTCATGGTTCGCGCACCTGCTCCGCCGATCTCAGGTTCTTAAAGAGATTGTTTGAAGGATCGAATTCGACGTTTCGGTCGTTCGGGGTCGGATTCAGATAGTAGGTGAAGTTCCCATTAATCTGGCCATATATCTTTCCGTAGAGCGCATTTGTTACCTGCCCCATCTCGTTCGTCTGCGTCCGAATGCGAAAATAATATAGCTGGTGCTGATCGTCGTTACTCTCTGCATTTCTGCCACGAACATTACGATAAAGAGTGATAGCGTTGGTATAACCATCCGCTGGCGCCTCATAGGCCGAAATGCAGCTACTGCCTTCGCCTCCGATCACGCCATCCGGCTTACCTTTGCAAATTCCGTCCATTACATTCGTCATTTCGATTTTGGAACGGCTGTCATATTCCAAAGCGCGCCCGATTCTATTAGTCGCGTAGATTTTCATCGACCAAGTGAACTGTACGTCTGCTCTACTGCCTGTTCCCGACGGAGGGAGAAAAGCCCCGGTCACAAAGTCATAACTTGACGTGCGACCAAGGCAGTATTTGCCAACGCGTTCAAAGTGGTCGAAACTGAAATTGTCCACCCGATTGAAATACATTGGGATAGGATTCCTGATGCGTTTCAACAGAACGGGTATCTCCACATCCCAGCGCAAGCCGCTCTCTCTCCGCGCTCTGTCCACAGGAACGCTTTTTATGCTCTGATAATATCCATCTTTCTTAAATCGCGCCCCGACATCCAAAATGGCGTTTCCGGTTGCAGCAAACATCCCATTTGTGTCAGTCAATCCATTGAAACGATCTCGTGCACCTGATTGGCTCACGTCTCCAAAACCGCCGTCGATGGCAACAGCCGTCACCGCCTGCCCTGCGTCGTCTCGGACAACAAAAGTCGCCTTAGTTGGAACAGCGTGTTGGGCCAGAACAACGCTTGTCACCAAGTATACGGCTACCGCGATTATGTGCGTTCTCATTTTAGACCTCCAACGGTGACAATCTTGTCACCCATGTCTAGGCATATAGAGCATATCCGGCAAGAGCGGTTATTCTTCATAGATCTTGGGATCCTTCGCTTGAGGGGGCACGGCGAAAAGATTTCTTTGAGGATCGAATTCGACGTTCCGGTCATTCGGGGTCGGATTCAGGTAGTAGGTGAAGGTCCCGTTGATCTGGCCGTATATCTTCCCATAGAGCGCGTTCGTGACTTGACCCGTTTCACTCGTCTGCGTTCGAATGCGGAAGTAGTACAGAGAGTGCTGATCATCATTACTCTCCGCCTTCATCCCACGAACCTTCCAGTAGAGCGATATGTTGTTGGTATATCCCTCTGCCGGTGCCTCGTACGCCGAGATGTAGGAGCTGCCTTCGTTCCCGTTATTGCCCTTGCCGCCATCCGCGTTCCCCTTGCAAATTCCGTCCAGAACATTAGTCATACGGATTTCCAAATGCATATCTTTGTCAAGTGCTCTGCCAACTTTATTGGTCGAATGGATTGTCATCTTCCAATTGTAATCCAAATCGGCAATAGAACCGTTCCCATATGGTGACAAGAAATCACCTTTCACGAAGTCATATCTTGAAGCGCCTATAAGGCGATATCTGCCGATGCCTTCAAAGGCGGAAATGTAAGGGTTCTCGACTTCTCGGCTGTACATGGAGATCGGGTTCCTGATCCGTTTTAACACAACGGGGACGGTCACATTCCAGTGATCCATCTGCATTCCCTTCTTCATGTCAAGAGGGACACTCGTGATCGTCTCGTAATATCCCTCCGCAGTCGCGCGCACGCCAACTCCGATGAGCGCTTGTCCTTTTGCAATGAACACTCCATTCGCATCGGTCACCCCCATAAACCGATCTCTGGAACCGGCATTGCTGAAATCCCGAAACCCACCCTCTATAGATACGTGTTTCACTAGCTGTCCGATGTCGTCCCGTACAGTTATGGTTGCCTTGGTGGGAACATAATGTTGGGCAAGACCGAGTTGAGAAAACAAACACAGATACGCGTAAAACACACGTTTCATTTCAGACCTCCTGCGTTAACGATAGTGTCAAACAGCACGTAGTTATAGAGGTAGGCGACAGCTTTCATGTCGTTGTGCAGCCAATTCTGGAAGTCCGGATCCCCACGATTTGGCCAACCGTTCGGTTTGAAACCCATATTGGGGGCACTGTTCAGTTCCTTCTGATGGTCGAGAGGAATCACGTACACTGGCAACTGTGTTTCTCCCGTCGCCGGGGTGAGTGCCGGTATCCCCATGCCGAGCATGAAGTCAATCTGACTTTGCGACAAGGCGTTTGTCCCCACCAACCAATCAGGCGAGTGTTTGAAAACGGGATTGGTACGCAGATCATTGGTCGATGCGGCATTCGCCCCGACAGCGTTTGTGTAGATCGGGATCACCGAGAACTGCTCTTCGTCGCCAACCGTTTGGGTCTGAACCGCCGACTCGAAACCCCATCCTGCTTCGGCCGTGCCTCCAAAGCTCGCCCAGCCGTCCGAGTATCTGATGCCTTTGAACAACTCCTGCTTCTGCCAGGAATAGCGGCCGAAGTTGATATTCACAGAAATGGGGATGATGCCCCAGTACCCAATTTCGATTGCACCATCAAGCAGGCCGGGATTGTCGGCCAGATTGAACACCTCATCACCGGAAGAACGGAAGTTCCACACCTCTGTTGCATTTATCACGTCGGCGAAACGATCCCGCCAAGTGAGATTCTCACGGGAATCGCCAGTGCCGTCGAACAGTTGACACCAATTGGCAGCCCAAGTGTGGTTGCTGTAGTCAGCCCACCACACATTGACCAGATTGACTTCTTGAGTAATAGTCACATCATAAGCTTCTGAGGCCACAGCGGCATCGCAGAGCATGTACTGCGACACACTCATTGCATGATCAGCGATAGCACTCGACACCACCATATTGCCAAGACTGTGTGCCACAACGACAACGTCTCCGTTCAGACCGGCAACATAATCACTCAACACCGGCGCAGTACAAAAGGCGTTGGTGACATTTTTCTGATAATCGATTTCATCCCCACCATCCGATCTCCAAACGATACCATGAAACTTCGCTTGCGACCCGCTCCAGTGGAATCGCTTAAACATCTCCGCCAACCATGCCCTGTGCCAAACTTGCACACCAAGAGCAGCCTCATCCGCCGCTTGATATCCATGCAGAAATACCAAGTGCTTGCCATTGCTGAGAGCGTCTGGATTGTTAGTCGGCTCGCTCAAAACGCCCGGATTAGTCATGCCTCTCATGTTTGCTGTGCGGTACATGTCTTCAACACCGCTAATGCTCAGTGGCATTTCCTTCTCGCAGATTTTCGATCCAGATATCCAGATTTCCAAAATAAGCGGGGCGGTAGTTATATCCATCCCTTCGACCAGCAAAACACCCTTGGTCGCGTCATTTTTGATATTGTTGAGAAAATCCACTGTGAGCGCCACGCCAGAAGACGTGACTTCAAAGGTGTCCGCCTCAAAAGAATTCTGATTGAAAGATGGGCCGTATGTGTTCCCATCGGTTGTCAGGAAGTTGCCCGCTGAGCCTTTCGTCAAATCAGTGTAGACTGCCCGGACCGCGCCGTTCGCCTGCTTGAGTTTGTATTGAACCGTGCCACTTGGAGGAAGAAGGTTTAACGTGTCATGGAGGTCAAGCCAAACCGGGAAGAAGTCAAGAAGGTCAGAACGGCCATTTACTTTGCCATCTTCGTAGTTCGCATCATCGAACCACCCACCCTGGCCGGGCACGTCGCTGTCGTCCTCGGAGATGTCCCCGAAATCATCATCGTCATTTTTCCAAAACCGGAAAACACCGTTCGAGATGAGTTGCGCATAGTCCAGCTCGGTAATGCTACGGTCGTGATTGAAGTCGGGAATAAGGCGGGGATAAAAGACGGTCAGTTTAATACTATCATCACATTGAGTATTGCCGGACGAATAAATGAGTCGCAGTTCAACATCACGCGCCGAAATGCTCGCGCCGATGCCTTCAACATACAGAGTTGCGGGAACAGTATCACTGCCGAGTACCCATGTTTTTGGTAATACAGCCTCGGTTTCCCTGATTGCACTCTCCCATATCCGGATTTTGTCGCCACTAGAAATCGCTTCAAGCGTCAGCGTCCCCGAACTCAAGGCGTCGGGCTCCAACTTCAGCGTGATTGCCTCAAGATCATCTTCCCCGGCTACTGCACCCGGATCATCTTTGTCGGGAATTCCATTGGCGTTATCATCATCCAGATTCACGCCCAGCATACCCCCGTCAATGACCTCAAGAAGATCATCGCCCTCATCAATATCATCGTCATAGTCCGCATCAACATCCAAATCCGTTTTCACAACGGTCATTCTGATGTTGTCATCAACAGACTGCCCGTCCGCCGCGTACCGCAGCCGGAACTCCACATCTCTCAGGGAGGTGCTTTCATTCACACCCTCCACATACAGATTCGTTGGAATGGAGTCTATGCCGACCGTCCATTCCCTGGGCAGGGGAACTTGCGCCGTTTTGTCGGCTGATTCCCAGACTTCCACATTGCCCGCACCGGTTATCGCCTCAAGGATTACAGTCCCGGAATTCAAGGAAGCCAAGTTGACCGTAAGATTCAGCACTTCCAGATCATCCTCACCCGCAAACGCGCCCGGATCATCTTTGTCGGGAATGCCGTTTGTGTTGTCATCATCCTGATTCAGGCCAACGATGCCCCCGGCGCTCAACTCAATCGGATCATCGGCGGCGGTGATGATCCCGTCATAATCGGAATCCACATCCAGATCGAGCCGGATCACGAGCGGGGCGATCTCGCCATCGAATGCCGGAGGATCAATTATACAGGTGGCGTCCTCGATGGGCTGGATGCCGCCGGTGCCGCGAAAGACGGTTGTCTTGGTTTTAAATACAACTGGCGTGCCTCCGCCTTCCGGGGTGAACAGTTCCAGCCAGTTCAAGCGGTAGAGCTGGCCCGTCTGAAGGTTTTCGGCCCGGAAGCGGTAACCGAGTTTTGCAAGCGTGATATAGTTCTCGTTCGTGTTCAGATCCCTGAAAGCGGCATATGCACTGACGGAAAGCTTGCAAGAAAACATGTTATCAAATGGCGCAACGTGTCTGCTGTATTTACCCTCACCCCACTCCATTGCTGTCAGCGGGCCACACCCATCTAAATCCGCCATCGCATTAATGAGCAGCTCCTGTGTTGTGTACTCGCCTGACACCTCCTCTGTCACTTCCGTGTGATCAGTTCTCACCCATCCTTGATCATCAACTTCTGTTCCATCCCAGACCCGCTTATAATACAGGACGCCCGGTGTTTCGACAGGATCACCAATTCTGTTTGGAAATATATATGGATCAACGCACGCTAAGTAATTACCGCTCTCCGTATAATCTGTTCTAGAACCATCGGGGTTCCAGTGGCCCTCGGTAGTACAACTGGCAACCACAGCACCACAAATTTCAGGTGGAGGCGCAGACGGATCAGTCGGGTCAGGCGGAAAGAATACATTTTGAGATCCATCAACCCTTACATCTCCGCCATAAATTTCTGATTGCAGTTCACACGCTACAGCATCCCAAGTTTTATCCCAGTGATAAGAGCGTGTTCCAGACAGGAAATCAATGCATGGCTCTTCGGCTCTGTCATAAGTCCAGTAACCAGAATCGTCGTAGGTTTCACGTTTGAAATATCTGGGGGGGATGCTCGGAATAAGCCCCAGAAAGCCGCATTTAGAGCGCCATGCGGTTACACTGCGATACTGGATGCCCCTCCCCGGAACGGCCAGACGCAGTTTCTCGCCGCCGTAGAGATCGTCGGGGCTGAGAACAATGACCGAATCGAATGCCTTTGGATTCGCATCCATTGTCCATTCCTCGAAATTGGACAGGCCGTCATAATCCGGGTCGCCCTGTGCTCCGTTATCGCTTTCGGCGGAGAGAGGATCGAGGGCCATTGCGACTTCCCAGCCGTCATTCAGCCCGTCGCCGTCAGTATCGTTGGTGGCTGTAGAGGTTCCATACACGAACCGTTCCCGCGCATCGGAGAGACCGTCGGCGTCGCTGTCATAATCGGCGTTCCCTGCGGCGTAATAGCGGTGTTCCGTATCGGTGGCGTCTTCCCATGTGATCCAGTTTGCCAGCGTTTGCACGTTGGTGGTCTCGCGCAGTGTCCATTTCGATTCCATGAGGTTCGTGCAGGAAAAGATGTCAAGGCGATTGGTGAACCCGTCCGGATACCCCAGCATCAGGCTGACCCGGCCTGCGCTCTGCGAAATGTCCAAATACTCGATCGCCGTCTGACCGCTGCCGGATTTCGTCGTCAGCGTGCCGGTGGACTTGTATTCCCAGCTGTCCAGCAGCCCGTCCCCGTCGCTGTCTATTTCGCGGGGTTGCTTGAGAATTGTTTCATAACCGCTTCCCAATTGCCCAAAACTGTTGTCCCCCACGCTCCAGACCGTGATCCCGCTGCTTTGCAGCGCAAGGCTGTGCCGCTCGCCTGCGGCAATTCCCACCGCATGGGTTATGCCGTTCATGGGCGCGGGCATTAGCGCATTGTTCGTTGTGCCCGCGCCCAGCTGCCCGAACTGATTGGCGCCCCACGCCCAGCCGTCGCCATTGGCATCCAGCGCCAGCGAATGCATTCCGTCAGCCGCTATGCTGATGATGTTTGTCAGAGAGGCAATCAGTGCGGGATCTTTGCGGGTTCTGTGATCCCCAAGCCCAAGTTGTCCGAATTCGTTTTTGCCCCAGGTCTGGATGCGGCCGGAGGCCGTCAGCGCCAGATAATGATCCCGGCCCGCGACAATGGCGGTGATGGCAGAAAGGCCATTGATCTTTTCAGGAGTCTTTTTCCCGCTTTGAGGCGTGTCCCAGCGATAGACATTGCCCTGACCGTCCAGCGCAAGGTTTTCTTTTTCACCGGCCGCGACTTCGCGAATGCCGCCGATCCCGCTGATTTTGAACGGAACTTTAACCTGATGCCCAATTCCCACACGGCCAGACACCCACACGTCCCCCTGCCGGTCCAGCATCAGCAGATGCTCCGGCCCTGTGGATACGGCCTGCATCGCGGGGACGTTCTCCAGCCGGACGGGATTTGAAAACTGCTGCAGCGCGGACGGGTCAACGCCCGCGATAAATACCATTCCGTTTTCATCCAGCCATGCGCTGAACTTATCGCCCGCCGCCACCGCAACGATGTTGGAAAGCATTTCGACCTGGCGGCTCAGATAATAAAGGGTTCCGGTTTCACCAAGGCCAAGCTGCCCAAAACTGTTGTCGCCCCAGGTCCACGCTGTTCCATCATAACGGGCATAAACCGTATGATTCGATCCGCCGTCTATCGTCCGGCTGATCGGCTGGATGGGTTCGGGCACACTCGCGGGTATCAGCGCCGGATCGGTCAGCGTCAGATCATAGGTGATGCTGATCCGCTTCGGATCATAGACGCTCTTGAGCCATTCCCGTTCCTCCTCCGGCATTGTGTCCAAATCAGGGAACTTGTTTTCCACCCATGAATGGGGATTATAGTTCGTCTCGCATTCCGCTACGCCCAGCAGTTCTTCTTTCTTGTTGAAAAACCGCCGCTCTCGGCCTTTGGGCTCCTTGTCCTTTTCCTTCGCCGTCACCGGATAAATCCGGCCGCATGTTCCGCTCTCGCACAGGAGACCGTCCATCATTTCCGACACCTTAATAAGAGTCGGTGACGGCTGCGCCTTTACGGTCAGCACCAGGCTCGTCGACGGCGGCATGATCGGGAGCCACTCCGCCTGCTGTTCGGCCATCTCTTCCGCCAGCCGTTCCAGCAGTTCCGGGAGGTCGTCGCCTTCCGATTTTTTCCAATGATTGGAACTTTCGGCTTCAATTTTTCCAATGGTTGGAACTTTTTCAGGAGATTTTTCCAATGATTGGAAGTTTTCAGCGGAAAAGTTCCAATCATTGGAAGTTTTGCTGTAAGAATTTCCAACCATTGGAACTTTTTCGGTTTCAGGCAGGTTTTGAGCCTCCAGAAGTTCCCCCGCGTACAACCAGAGATCCAATTCGCTCAAAGGCACCAAAATAGCGTCTTTTTCAACCTTTATTGAGCAAAAATCATCATTTTTATCGTAAATTGGCTCAAAATCGGCATTGGAAAGCCGAAAATGACCGTTTTTCTGCTCCAAATGCACCGGAAACACCGCGACGGAGTTGCTTATAACGGGCACAAGCTGATCGCGAACCGCAACAGGCTCAAACCCCTCGAAATCCAGAACCAGTTCCGCCTGATCCATGCCGCTCACAGAGCGGCTACTACAATTCAGCCATACCTCCAGATCCGTGATGTTGGTTACAATCTGTTCGTCGGCGGAAAAATTTTGGGCATGCCCGATAACAACCACGAAAACAGCCAGGAATATCAAAGAAAGCGCCAGAAGCACCCGCAAATCAACTTTGCCGAGAAGCTTTCTGATCGCTTTAGTCATTTTGCCTTATTTCTTTCAATGCCAATGAACTGATTATTTTATTCAGCGGCCTCGGGCTGATCGCCCTTTGAGAGGATCTGCGTCACACCCGCGCGGCTGACTTCAATCTTCACGTTGTCGGCGATTTTCACGGTCAGGATCTTGTCCTTCACATTCGTGACCACGCCGAGAATTCCGCCGCTGAAAACGATGCGGTCGCCGCTCTTGACGGCTTCCAAAAGGGCGCGGCGCTCTTTCTCGCGCTTCTGCTGCGGGCGGATGAGGATGAAATAGAAAATGGCCAGCATGATGGCAATCCAGCCGAAATTGAAGGCCGGTGACTGCTGACTCCCTCCGCCCCCGGGGGCGGCCATGGCTAAAAACAAACTGCTGTAAAACATAAAAATCCCTGCTCCTTAACTTCTGTTCCCGTGCGCTTTGTCTATCGTTCTGTATTCGCTGTTAATCCGTTCCCTGAATTCGGCAAACCGGTCCTGCTCTATCGCCTCCCGCATTTCTTCCATGAACCGGAGAAAGCAGTGGAGATTATGGGTGGTCAGCAACCGGGCTCCCAATATCTCGTTCACATTCAGCAGGTGGCGAATATAAGCCCTGCTGAAATGAGTGCAAGCATAACATTTGCACCCTTCTTCGATTGGCCGGAGGTCATCCTTGTACACCGCGGCCTTCACGGGATAGCGCCCGGCGCGCGTAAAGGCCGTTCCGTTGCGTGCCAGACGGGTCGGCATGACACAGTCGAACATGTCCACACCGCGCGCCACGGACTCCACCAGCTGCGTCCAAACGCCCACGCCCATCAGATAACGGGGCTTGTCCTCCGGGAGGGCGATGATCCCCTGCTCCACGCCCTGAATCATCACGTCCTCCGGCTCGCCCACGCTGACGCCGCCGATGGCATAGCCGTCGAATCCGGTTTTCACAAGTTCCTGCCCGCATTTTTCGCGCAAATCGGGATAAATTCCGCCCTGCACGATGCCAAAAACGAGCTGGCCGGCCGCATGCGGCTCATCGCAGCAGATTTTCGCCCATTCAATCGTGCGCGCAACGGATTTCGCGGCATAGTCCTTCTCGCAGGGATACGGAATGCACTCGTCCAGCACCATCGCAATGTCGGAACCGAGAATGCGCTCGATCCGCATCGCCTCGCGCGGGCCAAGAAAGTGCCGGGCCCCGTCCACATGCGACTGGAATTCCACGCCGTCTTTTGTGATTTTGCGGAGATCGGTGAGACTGAAAACCTGATATCCGCCGCTATCGGTCAGGATCGCGCCGTTCCATCCCATGAACTTGTGGAGACCGCCGCATTTTTCCATGATCTCCATGCCGGGGCGGAGATTCAAATGATAGGTGTTTCCGAGCAGGATTTTGCAGCCGAGAGCCTCCATCTCGTGCGGCGACATGGCCTTCACGGTGGCCTGCGTCCCCACCGGCATGAAAACCGGGGTATCCACCGGGCCGTGCGCCGTCATCAGGCGTCCGCGGCGGGCTTTTGAACCGCTGTCCTTTTTCAGTATTTCGAAATCGCCGATTTTCATTTTGTCAGTGGCAGCCCCGGCTTTGCCAACCGGAAATGCGACATTTTGTACAGATTTCGCAAAAGGTCACGCAGATAATGGGGAAATTTGAGGGTTTCAGCCCTCGTACCGCTTCAGGCGCGGGGCATCGCGCCAGAGGCGTTCAAGGTCATAATATTCGCGTTTTTCGCGGCTGAAGATGTGGAAAACAACATCGAAGTAGTCCACGACCATCCATCCGCTCTCGGGATCGCCCGCCCGAAAACTGCTGGCTGTGCCGTGCTTCTCCTTCAGCGTCCGCTCCAGGTCAGACGAAAGAGCCCTGAGTTGTGGCGCGCTGCCGCCCGTAACAATTACAAAATAATCTGTCACGCTGGAAAGTCCCCGGACATCCAGCACCATCAGATCTTCGCCCTTTTTGGAGATCAGCGCCTCGCAGGCGGCATCCATGATTTCAATCGCTTTTATAACCGGCTCCTATCTTTGAAACAAACTGTGCTCGTAAATATACATTTCCACGGCGGCCGGCACAAGATAACGAATGCTCATGCCTTCCGCCACCCGCGCGCGAATGTCGGTCGAGGAGATCTCAATCTCGTGCCCGGTGATCACCTGCTTCTGAAGCCGCTCCGGCCACGGGTCGCGCAGATTGATGCACTCCTTCGTCATTTCGGCCGCCCTGAATCCCGGGCGGGCCATGATGACAAACTGGCATTCCTCCAGCAGTTCGTAAATCTTCATCCACGACTGCAGTTCCGGCAGCGAATCCGACCCGATAATGAAATGGAACTCCGCGTCCGGATGCATCTGCTTCAAATACCGGATCGTGTCAATCGTGTAGGAAACACCGTTGCGGCGGTTTTCGACCTCCGAAACGCTGAAATCCGGATTATCCTCGATGGCCAGCTCCAGCATGCTGAACCGGTGCTCAAAGCTGATCAGCGATCCCGGATCCTTGTGGGCAGGCACCGCGCAGGGAATAAAAATGATCTCATCCAGTTCCGCCTGCTCCATCGCGTCCTGCGCAAGAATCAAATGGCCGCTGTGCACGGGATTGAAAGATCCGCCCAGCAAACCGATTTTCTGTTTCCCTTCAGTCATACTACGGCTATTTAAATAGCAGGAGATGGTGAAAACAAAGCTTATAATTGGCTGAGGCGAAGTTCCGCCCTTGAAGTGCAACGACTTGGTTGCGAGCTCGTTCGTGAGAGAAAATGCCCCCAAAAAGGCAAAATATCGTCAAAAACAGGTTAAAATTGTCAATTTTGGCCGTTTTTATGTGTATTTTGACCGTGTTTGACGTTTTTAATCCGTTTTTCGATGTTTTTCGAGGATTTTGGGCTTCCGAATTTGAAGGCCGAACTGACCCCGTTCAATTTCTAATCACCGTTCAAATCATGCTTTTGATGCTATTCAACAGGTGAGTCTACTCACTTGCGGAAATTGCTTCGTTCATGACGCCCATGAGCTCAATTTGCTCCTCGCCAGTCACAACCCCATCTTCGCAAATCCGCTCTAGCGTGTCAGCGACAACAGACATCGGATAAATATGCGTGCACTGACATGACTCAATCCAATCGTAAAGGAGCAGAAGCTCTTCTTCTGTAATAATACCATCCGCTAGAATACCTTTGCAGAGTCCTATAAGCTGATTGAGTGACACCTTGATTTCAACGATGTCTTCTCTTTGTCCAGGATAATGCGCAACACTTTTTGACCGCTTTGCCTTTGGTCCCTTTGATTTCTTTTTGGCTGATTTGAAGGCATCCGCGAATTCGGGCAGGTTTGAAGCAATTTGCCAATCAGGCATTCCCTTGCGCCAGATGTAGCAATCCCCACCCGCAGCGAGCTCACGAATATAGAGCATACTAAAAGGACCAACCTGTTGATCTTCCTCGGTCAAGACGTACCACACCTCCTGCTCTACACAGGCCGAATGCAATTTTTCCAAGCATTTGGAAACTGGCGTTGTTTTTGAAAATGTTCTAAGAGAATCAAAATCTATAATGCCCGCAGGTTCGAGTCGTTCACGCAATACGGTTTGAAACAGACGAACCAAAGCCTGAACGTCATGCAGCGCACTATGAGAAGGGCCCGTGGACAATCCGAAATGATCCTTTATGGTATCCAGCTTCAGATTATCAGTATCCGTTATCGCTCTGCGAGCCAAAGCAAGTGCGCAGAATCCCTTGAATCCCGTCTGAGGGATATTGAGGCGCATGTATTCAGGAATCAAAACACGATCCCAGTCATAGGAGATATTGTAAGCGACAAAAGGCAAATGCCGGCAGTACTCATGAAACTGCATGTGCGCACTTCGGGGATCTTCCCCATGTTTCCGCAAATAATCACGCGAATAACCGTGCAGTGCCTCAGCTTGCCGCTCAATCGGAACATCATGGTTAAGCAATATGCGGAAAGGCTGCCCTACTGGCTCCCAACCCAGCATTTGCTGCGCAGCGATCTCCACAGCATAAATCGGTTTTACTATTCCTGTTGTTTCCGTATCAATTATGACCCACTTGTCAGTCTTCATAACACCCGTGCCTCTATATCTAGTATTCTGGCGGATTCGAGGGGAGAGTCAATGGCCGTTTTGCCGGGGAGGCATTCGAACGGGCGCGGATCGTGGTTTTATTGTTTTTCGCGAAAAATGGCCATTTTTTGGCATTTTAGGGCATTTTTTCGCGTTTTTGAGCCATTTTTTACGTTTTTAGGCCGTTTTTAGGCCGTTTTTGATCATTTTTGGATCATTCTTCCTTGACGCCGAAGCGCTTGCGGAAGTAAGCGGCAATGGATTCCACGGTGCTGTACATGGAAGGAACCAGCACAAGGGTGAGGATGGTGGACAGCAGCAGTCCGAAAAGCACCGCGACGGCCATCGGGGCCCACCACTGGGTGGACTCGGCGCCGGCGATGATGCGCGGCGGCCACTGGTGAAATTCCACGCTGTAGCCGATGGCCATCGGAAGCAGTCCCAGAATCGTGGTGACCGCCGTCAGCAGCACCGGCCGCAGGCGCATGGTTCCGGCCGACACGATCGCTTCGTGAATTTCCAGCCCCTCGGCGCGCCGCTGAAGAATGCAGTCGATGAGCACGATGGCATTGTTGACGACAATGCCCGCGAGGCTGATGACGCCCAGGCCGGTCATGATGATGCCGAATTTCATGCGACACAGCAGCAGGCCCCACATCACGCCGATCAGCGACAGCAGCACCGTGAACATGATGATGAACGGAAGCAGAATGGAGTTGAACTGAATGACAAGGATCACGGCAATGAGTCCGCTGGCAATCACGAAGGCCCTGCTCAGGAACGCCCCGGATTCCTGCATCTCCTCTGTGTCGCCGGCATACTTGATGCTGTAGCCCCGCGGCAGAATCATGTCCGCGAGGCGGGCCTGCACGTCCACGAGGATTTCGTCCACGCCGCGATTCTGGTTGTCGCCGATGATCTTGATGACGCGCTTCTGGTTCTTGCGCTTGATGGCCCCCTTCCCGCCCGTGTATTCAACCTTCCCGAGCGAGGTCAGCGGCACTTTCTGTCCGCCGGGGGCGGGAATGAAAATCCGGTCCAGCAGCGCGAGGGTGTTGCGCTGATCCTCCGGCAGGCGGAGGGTGATGTCATATTCGTCCTCATCCGCACGGAACTTGCTGCTTTCCGTGCCGTAAACGGCGGTGCGGAGGAAATTGCCGATCTGCGACGTGTCCAAGCCGAAGAGCGCGGCTCGGTCGCGGTCCACCACAAACTGGATTTCCGGCAGCGCATCTTCCATGTCGTCGCGCAGTTCAACGAGCCCCGGCACGGTTTCGATGCGATGCATGATTTCAGCAGCATATTCCGCGAGCGTCTCGAAATCGTCTCCGGAGAACTCAATCTCAACGGGATTGCCGAGCGGCGGGCCCTCTTCCTGCTTCGCCACCGTCACTTCCGCGCCGGGAATCAGGCCGATGTCTTTCCGGATTTCGGTGATCAAGTCGAACGTGTTGCCCGTGCGATCCTGCGCGCTGACAAATTCCACATGAATGTTGCCGAGGTGCGTTCCGCCCTGGCCGCCCTCAATGGTTCCTCCGCCGGCTGATCCAACCGTGGCCAGGCAGAATTTAATGTCTTCGTATTTTGTCAGTTTCTCCTCGATGGACGCAAGCGCGGCATCCGTCCGCTCAATGCTGGTGCCTTCGGGGAACTTCACGCCGATGGTGGCGGAACGGGGCTCGACATCCGGGAAGAGCTCCTGCCCGGAGCCGAACCGGGCATAAAGTTGAATGGAAAGAATGAGAAACGCAAACCCAAGCGCCAGCACGGCCAGCCGGTTGGCCAGCGCAAAGCGGAGCAGCCGCTCATAGCCTTGAACAAACCAGTGCTTATGCGGACGCGCCTCGCGTTTCCGGGCGCTGATCAGCGCCGAACAAATGGCCGGATTGATCACAATGGCCACAAACAGCGATGCGCTCAGCACAATGATGAGCGTGCGCGGCAGGAATCCCATGAACTGGCCCATGATGTCCGGCCAGAAAAGGAGCGGACAGAACGCCGCCAGCGTGGTCAGGGTCGAAGTGATGACCGGCCAGGCCACTTCCGAGGCGCCGCGCCGCGCCGCCTCGTGCCTTGAAAGGCCCAGCGTGCGGTTCCGGTAAATGTTCTCCACGATCACGATGGCGTTGTCCACGAGCATGCCGACCGCCAGCACAAGGCTGAACAGCACAATCATGTTCAGCGTCATGCCCATGGCGCTGATAATCGCAAAGCCCAGCAGCATCGAGAACGGGATGGCCAGCCCCACGAAGAACGCGTTGCGCCAGCCCATGAAAATGAGCAGCACGACCACCACCAGGATGAAGCCGGAGGCAATATTGTTTTCCAGCTCCTCGATCATCATCCGGACATAATCGGACTCGTCCATTACAATGGTCAGCTCAATGCCGGGAGGCAGCGCATACGCGTCCAGGAGCTCCTTGACCCGGTCAATCACCTTCACGGAGTTCTCGCCGGACCGCTTCATGAGCGAGATGGAAACGCTGGGTTTCCGGTTGATGCGCGAGATGGAGGAAAGATCTTTGTAGGTGTCGGTGATGGTGGCGATGTCGCGCAGGAAGACGGGCTTGCCGTTGCGCTCCGCCAGCATCAGCTCGCGGATCTGCGGGACTATCTCGAATTCGCCGGGAATGCGGACCTGGAACTTGTCGCCCCGGGTTTCGAGGTTTCCGGCGGAAATCGTGCGGTTCTCGGAGGCGATCCGCTGCATCACCAGATCCATCGGGATGCCGAAGGACGCCAGCCGGCTGATGTCTATCTCCACGCGGATTTCACGTTCGCGGATGCCCGACACCGCCGCCTGCTTAACGCCCGGAAGCTGTTCGATGCGGTCCTGAAGATCCTCGGCCAGATTCTTCAGGCGGTCCAGTGGCGTGTTTCCGGAGAGGGTGAACAGCAGAATCGGGAAGTCCGTGCTGAAATTGATCGCCTGCGCCACCGGCTCATCCAGGTCTGTCGGCAGATCGGGACGCGCAAGATCAATTTTGTTTTTCACGCGCTGCAGCGCAAGGTCCATGTCCTGGCCGGAAAGAAACTCAATGGCAATGGAAGAAACACCCTCGTATGAAGTGGAGGTGATCTCCTTGACGTTTTCAAGGTCGTTGAGCTGCTTCTCCAGCGGAATGGTGACCAGTTTTTCCATTTCCGAGGGCGCGGTGCCCTCGTAAATGGCTGTCAGGTAAACATAGGGAATCGTAATGTCCGGCGAGCCCTCGCGCGGCAGGTTCTTGTAGGCGCTCGCGCCCGCGATCACAAGGACCACAAGGAAAGCAAACACCGCGGTCCGGAACTTGATGGCATAATTGCTGATCAGCATGGGAAATCCCTTCAGTCCATTATCTGCAGCAGCATCCCGTCAGACAGCGAACGGTGCCCTTCAATCACCAGCGCTTCGCCGGCTGCAACGCCGCCGGAAAGAATGACGCGGTCATCCACGATCCGGTCCATTTTCACAACCCGCCGCACGGCGCGGCCATCCTCTACCACAAAAACCACATGCTCGCCCTTCTTGGGAATCACGGCCGCCAGCGGCACCACGATGGCATTGTCGGTCATGCCCAGCGGCAGATCCAGGGTGATCACCATGCCGGGCTTGAGCGCTCCATCCTCGTTGTCCGCGAGCAGCTCCGCCGCAAAGGCGTTGTTCTCGCGGCCGGCCAGCGGAGATACAAAAGCCACCTCGCCCGTGCAGATGCGGCCGCCCAGCGCGCTTATGATGAAACTGATCCTGCCGCCCTGCTCCACGGCGGAAATGTTGCTTTCGGGGATGTCAAACTTCACCTTAACCCGCGCGGTGTCCACCACGACAAAAACGGCCTGCCCCTCGTTGGCATACTCCCCCTCCTCCACCATGCGGTCGGCGACATGCCCGTTGACGGGGCTTTTCACCACGCACTGCGAAAGCGCGATTTTGGCCTGCTCCACGGCGATATCAGAAGCTTCTTTCCGGAGTTTGATGTCGTCATATTCCTTTGTGGACACCGCCCCCTGCTTTTCCATTTCCCTCCAGCGGCTCAAATCCTTCGCGAGCTGCTTGTTCTCAACTTCGGCCTGTTCCAGAGCGGCCTTCCACGTGCGGTCATCGAGGCGAAGCAGAACCTGCCCCTCTTTCACGGCGTCACCCTTGTCCGCCGTCAGCTCGATGATCCGGCCGGGCTTTTCAGCCGCAAGGACCGCCTCCACCAGCGCCTCCACGCGGCCGGGCACCATCACACCCGCAGGCACGGACCGGGGTTCAATCACCATTGTACGGACGGCAACAGATTTCTCGGGCGGAGTCTCCGCGACCTCTTTGGGGGCATTCCAGCGAATGATAACTTCAAAATAGCCGAGTTTCATATCCGCAAGGACTCGATCTTCAACAGATTTCAACAACATCATGACGGCGATGCCCATCACAATGGCAACCAAACAAGCCCAGAGAATGATTTTTTTAGTTCCCTGCTTTTTTATAAAAGTAATGATTTTCATTTTCCCGCCTGCTCCGCGTTATCCTTCAAATCGTTCACCCCGCACGCATAATCCAGCGCGGCCAGCGCCTGCTGGTGGCTCTTAAGGGCCATATAGTGGTAAAGCTTCGCGCTGCGCAGCGCGAGATTGCTGTCCGCAAATTCCAGATGGGTGGCCAGTCCCTCGTCATAGCGCACGCGGGCGATCTCCAGCGCCTTCTCGGCCAGCGCGACCGATTCCTGCGTGCTGAGAACCACTTCCTCGGCATGCTGAAGCGCCAGAAAAGCATTTTTGATTTCCTGCCGGATCTGAATCCGCAGGTCTTCCTGTTCCGTCACCGCGATATCCCGCTTCATGCGCGTTGTCCTGATTTCGGCCTTTTTGAGTCCGCCGTCCATGATGCTCCACGAAGCCGTCAGCCCGGCATTCCAGCCCCATTCCCACTCTTCGACGGCGGGTTCCTCCTGGCCGGGATTGGTTCCGCTGTAGTTCGCAAAGGCGCGGATCTCAGGGAAATAATCCGACCGCGCCACGCGGATGTTCTCCTCCTGCATCTGCACATTCAGCTGGGCCTGGCGCAGTTCAGGGCGGTTCCGGTCGGCCATTTCATTCAGTTCTTCAAGCGATATTTTGGCCGGACGGTATTCCAGCTCACCGGTGATCGAAAAGTCATCGTCTTCAGCATAAACCAGATCCTTGAGTGCGGTCATGACCAGCTCGAGCTGATTGCGGGCCTGCACCAGTTTCGGCTTTTCGTTGGCAAGGTTGACCTGCGCGCTCAGCCAGTCGAATTCGGACGTTGTTTCATTCTTGTAGCGGGTTTTGGCCTGCTTCTCGAACGCGGCGAGCTGGTCCACGGAAGCCTCCGCCACCTCCACGGCCTTGCGGGCGTAGAGCGCCTCGACAAAGGTTTGCCGGATATCGCGAATCAGCACGGACTTCTGACGGGCCGTGTCCTGGCTCGCGAACTCTCGATAGTCGCGGGCGGCCCGCAGCGCGGCGCGCACACCGCCGCCGGAATACAAAAGCTGTCCGGCCTCCACGCCTGCAGTGTAGTTGTCCTCGCGGCCGAAGGGTTCATCCACGCCGGGGAAGGAGTACACCTCGCCCAGCCGCGTGTAGGTGCTGGAGGCATCCAGCGACGGCAGGGCCTGCGCGCGAATCCGGCGGATGGTCTCTTCGGCCATGTGCTCTCCGCGGCGGGCGTTCGACAGCTTGAGTGACCGCTCCAGCCCCGTTTCAATGCACTCCTCCATTGTGTAGGCGCGTTCCGGAGACTTGCCTTCGGCAAATGCCGGACCGCAGGACAGTGCCGTCAGGACGGCCGCAACACAGATAATCTGGCTCATCCGTGAAGTTCCCGTCCGAAAACGCCTTTTAAAAGGCATATTTCATGCACAAGCCCAGCCCGCGGCGCCGCGAGAATGGGCCCGCCCAGCTCGTCGGAGCGGAGTCGCGGGCGGAGATTC
>JBFXGK010000002.1:0-425852 GCA_050178035.1 Kiritimatiellia bacterium
TCTATGTCCAGGTGGCCATTATGAAGAAAGAGCTTCATTTACCTCATAGCCTCCATAAAATCCTCCGGATTCTGGAAGTACACGCTTTTGAAAAAGTTCCTCTCACGGAGCTACTTACAGAATCCACGCCTCAGAAGAAAAATGACGAATCTTGTAACCAGTTGCATCTGTTTTAGTTATAACCGGACAGTAGTGCAATTTTAGCGGTTTTTGGCCTGTTTTAGCCGTTTTTGACGGTTTTTAGGCGTTTTTGGGCCATTTTTGCTTGTTTTTTGACCTAATACTGCTTCTCGTATTCGCCCTTGCCGATTTTTTTCAGCTTGTGGAAACCGGCGGATTTGGCGCGGTCATCGAAGCATGTTTTTGAGCCGCCGACGTTCGGCGCGGAGATGACGCGCTTGACGGGCGAACCGCATTTCGGACAGGCCTTGAGGGGTTCCTGCTTTACTGCCGCAAGGTGCTCGAACACCTTGCGGCAGTATTCACAGGCTTTTGAATCATCAACCGCCGTATATTCGTAGATCGGCACAGCCGAACCGCCCCATTACTTTACGGGCATTTCTTCGGGCATCGCCTCAGGCATTGCCTCGGGCGCTTCCTGCGGCTCGCTCATGTCCATGACGGCGCTGCCTTCAGATTTTCCGGCTTTCGCGGCGCGGGATTCATCGCTGGGGGTGATGTAGATTTCCGTGCGGCGGTTTTTCTGCATGTTTTCTTCCGTGTCGTTCGGGGCAACCGGAACGTCGAAACCATAGCCCTTGGAGGTCAGGCGCGAAGCCTCGATTCCACCGGCGGTGATCAGGTATTCCATGACCGCCCGGGCGCGGCGCTCGGACAGCTTGATGTTATAGTCGCGCTTGGAGGTCGGGCGCTTGTCGGCATGGCCTTCCACTTTCGCAGTGGCGCCGGGGTCGCGCTGCAGAACTTTCGCGACCACATCGAGATCCTTGTAGTACTGGGGACGAATATTGGACTTGTTGTAGTCAAACTCGATGTTCAGCGTGAAGAGCTGCAGGTCATCCGAGGGATCCAGCGGATCGGTGTGGTCCTCGATGACCTCATGACCGTCGGCCACGCCGCCGTCATCGGTATCGCGGTCGTTCGGGTCGGTGCGGTAGGTCAGCACTTCGGGGCCGTCCTTCAGCGCGTCCCAGTCGGTGTCGGGATTCAGCGGATCGGTCTTGTATTCCTTGACTTCCTGTCCATCCAGCAGACCGTCGCCGTCGGTGTCGGGATTGTAGGGGTCGGTGCCGATTTCGGCTTCTTCGGAGTCCAGCAGGCCGTCGCCATCGCTGTCTATGCCGGTGCCTTCCAGTTCATAGACTTCGGGCACGCGGGCACCCCAGCGCCAGTTGATGCCGGCGCTGCCGAGAAGGTTGCCTTCGGTGTCGAATCCGGTTATGACCGGACGGACATCCAAACGAACAGCCCATTCATCATTGAAGTGATAGAACATGCCGAGGCCGGCGATGACAATGGGCTCATCCTGCTCCTGGGCATCGCTTGTCCCGTAATGGAACCAGCCGGCGCCAAAGGACAGATAGGGATCCCAGCGGAGATTCTCGATGTTGCGCAGGTGGAACAGCACATCCAGCCCGAGACGCACGCCCCAGGTGTCGTCCTCAATATCCGTACGGCGCGGATCCTGGAAATCAGTGGGCTCCAGAACGGGGATCCAGTTGAAATCCGCTTCAATGGTCCAGCGGGGATTGAGGTCATAACCCAGCCGCATGGCGATAAAGGGGGCATCCTGAACCTCCTCGTCGCCTTCGAAATTGTAGAAGCCGAGTTCAAGACTGGCCGACCAGGGGGCCTGCTCGAACAAATCGTACTCGCCCGAACCCTGGGCCGTCACATAAAGCGCCGGGATCATCATCAGCGCCGCCGCCAACCAGACTTTCATGCTCTTCATTCTTCCAACTCCTTCTTCATGGAAACAAACCAACGCCGAAACTTATCAGGTATCATGGCGATGGCAAATCAAATCGTATTCCCTTTAGACGGCCAGCGCACCGGTGATGAGGGCGATGAACAGGACCAGGCAGACTGCGCAAAGGGCCAGCGAGGAATACGGCAGCGGGCTCTGGTCCAGCTTGCGCCTCTGAAGCTTGGAAAACACTGCCAGCGCAGCCAGCACAAAACAGGCCGCCAGCACGGCGAGGAAGGTGTAGAAATTATGATTCCTGTACTCGACCGCGGCGGCGGCCTGCCCCACCAGCGGGAGCACCATGCACAGCACCAGAAAAGCGAGGCCCGACAGCACCGTAAGCGTTGAACCGACCGCCGGTTTCGCAAATAATGAACCTTCAAACTCTTCTGTTTTTTTAGCCGACATGCAATCCTCTTGCTGTTTTGATTGACCGTTGATAATACATCCCCGTTCGATAATCAATCCAGAAAACCGGGTTGCATACCGGGGGATTCCGGCTAGACTGGCGCGAGCATGAAGGAAAACGGACAAAACGCACGAATGCGGGGTTTCAGCGGATGGCTGGTCCGGCGGACGATTCTGGCCGGGGCCGATCTCCAGGCCTCTCAATCGCGCTTCCGCCTGGGCATGCTGCAGGGGGTTGTGGGCATCGCCGCCAACCTCTTCATTTTCCTGGTCAAGATCATCCTCGGCATTGTGTTCGGCAGCATTGCCCTGATTGCAGACTCTTTTGACAGCCTCTCCGATGTGGCCGCTTCGATCCTGATCATTGTCGGCGCCCACTGGGCCGGGAAACCCCGCGACCGCGAGCATCCCTTCGGCCACGGGCGCATGGAGTGGATCGCCTCGCTGGTTGTTTCGATCCTTCTGGTCGGCGTCGGTTTATCGCTCGGCAAAGAGGCGGTGGTGAGGATTTTCCGCCCGCAGCCCTATGATGCCCCGTGGTGGCTCATCGGCATTGTGGCGGCCAGCATCCCGCTGAAAGAGTGGCTGGCCATGTTTTCCCGCAGGCTTTCCCTGGCCACGGGTTCATCGCTGATTGAGGCGGGCTACTGGAACTTTCGCTTCGATTCCCTCATGGCGGTGATGGTCTGCACGGCCCTCATCTGTTCGCGCTACGGCTGGTCCGCCGTGGACGGCCTCATGGGACTGATCATCGCCGGGCTGATTGTGCACAGCGGCATTTCGCTGATTCGCGAACGCGTAAGCCTCCTTCTCGGCGAAGCCCCCTCCCCCGAGGAAATCAAGCGCATCGAGGAACTGGCCTTTCAGGTGGCAGGCGTGCGCGATGCCCATGACATCATCGTTCACAAATACGGCGACTACCACCTGATCTCGCTGGACATCGAGGTGGACGCCCGCGGAACCGCGATGGAGGCCCACCGCATTGCCGCGGAGGTTGAGGATAAAATCGAAGACAACTGCCACGCCAAGGCCATTGTGCATGTGGATCCGGTGGATCGCTCGCACCGGCTCTATGCCGAGGCTGAATCGGTGCTCAACAGCTATGTGGCCGCCCATCCCGAGATTGCTTCGTGCCACGACTTGCGCATCACCGACGAGGAAAGCGGGCCGGTGCTGACGGCCGACGTTGTGCTGTCCACGGCCGTGCCGGAGGCTTCCCATGCTCAAATCGTCGAGAACCTGAAGATGCACCTTTCCGGGCGGCTTCACACCGTCAGCCGGCTGCATATCACCACCGAAATCTTTCACGGGACGCCGGACATTCCCGGAAAACAGCAATCCTGAATCCGCGCTTGATTTCCGCAGAACGGATGGGCAATATCATCCGCCAATTCCTGAAATGAAAGGCCGCCCATGAAGAAGAAAACCGCAAAGGACAATGCCCATAATTCGCCCGTGATCAAATTCATGTACGGGGAGCAGATCCCCATCGAACAGCACAAGGTGCGCATTGTTCAAAAACTCCACCTCAAGCCGGTGGACGAGCGCCTGAAGGCCATCAAGGCGGCCGGTTACAACTCCTTCCTCCTGAGCACGCAGAATGTTTTTCTCGACATGCTGACGGACAGCGGCACCAACGCCATGAGCGACCGGCAGGTCTCCTCGATGCTCGTCGCCGATGATGCCTACGCCGGATCGCAAAGCTTTGAACGGCTGCAGAAGGCCGTGAAGGACGTTTTCGGAAAGAAGTATTTCCTCCCCGCGCATCAGGGCCGAGCCGCCGAGCACGTCATCTTCCAGGCCTACATCAAACAGGGCGACGTGATCCCCATGAACTACCACTTCACCACCACCAAGGCGCATATCGAGCTGCCCGGCGGGGTCATTGAGGAGATTTTCACGGATGAGGCGCTGAAGATCAAAAGCCGCTTCCCTTTCAAGGGCAACCTCGATATCGGCAAGCTGCAGCGGCTGATCAAAAAGCACGGCGCGGACAAGATTCCCTTCATCCGGCTCGAGGCTTCCACCAACCTGATCGGCGGGCAGCCGTTCTCAATCGAAAACATGCGCCAGGTGCGCAAGGTCTGCGACCAGCACAAAATCATGCTGGTGCTCGACGCCAGCCTGATCGGCGAAAACGCCTATTTCGTCAAGCAGCGCGAAGCCGCCTTCAAGAAGAAATCCATCTCCGAAATCCTGCTGACCATGTGCGACCTTGCCGATCTGGTCTATTTTTCGAGCCGCAAGGTCAGCTCAACCCGCGGCGGCGGCATCTGCACCAACAATGTCCATATTTATGACAAGCTGAAGGACCTGGTGATCCTGTTTGAAGGATTCCTGACCTACGGAGGAATGTCCGTGCGGGAAATCGAGGCGATGGCTGTCGGCCTGCGCGAAACGCAGGACGAGACCTGCATCAGCCAGTCGCCCCAGTTCATCAAATATCTTGTGGATGCGCTGGAGACGGCCGGGGTTCCCGTGGTCACGCCTGCCGGCGGGCTCGGCTGCCACGTTGACGCCAGGGGCTTCCTCCCGCATGTGCCGCAGACCGAATACCCGGCCGGCGCACTGACCGCCGCCTTCTACATCATCTCCGGCGTGCGCGGCATGGAACGCGGAACCATCTCCAGCGTGCGCGATGTCAGCGGGAAGGACATACTGGCCGACGTGGAACTGCTGCGGCTGGCCATGCCGCGGCGCGTGTTCACACTGTCACAGGTCAAGTTTGTCGCAGACCGGCTGCAGTGGCTTTACAAGAACCGCAAGCTCGTCGGCGGACTGCAGTTTGAATACGAGCCGACGGTGCTGCGCTTCTTCACCGGGCGGCTCGCGCCCACCAGCCGCTGGCCGGAGAAACTGGTGGCCAAATTCAAGAAGGACTTCGGCAGCAGCCTGTAAACGTCAGCGTTTACCCTTTTTGCGGCGGGCGCGCACGGCATCGGCAAGCTGCCGGAGAAGTTTCACGGAGTCTTCCCAGCCCAGGCAGGGATCGGTGATGCTCTGTCCGTAGACCAGCTGCTTCTTTGAGATGGCCTGACGGCCCTCCACAAGATTGGACTCTGCAATCACCCCCATGATGCGAGGCTCGCCACCGGCGATCTGGCGGCACACATGCCCCCCCACCTTCAGCTGTTCGTGAAAATCCTTTGCGCTGTTGCCGTGCGAAAGATCGATCATGATGCGTTCCGGGAGCTTCGCCTTGCGAAGTTCCGCGCAGGCGGATTCCACGCTCCGGGCATCGTAATTGGGGGCTTTCCCTCCGCGCAGAATCACATGGCAGTCGCTGTTCCCGTGCGTATCCACGATGGCCACCTGGCCGGATTTGTGAACCGAGAGGAAATGATGCCGTTCGCGCGCCGCCAGAATGGCGTCCACCGCAATCTTCACATTGCCGTCCGTGCCGTTCTTGAAACCCACCACCGCCGAGAGGCCGGAGGCCAGTTCGCGGTGAACCTGCGATTCCGTTGTGCGCGCGCCAATCGCGCCCCATGAAACCAGATCACCGATGTACTGCGGCGATATCACATCCAGAAATTCGCAGGCGGCCGGGATGCCCGACTGGTTGATCCGGACCAGCAGGTCGCGCGCAATCCGCAGGCCCTCGTTGATCTTAAAGCTCCCGTCAATGTACGGGTCGTTGATAAGCCCTTTCCAGCCGATGCTGGTGCGGGGCTTTTCAAAATAGACGCGCATCAGGATTTCCAGTTCCCCGGCATGCCGCCCGCGCTCGGCCTTCAGCCGTTCCGCATATTCAAGCGCGGAGGCCTGATCGTGAATGGAACAGGGTCCGATGACGACCAGCAGGCGGTCGTCCTGCCCGCGGAGTATCGAACGGATTTTGCGCCGCGTGGACGTAATCAGCTTCTCGGCGGGGGTGTCCTTGATCGGAAAAAATCGGATCAGGTGCGCCGGCGGCGGCAGCGGTACAATGTTTTCGATGCGCTGGTCATCGGTGCCCGACATCCTGTCGTCGGGCACAATTTCCAGATTGTCGTCTGTTCTATCGCTCATTTATTTAATCCTCGGCGGCATACCATAGTCGGCGGGACGCGCGAAGTCAATCGCCGTAAACCGCGCAAGAACGTTGTGCGGCGGCGCCTTTGGCTGTATGATGGCCCGCATGAAAAATATAACGGTTGCGCTTTGCCAGATCAATGCCGCGGTCGGAGCCATTGAAGCCAACGCAAACAAAATGGCGGAGGCTGCCGCCGGGGCTGCCGCAAAAGGCGCGCAGCTGATTCTGTTCCCGGAACTCTCGCTCTGCGGCTATCCGCCGGAAGACCTCATCCTCAAGCCGCATTTCGTCCGCGACTGCCAGGAGGCGCTGGCCGGCCTTGCGGGCCGCCTGCCCCCGGGCGCGGTTACCGTGGCCGGGGCTCCGTGGGTTGAACAGAACCAGGTCTATAACGGAGCGGTCGTGTTCTCGGCCGGAAAACTGCAGACCGTCTACAAAAAGATTTCGCTTCCAAACTACGGGGTCTTTGACGAAAAACGAATCTTCGCCTCCGGCATCCGGCCGATGGCCCTGCAGGTCGGCGATGCGCGGCTCGGGCTGCATATCTGTGAAGACAGCTGGCTCTCCTATGAGCCGGTCTGCCAGCGTCTGGTTCCGCTGCATCTCGACGGACTCATCAACATCTCGGCATCCCCCTACGAGCGGAGAAAGCTCAGCCTGCGCGAAGCGGTGCTGCGCAAGACCGCAGCCTCCCTCCGCGCCCCCCTGCTCTACTGCAACCTTGCCGGCGGGCAGGATGAACTGGTCTTTGACGGCGCCAGCATGGTCATCGGGGCCGACGGCCGCCTGCTCATGCGCGGGCGCCAGTTCGAAGAAGAAACACTCTATTTCAGCCTGCCGGTCCAGCCGCATCCGGCCGCCGGCGAACCGGCCGGGGTGGATGTCATTGTCATACCTCCGCCCGCAAACATCGAAAATCCCCCCGCGGATTCCGGCATTCACCCGGCCCTGGGCCCCGAGGAGGAAGTTTACGCCGCGCTGAAGACCGGGCTTCGCGATTATGTGGATAAAAACGGTTTCAAAAAGTGCGTGGTCGCGCTGAGCGGCGGCATTGATTCCGCGATCGTGGCCGCCATTGCCGTGGATGCACTGGGCGCCGACCGGGTGAGCGGAATCACCATGCCTTCACGGTTCTCTTCGCAGGAAACGCAGTCCGACGCGAAACGCGTGGCCGCCAACCTTGGGATCGAATGCCGGGTCGTGCCGATCGAAAGCCTTTTCAAGGTCTATCTGGATGAGCTTTCCGGCCAGTGGCCGGGCCGCGCGCCGGACATCACCGAGGAAAATCTCCAGGCGCGCATCCGCGCGAACATCATCATGGCGCTGTCCAACAAATTCGGATGGCTGGTGCTCACCACTGGAAACAAGAGCGAACTCGCAATGGGCTACTGCACGCTCTACGGGGACATGGTGGGCGGTTTCGCGGTGATCAAGGATGTTCCCAAGACGCTGGTGTTCAAGCTGGCCCGCTGGCGCAATGAGCAAGGCGGCGCGCCGGTCATACCGCCCTCCACCATTGAGCGTCCGCCATCGGCAGAACTGAAGCCCGACCAGAAGGACAGCGACACGCTGCCGCCCTACGCCATTCTCGATCCGATTCTGGAACTTTACGTTGAGCAGCACTGCGGAGTGGACGAAATCATCGCCAAAGGATTCGATCCGGAGACCGTCCGGAAAACCGTTCGCACCGTGGACCGCAGTGAATACAAGCGGAGACAGGGTGCGCCGGGCATCAAAATCACGCCCTGCGCCTTCGGGCGCGAACGCCGGATGCCGATCACAAACCAGTACTGGAATTGAAGCCCGCGGCGCGCGTGAACTGGCGGCACGTCACGCCTGCTTCCTTGAAAAGCGAACGGGTGGATTCCGTGAAGCGGTACTCGCCCTCGTACACCACCTCGCGGATGCCCGCATTGATGATCATCTTGGCGCACATCAGGCAGGGGCTGATCGTGACATAAAGTGTGCCGTCTTTCACAGAAATGCCGTGGTAGGCCGCCTGCACAATCGCGTTCTCCTCGGCGTGCGCGCAAATGCAGTCCCCCAGGCTGTCGCCCGAGGGCGAATCGCCCGCGCACCGCGGACAGCCGCCGTCAAAGCAGTTGCGCACCCCGCGCGGGGTTCCGTTGTAACCGGTCGTGATAATGCGCTTGTCGCGCACCACAATGGCGCCCACATGGCGTCGCGAGCAGTTGCTGCGGGTGGCGGCCACATGCGCGATTTCCATGAAATACGTATCCCAGTCCGGACGCTTGTCAGCTGTTTTTTTCATGTCAGTAGAATGCATTATCGGCAGGCAGCAGATCAAGATTTGTTATGACCGGCGCATAATTCAAGCAACGCCGGGACAACATCTGTCAGGGATTTCACGCGGGCCTTGAGAGTGGCGGCTCCTTCGCCCATCGCCACAAACGGCACGGGGTTCGTTGTGTGCTGACGCGTGCTGAAATCCTCCAGGTTCCCGTGATCGCTGGTCAGCAGGAAAAGCGCGCCCGGCTCTTTCAGAAAGTCAATCGCAACCGACAGAAACCGGTCCAGTTTTGACAGCACCGATTTCATGATGTCCATGTCCCCGCGGTGGGCGGCGATGTCCGTCTGGAAATATTCAAACAGCGTGAACTCGTGCTCTTTTGCAATTTCAATCAGGTGCCGGCCGGCCTCTTCAGGTTCGATCAATGGGCCTTCATAGCCGCGCTTGCGAAGCATCTCGCGAGTCAGGTCCTGAAAGACGGCCTTGCCTGCAAGCATATCCTCCGCATTCCGGAATTTTCCAAAGGCCGCTTCCGTAGCCACGGTCGTCACGGAACGCCGGCGGCGGCGCTCGACTTCTGAATATCCCTGCAAATAATACGCGTTCGCAAACGTGCTGCTGAGGCCTCTTGCTTTGAGTTTGCTGAAAACGTTTTCGCGGCGGATGATTTCACGCAGTTCTTCGTTCGGAAATCCCTCGATGTGCCGACCGACCGACTTCTGGGCGTTGATGCCGGTTAGCAGCGAAGTCTGCCCGGTTGCGCTCTGCGGCAGGCCTTCCACGCCCAGAACCGCATCGATGGGAACAGCTTCCTCTTCCATCATCCCTTTGAGTACAGGACAAACGCCGGAAAAGACGGGATTTTCTTCAGGATCCGGATTTCCCATTCCCAACCCGTCCACAAACACCATCAGCGTTCTGATCGGAGAATTCATGATGCGTGGATCATAAAATCACGGTTTTTTCGATTTTTGGGCCATTTTTGAGCGTTTTTTGATGTTTTTTGCCCATTTTTGACGTTTTTTTGGCTCATCGGGAAAGTTCCTGTCTGAAAACACCTGAAAAAACACATATTTTAGAACAAGCCCAGCCCGCGGCTCCGCGAGAATGGGCCCGCCCAGCTCGTCGGAGCGGGGTCGCGGGCAGGTAAGGCTATCCTGCAAATCGGAAACATATGCAGGATTTCGTTGCCTCCTAGCAGAAACCCGCTTCGAATGAGAGAGCAATCCATTGCGCATCTTTGAGTTACAATTATTGCGATGCGTTATTACTTGCCCGATTATCTGCTGTATGTCTTATCTTGGACAGGAACTTTTCGGATGAACCGTTTTTTTGGCATTTTCAGCCTGTTTTTCGGCCTTTTTCAGAATTTCCGGTATTCTTCGCTGCCAAAGCTGTAGGGGATCACAAGGCCGTACTGTGAAGCCCAGCTCTGCATTTCAGAAAGAATTTCGGGATTTTTATCGCGGATGTAGCGTCCCATCAGGTCATAGATGCGGTGCCAGACCCACTGCGAGCGGAGAGCGGCCCCGCCCTCTTCCGCCGCATCCCACTGGAGCGGAAACACCATGTCGTAGTCTCGTCCGCGGGCGGAACCCGTGATCTGGAGCATGATTTCCTGCGTGTCCGGCCGGCACCGGCCGTAGAGCATCAGCGGACGGTCCAGATAGAGATGGGTCAGCGTCGCGGGATAAATCTCCTTCTCGTCCACCGGAGCGCACTGGTAGCCGAGCTCCGTCAGCACCGGACGCGAAATCTCGCGGAGCAGGCCCGTCATGGCGTCGGGGATTTTCGCGCTGTCCGCCACCACATGGGCGTCGCCGCGGTTTTTGTAGCTGAGGAAATCGAGGAGCATGCGGTTGGCCCTCTGGCCGCCGCCCACTGTGAAAACCGAGACCAGCCCCTTGTTGCCCTGCGTGAACTTATGAATGATTTCGGAGGTGTCCACCATGCCGCTGGTGGGGCGCCCGTCGGTGATCAGCACAGCCACCACCGGATTGCTTGCGGCGGCGCTCTGCGCCAGCACCTGCTGCAGCGGCGCGTACACATCCGTGTTGCCGAGCGACTGCATGTCGTTGATGAACCACCGCGCGCGCGCCTGCGACAGCGGGGTAACCGCGACCGGGGCCGGATAGCAGAAGGATACGTCCTCGCGAAACGCGGCGATGTTGAATGCGTCGCGGGGAGAGAGGCGGTCAATGCTCTGCAGAAGGCCGTTCTTGCACTGTTCAACTTTTTCAGGCGTCATGCTCTCGGAACAGTCCTGCAGGAAAATGAGCTGCTTGGGAAGCACCGGAAGCGCATCAGGCGCTTTCTGTTCGATGCCAATCTGGAAATAGAGCCATTCCTCGTCGTTCGGGCGGTAGACGGAAATATTGAGGGCCAGCAGATCCTCGACCGGCTCCATGTCCGTTATTTCCGAAACCGGCTCATTCAGAAGCGTCTCGCTCAAACCCTTCGCGGCGAACGGCACGGCGGGGGCTTCCAAGGCCGTCCCTGCGGAGAATGGCATGGCCGGCAGGGGCATTTCCATTTGCGGGCCGGCGCCGGCGGGAAGCGCGGATGCGTCCGGCATGGATTCCGCTTCCAGCGCGAACATATCCGCCGCATCGTAGGTCCGGGGAACTTCATCGGCAAACCGCCGGGGAAGCGCACTGACCTCATCGGCGTAGATCCGCTCCTCGACGGTCATGACCTGCTGGCGGGCGTTCCACTCCTTGACCGGCGCCTTTTCCGGGGCCGGAGTCTTCGGCTGATGCTCCCACGGCGCAGGCTCGACCCCGGCCTGCTGCGCGGGTGGCAAGGAGGCTTCCTGAAGCATCGCGGCAGACCATTTCTCGGGATTCTCCGGGCGCACGCGGTTTTCCGTCTTCGGCTGCTCGGGCCGGTAGTCCGGGAGGACCTTGTCGAGCACTACGGAATGCGCGCGCTTCAGCACGGCAAGATCCGACGCCCGCCCCAGAAAGAAGCTGGGGCAATGCCGGATCAGGAGCGCGTGAAACAGCGCGGAAACAAGAACCGCCAGCGCCGCGGCATACAGGTTGCGGGTCGGACGGCCGCCGCCAGTCTGCGTGCTCCTGAGATGCCCGGACGGCATTTCCTCAGCCCTGCAGCGTAATCAGGAATTCCGCGTTGCTGCGCGTCTTTTTGAGACGCCCGATGAGAAGCTCCATGGCTTCCACGGCGGGCACCCCGTTAAGCGCCTTGCGCAGAATCCAGATCTTTGCCAGCTCGTCCTCGTGAAGCAGCAGCTCCTCCTTGCGCGTCCCGGATTTCTCCACGTTGATGGACGGGAAAATGCGCTTGTCCACAAGGTTGCGGTCGAGGCCGAGTTCCATGTTGCCGGTGCCCTTGAATTCCTCGAAGATCACCTCATCCATGCGGCTGCCGGTGTCCACCAGAGCCGTCGCGATGATCGTCAGGCTTCCGCCGTGCTCGATGTTGCGCGCCGCGCCGAAGAAACGCTTGGGCTTGTGCAGGGCATTGGCATCCACGCCGCCGGACAGGATCTTCCCGCTGTGCGGCTGAAGGGTGTTGTAGGCGCGCGCAAGGCGGGTGATGCTGTCGAGCAGGATCACGACATCCTTGCCGCACTCCACCATGCGCTTGGCCATTTCGATCACGATCTCGGCGACCTGCACATGGCGCTCCGGCGGCTCGTCAAAGGTGGAGCTGAGCACCTCGGCCTTGGTGTTGCGGATCATGTCCGTCACTTCCTCGGGGCGCTCGTCGATCAACAGGATGATGAGCTTCACTTCCGGGTTGTTCTTGGAAATGCTGTTGGCCATTTTCTGCATCAGCACCGTCTTGCCGGTTCGCGGCGGCGCCACGATCAGCCCGCGCTGCCCCATCCCGATGGGCGTCATCAGGTCCATCACGCGCATGGAGATTTCGGCGGGGTCTGTCTCAAGAACCAGGCGGCGGTCGGGGAACAGCGGAGTCAGGTTCTCAAAGGGCACCACGCGGCGGGTCTTCTCGGGATCGCCGTTGTTGATTTTCTCAACCTTCAGCATTGCAAAGAACCGCTCCTTGTCCTTGGGCGGGCGGATTTCGCCCAGCACCAGGTCGCCTGTGCGCAGGCCGAAGCGGCGGATTTGCGACGGCGACACATAAATGTCTTCCGGGCAGGGCAGATAGTTGTAGATCGGCGAACGCAGGAAGCCGAAGTTGTCGGGCAGGATTTCCAGGATGCCCTTGCCGATGACATTGCCCCCGTTCCGGGCATGCGCCTTGAGGATTTCAAAAGTCAGTTCATGCTTTCGAAGCGCGCCCAGGCTTTCGAGGCTCAGTTCATCAGCCAGCGCCAGCAGTTCCGGGACGCTCTGCCGCTGCATCTCATGCAGGTAGAGGGTCTTGCCTCTGCGGTCCGTGGGGGATTTCTGGATGGCCGCGGGCTCCCGCTCTGTTTCGGCGGCAGGCGCCGCTTCCGCAGGCGCAGGGACAGCGGCTTCTTCTGCCGCGGCCGGGGCGGCAGCCTCGACGGGGGCTTCCACCGGTTCCGTTCTTTTGCGGCCGGGACCCCGACGCGTGTATCTCCTCTTGCCGGGTCTTCCCTGATCGTCCGATGTCCTGGTGTTTTCTCTTTCTGTCATAACGCCCGTTTCCTTTTGCTTTTGATTTCCTTCAATATCGCTTTCAAACTGCATTCAAGCTCGTCCAGTGTCCCTGCATTGAGCGCCACATAATCGGCGAGCGCGCTTTTTTTCTCCAGCGGCATCTGCGCCCGCATCCGCTCATCAATCTGGCGGTCATTCATGCCCCGCGCTTTCAGGCGCCGGCGGACCGCGTCCTCCGGGGCCGTGATGCAGATCACGGCATCCCATCCTTCCGTCTCGCCTGTTTCATAGAGCAGCGGAATCACCACCGCCGCATCGCGACCCTCTTCACGCCGCGCCGCCGCCCATTCGCGCCAGCTTTGCCGCACAGCCGGATGGACCAGGCTGTTCAGCAGTTCCAGCTTCGGCGGATCCGGAAACACAACTGCCGCCAGCCGGGCGCGGTCAATTTCTCCGTCCGCACCCATGATGGATGGCCCGAAAGCCTCCAGCACGCGATTATAAACCGGCGTGCCTTTCCGCATCAGCCGGTGTGCCTCATGATCCGCATCGAGGACGGCCACATTCAGCCGTTCCAGCGCGGCGCCCGCCGCCGATTTACCGCACCCGATTCCACCGGTGATGCCAATCGTCACTGGCGATTTATCCCTTTTCTGTTTCACAGCTGTTCGCCCTTGAAATCCTGCTTGAGCAACTCGCCGACATGCAGCAGGACCTTCATCGCAGCCGTATTCCGGTCATCGGCTTTCAGCGCCTCGACCGCGTAGTACTCTGCGTTGTCGAGGTTGCCGTTCTGCAGTTCCTCCTGCGCACGGCCGGCTGAGCGTATTGCCATTCGCTCATCATCCTCTGACACAATCTCGAACACCCGGTACTTCCGGTTGCCCCAGCGGAACCTGAACCAGTTCCCTTCCTCGGGCCTGAATTCAAACATCCGCGCGACGGCATTTTCCGGCGGCATCAACGCATCCGCAAAGTAGCGCATCTGCAAATCCGGCGAATGCGATGAAAACTCGCCCAGTGCATGCACATACCATTCGGCGCCGTATTTTCCGGCCCATTTGCGAAACTCCGCTTCATCGCCCTTGAAAAGGGTCTCGCCATATTCCCTCACGCGGCGGCGGATTTCCCGCCCCTCGAACTTCGGGTGCAGCACAATGGGCGACCCGCCATAAGCCAGCAGCGATGCGCTCACCCCGAAATTGGCCGCAACCGGTTTCTGCCCGCCGTTCTTTGCGAACCAGTCCGTCAGCTCATCGAGTTCGCGGTAATACACATTCGTGCGGCCCCACTGTCCCGGCTCTGACAGCGTGTGCCGCGCCTCCACCGCCCAGCAGCAGGCCGCCAGGAGGAACAGAACCCACTTCAGCATCGGATGCCTTTCCTTCAGCGCCCCGCAGAGGGCTCCCGGAATGGCCGCCGCAAAAACCGCCAGATAAACATGAAACCTGAAAAAGAACCAGAATGTGATTAACGAAGCGCCATAGAAGAATATGAACTGGTAACCCTCAGACCGCGCACATCTAAATTGATAGAAGCACAATACAAAAAACGCGGGGATTGTCAACACCAACAGGGCGGGAAACATCGTTTTTGCGAGTGATAATGTGGTGGAATGCAGCGCGGGAACCCACATGATCCGCTGGTCAAAAGTCAGCAGGGACGGATCGGCCGGTTTGCGGTTCAGAAAACGGAGTTTCGCCCACAGCAGTCCGCCGAAATGCGAATAGCTTTCCGCTAAGAACAAATGAATCAGGAGCCCCAGCAGCACAGGAACTGCGAGGATCAAAGCATAGTTCCTCCCCGAGAGGCGCACTCCGCTCTTGAGTTCCATGCACAGCCCGGCGGTCACGCCGCACGCCAGCAGCATCGGCGGGGAAAATATCCATCCATGCGCGCGCAGGTACGGATTGATGAGGCTGGCCAGCACAAGGGCTGCCCATTCCGCCAGCCAGAGATTGCGCAACCCGGAACGGGACTGAAAATCGGCCCTCCGCAGGCGCACGGCCCCGACCACCGCCCAGAGAAAGACGTAGAACTGGATCAGGTCCCAGTTTATGGCGGCCAGTGCCAGGCATGCCGCGGACAGAACCGCCCAAAGGCGTGAGCGCGGCGCATCGCCGGCAGCGCGAGCCTGAAAGGCCAGATGGGCGATGAGGAACGGAAGGGCAAAGTTCTCGCGGGATATTTCCTGCCCGGTTGAGCGGATCACGCTGGAGATGGCCACCGCATAGAAGGCGCCCGAAATCCATCCTGCCATGGAAGAGCCGGTTGCCCACCGGATCCACAAGACCATCAGAGGAACACCGAAGCAGAACCACAGAACCTCGAGCCAGCGGATCCGTTCAGTCAGAGGGACAGAGGAAGGCCAGCATTTTGAGGCCAGTGCATAAAAATACTCGGAACCAATGGAATAGGTTTTGCGGACATTCACGCCGGTCGGGTACTCAACATCGAAATCCGTTTTCGCCAGGCGGCCCGTCATGGCGTTCTGGATCATGCGGAAATGCAGAGCGCTTTCCAATGTGAAGGAAGGCGACTTGCCCAGCGCTTCATACTGAGCCTCCAGCACCTCCCGGCGAACGCCAACGCCCAGCAGATAAAGGCCCAGCAGGCCCAAAACAAAAAGTGTCTTTCTGTACTTCATTGCATTCAAAGGCAGGGCGACCGCCGAAGACGGCGCGCACGGAGTGCGCGCCCTGCCGATTTCACAATCCGAGTTCTCCCTGCACCATGCGGGAGAGGCTGTTCAGTTCATATTTTCCAAAAAAAGCCAGCAGCCGGGAAGGATCACCCTCGCCAACCGCCAGATCGTTCCAGTTCAGCGGAATATCCAAATCCGTCCTCAGTTTCATCAGACCAAGGTTCCGCCGCACCGTCGGCTCATGCTGCGCCAGCAGTTCGCGGAAGCGGGGCGGCTTGAGCTCCTGCGCGCGCCGGAAGATTTCATCCAGCGATCCGAATTCATTCAGCCATTTTGCAGCGGTCTTGGCCCCCACGCCGGGAACTCCATCAATGTTGTCCACAGAATCGCCGATCAGCGCCTGCCATTCAACCATCTGATCCGGACGGACCCCCGTCTTGGCAAAAACTTCCGCCGCCCGCATGCAGGTCATGTCCTTCGCGGGCGAGACTACGCAAATCCGGTCATTCACGAGCTGGAACATATCCTTGTCGCTGGTCGCCATAAACACCGAGGCGCCTTCGCCCGCGGCGCGGACTGCAAGGGTGGCCATCACATCGTCGGCCTCCTCTTTTTCGAGACGGAATGACGGCACGCCGGCGGCGTCAAGATACTCATTGATGTACGGAAGCTGCTCCCTGAGCGGGTCCGGCATGGGCGCGCGCTGGGCCTTGTAGGTTTCCAGAACAGCCATCCGTTCGGCCGGGCGTCCGCCGTCGAAAGCCACTGCCCAATGCGTGGGCTTCCAGGCCTCCTTCAACTGAAGCATCATGCGGATGAAACCCATGAGCGCATTGGTATTCCGCCCGTCTTTCGTCGTGAGGCCGGGGATGGCATAGAAGCCGCGGTAGGCCATGGCAAGGCCGTCAAAAAGAAGCAGTTTCTTCGCGTCTGTCATTGCTTTGTCAGGAGCATGTTACGATAGTTTGTTTTCGATACAGGCCGGATGCCCTCACTCAGCGGAAACAGCCCGGTCAGAGGACCGCGCCTGCAAATCACAATCTCGTTTATATCTCATCGGATATAATTCAGGTTTAAATGCTCCCGCATCCTGAATGCATGAGGCGGCAGTTTCGCATGCCGCCTCTGTGCACAAACTTCTGTTATCCCGGCTCCGGCCGGATCTTACTTCATCGCGGTTTCATCCAGGGAAGCGGATCCGCCGGGCATAGCCATCGCATCGGCCTTGTGAATTGGCTTTCCAGCCGGGTCAACCAGACGGGCGGTTACAAAGATCAGCAAATTCCGCTTCTGGCTCATCTCGCCCTTGCTGCGGAAAAGAGCGCCCAGCAGAGGAATGTCGCCCAGAACCGGGATCTTGTCTTCCATCGTAACCATCTCCTCGCGGATCAGGCCGCCCATGACCACCGTCGCACCATCCCAAACCACAATGCTGGTGGTGACGTTGCGGCTGCTGAAGATAGGCTGCGGAATGTTGTAGCCAACCGGATTGCCATTCTCGTCCGTGTCAATGACAGAACCGTACTGAATCCAGTCCACCAGTTCGGAAACTTCAGGAACCAGAGTCAGGTCAATGGTGTAGCCGTCGGGCCCAACGGTAGGTGTCACGTTCAGGATAACGCCGGTTTCGCGGGTCTCAAAGGATCCCGGGGTCACGGTTACCAGTCGCTCCTGGATGGTGCCGCCACCGGCCACTTCACGGTCAATCGTGATGACTTCGCTCTCGAATTCGGTGGGATAAATGATCTCCTGGACAACCTGAATCTGGGCATTCACACCGCTGCGGGTGGTGATGCGCGGAGCGGAAAGAAGATCGCTGCCGCCTTTTTGCTGCAGCGCATGCAGAACCATCTGCATTTCCGGATTTGTGAGCACGCTGGAGAACGAAAGAATGTTGCCCATGGCCGTGCTGGTGCCGCGGGTGATGGCCGAGGCGGGCGCCAGGGCGCCGGTGTTCCCGTCAAAACCGAAGAAGCGCAGGCCCTGTGTCAGTCCCGACTGGTTTGCATCCATCTGAATGCGTTCCTGGCCGGCAATCGGAGCGAGACCTTCCTTATGCGCAATCTCATAGTCGTCGGTGAGTATCCATTCCAGGCCCAGTTCTTCCAAATCGTTCTGACCAATTTCAACAAAGCGGGCCTCAATCTCAACCTGGCTGGGGATCACGTTGAGCTGCGCCAGAATGCGCTCGAAGATTTCAAGGTTCTCAGCCGTGTTGGCCACAATCATCTGGCTGATGCTGGGATTGTAGGTAATCGAGGTTCCGGTCGGGAAAGGCACGCCGGCATCGGTGAAGAATTTCTTCACATCGCCGCGGGTCATGGTCACGCCGGATCCTGTCATCTCCACAAATTCACCGCCCTTGTCGGAATCATCCTCTCCGCGCTCGACGATAACGTCAATGATGGAGGGCTGAACCGGATACATGCGGGTGACGATTACGCCAGTGGCCACGCCGGCAGGCGTGATGATCACAACGTTGCCGTCAATGCGGTAGCGCAGGTTGGAAACCTCGGTGATGATCTTCAGTGCGTCAATCAGGGAGATGCGGCGAAGATTCAGGGTGATCGTGGGAATGGACGAGCCGCCGCCGAAATCCGAGGGCTGTTCCTCAAAACCGCCTCCAAGATCGCCACCGCCGAAATCAGCGAAAGGATCGTCGGCCACCGGAGCCGGAGCGGGCGCAGGCGAGGAAGTCTCACCGGGCTGATTCAGGTTGAGAATGATGTTGACCCCCATGCCTTCCGGATCGCCGGCCACGCTGGCTTCCACCAGGAAGTTGACCACGTCGCGGATATTGGCCTGGCGGAATTCGATGGACGGGATCATGATATCGGACATTTTTTCACGGAGCTTCTCGGTGGTGGTCTTGGTGTCAATGGATTCCTGTTTCACCACGGCCGTCGGAAGTTCCACCTCGCCCGTGGGCGGATTCCATTTTTCACGAACCTTGCGCATGGACTCTGCAACGGTGGCTTTGCGCTCCAAGGTGCTCACGCGGTACCAGTGATCCTCGATGTTCCGGAGATAACGCATGGCATCCGTATTGAACTCGTCCTCGATGAGCACCTGGTCGAACATGGCCTCTGCGGACTTGTAGTCGCCAATGTCGTAGAACTGCTTCCCTTCCGCGACCAGTTGCGCAACGGTTTTGTTCTGTTCAATGATTTCAGGCCTGTCCTCAAGGGGTACGGGCCGGGATCCGGCGATGGCCTTGCGCTCCTGGGCGCGGGTGATTTTGCTCTTCAGGCGGCCTGCGGGCTTGTGGGCGGGATCCCATTTCAGGGCGCGGTCGACACTCTTCATCGCGGCGTCCAGTTGCGCAGGATCCTTCGAAAGGTCGCGCGCTTCGCGATAGCTGGCCTCCACAAGTCCCCAGATGGCGTGCTCGCGGTTCTGCCGGGTGGCCGGACGTTCGGGCAGTTTTGAAGCGGCATCCTCAAAAAGCTTTGCGGCGCCGGAAAAATCGTTCCGGTCAAGAGCCTTGAAACCGTCATCTATAGCCTGCAGGGCGGTTGTTTCGTTGGCCTGCCTGCGTACTTCCTCCTGCTGGGCGATCAGCTTGGCGGTCTTTTTGTCCACCACCGGCTCTGCAACCTCTGCAGGAGCTTCAGCTTCTTCAACGGCGGGCTCTTCAGCCATCATTTCTTCAGCAGGGAATGTCTCTTCGGCAGCGGGCTCCTCTTCAAAGAAAGAGGCTTCTTCCGCAACCGGCATTTCTTCAGCAACGGGGGCTTCTTCGAACAAAGGCATGGCTTCTTCCGCCATGGGTTCAGCGATCATCTCTTCGGCGGGGGCCTGTTCCTCGAAGACCGGCTCTTCAACGACCGCAGGAAGGGCTTCTTCAACCGGGGCTTCAGCCTCAAATGACGGCTCCTCGGCAAGAAACTCATCCAGTGCAGCATCCTCGGACGGGACGGCTTCAGCGGAGATTTCGACAGCTTCTTCCGCGACAACGGCAGTTTCTTCGACAAACAAATCGGCTTCAGCCGGAACTTCGGCGGGAATCTCTTCCACAACGGGCTCAACGGCCGCGGGCAATTCCTCAACGACAGGCGCCTCTTCCAGAACGGCCTCTTCGACCGCTTCGGCAGGAGCCTCGACAGACGCGGCCTCTGACGTGACAGACGGGTCGCCGGTCAGATCATCAAGAAGGGCGTCTATATTGAGATCATCCTGACCGACTGCCTGGATTCCGGGATACAGCCACACGCAAACCATAATGGATGCAATGGTTTTGGCCAATTTCATAGGAGCACTCCTTCTAGATAGAACTGTCTCGTTCAGCTTCATAAATCTAAATCGTTATTTCACTGCGGGAAACCGCCGTCCGCCGGCGGGGCCGCCTGCCCAAAATCCTGCGAATCCGAAGGCATCGGCGCCTGCGGGCTCGCAACATCAAAACCCGGCGACTCCGTTTGCGGGGCCGCAGACTGTAAACCACCGCGCAAAATCATCCTCTCTTCCTCAGTAATCAGAGGAACCTGAATCTGTTTTTGCGTTTGTCCATCTTCTATTAAGATACGTGAGGGGTTGATGTCAATGACTTTATAAATCTGCCCCTGAACATCCACCGGATCGTTCAACCGGACCTTATACTGCTTGCTGTCCAGCAGGGAAATCATGGCGGCGATGAATTCCTCCCTGGTGATCGCTATGTTTTTCTTCAACTGCACCACCTTGCCGTCCTTTTCCAGCGTCAGCACCGGCGGCACGGCTGTTTCATCATAGGCGGTCACCTTGTACCCTTCAACCACATCCCCCATCTTGGCGAAGTAGCTCTTGTCCAGACTGCGCATATTGAGCAGGAAGCTCTTTCCCGTAGCCAGTTCGCTGACACCCTGAAAACGCAGGCGGAAAGGCCGGGCAATCACCTGGAGCAGACGCAGCTTGGCGGCCGGCGCCGGATGATCCTCAAGGTTGGTCGGGTCGGTGTTGTTCTGGAATTCTTCATAGTTGGAAAAACCGTCTCCGTCCAGATCGAGCGCCGCATCGTTGGGATCGTAGGCGTTCAGGCTGTACTTTTTCTCAAACTGGTCAGGCAGGCCGTCGCCGTCATAGTCCATGCTGGCGATATCCTTCTGGCTGGGCTGGGCTGTCTGGCAGAACGGGCACATGGCCGCATTGAAGGGAATCGGCTTTTCGCAGGCCGGATTCACGCAATAAACACGGAGCTGGCTCACCAGCATCAGGTTTGAATGAATCGCAACCTGGAAGGGACTGTTCATCGCGGCGGACTTTTCCTCCCAGACGGCTTCGTCCAGCGCTGCGGCGGCGATCCGGTCCTGCTCCGGAACCTCATCCGTGCGGCCGGCGGATGCCGCCCTCCCAGTCACCAGTTTCACGGCCAGAAGAACAGAAAGGGCCGCCAGCACAACCAGCGCAACATCAAGAATCAGCTTCTCGTAGGAAGTGCTCAGCCAGCTTGTCTTTTCTCTCGGTGCCGCACTCACTCCGCAGTCTCCTGTATTGCCGCCGGTTTGGTGAACCTGTACACATCAAACTCTATTTTCGCCGTGACCGGCTCGCGGCCGGAAACAACGCGCTCCTCGGCGCTTGGAACAATCACAGGCGCCATGGCGCCTGCCGCCGGGGCCGTCATGCGCGGGGCCGCGCCGGGAACCTGAGACTGCGATCCTTTTACCGCCATATCCGCGGCGGTCTTGGATGCCATCTTGATAGCCTCGACAGTTTTCTTGATATCCGGCTGCTCGCTGGAAAGCGTGACGCACGTGACAACTATCTTAATGTCGCTGCGGGCCATTTCATTCAGGAGACGCCAGACGGCTTCCTCGCGCCCCTTCACCTCCATGCTGAAATGTTCAGAGGTGTAGAGATCGCTCTGTTTTTTGAGAGGAATCACTTCTGCGCCCTCAACCGGCTCTTCAACTGCGCGAACGCTCCGGCGGGCGCGGCGGGCTAACCGGGGATCCATTTCCTCGGAACTTGCCTGCGCAGCGGTTCCTTCAAAGAGTTCGCGGTTGAAGGAAATCACTTCACCCAGCCCGACTGCGAACACCATCCCCAGCACCTTCTCCGCCTCTTTCAGCTGAATCACGAGGCGGCTGATGTCATTGGTGCTCTGCGGAAGTTCGCCCTGCAGGAGATAGCGGTCAAACCCCATGGTGAAACTGGCGGGGAGAAGCACCTTGGAATCCTCAGCCGATTTCCTGAGTTTGCGCATCACCTCGCCAAGCATTGGCGGGAACTGGGCTTTTTCCATGGACTGCGGCTCAATCTGGTTTTTCAGCAGCGAGTCCATCAGCCCGTCTCTGCGCTGCTGGAGGAGAGCGGCATTCTCCGCGACCCGCGCGACATTCTCGTCAGATGGATACGGATCGCGCTGCTGCATCTGCTGGAAGCGGGTCGCCTGCCGTTCAAAATCCGCATTGACGGAACTGTAGCCGCGCCAGACCTTGAACAGGACAAATGCCGCAACCGCCATGACGATGGCCAGAAGAGAGGCCCCGATAATCAATCCGAGCTGATCCTTGCGCAGGTTCATAGCGCCAAACCCTCCTTCAGCACGATGAGGATTTCAAATTCCCGCACGAAGTCACTCGGTCCGGGCGCCGGCTGACGCTGGATCTCCGTTTCAGGGCTCACGAAGTCAAGACCCCGGAGCCTGTCACGGAACTCGAGAATCGGCGTGGCCGACTTGACCGCATCCAGATACCCCCTGCCCTTGACGGAAAAACTCCTGACCACGCCCGGCCCTTTCGGCTGTCCCGGAACGGCGGCTTCCATCACGGGGGTGATGGAGGCGATCCACATGCCCTGCGGAAGAGTGCCATGAATCTGGCTCAGCATCCGGCTCCAGAGGCTGCGCCTCTCCAGCAGGCTGTAAATTTCGTCCATCTCCGCGGAAATGCCGGCGATTTTCTGCTCCTCGGCGGAAAGCTGCGCATCGGTTGCCGCCAGTTCATCCACGCGTTTGGTGATTTCCGCAAGCTCGGACGACGCATGCGATTTGACCCTGGCGATATAGCCGGTGGCCACCAGCATAGCCAGAATCGCCGCCACGCCGGCCGCAATGAAATACGGCCGTTTTTTGCGGAGGGCTTTTTCCCTGAGCACCTTCTTCGGCATCAGGTTCAGTTCAATCGGGCACGAGAGAACCCTGCGGAGGCCCAGACCGACCACTTCGCTCATCAGGTGGGCGCTCTTGCCGATTTCCTCGGCAGAGATGTTCGCGCCGACGGCGACATTGCGGAAGGGATTGAGGTAATCCACCTCAACCTTGAGCTTCTCTTTGAGGAAAGTGTCCGTGTAGGGGATCACGGAGGTGCCGCCGGTCAGCAGGATCAGCTCGGGCTTGCCGCCGCCCTGCTGGCTGCGGTAAAAATTGATCGAGCGGTTGATCTCCGCATGCATGCGCGTCATGATCGAGCGCACGCTCTTCGAAACCTTGTCCGCCACCTCGCTGGCCGGCCCCTCGTACGCGCCGCCGAAAGCCACAAAGGCGTGCGCCTTTTTCAGATCTTCGGCATCGGCGTAGTTCATGTTGAACTCGCGCATGATGTGCTGGGTGATCGTGTTGCCGGCCACCGGCAGGCTGCGCGTGAAGATGCGGCCTTCTTCAATAAAGATCAGGTCGGTTGAGCGCGCGCCGATGTCCACCACCAGCGTGCATCCCTTCAGGTCGTCGTAGTTGTAGCGGACCGTGTTGTAGAGGGCCATCGGGGCCACGTCCACCAGGTCCGGATCCAGTCCTGCCTCACCGACCGAGTCGGTCATCTTCTCGATCATCTCGGCCTTGATGGCGGCCAGCAGCACATCCACCTCGCCAGTGGCGTTTCCGATGAGCTGGTAGTCCCAGACCACCTCGTCAATCGGGAACGGCACATTCTGCTGCGCCTCATAAAGGATGATCTGATAGATCTTCTCGGAATCCACCGGCGGCAGTTTCACATAGCGGGAGAACACGGACTGGCCGGCCACGGAAACCAGCACGGGCCCCGGCTTGATTCCCGTCTCGCGCATCATCTGCCGGATGGTCTGCACGATGAACACGCTGCGGTCGCCCTCGGCCTGGGAGTCCACCCCCAGCGACTGGCAGCTGAAATTGATCAGTTCAAGGCCTCCGGACTTCAGGGCCGTGAACTCAGCCATCTTGAGGCTGCTGGCGCCTATGTCCAATGCAAGTATTCGGTCTTTGTTCAGCATGATTTTTTTACCGGAAAAATTAACGCGGAGCCGGCATCTGGCTCATGGCCTCATATTCGTCGTACTGCAGGAAAGCGAACGGCGTCTGCAGGCGGTTCAGCACCAGCCCGTCCATCGGCGCGAGCTGCTCCCACCAGCGGCCCGTGCCCTGCTCCGAACTTTCCGCCGCAACTTCCACGCCCTTGTGCTTAATCAGAACGGCTGCGCGCTTGACGGCGCCGTAGCGCGCAAGGGTTGAAGGATGCAGATAAACCATTTCCTTGTGGCGGTTGCCTTTCGCAATGTTCTGGCAGGACACCACGCCGCGCAGGCGGTTGAACTTCGGATTCTGGTTCCCCTCCAGCACAACGTTGAACTCGAAATCAAGGTTGTCCACCCACTCCGCATCCGTGTCGAACTCAACCATGACGGCAAACCATTCCTTTGCGGCTCCGGCAGTGTTGTATCCGGAAACCTTGAAATCGGGAGTTTTCACCTTGCCGCCGGTGACTTTGCGGATCTTGACGACATTCGGCTGCGCAGGCTGGGCTTGCGCGAAAGTAATCATCGTTCCAGAGATTGCGAACGCCAGACATGCGACAAAAATGAGATGTGTCTTCTTCATATTATCCTGCCATATTCTCAAGCCGGCCCTGTCTCATGCCGGACTTCACCCATTAGGGACAATTCGCAGCAGTATAGAAACCCCAACTGCCAGCGTCAACACTACTTGCACAAAAGTTGAATTTCTTTTTGTTTGTCCATGGCGGCTCATCCGGCCTCTTCGTCGCCGGAAGCGCCGCGGAAAGCGCAAATGCCGCGTTTTGAAGCCTCAATGAAATCGCACATTTCGCGGACCGCGGCCGATTTAAACGTTTCGCGCATCTTATTAACAGCCTGCGACACATTCAGCCCGGAGGCGAAAAGCATTTTAAAAGCCTGCCGGATTTCCATACGCGCGGCGCCGTCAAACCCGTTCCGGCGCAGACCCACGACGTTCAGGCCGGCGATTGAATTGAAAGCCCCGCTCGCATGAGTGCAGAAAGGCGGAATATCCTTGCTCACCGCGGAAAGCCCGCCCACCATGGCCAGACGTCCCACTTTGCAGAACTGGTGGATCGCGGCGCCGCCGCCGACAAAAACATTGTTCCCCACTTCCACATGCCCGGCCAGAAGAACACTGTTGGCCAGAATCACCTTGTTCCCCAGTTTCACATTGTGGGCCAGATGCGAATAGGCCATCAGGAAGCACTCATCCCCCATGACCGTGGCCGATCCCGGCATGGTTCCGCGGTGAACCGTCACGCCCTCGCGGATGATGCATCCGTTTCCGATCCGGACATAACTCTCGGCGCCCTTGAAACCAAGATCCTGCGGCAGATCGCCCAGCACTGCGCCGGCGTGTATCCGGCAGTTCTCTCCGATTTCTGTAAATGAATGAATGACTGCGTGCGGGCCGACTTCCGTGCCGGCCCCGATTTTCACCTTGTCCCTGATATAGGCAAAGGGGCCGACTTTTACGCCCGCCCCCAGTTCAGCTCCCGGCTCGATCACCGCGGTCGGATGAATTTCCGTATTGCTCATCAATCCCTCTCAAATTCCACCAGTCCGGATTCGCGCAGGCTGAAATAATCCTGCTCCGTTTCAGTTTTTCTGTGGCCGACAATAACATGGTCCAGCACGCGGATGCCAATGATTTTTCCCGCCTCGGCAAGCTGCCGCGTGATCGCCACATCTTCCTTCGACGGCGAGGGATCTCCGGACGGATGGTTGTGCAGCAGGATCACCGCCTGGGAGCCGGACTGTATGGCCTCGCGGAAAACTTCGCGCGCATGCACCAGGCTCGCATCCAGAAGCCCTCGCGAAACTTCAACCGGCGAACCTTTCAGTTCGTTGCGGATGTTCAGCATCAGCACCCAGAAAACCTCGCGGTTCAGCGTGCGCGCCTGCAGCCGCACCTGGCCGGCGGCCTGCTCCGGGGTGAGTATCTTCTCCCGCGGCTTCGCGGTTTCTTTGCCCATGCGAACCGCCAGTTCCAGCGCAGCCTTCAGAATCTGCGCGCCCACCTTGCCAACACCTTTGACGGCCCTCAAATCCGAAACCGACTGCCGGGCCATGCTGCTGAGGCTGCCAAAGGTTTGCAGCAGTTCATCGGCGAGGGCCGTGACGTTCTTTCCGGGAATGCCCTTGCGCAGAATAATCGCCAGCAGCGTGGAGTCCGAAACGTGTTCCGCCCCGTACTGATCAAACAGTTCGCGCGGCTGTTCCCGCACCGGGAGATCTTTCACGGGGATGCTGTACACCAGACTATCCTTCTTCATTTCCGCTCCATCCATCGGGGGCCTTTTCCGGCGGGGGGTTCTTTAAATACGGGCGGTACAGGTGAATCATCCTCTCCGGTATCCACGCCCGCACATGGAATCCGTCGTCCTCGTATTTCTCGCCGGCAATCCTCGCATTCGCGCGCAGGCCCGCAATCAGGCGCGTCTGGTCCAGCGGGATGCACAGTTCCATTTCGGTGTGCCGGTGCCGAAGCGTGTCCGCCAGTAGTTCCCGGAGCGCCTCCATCCCCTCGCCCGTGCGTGCGGACACCAGGGCCGAGTCCGGGATCAGCTTCGAAAGCCGCCGGCCCTGCGCCAGGCCGTTTTCGCAATCAATCTTGTTGAGCACGGAAACAACCGGTTTGCCTTCCGCGCCCATTTCCTCGAGAACATCATTCACGACCCGTATCTGCTGCTCCGCCAGCGGATGCGAGGCGTCAATCACATGCACCAGCAAGTCGGCCTCATTCACCTCTTCCAGCGTGGCCTTGAAAGCCTCCACCAGGTGATGCGGAAGCTTGCTGATGAAACCCACCGTGTCCGTGAGGAGCGCCATCTGCTGGTTCGGGAGCTCGACCTTGCGCGTCGTCGGGTCCAGCGTCACGAAAAGCTGGTCGTTGGTCACCGCCTCCGCGCCCGTCAGGGCATTCAGCAGGGTTGATTTCCCGGCATTGGTGTATCCCACAATGGATATGGCCGCCCAGCCGTGCCGGCGGCGTCCGCGGCGCAGTTCCGCGCGGTGCCGGCGCACGTCCTCGAGCTGATCCTTCAGCCGCTCGATCTGCAGTTTGATGCGGCGGCGGTCCACCTCCATCTGCTGCTCGCCCGGGCCGCCGCGCACGCCGATGCCGCCCACCTGCCGCTCCAGGTGCGTCCACATCCGGCGCAGCCGCGGCAGCTGATATTCCAGCCGCGCGAGATCAACCTGAAGCCGCCCCTCGTGCGTGTCGGCGTGCATTGAAAAAATATCCAGGATGATCTGCGTGCGGTCGAGCACCGGCAGGCCGATCAGCTCCTCAAGATTGCGCGCCTGGGCCGGGGAAAGGTCTTCATCAAAAATGATGCACGAGGCCCCGTGCAGTTCCGCGAGGCTCCGGATCTCCTCTGCCTTGCCGCGGCCGATGTAATAGCCGGGATCGGGCTTCGGCCTCCGGCAGATGATCGAATGCACCACCTCAACCCCGTCGGTTGCAGCCAGCCGGGCCAGCTCTTCAAGCGAATCGCGGATTTCCCACTCGCGGGCCTGTCCGATCGAAACCCCGACCAGCAGGGCTGTCTCTTTTTTCTTCTCAGTTTCTGTCAGCATTCGATTTCACACATTCAGTTTCCCGGGGCCGCTCGCTGCCCATGCCCTGCTCACCATCTCAGCAACTTCCCCGGCGTCCATGCCGGGCTTCACATCAATCCACTCCGCGCAGAGCTGGTTCCTGAACCACGTCATCTGCCGCTTGGCCAGCTGGCGCGTCCGCATCACCGTCTTTTCCTTCGCATCCGCCAGCTTCATCTGCCCGGCCAGCACGGCCGCCGCCTCGGCATACCCGATGGCGCGCGACGCCGTTTCCGAAAGATGAGGATACTGCCCCTGCAGCCGGCGCATCTCCTCCAGCAGGCCGTTCTGATACATGATATCCACCCGCTGCGCGATTCTTTTGTTGAGATCGTCCCGCTCCATCCGCAGGCCCGTCACGTTTGCGGCCGGCGGCGGCCGTTCAGCGGATGGAACCCGGGCCCCGCCGCGCGCGAGTTCAAAGGCGCGAATCAGGCGGCGCGGATTCTCCCGGTCACGCACAAATGCAAACCATTCCGGAAATTCATCCCTCAGTTTCTCTTGAAGCGATGAAATTCCCTGTTCTTTTGCGACAGCCTCCAGCTCGGCCCGCAGACCCGGATCGGGACGAACTTCCGCATCCAGCCCCTGCAGAAGAGCCTTGATGTAAAGCCCCGTTCCGCCTGCAACAATCACAGGGGCATCAGGAAGCAAAGTACGGATATTTTCAAGCCAAGCGCCCGCGCTGTAAGTTTCAGAAGGGTCAATGAGGTCAAGCCCAAGGTATTTCACTGCGGCCCGCTCGGCCGCAGTCGGCTTGGCTGTGCCGATATCCATGCCCCGGTAAACCAGCATGGCGTCAGCCGACAGGATCACGCTTTTCTGCTTAGCGGCGATCCTCTGCGCCACCGCGGTCTTGCCAACCGCTGTGGGCCCGACGAGAATCCAGCCGCTGTGCTCACGTCCGGGGATGCTTCACCTGCCACGTCGAGGTTATCAGATAGATGCCGACCCCGAGACAAATCGCCATGTCGGCAATGTTGAATGCGGGCCAGTGCCATTCCTTAATATAGAAGTCGAGAAAATCGGTGACCCAGCCCAGCCGCACCCGGTCAATCAGGTTGCCCAGGATTCCTCCCGACATCAGGCCCAGCGCTATGCGGTGGTCCAGCGCGCTGCTGAGAAAGGTCTTCCGGAAAAAAATCATCAGCGCCAGCATCACAACGGAGAAGATGATCAAGAAAGCGTTCTGCCCGCCGAGCATGCCCCAGGCCGCCCCGGTGTTGCGCAGATAGGTCAGGTCCATGAAACCCGGGATGACCGTGCGCGACTCCGCCAGGATGTAATCCGAACGGATGATGAACTTGGTGATCTGGTCAGCAGCGGTGACAAATACGGCAATCAGCAGAGCAAGCATTCCGGCTCCGGATGATTCCGAATTACTTCGCGCCCACGGGCGGCCCGAGCGGACGGAACTTGCTGTGAACCTTCTCATACACCGCTTTGCATTTGATGCAGCGGCGCGCGAACGGGAGCGCCAGCAGGCGTTCCACGTTGATCGCGCATCCGCAATCCTCGCAGACGCCATAGGAGCCTTCATTCAGCCGCTGGAGAGCATCGTCAATCTCATAGATGACGTCCTGCTCGCCGCTCAGCTGGTTCAGCGCGAACTCGCGGTCGAAATTGTCCGTTCCCTGATCCGCCATATGCAGGCTGTAGCTGGAGAGATCACCGGCGGAATCCCGCGGAGAGCGCGTCAGGTTGTCGCCGGCCAGGAAATTGATGCCATCCACAACATGGTCGCGCAGCTCCTGCAGGCGCTTGCGGAAAACCTTGATCTGGGAGGCTGAAAACTTAACCTTCACAGGCTTGGGCGTTTCATCGGCTTTCTTCACAACAACGGTTTTTTTCGCAATGATCTTTTGCGCCGCTTTTTTGACGGCAGGCTTCCGGGCGGGCTTCTTGGCAATGGTCTTTTTCGCCGGCTTCTTTACCGCGGATTTCTTAACCGGCTTCTTTGTGACAACTTTCTTCGCGGCCTTTTTCACAACGGGCTTCTTGACGGCCTTCTTCGCCGGAGCAGCTTTCTTCTTCACCGCTTTTTTCGCTTTTTTTGCGCTCATTTCAACACCTCAATAACCGGTTTTGTGCATTCGCCACACTGGCTCCTGCCCATCAGGAGTGGCAGTGTCTATCACAGCGTCCACCCCCTGTCAACTGACTGATTATACTATTTCAATTTTTATGTTGCAAGGATGTCCGTTCAGGTCCACAGACTCCAGCTCAGGCTCGGTTTCGCCGCCATGCAAAACCTGCAGGGCAAGGGTCTCATTGCGGATGTATTCGCCGTGCTCGTCCAGCGCCTCCCGCAATTCCTCGTCCCCGTGGAAGCGGATGCGGATGCGTTGCGTGACATCCAGATCCATCGTCCGGCGCATGTTCTGCACCCTGTTCACAAACTCCCGCGATAAACCTTCGCGGACCAGCTCTTCGGTCAGCCCCGTCTCCAGCGCGACCACCAGATCCTTCTCAGAGGCCACCACCATGTCCGGATGCGGAACACGCTCGATCACGAGGTCGGCCAGCCCCAAATCGAGAGCCTGGCCCGCGATTTCAACGGCCACTGTTCCCTTCCCTTCAATCACACGCTCCAGTTCACGCTGCGGGATTCTCTGTATCGCCGCCGCCGCCTGCTTGACCGCCGGCCCCAGCCGCGGCCCGAGGTTCTTGAAGTTCGGTTTCGCCTTAAGCGTCACCAGGTCGGCCTCGTGCCCGCTGAACCAGATGTTCTTCACATTCAGCTCGTCGGCGATGATGTCCTTGAGTTCGGTGATCTGCTCCAGAAGCGCCGCATCGCGGCTGATCACGTGCATCGCCGGCAGCGGCTGGCGGACCTTGAGATCGTGCGCGGAACGGAGCTGGCGGCCCAGCACCACCACGCTCATCACGGCGGCCATCTGCTTCTCCAGCGACTCGTCGCGGCTGGCCCCGCTGCTCTGCGGGAAGTCGCACAAGTGCACCGATTCCGGCATGTCCTCCGTCCGAAGATTGCGGTAGATGTTCTCGCTGATGAACGGGACAAACGGCGCGGCCACCTTGCTGAGCTGCAGCAGCACGGTATAGAGTGTCCGGTACGCCATCGCCTTGTCCTCGTCGTCCGTGGATTTCCAGAACCGGCGGCGGCTGCGGCGGATGTACCAGTTGGTCAGGTCCTCGATGAACGCCACAAACGGGCGCACCGCCTGCTGCAAATCATAAACATCCATCGCGCCGCTCACGTCGCTGATCAGGTGATCCAGCGAACTGAGAATCCAGCGGTCCAGCAGATGCCCGGTCTCGGCCAGGGACTTTCCGTTGGCGGCGGACGGCTTCCAGCCGTCCACGCGGGCATAAGTCACAAAGAAACTGTAGGCATTCCACAGCGGAATCAGCAGATGCCGGAGCGCGTCTTTCACGCCGTCTTCCGAGAACCGCAAATCCTCCGCCCGCACCACCGGCGAATGAATCATATAGAGCCGGAGGGCATCAGCGCCGTAAGTGTTGAGAATGTGCACAGGATCAGGATAGTTCTTGAGCCGCTTGCTCATCTTGCGGCCATCCTCGGCGAGAATCAGGCCGTTGACCACCACGTTGCGGTAACAGCTCTGCTTGAAGATCGCGGTCGAAAGAATCAGAAGCGTGTAAAACCATCCGCGCGTCTGGTCTAAACCCTCCGCAATGAAATGCGCCGGGAAAAACTTCTTCAGCTCATCTTTGCGCTCAAACGGATAATGCTGCTGGGCGTACGGCATGGATCCCGACTCGAACCAGCAGTCCAGCACTTCCGGTGTGCGGCGGTAGGTCTTGCCATTTTTCACAAAGGTGATCTGATCAACGATATGCTTGTGAAGATCGGTCACCTTTTTGCCCGAAAGCTTTTCCAGCTCCGCGATGGACCCCACGCAAACCATGTCCGATCCATCCTCTGCAATCCAGATGGGCAGGCAGGAGCCCCAGAAGCGGTTGCGACTGATGTTCCAGTCCTTCGCGTCCTGAAGCCAGTTCCCGAAGCGCTTGCTCCCGACATAGCCGGGCACCCAGTGGATCGTCTCGTTGTTGGCGACGAGCTGTTCGCGCAAATCCTCCACCTTCACATACCACGCCTCGATCGCGCGATAGATCAGCGGAGTGTCCGTGCGGTCGCAAAACGGATAGCTGTGCACAATGGTGCTCTGGTGCACCAGTTTCTTCTCGTCCTTCAGCCGGCGGATGATCAGCTTGTCGGCGTCCTTGCAGAACATGCCCGCATACTCGCTGACCGGCTCCGTGAAATTGCAGGACTCATCCAGCGGATCAACCAGCTCAATGCCCGCAGCGCGGCAAACGCGGAAGTCATCCTCGCCGTAGGCCGGCGCCATATGCACAATGCCCGTGCCGTCCTCGGTGCTGACAAATGCGTCATTCAAAATGCGGAAGGCATTTTTCTGATTCGCGAAATACGGGAAGATCGGTTCGTAGGTCCAGTTCCCCAGGTCGCGGCCTTTGAAAACCTTCAGTATCTCGTAGGCTTCTTCCTTCTTGTAGTAAGCGCCCAGCCGCGCCTGCGCCATCACATATACGCTTCCATCTTCGCGGTCGCGAACCGCCGCGTAATCAATGTCCGGCCCCGCGCAGATCGCGAGGTTGCCGGGAAGCGTCCACGGTGTTGTCGTCCAGATCAGCGCACAGGCATTCATTCCGTCCAGCGCGCCGCCCGTGTTCGTCAAACGGAGCCGGACGGTGATCGCGGGATCCTGCACGTCCTGATAATTGTTCCCGGCCTCGAAATTGGAAAGCGGCGTCGTCAGCTTCCAGCTGTAGGGCATAATGCGGTAGGATTTGTAGATCCGGCCCTGGTCCCAGAGCTGCTTGAAGACCCACCAGATGGTCTCCATGTACGACAAATCCATCGTCTTGTAGTCGTTGTCGAAATCCACCCAGCGGCCCATGCGCGTGACAGTCTTGCGCCATTCCTCGACATAGCGCAGCACCATCGAGCGGCAGGTCTCGTTGAAAACATCAATGCCCGCGGCTTTGATGTCGGATGGCCCCTTCAGGCCCAGCTTCTCCTGCGCCAGGGCCTCGATCGGGAGCCCGTGGCAGTCCCAGCCGAAGCGGCGCTCGACGTAATGCCCGCGCATGGTCTGGTAGCGCGGCACAATATCCTTGATGATCCCGGCCAGCAGATGCCCGTAGTGCGGCATGCCCGTCGCAAAGGGCGGGCCGTCGTAGAAAATATACTCTTCGCGGCCTTTGCGCTGCGCCAGCGATTTCTCAAATGTCTTCTCCGCCTCCCAGAATGCGAGCACGCCCTGCTCCATCTCCGGGAAGCTCATTTTGTTGGATACCGGTTCCAGCATCGTTTCCGCTCCGTTTCTCTCTCGATCAAAAACGCGTAAGAGTATGCGGCCCGCCGCGCGGAAATCAAGTTGATACCGCACCTAAAACAAATGCAGGAAAGGTTTCTACGTGATCATTGCAAATCAAGAAGAGAGCGATTTATAAGAGCTGATTGGATCATCATCCTGTGCGCGTTGAAAGATTTTTCATATATTTCAAGCTTTAGTGTCAGCATTTTAATTTCATGTTGAATCTGATCGCAAGCATCATTATAAATTTCTCCGGCTATTTGACCGTTCGCATGGTCTTCATCCAATTCCTTCTGGTGTTTAGATAACTCCGAAAGTTTACGCCTGACGTCTGATATATTTCCCTCAATGGATTCTAAGTTTTTGTATGTCATCGCAGGCTGAATAAACATCGCATAGTCAGAATAGTCAGGCAGGTTCACCCCGGAGATGCCAAGCATAGTTGAACCCATCGTGTCTCTGATCTCGCTAATTGTTGCCTCCTGAACCGGGGCCTCCATATATTTGCCAGCATATTCAATAAATGTATCAGATTGATACATATGAATTTGCTGTCCGGTCTTCTTTTGAAACTCATCAACAAGTTCCGGGTGGGGACAAAGAAGATTATCATGCAACTTGCACCACCAGTCTTCTTTTGTGTCATCTGTAACAAATACGATATCCCTCTTGCTGCCCTCAGAATACTCGAGGATTTGATACCAGATAATCAGATCGCCATAGCGACGTTGCAGATCCCTTGGTGGAGCATCCACTGCAGATTTACCAGCATCCTTATAGCCCGGAGGGATCCGGTTGTCATATCTTTCTTTCCCTTCTTTGAAAATAGCCTTTAAACGCGCTTCGTCATATGGGCTTCCAACCTTATTGGTAAATATATCTGATATGTTTGATAGGATATGATCGTCATTGATAAGACATTTTTGCCGCTTGACTCTGGAAGCCAATTCCCCTTCCAACTGTTTGAATGTTGTTGTTGTACGCCTCAGTGTTTTCTCCCCAACAAAAGGATGCTTATGCGGATTCTTCAGTTCTTGCTCTAGCCTCCTAATTTCCGCAATCATATCTTCATATGCTTTATATTGACCCCGGATCTCATTAAGCCTTCCGCCGAAAAACTCTTCGCCTACTTGGTGAGGAAGCCAGAGACGCTCTTTAAGCACTTGTAAGATCTTAAAGAACGCCTCTCTCGTTGCATCTGAATAGCGATAAAGGTTGAGTAATATATTGGCATCAAATACAAATCGACAGTCATTCCATAACGTCTTGATAGCCTCATCACTTTTCTTGAAATATCCCGGAAACGCGTTTTTCATGTGAACAGCCTTTCACGCACAGCACTCATTGTTCAAGATAAGTGGGTAAGCACATCCAAAGAGATAGCCCTCTTAGAAAGACGGAACATATATTTTCCATCTGTTCTGATCATAAACCGCCAAGAAGCCGGGGGATAGAATCCTACTTGATCTATCTGTGCGATATATGTACGCACATAGAGTGAAGCTCTTTGCCATCTCATCCGGCAGTGTCTGGTCTTCCTTAGGGTCCAATACTTGAAGAAGTGATGGGGTTCTGTATTCATACTTGCCGTAAGATTCGATAAACGCATTTTTTAGATCTGCTGGAATGGTTTTCTGCTGATTGTCGTAATAGAAGAGTTCTCGGACAGACTCATCGGATAAATCTGCATTCGATAGGTTGTTTAGCATCTTCAACAGAGCATCCAGCTCGGAATAGATGCTTTCTTTGGCAAGTTTTCTATTCAGGGCATTTTGATATATATCGCTCATCTCTGTTGGGATAAACAAACTTTCCTGACCACCCACAGAAACCAAGCCCCCAAACAACTCCGACAGTTGCCTGGGGCGATAATCACCTTGAGGATCATCAAAGTATAATTGCGATTCTACGATATGCTCGTGCCCAGCGTACTGCACACGCTGCCCTTTATGAGGAATTATCTTATAACTGCCACGATGAGAGTAGATGGTGTTGAGATCCTCAACGACGGCTTTCATCAATTCCTTTGAACAATCAGAATCCTCAAAGATAACGGGTATTTTAGATTGGCCAACCTTCATAGTATAGGGGCATACATTTATCCCGTCATAAATGTTGGATTTTTCAAGAGAAGAACCGGGGCCGCCTGCACCGGCAAGAGCCATTGCAGAAATCGAGAAGATGCTTACTATTGCGATATGATATTTCATATTATTCACCACATTCGTTAGGGGTTAATAACTCTTTGGAATTTGGAACCGGGGGTCTAACTTGCAAATACTGTTGTAATTTCGAACCTTCATACATCATTGGCCGATCAAGTGAATCGGGGGCAAAATCATTAGCGCTTACTGGATTTCCATCTAATTGCGCTGCCCTTACAAATGGAAGGACATCTAAATCTCGATGGTCTGTCCACGTCAAAATATCAGGCTTAACATAATCGGCGGTTCCAGAAGAGACCCCCGATGTGATAATAACACCCGCATCAGTATAGCAGGCTTGATGCCCATGGCCCCCGGGAGTCTCCACCGAGCGCATTTCAAAAGAGGCACCAGGGTGATAATAATCTTCTTCGTCAAAGCTTCCGACATCATCCCATAGTTGATTAGTACAAGTTGCCGGTTCGGGGTTGGTGTTCCCGGTTGCGAGCGAAGAATATGCCGCTGGAAGTTCCTCGAGCCAGCTTGTATTTGTCAACCACGCAGCATACCAGTTTGTATAACTGTTGAGGGTAGAATAAGGAACTTCAACAGCAATGAGACGATCAACAACCGTGGTGCTAAAAACAATTTTTAATTCGTACCGATGGTTCTGAATCTCATTGTTTCCCGGAGCACTGCCATAATTATACGAAAGGGCCGTTTGCTTCACATCATTCACATACCAATCAAAGTAATTCGTGAACAGCAAGGATGCCGGGGTCACAAAATTTGTCAGGGATATTGTTTGGCTTTGAGCCCAAATGAACGCCACACAATGATCATATTCAGGGAAATCATCCTGAGGATGAGTTAAGTTTCGGGTGTTTACTTTCGCATGATCAAACGCCACGGATATCGCCGCCAAATGCACCTCATCCCGGCAGACTTCAACGCCATTGGTGGTTTTGTAGGCGAGACTGATCGTAACATTTGTGCAGTTGGTCAGTGCTTCGGCATAGAGATCAATATCCATCGCCGTCAGATAATACAAATCTCCCTGCTTGTTGGCCAGATTAAGGGTGTAGTTGCTCAGCAGATTCCCGTTTGAACGATAGAGGCGAATCGTGTTGCTGGGCGAAACCGTCAACTCAAGTGTGCCCTTTGTCAGCGCAGTCGGGAGGAACTGTTCCAGTGTCAGTTTCACAATATCATTGTCATTGGTACCAATAACGGTGTCGTCATAATCATGATGCCCAGAGGCCCCGCCGTCGTCGTTGTCGTCGTTCACCATGACCACCAAATACCGCGGATCGTCCTCATGCACACGCGAAACCGCCGAACCCGGACTGGTCTTGAGGCCCGGACGATACCCGCTTATTCCCGTCAGCGGGAAATAGACATCAAAATACCGCTTGCCGGAATTGAAGCCGGTATCCGTTTTATCGCCAAGATATCCATTTGGATCATCTGCATAGATCCCATACCCGGTCACATGGGCGTTGTAATCGCCATCGTCATCACCATCCGGCAACGATTCAATATAGGCATCCTCATAAACCGTGCCCCGCTCCACCTGTCCCGAGGCTTCCGCCAGCTGTCCCGTCCCCGGCATGACCGCCAGAAACGGCCCGACAGAAAGCGCATAACGCTCCGAAAAAGAACTGGTATCATGGATGTAAAGGTTCAGATTGGCCGTAAGACTGTCGTTGGGCGGCGTGTAGCCTTCGGCATCAAATGGATTATAGCCGTCCATCTGGTTATCATCGTCCAAATCCGTATCCGGTTCATCATATGTTATGAAATCATAGAGGTTCACCCAACCGATACCAATCTGTTCATCATTATCCAGATCAAAGCTGCTTCTTCCAAACACCCATATGTTAGAATATCCAACCGGATTACCGTAGTAAACCGGCCCCACCCCCGATGAAAGGTCGGAAAGGAATCCGTCTGGAGTAGCCCAGCCGGTACCCTGCATCACATCATCATCAAGCGATGAGGTGGCAAGGATAAAACTGTCCTTTGTAATGTTTGTTTGCGGCAGATAAGACGGCAGCCCCCAATACACAAGATGTGATAATTCGGTCAGATCGGGCACAAAACTTCCGGGTCTAAGCCAGCCCTTGCCGACCATTTCACTGTAGGCATTAGCGGTATAGGTATAAACATAAAGATCCCTGTGCCCGAAATAGTCCGGCTGGGCATAGTTAATCTGCTGCGAAGCCTGCCTGAAGTCCGTCACAAAGCCTTTCTGCGCGGCCCAGCCCTTGCCCATACTCACGTCGTTATTCATAAAGGCGTCTGGTGCATACACAAAAGTATCCGGGCAATCAGAGTAATCCGGCTGGCCGTAATAAATGGTTGATGATTCCTGATGCAGGTCCGGCACAAACTCATCGCCGACGATCCAACCCTTGCCCATGCTCACTTCGTCATAAAGATAAAATGCGCTGGTGCCGTAAACCCAGTCCGTGCTGCTTATGGAAGGATGGCCATAATACACCGTGACCGATGTTCCGGTTCCCTGCGGGTACTGGTCTCCTGAATCATTGGGATCGGTTTTGAAAATCACGAGCTCTTCGTATTCCGAAAATCCGTCGCTGTCCGTGTCCGGTTCCGTCAGCGCGAAGTTGACCCCCGACATGGTCCCAGTCGCCTCCACAATTGACAAACTGCTTCCAGACGCTTCCATAAAATCTTTCAGGCCGTCGCCGTTCAGATCGCGGAACGCCTTGACCCAATAGCCTGTATGACTCAGGTCCGTTATCCGATATGCCCCCGGCTGGTTGATCAGCACCGAATCTTCAGAGGCCCAGCTGTTCGAGTCTGTGACCGCAATAACTTTAATGGTGTTGGTCTGAAAGCCGCTGTAAGAGATGATTCCCGCAATGCTGGGCGGATCATTCGGATCGGCGGGATCGGTCTTGTTAATGAATATCTCCCGCGCATCAGAAACCCCGTCGTTGTCACCGTCATAATCGGCGTTTCCGGCAGCGTACATTTGCCAGTTAGTGCAGTCGGCATCTTCCCATTCCACGAAGTTTGTTGAAGCTTCAATGTCGGTTGTATGGCGCAGCGTCCAATCCCCCGCCACCAGATCAGTGCAGGAATAGATATCAATGCGGTTGGTATATACAGAAGGATAAACCACGGTCACTTTAACCGTGTCGCCGGTTTTCTGAATGGAGCCTATGGACAGATTGGTGGACGTTCCACCAGAACGTCGCACCGGAACGCTGGCGAGTTCCGGTTTGGAACTGATGCGGCTTTTGGATACTTTTTCCGGGCGGGCGAGGGTTAAATCAAAGGTGATATTGAGTCTGCGGGGATCGTAAACATTTTTAAGCCAGTCCGTTTCCTCCTGATCCCTTTCATATAAATCTGAATACTTGTTCTCCACCCAGGCGGAGGGGTTATAATCGCTTTCACAGGGCACCACGCCAAGCAGCTCCCCTTTCCGGTTGTAGAATATCCGCTCCCGGACACCCTTGTTCTCCCGCTCCATGCCGGTGACTGGATAAACCGTGTAATCATCCCTTTTTTCAGAAACCAACCCGTCCATCAGTTCCGACACCTGCATCAGGGTTGGGGTTGGTTGCGCCATCAAGGTCAGCACAAGATTGGTTGAGGGCGGCATGATCGGGAACCACTGCGCCTGCTGTTCGGCCAGTTCTTCGGCAAGCCTTTCCAGCAGCTTCGGCAGGGCGGCAACATCCGTCACCGCATCTGAAACTTCGGCGGTTGTTTCCCGCTTTTCAGCGACCGCATTATTTTCGAGCAGCGGTTGAGTTTCTAATTCATCTTTCAGAGGGAGGGGGTCAGCCCTGCTCTGCGCACTTTGAATTTCCAGCAGTTCCCCGGCATAAAGCCACAAATCCAGTTCAGACAAGGGCACGAGCAGCGCTTCCGCTTCGGCGGATGGTTTCTGATTGCAGGACTGATAAATCAATGCGGCATCCGCATTGAAAAGCCGGAATTCGCCGGCGGTCTGCCTCATGGACACCGGGAAGACTGCGGCAGCATTGCTGATTACCGGAACAAGCAGATCCCGCACGGCAAGAGGCCTGAATTCCTCGAAGTCAATGACCAGTTCATTGACGGGCTCATTGGATCCGGGGCTGTTATTCAGCCAGCTTTCGAGATCAGCAACATTGGTGATGATCTGCTCTCCACTTGCGACAACCGGAGCAGAAGAAATCACCTGTGCAAAGGTGTATGTCAATGTGATCAGGACAAGGCACAGGGCAAAAGCGACAAGAATTCTAAAATCAGTTTGGCCTTTTTGCTGCTGGTCTGGTTTTTCAGTCATTTTCTCTTTTCTCCAGTGTGACCTTGACCGATGGCCTTCAATCGCTGCCGTATTTTAACAATGCCGGAGCGCAATATCCATCCAGTAAAGCTCTTTTGTTCATATTTTTCCCGCAACCTCAAATCCTGCGTTTTGTTCAAAACCTGTCATTTCCGCGCTCATCGTTCCCGCAATATTCGGGCAATAAAGAGGGCGCGGACACCTGTCCACGGCCTACGGAGGGACCACGAAGCCCCAGGGAGGAACATGAAACAGGGCCGCGCCCAATCGGGCGCGTCCCCGCCAGTTCGTTTCTCCCTTGAAATTTCGTGGTTTTCCGTAGAACCGAATCTTGCGATTACGCTATATTCAAATGTCTTTCGGAAGTTGGCTTTTCTTATGTCTATGAACTGATGAACACCTCAACTTCCAATTAATCTTTCTTCTCACGGTCCCCGACATCTTGCAAGATATTTATGCTGGAATATCCGTGAATCCGTTCTATGCTCTGCGGCCAATGATTAAGGAATTGGAAAACAGGCAGGACGCGCACGCCGTGTGCGCCGCGGCGGCCACGGAGTGGCCGCCCTGCCCTGCATGAAAACAATTCAGGTGAAACTATGAAGAAGACTCTGTTAGTTTTTGCGGCAATGGGATTCTGCCTGCTGTCGGCTCCGGCCTTCGCGCTGATTGAAGTTGAGGGCTTCTACTGGCTGATGCAGCCCGCCGGCGATGTCAGCTTCGGCGGTGAAGGCGAGGAAGGAACCGGTCTCGACCTTGAAGGAGATCTTGGCTTCGACTCCGCCGAGCGCATTCCCGGCTTCAAGCTCGCGATCGGCGACGTTCACCAGATCGGCATCGGCTATTTCTCGATGGACATCGAAGCGGACAGCATCATGACCGAGAACGTGCGCTTCGGTGACGCGGTCTTCTATGAAGGCACCGACGTCACCTCGACATGGGAAGGCGACATCGTGCAGGGATTCTACCGGCTCAACCTCGGCTCCAGCTCCGCGCGCTACGGCCTGCTCGCCGGCGGAATGTTCATTGATTTTACAGCCGCCATGGAATCCGAATGGGGCCGATCCAGCCAGTCGTCGAAGGCCATCATGCCCTATGTGGGCGGCTACTTCATGGGCTACCCCGTTTCGTGGGGCGGCGTGCGCGGCTCGGTGCTGGCCTCAACGTGGGACTGGGGCGATGTCAGCGCCACCATGCTCGACATCGAGCTGGCCGGAGAAGTTGTTTTCACACCCGGTGTTTATGTGGCCGCCGGCTACCGCCATACCGGCATAGATGCAACCTTCGAAGACGACAATGTGGACATAGACGTCACCTTCTCCGGCCCCATCGCCTATCTCGGGTTTGAATGGTAATTGTCGGCCTGCGGCCGACAAGGCTGAAGCCGTTTAGAGCACTTTCAAAAATAGTATAGCCGCCTGATCAGGTTGTAGGCCGGGTGCCCTCACCCGGCGGAATTCGCCCGGTCAGGGGACCGGGCCTACAAAGTTGCATTCCGGTACTGATCTTGCCGGCTATATAAAATGTTAACATGCTCTAGACTGAAAGGCTGAAGTGGAAGATGCTAATCATTTTCGCCTGTTTTTTGCGATTTTTCTGATTTTTTGAGTGTTTTTGGCCATTTTTGGGTTCATCCGAAAAGTTCCTGTCCAAGATAAGACATACAGCAGATAATCGGGCAAGTAATAACGCATCGCAATAATTGTAACTCAAAGATGCGCAATGGATTGCTCTCTCATTCGAAGCGGGTTTCTGCTAGGAGGCAACGAAATCCTGCATATGTTTCCGATTTGCAGGATAGCCTTACCTGCCCGCGACCCCGCTCCGACGAGCTGGGCGGGCCCATTCTCGCGGAGCCGCGGGCTGGGCTTGTTCTAAAATATGTGTTTTTTCAGGTGTTTTCAGACAGGAACTTTCCCGATGAGCCCATTTTTGACCATTTTCAGGCCATTTTTGACGTTTTTTGACCGTTTTTAGCGGTATTTTTGCATTTTTTGGCCTTTTGCGGAGATTACAGCGCTTATTCTCCGCATATTTTGCGGAGAATGTTCCCACAAGAGAACCGCAGAAATAATCACCCCCGAATCGCGACAGGGGGACAGCGAAACATTCCAGATTCTGGTCACGCAATCGTCAGCGGTCACTGGTGGTGAACCCGGCGCGGATTCACCGCCCCTGTTCCCCGCTTTGTTGCACTTCTTCATTGCTTTCTGCCGGCATAGCATCACGAAGGCGATAGTCGTCAAGCACAGTCAATGCTTTGGCTTGTATCTCTTTGGCGGCCGGTCTGTCGTCCAGGGCGATAGCGACTTCAATCAGCTTGAGGCTCTCTTCGACAAGATTGTTTTCGTTGTATGCTTTGAAGTGATCTCCGCCGGTTCCGGGATCGTCATAAAGGGTGGTGTTGTGATCATACATGGCCTTCACTTTAGTGAATTCTCGAACGGGGTTGCCGATATACTTCCGCGCCAGATCGTATCGCTTAGCGGCTATGACCGCATCTTTGGCCGCTTCCCAGTACAGCTTGGCCGTCTGCGGCTCTTTCTGATCCAGCGTATCAAAGAGAGAAACGGTCTTCTCCTGCTCTGCCAGCGTTCTGTTCAGCGCGACCACGTCATGGAAGAGGAGCGGACTGCCCCCGCCTTCCAAGAGGATATTCTCCTTGCGGTCTCGCGTCTCCACAAGAGCCAGCTTGGCAGGAGGATAAACATCCCCCAGGGCTTTCCAGTAGCCCAGCGCAAAAGACAGGCGAACCCCATACATGGCCGGCTCGTGCTCCAGTGCATGGTCGTGGAACCAAATGAACCGTTGAAGCGCTTCCTCGTGTTTGCCTTCCCGCACCATCTCCTGGGTTTCGGTGAGGTATTTCTGCATGTCTTCGGCCTGGGCCGACAAGGTCATCACGGCTATTACAATGCTGAGTATCGTTTTCATTTTTCTCCTTTGAACGACGCAAATCACGGGCGGCGGTCCATCGCACTGCGCATTTGCCGGTTCGCTCTATTTCTCAACTAACCCATGTCTGGTCATTTTCTACCGGAAGCCATATTTTCACGCCATCGATGATGAAAAGCCGGAAGAGGAGCCGGTGTCCTCTTCCGGCAAGGAAAGCGTGGAATGCCGCTTCGACAACCGCCGTCTCCTCATCTTCGTACTTGATCTCCTCGACCTTGTATTCCTTCTTTCCTTCTCCGAGGCCGTCAACATAGAGCTTTCCCTGTTCAATCTGCTTCAATGCGGCTGTCCGGATTTGTTCTTCCGCTGACATCTTCTTCGCATTCTCCATCGAGCCAAAGTAGTACTCGGCAAGAACGTAGGCGAAGGGGGCGGGCCGCTTCTTTGCGGCTACTATCGCTGCAAGTTGTCGCCAGCGGATGTAGTACGACTCGATTTTCCAAGGCTCAGCGTACCAGTAGGTTTCCTTAAACTTGGCCAGGTATTCGTCAGAAAGCAAGATTCGTCCCAGCTCATTGGTGTCGGATCGTTCAATGGCCTCCCATGGCATGCTGTACTGTTCTTTCCGCCAGTGCAGTACAGTCGGCTCTTCAGCCTCCATGTACGCCATGACAAGGTCATTCGTGCCGCCGAGTTGTATCATTTCAAGGCTGTAGTGTGGCGCTTCTGCCCAGCAACTGACGGGAGGCGGGTTGCTGCCCCTGAACCACGTGTTGCTGACATTGTGACGGAATTCAACCTGGAATATTCCTTCGGAAATTTGTGTGGCCGAAAACGAACAAACATCGTTTTCCCTGAGCGACCGGATCTGAACCGTCAAAGGTTGCCTCGTATCAACGTCGATCGCCTGCACCCTTGACGTGTACGTCCAGAGCCATGCAGGCGGAACTTCGGCAGCGGGCACTGCCATGGCAAACATCACAGATGCGATCAAGATCGTCTTCATCTTTGGGAGAACGTTATACAGAGAACATGCTACGCTTAACGCGGCGTGATACAAAGCAGAAAACGCAGATTAGGACGGGCTCTTCACTGCCGGCCCGGATATTTTTCGCCGGACTCGCGAACGCTTTTCTGCAGCAGGCGCCGGGCCTCACGGAAGAACAAGGGATTGACGGATTTTCACCGCCTACGGCACCCGGGCCCTGTCCTGCGGCCGCTCCGCCTGCGTCGTCATCATCTCAATATATCGTTTTTCGATATATCAGGCTTTGGCGGACATGCTCCGCATTTTTCTCTTTTCCATTATCCGTGGGACGGCTTTGCTATCAGTGGGGAACTTTCATGTTTTTCAACACAGGCACGGGCTCTTTCCTGTCCTTATTCAAGATCGTCACAACTTGACCAACTCGACCTTTATCAGCGCTTCCGCGATGCACAACGCCTTCAGCCTGTTTCGCTGCAGCGTGTGCTGGGAAGTTCCGGGCGAAAATTGTGCCTGAGATTTCCCGGTCTTGCTTATCATCGAAGCAAACGCACGGAGGGCTTCCTGTAAATCGTCCCGCGCGAGACGGTGCTTATCGCCAGCTTCCTTGTTCATCAGCGCAGACGCAATGTGCAGCGCTTTAAGGTTTTCTCGCAGCATCGTATGCTGCCATGTTCCCGGCGCCAGTTTCTGCTGCGCCTTTTCAGACTTGCTGATGAGTGAGGCGATCGGTCGAAGCGCGGCCTGCAATTCATCTTCTGTGCAGTTTGCCGCGTGGATTGCTTTTTGGATTTTCATGCCGGGTGGTGGTTGTTGTGGCTGAACGTTAGGGGTGAGCCTCCGGTGTCCTCGCCGCAGGCCTGCCCTGCATAGCTTCAGCGGCGCACGGCGGGGCACCGGTAGACTCCAGCCCTTCGCTATTTCATCTTTTTCTTCAAATCCTGGATATAAGCGGAGCTGAACTTGTAACCCATCTTCTCCGCTTCGTCTGCTTTCTTCTTCGCGTTCTGGTAGTTCCCTGTGTAGAAATAGAAAACCGACCAGTTAGCAACGATCGGGGGATACTCCGGATCAGCCTTATAGGCTACAGGAAATAACTTGCTTGCTACATCAAAATGCGCTGTAGCCTCTTTTTCGTTTCTCCGCACTGATTTGTAGTAATGCGCTAAGATCGTGTGTGAAAACGCAAGGTCTCCCATAATCCGTCCATTATCAGGATCTATTTCCATGGCCCTTTGAAGAAAACGAACTGATTCATTTAGGTTATTCTCTGCCTCCTGACGGGATGCTCGCTGACCGATTATTAGACCGAACCCCCAGAACGCCTCAGGATTATTGGAATTAAGGAGCCACGCCTGATTAAATCGTTTCATCGCTGTGCTGAAGTCGTTCTGATAGTAGAATTGCCAGCCCAGTTTGGCCGCCTCCCTACTTGCTACTTCCAAAGAGCCGCATTTCTCAAGCACAGTTTCTATCAATTCTTTGTCAGCCTGTTGTTGCTGTGGTGTTTTAACCATCCCCTCATACATTGGTCGTTCATTTATTTGCACAAGTGGTGTCTGACATCCAGCAAGAATGATGAGAGAAGCAGAGATAGAAATACGTTGTATAAACCTTAATATTTGCATCGTATTCTCTTTCTAGCGAACGTTAATTAGAGAACATATCACTTTTGCTGAAGGACCAGCGCGAGCAAAGAATCCAGTTCACAGTCCGGGCGAAAGATTCTGATCCCGTCTTTTTTCCATCCGGTTCCGGCGCGCGGGCAGCGGCGGTTTCTCCTGCCCGGCCTCCTGCTTTTTGTCCAGCGCCGCCCAGTCCACGTATTCGCTCACGGAGGCGGGATCGCAGGTTTCCAGAAGCACGTCGCCGTCGGGAGCCAGAATCTGCAGGCCGTAGCCGCGAATGGTCTCTCCCACCTCCCCCGACCGGCCCGCGGGACCCTCCCAGGTGCGCTCGCTCTGCAGGATCTCTTCGGTTTCCACAACCACCGGACGCCCAAAAGGCAGAACGACCATTTTTTCGCCGGGCGCCACCATGTGGGTCCGTCCCAGCGCGCCCTCCAGCAGAACCACCCACCGCACTTTCAGCTCCTGGTCGGCATAGGCTGTGGACTGATTCCTGATTTCAAACTGATAGACAATCTTTTTCTGCTCCAGCCGGGTCGAGCCCCGCGGCAGTTCCTGCGAGGCGGATTTATCTTTATCAATGGTCTTCTTCTGCGCAGATATTTTGAACTGTCCAGCGGGTCCCGCCGCAAGTGCCGAAATCGCCAATGCCAATCCAAAGCATATCCCCGTCAGCAATTTTATTGTTTTCATTTTCCCTCCATGATCCTCACGGAAACAACGTTCCAGTCAATTTCAGGGGCAGTTTAACAAATAGCACTCGCACGGGCCAGTCCAATAGCTCGGAATCATTTTTTGAGTATTTTTTGCCATTTTTGACGATTTTTGGCCGTTTTTAACGGTTTTTTGGCGTTTTTAGGCCATTTTTGGCCATTTTTTGAGGTCAAAACACGAACAGGCCGAGGATCAGCAGCAGGGCCGAAAACGCGAGGCCCACACTTCCCCAGCGGCGGCACTGCTCATCAGTGTTCAGAAAGCGGTTGACGAGGCGGCGGAACTGGAACGGACTCAGGACCAGAAGCATGCCCTTGATGACGATGATGTAGCCCGTCACAACAAGAATCAGGCGCAAGTTTGAATCATGCCAGCGAACATAATAGAAAATCGGATTCGCCGCCAGCAGCATGAGACCGCCGAGCGCGCGCGGCGCCAGCAGATCATCCATCAGAAAGATGATCAGCAGATAGGAAATCGGCGCGAGATACCACACGGCCGATTTCAAAAAAGAAAGCCGTCCGAGATTCATGTGGAACAGAAGCCATGACACCCACAGCACAGCCACGGCCGTCAGGATGCGGCCCGCCCATACACTGCGCGGAAATTTTGCGGCGGCGGTTCTCCACGAGGCAGGCTTCAAAACCAGCCACAGATAAAACACACCCAGCAGCGCCCCAAGAATTGTTGATGTCCATGCGCAAGAGTTCATGTGATTTTTATCCTCTTTTCCGGGGGCATCGGGGCACGCCCGATTTCGAGGCGCAGCTTGCATCGCAGGCAGCGGGAGGCCTCGGTCACCGCATCCTGTTCAGAATAGGTTTTCTCAACTTCGTTGAAAGTGGTTGTGCGCTCCTCCACCGGAATGACAGACACTGGCCGGCGCTTCCTGCCCGAGAAGCCTTTTTCGGCGCCAAGCCGCGGATCCATTTTTGTTGGCTCCGCAATCGGCTTCTCAACGTTGCCGTCACCGCCAAGATAAACATCAATGGCCGATGCCGCCTTGCGCGCGGCATCTATGGCTTCAATTACGGAAGCCGGACCGGTCACCGCATCGCCAGCGGCGTAAACGCCCTTGAGCGAGGTTGCAAAGGTTTCCTTATCCACCTTTACACAGCCCCATTTGTCGGTTTCGATTCCGAACGACGGCGGGACATCCGTCTGCTGGCCAATGGCGGCAATGAGCTGATCGGCGGCAATCCGAAACTCGCTGCCTTCCACCGCAACCGGACGCCTGCGGCCGCTGGCGTCAGGCTCACCCAGTTCCATGCGGATGCATTCAACTTCCAGCTTGTCCGGCTTGCCGAACACCTTCACCGGGTTCACAAGAAAATGAAATTCTACGCCCTCTTCTTCCGCAAAGTCCACTTCCTCTTTCGAGGCGGGCATTTCGCTGCGGGAACGGCGATAAAGCAGAATCACGCGCTCCGCGCCCAGCCGCCGGGCGCTTCGCACCACATCCAGCGCGACATTGCCGCCGCCCACCACGGCGATAATGCCGGCCATCTTTTTGAGGCGGCCCGCATTGATGTCTTCCAGCACCGTAAGCCCGTCGCGGATGCGCAGATCATCGGGCGACCCCTCGAACGTCATGCGCGTCCCCTTCTCCGCCCCGACGGCGACAAACACTGCGTCCGCGCCGTTCTTCAGAAGTTCATCGGGCGAATTCACGCGGGTATCGGTTTTGATCTCGACGCCCGCTTCGCGGATGACGCCGATTTCGCGATCGAGGTCTTCTTCCGTCAGGCGATAGCGCGGAATGCTTGCGCGGAGCATGCCGCCGGGTTTCGGGAGCGATTCATAAACGGTGACTTCATGCCCGACGCGGCGCAGGAACCATGCGCAGGACAGGCCCGCCGGGCCGGAGCCGATCACGGCGATCTTTTTACCGGTGGGCGGAACCACTTTCAGTTTGCGGCGCCAGGATCCGCTGTCGCGGCTGGCGACGTAGCGCTTCAGTTCGCGGATGGCCACCGGCTGACCGCTCACCTGGCACTGTTTGCAGGCGGCCTCGCACAAGTGTGTGCATACGGCTCCGAGCACAAACGGGAACGGAAGCCGCTCGCGAATCACTTCAAGGGCCTCGTCGAAACGGCCCTGCGAAATCAGATAGACATAGCGCGGAACATCCACATGCGCAGGGCAGGCCTCGCGGCACGGAACAATTTTGGCCTCGCGGTCAATTTCGCACATAGGGATCCGGTCGCGGATCGCGCCCGTCGGGCAAACTTCCGCGCAGGCCCCGCAGAATTTGCACGTGGTCTGCAGAACAGGTTCGGCAAAGCTTGTTCCGATTTCGCTTTCGATTCCGCGGTTCACAATTCCAATGGCGCCAACCTGCCGCACGTCGCTGCACATGCGCACGCAACGGCCGCAAAGAATGCAAAGATCGGGATCGCGAATATACAGCGGGTCGGATTCATCCGCGGGGCGGCCCTTTGACTGGGGCACATAGCCGGGCAGCACGTCCTCCAACCCAATGAATTCAACGACCTTCTTAAACTGATTGCTTGTTTTCAGGGCCTCGGGGGCTTCGCTCGCGGCCAGCCATGCAAGATTCTTCCGGAACCGGATCAGTTCAGGAGAATCCGTCCTGATTTCCATGCCTTCAGCCGCTTTCGTTGTACAGGCGGTTGGAAATCCCCGCATGCCTTTGATCTGGACAATGCAGAGGCGGCAGGCACCCACCGGGCGCACATCGGGATGATAGCAGAGGTTGGGAATGTATTCCCCGGCCTCAAGGGCGGCCTCCAGCACCGTTTTACCGGGCTGGGTCTCAATCAGTCTATCGTTGAGCGTAATTTTCATCAGCGGATCGCCATGTATTTGCAGGCCGTGTTGCAGGCATTGCACCGAGTGCATTTTTCCGGATCAATCCGGGCGATATTCCCCTTCTCCCACGCAACCGCGCCCACGGGGCAAACCTTCGCGCACGCGCCGCACTTGACGCACATGTCCTCAATGACTTCGTAGTGCATCAGCGTGGTGCAGACATGCGCAGGACATTCCCGGCGCTGCACATGCGCATCGAACTCGGCGCGGAAATAGCGAAGGGTGGTCAGCACGGGATTGGGGGCGGTCTGGCCCAGACCGCAGAGCGAGGTCGAGCAGATCGTGTGGCCCATGTTCCCGAGAAAATCCAGGTCGCCAGGAACCCCCTCGCCCTCGACAATGCGGCTGAGAACCTCGTGCATGCGCTTAAGGCCCACGCGGCAGGGTGTGCACTGGCCGCAGGATTCGGACACCGTGAAGCCGGTGAAATAGCGCGCCACGTCCACCATGCAGGTTTTCTCGTCCATGATGATGACGCCGCCGGAGCCCATGATCGCGCCGGTGCTCTGCAAAGATTCGTAGTCAATCGGCGTATCCGCCATCTCGGCGGGGATGCATCCGCCGGAAGGTCCGCCCAGCTGGACACCCTTCAGGCCGAGCTTTCTGTAAAGCATTCCGCCGCCCGGCCCGAACACCAGTTCTCGGATCGTGGTGCCCATCGGAACCTCCACAAGGCCCGTGTTCTTCACCTTGCCGGCGAGGGCAAACACTTTCGTGCCCTTGCTGCGTTCGGTTCCAATGGCCGCAAACCATTCCGCGCCATTGATAATAATGTGGCGGATATTTGCGAGGGTTTCGACATTGTTGATCACCGTCGGCTTGCCCCACAGGCCCTGCTGGGCCGGGAATGGAGGCTTGATGCGCGGCGTGCCGCGCTTGCCCTCGATGGAGGCCAGAAGAGCCGTCTCCTCGCCGCAGACAAACGCTCCCGCGCCCTGCATGATGGAAATGTCAAACTCAAACGGACTGCCGCAGACCGATTTCCCCAGAAAACCTTTTGCGCGGGCCTGATCAATAGCCTTCTGCAGGCGCTTCACGGCCAGCGGATATTCAGCGCGGCAATAGACCACGCCGTGCGATGCGCCCACTGCAAAACCGGCGATGGCCATGCCTTCGATCACGGCATGGGGGTCGCCCTCCAGCACGCTGCGGTCCATGAATGCGCCGGGGTCGCCCTCGTCCGCGTTGCAGACAATGTATTTCCGATCGCCTGCCGCCTCGCGGCAGAACTTCCACTTCATCCCTGTTGAAAACCCCGCGCCGCCGCGGCCGCGCAGACCGGAATCTGTGACTGTTTTTACAATCTGTCCGGGATCACTTTGCACAGCCTTTTTCAGAGCAGCATAGCCGTCGTTCAGCACATAGGCGTCAATGTCCTCGGGATCAATCTCGCCGCAGTTTCTGAGCACAACGCGCATCTGGCTCTTGAAGAAATCATGATAGCTTTTGCCTGCGAGGCGCCTGGCATAAGGTTTGCCGGCGACCAGATGCCCTTCCACAATAGAAATCACATCTTCGGCCTTCACGTATTCATACGTTGTCCGGGCGCCATCGGGCTCGATCACATCCACCAGCACATCGCGGAAAAGACCGCGGTCGCCAGTGCGGATGATTCGAAACCCGTCTGCAAGATTCCGCTGTTGCAGTTCCTGTTCAAAAAGGCGCGCGACTTCAGCCGCTCCGGCGGCGATGCCGCTGGTGCCCATGCAGATCAGGATTTTGCGCCGGTCATTCATATTTCTTCAATATACCATCAAGCTGTCCGGCCGTGCAGTTGCCGTAGAAATCTTCGTCAATCATCATGGCCGGGGCCATGCCGCAGCATCCGAGGCAGGCAACCGTTTCAAGATAAAACCGCCCGTCCGCGGTGGTCTTCGATTCCTCGACGCCAAGATCCGTTTTGAGGCGGTCGAGAATATCCTTGCCGCCCATGATGTAGCAGGCAGTGCCCTCGCAGACGCGGATCGTGTGCCGGCCGCGCGGCTCGAGGTAGAACTGGGCGTAAAAAGTCAGCACGCCATAGATGTCCACGGGAAACATCCCCAGTTCATCGGCGATGAGTTCCACCGCCTCTTTCGGCACATAGGAATATTTTTTCTGCACGGCCTGAAGCAGGGGGATCAGCGCGCCGGGCTGATCGCGGAAGGTGTTGATGATTTGCATCACGTCTTCGCGGTTCACCACGGATACAGATGTTGTATTCTCTTTATTCATTGCAAAACGCCCGCACCGCGCATTCCGGTCAGGGATCGGCGGGCGACAATATGACATAAGTGGGCAATCCGAGCACACCAAAATATTCCAGAACTTCCTTCGTCAGCGGATCGGACGGATTTTCTGCTGAATACTTGATAAAAACATGGCTGGCAAGGACCGCCTGCACTTCAGGATTCTGCAAAGTGGTCTTGTCCATTGCGAGGCAGTTCTTGCACCAGCTTGCGTAAAAATCAATCAACACCGGCTTGCCGTCCTTTGCTGCGCGGGCCAGCCCTTCGGCGAGAATCGCATTAGCTTCAGCCGCCGGAACAATCTCGCCGTGACCGCTGGTCGCTTTGTCAAAACCGGTGATCCCGAACTGTTTCCATGCGAGATGACCATAGTACAATCCGAGCAGCAGAATCAGCACCCCGAATGCGTTGCGGAGCCAGACCATCCACTTGCCGGGCTTCGGCAGAAAGGAAAGTCCCATGCCGGCAAACGGCCACGGCAGGGCCATGCCCGCGCCCAGCACAAACGGGAGCAGAATCCCGCTGCGCACACCGCCGGAATACATTTTGGCTGACAACACCAGGACGGAAATCACCACCGGCGCCACGCAGGCGCCCGCCAGCAAAGCCGAAACAACACCCATCGTCAGCGCCAGCCAGTAGGGATTTTTCTTCTGCTGCGATCCGCCGCCCTGAAAGCGCGCAAAATCAATGTGGATCACATCGAACATGCCGAGAGCCAGCACCAGGAAAATCAGCGCGATGCCCGCATTGAACCACGGCGAGGAATTCATCGCGCCGAAAGTGGAGCCGGTCAGCACCACCAAGGCGCCGAGCAGGCCATAGGTCAAGGCAATGGCCAGCCCGTAAATCCCGCCCAGAACAAAACCGTTTTTGCGGCTCCCGGAGCGGGCGCCGGCGCCGATGATGGCCAGATTCACGGGAATCATGGGAAGCACGCAGGGCGTAAGATTCAAGGCCAGCCCCCCAAGCAAAATCAGGATCAGCATCCAGCCCATGCCGCGATCGTCCAGCGCGGTTTTTTCTTCAGCGGCTGATCCCAGAAATTTCATGAAGGTTTCAGCCCTCATGTATCCGGAATCCTTCGCGATCACATCGAACAATGCCGATTGACCGCGCCACCCCGATTCGGCGGCCGCCTCTGCGGACGCGGCCGCACCGGAAGCCGCGCCGCCGAAATTAAACGGATGTGACTCAGGGAAGAAGCACACTTCGTTGTTGCAGCCCTGGAACTTCACCGTGGCGGATCCCAGTCCTTCTCCGGCATAAAGGAATTCGACGGTTCCCATGAACACATCTTTCTCTTCCTTGAGGATCGGGTCGTAATGCCGCACGGGAGCGGCGCCGGACTTTGCGGCAAGGGCAGATCCCGAAGAATCCTCGACCGAAAACGAATCGGCATAAATCCAGTGGCCCTCGGGCGCGGTCAGCATCACACGAAGCTCACCCTCTTCCAAAAGGGCATCAATTGTGAAGGGTGATTCCGCCTGCAGAAAGCCCGCAGACAGCATCAACAGGCTGAAAATGACAAGCATCCGGCGCATAAAATGCAGACTATTGGGCAAGAGCTTTTTCAATCTTCGCGCGCAGTTCCTCTTCGGGCACGAGGCCGACAAAGGTTTCAATCACCTGGCCGTCTTTGCCCAGCAGAAACTTGGTGGGCACGGCGCGAATGCCGCCGTAGGCGGCCTGCACATCGGCGCCGGCCAGGCCAACCGGATAGGTCAGACCGAACTTGGCGACCGCGGGCTGGACTTTTTCCGCGCTGCCCTGATCGACGGTCATGCCAATGATCACAAATCCGCGATCCTTAAGTTCGCCGTAGAGCTTGTTGAGCGACGGGAGTTCAAACCGGCACGGCGGGCACCAGGTGGCCCAGAAATCGAGCAGGACGACCTTGCCCGCATGAGCGGACAGGGACACCGTACCGCCGCTGCCGTCGAGCGACGGAATATCGAAGGTCCCGGCGGGTTCTGATTGTTCAGCCAATTCGGGGGCAGGCGCCGCCGGCGCGGGAGTTTCAGGGGCAGACGCCGGCCGGCAGCCGGCGAACAGAACAGCCGTCAGCAAAACCATTGCGCTTTTCAAATATTTTTTCATGACAAAGTTCCTTTCCCGGTGTTTATGGTTACTTTACCCCAGCTTGGGGCAGTTTCAATGCGAAACCGCGCGATTGCGTGATTTTGCTTGCTTCCCAGTCTCTTCTGCATGTAAATACAATGGAAATTGGTGAGAAAAAAGTGAAGCAATCTTGAGGAGGGTTATGGAGACCAAAAGATGGGCACCGCCGGCAAGGCCGTTACTGCTTGAGCTTCTTGCTCTCGTGTTCGTGATTCTGGCCATCGCCATTCCCGCCTACCTGCAGCACGTGAACGCCGCCTCTGTTCCATCGCAGGATGTCGTTTCCGCCCAGGTTCACAACCTGCAGACGTCGAACAGTCTTTTCTGGGGCATTGGCATCCTGGGGCTCTATCTCGTTCACCTCTACCTGGCCAATGAGAGCAACGACCGCATCTCCACGTCGGTCACGCACTTCCTGGCGCCAGTCGCCTTCGCGATGATCACCTACTACCGGCTGTTTTCGCTCAAGGAATCCACCCTTGATGTCGTTTCGGGTTCGCCCTTTGAGATTGCAAAATGGGCCGTCGGTGTGTTTGCGATCACACTGCTGCTGGCCCGGCTGCGCATGGCCGGGCAAATGAGAAAATTCGCGGACGTACAGTGGGACTTGGACACAAATGCGCAGTACGACGCGAGCTACTTCCAGATCATGATGTTCATGTATCCCCTGCTATATCCGCCCCGGTGCTATCACGTCTGCCCTCAAGGGCTCCTGATCGAGGGGTGGTTCTACATCATGCCGATCCCGTTTGACGTCATCCGCTCCGTCGAAGTCATCAATTATTCCGGAACCGGAAGTTCAGGCGGCTTGTTCCTAGCCTCTTCCGGTAAAAAGCTGGTGCGGTTTCAAACGAATGACGACCCGAAACCGGTCTATATCTCGCCGGCTGACCGGGACGGTTTCGTGAAATACTGCACGCAGCATATTGGCCGGCTAACGCCGGCCATCCGCAAGAACCTGGCCTGATCTCTTCTGGAGTCAAACAGCTGAGATCCCTCGGCTCCTGCGCTGAAGAAGGATTGCGACCCCCATCAGGAAACAGTAGACCATGAGGATTTCGCTGTCGCCGAAGTTGTATTCCACCATGCCGTTCAGCAAAAGTCCCGCGAGCGCCGCCAGCCCCCCGGCGGCGGCCCAGCGGTCGCCGCTGGCGTCCAGTGCCGGATCGCGCAGCAGCCGGACATAACTGACAAGCGCGACCCCCATCCACAGAATCCAGACCGCCAGTCCCTGCCAGCCCAGTTCCAGAATCATCTGGAGAATGTTGTTATGCACATGCGTCAGCTTGGGCTGGACATACGCCGTGTGCGGCGTGAAATCTTCGTTGCGCGTGGCGCAATAGCCCATGCCCAGCGGATGCTCACTGATCAGCGCCGGCGCCACATCGGCCCAGAGAGCCATGCGTCCGCCCTGACCCGTCCGGAACTCGTCTTTGAGCCCGGACAGCCGCTGCTGCACCTGTGGAACAAAAACAAGTGAACCGGCCACCAGCGCGGCGGCCAGCAAGACCTTCCACCGGCGGGTCATGAGCACCAGCAGGAACAGTGCAATGAAAAACGAAATCCAGACACCGCGCTTGAAATGGATCACCAGCCCGGCCGCATTCAGAAGCAGCGCGGCATAAAACAGCGGCCCCGGCCGCCGCTGGTCGCGGCGGAAAAGAAGCATGGCCATCAGCAGGCACAGGGCCACCAGGTACATTTGCGGATCGCGCATGTTGCCGGTGTCGTAGAGATTAACACCGAAACGCATCACCAGCACCGGGACGCGCACCAGATCCCAAACGGCCTGCGCCGCCGCCCCCGCAATGAACATCCACACGGCTGTCCGGAGTCCCCGGCTGTCCGGTTTCAGCAGAAGCCCCGTCATGAAGAGGCCAAGATAATATAACATTCTATGAAACTTTCCGGCCGTGATGGAGGGCCGGACACTCCAGAAATATGAAAGAATAATCATCAGCATAAAAAGGAATACAGGCAGGAAAAAAGCATTGCTGCTGAATTCGCGGAATCGATGAACGCGGGCGAGAAAAACAAACCCGCCCGTCACAGCAATACTCAAAAAAAACTGGGCGGGCGATATGGACAAAGGAATGAAAAAGAGATGCAGCAGAATGAGCGCCTGCAGCCATTCCTCTAAATTCATTTTTCTGACGCTGAAATTCATGTTCATTTTTTAGCCGCGGAAGCCTTGCCGGCACAAGGATAATTCGCCCGAAGATACTCCAGCACCGCGTCGCGCATTTTAACGCCAGTCATTTCCAGACGGCAGGACGGATCTTCCGTCAGCGCCCGCAGATGCGGGCGGCGGCCGCAGGATGAAGCCAGTGTGACATCCGCAGCGGCCGTCCGCAGCAGTTTCCTCGGATGAATGAATGATCCGTCCCCCATCCGAAGCTGATCCACGCGGCTTCCGGCTTCAAGCTCATCGTTTTGCGCCCAGGAGAGGCCCTTGATGTTCAGGCGCGCGGTTTTCCTGATGTATTTGGCCTCCTCTTCAAGTATCCCGTCCATCTGCGGGGGCGTAACAGAAATCACGGCGATGTTCCGCTCGTGGGGAACAAGATCCCATACATCTTCCATTGTCACCGGACCGGCTGGAAAAGTCCGCGACGGAAGGTCATCCAGCATCACGGCGTCCGCGCCGCAGCGCGCCATGACGGCGGCCGCTGCAAGAGAATCGCCCGCGAGAGGTGTTTTTAAACAGGCAATGACTTTGCCGCTTTCATCCTTTGCGCGTTCAATATCCAGCGCCAGCAGGCTCTTCAGTTCCGGATCCGCGGGGATGGATCCCGTGACCGGCCGGGCCCCGCCGGAAACCTCGCGCACCGTGCGCGTCACGTTGTCATAAACCAGTTCAACCCTCCCCAGATAATTACCGCCGGTTCCGGCCTGCGCATAATACGTTGTGTCCGAAAGACGCCGGTTATCGGGCTGATAGCGCCGGCCGCCGAGGATGACATCAATCTCGGGAAACCGGCGGACGATGGCGTTGATCTCGCTGCCCTCTCCGTCGTATTCCTGCCAGGCCTGATGCGTGGTAAGAATGACAACGTCCGGATTCATATCGCGAACCGAGGGCATGATGTCAGCCAGCGCATCAACAGATCCGCTCACCTGAAAGGATCCAAGCTGATCCGGCAAATGGCAGTCGTCCAGCACAGGGCAGGCCAGCCCGATGACCACCACCCGAATCCCGTCAATTTCGTCAACCATCAGCGGGCGCATAAAACCGGCAGGCCTGACATTGGCGGCAAGCACCGGAATGGATGACGTCTTGAAAAGATTCTCATACACATCCATTCCGCAGTCCAGATCACGCCGGCCGGGAATACAGGCGTCATATTTCAGGAATTCCATGGCGTCCCGGACAGCTTTTCCTTTTGTGAACGAGCTCACAAAACTGCCCGGCACCGCATCGCCGCAGTCAATCAGCAGGACGTTTCTTTCGCGCGCGCGCGCGTCGCGAATGAGGGTGGCGCACTGAAGCAGGCCGCCGGGGGAATCTTCAGACGCCAGCCGGCCGCCGAGGTCAGAGGTGAACAGCAAAGTCAGGGGTATGATGCGGGCATGGGCAGCGAAAGGAAGCAGACAGAACAACAAGATTTGCAGGCATTTCCGCATTCTTCGCCTTTTCCGCGCCGGGAGCGGCGCCTCGCCGTCAGGCGCTCTGGCGCCCCTGCTCTTCTTCCACGCCCAGCGTCGCAAAGTGCTGCGCGATGCTTGACCGGGAAATCCTGCATTTCCTCCCGGCAGTCTTTTTCATGGGCGCCTCGTACATCACGTCCAGCATCACATGCTCGAGAATGGACCGCAATGCGCGCGCGCCCGTGCCCTTGATCCGGGCCACCCGGGCCAGCTCCTTCAGCGCGGTTTCCGTGAAAGTCAGCTCGATACCCTCCATGGCCAGCAATTCCTGATACTGTTTTGTCATGGCATTCTTCGGCTCAGTCAGAATGCGCACTAGGTCCTCCTCCGTCAGCGCATCCAGCGAAGAAACCACCGGCAGGCGGCCGATGAATTCCGGGATGAGTCCAAACTTAATTAAATCCTCGGGCTCCACTTTCGGCCGCGCCTTCTTTGCGGGGTTGCCGTGGAAGCCCAGCGCGCCTTTGCCTGCGCGGCGCTGCAATATCTCGTCAAGGCCGGTGAACGCTCCGCCGCAGATGAACAGGATGTTGGTCGTGTCCATCTGGATGTATTCCTGCTCGGGATGCTTCCGTCCGCCTTTCGGCGGAATATTGGCTACAGTGCCCTCGAGAATCTTCAGAAGGGCCTGCTGAACGCCCTCGCCGGACACATCGCGGGTGATGGAGACGTTCTCCATGCGGCGGCCGACCTTGTCAATTTCGTCCACATAGACGATCCCGCGCTGCGCGCGCTGGAGATCAAAATCCGCCGCCTGCAGCAGACGCAGCAGAATGTTTTCGACATCCTCGCCGACATAACCGGCTTCCGTCAGCGAGGTGGCATCGGAGATGCTGAAAGGCACATCCAGAATCCGCGCCAGCGTCTTGGCCATCAGCGTCTTCCCGCTTCCGGTGGGGCCGATCAGCAGGATGTTGCTCTTTTCGATCTCAACCCGGGAGGCGGAATTGCCGCTTAACCGGCCCTGATGATAATTGATCCGCTTGTAATGATTGTGCACCGCGACGGACAGAACCTTCTTGGTCTGGCTCTGCCCCACAATGTATTCATCCAGCGCCGCCTTGATTTCGTGCGGAGCAGGGACCTTGAGATTATCCAGAGGCTGATTCTGTTTCTTTGAAGAAACCGGCGGCCGGCTCAGTTCCGCGGCCTGAACCGCGCAACTGTCGCAAATAAACACACCGGGCCCCGCGATAAGCTGCCCCACCTCGCGCTGCGAACGCCCGCAGAAAGAGCACCGGTTGACTGGTCCTTTTGTCGTCATTTCTCCGGCTTCTTCCCTGCGAGATCCTTGCGGCTGGCGACAACTTCGTCCACCAGCCCGTATTTCTTCGCATCCTCCGCCGACATGAAGAAATCGCGGTCGGTATCGGTCTCGATGGCCTTGAGCGGCTTGCCGGTATGTTTGGCCAGCAGCCCGTTGAGCATCTCGCGCAAACGCAGGATTTCCTTGGCCTGGATGCTGATATCCGAGGCCGCGCCCTGCACGCCGCCCCACGGCTGGTGGATCATGATACGGGCGTTGGGAAGCGCAAAACGCTTGCCCTTTGTTCCGGCGGTCAAAAGCACGGCGCCCATGCTGGCGGCCTGCCCCACGCAATACGTCACGACATCGCATTTCAGGAACTGCATGGTGTCATAGATCGCCAGTCCCGCAGTCACGGAACCGCCGGGGCTGTTGATATAGAGATGAATGTCCTTCTCCGAATCCTCGCTCTGCAGGAAAAGCATCTGCGCGATGATCAGGTTGCTGACATCGTCGTCAATCGGGGTTCCGATGAAAATGATGCGCTCCTTCAGAAGCCGCGAATAGATGTCAAAGGCTCTCTCGCCGCGGCTGGTCTGCTCCACCACCATCGGAACAAGTGTCTGGTTGATTGATCGCATCATAATCCTCCGTTATTCCTGAATATCCGCTTCCGCCAGAACCAAATCCAGCGCGCGGCCCACGCGAATATCGTCCATGATCTTCTCTTTTCTGTTGTTCTTGTCAACGTCCGCCAGAAGCTTGTCGGGATCCATGCCGTAGCCCATCGCAGCGCGCGCCACATGGCTCCGGTAGTCCGCATCGGAGACCTCGATCTTCTCCGCTGTCGCAATCTTGTGGAGGATATAGCGGAGCTTCACCTTGTCCTTGGCCGATCTCGAGGCCGCCTCGAAGATCTCGTCCTTCTTTTCAATCAGGGCTTCGTCGGGGACTCCCCGCTGCGACGAGTTGCGGACAATATCGCTGATCGCGCTGTTGGTTTCCTCGTTGACAACCGATTCCGGCAGATCGAATGAAACCGCATCCATCAGGAACTTCGTGATCTCATTCTTGCGGCGGCCGGTCTCCTGGTACTCCTTGTGGTGCTTGATGTCGTTCCTGATGTCCTCGCGCAGGGCTTCCTCCGATGCCGCGCCCAGCTTCTTGAGAAAGTCCTCGTTGAGTTCCGCCATCTTCATCTGGCGCACGCCCTTCACCGAAACGCGGTATTCAGCCTTCTGTCCGGCCACCGCCTTTTCCGGGAAGTCGGCGCCGAATTCCACGGGAATCGTCCGCGTGTCGCCGATCGCCATGCCGACCAGCGCATCACCGAGGCCCGGAATGAAAGCGTTTTCGTCGGCGTAGAGCCATGCGCCCTCAGCGCGGCCCAGGCGGAGCGCTGCCGGAGCGACATCCTCGATTTTCCTGCCGCCGAAGGAAGCCTCGTAATCGGCCTGCACCAGATCGCCTTTGGCGACGGTTCCATCTTTCTTCTCTTCCATGGTTCCGAAGCGCTGGCGGACTTCGAGCAGCGCCTGATCCACATCCGCATCCGTCACGTCTGCCTTCTCGGCCTTGATCTTGATTTTCCTGTATTCCGGAAGATCAAAAACAGGAGGGACATCCAGCACAACCGTGAAGGCCATTTCCTGGTCCTTCCCGAAACTGACGTTGCGGACATCCAGCACGGAAACCACATCCAGTTTTTCCTGCCGGATGGCCTCATGGTAGCCCATGTTGATGAGGCGCTCCTTGAGGTCTTCAAGAATATCCTTCGCAAAACGTTTTTCAACCAGGGCGGCGGGCGCCTTGCCGGGACGGAAACCCGGAATCTTGGCCTGCTTCACGTACCCGGACAGCATCTGGCTGTAATCACTTTTAACCTGATCGGCCGGAACCGATATTTGCAGCTCTTTGCGGCACGGTCCAGCGTCTTTCACTTGAACTTGCATCTGATTCTTCTCCTTCGCCAATAAAATGTGGGGGATACGATAAGTCATTATCCCAGAGACAGTCAACGCCGGAAATGCGCCGCCGTCGCGCTCATCGTGTCATAAGGGCTCTTTTGAATGCAACCCGGTTCGTCGCGCATGGGGATGACGGACATAAAAAGAATTGGCTCCGGCGGTAGGATTCGAACCTACGACCAAGTGATTAACAGTCACCTGCGCTACCACTGCGCTACGCCGGAACCATCAAGAATCGCAACACAATAATATCCACCCGAAGGAAGTCAAGATTTCTCAAATAAAAAACCGGAAGCCGGGCGCGTCTGCCATTGGGTTCCGGCCCGGGCAGGGAGCAGCTCGATACAGGACTGCGGCTCACCCGGAGGGCCAGCCCGCAAGCGACATAAAACGGCTGCAGTCCCGGCCTACAGGACGGAAATTCACGCCGGGCGCAAGGGTCTGGTTTGCATCACCAGTTCGTGCTGACGGAGACACGGTAGAACCGACTGGTGCCGGAACTGCTGTTGGTCAGGGCCAGAACGGTTCCGTTGCCGGACAAAACATGACCCGTGGCCCATGTCACGGGATCCATGATCGTGTCGGAATACAGCAGCCGGTAAACGCGGCTGGAAGCGGATTCAACGTAAATCGCACGGCTCTGAAGATTCGATATGGACTCCACCCTGAAAAAGTCATTCGAATCCTGCGGATTTGTGCTGGCAATGTATTCATCAAAGTTGCCGTATCCATCCACGTCTGGATCTTCACCCGCAACCGCAATCAGGGTGTTTGTGAAATAGAGATATTCCCACTCATCCGGCAGGCCGTCGTTGTCATCGTCCGGATCGCATACATCCCCGATCCCGTCAAAATCCGGCCAGTCGCTCTGGTCCTGATTCCAGTTGGTCGGGCAGTTGTCGCATTCATCACCGAGCCAATAGGGAAATGAACCCGCAAAAGAACTGTCCCCATCCGCATCTGCCTGATCAGGGTTCGGGGTGTAAGAGCAGTTGTCACAGGCATCCCCCACTCCATCGGAATCAGAATCTTCCTGCCCTGGATTATAGGTGTCAGGACAGTTGTCGGAGGCATCTGATATACCGTCGCCGTCGTTATCCACGGTCACGGTTGCCAGGGCTCCGTTATTGGTCAGAACCAGATCGGCCGTGGAACTGTACACCGAACAGGTGTTGAAGATGCTGAAGGCCGCCGACGGCGTCACCGTCACCGAAATACTGGCGGTCAGCACCGCCCACTTCGAGACATCGCCGAACTCAAACGTCACAATCCCGTTGGTATGGGATACGGTTCCCACCGACGCCGTGGCCGACACAAATCCAACCTCATCCGAAAGTCTATCCGTCAGCACTGCGGAAAACGCCGTATCCGGCCCCCGGTTGCTGACCACCAGATTATAATTAAAGGCTTGCCCCGCCGCCACAACACTGGCGGATGCCGTTTTTCTCACCCCGAGGTCGGCATACAGCATCTTATACACCGTCAGCCTGTTCGCCTGATCCCCCACCGCGAGAAAATCCCCATCCGAAGTCCATCGAACAGAATAAACTGAACCGGTATGCTCGAAACCTTTCAGCAGGCGCAGCGTTTTCCCCTGGCGGTCATACGCATAAACCAGCAGCTCCACATTCGTCGCGCTGTTGGTCGTGCCCACCGCCAGAAAATCCCCCGCAGGCGACCAGTCCACAGCCAGAGGGCCCGTAATCTGAAGCGCATTGGTGGCCAGCAGCGCCAAATTCGTGCTGTAGATTCTGAGCTGGCGATGAGGACTTGCAACAGGCCCTCCCAGCGCAAGCAGGGCTCCGTCAGAAGACCAATCCACACATTCCACCTCTAAAGGCCAAAGACTTTCACTGTCTTTCAAAGACAGACTTGACCCGTTGTAATCATACAGTGCAATCTGCGGTCCGGCGGGCTGCATATCCTCGCCGAGGCCCACCGCGAAGACGCGGTCATTCTTTCTCCAGTCCAGGCCATTGCGGAATATGGACCGGATAGACGTGATGTCATTGCTCAGCATCAGCGTCAGGCGATTCGTATAATAGCGGTACAGATAGAGTTCAGGGGTGGTCAAATCATCCGCCATCAATCCAATCACAAGGTTGGTCCCCGAAGATCGCCACGACGAGGCATTCACTGGTTTGGCGAAAGTCCGATTGGTGAGAAGCCGCAGCGATGCAGAGTTTGTGAATGACAGCAAATGCAGATTGCCTGTGTTGCCGTTCCCTGTTCCCACAGCAAAGAAGTTGCTGTAGGGATGCCAGCGGACTGTGTTGCAATAACCAGTGACCGAGCGGGAAGCCACATTCGTGAGAACGCTGTTAGTGAAGCGATATATCCTGACCTGCTGCCCCGTGGCGGACGCCAAACCGACGGCGACATAATCGTCGCTGAAGTTCCAGTCCACGGAATAGACATCATGAGCCAGATTGGTTGATACAACATTGGTCAGTGTGGCAGAAGCAATGGCCGGGAAAAGAAGCGGGAGCACCCATAAAAAGAGTTTCCACATTCCAGTTGTGGTTGACATTCTGTGAGAACCATTCATTTCGGTTGCAGAATATCATACGGGAGAGCCGATTTGACAACATTTTCACAAAAACCAGTTCTGACGTTTTTTAGGCGTTTTTGGCCTATTTTTGATGTTTTTGAGCATTTTTTGGGCATTTTGCGGCCTTTTTAGGCATTTTTTGACGTTTTTTTGCTTTCTGGGGCATTTCAAGATCGCGGCGGTCTGGTCGCGGGATGCCCCTGAGTATTGTTTGCGCCATCATAATACAGGACCATTTTAGTCCTATATAATCCGTGATCATTTGCCTCCACCCGACAAAAAAAACATCCCGCACTTTCGTGCGGGATGTTTAATAACAAGGCTTTATTATTTCTTATTCGGTTGCCGCAGCATCCGTTGTCGTGGTCTCGGTGCTGGTTTCAGTAATGGATCCGCCGGCAGGGCGCGCAATGGCATCCACACGGGCTGAAAGACCGCCCGCCTCGATCCAGGTTCCTTCCAGACGCATCTGCGTGTTGGCTTCCGTGATCGAATAGGAACGGGTGGTGGTGGACGAGCTTGTTCCCGTGGTCGTGGTTGTGTTGCTAATGACATCACCCGTGGATGTCTGCGTCACGATTACCTGAGTAATCACCTCGTAATAAGCAGTACCCTCTGCCCCATATTCATTCACAATTGTCTGAGTCGTGGTATCATTGACCGGGTTCACCACCGTCTCTGTGGTTGTGCGAACATTCTCATCTGTTCTTGTGCTGCTGCTGGAGGAGGATGTGCCCCGGATATCGCTGACGGAGATGGCATGGAGGGTGCCGACAAATTCAATGTCCTGGCCCGCGACTTCGTCCTTGCCGGAGAAGTTGATCTGATACTGAACCAGCTCGGCGCCGGCGGGGAAAATGCCGCCCGAAGCCCGCGCAACCGCGCCCGGGGATCCGACGGTACCCTGATAGCGGGATCCCTGGTTGTCGGTCACTTCAACGGTGTTGCCGGACTGGCTGATCACGAGGGAAAGGATCTGGCCTGCGCCGGAAGTCCGTTCCACCGCGCGGCCGCCGATAGCGCCCGCATAGACACCGGAAACGTTGATATTCACGCCAGCGCCCTGCGACGTATTAAAACCATCGGAGCTTCCGCCCGACGACCAGTCGCAACCGGCAAGAACGACCGAGAGCGATGCAATGCACAACCACACCAGATACTTCTTCATGCTGTCTCCTTCATCTTTCAGCCAAATTTCGCAACATCCTAATAATGAACACCTGTTCCGTCAAACCCTAATCTCACCCGCCTCATGGAGGCGGGCTGCCGAGGATCCGGTACACCCGCATGGGATCACCGGAAGTTTCAATGTATGTATAAACCCCGGGAACAGCAACCGGCCCGAATGTGACCACATCGGTCCAGTTCACGAAGTCGGTCGTGTACTGCAGCCAGTATGTCCATCCGGTCTCTGTCATCCATGTTATCTCGCGGTTGCCGGCCACCGATTCAATATCGTCAAACGACAGCAGCGCAATTTGCACCACCGAGGAATCAGGACTTATGGAAGCGGGAACGCCACCAATCATGTAGTCGCCCGTCGGGAGCAGGCCAAACTCGAAGTATCCGCCTTCACCTGTGTAGGTTACGGCCTGGATATTGTTGTTGTAGTTCGCGCCCAGCAGTTCCACCTCAGCACCGGCCGTCGTTCCTTCGTATCCGTAGAGTTCAGCTCCCTGCAGGACGGCAATGTCGTCAATGTACCATCCGCCCGATGTGTTTTTGCTGTCGGACTGGAGCACAAAGCGGAAATAGACCCGCGACTCATTGCCGAGGCTGTCGAGGGGCACAACCACCTTCCTCCACTCTCCATCGGTATTGAAGCTGTTGTTGCGCTTTCCGAGCACCGTAATAACAGGCTTGTTCAGACCCGGGGTACGTGTACGCACATCTGCTTCGGTTTCGGGCCGGATCGCATCAATCTTCACATAATCGTTCGAATCGGCCAGGCTCAGCCACTCATAGTACACCAGGAAATAGCTGTTCATGTTGTTGGTCGAGGTGCCGTTCACCGCCGGAACACTCAGGTTCACGATCGGCGAATACAGTTCCATAACTGCATCGTTCGGATACGGACCCGTCAAGCTTGTGCCGTAGCACCAGCGTCCGCTGTGGGCATACGGAGGCGCAGCCAGGGGCCCAAGGCTGGAATTATTGGGCACACCCAGTTTCCAGACATCCATTTCGTTATAGGGATCTTCCAGTCCGGCTCTGTGATACCAGAGGTTTGTCCAATCCGGAGAAACAGCATCAACACCGATAATCCAAAGCAGCATATTGGTGTTGTTGTCATCATAGGGCTGGTCTGTCCAGTTGTCAGAAATTTCCGCCTGCTTGTAATCAAGGCAAGTCTCAAGCGGATATCCCTGGAACGGGAAGTATGCAGTGGACAGCAGAGCACCCATACGGAAGGCATGGACACGATCCACGTAGGACAGAGCTTCCAGATTGGCAATGGCCCCACGCAGTGGCGGAGAGTAACCGCCCATATCTGTGCCAATGCGATTGAACGCGAAAGGCAGCCTTTCGCCAGAGTCTTTATGGACCAGCGCATTCACGCGCGGGTCACGTCCGGCGGCGGGACCGCCGAGTTCGTACTCGGTGCCGTCATCAACCATGTCCTGATCCGTATCCTTGGATGTTGGGATGGTTCCCGTGCGACCGCCAAACAGGTAGGCGCAGGATTTGGCGCTTCTTTTCCGCCCGGCGGCATCCTTGCCGTAAGTGCCCAAACCCTCAGCATCCGGGGACAGAGCGCCGTTTTGTGCGAACACAAACGAACCAAACGCGCGGGGGGACGGCCCCTGCCCGTGCTCGCCGCCGGGATCACAGAGAATCCAGCGGCCGCCTGCATCACCACAGGAGTCAAAGCACGGATCAGAGAAGTTTTCATCATAGACCCAGAGGTCGTTGAAATAGTTCTTCCCATCGGTTCCGCCGAACAGAACCACCTTATCCCTGTGACCGTAGCTATAGTCTTCGAATCCGCGGTCATAGAACGCGCCGCCGAAGAACACCATCATCGCGCCGCCGCGCGGCGAGGGCCTCTGGGTATCCTTGAAATCAGCGATCTTGACCCAGCTTGCGGGAATCGTTTCCGTCGTTGTCTCCACCTCACCAACCGCATTGGTCCCCGTAATGTTGGTGACGGTCACCTCGACCTCCTTTGAACCGTAATAGGCCCAGAGGTCGTTCATAGGTTCATTATTTCTGTCAAAACCGCCAAACACCAGCGTCCGCTCGTTCACGTCATCGTACACCATACTGTGACCCCAGCGGGCGGGAGGCGCTATATCGGTTTCCACCTTCGACCAGGCCACCATTCGTGGCGCCAGCATGTTTTGGGTGCCGTTGCGGAACGCAAAGCGCGGCTCCCCTTCCCATGTTTCATCAAACACCTGCAGCCCGTTCATGCCGCCGAACAACACCATGCGGTCTCGGAGGTAATCATACACCATCCCATGCGACTTCCGCTGGCTCGGAACTATATTGGGGCAGGTCTGCACCGTGCCGCCAGCAAGCCACTCTGAAGGTATTCTATACATCGGTTTATAGGCAACGACAAGTGTCGTTTCGGAGTCCTTGAGAAACACTGCTTCGGATGCAAGTGACGCATCCATTATGAAGCTTACCGTGTTCCCCAGAGCGCTCTTTTGCGCAATCAATTCATTAAAGATAATTGAGATATCGATATTGGTGATCCCCGTAAATCCGGCAGGAATAGTTACCTGCATGATACTTGTGTCAGCGATTCGATCTGACGGTAACGATGTATCAGAGAAATCTTGAGATGTCCCAAAATAGTTGACTTCACCATACAAATCAAAGGTCAAATCTGCTGTTGGACCTTGCACCACATTGATCTCCAACAAGGCTCCTTCGACAGTCTCACAGTTCATGTTGATATTCATTGATGCGAAATGAACACCAACAAAACCGTTATAGGCATGAGTTACCGTTGTGGTGTCGGCAAGAGTTTTGTTGGTAAGAGTATTAACCCAGATGCCTAGCGGTAAAACCTGACTTGAGTTTCCGAACGTGCCCAATCCATCAAAATCAATCGCACGCCATACAGATTCTTGAGTTACGTTGGTTCCCTCCAACTTAATGGTCGTCTCCAAAGCTTCCGCCACATCCTGAGATCTCACCAATCTTTCTTCGACCGGCTGAGTGTCATCAGTAGATTTATAATATATCGACGGGATCGGTTCTTCGGCATAGTACTGGTTGTTGTCACCCCATCCCCCATGTATGAATGTCACATCTAAACTGGATTTCTGATAACCGTTATTCCACGGCCTGAACTTCGGTTCCGCGAAGCATTCTTCTTCACATCTAACTGGGGACTCTCCCACAATAGGATTGCATTCCTCGCAGCCAGTTTGCGAATAACCCATCATAAGCGCAGCACTGAATTCACTAACCCCCTCCTCCATGCCTGGAGTCTTGGTGGAAAGTGTCCCGGCTGCCGTCAAATCGGACAGACTAGGAATCCATGTATTTGACTGTATCCAATATTCCCATACGTCAGAGTATTTATCCACTCCGTCCCGTCCGCCAATCACGACCATCTTTCTATTATCAATTAGAATCAGTCCATCTACACTTTCCCCATGGTCGTATTGCGAGTCATCGCAGAATGGCCACCTTTTCTCTGTCTTCCTCTCGAATCCCGGAACATAGACGGAGCCAGCCGCCCAACGCGGCGGAGGAACAGGAGAGTTTGTATCCACCGCGACGCGCTCCCAATAAGGACGGCGATGGGTATCCGTGGCCGGATAAATGAGGCGCCACAGGTCATTGGTAGCGGCATCAAAGTGGTTCTCTGCATTTCCGATCTCTTCCCATTCCACAACATAATGCTGCACCACCTGCGTGGGATGAATCGCATACCATGTTCCGTCAGCGCCAATCATATAAGGGGCGTAGTTGGTTCCCTCAGGAACCATCGGCACATTCGTGGGCGAATAATTCTCATACGTCATGATTCCGCCGCTGAACCAGCCGGAATTCGTGATAACCCAGGTATTGAGAATATCGCCTGAATCTGGATCTACTTCATTGACGGTTATCCGCGCAATGTATCCGCCAATGGCCGCATCAGTAATGCCCGAAGCGGTCAGGTAGCTCATGATCTGGGCGTTTTCCGCAGCATCCTTGATGCTGGCAATGTGCCCAAAGAGCTCGGGATTGGACGGATGCGGAATGGTCATCGCATTGGTCGCCAAATCAAGCCAGGTCACGCCATTGGTATCGAAAATGACCATGTAATCGTTGGTCTTCAGGGCAGATGAAACCTCACCCATGTAATCCGGATTCGCGTTGCCATCCATCAGACGGTCGCCATCCGTATCCTGCAAGATCGGATTGGACCGCATGGCATGATGCTCTTCGCCATCAACCAGACCATCGCCGTCGGTGTCCGCGATCCAAGGATGCGTGCTCAAACTGACGGCGGTGTTCGGGTCTGCGTTCTCATCCAGGGCAAACCGCACCGAGTACTCCAGTTCATTCCAGAGGCCGTCAGAATCCAGATCACCGTCAATCCACAATTCAGAGAAGCGGATCAGCGAGAAGTTGTCTATCGGGATAGGATCCATAGGGTGCAATCCGTTCAACACCTCAAAACCATCCGGCATTCCATCGCCATCGCTGTCGGCATTGAACGGATCGGTGGAATAATCCCATGTCGGGAATACGGAATTGGCCCACAATGTTGAAAAGGCGCTGAACTCGCTCGGATGGTTTCCGAACAGGGCATCGCGCACCAGATATTCCTGCAGGTTGGAGAGACCATCGCCATCGGGATCAGCGTCACCGTCGAACGGATTGTAAGGATCGAGCCGCGGATCATCGCGCAGGTTGCCGAAGGCATCAATTACCTCAAATCCGTCCGGCATGCCGTCGCCGTCGGTATCCCAGTCGGTCGGCCCATCAATCAGTCCGTCGGCGTCAATGTCACCACCGTTCCAGTACGGAAAAAACCCTCCATCCTGAACGCCATCCAGATCGCGGTCCCAGACTTCACGGCCATCCAGCAAGCCGTCCAGATCCGTATCCGGATCATTCGGGTCGCAGCCATAGATGACGACTTCCTGGAAGTCCGGCAGCCCATCCATGTCGGTATCGAGCAGATTTGGATTCGATCCGGCAAAGTATTCGCCGATGTTTGCGAGGCCATCGCCGTCAATGTCTGACAGGGCATCAGAAGGATCATTCGGATCGAAGCCGTAAGAATATTCCCAGCCGTCAGGAATCTTATCGCCATCGCTGTCGCTGGTCGTCGGATTGGAATAATCGTTGGTGTTGGCGATACGGTCCGGTCCCAGGAACTCCTCGTAGTTGCTCAAGCCGTCATGATCGGGATCATCATCCAGACCAGCGCATTCAATCGGGCAGAGAATCCTGGATGAACCCATAAACTCGTACATGTATTCAAAACCGTCCCACATGCCGTCACCATCGGTGTCCACATTGTCCGGCAGCGTATCGGCGAGAATCACGGCGTCATCTGCATGGCCCAGGGAGATCGCCTGATCCTGTCCAGCCAGAGGAATATTCCCAAACAAAGAAACGGCATGTTCGACAGTCGGCACCGTCAGGGCCGGGTGTGTGAACTGGGAGGCCACAAAGCGGTCGCATTCGACAGCAGGCGAGACCGTGCCTGAGCCGAAGTTGTCAACGCCCGCCAGATAACTGCCCTCAAAGAGAATACGCGCGCTGGTGGTTCCCTGCAGCACATTGGTCTCTGTGCGGGACAGAGCCATAAGGCCGGCGAAACCATCATAGCCGACCTCATCGCCGTCCGACATTCCATCATCATCGGTATCCGCATCAAAAATATCCAGCCGGATATTGAAGCGGCGGAAGAGTTCGTATTCCTGGGCATTGGAAAGTCCGTCCAAATCAGGATCGTTGTTGCGGTGATAGAGGAATATGTTGGTATAGCCATCTGTCTCGGTGAAGTCCCCCACTCCGTCATAGTCTTCGTCGGCCTCATTCAATATGAACTGCACACCATTCGTGACACCGGCCACACTGTTGAAGATTCGTACAGGTGAAAGTCTGTAGCCCGGCTTGCTGGCGCATATGAAATGACTGCCTTCCGCCAGGCCCGATATCACGGCGCCAGATTCGTTGGTGGCTGTCTGCACGGCCAGTTCACCATCAACATAGTAGCTGACACCGGCCAGAGGGTTGGCGTTTATGTCCACCGCAACCAATTCTGCAGCGGCACTGTTTTGGGTCACTTCGTCATACGAGAACACAACAGGAACCCGTCCCGCCATGGGCACAACGACTTTCTTGTAACCCGTTCTGAAACCAGACGCATTCTGCAGCATGATGTAATGCTCGCCAGCCGGCACTCTGACAATGCCCGGCGTCTGGATGCCGGTGGGGCGGCCGTCCATGACGATCTCCATTGCGGTTCCGTCTTCCACACTGACGGAAGCATAACCCAACGGCTGGTTGGTTCTGACATCCACCAGCGTCACCTCGCCCGCCCTCAGGGTCACTGACGGCAAAGAAGCCATCGAGATACCGTCTCCGATGAAGAGAAGATGCTCACCGGAATCCAGGACGCCCAGCAAATTGGGCTTCACGGCATGTGTCAGCCAATCCGGGTAATTGTTGGTTGGAGTTCCAGCGGCCCACGTCTGATAATCATCAAAGTCATCCGCCGCCTTGTTGGGATCGGCGACGCCATCCCAAACGCGCGCCTTCAGGGAATTCGTCAAGCCGTTAACCCAGACATCCAGAGTCTGGTTGGTCATCATTACTCCAAGCAGACTGCGGGTGCTGCCCCTCTCAAGCTCGAAATTACACTCTTGCGAGCTATAAGCGGCCGTCAAGTCAATCCAACCCCGGGCGGGATTTACTGAACCAATGTCATACACGCCAGGATAATTCTGAGCGCCAAAGGCATAGGCACCTGAAACCAGTTCACCGTCATAGAACTCCGCTTTATAGTCCGGGAAGGACGCCTTGACGTAATAGTGACCCTGCGGCAGTCCAGAGAGAACATAGCTGCCATCCTCTTTAGCCTCAACTTCTGCGAAGATCTTGCCGGGATTCACAAAGCGGTGTCCGTTGACGTACTCGTTGACTCCGCCGCGGCCGATGGCCTGCACAACGGCTCCGCCCAGCGGCGCGCCGTTTTCATTGCGCACCCAGCCGCGGATTGTGACGCCTTCATAGATGACGACGTCGTCCACGTACCATCCCTGATACTGGTTGTTCACAGCGCTGTCCGCTGTGAACAGAAAGCGCACCTGAACATTGCTGGAACCCGCGAACTGGCTCAGATCTGCCCGGCGCCGGATCCAGCGGGCGCCTTCTGTGCTGTCCTGGGGAACGCCGCTCCGGCCGGAAACGGCCGTGCTGACCACTACCCAGTTCATGTTGGCGCTTCCGCGGGCCAGCACTTCGACATAGTCATGAACAGGTTCGGTGTCGAAATACTCAGTCCATTGGACAAAAAGGTTCGATGCCGTCAAGGGGTTGATAACCGGACTTTCCAGCGCTCCGCGCAGGGCCATGCCCATGTTGTAATCCGCGGCTGCGTTGGTGCCCAGGTTCACATCGTTGGCGAATCGGTAGGCCGTAGTGGGGGAACGGTCATCCATGTAGGTTATGCCGGAGCTGCCTGCAACCGGTTCCGCCTGCGAAAGGTGCCACAGATCATAGGGCAGGTACGCATTGGGAGCGTGATGATACCAGTTCGTCCTAGAGGAGGTTTCAAAGGTCTCGTTGAGATAGTTGGTATATACCTCAACGGATGCGGCAGGATCCCATCCCAACTGATACATGTCGCCATCGCTCAAATGGTTGTCATTGCTATCGGCATCGGCCGGATCGGTGCCATAAACATTCACCTCGCTGCCGTCGTCCAATCCATCCAGATCTGAATCGGCCAGAGCCGGGTCGGTTCCATTGGTGACCTCCCCGCCGTCCGGCAGTCCGTCACCATCGCTGTCCGCAGCATTTGGATCCGTGTTGTTCTGATATTCGTCTAGGTTGGTCAAGGTGTCACCGTCCGCATCTGTCGCGGCGTCATTTGGGTCCACCGGGTTGAGCCCGTTGACCATTTCCCACCCGTCCGGCATGAGGTCACCGTCGGTATCCGGATTGGCCGGATTCGGACTGTTCGTGGGACTGAAATATCCCGTGCAGGAAACACCGGTATGGATGTTGTCCATCCACCACTGGTATTCCTCCAGATGAGTAGCTCCGTCTTCGTCTGTATCGGCGCTGGGAAGCTGGTCGGCATCGCCATCACCCGCAATCAGATTGCCGACGTTGTCCGTTCCGTTATCCAGCGGATCAACGCCATTCGTCACCCCGTTCGCCAGCGACCAGATCCACTCCCATCCGTCATTCATTCCATCGCCGTCAGTATCAGGAATGCAGGGCCCGGTGCCCGCAATCAGTTCCGCCGCATTGTCCAGGCAATCGCCATCGTTATCCCCCACTCCGGTCACAGGCCCGGCGGAACGGGTGGATGTGTTGTCGTCCATCAGGTCGCGCTGATCTACCGCACGGACGCCAAAACACCACACCATGTTTGGTGTGAGACCCGACACCACATGGGTGTCAACATTTGTCACAATGGCGATCCGGTTGCTGAACACATCATCCGTGTTGCAGTCCGGCTGAACGCCGCAAGCCCATGACTGCGTGCCCCGGTAAATATAATAAACGATGGTAGTAGAAAGGTTGTCCACCGCCGGCATCCACGAAAGCGTGACCGTGCCGTTGGTTCCGCCGACCGCGCGCTGCAAACCATCAAACTCCGGCGGCTGGGAATCCGTTATATAGGAGTAGGTCATGACTTCGCTGGACCCGATGTCCTCGGAAAGATTGCGGAACACGACATACGGAACACCTGCGCTGTTTATGGCCATGCGCGGGTCCGCACTGACGCCGCCAACTGGAGCAATACCCGGCCAGACGGCCGATTCGCCCATGTTGGTCCACACGGAACGCTGGGCCACCCATTCTTTGACCAGAATGGCATTGTTCGTTTCACCCGCCTGCCAGGCGACCACGATATTGCCATTGAACGAACCCTGAATGGCCGGAGAGATTGGTTTCAGCGACACATTGGTGGCCGCGCTAAGACCGGGGAAGGTCGTGGATCCGCCCACCGCCGCCCATGCGCCGCCCGAAGAACGCATGGCATAGACCTGATAGGAGGAATAGGATCCCGGGTTGCTTCCATAGGTCTGCACCCATGTGATGTAAAGATTGCCGTTTTCATCCTTGCCGAGGCGCGGATATTCAATCACCGGAGAAGAATCTGGCACATTCATGGCCGTCCAGGCCGCTCCGGACCAGCGCTGAACCACAATGCCGTCCGGGTTGGTATCTTCACGCCAGGCGACAACCGGATAGCCGCTGTTGTTGATGACCATGCTCGGATACGCAGCCAGTTTGGTGGCCGCGGGACTGGGCACGCCGTTGGAATTCGATCCCGCCAGACCAACCCAGCTCGCGCCGTTCCACTTCGCCAGCATGATGCGGCTCAGGTTCGGATTGTCGCCGTCCTGCTGCCACGCCACAATCGGGTGGCCATCCCACGCCACGCCCACCATGGGTTCGGAAACTTCATGCGCTGTGTTCCCGCTGACACCAACATCGCGGGCTGAACTGCCCAGTTCCATCCAGTTGGTGCCATCATACATCTTGAAATAAACGTGCGAATAGTTGCCGGGCTCAATGTTCTGGGGCATTTCCTGCCAGGCCACAAAAATACGCTCGCCATCAACAGCCACGGCGGGATTTTCGGAATTCTCAAGCGTCTTGCTGACCCCCATGCCGCTGGCCGATCCGCGGGTTTCGTACCACTGGTCGTCCAGCCGGCGCCAGTCGCCAAGATCAGAAACATCGCCAACATCCCCCATCCACTTCTTAACATAAATCTGGCGTGTAAGGTTGCTTTCATCGCCCGTCAGCGAAGCGTCATACGAATAGGCCACCACAGGACGATTGTCCCCGGTCATCGCGATGTCCGGGTTGTTGCCCTCAGAGCGGCCTTCGATGCCAACACCCTTCATGATCACCAGCGCAAAATCCTGAGGCCCCGCCGCGACATTGTCGCCCATGACCCTAATGGTATAGGTTCCGGCAAGGCCGCTCGGGATCACGATAATCTCCACATTGTTGTAGCCATCAGCGTAATCAGGACTCAGTTCGCCCAGCCGGTATGAGTGAACCCCGTCAATGTCAAACAGGTTGCCCTGATATCCGCCGCCATTGGGGGCCAGCACATAAAGATCAAGATCGTTGACAAGCTGAATGCCATTGCCCGGGGTTCCTGCCGCATCGGTCCATGCCAGCGTGATTTTCAGGCCGCCCTCATTGCCGTTGAGAACGATCTGCTTCGAATATTCAGTGCCCGTGCTCAGCGCGGTGGTGTCCGCCTGGTCGAGAACTTCAACACCCGAAGAATCAAAAACCATCGTGCCGTCCACCGACCGGACAACATCCAGAAGTCCCCATCCCTGGTCAACAACTGTCGGCGCGGCACCGCCTACAGGATGCTTGTATATCATTGAATTCAGCATCCGCGCGCCATTGACCATCATGGCTTTCATCAGGGCGGGACTGGGAACCTTGCCCAGCACGTTGGTGCAGTACTGGTAGATCAGCGCCGCTCCGCCCGCCGCAACCGGGGTGGCCATCGAGGTGCCGCTGAACATTGCAAAGTTGGTGCCGGAATCCACATTTCCATAGCGATAGTCTGTATCGCTGAAATCAGCGGGCTCAAAAATATCCGGAGAAGTTTCATGCGACTGGATAGACATCACATAGGAGCCGGGAGCCACGATGTCAGGCTTCATACGCAAGTCGGTGGTCGTTACCGGGCCGCGTGAACTGAAAGACGAAACCTGCCAGTCGGAATCAGTTCGATCTTCCGAGCGGATGAGGGTTGTCCCCGCATAAACATCCATGATGTTGTTGGCATGGCGAAGCTGTTCGACGGCGCCGACCGTGATCACGTTTTTGGCGTTTCCCGGTTCGCCGACTGTACTGGGGCTGCCTCCGGTGCCGTTGTCGCTCCCGCTGCCCGCGTTGCCAGCCGCAAAGAAAGCGACATACTCCTGGTTGCCCGCCGTGTCGGGATCGGCGTCGCGAACCAGCGCGTCCCACGCCGCACTCATGGTGCCGTACTCATAGAGAGAGTTGCCCCAACTGTTGTTGGATAGACGCGCGCCCTTGTTGTAGGATATCTGAGTTTGCTCAACATCTGTGAACGTGGTAAAGTCCTCGATCATGACCACTTTGGCGCCGGGCGCCATGCCCGCAAACTGATTCGTCCCAAACGGCGCAGTGCCCGATCCCGGAACTTTGTTTGCCGTGACGGAAAGCGCGCCGTTGCCCAGAATGGACCCCGACACATGCGTGCCATGACCATCATTGTCGCCCGGCAGACCGTCAGTTATGTATCCGCCTGTTCTATATCCGTAATATACAATGCGGCTGTTTGATCCGGTGGTGGTCGGCAGGTTTTGATTTTCCGCAAATCCGGGATTGATAAAATCAATGCCGGTATCGGTAATTCCAACAATCACGCCATCGCCCGTCAGCGTCGGATGCAGGGCCTTGAGGGAGTTGGCACGAATGCGTTCGGAGGCCAGGTCATTCATGGGCATGCGGGGCATGGCCGGCTCAATCCACTGCAGGCCATCCGTCTTCACCAGTTCCATGAGCTTGTCTTTTGAGCATTTGACCGTCACCACCTGACGTCCGCCGGTGTCCTGTGTCTTGACGATTTCCACATCCGCGCTCTTGAGAGCCGACGGCAGTCCGGCCCCGCGGAAGAGCATCACATTGAACTGCCCCCCGGATACACGGGATGCATCGCCGGCCTGCTCAAGGCCAGTCGCATAGGCCAGGATGTCCTTGCTCATTTTGTAGTAGGGATGATACGGCTCAACATGCTGGACGCCGGCAAGATTCTGCACCTTCACCAGCGCTTCCGGGGTTGCATGCACGGCATAGGCGTAATTCGGAACATAGTGACTGACAGTAGCGCCTGCGTCCGTCAGCGCCTGCATTTCCGCAGCGCCCGCGGGGCGGTCAAACTGAACAATGTAGTACTCGGTGCTCGCATCCGCCTTGAACTCTTCGGGAACTTCAATGTTCCTGCCGGATTTCATGATTTCGCCAACGTCAATCACGGCGTTCTGGAGAACAATGGAAGACTGCCCCTTGCGCATCAGCGACTTGATGGACTGGCTCGAATTGCAGAGGATGCCCTGCTCCTTCAGCGACGCCTTTTCCTGCTCGCTCATCGGAACCGCGGGGATAACGGCTTCAGGCTTCTCGCCCTGCTGCTTCGATGTGACCGTGGCGGACACCAGTTCGTAGACATCGCCCCGCTTCTCGAACGTCATCGAGCCGCTTTTTACCAGGGCATTCAAAAGATCCTGCAGGCTCACGCCCTTGAGATTCACACTGACCGTGCCCTTCAGATCCTGGTCAATCTTCAGGCCGATGCCGCTCTCCCTGCGGACAGCGCGAAGCACTTCCTGAAGATCGGCATCCCTGGCCGACAGGTCAAAGAGATTGTCCCGGGAGGAAAGCGTAAAGGATGCATCCTTTCCGACCATGACGGTTCTGGTTTCCGCAATCTTCGCGAGCGAAACCGTGCCCGCCAGCAAAAGGACAAAGGTCACGGCCAGATAATAAGAGCTGCGCTTGATTATTCTCACGTCTCACCTCTCCACTTTCAGGATGCCACCGCAAAAAACAACACGCCCCGCAGTGTGAGACTTTTCACAAAGCCCCCTGCGGGCAAACGACTTCTTTTCCAAATAATTCAACGGGGAAAGCTATCAGCCCCCACCCGTCTTCGTCAATGATTTAACCCCTGCCCGATGATTTTCATTCACCTTCCGGTGCGCGGATTTTCAGCGACCGAACCTCGTTCTGCAAAACCCGTTCGCGTTCCATCATTTCCTGGATTTTTCCGATCAGTTCCATGCGCTGCCTGTCCACCTTGGCAATCTCCGGCACCAGTTTCTGCTGCGCGGCCAGTTTCTGGCGCAGTTTAACGAGCTGGCCCTCCAAACCGGCGATTTCTGCGCGGAGTTTGGCGCATGCGGGATCGGCGTATTCCGCCTCGTGCTTCTCCTTGGCCAGCTCCGTCATTTTCTGGCTGATTTCCGCCTGATAGGCGTCCCGTTCGGCCTGCACGGCGGCCAGTTCCTTTTCGGCTTCAGCCAGCCGGTCGGCGGGAGCCGCCTCTGTTTCGGGCGCGGATTGTATAACAGGCTCCGGAACCGCTTCGGGCTCCTGGGCAATGGCGGGGATGGCAAAAAAAACGGCAAGCATGGAAACGGAAATGAACTTCATCTTCTTATCCTTTCTAAAACTATTACAAACATACACGGGAATCTAATGCTGTTGAGGGAAAAAGCCAAGAGGAAGATTGGAATGATGGAAGAATGGAAGATTGGAATGCCGGGGGGTGAAGGAAAAAGTTCAGGTTCTGTTTTTTGGTCGCAGGTTGAAGGGGGATCAGTGACCGGCATCCGCTGCTTTCTTTAATTCACAGCATCTCCATTTTTTACGAAATCTAGTCTAATTTTGCTTTTTTTACCGATTTTTAACGTTTTTTGGCCATTTTTGGCCATTTTTAGCCGTTTTTTGGGCGTTTTTGACAATTTTAAGCCATTTTTTGGATTTTTTGAAACCTTCAACCTGGAATCTGAAATTTTCACGGATATGCAACGGATGAAAGCAACGAATACAGATCTGCCTACCTTTAACCTGAATCCCGAACCCCGCGACTCCAGTTTCAAGCATCAAGTATCCAGCATCAAGTGTCACCTTCTTCCCCCTTGCCTCACCCTACTCATCCGGGTATATTGTTTAAAGGAATACAAACATCTGGAGGCTCCGCCCCATGCTGAAAAAACTGAGCATTTTGACGATCGCGTTCCTGCCGCTGGCTTCCTCCTTCGCGGCCGTCAACCTCATTGACAATCCCGGTTTTGAAATCGCGGGAACCGACGATTCGCATGCGAGCTACTGGCAGTACGGTCAGCCCGACACGCACGGCGAACGCTTTGGCACGGCATCACGGCGCGATTGGGTCCCCCGCAGCGGTTCCTGGCACGGAGCCATTCAGGGAACCTGGAGCGATGGAAATGACAATTTCGGTGGCTACTGGCAGGAGGCCCCCGCCTCCCCCGGCATGACCTATCAGGCATCGGCATGGGTCGCCGCCGACAGCAACTGGTGGGCCGGCGCACAGGCCATCAAGATCGAATTCTTCAACAGCGGCTACACTAATCTCAAGGAATTCACCAAATCCATACCGGTGCCCAGCCCGACCAACAATACGCAGTTCACCGTCAGCGGCGTGGCCCCTCTCAACACTGCATGGGCCCGCTTTGTTATCTATGCCAGCGATGTCGGGTCTGCCGGCGCCATGCGCATTGACGATGTTGAGATGTACGAAACCCCCCCGCGAACAACCGACTTCAACACATGGACCACCACCATCACGGACGGATGCCATGAATTTGGCGGCTGGAACATCTGCACCGGCCGCACCACCACCATCAACGCCCGCTCCGGCTACGCGGCCACCCTGCCCAATCCCGATGTGGTCTCGTTCAACGGGAACTCCATCCGCAGCCCCTATTTTGAAAACGGCATCGGGAACTTCTCGTTCTGGTACCGCCATGGCAGCACGGACACCAACGAGGAACCAACCGAGGCCGTTGCCTTTAATGTGCAGGTTTCCGACAACGGATCAAGCTGGTCAACAATAGATTCCGTGACCAATGTCCTGTGGCTCTCCTACCGGCAATATGCGCGCGCGCTGAACCTTCCGAATTCGCGATACATCCGGATCATGCACACGGGAGGAAGCACCAACCGCCTTCTGATTGACGACATTGCCGTCGCAAACCCGATTCCCCTCACCCGCTATCAGGACTTCAACCTGTGGACCAATGCACCGAATTACGGATGCCACTCCAGCAACAACTGGATCGTCTGCACCGGGCGCATTACTTCGGTTCTCGCGGACGAAGGTTTTTCCGCCACCCTGGCGCCCAGCCCGCTCACCGGCTTCACGAATTATCTGCGCACCCCGCTCATGGAAGACGGATACGGAACGATCACATTCCGTTATGCCCGCGGCACCAACAATACGGGGCCGGCACACCTCAATTTGCAGTCATCTCCGGATGGAACCGCATGGACCACCATCGCCTCTGTCTCAAACATCATCAGTCAGTCCTACACGGAATTCAATCAGTACTTCTACCACACCAACGATGCCTATTTGCGCATCCTGAACATCTTCACCACAAATGCGGGATCATCCACCATCCTGCTGGACGAGGGCTTTGACGCCGCGCCCGAACCGCCCCCGGACTGGACCTTCAGTGGCATAGCCACTTACACTTCAGACAGCAGTTCCGGCGACGAGCCTCCGTCCGTCAAGTTCGACGGCACCGGCGACAGTGTGACCACTCCGGACATTGCCAGCCCCACCAATCTTTCGTTCTGGCTCAAGGGCATAAGTACGGATGCGTCTTCATCATTCCTGATCGAGGGCTACAATGGAGGGTGGGTAACGATCACCAACATGACCAATCTCACAAGAACCGAAGACGCCGCCGAAAAATCGGTCAACTGTTCAGCGGTCTATACAAAGATCCGCTTCACCTACACCAAGAGCGCAGGCAATCTTGCCTTCGACGACCTGCTGATCACCGGCCTCCCGCCCGGCCCTAAGCCCGCTCAGCAGCTCCTGCTGGATCAAATAAACATCGGCGATCCCGAACTGGTGCGCCTGCAGGACTTCAATTCGTGGCCCACCATGAGCGCCTTTGGCGACAGCATGTATCAGGGCTGGAAAGTGCATGCCGGACGGGTGTACGATTTGAACGCCTATCAGGGGCAGTCCGCGCGCCTCAGCAAGACCGTTGGCGATTATGCCTACATACAGAGCCCATATCTGAACGGGGGCGTTGGAACCATTTCCTTCCAGTACGCCCGCATGTATGCTTCCGGAGGAACCGCCAATCCCGAGTATCTTGTACAGATATCACCGAACGGCAGTGATCCATGGACCACGCTTGACCGGCTTATCCTTACCTCCAACATGACCTATTACACAGAATATTCGCGCTATGTGTATGAAACAAACATGTTCTATGTGCGCGTCTGGCACGAGAAGGGATCCGCTCAGGATGCCATCTTTGACGATCTCCAGTGCCAGATTCCCACGGATCCGGCCAATATGATCCTCAACGGCTGGCACGACCCAGAGCATCCCTACACGAACGATGAAGTCCTCGTCTGGGCCTATATCACACCCGTCTACGGAGCCCAGAACTGGAACATCACTTCCTATTACCGCATCGGCACTTCCGGCGCATGGACAGCCAGCGCAATGACACCGGACAATGTGGCCGCCTACTATTCCGTCACCAACATTCCGCCCCAGCCCACAGGCACCGTGGTTCAGTACTACATCTCCTGCAGTTTCACCGGCCCCGGCAGCTCCGCCACCAGTCCGGTTTTCTATCCCACTAACTACACCACCTCTCCCGCCCAGTACGTCATTCCCCGGAAGCCGTCAGGCCAAGTGTGGATAAATGAAATAAACTACAACCAATTCTTCGATCCTGAGTTTATCGAATTGGCCGGGCCGGCAGATTTTGACATCGGCGGTTGGGTTGTAGAGATATATTCAAAAGTAAATTATTACCCTGTATTGGCCGAATATTATCCAATACCTATAAGTACTGTTTTCGCCAACGAACATACAGGTTATGGCTTTTATGTTCTTTCCACATCTGATATGTCTGCACCCCCCAGAGATATTACATTGACCAACGCGCTTAGCAGTCATGCAATCGGAGGGATTGTCCTCCGCAACGAAGCTGGCGGAATCGAATATGCGATTTCTTATGGAGGTGTCTTACCGGATTTCACAAGACTCCCTCTGGATGATAATGATGGATGGGATAATTATGGGTTGGCTCTGTCTGGAACCGGACAAGAGTATGAAGATTTCAATTGGCTTGTTGAAACCCCTTCAGCGGGTTTTGCAAATGCCGATCAGACTTTCAGTACAAATGTTCCAGATTTTGTGGAAATGGAAATACTTGGTTTCCAATTTAATTCAACCATTACTGTTATCACTACCGGTACTAACAACTGGGCTTTTATCCCATATTATTCGACAAACCTGATGGACTCGAGCGGCTGGAAGCCTGCTTCAGTGTTAAGCAGCACTTACGCCAACGGCACCAACACCGTTACGTTCACCGATCCGAACCTTGGCGGAGTCAACGCCTTCTACCGGGTGCTCGCGACGCCGTAGGCGGCCAAAGGCCGCAGACCAGGGACCAGAGACTACAGACTGGAGACCGCACCGAAACTGGATGATGCTTGAAACTGGGGTTGCAGGTTTCAGGATTCAGATCCCCATCCGCGAAATCCGTGCCATCCGTGCTTACTCTTTATTCGCGGTGGCTTCTGATACTGGATACTTGATGCTTGAAACTGAGTTGCAAGTTTCAAGTTGAAGGTTGCAGGATTCAGATCTTCATGTTGAAAAGCGTTTTAGTCTGTAGTCATTTAGGCTGAAGGAAGAATTTGAAATCTCTGCGTCTCGGCGTCCCTGCGCGAGAATCTTCTGAAGGGACGGACAGGATGAGGGAAAATGGATTGAACGAAGTTCCCCCGTAATCCCGCAAATCCTGTTGATCCTGTCTAAAAAAAGAAAAGCCAAAAAAGGAGACAGGATTTACAGGATCAGCAGGATGAAAGTCTCTGGTCTCCAGTCTTTCTTAACCATGAAGGGCATGAAGTTCATCTGTAAAATCCGTATGATCCTGCTTCGCGTAAGAGATTGTTCCAACGAATATCAAAAGCAGCGAATATCAGACGTGATCTTATCGCTCGCCGCAAAGCTTGCAAATATGACTGTTAAAGGACTATCATCACACTTATGAAAGATTGTCATCACAGGGTAATCCTCAAATGAACGCATTGTTTCAGGCAGTACGGGAAGTGGCAGATTTCATGGATGCTCGCGGCTGGAAGTACTGCCTGATCGGCGGCCTTGCTGTACAGCGATGGGGAGAACCCCGTGCCACATTGGACGCTGACATTACACTGCTGGCGGATTTCGGAGATGAAGAGAAATATGCCGCCGCGCTCTTGGAGTCATTTCGTCCGCGAATTCCCAATGCGCTCCAGTTTGCACTGGCCAATCGCGTTGTACTGATCCGCGCGTACAACGGCAAAGATGTTGATATTTCTCTGGGAGCATTGCCGTTCGAAGAGCGCATGATCGAGCGGTCCGTCAAACTGGAGTTCGCACCCGGCTTGTTTCTTCCCTGCTGCACGGCCGAAGATCTTTTTGTTATGAAGGCATTTGCATCCCGCCCCAAGGACTGGATGGATGCCGAAAGCATTGTAATGCGTCAAGGCAAACTCGATACCACATACATTTTCAGCCAGTTGGAGCCGCTTTGCGAACTCAAGGCGGCACCTGAAATTATCGAGCGGGCACGACTAATTCTCGGGGAGCCCAAATAATGCGCCCAACCAAAGATCAACAGCGCGAGCTTGTTCAGTGCTGGGACAGGGCTGGCCGGGAACTTAGCCGCTTGCGGCGGGAAAATCTGCGCGGATTGCCCTACCGATGGGAAGACGTTAACGCATTGCTTGAACTGGGGGACAGCTACAACGGTCCGCCCCGACTCACAAGTGGCCTGGTTGAAATGCAGCGCTGGTTTATGCAGGCAACCCGCAAAAGGGGACTGAGCCCCATGGCAGTCAATGAACCGGCCGCCCAGTATGGCACAGATCAGAACGATCAGAATACGAACGGGAGAAGGGCTGCAACAGATAAGACAAACAACGACTAAAGGTCTCTAGTCGCTGGTCTTTCTTCACCATGAAGAGGAAGTAACCCGAATCCCTGAACCCCGAATCCTGCAACCTTTAACCGTTCCCGGTCTGAAGTCTCTAGTCTCTAGTCTATCTCTCCTGCGCTCCGCGCAGAATCAATCCGCCAGCAGCTTGAAGAACCGGACAAAGCAGGGATGCTTTCCACTGTCGTCCGCCACCGGGTCGCGCCAGACCACAGCCACAGCCCGCTGCTCGGCGAATACCGCCGGATTGCTTCCGCCGCCGTCCGTAACCTGCGCGGCAAGGATGATGGTGAACAGATTCTGCCGGACACCAAACAATTGGTGTGCGTTTCTAATAATGGACTCATTTACAGAATCAGGGATGAAGTTCGGAGGAGCATTCGCATATAACGCCCGAAGCTGAATGTTTGCATTGTAATCATTTGCGAGATTAAGACACAGTTCATCCACATCCCCAATTTCTGAAATCCTGCGAAAGTTGGTTTTTGAACTGCGGTCAATAATAGCTTGTGCATATGCAGACGCTTTTGTCCCCACGATATCACCCACAGCAGGCATACCCGCTTTAGCCGGATAATGCTCAACAGGGGTGTCGATCAAAACCGCCTCCAGCACCTTCTGATGCCGAGTGTTTATATTAACAGAACCTTTGCAAATGATATTTGTGTCCTTGGTCATAACATCAAAAGGTCTATTTGTACCCAGAGTAAAATAATCCAAAACACGATGGAAGGACTCGTTTTTTGTACCATCTTGCCGCTTAATTTCATGGGGATACAATGATATTGTTTCCCAGACGCCACTGACGCTCAAAAAACCAAGCTCACCAATCGACTGCAAAGGCTTATTCCTGACAAACATGGCACCCGGGCCCTCGCCCCATTCAAAAGCATTACTGTTAATGCTTCCCAGTGATATTTCCTCAGTCAGCCAGTAACTTGCATAGCCGTTCATTCTGGGATCAGGAACCGATTTCGACTGCACATAGCTGACCTCTCCATTAATAGGCAAGTTTGTAACACTGTATGTTGAACTCCCATCAGGAGGAACTTTCCGGAAATCGTACTCGAAGCGAAACGGAGATGGTAAGCGGTCAACTATGACCCCGCCAGAATAATTAGTAACCCCAATACTGGCTCTTATGACCTGCGGCATATCTGCCGCCACACCTGGCACTTGGGATAAATTAAAAGTATGTATCCGGAAACTAAAGCCATTCTGCTGATACGATTGAGCTCCAATGGTTCCACCGGGCTGTCCCGCCGTCGCGGGATAGACCTGGAATTCGACCGCGGGCTGAATAACGCAATCAGGGCTATTGTCCGGGAAGGGTTGCCATGTTTCAATGCTTAATGTCGCATCCCATGTATAGTTGCTTACTGTAAGACGTTTGAATCGGTTGCTGAAAACCACCTCATTGATCATCGGTATTGCTTCCGTGCAGAAAGAATCAGGATCTTGAGGAAAATCATCCTCGTCCATATAATCTACAAGATTCTCATAAACCCCTTCTGGATTGGGGATCCCAGAAGCCTCAAATGCCGCGAGGACCTTCGATTTATAATCAGGCATGTTGGTATTGTTGATCATCACCAGCGATGTTGTTGGGGCTAAACCACTCCTGAAATGCATCCCTTCTGGGAACCACGAATAAATAAACAGACCGTCCATTGTGGCATCATTTATGCCATCATCTGAAAAAGTTAGTTCTGGGAGGCTTTCATATCGCAGCCATGTATTTTCTCGCGCATCCAGAAAAGTGTTTTCCGTAACTCCTGCAATCCCATTTAAACTGATCTCACGCGGATCCATGCCATTGGTATGAGTTAATCCTCCGGCATAATTGGCATCCAAAAGGCCTGAGCAGTTCAGCACCATATAAGCAAACCGGCCGATGACATCGCCGGTTGAAGGATCCTCAATGTTGTTCCATTTTACGTGTGTATTCGCCGCGGAAACAGTTTCGTCCCAAACGGAAAGAGGAACAAATGATTCTACCTCGCCATAAAGGAAATCTTTTGGACCTTCACTGCCGCCAACCGAAACAAAAACATTCGTCAGCGGCGGGCCCGACTTCGAGAAATCCGGATACATCATCGGATCTGCGCCGCCCAGATAATCGTCCGTCTCAAACAAAGCCTGTGCAAGAGCCTCATTCAGCAGATGCCTCGCCTTGACCACATAAACGTAGTTCTCCGCAGCAAGGCGTTCCGTCCGCATCGTGATCGCAAAAGACACCGCCATCAGAGTAAGAAGAGTCAGCACCCCCAGCACCATGATCAGGGCGATGCCCTGCCTGCTTTTGTCTGCGATGGCCCTGCTGTTATTTGTCTGCTGCATATCCGTTCCGGTTCACAAGATTAATCCGCGTGACATAGCGTCGGGCATTCTTCAAGGCAAAATTCCTGACAGCCTCATCCGACTTTCCGAAATCATACATGTTCGCGGCCATCTCCGCGTCGTCCTCGTCAAACATCATCAGCGAGATCTCAATCCACATCGGGAGCTCGTTGATCGTCTCGCCGACTTTTGTGGAGGTTCCCTTTTCCATGACGTTGACCAGCTTCGTCGAATCAAAATCGTACATAGCCTCCGTGTCAGGCCCCGCATAGCACCAAACCTGGAAACCCGCGATGTTTTCGGCAAGCGTTTTTCCTTCAAAATCGCTGAACCCTTCCCACCATTTATGGGGCGATGGCTTCTCATAACAGGAAATAGAATCCGTTCTTGTTTTTCTTCTAAGTTGGTATCTTCCCGTAGGTTCGTTATTCTTATCTTTCATTTCATCAACAAAATATACCACTTCTCGAGCTTGACGATAGAAGGTAGATCCTTCAGTCGATTCAGATAAAGTTACGAAGTGCAATCTATCGGCGTCTTCTACTGCAGGACCATAAAGCTCAACATCTTCGGAATCCAGCGCGAATGCGATGGTTCCATCCACGACAGCCTGTGAAATTTCACGCGCCATGAAATCCAGGATCATTCGCCCCTTCAAGTTCTGGTCGGCAAGAGCAATTCCCATATCAAACGCCCGGGTGCTTTCGGTGAAAATCTGCGCCATCATCAGAATGATGACAGCCAGAATGGCCATGGCCACCAGAAGTTCAACCAGCGTGAAAGCCGCTTTGTTTGTGCGCCGGGTCATAGACTACATCCGGTAATTGTAAAAGGTTGTAAGGAAGACATACCCGTCCTTCTCGTTGGAACTTCCGAATTCTCCGTTCCAGACCACAAGCCGGGCCTGCCGGACCCTTCCGGGTTCCGGTTCATAGAAGTCGATCTTGTATCGCAGCGCAATTCCCTGATAGGCCCCATGCACATATATCAGCGTCGCCACACTGCCTGTCAGATCCAGCAGCGGATCCCCGGGCGCAGGAGAATCCCATATACTCTCCGCGGTGGACATCAGCCTCAAATAATTGTTGGCGGTTTTCTCTTCCCATGTTCCGATGGTCTGTTCCCAGTAGGCTGGATCACTGTCTATGATGGCATGAAATCCGTTCAGGACATCCTCGGCAAACATCGCACTCATCGTTGCGTCTGTATTCTTCTTGTTCATCGTCAGACCCGCGGGAAATAGGCTGAAAACTCCCAGAAGACCGATCCCGACCACGGCAATTGCGAGGCAGACTTCCACCAGTGAAAAACCTTTATTATAGTTTCTGGGAGCCCGAATCATAATATCCCATTCCAATCGTTCACCTTGATTCCGCCATAACCAGAAACCTCAACGCCCATCACTATTCCATTTGGTGTAAAACCATAATCGGGATTAGCCAGATCATTGGTAAACACGTTCAAATAGCCTTCACGTAAGAAAACTTGATAACCAGTCACATCATTTGGGGTCCCATCCGGCTTGAATATAATAGCATACATCTCCACTTTTTTCCCGCTCAAAGGAGCTGTTAATGGAGTTGCCGCTCTGAAAACATTGTTCGTAAGATCAGCATCGTCATCGAGAACAATATCGCTGGGCAAAAATTTCCAATCTGTAATAAACTCCCCGGCCGCTGATAAGTCATCACCAACAATCCCCTGAACATTAGTTACTGCGAACACAGCATAGGCCTTACATGCTTTTTCAACATAGTCTTTTGTGTTCAGATCCGTGCTTCCCGTAACATAAGGGAAAAGCACATAAGTCTTCGCTCTGTGCGTCACCGCCCACTGGCGCGACAGGGAGATGGTGGAGCGGAGCTGCGAGATGGCGCCCCGCATCCCGCTCCCCTTGCCCATGGTGGTGAAGGCGGGAATCGTGATGCCCATGATGACGGCCATGATGGCGACCACCACCAGCAGCTCCATCAGCGTGAATCCGTCTTTTGTGCGGCCCATGTTCATGAGTGCTTCCGATTATTGCCAACTGCCGATCTGTTCGCCGCTCCCTTCCGACCACACCACCACATTGCGGCCGGTGTGAGTGTTGACGATATTGTTGAAATCCCAGTCGCACGTGATGTAATAGGGCTCCTCCCAGGGATCAAGAAATTTCCCTTCCTTTGTGCCTTCCGTGCCAAGGCTTTTCTCGCTGACTTCAAGGAACAGAATCCCTTTGGCATTGGCGCTCTTGCCGCTCTTGTCCTTGACGTCCTGCCCGCGAAGAACACTGATCAGGTCTTTATGGGTTGGAGCACTGTCAAGATACGCTTTATCACCGTTGGAATCCGTCTGCATCGGGAACTTGCCGTATTCCTGAAGATAGGCCTTCACAGCAGCCTCAATAGCCCGAACCTCCGTATTCACCCGTGATTCCTTGGCTTTTTTGAACGCCGCGCCCACGGCCGGGAGCAGAATGCTCATGAGAATGCCGATGATGGTGATCACCACGAGGAGTTCGATCAGCGTAAAACCTTTGTTCTTCTTCATGTTCAAGTTCTCCATTTCTACATACAAACTACACCATCCGCGGGGTCCCGTTCAACATCTGAATGAAGACAGTTTCAGGTTTCAAGTTGCAGGTTGCAAGAAAGACCAGAGACCGGACAAGAAAGACTAGAGACTTGAGACCAGAGACAAGAGACATCAGAAGGTTCAAGGTTCCAGGTTGAAAGATGACCAGAGGCTGGGGACTTGAGACTAGAGACTTGGATGGTGCAGGATGCAGGCAACTGGCGGAAACGGTATTCTTTACATGGAGGGACGGGCTCTGTCCCGTCCATTTTCAAATTCGATCTCAATCCTCATTTACGGCCGACACGGCGGTCGGCCCTCCAGACGGAATTTCTGTCTCTATTCTTCCCTGCAACCTGAAACCTGCAACCTTTTACCCTCTTCTGAAGTCTCTGGTCTGTAGTCTCTAGTCCAACTCTTACTGCGCACTTCCCTGCGCCACGATGTCGTCATCTGTGAACTTTGCAGGATTCTTGGAATCATATAGAGGCCCTGTTGACCATAGTTTATAGCTGAATCTGCTGCTTCTTGCATATTGAAAGGATCTGCCCCATGAATCAGTCAATGTCACCAAAGCATAGACGTCTTCCGGCACAACGCCCTTCATCACGGTTAGCCCTCCGGGGTATTCGTTTTTGATAATCCGGTATTCCTCAAGGCAGTTCTGAATGTGCCCCATGGAGGCAATGGTCTTGGAACGGGCCGACTTGCGGGAGGCAATGCCGGCGATGCCCAGAATCATGGCCGACAGCACGCCGATGATGGCGACGACGACGAGCAGCTCGATGAGGGTGAAGGCGGATCTCTTGTTTATTTTGTTCATAGCCGATCTCCTAAATGCTTTATACCACGGATTGATACCACAGGATGCGGGAAGAATGGAATGATGGAATGTTGGAATAGCTGGATTGATGCAGCAACAGACTGGGGTCAGGGCTCGACATTCGACATTTCATTTCAGCTTTCCCATTTCGACCACGGACGTGTCCTGCGAAGCCTCGTGCGAAGCAGGATTGCACTGATTTCACGGATGGTTCTCGTTTCTGCATCCGTGACATCCGTGGTCACTCTTAATTTCCAATGATTGGAAGTTTCCCGCGGAAAAGTTCCAACCATTGGAAGTTTTGTACAAAAAAGTTCCAATCATTGGAAGTTTTTTCGGCCACTGCAGGCCCTTTGAAGTCTCCAGTCTCTTTCAAAAGCTCATCTGCACGCCGATGCGGGTGGCGGCGGTTTCCATTTCGCTTTCGGAGGCCGGCGGTTCATCCATGTCCACAAAGATCTTTGGATCGGCGGTTTTGGGCAGCACCGGGAGCGCGGCTTCAGCACGGCGCTCCATGTCCTGCCGGAAACCGACGATGACCAGCACGGCCAGTAGGAGGAGCGCGATGCCTCCCGCCACTTTCTCGCCGATTTCCTCGGTTTCGGAATCCTCATCTGCCCGACACTGCGGCACGGGAAGCGCCAGCATCAAAACCGCCGCCAGGAAAAAGGCAACAAACCGCGTCAGTGATGTTTTCATGTCAGAACGCTCCAAAGAATATGCTGGTGAACGTGGTGATCGGTGATGTTTCACGCATGTCGTCTATGGTCGCCCGGATTTCGCGGATCAGCTTTTTGGCCTCCTGGTAAATCTCGTCGTCCTTGACGAGCCTGCCAATGGTGCCCTCGGTGCTGTTCAGGGATTCGGAAACTTCCTTCAGCGATTTCACGAGGTCCGTGATGTCCTTGTATACCTGTTCGTCCTCCGAAAGCAGTTTTCCGATGGTTCCCTTGCCCTCGGCCACGCGGTCGCTGATTTCACGCATGTCCTCCGCAAAGGCTTTCAGGTCGTTGTAGACGGCCTCATCCGAGAGCAGCTTGCCGATGGAGCCTTCGCCCTTGTCAAGACGGTCAGCGACATCCTTGAAGGAGGCTGTGATCGCCTTGAGATTGTCATAGAGCTCGTCGTCCGTCATCAGTTTTCCGAAGGTCCCCTCGCCCGCATTCAGGTTTTTGCCCAGATCGCGGAATTCGGCGATGGCCTCCTTCAGGTCATCCAGCATGCCGCCCTCATCAAAGGCCTCGCGCAGAAGCATGACAGCCTCGGTGGCCTCATCCAGCAGATCAATGGGCTGCACGCCATGGAGTTTTGTCCCCTCGGGGAGCAGCGGCGAGGCCGCGGTTCCCGCAAAAATGTGCAGATAGCGGCCGCCCAGCACAGAGGACGGAAGGATTTCAATGCGGTAGTCTTCATGGAACGTCAGGGGCACCTCCAGGCGTGCAACCAGCTCCACCCCGTCCCGGGTCACGGTCAGCGCCTTGACCTTGCCGACATCCACACCGTGCACAAACACGTTGTCGCCTTCGCGCAGGCCCAGCACGTTGCTGAAGCTTGCCGTAATCTCGTAGCCCGGCTTGAATATATTCTCCTGGCTGAGCACGATGGTGAAGAAGCCCAGCGTCAGCAGCACCATGAACATGAAGGCCCCGACGGTGACCTCCATTGACATTTCCTTCATCCGGTCGCTTTTCATCTATGTCCTTTCCCACTCGCCCCTGGTCGTGATGTACTGCGCCTCCAGAAAACGCCGCACTTCCGGGCAATCCGATTTCACAAATTCTGCCGGGGTGGCCACTTCGATGACCTGCCCCTGGTCAATCATCGCGATGCGCGTCCCGATGACGAGCGCGCTGTGCAGATCATGCGTGACCACCACACTGGTCACGCCCAGCTCCTTGCGCATGTCGTCAATGAGCCGGTCAATGGTGCGCGACGTGACAGGATCGAGCCCGGAGGTGGGCTCGTCATAGAGGATGATCTCCGGCTGCATGATGATGGCGCGGGCCAGCGCCACGCGCTTCTGCATGCCGCCGGACAGCTCGGCGGGAAACTTGTCGTAGGCCTCCTCCAGACCCACCAGCTCCAGCTTTTCGCGCACGACGGTTTCGATTTCATCTTTGCTCATGGCGGTGTGCTCCATCAGCGGCAGGCCGACGTTGCTCCCGACGCTGCACCACTGCAGAAGGGCGGCGCTCTGGAAGAGGTAGCCGAACCGCATGCGGATTTTGGCCAGATCCCGGCCGCGGGCCGCGCTCACGCAATCGTCGCCCACCCACACCTCGCCCGTGTCGGGCGTCAGCAGGCGGACCATATGCTTGAGCGTCACGCTCTTGCCGGTGCCGGAGGCGCCGACGATGACATACGTTTCGCCCTTTTCAACATCCAGGCTCATGCCGTTCAAAACCGGCTTGCCGCCCAGATAGCGTGTGACATTTTTGAAATGGATCATGCGTAAAACAACCGTGTAATCATGTAACCCACCACCAAAATCGTCAGAAACGAGATCACCACCGTGCGCCGGGTGGCGATGCCAACGCCGACCGCGCCGCCCCGGGTCGAGAAGCCCTGGTGACAGGCCACCGTGGTGATGATGATCCCGAACAGCACCGATTTAAAAAGGCCCACGTACAGATCCTTGTTGGCGGCATAGCGGATGGCATTGTCGAAGTAGGCAGACAGAGAGACCCCGAGCTGGGTCGTGCCCACCAGCCCTCCCCCCGTAACCCCCAGGATGTTCGTATAGACCGTGAGAATGGGCATCATGATCATCAGCGCCCACAGGCGCGGGACCACAAGAAAGCGCACGGGATTGATCGAAAGCAGTTCCAGCGCGGCGATTTCCTCCGAGACGACCATCGTGCCCATCTGCGCGGCGATGGCCGATCCGACGCTCGCCGCGATGATCAGACCGGCCATGAACGGCCCCATTTCGCGCGTCATCACGACCGTGACGGCCGTGCCGATATTGACCTCCTGGTTGAAACGGCGCAGCTCGAGACCTGTCTGGAGCGCAAGAATCATTCCGGTGAACAGCGCCACGACGGTGATGACGCCGAGGCTTTTGATACCGGTGATGAACTGCTGGTAAAGAACCTCGTGCCGGTTTTTCTTTTTGAACACGTCGCCGAGATAGAGGAAAGCCTCCAGCGTCATCAGAACCGCCCGGCCCGTGTTGCGGCAGGTGAGCACAATCCTCCGGCCGAACGAACCGAACCAGTTCAGCGGCGCCTCAAAATACTCCGGCTCCCTTGTGATCATCGCTTTATTTCTTTCCGCCAAATTTGAGGAGGTAGCATAGCCTCAAGGACCTCTGTTCATCAACACGTTTGTATCCGATCAGCCCCTTCAGCACCGACCACTCGAAGCGACCGCCGTCCCTGCGGGCTGTTTTGTATTCAGCCACAGGAAACAGCGAGCGGGCGGAATATTCACCGGCCTTTGTGCGCGAGCGGTACAATCCCCAAAGAAGCTCCGCCTGCCGTTCGTCTCCTATGCGGTCCCGCGAATAAAGTGTCCAGAGGGGCGCCCAGTTGCGCTCGACCGGAGGGACATGCCGGCCCGGGAAAAGGTGAAGCATGCGAAACCGGCTCTCGTCGCCATCGCGCCGGTACGAGCACAGCGGCCAGAGGCTGAACCATCGCGCCTTCACGGCTTTTTCACCGGTCTTTTCGATTTCCTTTTCCAGCGTCAGGAACGGCATCGCCAGCAGCGTTCTCACCTCGGTGTCTTCGCGGTCAGCAACCCGCCGGCCGAATATCGGCCACAGGAAGAATCCCGTCCTGATGCCCGCCGACTCGCGCCGGCCCCACAGCGGCCACAGATAGAGTTTGTTCACGTCCCCGGACGATTTCTGAATGAACGGCCACGGGGCATAAAGCATGTCCCGTTTCTCGCCGCGGTGCCAGCGGAAAAACGGCGGAAGCAGCATCCACGACTCCTGGTCTTCCAGCTTGACGTGACCCCACAGCGGGAACAGCACATAGCCGCTGCCCATGCCGCCCTCGTGGTAATAGTGCGCCGAAGTCCAAACCGGCCACAGGATAAACCGCTTGTCGTATTCATCCAGAAGACGGCTGTACCCGTAAAACGGGAAAATGCGGAACCGGCTGACCTTGTCGCCCTTGGTGCGGGAGCCCACCGGCCACAGCACGGAGGTGGTCTTGACTTCGTTGATGGAACTGCGGGCATAAAGCGGAAACAAAACAAACGAAATCCGGTCGCGGCCGAGAAACTCGCAGATTTTCCCGCCCAGCGGGAATATCGCGAGATAGTTTTCGCCCTTGGCGGTCCGCCCCTGGAACCAGACCGGCAAGATCCACAGGCGGCTCCGCTCCGACTGTTCGTCGCCATAGCCCATCCCATAAGCCAGCAGAAACCGCCAGACGTAATCATCGTTCCAGCCCCGCGCGACCGCCAGCGGCCACAGCACATCCAGCGTCCAGCGGTGATCACCGGGATTTGCAACATACGAGAACAGCGGCCGCAGGCCAAGATAGCTCAGGTCTTTTGCCCCGGCCACCGATTCATAAAAAGGGCCGGCAGCCGCGAAACGGGTTTCGCCGCGGATGTCCTGAAAATGACTGGATACAAAGCCGAGATCGAATGTTCCGCCATGGGGCGATGCGCAGCCCGACAAAAGCAGAGCGCACAGCAAAAACCCGTGTTTGCAGAACAAATTCATTTCCGGGGGATGCTACCGGATTCCTCTGCGCAACGCAATCCCCGGGAGCCCGGTCAGCGCTGCGCCTTGTCCAGGGCGGTACGGAGCTCCTTCAGCAGCTCGTTGACATGATAGGGCTTGCTGATGAAGGCGCTGCACTGCGCGAGAACCTTCTCCCGCCGCTCGTGACTGAGCGAAAAGCCGGTGGCGATCACAACGGGTATTTTTGAATCCATCTGCCTCAGCGCATTGAGGCAGTCCTCCCCGTTCATGACCGGCATGTTCAGGTCGAGCAGGACCAGGGAAATGCCGGCGCGGTGCTTCCGGAAAACTTCCAGGGCCTCGTGGCCGTTGGCCGCCATCAGCACCTTGTAGCCCGCGAGGTTCAGCATCCGTTCGCCGAGATGGCGGATGGCGCGCTCGTCGTCCACGAGCAGGATGGTTTCCCCCTTCCCGCCCGTCCATGCGGCCTCGCCCGCTGTCGATGCCGCCACGGCCGTTTCGCCCGCTGCGGGAAAGTATATCTTGAAGGCGGTGCCCACGCCGGGCTCGCTGTAGCACGAGACCGTCCCCTCATGGTTTTTAACAATGGCGTAAACCATGGCGAGGCCCAGACCCGTTCCAAGTTCCGAGTCCTTCGTGGTGAAGAACGGCTCGAAAATGTGGCTCCGGATTTCGGGCGGAATTCCCTCGCCCGTGTCGCTGACAGCCAGCATGACATAGCTTCCGGGCCGGAGGCCCGTGTGCGCCTCGGCATAGGTTTTGTCCAGTTCCGCATTCTTGGTTTCGATGACCAGATTCCCGCCCGACGGCATGGCATGGGCGGCGTTCACCGCCAGGTTGACAAGGATCTGCGAAATCTGAGCGGCGTCGCCGTTGATCAGTCTCAGATCCGGATCCAGGCTGAGCTCCATGCTGATGTTCTTCGGGAGGGTTCCCTGCAGAAGCTCGAATATCTCCTCGATTTCCGGGTTCAGCATCATCGGTTTCCGCTCGCTGGTGATCCGGCGGCTGACCGTCAGGAGCTGGCGGGTGATATCCCCGCCGCGGCGCACCGCCTGAATGATCGCATCCAGTTCGCGGCCCGCCTCGCTCTCCGGGAGTTTCCGCTTGAGCAGCTGCGCGTTGCCCAGAATGACCTGCAGCAGGTTGTTGAAGTCGTGAGAAAGACCGCCCGCCAGCGTGCCGATGGCTTCCATCTTCTGGGCGCGCATCAGGTTGTCCTCCATCCGGAGCGGCGCAGTGATGTCTTTGGCCATGTGGATCAGATGATGGATTTTTCCGTTTTCGCCAAACACCGGAGACACCGTGATCACATAGGTCTTCCCGGTTCCCTCCAGGCGTATGCGCGCGCTATGCGGCCGGCCGGTTTTCAGGACCTGCTCGACAGGGCAGGCGGCGTGGGGCCCCGCGTTTTCCCAGAAGGCGGGGCAGCGGGTGCCAATCAGTTTCCGCCCGGAAATCTCCATTTCCCTGAGGGCGGCTGTGTTGGCCCAAAGCACTTTCAGGGATGTATCCATAATGAGGACAATGTCCTCGATGGCATTAAAGGCGCTTTCCCACCCCTTGCCCGATTCGCCAAAACTCTCCGGCGCGCTCAGCCGGTCATCCTTTGAGGCATCCTGCATTCGCTTCCCCCGTACACCATGATAACCAAACTGATGGTTTTGCCAACTGAATTATCAATGCGCAGCGCTCTTCAGATGGCTGTCAAAGAATTTAAGAACCTTCTTCCGGACATCGGGGACCTCAAACCGGTCGCCGCCGTGGCCGCCGCCCCGGACAACGGAAAGTTTCACCGGCACGCCCTGGCGGTTGAGCGCCCACTTCAGCAGGCGGCTCTGCTGCAGGGGCACCACGTCGTCGCGGGTCCCGTGCATGATGAGGAACGGCGGATCATCGGGCGAGGCGTGCGATACCGGGCTCGCGAGGACAGCCAGTTCCCGGTTGTCCAGGATTTCCCCTCCGAGAAGCTTCGCAGGGCGGGGATCCTCAGGCGCCTGCTGCGCCGCGCTGTACAAATCCACCGGCCCGTACCAGTCGCATACCGCCTGCACCCGGCTGGGGAAACCCGGCGATCCCTCGTCGCCCTCCAGTTCCGCAACACCCCCGGAAGTTCCCAGCAGCGCGGCCAGATGCCCGCCGGCGGAAGCGCCCCAAACGCCGATGCGGCCGGAATCAATGCCGTATTTTTCCGCATGCGCCCGCAGAAACCGGATCGCCGCCTTGCAGTCGTGTATCTGCGCCGGGAATACGGCTTCATCCGTCAGGCGGTAGGAAACCGAGACGCAAACATAGCCGCGTTCCGCAAAGGGGAGAATGTTCTTCACTCCGCGGCGCTTGTCGCCGGCGCCCCATCCGCCCCCGTGAATCCACACAATCGCCGGCAGACTCCCAGTGGCGTTCACCGGGCGCAGGATATCCAGGGTCATCCCGCTCTTTGAGAAAACAACATTTTCCTCCAGGCACAGCCCGCCGTCCGGATCCGCCGGGGCAGCCGGCTGGTCCGCAAACGCGAGGAAAGGGGCCAGGAACAAAACCGCGCACATGATTTTTTGACGCATCTTCACGAGACGGATTATGCGACGAACTCCGCGGGCACTCAATAAAATACGCCGAACGCCCGTGGCCGGAAACATAGTGTTGAGTCTGCCGCTGGTTTTGATAGACTTTGTTCCGGGTGAGACAGGAGAACAGCCATGGATATCATAAGCCTGACAGTCTTGAGCGCCGCGTTTGCGCTCGGTGAAACCATTCCGGCAAAATACACCTGTTCCGGGGCCAACATATCCCCTCCTCTTTCATGGGGCGAAGTTCCCGCGGGAACGCAGAGCATTGTCGTGATCTCGGACGATCCCGACTGTCCCGGCGGCTGGGTCCACTGGGTGCTGTTCAACCTCCCGCCGGAAACAAAGGAACTGCCGGAGGGCATCGCCCCGACCCCCAGGCTTCCCGACGGGAGCATTCAGGGCATCACCGATTTCCGGCGACCCGGCTACGGCGGCCCCTGCCCGCCTCCGGGCAAGCCGCACCGGTACTATTTCCGGGTCTATGCCCTCGACCGGAAACTGGACTTGGCCCCCAGAGCGACCATGGACGATGTCGTGAAGGCCATGAAGGGCCGCATCCTTGCGCAGGGCGAAACCATGGGGCGCTTCGGCCGGTAGAATGATGAAACCTGTGCAAACCTCCATTGTCAAAAACCCGCGGCATGGTTCCGACTATGCGCTGCATCACACCGCGCAGACCGGAGGCGGGCGCCGCGCAGTCATCGCGGCCATTGACACCATCGGTCAGTCCGCGACCGGGCCGATGAAGAAGTTCATCAGCCGTTTTGATGACGCCCTCGGGAAAATCATCGCCAGCGAAGATCTCGCCTCAATGGACGCGGACGTGACGGATCTGATTTTGCGCGGCAATGCCGAACTGGCGCCCATGAACCGCGACAAGCGCGACATATTCGGGTTCTGCATCACCGTGTGCATCATCCGCAACCGCGAATGCCGCCTGATGCAGCTGGGCGACTGCCGCGCCTGGCTGCTGGAGCATCAACCGGGACAAAATCCGGCAGCCAAACTGCTGACCCGGGACCAGAACAGCCTCGCCATGACCCTGGAGACAGAACAGGAATACACATTTCTTTCCAACGAGCTGCTGGAACTGAGCCGGACCCTTCACGGCTACTGGGGAAAACCCGACCAGGAAAATGCCAAAAACATGCTCGAGGGATCAAAGCGCACCATTGAGCTTCCGGAACGGTGCTGTCTGTTTGTCTCCACCGACGGAATATTCCTGCCCCTGATCCGCGCGCTGCTGGACCTGGGCAACTACAAGCTCACGCAGGAGCAGTTCTCGCTGGAACCGTGGCTCGCCAACTTCCTCGACACCGGCGAATATCTGATCCGCCCCGGGCAGTGGCAGCAGCTTGTCCCGGAAATGATCCATCTCGCGGAGCGCTACACCATGAGAAAGCCGCGCTACCGCGACGACATGGCCGCCGTGACCGCTTGGATCGAATAAATCACATCAGCGAGATCGCGTCCACGTCCACGGTGCAGTGGACTTCCTTCGGCCAGCGGAATTTGTCCAGCAGCGCGCGAAGCGGGCCGGTGACGGCGCGCGTTGACGCCGCGCGCAGCATGATCTGCCAGCGGTACTGTCCGCAGGTCCGCGCCAGCGGAGCCGGGGCCGGATCGCCCTTCACCACCTTCTCACCCAGCATCGGGAAAAGCTCCTTTGCAAAGGCATCAATGGAAAACTTGACCTGCTCCTCGACGCGGCCGCGCACCGTGATGCACACGAGATGGGAATACGGAGGATAGAAAAGCTCTTTCCTGAACTCTAGCTCCTGGTCGGCGAAGCCCTCGAAGTCAATCCGGCTGGCGGCCTGGATCGAGGGATGGAACGGCGTGAAGGTTTGCACGATCACCTCGCCGGACACATCGCCGCGCCCGGCGCGGCCCGCCACCTGCGTCAGAAGCTGGAAGGTCCTCTCACCCGCGCGGAAGTCGGGCATGTGCAGCGCGATATCCGCCGCGATCACCCCCACCAGCGTCACGTTCGGGAAATGAAGCCCCTTGGCGATCATCTGCGTGCCGATCAGGATATCCGTCTTCCCGATTCGAAAATCGCCCAGAATCCGCGTGTAGGCGTCTTTTTTGGTGGTCACATCGGCATCCATCCGCTGGATAACGGCCTTCGGAAAAAGTTTCGCGACGGCCAGTTCAACTTTCTGCGTGCCGATGCCCGCATAGCGGAAGGCCGGATCACGGCAATCCTCGTTCGGGCAGCGCTTCGGAACGGGCTCTATGGCCCCGCAGATATGGCATCGCAGCTCCTCGGTCACCTTGTGGTAGGTCAGCGGCACGCTGCACGCGCTGCACGTCGCAACATAGCCGCATTTCGGGCAAACCAGCGAGGTCGAATGTCCGCGGCGGTTCAAAAACAGGATGACCTGCTCGGAGCGCGCGAGGCGGCTGCGGACGGCCTCAACAAGATCCTCCGAGAACATCTGCACGCGGCCGGTTTTGGCGGCCTCCTGGCGCATGTCAATCACGCGCACATGCGGCATTTTGCGGTGGTCCACGCGGTGCGGCATCCGCGCCAGCGCATATTTTCCGCTCTGCGTGTTGTGCCACGACTCGAGCGAAGGCGTGGCCGTGCCCAGCAGCACCGCGCATTTTTCCATGTGCCCGCGCATAACGGCCACGTCGCGGGCGTGGTAACGGGGCGCCTCGCCCTGCTTGTAGCTGTTCTCATGCTCCTCGTCCACGACAATGAGCCCGAGGTTCTCGATCGGCGCAAACAGGGCCGACCGCGCGCCGATGGCGATGCGGGCCTTGCCCGAATGCAGGCGGTGCCACTCGTCATGCCGCTCGCCTCCGGAGAGATGACTGTGGAGCACGGCAATGTCGTCGCCGAAGCGGCTCTGGAAACGCTCGACTGTCTGGGGCGTCAGCGAGATTTCCGGAACCAGAATGATGGCGCCCTTCCCCTGTTTGCGGGCATAATCAATCGCCTGCAAATAGACTTCCGTCTTGCCGCTTCCGGTTACGCCGTACAAAAGCACCACCGGCGGAGCGAGCGTGTCTATGGACTGCCTGATCAGCTTGAATGCCTCTTCCTGCTGCGGCATCAGGGTCTGGTGCTGCGTGCGGAGCACAGTCTGCCCCGCCAGCGGATCGCGCGCCATCGCCTCGCGGCTGATCTTCACAAAACCCTTCTTTTCGAGCCCGCGCACGGCATCGGTGGTGGTTCCCGCGCTTTTGGCCAGATGGCTGAGGAACATGGCCTCGCCCGAAAGCAGGATGTCCAGCACAGCGGCCTGGCGCGGCGAGCGCGCGCGGAGTTTTTCCACAGCCTCGGCGTCGGAAGCCGAGTCCATCGGGATCACAAAAAGCTGCTCCTTGAACCGGGCGTTCTTCTGGCGCACGGAACTGGGGAGCACCGTGCGCACGGCCGTCTCGACGGGCGCAGCGTAGTACTCGGCGATCCAGCGGGCCAGTTCCATGACACCTTCCGAGATCAGCGGCTTCTTGCCGACCATACGGACAATTTCCCGCAAATCGCTGCGCTCCGATTTTTCCGGCAGGGCCACGACAAAGCCGCGCACCTCCGATTTCCCGAACGGCACCACGACCTGCGAACCGACCGCAATCATATCCTTGAGGGTTTCAGGAATAATGTAGTCGAACTCCCTGTTCAGGGCTATTTCCACCACCACTCTGGCAAGTTCGGCCATCGGCAATACTTCCAATCATTGGACTTGCCCGCCTCTGGCGGGACTTCTGTTGTGAAAACTTCCAATCATTGGAACTTTTTGGAAGAAAACTTCCAACCATTGGAACTTTTTGGACGCCCCCAATCATGGAGAATCCGGCAGGGAGTGCAACAGCAAAAGAGCCTGCGCAAAAACATTCTGTTTGCCGGAGACCCGGTTTTTTTGATAATCTTCAATTCATGAGCAAGACGCATTTTCAGCTTAACCGGCCGATCCATCTGGCCCAGCTCACCGTCTATTTCGAGAAGGCCCACGAGAAGATTTCCATGCCCCTCGACCAGATCGGCAAGGACCGCATGGCGGAGCATGTTGAAAACATATCGCGGCTGGTTTCATCGGCCATCAAAAACGGCACGCAGGCCGCGCGCGCGCCGTCAAGCGCCGACAAGGAGAGGGATTTCTGCCATCTGCTTTCGCTCATCGGTCAAGACCTGCAGGCCCTCCGGGCACTGCTCACGCATGAGCACCAGATCGAGCAGGAGAAGGGTTTTCTTTTCCGTTTTCTGCAGCAGGATGATCGCACCGCGCTGCCTACGGCCGTCTACAACCAGCGGGTCGAGGAAAGCATCGCCGAAATTCGTGAGGTTCTCAACATGGCGACCAAGCCGTTCGAGGAACTCAAGGCCGCGCTGCTGGGAACCATGGACGAATCCGAAAAAGAGCGCTACGAACGCGCCTGCCGGCTCTTCCGCGCAGATCTGGGCGCGGAGACGGCGCCGGATGTGCTCGCCTCCTGATCAGCGCCCGAACTTGCGGCGCAGTTCCGAGAAGCTTGTGAAAATCAGCGTGGGCCGCCCCTGCGGCGACGTGTAGGGCATTTTCGCGCGCGCCAGATCCACCACCAGTTTCTCGATTTCCGCAAGCGTGAGCTTTGTGCGCGCATCCACCGCGGCAGAGCATGCGGCCTGCGCAAGCTGCTCGCGCGACCACTTGGCCGCGCCGGCCGAACCGCCGGCCGCCATGTGACTGAGCATGTCGCGCAGAATCGGAGCGGCGGAAACAACGCCGAGGCAGGCCGGCATCGCATCCACCATGAAAGAGGAACCTCCAAATTCAGACACCCCGAAACCCAAGTCGCGCAGAACGGCCAGGTTCTTCCGGACGCAAAGCGCCTCCTGGGGGCTGAGTTCGATGTTCTCCGGCGCAAGCAGCCCCTGAACGGCCACGGAGCGCTTGTCCGCCTCGTCCAGATACCGCTCATAGAGCACGCGTTCGTGGGCGGCGCGCGGATCCATGAGCGCCATCCCATCCTCCATCTCCAGCACCACATAAACGCCGGCCACCTGTCCCATCACGCGGCACCAGGCCCAAGGGCTGTTCGAATCGCCCTCCGGCGGCCGCGCCTGCGGTTCCTGCGGCTTGCTTTCCTGCATGTCCATCGGCAGGCGCGGATAGTTGAACGTGCGGATTTCAGGGATGCCCTCGATCTGCAGGCGCGGAATCGCGGACGGCACAGAAGGGGGCGGAACCTGACTGACGAGCGAACCTCCGGAAAGCGCCGAGGTGATGGCGGCCGTGACGGCATCGCGCACTTCCATGGGCCGGCGGAAGCGCACCTCGCGCTTCGCCGGATGCACATTCACGTCCACCAGTTCCGGGTCCATCTCAAGATACAGGAACAGGACCGGATACCGGCCGCGGGGAATGAGCGATTCATAGGCGCGGGCGACTGCATGCCCGATCAGCGGGGCGGAAGCCGGCCGGTCGTTGATGAAAAAAAACTGCGCCGAACGGTCGGCGCGGTGACTGGCGGGCACCCCGGCATAGCCGCGGATGCGCACGTCCCCCGCGGTGAAATCAACGGGCCGCAGCGCATCCGATAGTTCGCGGTCAAACAGCGCCGCCAGCCGCTCGCGGCAGCTGAGACCCCCGGGAAGCTGCCAGGCGGTTTTACCGTCCATGTTCATGCGCAGGGCGACCGGCGGATGGGCCAGCGCAAAGGTGATGAAGAGCTGCCGCAAATGGGCCAGTTCGGTCTGCTCCGAGCGCAGGAATTTCCGGCGGGCAGGCACGTTGAAGAAGAGATCGCGCACCTCGATGGAAGTGCCGACCGGAGCGCCGGTTTCGTTCACCGACTGCAGTTTGCCTCCGGTCACGATGATCTCGGTTCCGGAAAGTTCATCCTGATGCCGCGTCCGGATCACCACCCGCGACACCGCGCAAATGGCGGCCAGCGCCTCGCCGCGGAAACCCATCGTGCGGATGTGCTCGATGTCGTCCACATCCCTGATCTTGCTGGTGGCGTGGCGCTCGATCGAAAGGACCGCGTCATCCGGTTTCATGCCCCGGCCGTTGTCCGTGACGGTGATGGCCTTGATTCCGCCCGCCGTGACATCGGCAATGATCTCGGTTGCCCCGGCGTCAAACGCGTTTTCGAGGAGTTCCTTCAGGACCGATGCGGGCCGCTCAACAACCTCGCCGGCGGCGATTTTGTTGATGACCTGGTCCGACAGCAGCCTGATCTGACCGGAAGTTTCCATGCGGGGGAAAGACTACCGCACCGGCGGGGTTCGGCGCAACAGCAGAAGGCGGAGGTCAGATAATCTCGACGACGACGTCATCCTCTTCGGTCTCGTCCACCGGCTCGACCTCGATGGTCTGGTAGGTCGGCAGGAAGCGGTAATAGACCTGAAGTGTCAGGGCGCAGAACACGGTGCCGTAGACCGGCCCGTAGGGTTCTTCATTCTCGCCGGGGGAAACCCAGCTTCCGTCAGGTTTCTGCTCGCCGACAAACACGCGGGCGAAATCGTTGTTCCAGCTGTTCCACTGCTGGCCGCCTTCGTGAAACTTGGCCTGCGTGATGTAGTACCACTCATAGAGCGGGTAATAGCCGGTGCCATCCTTGGACCATGTGCAGTTGGCTTCGCGAAGCCAAACCAGGCCCTTCTTGGCCTCCGTGGTCTCACCGTAGCCCAGCAGCTGCATGCAGAGGACGGCCGCGCCGGTCGGGGCCCCGGTCTTGGAGCCGCCAATCCAGCGGCCGGGCTGTTTCTCATCGCTGCGGTAGGCAAACTGACCGGTCTCGGACATGTTGGCCTTCTTCAGATATTCCACCGCCTTGTCCGTGCAGGCCTTCAGCCCCGGATTGGATGCGCCGGCAATGTAGGCCGCCTTCAGCGCCTGAAGCTGCCAGCCGGTAACAGAGGTGTCGTAGCGGGCGTTTTTCTCATAGAAATAGTTCCACGAACCGATCGGCTGCTGCCCCTTTATAATCACGTCCACCGCGCGCTCCATGGAATCCTTGAGCGCCGGAATGCGCGTGAGTCCGTAGGCCTCGCTGATGGCATAGGTGGCGATGCCGTGAATATATTCGGAGTTGTCCGCCCGCGGCCGGCAGAACATTCCGTCCGCCTGCTGGGAGGAAACCAGATACTTGATGGCGCGCTCGACGGTGCGGCCATACTTCTCGGAGGCGGTGGTTTCCCCGTGCGCGAGGAAAGCCAGGAGAGCCAGTCCCGTCATCGCCTGGGGCTTGTCGCCGCCGCCGGCGCCGCCGGTGGCGTTCCATGAGCCGTTTTCCAGCTGGTGGTTCTTCAGCCACTCGAGGGCCTTGATCACCGCGGGCTCGGTGTAAGCCCCCCATTTCCCGGAATGCTTGCCGAGCATGGCCGCGCGGCCGCCGGCCGAGCGGCCCGAAAAGAGGCCCTTCATGATCAGCGGGCTTTTGACGTCATCAATGTTCAGCGCGGAAAGATCCATTTCCGGTTCGGGCGAATCGAACTGGGTCGGATCCGGCGGGGCTTCCATCTCGATGTTCACATCGGTGGTGATGTTCTCCGTCACCTCGGGAATATCCTCGAGGATTTCAAGCTCCTTCTCAAATTCATCCAGATCCTGCGCGTCGGGATCCACCATGAAGACTTCGATGTCCGATGTCTTCTCCTGCACCTTGAAAACCATGAATTTCACCAGCAGAATGACAATCAGGATGTGGAGGATCACCGATCCGGTCGGACCCCAGACATGGTCAAGTATCCGTCTTGCATGATAGCTTAAGGACATAATCCCACCTCTTTAATTCGTACTCACGACTGACAGATTCTTCAGCCCTGCGCCTGCGCACAAATCCAGCACCTGCACAAGCTTCTCGTGCGGAGACTGCGCCGTGCACATGATCATGATCGTCTGGGCCTTGTCATAGGATGCCAGCTTGACGATCAGGCCTTCCAGATCCTCCAGGCGCACGGGTTTGTCGTTGATGGTGAACCCGTCGGCATAGATGGCGATGCGGATCATTTTCGGGGGTGTTTCCGTCTGTTCCCGCTGCTCCTGGGAGGAAGGCCGGAACACGTCCAGGTTGGCCACCACGTCCACCGGTTTCATGGTCACCAGAAAGTAGATCAGGAGCTGGAAGACCACGTCAATCATCGGGGTCATGGGGATTTCACCCGATGGCGTCTCGCTTTTTCTTCTGGTTCTCATTGCCATGGCAGTCTCCCTACTTCTTCACCGTTCCGGCCACTTCCTTGGTCGCGGCGAACTTGATCTTCCACAGGCCCGCGCCGGATGCGGCATCCATCACCCGCTTGATGTCGGCATGCTTGGTCTCCGCGTCGCCGCGGATCACCACCGGAACCGTCTGCCCGTATTCCGCGACCGCTTTGTGGAGAGTCTGCTGCATGGCCGCGAAGGAATAGGGCGTGCGGAATATCTGGATGTTCCCCTTCTTGTCCACCTCGATGGTCACCGTCCGCGGATCCTTCTTCTCCTCGGCGGGGCCGTGCGGGGACATGGCCAGGCGGATCTTTTCGTCAAAGGCCTTCCGGTCCATGTCGGCCGTGCAGACGAAGAAGATGATCATCTGAAACACGACGTCAATCATGGGCGTCATGTTGATTTCCGCATTGTCCACTGCCCGTTTCTTCCGTCTTTTCATGGTGCTGTTTCTCCTGCCGGGCCTTTAAAGGGCCTGGAGATTATTCTTCCACCACTTCAACATTCCGCAGCGCCTTGATCAGCTCCATGGTCATGCCTTCCATTGAAAGAATGATGCGCGTCGCGCGGTTCTTGAAGAAATAGAAGAAGGCCACGGCCGGCACGGCCACCAGCAGTCCGGCGGCGGTCGTGTAAAGGGCCTGGGAAATGTTCATGGCCAGCGCGGCCTGCTGCGCGGCGCCCGCGCTCTGCGTGGCCAGCGTGGCGAACGCCATGATCATGCCCTGCACCGTTCCGAGCAGTCCGAGCATCGGGGCGAGGTTGCCCACAAGGTTCAGGTAGGCCACGCGCTGGAGAAGCTTCTCGCTCTCGAGGTCGGCGGCGACACCGACGGAATCCTGAATGGCCTCAAAACCCTCCTCCACGTTGGAGAATCCCGCGCTGAGAATCGCGGCCAGCGGGCCGGGATTGTCCTCGCAGTGCTTGAGCGCTTTCATCACGTCGCCCTGCCCCATGGCCGTCTTGACTTCTTCCGCGAGCGCCTCCGGCGCGATTTTCTTCGCGCGGATGTTGACGAAGGAGTCCACGATCAGGGCCACCCCGGCAATCGAGCAGGCGGCCAGCAGCATCCAGAGGAGGAAACCGAAGAATCCGCTGCCGAAGAGCACCTGGGCAAAGGCGGATTTGGGTTTCGCCGCGGAGGCAGCGGCGGCCGCGTCCACTTCCATGCCGGGAGCGACGGCAACCGCGTCGCCGGCGGGGGCGGCGGCGTCCTGCGCCTGGGCGCTGGTGATCATAATTCCGGGTACGGCCAGCAGGGCGGCCAGCAACATTCCAAACATGACTTTATTCAGCATTGCATTCTCCTTTGTCTTCTCGAATCAAACGGCCATCTGTTGAAATATCCTACACCAAATAATCTTTCTGTCTCTTTTTTATTTCTTCCCGGCGGCCTGCGCCGCATAGGGGCTCCCGGCATAATCCCGCACAATCTCGGCATAGAGATCTTTCGCGCGCGCGTCGCGCAAGGCCTCCAGCGCGCCGGCCGCCTTGAACAGCGCCTCCGGCTGGATGTCCTTCACGGCTTTGTAAAGCACTACGGTGCGAAGATAGTCCAGTGCCGCGGGCTCGGTCCGCCCCTGCGCGGCATTCATGTCGCCGCGCATGATCTGCGCGCGCGCGGCATCCTCGCGGCTTCCGGTTGCGATGACGCTGTTCAGGTCCTGCTCCAGCTTGGCGTAGCGCTCGGCCTTCAGCAGCGCCTCGCGGTAGCCCCACAGGGTGGCCGGATCGGTCTTGCTCTGCGCGGAAATCGCAAACATGTTTTCATATGCCGTGACCGCCTTGGCCCCCTCGCCCTTTTTGAGATACAGGGGAGACAGCTCCGCGATGGCCTTGGCATCCCATGTGAGGCCCTTGTAGTTGGCCACGATGCCCTCAAACAGCGTGATGGCCTCGTCCAGTTTCCCGGCGGCGGCCAGCTGGCGGCCCTTGTTGTATTCCGGGGGCTCATCCGCCACCACGCTGAGGTACTGCCCCTTCGGGATCGTCTGCAGGCCCGCCGCCGTGGTCAGCACGACGTCGCCGTTCGGTTTCATTCGCAGGCCGGTGCCTTCAAGCTTGCGGTTGCCCTGCAGGATCACATAGGCCGCGTCGGCCGAAAGGGCCGCGACCGTCAGCATCAGAATCATTGCCGTCTTTGTCTTCAGGTTGTGTTTCATGTTTAGCCTCTCTTCATTTTTCAAATGCAATCACTTCGCCGGCGCCGAGGGCGCGGGCGCCGGAGCGGCCTCCGCCTCGCTGGCCTTGAGCTTCAGCTCCGCGCGCATCGCACGGATCTCCTCCACCTTCGGGCTGTCCGCAAACTCCGTCAGATACTGCTCCACGCTGTCCATGGCGTCCTTCCACCGGTTCGCCTCCTGCGCAACATTGATGGACTCAAGGATGCACTGCTCCACAATCGGCCGCAGCTCCGGATCCTTCGCGTCGCTCAGCAGCGCCACGCGCTGGAACGAAGCCAGCGCGGCATCGGGCTCCTTGCCCTCTTTCTGGATCATGCCCAGCGTGTAGTTCGCGCGGGCCACCAGGGCCGGCTTGTCAGCGTACTTGAAGATGTCCTTCATCACATCGGTGGCGTCTTTCGTGCGGCCGGTCGCGCGGTAGTTTTCGCCCAGGATGAACTTGGCGTCATAGAACAGGCCCGACTGAGGATAGCGCTCCATCAGCTCCTCAAGCGGCTTGGTGGAATCCTCGTGGTTCTTCATCGCGAAATGCGCCGATCCCAGACCAAACAGCGCGCGCTCCAGGTGCGACCGCTCCTCGGTTGCGCCCTGCACCTGCCGGAAGGCCATGATGGACTGCTCCGGCAGGCCGTTGTCCAGCATAAGCTGGCCGACGCGGTTGAACTCCGCCACGGAGAATGAATCCTTGTTCTGCAGCATCTTGTCGAACGCGGACTGCGCGATCTCCTTCTTGCCCACCTCCAGCGCCGAACGGATCAGCGAATAGTTTGCGCTCTTGCCCTCGGCCGATTCCGGATAGGCCGCGGCCAGCTTCTCGAAAGTGGCGACGGCCTGGTCAAATTCGCCGCGGTCAAGCTGAAGCGTGCCCAGTCCGCTCATGGCGGGCGGCGCCAGCGTTGAGCGGGGATAGGTGCCGAGAAAATCCTCATAGTATTTTCGGGCCTGCTCGCGGAGAACAGGAATCTTGTCCTTGGGCTCGGTCATCCGTGCCATGACGTACCCCATGTAAAACGTGGACTTCTCCAGCAGATCCTTGTTCTTCGTCACATCCGAGGCGGTCGCATTGTAGGGATTCCTGTCCTGCGGGGACAGCCAGCTCTTCACCGTGTTGTAGCCCTGCAGCGCCTCCTTGTACTGCAGGAGCTGCTTGTGCGAGTCGGCAATGCAGAACTGGGCCTGAGCTTTGTCAAATCCCGGCTGCAGGGCCTGCACATACTTTTCCATGGCGGGAATCGCTTCGGCATACTGTTTTGCGAGATACTTGCCCCAGGCCATCTCCCTCAGCGACTTGATATAGTTCACATCGCCGGGATATTTTTCGATAATCTGCTTATAGAATTCATTGGCCCCGGCCTCGTCGCCCGCCTTTTTCCGGAGCTGCGCCATCGAGAACAGCACGCCCGGCGCGCGCGGATCCTTCGGGAAATTCTGGACATAGTCTCCGTAAATCCGCTCGTACATCGGAGCGTCCTGCTTGTCGATGTAAACCTTCCCGAGCCGCAGAAGCGAGACGGCCGCCGCCTGCTTTCCACCAAAACGCTCGGCAAGATAGCCGCTCACCATTTTCACCATCAGGGTGTCGTTCTGCGCCGCGTAGCTCTGCGCAAGATTGCCCAGTGCGCTCTGCGACAGCTCGGTCTCAGGGTACTCGTTCAGCACCTTCAGGTATTCGGGAATCGCCTTGTCATAGGCCTGCGACTTGAAAAAGTCGTCCGCCAGCTTGATCTGCGTCTTGGCCGCGTCCTGCGCGTGCTCGCCCAGGTCAATGTTGACCGTCTTTCCCCACGACTCCAGCAGCGCCTTGATCTTCCTTGCGCGGGTTCCGGCCTCGGCCCCCCACTCGCTGTCGCCGTATTTCGCAAAGACGTTGTAGTACTCGCTGATCGCCTTGCCGTAGGCCGCAAGGGCCTCGCTGCGTTTCGCCTGATCCTTCGCCACGGCTTCGCCCTTCTTCTCGGCGATTTCGCCCATCATGAAACGCGCGCCCGCCATAGGGCTTTCCTTCGACGGCAGGCCCTCCTCCTTAATGAGCTGGTCGATCTCTTTTAGGATGTCCATGTTGGACTTCAGCACATCGGCGGCCTTGTCCTCCTGCCCGCGCAGGCGCTCGATGCGCGCCAGCGTCACAATCGAGTTGCCGAAGGCGATATCCAGCGGGCCCCACTGGATCTTCGTGCACAGCTCGGCGGCCTTGTTCAGGGCCTTGGTGCGGTCGTCGCCCGAGGCGCTTTCGGCCTGCCTCATGTACAGCGACGCCTGGTGCGACTGCAGAAAGCGCTCGGCGTCGCCTCCGGGCTTGGAAGCCAGCACGCGCTCGTAGGCCTGTGCCGCCCCCTGCATATCCCCCATCTTCTCCAGCATCTGCCCGTACTTGTAGGCGGCGTCCTGATAAAAGCGGAGCAGGTCCGGTTCGGTGGGCACGCGCCCGCCGTACTGCTTGAAAAAGGCGTCATACAGCGCTTTGGCCTTGTCCATCTCATTGGCCGCAAAATACCCGTTGGCCAGCGCAAGACTGATGGCCTGCGCGTTCGGGTCGGCTGGTGGAAATGAGGCAATCAGCGCCTCGGCATCCTGATACTTGCGGTTGGCAATCATGATCTGCGCCGTGATCAGCTTGGTGCGCTCCTTCAGCTCCGGATGCTTCAGCAAAAGCTGCTCGACCACCTTCTCGGCATACTTCGACAAGCCCCGCTCGATCAGGCCGGAGGCAAACTCGAACTCGCGGTCCACCATAATGTCCGCGGCGGGGGCGGAGGCGGCGAACAGAAAGGCGGCGGACAGCAGCGCAAGGGTTGAAGCATGACGATTCGCGGCAGTGATTTTCATTGTCATAAACTCATTCCTAAACCGGACGGGTTCCGTTCCACAACCTTGTATTTCACTGGGATGAAACAATAATCAAATCAGGCGGGGCGCGTCAAGATTAGCTGTGCACTTATAACATCCGGAGCGCCTCATTCACCCGCAACGCAAGGTCGTGGGGGTCTTCAACAAGATTGACACCGCCGCCTGGGATCAGCAGGATAGGCCGCCAGTTTTACAGGAGATGATTTTATGAATGACATTCGGGTTCGGAATCTGGCGAAAATACTTGTCCATTACTCGGTGAGGGCGAAGAAGGGCCAATCGGTGGAAGTGTCCGGCGCGGCGGGCGCGGAGCCTCTCATTGTCGCGGTTTATGAAGAAATCCTCAAGGCCGGCGCGTTCCCCGTCGTGACCATGACCCCCGACTGCCTCAGCGAAATTTTCTACAAAAAGGGCCAGCCGCACCATTTCGCGCAGTACACCGCGTGGCAGAAGGCTTCGATCATGAACCTGGATTCCACCATCCGGATTTCCTGCAGCGACAACACGCGCGCGCTCACCAGCGTGGACCCGAAAAAACAGGCGCAGCACCAGAAAACCATGAAGCCGCTGAAGCGCATCCTGCTCCAGAAGCCGTGGGTGCTGACCCTCTTCCCCACGCAGGCCTTTGCCCAGGATGCCGAGATGAGTTTGACTGAATTCGAGGATTTCGTGTACGGCGCGACCTTTGCCGACAAAAAAGATCCCATCGGCGAATGGAAGGCCCTCGAAAAGCGGCAGGCCAAAATCATCAGCAAACTGCGCGGCGCGGACAAGATCCGCATCGTGGGCGATGAAACCGATCTCAGCTTCTCCGTCAAGGGCCGCACCTTCATCAACTCGCACGGCACGCACAACATGCCCTGCGGCGAGGTGTTCACCGGCCCGGTGGAGGATTCCGCCGAGGGCTGCATCAAATACGACTATCCCGTCTGCCATGCGGGCCGCGAAGTGGACGGCATCCGGCTGGTCTTCAAAAAGGGCCTTGTGGTCGAAGCCACGGCCACCAAAAACCAGAAGTTCCTGCTGGATATGCTGAACATGGATCCCGGGGCGCGCCGTCTCGGCGAGCTGGGCATCGGCACCAACTACGGCATCCAGCGCTTCATCAAAAACATCCTGTTCGACGAAAAAATCGGCGGCTCGGTTCATCTGGCGCTGGGCGAATCCTATCCCGAAACCGGCGGCAAAAACAAATCTGCCCTGCACTGGGACATGATCAAGGACCTGCGCAAGGGCGGCGCCTTCTACGTCAACGGCAAGCTGTTCCAGAAAAACGGTAAATTTGTGTGAAGAAACCACGGACGTGTCCTGCGAAGCCTTGCGCGAAGCAGGATTACACTGACTTCACGGATGAAGACGGTTGCAAGTTGCAGGTTACAGGTTGAAAGGAAATGAAATCTGGCTCTGTACTTCATGAACTTCCTGTCTTCATGGTGAATATTCTTTTCTGAAACTCTGCGGCTCCGCGTCTCAGCGGGAGAACTCTTGTCTGAAGTATTGTGCTTTTTGTGCCTTATGTGGCCATTCTGAATGCAGTTTAGACAGGATTTACAGGATCGGCAGGATTCAGAATACAGAATTTTCGCGCAGAGGCGCAGGGACGCAGAGGTTTATATAGGACCATTTTAGTCCTAATTAGTTTTTTGGCCGTTTTAAGCTATTTTTGAGCATTTTTTGTCGTTTTTGAGCTGTTTTTGGCCATTTTTTAATGTTTTTTGCGATTTTCCAGCACGAAGCCGCATCTTCTTTCCGTCTTCATGATCTTCATGGTTTCTGTCTTTCTCTGCGTCACTGCGGCGCTGCGCGAGATATTTCAGATTCGCGTTTATTTCGTCCATTCGTGGTTCATAAATATATTTCACCATGAAGGGCATGAAGCTCATGAAGGATAGACAAATATTCTTCCATCCGCGGGACGCCTTTGGCATCCGTGGGAACCTTTCTTTCCTCAACCTTTCACGGAAATGCAGCGAATGGATCTCTGATATCCGCTGCTTTCGTTATTCGCCGCTGTTCTCTTCTGCATCCGTGGTTCCCCCTTCTTCATGCGTTGCCTGTCTTCATGCAGGTTTCGCTTCCCATTCGTTATTTGTGACCATCCTGATTCGCGTCCATTCGCGTCCATTCGTGGTTCATAAATATATTTCACCATGAGAGGATGCGGTCCTAAACAAAGCGGCCCGGCTTTCGCCGGGCCGCTCTCAATTCCTGCGTCTCACAGAGACGCCGCTACAACTCTTCAAGTCTGTAGTCTCTGGTCTACAGTCTCAAGTCTTCTTCCGTTATTGCTCCCTGATGCGGTAGAAGCTGTTCGGGCCGTCGCCGGTAATGTCCCGGATCAGAACCACGTTGCTGTAGTTGAGATCCGTCATGACGTCAATGAACGGCGGAACCGACAGCAGGTTCGTGGACCGCTGCAGGGTGTACTTGTTCGTTCCTTCCATATAGAAGCCGAACGTTATCGTGCCCGCGCCGGCGTTCAGCACCAGATTGGTGACTTCCGGCCCGAAAGTAACCGTATGCACGCCCGGCGTGGCCTGCTCCTGCGTGGCGGGCTTGATGATGGTCCATTCGCCCGCCGACCAGAGCGTGTTGGGCTGGGTCACATCCACATTCCTGTAAGCGACGGCGTCTGTATAATCCCACGCCTTGCCGGTCCCGTCCTCATCGATGATGCCATAGGCATCCACAAGGCTGCCATTGGTGTGATTGCCATCCTTGTACAGGAAGTAACCGTCGTTCCCGTTGCCGTTAATGTTCCCGCTGGCCTGATCAGCTTCAAATCCGAAGGCCGCGAGGAAGTCGTTGGTGCTGAAGGCCACCACATAGGCGTCACCCGCCGCAAGAGTTCCGTTGGTCAGCAGGATGTCGCCCCAGGTGGTTCCGCCGTTTGACTGGCGGGACAGATAATAGACCTCTGTCCCGAAGTCAACCGCAGCGGCTCCCGCATTGAAGATTTCCACAAAACGGGCATTCGAGTTTGTGGTGTCCGCCACTTCGCTGATCATCAGGTCGCTGTCCGCAGGCGGCGGTGCGCGCGTGATGGTGACCCCGGCGCTGGTCGCCATCCCCGAATTGTTCGTGCCGCTGACTGTGATCACATTGGCGCCCGCGTTGAGCGCAATGCTCGCTATGCTCCACGACGTGCCGGCCGCAAGTGTCCCGGATCCGCCGGTCAGCGGGTTGGTCCACGCAATCTGGCCCACCACGCTGGTGTTGGCCGTGCCCTGAACCGTGTAGGTCGTTGTTTCGTTCGGAACAACCAGCGTGGACGATGCGGGATTGGTAATCGTGATCACGGGCGCGTTGAGATAAGCCGCTCCCTGCCCCGTCAGCGCAATGTCATCAACGAACAGGAAGTCGTTCGTCGTATTTACAGCAGCCCGCAGCCGGATCTTCAGTTGAGTTTCGCTGGCCGGAATGCTGAACACATAGGGGTTCGAGGCCGTCGGCACACGGTCCGTTGTTGCGGCTGAACCAAAATCCAGATTCAAATTGCCAAACCCGTCCACCAGTTTCACAGAACCCGTTCCGTTCCATGTGGACCCGTTGTCATAAGAGACGTCCAGGAAGAGGTCGTCGCCCGAGTCGGCGCCGCGCGCGGCGAAAGCGACGGAGAGCTGCGCGTTGCTGTAGCCCAGCATGCTGACATTATTGAACTCGATGGACGGACTCGCGGAAGCATTGGTCGAACTTCTGAAACTAAGCGACTTTGTCCCGGACATGAAAAGAGCCGCATTGGTCTCAACAAGACCGACACCCGGCACAGGCGTGAAGTTCCATGTGTCAGTGGGCCGGCCCTCGAAGCCCTGGAACAGCAGCGCGTTGGTCGGTCCGCGGCCGTCGTCAATCGTGTAGCTGTTGGTCACCGAATAGGACGGGCTGTTGCTGCCGGTGCCGGAGAAGGTCACTCGAACCCAGTAGCGAATGGTCGTGCCGTGCGGCTGACCCGAGACCTGGCTGTCGGTTGTATAAAGCGTATCAACGGGCGACATGGTTATGCTGTTTGTCACACCGCCATTCAGGGCGTAGTAGGCCGTCGCCAACAGGCCGTATGCCTCATAGTTCGGCGTGATCGTGCAGGTGATGTTGAACGGCACGTTCGTGGAAGGCACAGGCGACAGCGCCGGGCTGGACATGATCACAGCCGCATCCACGGCCCCGCCCACGGTCTGTGTCGGGCTGTTCAGGAATCCACGGGTATGAGCAAGAGGCCCCGCCCAGGTGAATGCTTCGTAATTTGTTCCGTCACCGGAAAGCTGAAGAGACATTCCAAGCGGATCGCTTCCGGGTTCAAGAACCCCGACATCAAAAGACGACAGGCCGACGGCAGGTCCGCCGTTTGTCGCGGCAAAGGCACCTTCATAACTGATGAAATCAAGCACCTGCGTGGCGTTGTATACAAGAGCCATTCCATCGGGTGCCCCGTTCTGCAATCCATTTACGGGATAGGCAAACCACAGGGCCCCATATCCGTTCCCCTCGTCATCAACAACACCCGTCAGGTTGCTGGTGCCATAGGGAGCAGCAGTTCCACCATTGTACAAAACAATGGAATAACCAGTCAGATTCAAGCCAGCCGCACCGGCTATTTCAATGCCCTCGTCAGCATCCGTGCCGGTATTATCATAATGGAACTCATTAATCCACGGAGCGCCGGCCGGATAAGGCGTGGACACGGTAACAACAAGCTGGGCGGTGTTTGTATAAACGCCATCGGTCACAGCAAATATCGTTGTATAGGTGTTGCCGCCATCCGAAACCGAAGGGGTCCACGAGTAGACACGCGTCCGGTCACCGGAGGGCGTCAACGTCGAACCGGCAATGGTCTGGTTGGTGGTGATGGTCAGCACATCGTCCGCATTGCGGTCCTGGCCGATAACGGTGACGTTGAGCGGGCGGCCAACCTTGACAGTGGCGCTGGCCGGGGAAACGAGAAGCTGCGGCACCTCCTGCCCGACGCCGTGCTGGATGATGCTTTCATAGGAAAACAGGATGATTTCATAGCCGTTTGACGGAATGGCGTTTGTGTCGAACTGGGCGGCAATGCCAATCAGGTCAAAGGCATTGGTGGGCGCGAGCTGCCCCATGATGTCGGTATCCTTGTCCACAATGACAAAGATTGCATTGGTCACATCGCCGTTGATGTTGGTGGCCCAGAACCTGGAGTCAAAGGAGGAGCCATAGGGGAAAGAAAGCGTACCACTGGTCAGGTTGGTGATCCTGATGAGATCGCCCTCGTATTTTTCACCGTCCGCCAGCAGTTCCGGAATCGAAAGCACCCGCGGGGTGACTGGGGCGGGCGTGGGGTCCGAAATGTAGAAATCGTTGAAATCATTGTAGGGGTCGCCGTCATAGTATGTGGGCTGGATATGACGCATACCCCGCTCCTGATGGATCTTGGATTCCAGAATCGTGATCTCGACGCCCGGCTGGAAGATCGCGGTGTTCGTTTCAAACTCGCAGAAGGAGTTCGTGACGCAGTACACGCGAATGCCCGTGGAGGTGTCCTGAATGTAGAACTCGTTGGCGGTCTTGCTCAGGAACGGCGTCGTTAAACGCCCCTTGATGTTGCGGGCAAGATTGGTGTTGGGATAATAGGTGTTCGTCCCGTTGACGACCAGGTTGGACTCCGCAACGGAAATGAGCACAAACGTTTGCGCCTGCGCGATTCCGGCAAAAGCGGCAAAAACAAGAAGTGCAACGATCATTTTTTTCATTTTTCAGCTCCCTCTTTAAATTATCTCACAGCGGATTGTTGAACTCGTCGAGGCACGGGTCCCACAGAATTCCCCCGTAGTTTTCATTCTTAACCATGCCTGAATGCCAGATCTCATCCCTGTGGAACGTATCGGTGTGCCCGTCAACAAAAAGCAGGTTGCAGGTGTCGCCGTCGCCATGGCGATATGAATGGCCGGGCTGATTCTGTTCCCACGGATAGGTCATATACATGGGCGCCGTGTGTCCGTACTTGTAGCCGTTGTTGCCGTTGGCCCCGACGCCCGTGGGATTTTCCCCCATCAGGTTGAACTTGGAGGGATCGGTGATCTGATCCAGGAAAAGGTATTGGCCCTTGCCGCATTTTGTGTTCGAGCTCTGCTGGAGGAACAGATTCTGGGCATAGTTCGCATAATAGTCGCGGGAGTTTGAGGGCACAGGTTCTTTCTTGCTGATGGAGGGGCAAATGAAGATGGATTTGTCGCCCGGGCGGGGAGCCTGCCTCACTTTGGCCAGATCATAGTATCTTGTGCCCTGCACATATTCGGGCAGGACGTTGAACCACGCGATGGCCAGCTCAGGCTTCTTTTCGGGATCCGTGGCAACATTCGCCACATAGCCGGAATCGTCCGTTGAACCCTGGCTGGGAAATTTCCCCTGCGAATCGGACAGATAAATGGCATACGCGGCGCCCCATGAGCGCATGTTTCCATTGCACTTGACCCGGTTGGCCTTTTCCTGCGCGTTGCCGATGGCGGGCAGCAGCAGGGCCACGAGGACGGCGATGATGGCGATGACGACGAGCAGTTCGATGAGGGTGAAACCGGTGTGCAGACGATCAGATTTCTTTGGCATCTTCATAGAGTTCTCCATTATTGACATCTAATCGACAAAACATACCACAGTTTTTGAAAACAGTTCAACAGAAGAATGGAAGAAATTAGACGGGAGGCAGGTTGGAGGGTTCAGGGGTCAGGGGTGCAAGGATTCAGGGTTCGGGCGGTCAGGGTTCAGGTCCCCAGTTTCCAGCCGTCATAAACCGCTAACCCGTCCTGCGAAGCCTTGCGCAAAGCAGGATGAACGCCAATATACGCTAATGCTTATCCCGTTCATATTCGCGTTCATTCGCGTCCATTCGTGGTTCTTTCTGTGAAATCCGTGGTTTTCCGAGCATTTTTTAGTTTTTTTGCGTTTTCTGCTGTTTTTGGCGTTTTTTGAGCGTTTTTGAGCGTTTTTTGCCAATTTTAAGGCATTTTTGGCCATTTTTTAACGTTTTATGACCTTTTTTTGAAGGTTTTTGCCGTAATCAGGAAATCCGGAATTTTTGACAGGATTCACGGGGTAACGGTGAACTTCGTTCGATCCCCATTCCCGATCCTGTCTATCCTGTAAATCCTGTCTGCTTTCTTCTTCCGGATTACAGGCCGGCAGGCTCGGCCAGGCACTTGCGGATGCTCTCCGCAAAGCCATCTATGAAGTGCTGCCGGCTGAATTTTTCGGCATGAGCGCGAATGGACGCCGGGTTCCACGTTATCTGGTGGCATTTTTCGATGCCGGCAATCAGATCATCAACCTTCTGGTTTTCGAAGAACACGCCCGTCGTTCCGTCCACAACGGTTTCGAGCGCGCCGCCCCGCGCATAGGCCACAACGGGCCGGCCGCAGGCCTGCGCCTCGAGCGGAACGATCCCAAAATCCTCCTCGCCGGGGAACACGAGGCACCGGCACCTCCGGTAGAGATCGCGCACGGCCGCATCGTCCTGCCAGCCCAGAAATTCAATATGGGGACCGGCCGCGCGGCGCAGTTCGGCGTCATTGGTGCCGATGCCGACAATTTTCAGCTTCTTCCCCGTATGATTGTAGGCCATGACGGCGAGGTCTATCCTCTTATAAGGAACCAGCGCGGACACGATCAGGTCAAAATCCTCCGGGTCACCGGCAGGTGTGTAGAAATCCGTGTCCACGGGCGGATACACAACATCGGCTGCGCGGCCATAGCAGTCCTTGATCCGCCTGCGGACGTGCTCGCTGATGGCGACAAAGCGGTCAACCCGGTCCGAGGCCTTCAGGTCCCACTGCCGCAGCGCCTTCAGCACGGGCTTGTACAGCGCCTTTTTGAGAGGGTTTTTCCCGAAATATTCATCGTAGAAGATCCACGCATAGCGCATGGGGGTGAAGCAGTAGCAAAGATGCTTCGTCCCGGGCGCGGGCTTCAGGCCCTTGGCGATGCAGTGGCTGGTGCTGATGAGAAGGTCCGCCGCGGGCGGCTGCATCCGGCCAATCACCCACGGGAAGATGGGCAGGAACCAGCGGTACTTCGAAAAGATTCCCGGCACCCGCTGGAGGCACGACGTCTCGATGCGATGGCGGCTGATGGTTTCACAAACCGAACCGGGGTTGTGCAGAAGCGAATAGACGGGGGCATCGGGAAATCCGCCGCAGAGCAGTTCCAGCACGCGCTCGCCGCCGCGCATGCCGGTCAGCCAGTCGTGCGAGAGCACCACCTTCAAATCTTTCCATTCTGGAGGAAATGAAATCATTTTTAGGATGAAAGAATAACCACGGATGACACGGATTGCACGGAGAAACAGACATAGAGGCGAGGAATAATGGAATTATGGAATAGCGGAATAATGGGATGACGAGATATTGGCAGAAGGTTGACGCTTGAGTCTAAAGTCTCTGGTCTCAAGTCTCTGGTCTCAATCCGTCCCGGGCCTGCTGATATGCCTTCAGGGTCAGCTCCGCGGTTTTGCGCCAGGTGAACTGCGCGGCGCGGGCCAAGCCCTTTTCGCGCAGATCGCGCGCGAGCTCCGGCCGCGTCAGCACATTCACGATGTGCTCCGCAAGGGCCGGGACATCGCCGGGCGCCGCCATCAGTGCTGCGTCGCCTGCGACCTCGGGAAGAGAACTGACATTGCTGCAGACGACCGGCGTTCCGCAGGCCATCGCCTCCAGCACCGGCAGGCCGAATCCTTCGTAGCGGGTCGGAAGAACCAGCACGGCCGCCTGCTGATAGGCGTCCAGCAGACCTTCATTGTCCACATAGCCGTGCCAGTCTATGTGGGGCAGAATCCCCAGTTCACGGGCGAGCTCGAAGGCCTCCGGATAACGCTTGTCGGGCGGCCCGATCACACGCAGAACGGAGCCCGGCACAACTTCGCGCACCCGGGCAAAGGCCTTTATCAGAACGGCAAGATTCTTGTAGGGATCCTGCCGGCCCACATAAAGAACAACCTTCGCAAAAGGCGGCTGCGCCAGCGGGCGATAGCGTTCATTCACGCCTTCGGGAATCACCGCCACGCGGTCGCGTTTTGCCTCCGGGATTTTCAGAAGCTCAATGATGTCGTTCCGCGAGCAGCTGCTGGGCGCAATGATCAGGTCGGCGCGCGCGGCGGCCTCGAGCATGATCTTCCTGAAAAGCGGGAACAGGCGGGTTTTTTTAGACTTCGGGGCATGATCCGGAAATTTCAATGGAATGAGGTCATGAATGGTCATCACGCATGCGGTCCTGCGCGGTGCGTTCCTGGCAAAGGCCGGGAACGGAATCATGTAGTTCGGCGCGTGGTAAATATCGAGGTTCAGCTTGCGCAGACGGCGGGGAAACAGAACCTGCGAACGCCACGAGAAAGGCGAATGCTCATACAAAACGGTTTCGACATTCCTGCGCTCGCTCAGCTTGGCATGGCGGGCCGTGCGCTCCATCACGGTGCGACTGCTGAAAATCAGGACGTACTGGTTCTGCTGGTCCACCTCCAGCAGGTGCGCGATCAGCTCCTGGGTGTAGGAACCGATCCCGCTGATCTTCTCAAATATCCATCTGGCGTCTATTCCGATTCTCATAATTCAGATTTTTAACCACGGATTACACGGATGGCACGGATGAAGAAAGAGAATACGTATATCCGTGTGATCCGTGTTTTCATTTTAATATTAAACTGGAGTTCCTCTTATTATCGCACGACCCTTTTCCACTGTAATTTCGCGTATTTGAAATTAATAAGCAAAGCAAGGCGCAGCTCCGTGATCGCAAGATATCCGGTCATTTGCGCAATGTGGTTTTCATTGAAGGCTGAAACCACTTTGGGGTCAACAATAACTAGGTCATCAACAATCAGATCCGGAATGAGTTTACCGATTTCATATCCCTTGTATTCAACTTTGAAGTTCTTTTGCTGGCTGATCTTATAGCCCCGTTCTTTCAATTCGATGACAAGGGCATTTTCATAAAGTTTTTCATCAAGTCCGGGTTTTAAAGTATTCAGAACAGCCATTGCCGCTGACAGTATAACTTCACTCAACTCCTCATGAATCAGCTTCCCCATATCATCCCTATTTCTTCATCCGTGATATCCGTGTAATCCGTGGTAAAATTTCTTCGTTTTACAGCGCTCTGTAGATTCTCCACGTCTCCGCGGCGGTTTTGTTCCAGTCGAATTTTGCGGCCTGTTCCCGTCCCTTTGCGCAAAGGAGGTCCTGTCTTGTCCTGTCGCGGAGAATATCAGCCAGCGCCTCAACCCATTCGGCAGTGCTGTAGCCGTCCATCAGCACGGCGGCATTCCCGAGCACTTCGGGAAGAGGCCCGGCATTGGACGAGACCACCGGCGTGCCGCAGGCCATCGCCTCCAGCGGCGGAAATCCAAAGCCCTCATAAATTGTCGGGAACACAAACAATTCGGCCGCCGAATACAGTGCGCTCAGCATTCCGTCCTCAACATATTCCAGATAATGAATGCGATCCGCAAACTTTGAAGTCCTCATCCGCTCAAGGATGGGTTCATAGCTCCATCCCTTCATGCCGGCGATCACCAGATCGCCGGGAAAATCCGTCAGCCGCTCAAAAACATCAATGAGAAACGGAATGTTCTTCCTCGGCTCCAGCGTGCCCACCGTCAGGATGAAGGGCATTTGAAGCCCATATAGGTTGCGGACATTTTCCACATCCACGGCCGCGGCCGGTTTCATGTCGGGCGAAAGTCCAAGATGCACGGGAAAAAGTTTCTGCGGAGGGACCTTCAGAAGTTCCGTGATTTCGCGCGCGGAGAAATGCGAGTCCGTGATGATCGCATCCGCGCGGCGCACGGTGTCGGCGATCCGGTTGTTCAAATATTTGAGATTGCGCTTCTCGGCCGCTTCCGGATGGCGCAGGAAGGCGACATCATGAATCGTGACGATCGTTTTCCCTTTCGTCAGGGGCGGCAGGATGAAGTTCGGAAAGTGATAAAGATCGGCGCGGCCGGCGAACCAGTCGAACGGCGGCCACCCGGCGGTCTTCCACGCCTTCTGCATAATGCGGCCGGGGCACCACCGGACGGCTTTCTGCTCTGCGCCGGGAACCGGAAAGGGAACGCCGCAGCGCTTGAAATCGAAATAGAACAGCGACAGCGCGTCCGCGCCCGCCAGCGGAGCGAGGTGCTCGACGAGCATGCGGGTGTAGCGCCCCACCCCGGCCCGCTGGGCAATCGCCGCCTGTATGTCCACGCAAACTTTCAATCTGCTTCCTTTTTACCGATTGACGCATTGTAAGCGTCCGGCATACTCCAGCAAGTGATTTATTGATGAGCCATGCAAAAACAGTTTGAACAGTTGAGGGCCAGCGAACTTTCCTGCCCGCGGTGCCGCGCACTGCGGCCGGTGCGGGAGACGCTTCTGCTGGTTGTGCCCGGCGGTGAAATCCACAGCTACCGGTGCAAGGTTTGCGGCGAGCACATCGGCACGCGCGAAGTCAAAGGCCGTTCGCCCGGAGCCATCCGGTAGGGCGCGCAGTCCCTTGCGCGCTGCGGCGGTCACGGAGTGACCGTCCTGGTCGCGGGGGGGCGTCAAAACCCTTTGACACCGGCATCCGTCTTCCCTAAGGTCATCGCCGTTAACTGAAAGTCATGGCGGCAAACGGAAGCCCGTGAAAATCGGGCGCGGTCGCGCCGCTGTAACCGGTGTTCAGTTTCCAAATGCCATTTCCGCCAACGGCGGAGAGAAGGCGGAAAACTGATTGGAGCCGGAAGCCAGAAGACGAGCTGCCATGACATAACCCGAACCCCCGCGCAATGGGGTGAAAGGAATGAGTCATGCGGTTTGTTTTTTGTTTCTTGCTTCTGGCGGTCTCTGCCCAGGCGGGCTGGGTGACATTGTTCGAGGACGATTTTTCCGGTCTCACTTCGGACTGGGTCTATTCCGGGATCACCAACGGCGGCGGCCAGCCGCTTTTTTATCACGACAGCACGCAGGGCGTTGTCCGCGCGGAATGGGACCAATCCAACGCGTTCTCATGGACTTCCGACCCCTATATCATCCTGCCCTCCTCCTTCAGTCACCCCCTGCCCCGCATGCTCACCGACCACGACACGTTCCGCCTGCGCGCGGTACTGAATGTGGCAACCGGGACGGTTGCGGACACGACTGAACTTTTTCAGATCGCGAGCATCGGATTTTTCGGCATGGCGGCGATGGGTCCGGACCGCGCCCAGTCTGACAATTTTTCCGGCAACTCGAATATGCTGAAGGACGGCAGCGACTTCGTGGAGTTTTCCTATTTCATCAACAATGCCTGGGGCGGCCCGAACATCACGGCCACGACAGGGGCGCACATTGACGGAACTGCCGGAGACTACACCACCGGCACCAACTGGACACAAACTGCCATGGGCGAAGGATTCTGGCTTCCGGAAGGAACCAACCTTTATGTGGAACTGGTCTACTGCGGAGCGGCCACCAATGAAACCCGCCGCAAGGCCTTTTGCACGATCTACCATAATCCGGACTTCTCCGGGATTCTTTCTGTGAATGGCGTGGCCATGCATTATGACACCACCCCGCTGCCCGACGACAAATTCTTCCGCGCAGACAGCATCGCGATGCAGAACTGGCCGTCATCGAACTGGGGCGGTGAAAACGGTTTCGGGCGCGGGTTCCACGACGATGTGCGTGTTGAACAGTATTTTTCACCGGGCGAATTTTATGCGCAGCAAAAGTCCGGCGGGTACCTCCAAACCACATTCGCCGCGGAGTCCGGGACCGTTTATCGAATCGAATATTCCACCGATTTGCGGACCGGATGGGATCTTGCGGGCAGCGTGACCTCTGCGGCGGAATTCGTCACCTTCACGAATAGCATGCCGGCCGCTGTCCGGTTTTACAGAGTAACAAAATGAAAACAGAGGCCGCCGAAATCAGCAAAGCGGCGTCAAGCCGCCGCACTCCAAGGCGCCGCTATGCGGCGCACGAAGACGGATTCACGATTATTGAATTGCTCGTGGTCATCGGGATTCTGGCCGTCCTGACCGGGCTGCTGCTCCCGGCGCTGGGCCACAGCCGGGAAGCCGGAAAGTCGGCGGTGTGCCAGTCGAATCTGCGCCAGATGCAGTTGGCATACACTTCATATTTGATGGACCACAAAGGGCTTTTCTTCCCGTTTCGCGAGAACACGCCGGAGGGAACGCTCTGGTACTTCGGACTGGAAAAAGGAAACGGTCCGGAGGGCTCGCGCAGGATTGACATGGCACAGGCGCGGCTCGCACCCTATTTTGAACAGGCGGGAGGAATTGCAGTCTGCCCGTCGCTGAAAAACCGCGCGCGATATTTCAAACAGAAATTCAGCATGGCCACTTATGGATATGGCCTCAACATTTTCATGCTTCTGGGAACTCCCCAGCAGAAAAAAGCAGGCGTAAAAATGTTCGAGGAGGTGGAAGATCCGTCGGGCACGATCACGTGGGCGGACTGCGCGCAAATCAACACGTGGCAGCCGCCGGCCTCACCGAAAAACCCGATGCTGGAGGAATGGTACTGGCTCGCGCCCTGCATTCCCGGCGCCCCCACCCCGCCGCCGTTTCATTTCCGGCACGGAGGAAAACTCAACGCTGCGTTTGCCGACGGAAGCGTGAGCTCTTTTCTGCCAGACAAAACCGATCCGCGATGCGATGGATTGACCGGCTATATCGAACCGTGCGGCGAGGACCATCTTCTCTGCACAGTGAAACAGTAAAATTCCGGCGTGGAAGTGTTACGAAGCCTTATGGATTATCACGACCTTCAGCTGTCCATGTTTCCTGCGACCAGTCCATGGCTCCGCGGGTGATAATCAGTTTGCCCGCATCATTGGTGAGAAACCCAACATAGCGGCCATTATTCGCGAGCCGGTGAAAACAGATGACTCCATCATGAACCCATTCAAATTCCACCACATCGGTGACAACTTCTCCTCCGCGAGTCCATTTTGCATCATACCTGCCGGTATTCCCCTGCCGCGTCCACAGGCCCGAATAGGATCCCTCCCGTTCAGTCCAGCAGGCAGGAAGCGACGGACTCTGGTTCACGAGACAATTACATCCGCACATGAGTGTAACTGCGAACATGCTTGCTATAAATTTCATGGGCGCGTACTTGTCTTTTTGACCTATTTCAGAAGCGCGGGCAGGTCGGAGATTTTCACGCGCTCCTGCTTCATGGTGTCGCGGTCGCGCAGCGTGACCGTTTCATCCTTGAGCGTATCGAAGTCAATGGTGACGCCGAAGGGCGTGCCGATTTCATCCTGCCGGCGATAGCGGCGGCCAATGGCGCCGCCCTCGTCGTAGAAGGCCGGTCCGCTTTCCTTGGCGATGGCGAAGACCTCGCGGGCTTTTGCCACCAGTTCGGGCTTGTTCTTCAACAGCGGGAAGACCGCCGTCTTGACCGGCGCGATGCACGGCGCAAAGCGCATGACGGTGCGGGTTTCGTAGCCTTCCGGCGGGCGCGCGGCCGTGATGTCGGCTTCGAGCACTTCGCCCCCGGTGTCCTTGGTCGGAATCCATTCCTCTTCGTAGGCGTTGCACAGCAGCGCCAGCGCGATGCGGTCCACGCCGGCCGAAGGCTCGACCACGTGCGGGAGATATTTCTCGTTGGTTTCCTGATCAAAGTATTCCATGGACTTTCCGCTGAATTCCTGATGGCGGCTCAAATCGAAATTTCCGCGGGCGGCGATGCCTTCCAGTTCCTGGATGCCAAACGGAAATTCGTAGGCCACGTCGGTGCAGGCGCTGGCGTAATGGGCCAGTTTTTCCTTCGGATGAATGTCGCGGTGCAGGCTTTCAGGGGGCAGTCCGATGGTTTCATACCAGCGCAGGCGCTCGGCCACCCAGTATTCATGCCACTCGGCATCGGTGCCGGGCTTGATGAAGAATTCCAGCTCCATCTGCTCGAACTCGCGCGAGCGGAAGGTGTAGTTGCGCGGATTGATCTCGTTGCGGAAAGCCTTGCCGATCTGGGCGATGCCGAACGGAACTTTCTGGCGCGAAACGGACAGCACATTGTTGAACTGCGCAAAAATCGCCTGCGCCGTCTCGGGCCGCAGGTAGGCCACGGAGGAAGCATCTTCAACCGGGCCAATGAAGGTCTTGAACATCAGGTTGAAATCGCGAGGCTCCGTCAGGTCGGTCGAACCGCAGGCCGGGCATTTGGTTCCCGCCGGAAGCTTGAACCCGTGCTCGCCGGGGCTGCCGGTTTCTATGGTGATCCCCAGCTCCTCGCAAAGCTGGTCGGCGCGGTAGCGCTTTTTGCAGGCCTTGCAGTCCACCATGGGATCGGTGAATCCGGTGAGATGTCCGGAGGCCTCCCAAACGCGCGGGTGCATGATGATGGAGGCGTCAAGACCGACTACATCCTCGCGGTCCCGCACCATGGCCTTCCACCATGCGTCGCGGATGTTGCGCTTGAGCTCAACGCCCAGCGGTCCGTAATCCCAGAAGCCGTTGATGCCGCCGTAGATTTCCGAACTCTGGAAAATGAAGCCGCGCCGCTTGCAGAGCGAAACCAGCTTCTCCATTAAAACCTGTGCCTGTTCCTTTTTCATAGCGCGCGGATGGTGCAGAAGATCGTTTCCGGGGTCAAGCAAAGAACGCGCAAACGCATTCTGTGCTTGTCGGGAGGCCCGGGGTTTATGAAACTGCGCGGCATGATTATGTACCGACTCATTGTTGAAGAGCCCGGCGGAAGAAAGCGCGGCGTCTCGGTTCAGGAAGGAACCGTGACGCTCGGACGCGATCCGTCCTGCGACATTCGGATCGCCGATGACGAGGTTTCGTGGAAACACGCGATCATCGAGAAAGGTCCCGGCGGCATATCCATCCGGGATCTCGGTTCGCTCAACAAAATCACCATCAACGGCAGGGACGTCCGCGAAGCGCACCTGGCCAGCGGCGACCTGATTGAACTGGGCCGGACCAGAATCCGTTTTGAGGATCCGCGGGTGCTGCACCGGACAACCGGCCGGCGCACCAGCGTGCTTCACCGCATCACCCTGATATCGGTTGCGGCGGTGGTCGTTATAGAGATCGGGCTTGTATTTGCAACTTTCATCTGGAGGCACCGTGGCGGAAACGAGCTGCTGGCCGCTGCGGCACCTGAGGCCGTTCAGAAGCCCGCTGCCGCAGCCAAACCGGAAGCACCTGAGGAGCCGCCGAAAGTTGAAGAGAACATTGAAGTGGCCCGGGCGGAAGTGAAGGAAGAGCCCGCGCCGATTCCAGAAGAGAAGCCAGAGCCGGAGCCAGAGCCAGAACCGGAGCCAAAACCCGAACCTGCGCCGGCAACCTCATGGGAGCCCGTGCCGGACCGCTTGCCTGAAGAGGAAATGGAGCAGGCCGCAGAGATAAAGCCCGTTGAGAAAGAAGACGCCAGGCCTGTGATTGAAAAACCGGAACCGGTCGCTGAAGAACCCGCCAAGCCCGTAGAAAAGAAGGAAGAACCGCTGCCGGAGCCGCAGCCCGAGCCCGTGAAGATCCCGGTCATAAAGGAAACAGCTGCAGCGAAAAAGCCAAAGCCGCCGGAAACAAAGGCCCATGATGATCCGCTGACAAGCCTTGCCCAGGACATGCTCAGAGAGGCCCGCACGGATATTGAGAAGATGAATTACAAAGAGGCCGAGGAGAGGCTGGAGCGCATCGAAATCGTGGCGCCGGATTTCCTGCCCGCCTATGAGGAGCGCGCAAGGCTTTACGAAAAACGCGGAATGCTGCAGCAGGCCGGCGAACAATGGGCGGAACTGATGAAGCGGGCGGAGGGAAAGCCCGAGTATGCCGAAGCAGCGGCCGAGCGCAGCCGCATCGCGCAAAGAACAGCCGAACCGGGAGTCATCACCGTTCCGCGCCGGATAGCGGCGATCTCAAAACCGGAGCGCCCCCTGGCCGGACGGATCGAAATCCAGTCCGTGGAGGAGGATGAATTCGGTCCCGGACCGGAGTTCGACGAGATGCGCATTTTCCGCATCCGTCTGCGCCCGAATGCCAGCGAGAAAGCCATCGAAGGCGGCGACGTCAGCGTGAGTGTGAACTTCTACGAAAAGGACAGCCGGACGCGCGAGATCAGGCCCGCATCGGCGTATGTTCCCGGCAGCATACCCATGCGCAAGGGCATCTGGTCTCCGGGCGGGTTCTACGAAGCGCAGGCAACGTACATGCAGTCACGCGCGCTGGAGGCCACCGAAATAAACTCCGATTATTATGGATATGTCGTGCAGGTCTTTTATGAGGATGTTCTGCAGGACGAGAAAATCTATCCCGCCGGTTTGAGAGACAATCTGAGCGGGGATTGATCCTACGCATGGTTGCGGAGCTGAAGTTCCAGCGGGTGCGGATGCAGATACCACTGATTCGCAAGATAGGCCTCGCCGTATTTTCGAACGTAATGACGGATGAGGGTGACAGGAACAATCAGCGGAATGGATCCGCGAGCGTATTCGGCCAGCACTTCCGTCATTTCCTTTTTCTCGTCGCCTGAAAGCTGCTTCTTGAAATAGCCGGCCAGGTGCTGCAGGACATTCACATTCTTTTTGACCGTGGCCTCAAGTTCAAGCGCGGGCATAAGGATCGCCAGATATTCTTTCTGAACGTCCGCAAGAGTGCGCCCCTTCATTCCGGCCACAATGCGGCCCAGATCGGCATAGGCCTTCTGGCTGTGCGCGAGGATCAGATATTTGTGGCGCGTGTGAAAATCCACCAGTCCGCCGCGCGTATTGTTTTCGGCCAGCATCTCCCGCCAGCGGCGCATCACAAAAATGCGCTCGATGAAATTTTCGCGCAGGACCGGATCATTGAGCCGCCCCTCTTCCTCAACCGGAAGAAGCGGGAATTTTTCCGTGAACATTTTCGCCCAGATGCCGACGCCCTGCTTCACGGGCATTCCGCTTTCCTGATAAACCTTGACGCGAAAAAGTCCGCTGCTGGGCGACTTGCTTTTGAAAATATATCCGTCCAGGTTTTCGGATTCCAGATCCTGCAGCCGCCTGCGCCCCCATGCCTGCTGCATTTCGGTGAGATCGCGCCGGGTCTTGTGCGTCATCAGGCGCGGATTTTCCGGATCGCCCTCGAGGCGCATCGCCTCGCGCGGGATCGGCAGGCCGCATTCGACCTCGGGGCAGACCGCAACATATTCCACGAAGCGCCCGAGCGTGTCGCGCAAAAAGGTGTCGAGCTTGTGCTGTCCGTCGTAGCGGACTTTTTCGCCGAGCAGGCAGGTGCTGATGCCGAGGCGGACTTTGTCAAAAGTTCCAACCATTGGAAGTTTCCTCCAAAAAAGTTCCAATCATTGGAAGTTTTTCCAGCAATAGTTCCAATGATTGGAGAAAATCATTCTTCCGGAAGCTTGCGGTAAAGTGTGGCAAGGCTGATCTTGAGGGCCTTGGCCGCGGCTTCCTTGTCGCCGCCGGAGGTTTCGAGCACCTGCGAGAGGTATTCCTTTTCCTTCACGCGCAGGAACGCCTTGAGGGATTTCCCCTTGTACTGCGCGGAGGGGCTTGCGCCGCCCGAAGCGGCGGCGGCCGGAACAGTTGCGGCAATTTTTGCAGGCAGGTCGCCCGCAGTGATCTTGCCCTCTTTGGCAAAGGTCACCGCGTGACGGATCGCGTTCTCAAGTTCGCGCACGTTTCCGGGCCAGGTGTAGTTTTCGAGAATGAGCTGCGCATCGCTGTCGAGTTCGGGCAACGGCTTGCCGGGGCCGACTTCCGTGCGGAGGAAGTGGTAGACGAGCGGGAGGATGTCCTCCTTGCGCTGGGTCAGCGGGGCCACCTCGATGGGAATGACGCTAAGGCGGTAGTAAAGATCCTCGCGGAACTTTCCCTCCTCCATCAGGCTTTCGAGCATGTAGTTCGACGCCGCCAGCACGCGCACGTCCACAGGGATCGTGACGGTTCCGCCGACGCGGCGGATTTCCTTTTCCTGCAGCACACGCAGGAGCTTGCCCTGGATGCTGAGGGGCATGGATCCGATTTCATCGAGGAACAGCGTGCCGCCGCCGGCGACTTCGAAGAGCCCTTCCTTGTCGGACGATGCTCCGGTGAAGGCGCCCTTGACGTGGCCGAACATTTCAGATTCCAGAAGGGGCTCCGGCATGGCTGCGCAGTTGACGGCGACGAAGCGCCCGTTCTTGCGCTTGCTGTAAGAATGAATGGCCTTCGCGATGAGTTCCTTGCCGGTGCCGCTCTCGCCCTGGATCAGGACGGTGGCATCGGTCGGCGCGACGCGCTCGATCATCTCGCAGACCTTGCGCATGGCGGGGCTTTCCGCCACGATGTTCTCAAACTGGTAGCGGGCTTCAAGCTGCTGCTTGAGCGTCACGTTCTCGGCCATCGCATTGTTGTATTCGAGCGCGCGCTGCACGGTGATGAGCAGTTCGTCCACCTTGAAGGGCTTGGTGATGTAGTCAAAGGCGCCGACCTTCATGGCGCCGACGGCGGTCTCGACGGAGCCGTAGGCGGTGATCATCAGCACGGCCATTTTCGGCCAGTCCTTGCGCGCGGATTTGAGAAGCTGCATGCCGTCAATGGGGCTCATGCGAATGTCGGAAATCATGAGGTCAAAGGGTTTCCCCTTCAGTTCTTCGAGGGCTTTCTCCCCGCCGAGGGCGGGAACCACTTCATAACCTTCCGCCCGGAGGAGCGTGCTCAACACGCTCAAAATGCTGGGTTCGTCATCCACCAAAAGTATACGCGCCATAAAGCCCTCTTTTAAGATTCAGGGGTGAAACATAAAGTCCTCTGCATCACAAGGCAAGCCGATTTCTCATTTTTTACAACTTGCGTCTCTTTCAAGGTCGGATAGGATCATTTCCGCCGCGCGGGCGGCTGCGCCGCCCTTTCCCATGAGTTTCTCAACTTCGTACAGCTCCTGTTTCATTTTATCAAATGCCGCTGTATGAGAAAGCAGCGGCTTGACGGCCGCAGCGACCGCTTTTGGAGTGGCCTGCTGCTGAATCAGTTCCGGAACAATCCGACGGCCCGCCACAATGTTCACCATGCCGATGTGCGGGACGCGCACGAGCAACCGGCCCAGCGTGTAGGTCAGCCATGAGGTTTTATAGACGAGCACCATCGCGCAGCCGGCCAGCGCGGCCTCGATGGTGGAGGTGCCGGACTTCACCAGCGCCGCGCGCGCGCTGCGAAGCACCGCCCGGGTTTTGCCGGTGACCACCGTGAAAAGAGCTTTCCTCTTCCCGGAAAATTCATTGACCCATCCCGCGACCTGCTCCGTGGGGCAGGCCACCACGACGGACAGATTCGGATGATCCTTCTTCAGCAGCTCCACCGCCCCCAGCATGGCCGGAAGAATGCGGTGTATTTCCTGCCGGCGGCTTCCCGGCAGAAGCGCGAGGCGCGGAGAACCCTGCCACGGAATGCCGTCGGCCGTCCCCTGCTCCGCCTCGGCCAGCGGATGGCCGACAAAATCCACACGAAGACCGGTGTCCTTGAAAACGTCCACTTCAAAAGGAAAAATCACCAGCAGATGATCCACGATCTGCGCGATTTTTTTTATCCGCGAACGGTGCCACGCCCACACCTGCGGGCAGATGTAGTAAATCACTTTGAGGCCCGCTTTTTTCGCCTGCTCGGCGAAGCGCAGATTGAATCCCGGATAATCCACCAGCAGAACGGCATCGGGTTTGCGCTGAACGGCCTCGTCCAGGAGATGCGCAAAGGTTTGCTTGAAAAAGCCGTAGCGGCGGAGGACTTCGGCCAGTCCCATGACGGCCATGTCCTTCACGTCATACAGGATTTCCATGCCGCACTCGCGGAGGCCGCTGCCGCCGGCACCCCAGAATTTCATGGACGGGTCGCGCTTCTGCAGTTCGCGCACCACACGGGCGGCATGCATGTCGCCGGAAACTTCGCCTGCGATGACCAGCAGCGAACGGCTCATGAACTGCCCTTTTGCACCATCGAAATGATCTTCATGGCAAGCTTCAGCGCCTCGGCCGCATGGTCGCCGCTCACCACGGGACTGCCATGGCGTGCGACGCATCCAATGAACGACTCCAGTTCGAGCGTGAGCTGATCGCCTTTTTCAATGGGAACTTCGGCCGGGACAATGCCGGTTTTGTCCTTGCGGAACATCTTGCCCTCCTGATTCTGGTAGTCGAGCGAGATGTAGGAATCGCCGGAAAACACGCGGATTTTGCGCATGCGCTCGCTGCTGATGCGGCTCGCGGTGATGTTGGCGACGCATCCGTTCTCGAACAGCAGGCGGACGTTGGCGATGTCCTCCGTCGGGCTCAATACCGGCACGCCGACGGCGTGGATTTCCTTCACGCGGGAGTTCACCAGATGGAGAATGATTTCAATGTCGTGAATCATCAGGTCGAGGATCACGCTGACCTCGGTGCCGCGCGGATGCAGGCCCTCGCGCGGCGGAGGATAGGAGGCAAGGCGGTGAGCTTCGATGAACCGGGGCATGGGAGCGGACTCCTCGAGGAATTTCATCACCGGATTGAAGCGCTCGATGTGGCCCACCTGCAGAATGAGATTCTTTTCCTGCGCAAGCGCGACGATCTCCTCCGCCTCGGCGGTGGTCGCGGCAATGGGCTTTTCGATCAGCAGATGCACCCCGGCATTCAGCAGGACGGCGGCGACATCGCGATGAAGCGTGGTGGGCACTGCCACGCTGGCGGCCTCGATTTTCTGCGCGAGTTTTTCAAGAGAATCAAAGGCAACGGTTTTGTTTCGTTCCGCCACGGCGGCGGCGGTCTGGGAATTGGCGTCATACACTCCGACGAGTTCCGCGCCCGGCAGACCGGCATAGATCCGCGCGTGATGCTGCCCGAGACTTCCGACACCGATCACGCCCACTTTTATTTTTTTGTCCGGCATACTTTGCGATCCTTTCAATCCACAGCCACGGCGATCATGGATATTCCCAAACGGTCGGCCCCGGCAATCACGCGTTCGCGCTCGAGCAGGATCGTGCGGCCGGCCTCAAGGGCCATCGCGGACACCCCGGCCTTCTTCAGCGATTTCAGGGTGCGCATGCCAATGACCGGGATATCGAAGCGCATGTCATGACCCTTCTTGGCCACCTTCACCACCACAGATCCTTTTCCCCCGAGGCGCCCGGCGCGGCGTATGGCCTTGTCGGTTCCCTCGAAAGCCTCCACGGCAAGAATGGTTCCCTCCTTGACCACCACGGTCTGGCCGATTTCCAGACCGCTGGTCGTCTTGGCGACTTTCAGGCCAAGTTCAATATCCTTCCGCTCGCGGTCGGCCGGCGCCTTTTTTGTGAGCAGGCCGGGAGACGGCATGGAGCTTTCCATAAATAGATAAGCCGGCATCAGTTCAATCCCGATTTTTGCCAGCTCCTCGGCCAGCGCCCCGAAAATAGTGTCGGCATTGCGCTCCTTCAGGCGGCCCAGCAGGTCGAGCATCGCGCGGTCCATCCGCAGGTTGAACAGATGCGTGGGCGTGATCTGTCCGGCCATCACGGCCTTTTTGACCCCGCTTTTCCTGAAGGCTTCCAGCATGGCCCCGAGGAGCCCAATGTGAATCCATTGCACTTCATCCGCCTCCTGGCCGATGCGGCGGTCGGTTTCACCCTTGAAGGCGACGGCGAAAACGCGCTTCACGCCCTGCTGCTTGGCGGATGCCGCCAGGATCCGGGGGTACACCCCTTTCCCGGCGATAATGCCCAGTTGCTCTGTCTGAATTCCTGTCATAGACCCGCCATCCTGCCAGACCCGCGGCCAGGAAACAAGCCAACGCTTCAGGGAATCGAACGGGTCCGTAAAATTCCACAAGGATATGTGTTGCCCTGTCCGGCTTTTTTTTGTTATTCAGTCTGGTCAAATTGTGGAATTTAATGTGTTGGGCGACCGGCAGTAAATAAGGATGAGGCACCATTTTATAAGATTGGCGGCCATCTTGTGTTTTGCATTTCATGCGGCACGGGGTGAGTACGACATTCGGCAGATAGCGAATGAGGAGCGCGTGAACCGCGACCCGGTCATAAGCTCGACCGGTTTGATCGTGTGGCAGTCGCTTGCCGCGGAAACCGAAAACGAGGAAGCCACCTCCGAAATCGTCAGCTACAACAACGGAACCGTCAAGACGCTGAGCGAGGGCTCAGATCTGGTTGCGGGCAACCAGATGCCAAGGGTGTTCGGAAACAAAGCAGCCTGGGTCGCGGGCGGCAAGCGCTCGGAATACATTCCTCCGGTCGCGCCGACAGCCGCAGGCACCAACGCCCCCGCTGCGGCGGCGCCGGCGGCCAGGCCTGAACCCCAGGCAGAAGGTCACGGCGATCAGATAGCCTACTGGAACGGCAATGAACTCGGAATACTCACGGCCGGCGGGCGCGACAACGCCTATCCCGCACTCTCGGACACCACCATCTCGTGGCAGACCGACCGCCAGTGGCCGCTCGGCTGGGAAATCATGGTCTGGAACAACGGCGAAGTCACACAGGTCACCAGCAACGAACTCTACGACATGGCGCCGCAGGTCAGCGGGAACCGCGTGGCCTGGTATGGATGGGACGGAAACGATTACGAAATCTTCCTCTACGATCACGACGCGAAAGCGACCACCCAGATCACCAGCAATGATTACGATGACGTTTCGCCCGTCATCACCGAAGACCTGATCGCGTGGCAGGGATTTCCTTCCGTCGAGAGCGACGTATTCGTCTGGCAGGACGGCGCCGTCAAAAAGATCAGCGAGAACATGGAGGACGACTCGCATGTCCGCGCCGCCGGCAAGCAGGTGATCTGGCAGGGATTCGACGGGGACGACTTCGAGATCTATCTGTACAACGGCTCAAAGGTGATCCAGCTCACAAACAACAAATACGACGACGCGGAGCCGGACATCGGCGACGGCGTGGCCTGCTGGATGGGCTACCACAACAACTGGGATCCGGAAATATTTGTCCTCCCCGCCATGGACGCCGCCATCGAAATGCTGACGGACAACGAATACGAAGACCGCGATCCCAAGACCGCCGGCGGCAAAATCACCTGGCGCGCGCGCAACGAAGGCCGCACGATGATTTATCTGGCCGAACCGAAATAACAGTCATTTTTCACGTTTTTTGGCTGTTTTTGGCCATTTTTGAGCGTTTTTTGGTCATTTTTAAGCATTTTTGGCTGTTTTTAGGACTTTTTTATGATGCGGGCAAAGGTCATTTCAAAAACGCCCTTCGGGCCGGTCGTTATCATCTGGGAAGTTCTGTTCGGCATTCCGAAGGTTTCGAGGGTCATTCTCTCTCGGCCCGGCGCTCCGGCTTCGGCCAATGCCCCTCAAGGCACCTGCGCCGAAGTTGAAGCTCTCTGCAAATCCATCGGGGATATTCTGGAGGGCCGCGAGATCACCATCCCGCTTGAAATCACGGACATGAATTCCTGTTCCGCATTTCAGAAGAAGATCCTTCACGCGCAATGCCGCACTCCGCGCGGACAGGTGACCTCCTATCAAAGCCTTGCCGCCGGTGCGGGGTTGCCTAACGGAGCCAGGGCAGCCGGCACCGCGCTGGCATCGAATCCCTTTCCGCTGATCATTCCCTGCCACCGAACCATCCGATCGGACGGGTTTCCCGGCGAATATGAGGGCGGCCCGGCCATGAAGCGGGCGCTGCTGGAAATGGAAGGCGTGTATTTTGACAAACGCGGGCGCGTGATCCGGTGATCAGGCCGGCTTTTCCCCGCCGCCTTCGGGCGCGGCGACTTTCTGGACGTGAATCGTCTGAAGGGTGCGGGCGTCGGCCGTCTGCACGGTGAGCCGGAAGCCGGGGCCCGTCACGATTTCGCCGGGCCGGGGAATGCGGCCGAGTTCCGCAAAGACATAACCGCCGACAGAATCGTATTCATCGCTCTCGGGCACGTGGATTCCCAAAGCGTCATTAGCCTCGTACACGGGCACGCGCGCGTTGATGATGGCGGTGCCGTCGGAAAGGCGGCGGATGTATTTTTCCTCGTCGTCGTACTCGTCCTGGATGTCGCCCACGAGTTCCTCGATGATGTCCTCGATGGTCACAAGGCCGGCCATGCCGCCGTATTCATCCACGACCACGGCCATGGCCGACTGCTGGCTGCGCAGGAGCTGCAGCAGGTCGTTGATCGGCATGGTCTCGGGGACAAAGGGCGCGGGTTTGACCAGCGTCAGGACCTTCGCGCTTCCGTCGGTCTCGCTCAGCGAGCGAAGAATATCCTTCACATGCACAATGCCCTGCACGTCGTCGAGGCTCTCGCTGAAAACCGGCAGCCGCGAATAGTGCGATTCCGTGATGATGCGGGCGCATTCGCGGACGGTTTCCTGCGCGTCCACGCCGTCCACATCCACGCGCGGAGTCATGATTTCGCGGGTGACAGTCTCTCCGAACTCGAAGACACTGCGGATGATGTCGCGCTCCTCTTCGTCAAGACTGGTCGCGCCGGGCGCGCTGACCAGCGAGCGGATGGCATCCTCGGTGGTGGGGTGATCATGCTCATCGGAACTCCGCAGCAGGCGGGCGCGGATGTATTCCTCGAGCCGGGCCAGCGGCCAGACCAGCGGGAACAGGGCCACGGCGAGCCAGATGGTGACGGGGAGGAAAATCAATGTGAGGCGGTCGGCATAGCTTTCGGACAGGGCCAGCGGAAGCACTTCGAGCGCGAAGGTGAAAAGGAGCAGGATCACGAACAGGCCCGCAAAATCCAGCGCCGTGACCAGCTGCCCCGGCGTTCCCCCGAGCATGTACCACGCGAGGCCGATAGCCAGCACTTCCATGAGCATGGAAAAAATCAGCAGCGCGGAGCGCAGCAGGTTCCAGCGCGGGCCCCAGACCGCAAGGCGGTCCTTGAGCGCGGGTTTCCGTTCCGCGAGGCGCAGCAGCCCGGCGCGCACGGTGAGCGTAAAAGCCGAACGCAGCGTGGCAAAGAGCGCGCCCAGCGCAAGCGCCGCGATGCAAATCACAATCAGCAGGGCCTTGTCATCCGCCATTCGTCATGTTCCCTTTTTCATTAAATTGCCGATCAATCCCAATTCACCCGCGCGCCGGAGCCATGCGCTTTCACACCGGCGCATGGCAGCCCGTTCAGCCGACGTGCCGTCATCCCGGCCGGCCAGATGCTGGCATCCGTGCGCGATGTAGAGCGCAAGCTCCGCGTCCGCGCCGCCGCGACGCGCGCCCTCCCCGAGGGCCCGCTGAACGTTCACGATCACCTCGCCGGTGAACAGCCCCCCTTCGCCCGGAACCGGCGCGTAGGCGCAGCTGATCACATCGGTCGGGGCATCCTTCCCGAAATACGCCCGGTTGGCGGCGGTGATGCCCGCGTCGTCCGTCAGCGTCAGCGACACCATCCCCCACTCTTCAGCCGGGCTGATTTCCCGTGCCCGGTCCATCAGCCACGTCAGAAGCCTTCTGAGCCGCGGAAGGTTCATCCGGACTTTTTTCTGCCTGTTGTTTATTTCTGTTTTCATCCTGCGGATAAGCCACGCGCACATGGAGCATGTTGGTCAGCGTGAAAATGAACGATTTGCGGATCGCCGCGAGATCCGCCATGGTCAGGGCACAGTCGTCGAGCTGCCCGTCCGCAAGCTTGCCCTCGATGATTTCGCGCACCAGGCTTTCGATCCGGGCGGCGGTGGGCTTCTCCATGGAGCGCGACGCGGCCTCCACGGGGTCGGCCAGTGAGAGAATGCCCATTTCGCGGGACAGGGGGCGCGGGCCGGCATAACGGAAATCGGCTTCCCGGACGGCGGCGCTCCCCGAGCCCTCCTGTTCAGCCTCCTGCTGGGTGCGCGCGCGATGATAGAAATAGGAGACCACGGAAGTTCCGTGATGCTGCTCGATGGCGTCAATGACAACCTGCGGCAGCTTGTGGCGTTTGGCCATGGCCACGCCCTCCTTGACATGCGACGTGACCACCAGCGTGCTCATGCTGGGAGCCAGGTCGTCGTGCGGATTCTCGCGCATTCGGAGGTTCTCCACGAAGAACTCCGGTTTGGTGAGCTTGCCGATGTCGTGGAAATAGGCGCCCACGCGCACCAGCAGCGCGCGCGCGCCGATTTCCTGCGCGGCGGCATGCGCAAGGTTGGCCACCATCATGCTGTGGTGATAGGTTCCCGGAGCCTCGATCGAAAGCCGCTGCAGCAGCGGATTGCCCAGGTCGGTCAGCTCCAGCAGGCGGATATCGGTGGTGATGTTGAAGAGCACCTCAAACAGCGGGATCAGCAGCAGCGCGAGGATCGCGCACAGCATGCCGCCGGCCAGGGCGGCCCCCACCTGCATGAGGGCCAGCGATGCCGGATAGCGCTGCAGCAGATGCGCGGTGATGGCGAACAGCGAACCGGCCAGGCCCACCCACAGGCCGACGCGGAAAATGTTGGCGCGGCGGTGCACGTTCTGCGCGGTCTGCACGCTGACCGACGTCACCAGCAGGCCGAGCATCATGACGCCGAAACTGCGGTCGAACAGAAGGGCCACGGCCACACTGGTCCAGAGACCGGCGGCCATGCCCACGCCGGCATCCAGCAGCACGGTGGCCAGCAGCGAAGTGAGGGCCACCGGAACAAGATACCGGAGCACCGCGAGCGACGCCAGGGTCTCCATGCCCGAGAACAGCAGCATGGCCTTCGCGGGAATGATGGCCAGCAGGCACAGGATCACCACCAGCAGGAGATGATCCCTGCGCATCAGAACCCTCGACTTGAACACCTGCAGCAGGCCCGTCATGATCATCAGTCCAATCACCAGCAGGCTGGCGTCCGCGATCAGTCTCATGATGCGTTCGTAAGGGGTCGTGAGCTCCTCGAGGCGGCGCGCATGGGCACGAAGCTTCACATCCATGGCCGCGTTCACAGCGTCACCGGCGTTCACGAGCACGGTTCCCGTCCGAATGACGGTTTCGGCAGGCGGCACAGCCGCGGCCGCCTGCTCCTGAAGTTCTTTGGTCAAATCCGCCAGATACACGAGAGACGGCTCCACGCAGTGCCCGAGAAGCTCGCGGACCGCGGACGAATCCGCGGCCTCCAGGTTCAGGGCGGCCTCGATCGGGGCGGCGGCAGCCTCCAGCGCGGCGGCGGGAAGCGCCAGATTCCCAAACGCGACTTTCTGCAGGGTTCCGTCCTCCTGCTGAATCTGAATGTGAGCGCCCCGGACAATCCCCTTGAAGGACGTCTCGCGATCAGACGCTGAAACAATGCCCAAAGAATAAACCTTCTTCAGTTCGTCACGGATGAGGTCCTTCACCTCCTGCTCGCGGCCTTCGGGCACGGCCCTGAGCAAGGCGCCCGGATCCACGGTGACCCCCAGCAGGTCGAGAACGTTGCCAACTGCGGCTTCCTTGTCCTTGCGCGAAGGATACTGGTCGGCGTCCCTGCGGATTTCCGCCGTGTGACGGAACAGTTTGTCCATGATCCGCATGGCGTCGGCATAAGGGGCGTAGCTCACCTTGAACACCGGCAGCACGGCATTCGCGGCACGCTGGCGGCTCATCTCCGTCTCATCAATATCCTCGCATATGAAATCAACCTTGCTGATCACAGCCTCACCGGCCTTCTGGCCCGGCACCAGCAGCGGAAGGGTCACAGGGCCGCCGATGTGGAGAACCGCCAGCGTGGTCAGCCACAGGAAGAGTACCAGGAAAATGCTGGTGACCGGCCACGGATGCCGGGGCGTTTTGCGGCGTTCCTCCTTGTCGCGCTGACGGGATCTGATGCTTCTGGCCTTGGATATGAGAGCTGCCATTATGTGCTCCTGCCGGATGTTTCCCGGCTTGTATTCTTCCGTCCGTTTTCGGGGCTGCGCCCCTCGCGGTAGGCCACGATCACCTTCTGCACCAGCGCGTGGCGCACCACATCGGCGTCCTTCAGTTCCGTGAAACCGATTTCGGGAACATCCTTCAGAATTCGCCGCGCCTCCACCAGTCCGGAGCCCTTGCTGGTCGGAAGGTCAATCTGCGTGAGGTCACCGGTCACCACGCACTTGGAGTCGAAGCCCAACCGCGTGAGGAACATGAACATCTGTTCGGAGGTGGTGTTTTGAGCCTCGTCCAGGATCACGAAGGCGTGGTTCAGAGTGCGGCCGCGCATATAGGCCAGCGGAGCGACCTCGATGATGCCGCGCTCGACATAGCGCTCCATATCCTCGGGCGACACCATGTCGTAAAGCGCGTCGTAGAGGGGCCTTAAATAAGGAAAGACCTTCTGCTGGTAATCCCCGGGCAGGAATCCCAGCGCCTCGCCGGCCTCGATGGCCGGCCGCGTCAGAATGATGCGGCTGACTTCTTCTTTCAGCAGCGCGGAAACCGCCATGGCCATCGCCAGGTAGGTCTTTCCGGTTCCCGCCGGCCCGATGCCGAAAGCCACGTCCTTCTCGGTGATGGACCGCAAATAGGCCATCTGGCCGAAAGTGCGCGGCGACACCATGGGCTTTCCGCGGCCGACGGCTATGCGGAAATCATAGAGGGTTTCCAAATCGCGTTCGCAGCCTTCGGCAAAAGCGCGCAGGGCATAGGCAATGCCCGGTTCGCCCAGCCAGATGTCCCGGCTGCGGGCTTTGCGCAGGGCCTCGTAAAACCGCGCCGCGCGCTCCGTTTCCGCCTTTTCACCCTCGATGGTCAGCCAGGTGTCACGGGCGGTCAACCGGACGTGGAAGATCTCTTCAATCTGGGCCGCGAGGGTAGCGGGGAGCGCACCGAGCTGGGCGGCCTCCCGAGCGTTGTCAAAATGGATCGTGTGCTGCATCATAGGTCAGAGCGGGCGCGCAAACCCCGGCTCGCGGCCGGAATCAGGGGCAGACCAGCACCTGGGCCGGAATGTCAATTGCCCGAAACGATGTCCTGATTTGAATCATGGCGATAAATAAACCCCATAACCCGCACAGCGTCAATGACAAACCGCAGACTCCGCGGGCGCTGCCCCGTCAGAAACCGTCCATAAAGATGGCAGCGTGCAGGCCGGGAACTGGGATCGGCGACGAAACCGGCCCCTGGATGACCGGCGCGCCGGGGAGCCCGGCCATATCCACCCGCTTCCCGTCCGATATCTGCTTCCAGTTCCCCGCGGGAAAGTTCACCGGGAAGGTCCCGTGGCTGGAAGAAGCGTTCAGCAGCACCATGAACGCTGCGCCGTCATGGACATGCTTTGCATTGACCGTATAGCCGAGCATCTGCGGATTATCCGGCAGAATCCACTGATAATAATCCGCCGGCGGCCTGCTGCGCACCCGGAAGGACGCCCCCTGCGGAGAGAGCCGCAGCCGGTTCAGCCCGCGATAATACGCCATCGCCTCTTTTGCCGGCGGACGCTCGCGGTCGTCCCAGTTCAGGGCATTGATTCCGTCGCCCTTGTCATAGGTGTTGTGGTGGCCGTTCTTGCTCCGCAAAAACTCCTGGCCTTCCGCAATCATCGGAACCCCCAGAGACGTAAAAAGAATCGTGGCGGCCAGCCGGTTCACATCCACGTCGGCCGGCTGGAGGTTTTGTCCGTTGCGGTCGGGCCGCGTGCACAGCTCGTCCGCGAGGGCCATGTCGTCGTGACTCTCCAGATAGTTCACCGGCTGCAGGGGATCCGCAGCCCAAGTGTCCACCGATCCCATAATCTGCTTCTGGAGCCAGTCCCGGTTGTGCCGGCCCGTCGCATAATCCTTGGCCGCATACCGGAAATCGTTGTTCCACGCCGACCAGCCGGTGCCCTTCAGCTCGTACTTGTTCTCCCCGCGGAAGCTCCACGGCTCGGAGATGAGTATCGCATTGGTGTTGATGGACACGGCCGTTTCGCGGATGGCCTTCAGGGTGTCCATGTCAATCAGCTCCGCCAGATCGAAACGGAACCCGTCCACGTGGAACTCCTCCATCCAGTAGCGGATGTTGTCCGTTATAAGCCGCCGCATCATCGGGGCTTCCGTGCGGACATCGTTTCCGCACCCGCTGAAGTTGCAGTAGCTGTAGTCCGCGTTCAGCCGGAAGAAATATTTTTTGTCCAGCATATGGAAAATATTCGGCGATCCAACATGGTTAAACACCACATCAAGGATCACCGCGAAGCCCTGCCGGTGCAGTTCGTTCACCAGGGCCTTGAATTCATGATACTGGGAGCCCTGCAGAGGCTCCCGGGCATAGGACGCCTCGGGCGCGAAGTAGAAGACAGTTGAATAGCCCCAGTTGTAGTCGCGCTCGCCATTGTTGTATTCGGAGACCGGCAGAAGCTCGATCGCATTAAACCCCATGTCTCGGATGTGATCCAGCCCCGCGCCGGTGCCGGAAGACGCGCTGATGCCCTGGTACAACCCGCGCACCGGGACCGGAACCCCCGACGACGGATGCGCCGTCAGATCGCGGACATGCGCTTCGTATATCACGATGTCCTGCAGTTGCGGAGTGACAAAATCCTGATCGCTCCAACCCGTGAACCATTCGTTTGGAGCTTCGGGATCTATGACAATCGTGTTGTTTTCGGCGTGCGCCGCGGCCCGTGCATACGGATCACCGATCTGGCCCTGCGGATAGAATCCCTCGCCCTCGCCGCGCGGGCCGTCCACGTTGAAGGAATACCACCGGCCGGCGTCCAGCCCCAGCAGACTGATCTCCCAGACTCCGTCGACCGGGTCTTTCCAGAGCGGATACCGTTCGGACGGTTTCAGCTTCTTGTAGGCCGGTTTGTGAATTTCGTACTGCGGCAGGTCGAACAGGCACAAATGAACTTCGCGCGCACGAGGCGCGAATATCCGGTAGGTTGTGGTCCCCTGCTCCCTGTCAAGCATCACACCCAGCGGCTTGCCGGAAACGATCTTGTCCAGCAGTTCGCCCGGCGTGGCCATCTGCCGCACAGTTCGCTGCTGCAAGCCGTCAATGGCCACGACCGGCGGCCAGGCCATGTCCAGATCTTCGGCGGTGGTGAGAATGATGGACGAACTTCCACGCGCCTGCAAGTCGAGCTGCAGATTCGCATTGCCCTTGCCGTCATCCAGCGCGTTCGGCGCGCCTTCCGGGACCGGCAGCCAGTCTTTTCCGTTCAGGACAAATTTAAAGGTCATCTCCCGCTCGCCCGCGGGCGGGCGCAAACCCTGAATATGCGTGGTTCCTTCCCAGATGCCGTCGTCATCGGTGTCCGTCAGCTGCCAGCGGCCCCGGCCCTGCGGATTCCAGCCGTTGAAATTTCCGGCCACAGTGACCAGTGTGCTGTTGGGAATATTCAGGCCGTAGATTTTTTCATCAAGATAAAACGTCACCAGCTGCTGCACCACGGAAAAACCCGAACGCCGGCCGCCCTCCGAGCCTGCGGCCAGATGCCATTCACTGACAGCGGGCCCCGGCTCAAGCCGCACATTGAGGTTCAGGCCCTCCGGAACCGGATTCTTCAGGAAAACCTCCAAGCGGCGGCGATCCTGAACCGCGGCCCGTACAATCCAGTCGGACGGCTTTTCCAGCAGATGGTCGCCCGCGGCATAAAAAAATCGGTCGGCGCCTGATTCCCACTGCCCATTGACAATGAACTTGTAGAGATGCTGACCGAAGGGAAGCTTCAGCGTACGGACATCCAGCTGCCAGATACCGTTGGTCAGGACCATGACGTGGTTGGTGCCCCACTCGTTCCAGGAACCGCTGACCACAACATTCGTCGCCTGCTCATTCCGGTAAAGAAGCAAATGCGTCGGCTCGATTTCACCCGGGAGCGCGCGGAACGACGGTGTCAGGATAACATCCGCCCGCGACAATGACAGCACCAGAAAATATGCCCATATCAAACGCTTTACCTGCATCGAAGAAACTCCATGCGATTTCAAGTTGCCAGAATCAATTCTGGGGACTTTCCTTGTTTAGTCCCAGAATGTCAATCACTCTGTCCGTGGCGGAAAGGTCGGCCAGAACATGGTCGGCGCCCGCATGCATGAGGGACTGCTGGTCGTATGATCCGGTGGCCACCGCAATGGAAACGGCGCCGATGGCACGGGCGGCGGCAATGTCGGAAGGCGTGTCCCCGATCAGGAAACAGCGGCCAAGCTCTTCATCCCGCTTGAGATATTTCTGTGCCCGCTCCTTTGCCCGCCTGGCCAGTTCGGGACGGCGCGCGTGCTCCTTGCCAAAAGCCCCCAGCACAAAATGACCGTGCAGGTTGAAATGGCTCAGCTTGATGTGAGCGCATTCTTCGGTGTTCCCTGTGACCAGACCCACCACTGCGCGCTCATCCGACGACAGGATTTCCAGGAGCTCCCGCACGCCCGGGCAAAGTGTCGCCAAATGGTCGCGGATAGACTTGCCCAGTTCAACAGGCAGCCGGTCGAAGAATTCCTTCTCCTGCTTTTTGTTGATCTTCAGCCCGCTCCGGATGCGGATTTCGTTGAACACATCAAGGTCAGTGGTCCCGGCGAAATGAATATAACTGAGATCGTCATCGTGATTGAGAACAGCCTTGAGCGCATTGACAAACGCATCGCGCCCCGCACCGTGTGTGTCGAGCAGTGTTCCGTCTATGTCAAAAAATACAGCGGTTTTTTCAATCATATATCGTATCAGTGCTTGAAATGCCGCGTGCCGGTGAAGGCCATGGCGATGCCATAGCGGTCGCAGGCGGAAATGACTTCTTCATCCCGCTTTGAGCCGCCCGGCTGGACAATGAAATGGATGCCCGCCTCCGCGGCATGATCCACGTTGTCCGCAAACGGGAAGAACGCGTCCGAAACCAGCACGCTCTCCGCCATCACATTGGCTGCGAACTGCATCGGCGTAAGGCCATACTGCCCGGCCCCCTTGTAAAGCAGCCGAACGTTCTCCATCGCCTTGGTGATCGCCAGCTTCCGCACCGCATCCACGCGGTTGGGCTGGCCTGCGCCCATTCCCAGCAGCGCGTAGTGACCCTTCTCGTATTCACGCACAATCACAATCGCGTTGGACTTGACGTGCTTGCAGGCCATCATTCCGAATAGCGCCAGCTTGCGCTTGGATTCGGGGAAAACAATTTCGGTTGGGATGTTCCATGAAACCGCCAGCTCTGTGTCGCGTTCCTGCACCAGCCAGCCGCCGCCAATCTGCTTCACCTCATGGCCGGGCCCGGCCGAATGCAGCGGTTCCCGAAGCTGCAGGAGCCGGATGTCCTTGCTTTTCTGCATCAGGTAGTCCAGCGCCTCGGCATCAAACGACGGCGCAATCAGGGCTTCCACAAAACGCCCTTCAAGAGTCTGCGCCGCCAGCAGATCCACCGGTTCGGTGACGGCGATCACGCTGCCGAAAGCCGAGACGGGGTCGCCCGCCCACGCCGCCTCCAGTGCGGCGGCCAGCGTCATGCCAGTGGCAAAGCCGCAGGGATTCGTATGCTTCACAATGGCCGCTCCAGGGCGGCCGCAAAGTTCCTTTACAGCCTCCAGTGCCGCGTGCCCGTCCACGTAATTATTGAACGACATCTCCTTGCCGTGCAGCAGTTCCGCATGCGCGATGCAGGCCTCAGCGACCACGGGTTCGCGGTAAAGCACCGCCGCCTGATGGGGATTCTCGCCGTAGCGGAGAGCCTCTCCATTCGAACAGGCAATCACAAACGGACGCGTCTCGGGGGCATTGGGAAGCTGATCGGCCAGATGCCAGGCCACCACCGCATCGTACTGGGCCGTATGCGCAAAAACTTTTTGCGCAAGTTCCAGCCGCAGGGATTGTGAAACGGCTCCGCCGTTCGCATCCATCTCCGCAATGATCCGTCCGTAATCCGCCGGATCGCACACGGCCGCGACCGCCCCAAAGTTTTTGGCCGCGGCTCTCAAAAGCGAGGGCCCCCCGATGTCAATCTGCTCAATGGCCGCCTCAAGCGGGACATTGTCCGCCGCCACGGTGGCTTCGAACGGATACAGGTTCACGCACACAAGATCAATGGGCACAAAACCCTGTTCGGACAACTGCTCCATGTGATCCTTCTGGTCGCGGCGGGCCAGCAGACCGGCATGAATCTTGGGATGGAGCGTCTTGACACGGCCGTCCAGCATCTCGGGGAAGCCCGTGAAATCGGAAACTTCAGTCACCGGCAGGCCGGCCTCGCGCAGCGCGGCGGCGGTGCCGCCGGTGGAAAGCAGCTCCACCTTGCGGGCGGCCAGCTCTCGCGCAAAATCCGTCACGCCGGTCTTGTCCGACACACTCAAAAGTGCTCTTGCAATCACGCTCATGTTCATCTCCTGAATTCATCGAGCAGACTAGAACATTCTCTGCCTGTAATCCAGAACCTAATCGGCCGCAAAACTAGTTTTGATTCCGGCTTGCGTTTCAAGGCGATTCGTTTACATTACTGACCGATTTCCTCCGGGGCGTAGCGCAGACTGGTAGCGCGCTTGGTTCGGGACCAAGAGGCCGTGGGTTCAAATCCCACCGCCCCGACCATAAATTACAATCACATTGGGAGAGCAGCTTATCAGCGTCTTGTTCTTCGTTTGTATTCTGCAGAACACTTCCACAGGACGCTTCTACATTGGCCACTGCGATAACCTCATCAGAAGGTTTAACGAGCATCGTGACGGACAAAACAAGTCTACCCGAAACCGGGGATCGTGGTGGATGCCCTGCTACGAGACATATCCTGCGCGTTCAGAGGCCATGAAACGGGAAATGCAGTTGAAACGCATGAAAAGCAGTTTAAGCATACGCGCCTGATCCACAATCAGTTCCCGCATCTGGAACTTCCATAAGCTTTCAGCCGCGCGTCCCCGACCACACTTTGCACTTCGCTCCGATCAGTGCGTTATACGACAGGCCAGCGCTATTTCACCACTGGAGATTGCGGCAGCGGATTGGTGAACACTGTATTCAGCAAAATAAAGCCACGTTCCGTCACTTTGCCCAGTCCATGCAGAGAACTTCCGCCTGCTGCAAAACGAGTTCGGTCGCCCGCGCCTGCATGTCCGGCGGATAGCCGTATTTGCGCAGCACCCGTTTGACGAGAACGCGAATATGCGCCCGCGCGTTTTCGCGTACTTGCCAGTCAATGGTGACGCTCTGCTTCACCCGGTCGACCAGTTCCTGGGCAAGGAAACGGAGCTTCTCATCGCCGATGACCTGCTTGGCGCTCGCGTTCTCGGCCAACGCGTCATAGAAGGCCACTTCATCGTCCGACAGCCCCATCTCCTGCCCGCGAGACTCGGCCAACCGCATCTCCTTGGCGATGCGGATCAGCTCGTCTATGACCTGGGCCGCCTCAAGAGCACGGTTCTGGTATTTGCGGACCGCTTGCTCAAGCATTTCGGCAAACGAGCGCGCCTGCACGACGTTCTTGCGCATGCGTGTCTTGATCTCGTCATTGATGAGCTTCTTCAACAGCTCAAGAGCTAGGTTGCGCTGGGGCAAGCGCTGGACGTCGGCCAGAAACTCGTCTGACAGAATGGAGATGTCGGGCTTCTCCAATCCGGCGGCAGCGAAGATGTCGACGACCTCGGTAGAGTAGACAGCCCGCGATACAAGCTGCCGGATGGCCGACTCCATTTCGTCTGGCGATCTTTCACTCTCGGACATGGTCACCTTGATCAGAGCCGAGCGAATCTCCTGGAACAGGCCGATCTCGTCTCGGATTGCCATCGCTCGCGGATTCGGGACCGCCAGCGCAAATGCCTTCGAGAGGTCGCCGACCGCCTGCACGAAACGCGTCTTGCCGTCGTCCAAGCTGAGAACGAACTCCATAGCCTGTGCCACGCCGCTCATGCGTTGGGCGGGAACCGCCTTCAAGATGGCCTTGTGGTCGAAGCCGTGCAGCATAGCGCACACCAACTCGTGCTTTTCAACCATGACTGACGCCGCCTGTTCCTGATCGACGGCAGCCTGTCCCTTGCCGCCGCTGGCGGTGTACGTGTGCAGGGCATGTTTGAGAGCGTCGGCGATCCCCAGGTAGTCCACCACGAGGCCGCCGGGCTTATCCTTGAACACGCGATTCACCCGGGCGATAGCCTGCATCAGGTTGTGCCCGTTCATTGGCTTGTCCAGGTACATCGTGTGCATGCTGGGGCAATCGAAGCCCGTCAGCCACATGTCGCGGACGATGACCAGCTTCAAACCGTCGGATGGGGCCTTGTACCGCTTGGCGATGGCCTCACTGGCCAGCTTCGTGCGGATGTGCGGTTGCCATGCCGTCTTGTCCGAAGCCGAGCCGCTCATGACGATCTTGATCTGGCCCTTGGCATCATCCGCGCTGTGCCACTGCGGGCGTATCTTTATGATCGCATCGTACATCGCCACGCAGATGCGCCGCGACATGCAGACGATCATTGCCTTGCCATCCATCGCATCGAGCCGCTTCTCGAAGTGGTCAATGATGTCCTGTGCGACCAGCCGCACGCGCTTGTCGGTGCCGACCATCGCTTCGAGTGCCGCCCACTTGGTCTTGAGCTTGTTCTTCTCCGACTCTTCTTCGCCTTCGGTGATTTCCTCAAACTCCGGATCGAGTCTCGGCTTCTCCTCTTCCTTCAGCTCCAGCTTGGCCAGGCGCGACTCGTAGTAGATCGGAACCGTCGCGCCATCCTCGACTGCACGAAGGATGTCGTACTTGTCGATGTAGTCGCCGAACACCGCCGGGGTATTCTTGTCGTCCAGTTCGACGGGTGTGCCTGTGAATCCGATGAATGACGCGCCGGGCAAAGCATCCCGCAGGTACTTTGCCATGCCGTACTTCATCTCGCCGGTCTTCTTGTCCATCTTGGCGCTGAAGCCGTAGTGGCTGCGGTGCGCCTCGTCGGCAATCACCACGATGTTGCGGCGGTCGCTCAACGCGTCGCCGCCCTCGAACTTCTGCAACGTGGTGAAGACCACACCGCCGGATGCTACGCGCAGCAGTTCCTTCAGGTGATCCCGGCTTTCGGCCTGGACGGGCTTCTGCCGTAGCAGTTCGCTGTTTGTGCTGAAAGTGCCGAAAAGCTGGTCGTCGAGGTCGTTGCGATCCGTGATGACCACCAGCGTGGGGTTCTCCATCGCCGGATGCTTGATGATCTTCCCGCCATAGAAGGCCATTGAAAGGCTCTTGCCCGACCCCTGAGTATGCCACACGACGCCGATACGCCGGTCGCCGCCGGGCTGGCTGGCTTCCACGGTGCAACCGACCGCCTTGTTGACCGCCCAATACTGGTGATAGGCCGCCGCCTTCTTGGCAATCGTCTTGCCGTCATCCTCGAACGTGATGAAATTCAGCACATAATCCAGAAACCGCCGCTTCTCGAAGACGCCATTGACCAGCACTTCGAGTTGAACCGCGCTCTTGGGCGCAAGGGCTGTCCCATCGGTTGTCCGCCACGGATGAAACCGATCCCACCCGGCGGTTAGTGTTCCCGCCTTGGCGAAAAGCCCGTCGGAGATCACCATCATCTCGTTGAAAACAAAGAATCCCGGAATATCCCCCTTGTATGTCTGGAGCTGATTGAAGGCATGGTGGATCGTCGCCTTTTCCTCGGCGGGATTTTTCAGTTCGATGATGGCGAGCGGCAGGCCGTTCACAAACACCACCACGTCCGGGCGGCGGTTCTTGCGACCCGTCGCGCCGGAGCCTTGCGAAGGCGGGCCAGCCACGCCGAAGCCGTGCGAAGGCGGGCCAGCCACGCCGAAGCCGTGCGAAGGCGGGTCCTCAATAACCGTGAACTGGTTGACAACCAGAAACTCGTTCTGGGCTATTTTTGCCGGGTCGCGCTGGATCAGCCACACCTTGCCGTGCCGTTCCCGACCATTATCGCGCCAGGAGACGTCCACGCCGTCGGTCAGCTTCCGGTGAAACGCACGGTTGTTGACGACCAGGTCTGGGCTGTCCGTCCGCGTGACTTGCCGAATCGCGTCCTCGATGACGTCGTCCGGCATGCCCGGATTGATCCTGCGCAACGCATCCCGCAGCCGCTGGATCAAGACAACCTGACTGTAGTCGGCGCGTTCGGGCGAATCCCCATCCGGCGCAAGTGATGGCCCGTGAACATACGCGTAGCCCAACCCCCGGAAGTAATCCAAGGCTACGGCCTCAATCTGGGCTTCATCAAGGTGAGCCATTAGAACGGGAACTCCTTTCCCTTTATCGACTTCTCCGACACAAGGTCATCGCCCCTTATCACCCACTTCTCCCCTGTCCATCTCTCCAAGAGAGGAATCAGCAGTTCTCTCCCCTTGAACGAATGCTTGTTCTGCGCATTCGACCGGTAGGCCTCAAAAACTCGACCCACCTGGTCTGATGACAAACTCTCGAATAACGATAGCAAATGCTCAATCTTCCAGGCGGAATCAGCAAAGCTCCATGATGCTGTATATACGGAAAGTGCGCACTCAAACAGACGCGACTTGTCTGGGAGGCGCTTGTATAGCAGTTGAAACACGTTGAATGCGATACTGTCAGGGTCATCCCAACTGCACCCGCCAACCCCCTGGCTCTTGCCCATCAAACCGTAAGGATCCAAACCAAGCCTAATGGCAACCAGTGGAACCCCTCTGCCAATGGCCACGCCCACTTCCTGATCAGTCCACTTGCTGTCGTGAAAGTCACCGGAAAGCAGGGCGACCAGCGCATCCATGCTGAACAAAGCACGCTCGATTTCCCGATGCCATTCCTCCGTCGGTTCGATGTCCACATGGGCAACGAATGCCGCCACACCACAACGAGCAAGGGATTGCTTAATGCGCAGCGTGTTCGCCTTGACCGAAGCTTTGTGACTGAGGAATACCCGGACATGCTCCGCACTCCAAATGCGCTGCAAGGCATCGGGCGCAATAGACGGAGCGATGATGCGTGGCCGATACACCCCAGTTTGTTCTCGCCAGTTGTCGTTGTCCGCTGGCTCCATTTCGATGAAAACTTCACTGACGTGTTCATTCTGGCTATTATCCAACCTGTTGAGATCCGTTGCAACCCGCCTCTGAATTTTCTCTTTATTGTCGATGATTCGGAGGTATAGATCTTCCGAAACTGTCAGCGTGATGGCGTGCCCATACGTCCCGCCGTTCCAGTTGTCGTAATCCCAGCCCTCGTGAATCGAAACGACCCCGTTGATCACGATCTCCCGCAAAAGATTGTCCCCGGATCGCTCATATAGACGGTTCAGTGTCGCAAGGTAGGAATCAACTTTCCCCGGAAGATGGAATTGGCGGTCCCCGTTGCTCATGAGACGCCCTCCGTAATTACTTCGGCAACGGGCATCTCGATCTCGCCGCTCATGAGCTTGGGCAACAGCGTGTCACGTATCCGGGCCAGTGTCGCACTCTGCCCTGAGTACAAGCGCTGAAACCCGAGCTGGCAAAATTCAGAAAATGCCTTCATAGCGACAACTGGCGGCAGCAGCAATTTGCAGGTCTTCAATAAACCCGATGCGTCGAGATTGGGGACCGATGTGCCGTTTATGTAATCGTGGATCGTCCCATCATTGAACTTGCGAATAAGGAAACGATCCAGATAGACCGCATGCGCCAAGGACGACGTTGTGAAGCGTTTGACAAAGTTCGAGTAGATCACCGGATGCTGATAGAGATCGGCAATCTGGACGCTACACCAGAGCGGACGGCCACACGGCCCAGCGCCAGACGCAGCGATCAACACATCGCGCTCTGACGGCAAGCGTGTCTTGATCGCGCTTGGCTTAACGAAACGGACGGGCGCTTTCGGTGCATATCCGTTTGCGCGGAGGTCTTCCATATCGCATCCACGCAGGCAGATTGCTGGAACTGTGCCTTCATCATGCGAGTCGCTACCCCACTGACCGCCGATGGCTTGCTCGGCTATGTCACCGATTACACCCACCTCCCACCCTTTCGGAATCGGGCCGAGATCGGAGTCTTCAAAAATGTCAGGGAAGAGGTCGGCGATTTCGGCGGGGATGCCAGGGTCGCGGCCGTCGGCCTTAGCGCGCACGGGATCAAAATCAATGAACCAGCTCTTGAAGATCGCCGCCGCCATCTTCTCCAGCGTCCGGTTCATCCGCCGGTTCAACGCGATCTTGTCGTCGAGCGAACCGAGAATGTGGGCAATGACGCGCTGCGTGGCTGGAGATGGACAAATCACATCGAACGCTTCAATCATGGATTTGGTCAGAGCATTCCTGGTGGCCCCCACGGCAGCCCATGAGAGCATCTTCTGCTGCATCTTTGGAGACACGAGGACGTAGCGCAGGAAGACGGGATCAAGCTGATCTGGGTCAGGCCGTATGATGGCCACATGCTGATTCACGCGGCCCGGCAAAATGTCCTCATCAACGAGACAGCATCTGGCGACAGAGTCGCCCGTTATATTGAGCAAAACGTCTCTTGGCTGCAGTTCAACATTGGCCAAATCGTCAGCTTGCTCTGGCGAAATATATGTGAGTCCATCCCTGCTGAAACCATCATTGCGAATGTTTTGACTCCGCACCAAGGAAAACGGGCCATGGTCGAGGTAGACTTTGCTGCCTCCACGCGGAGTTGCGCCACTGCCAATTTTTGAACAGACACGGCCCAGCTTGATAGTCTTCCATCCTTTGGGAACGGCAGGATTCTTTTCCTCCACCAGGACTGCGTGTTCAGTCGAGATGGTCGTCCGAAACTTGTCGGGCACCTCATCCCATTCAAAGAGGTCAACCCGGAACGGCAGGCTGCTTTCCTCGAAAGCCTCTTTCAGCCGGCCGACCTGTTGTTTCTGTTCCGGTGAAGTGAACACAACCATATCCAGATCGGACTCAGGGCGGGCGGTCCATTTGACTCTGGAGCCATAAACCCAGACGGTGACATTCGGCAGACACTTGCCCAGCAGATCAAGAATGATCCGGCGCTGCGCAGGGGTTATGTCGATGGTCTCTGTCACTCCCACGTTTCTCCGCTCATGGTCTGATAAAGACCAATCGCATCCTCGATAAAACCCTCCATGCGCTCAATGCATTCGGCAGCTTTCTCTCCACTGTAATCGTGCGAGGTGGCAACCCGAGCGTCGGCATAGCCAAGCCATTGATCCAGGCTGCTCGTGAACAGTTTGTTCTCAAAAGCCAGTCTGAAAATCGGCTTAGGGCTGTTGGGTACTTCAGGAACGCCAAGCTGCTCGGCCAGATAGCGCTTGAGCACCTTCCACATGCAGTCATAGCAGACTTCGAACCGCTGAACAACCGACTCGGATACGGCCTCGCGCATCAGCTCTGGCAGATCCGATGACAGAGTCTTGTAATTCTGAAACTGGAGCTCCAAATGCTTGAGCGATTTCTGAAATTTATCGTATTCGATCATAACGTTATTCTCCATATCCGAGAGTTGTCAGGTTTTGGCGTATCGCGGCATCGAGTCGAACCGACTCGCTCATCTGCTCGTACAACTCAGCCGAAAGCTCGGCCATCTTCTCTTCGAACGGAATACCGTCGTCTTCGATCTCCTCGGTCCCGACATAGCGACCAGGGGTAAGCACATGTCCATGCGATTCAATTTCTTTCAGCGTGGCCGCCTTGCATGATCCGGGTTTATCCTCGTACTTCCCCGCGTTCTGCTCGCCTCGCCAGGCATGGTAAGTGCGGGCGAGCTCGGAAACCTCGTCGTCCGTGAGTTCCCGATGGACGCGATCCCTAAGAACACCCAGCCTGCGCGCATCAATGAAGAGCGTTTCACCGTGCCGGGCTCTAAAACCATGCTCCTTGTCTGCGCCTTTGTTGCGGGTCAGGAACCAGAGGCAGGCCGGAATCGGGGTGGTGTAGAAAAGCTGGCCGGGAAGCGCGATGATGCAGTCCACCATGTCCGCTTCGATGATGGCCTTGCGGATGTCCCCCTCGCCGGAGGTGTTGCTGGTGAGCGATCCATTGGCCAGCACGAAGCCGGCGGTGCCGTGAGGCGCGAGATGATGGAGGAAGTGGAGAATCCAGGCATAGTTTGCGTTTCCCCCGTCCACCGTGAACGTCGAGCCATCCTTGCGTTTACGTTCACCGCCGGGGGGGAGCGAGAACTGGGCGTTGCCGGAAGGCTGGTCGAACCGCCGCCATCGGACATCGTTCTTGATCTTGGAGTAGCCCCAGTCCTCCATGTTGAAGGGCGGGTTGGCGAGGATGTAGTCCGCCTTCAGGTCCTTGTGCTTGTCGTTCAGGAAGCTGTCGCCCCATTCGATCTTGCCGTCTATGCCCCGGATGGCCAGATTCATCAGTGCCAGCCGCCAGGTGGTGTTGTTGGATTCCTGGCCGTAGATTGAAATCTCGCGGCGGACAGCGGGGCTGACCTTGGGCTTCTTGCCGTTGCCGTTGCTGGAGGCGTGCGACTGAACGAATTTGGCGGCCTGCACAAACATGCCGCCGGAACCGCAGCAGGGGTCGTAGACGCGGCCCTTGTAAGGTTCGAGCATCTCGACCAGCAGCTTCACAACGCACTGTGGCGTGTAGAACTGCCCGCCGAGCTTCCCTTCGGCGGCTGCGAACTTGCCAAGGAAGTACTCATACACCCGGCCTAAAATATCGCGTTCACGCGCCTGCTTATCGCCTAAGCCGATTGTGGCAATCAGGTCGATGATCTCGCCGAGACGGGCCTTGTCCATGGCCGGCCGGGCGTAGTCCTTGGGGAGCACGCCCTTGAGGACCTTGTTGTCGCGCTCGACAGCAGTCAATGCGTCGTCAACCAGCGTACCGATCTCGGGACGCTTGGCGCTCTTCTGGAGGTAGGGCCAGCGCGCTTCAGGCGGCACCCAGAATATGTTATCGGCCAGATACTCGTCACGATCTTCGGCCACGCCATAGCGGGCAGCTTCTTCTTTGACGTAGTATTCGCTCTTCGGATTGGCCGTTTCATGCTGGATGATATTGAACTTCTCCATGAAGGCGTCAGAGATATACTTGAGAAACACAAGGCCGAGGACGACATGCTTGTATTCGGAGGCATCCATATTTCCGCGCAGCTTCTCAGCGGCCGCCCACAACTTATCCTCGAATCCCAAGTTCGCGCCATTATTCGGTTGGTTAGCCATTATGCTCTCCCAGGGCGGTCTTGCCCGACCGCATCCACTACACTGGCCTCGAACCTCCAAAGTTTCTCGCCCTTATAGATGGACACGTCCTCGTTCTCCAGTCACTTGCAGATCGTTTTGCTCTTCACTCCCCAATATGCCGGTATATGCCGCACGGCAAGCCAACGACGTGCATTCATGTCAGTACTCACGGTGTTCAAATAAACGCTACCAAACACGAAGTCCTTGTACCAGACGAGATACGTAGAAACAAGGGCAAAGCCGATGAGATAGATAAACCGGTAAGATGTGTCTATGAAACGCTTTTACTGCCGTGAACTACGGTAAGCCCTCGTTTAATCGGAAAAATCCCGCCGGCATGGAGTTGATGTCTTCCATCCAATCCGATCCGCCCGAGCCCATGCGCGGCCCCTGACCGGGAATGTTTGTCCAGCGATCTATATCGCTGTGATTACTCAGAGGCGTTTTCAAGCCTTTTTGGTCATTTTTTTATGTTTTTTGTCATTTTTAGCCGTTTTTTGGGCATTTTTTGTCATTTTTGAGCATTTTTTACGTTTTTTGGGCCTTTTTTGACGTTTTTCGCGCTTCCCGCACGAAGACGCGAAGACGAGAATTTTGACAGGATTTATAGGATCAGCGGGATCCGGATCAGCCGTTTTGCAATGATGATGCGGTTTCTACTTTACCGGTATGCCGCTGGAGATTTCGCCGTCGGCGGTGATCAGGCGCATGACAGCGCCGCTGGTCGCGGCCAGCAGCATTCCATTGGATTCTATGCCGCGGATTTTCGCGGGCTGCAGATTGGCCACCACGACGATGGTTTTGCCAATGAGTTCCTCGGGCTTGTAGTGAAGCGCGATGCCCGCCACGATCTGGCGGCGCTCCTGGCCGATCATGACGTCCAGCCTCAGCAGCTTGGTGGCGTCCTTGACCGGTTCAGCGTTCAGCACTTTCGCCGTGCGAAGCTGCACTTTCATGAAGTCGTCGTAGCTGATCAGCGCCACGCCTTCCGGCGCGGCAGGCGCGGCTTTTTTCTCCGGCTCTTTTTTTGCGGGCGCGGCGGGTGCCTCTTCGGTCTTGATGCGCGGGAAAAGCGGTTCGCCCGTCTTCACTTCCGAACCGGATTTCAGCAGGCCAAACTGCTGCAGTTTTGAAAAATCGGTTTTCGTGTCTTCCATGCCCAGCGCCGATCGCAACGCCTGCATTTTGCCGGGCATCACCGGAGTGAGAAGTGCGGCGGCCACGCGCAGCGCCTCCGCGGCGCAGTAGAGCGTCGTGTGCAGCGGCCCCTTGTCGGCCTGCTTGGCCAGCGTCCACGGCTGCTTCAGTTCCAGATAGCGGTTGGTGGCGCGAACGGCCGTCAGCACAGCGGCCAGGCCCAAATCGAGCCGCATGCCCTGAAGAGTTCTCTCCATTTCGGCCACGGCCTTCTGAACCTCGGCCCACAAATCGGCTTCATCTTTCCCATTGAGCGCATCCGGCGCAGACTCGGGCAGCTTGCCGTCGCAATTGGATCCGATCATCTTCATCACACGGCTGAGCAGATTGCCCAGGTCGTTCGCGAGATCGGAATTGTATCGCCGCACAAATGCTTCCTCGGTAAAGCTCGCATCCTGTCCCAGACTCATCTCAGCCGTCAGGAAATAGCGGAAGGCATCCACGCCGTACTTGTCGGCCATGTCCATCGGATTGACGACATTGCCGAGCGACTTGCTCATCTTGCTGTCGCCCATCAGCCACCAGCCGTGCGCGAAAACCGTCTGAGGCATCGGCAGGCCCATGGCCTTCAGCATTGTGGGCCAGTAGACCGTGTGCGTGGTGAGGATGTCCTTGCCGATCAGGTGATACGACGCCGGCCACCATTTCGCAAACTGCGACTCGTCGGATTTGTAACCCACGGCGCTGATGTAGTTCACCAGCGCATCGAACCACACATAGGTCACATACTGATCGTCGAACGGCAGGTCAATGCCCCACGCCATGCGGCTCTTGGGGCGCGAGATGCAGAGATCATTCAGTTCTTTGCGAAGAAATCCCAGCGTTTCATTCCTGCGATAGTCCGGCTGGATGAACTGCGGATGCTCGTTGATGTAGTCAATCAGCCACTGCTGATACTTGCTCATCTTGAAGAAATAATTGGCTTCCTTGATCTTGTCCACCGGCCGTTTGCATTCGGGACAGAGGCCATCCTGCAAATCTTTCTCCATGAAAAAACGCTCGCAGGGGGTGCAGTACCAGCCGTCGTACTCGTCGCGGTAGATTTCGCCGCGGTCGAAAAGATCCTGCAGAATGTCCTGCACAACTTTTTTGTGGCGCGGTTCGGTCGTGCGGATAAAATCGTCATGCGTGATTTCCAGTTTCCTCCACAGCTCCTGGAAGCGGATGACGGTGCGATCCACCTGCTCCTGCGGGGTGATGCCGGCGGCCAGCGCGGCCTGCCAGACCTTCTGGCCGTGCTCGTCGGTTCCGGTCAAAAAATGCGAAGGCACCCCGAGCATGCGGTAATAGCGCGCCAGCACATCCGCAAGAATCGTCGTGTAGGCGTGACCGATGTGCGGCTTGTCGTTGACGTAATAAATCGGCGTCGTCACATAAAAATGATTCGGTTTCATAAAATCCTTTGTTCCAAGCGCGCCATTATAGAGCATGACGCCTTTTTGCAAAGCATTCATTCAAAATGGCGAAAACCGCGAATAATGACCGTTTTGGGCCATTTTTTGGCATTTTTGAGCGATTTTGGGCCATTTTTTGGCATTTTTGAGCGATTTCAGGGCAATTCAACGCTGACCCGGTAGAATCCTTCACTGGCTCCGTTGGTGTGCATGATGGTCATGAAGCTATCTGTACCCGGCTGTGCGGCGGGCAGTTCGTTCCAAGCCGCATTGATCAGACTGGTGGCGAAGGAGAGCTGATAGATTCTGGCGTAGTGCGCCATGAACTCGATTCCAAAGACCGGGCCCAGGCCCTCGAGGTTAATGCCGAAAAGCGAGGCGTCATCCATCGGTTCCGTCAACGCAACATATTCCTGATAGTCGCTGGCGCCGTCGTCATCGCTGTCGGCGGCGGGGCTGGCGTTGGTGGGTCCGCCAAAGTAATGTGATTCCCAGTAGGCAGGGATTCCATCGCCGTCCGCATCGGTGATGTCAAGCTGCACATAGGTGTTGGTCACCAGCACCGGCGCGGCGCCGGGCACGTCTTTGTTGATCTCCCAGAGCTGCCAGATGGTGTTGCCCCAGGCCTTCAGTTTCGAGAACCATGCATCGGTCTGAATCAGGTAGGCGGGATCGCCACCCGCGCCGAGGCCGGTCAGCGTGCCGCCAACTCCATTTATCTCGTCGCGAAGGAACTCGATGAACTCTCGGCTGGTGGTCTGATAGTAGAGGCCGGCCTCGATGCGCTCGGTTCCCGCAGGAAGGGTGATTTCAAGATCGTCCCAGCCGCCGGCATATTCCGCGGGGGTGAAATAATTCGTGTCGGACACACCGTGCCATACGGGTTCGCAGATCCTCGCTACGGCCGTGGTGACGTTAAATCCACGCGGGGGAATGCGGTTGTCCTTGTAGCGGCCGGTGGCCAGCACCATGTGGAAGGTTTCATCCTCGCCGGTCAATGAGCTTTTGGGATGCACTTCATAAACCAGTTCATCCTTGTATTCCTCATAAGCGGCCAGCGCCGGGCTGTTGGTGAAATGCGGCAGACCCTTCAGCGTGCCAGCCGTGTAATCATAGGGATTGATTTCATAGATCAACTGGTCATTCGCGTAGGCCTTGATGTTGAGAAACATCCGGCGCCCCTCGGGGAAGCCGGAGATGACCTTATGCGGGGTGTGATTCTGCAGCCGCAGCCTGAAAACATTGTTGGACAGCGCATAGGAGGCATTGGTCATGGAAGTGGAATCCTGCAGCATCTGGTGCGCCAGCGTGCAGGTCTGCAGCAGCATGTTCGGATCAAGCGCCTCGCCCTGTGTGAAATCCAGCGTCAGGAGCGCGGCGCCCTGCTTCAGTAAAGCGGCGTTGGTCGGGCTGTAGTTGGGCGAGGTGGCGACCGTGCTGGCCAGCAGCCACGGAACCCACGCGTTGCCACCCGTCATCCAGTGTTCAGGCACTCCGCTGAGCGGGTGAGCCGCGGATCCGCTGGTCCGGACAATGCCGGAGTTTCCGGCCTGGTTGCCGTCGGGAAGATCGCGGAAGTGGCAGTCCTGGCAGGTGGCGATTTTGTTGCTCGCGTGAGATGTGCTGAAGCGGTCGGGGCTGTAGGGGCCGGTGCCCGCAATGCCCCCGATTGCGCTGTAGCCCGACGACATGAACTCGGAAAACGTGCGCTCGATGTGGAAATAGCTGTAGGCGGGACTGAACTCGGACGGCAGCGCGTTGGTTCCACTGGCGCCAAGGTTGTGCAGCGCGGGATTAGACACATCGTGGCAGGTTCCGCAGATGTCGCGACTCTTGTGATAACGGCTGTAGAGGAACTCATGTTTCGCAACCGCATCCGCAAACGGACCGCGTTTCGTGTCGCGCTTGCCTGTCGAGTAATCGTCTGTAACCAGAAAGTACTGGCCGCCGCCCTGCCCGTCGAACAGCGCGCTGAAGGGTGCGTCATTGGTGAAGAAGTTCTTTCCGTCAAAGCGCCTGATGGTGGCCGCTGCCGCGGCATCTGCGGCATAGGTTCCGGTGGCCATGGTCTGTGGAAGGGCGCCGACCTCGTCCCAGTAGTTGGTCCAGTCACCGCCCTCGCGCGTGCCGGCATGGGTTGTCTTGAAAAACGGGTTGTAGAGATAGTGGCAAATCTTGCAACTCACACCCTCGTAGTCCTCCCCGCGCATCAGCGAGGCATTCGGGGGATCGGACCGGCCATCCAGCCAGCCCATCGGGAAATGGCATCGCATGCAAAGATCAGCGGCGTTCGGATTGCCCAGCGCCCAGATGGAATCCTGGGCCGCAACCGTCATTCCGGCCCAGAAGATCGGATCGCGGGAGGCCTGGCCCATCATGGATCCTTTCCAGTGGTCCATCTCAAATCCTCCGTGGCAGCTCAAACACTGCTTGTCGGATTCAAGGTCAACCACCTGAGTCGGCTGGGTGCCGGGCATTCTGACGAGAAGATCGTTCGTGACCGCCACAGGCGTCCATGCCCGGGCCGCTGAAACGCCCGCAAATACGAACACAAACACCCTGTTCATGCCCCCTTTCATCCCAGTTACATTTTACACCAGCCAGGCAAATAGTCCATAATAAACCGGCTACTGCGCATATCCGTGGAGGATGCTGGACAGCCGGGGCAGCAGGTTCACCAGCAGAAAAGTGGCCAGCAGGGAAAGATATCCCAATGCCTGCGCGATATCAGCGTATTTCCGCCATACCGGCTGCTTCCGGGCATGCAGATAAATAAGATAACACAGCCACATGATCAGCGACCAGGTCTCCTTGGAATCCCAGGACCAGTATTGCCCCCAGGCCTGCTCGGCCCAAAGGGCGCCGGACAGCATTCCAAAGGTCATGAACGGAAACGCGAGCCGCAGTGTTTCATGGGAGGCCCCGTCATATTTCCCGTTGTCCTTTTTGCGAAGCGCTCCAATCCATTTTACGGCAAGAAAAACCGCCGCGACCGTGGCGAGCGCATAAGCAATCATATAGGCCAGGACGTGCGGGACAAACCAGTGCGACTGGAGTGCGGGCATTTGCCTCCAATGCGCGTCCTTTTCCATGAAGAAACCGCCGACCAGCGGGAGGATGGCCAGCGCCGTGAAATACGGAGCAGCCCACGCCAAGCCTGAGCGGCGGGCGAGAATCAGGAACAGCGGCATGAAACACAGCGAAAGAACCATCATCACCTGGTACATGTTGCCAACAGGAGGGCCCCGCATAATCACCCCGTTGAGCGTCACAAGCGCAGCGGTCACCAGCCATGCCGCAGTGGACAGCACCTGACCCGTCCGCCGCCTTTTCACGGCAAGCGACGCCCATCCGGCAAGATAGGCTGCTGAAGAGGCAACGATCAGAGCATTGGCGGCCAGTTCAAAAGACTTCATTACGGCCGCCTCCTTCTGAAACACAGTCCGAACGTGCCGATCATGGCCATCCAGATGCCGCCCTTTACGGCCCGCAGCCCCGGATCGCGCTTGATCTTCAAGATCACGAAGCGTCCCGCGCGCGGGTCGTATGACTCAAGATGGAACCACCATCCTCCATGGCAGACGGGATGGTTGACTGCCAGCGATGCCTGTTCGGATGTATCGTCGGGCATTGAGAATTCCAGCCGGGCTTCGTAATGCTTCGGCTTCAGCATCTTCAGTTCCACGCGGGATCCATCCGGGAGTTCGTGAACCGGCTTCCATCCCTGCACCCCTGGAAGTTTGAGTTCCGACGCATTGATCCGGCCGTGGCCGGGCAGGTCAATAAAGCCGTCATCCTCCAGAACGAATTCATCCGGCTCTTCATCGCTGCGAATGAGACGGTAAACTGGCGGATAGAAATCCACGCTGAAATCAACCACGGAAAGCCCGAAACCAAGCGGGCGCTTTTCGCCGTCGGGCATCTGCAGGTTCAATGCGCGATGACTGGGTGTGACGGGAATAGTCACCTCATAGAATTCCCCCCGGATGAATCGCGCAAAGGCCCCGGCAAGAATTAAAATAATTCCCGCGTGACAGAGCAGGAACGGAATGTCGCGCCGCTGCCGGAACGAGCACGCGGCGAGCGAGACCGAAAGCGCGGCGGCAACAATGAGGAAAACAGGTGAACTGAAAACCGCGGTCTGTGCGCCGTCCCTGACGGGTACAGCGCCTGCCAGCACCAGAAGCGCCAGCATACTCAGAATGACCAGGCCCGCTCGCATAAGGATGCGTCAGAATACAAAGGCCGGGCCTATGAGCACCGAAAGATCGTCCGAGGTTGTGTGCTCCATATAGTCCACGCGGACGGTGAATCCGACATCCTTGCTGGCCATGAAAACGGTTTCGCCGCGCGCCACATGGAACTGCCGGTCAAGATCCTGATTGTCCTCAAGATAGTATTTCAGTTTCAAATAGGCCATGCGCCAATGCCACTTGAAGGTCAGGCCGTACAGGACGGATTCGGTGTCTTCCTCCTCGTCCACGGGCATTTCGCCCAAGGGGCCGGCCTGAACCGTGCCCTCGGTCTGTGAACTTTCCCAGGAATACCCCAGATATGGATTCAGTGTGATATTGAGAGGCTTGATCCTCACCAAGGCACCGGCTTTCAGCATCGGGGCGGAAACGTCGACATCAAGGTCGGCCTCGCGGGAATCCGTTTCGATGCGGTGCCAGAGGTGCCCGGCACCGACGTTCCACGTCAGGACGGCATCGGGATCACCATAGATATTCAGGAACAGCAGATTGCCCCACACTTCGGCATCGTTGGCCGAAGTGAAGAAAAGAGTGTCATTGAGCGCGAAGCGGGGAGTCGCATACAGCGAGAAAAGTCCGTATTCCCAGTTGCCGTCGGTGACATCCTCGCTGGTCATCCGGTCCTTAATCGTGTTTTCGTTCCAGCCAACCAGCGGCGAAACGATAAACAGGCCGCCCTCGTGCGGCGACTGCAGATATTCATCCGAATGGAGACTCAACTCACCCGCGTTGACAGAAAGAACCGTCAGCAGGGCTGCCGCCGGAACCAAAACGCTCTTAAGGTTCATATACGCTCCTCGCTTGCCTTACATTACCGCCATCTGCCTGTGACAGTAGGCGGCACAAAAGGCGCTTGCAAGCATAAACAAGGATCTCGCCGGCAGCTTTATCCTCTGGTCATATTTCGATTCCAAACCCCCGCAGTATGCTGCAGTCTTTTGACAATCCAAGCGTCTTCGGCCACGCCATGAAACTCCGAATTGCAGATGCGCCCAGCCGGTGCGGGTCACTGCTTGAACAGGCCCTCAAGCAGTTTTCCGGCTTCTTCCTGAAGGGCTTTTTTGGCGGCCTGCTTGATGAGATCGCCAGCCGCTTCCGAAAGCACATTCACGTTCAGTTCCGGCTTCGATGCCGTTCCGCGGATCGGCATGCGCACTGTCGTGCCTTCCAGATACTGCGCGGCATCGTCCCCCACCAGTTCCCGCGTCAGCGGAATCTCCGCCACATAGTCCAGCGTCTGGTCCAGCCCCATGGAGCCCGTCAGCGTCACGTCGTGATGATCCACCTTGAATGTGAACGGCGAGCAGGTGACGCGGTCGTTCTCGCAGCGGAATTCCATCGTGCGGTCGCCGAACTCCGCATTCCGCTCCCGGACCTTCATGGCCTCCAGCATTTTCTCCAGCAGCCCGTGCGTAGCCATGCGCAGGCCCTGGAACCGGACCGTGCCGTTGAAGCGCGCCTGCGGCCGCAGCGCCGGATCCAGCGGCCAGTAAAATTCCTGCATGCCCAGCGAAAGGATTCCGGTAACCTCCGACGATCCCCGGAACAGCGGATGAATCTTGGCCAGCAGTTCATTCGAAAGCTCATCGGTCAGTTGAACGCCCGTGAGCAGATTGGTCGGATTCTGCAGCACAATGGCGGGCGTCTCCGCGTTGAAATCAATCACCGGATGCGCGGCAAGCTGACCGCCGTTCACACCCGCAGTGATGTCAATTATGGCCTGGCCATCGGCCAGCTTCACCGGAATGTTCAGACTGGACACCTCAAGACCGAAAGCCTTGATCAGCTCGACCTGCAATCCGGTATCCAGCCGCGCATGCTTCATCATGCCGCCGGGCTCGTCCGCGTCCCACTCCGAAACAAACTCGAACGGCTGGCGCTGCTTGCCGGACATCTGCAGGTCCATTCCCGTCAGCGCGCGCGCGTATCCGGCCAGCAAATCAAGATCCAGTCCAAATTCGCCGGAGGAAGAAATGCTGCGAACCGAGCCATCCTGCTTCATCGCGGCCTTCGCCGAAATCTGCACGGCCTTTGAGTTCAGCGACGCATCCTTCAGAGCAAATGCGCCCGAGGCATCGCGGCTTGCATCGGCCGTAAAGGTGATTTCGTCCTCGCGGATGGGTTCGCTTTCTTTCGACACAATCTCCAGCGACTTCAGCGAGCCGCTGGCGTTCAGATTCAGATTTCCCTTCTCAAAAGCCAACTGGATGTCGGCAGAGCTGTTTCCGGACACCGATGTCCCCTCCGGGAGCTTGGCAAATCCATCCAGCGTGTCGATCAGCTTCTTGAGATCCAGATCGCTTTTCATGCGGGCCATCACGCTGTTCTCGGCAAGTTTCACATCGTTCAGGTTTACGCTCCCCGCCCCCATGCTGATTTGAACCGAAGGGAACTGCGCGTGTTTGGAAGCGGGCTGAATCGTTCCGGCTGTGCGAATGGAGATTTCGTCATCACAAATGGTTCCGTCAGCATTTCCCGCCGTCAGATTGCGCACGATTACTGTCATTTCCGAAATCTCAATGGCATCCGACACCAGGTTGGCCGTCAGGGCAAGATCAAGCGACGCATCACCTGATGCAATCATTCCGTTCAGGTCCACAAACTTCCCGACCTCCGCAAGCGTTTTGTCCAGGGACGCATCGAGATGAAGTTTCAACCGATTCAAGTCGCCCGATCCGCTGCCCGACATGAACGGCGACGATACGGCAAAATGATCGAGCTTGAAGGCTCCCTCTGCCTGCTGTCCGCGCACTTCAATGCGCGTGGGTGCATCCCATGCAATCGCTTCGCCGTTGCGGCTTCCGCGCAGCGCGTCAATTCCGGCGGAGGCTTCGAACCGCGTTTCTCCCGCGGCGCGCGCGATCTTTCCGGAAACTGCGACCGTTCCTTCCGAAAGCTCCACACCTTCCTGCAGGCCGAGTGTCGACGGCAGTTCGCGCGCAAGCGCGGCCAGGTTCACGCTTCCGGACGCCTCAAGAGCCCCGTCGGCCGTTTTGCCCAGGTTGCCGGACACCTTCATGTTCGCAAAGCCGCTCTGAAGCATTATATTTGCAATCTCAACGCGATCGGCCGCGCACAGCGCATCAATCAGCACAGCGATGTCGCCAAAGTTTGGCTCGTCACCCTTCAGCGCAGAACCCGTAAGCCGGGCGCCGGGCAAACGGATCGCTCCGCGCACACGGATGCCGTCGGCCATATTCCCCACCACATTCAAACCCGCATTCAGGCGGCTGTGAATCACCGGCATCGGAGCCTGCGCGGCCAGCCATGCGGTCAGCGGCGCGAGGTCAATTTCAGTTGCGGTGATTTCCATGCCTGTCGCAATCCGGTCAACAACCAGTTTACCGTCCTCGGACAGCGTGGTTGTCCCCTTCACAGACAGAGACCCGCCGCCACTCATGGCACAGGACAAAGAATATTCAACCGGTTCAGATGCACCCTTCATGACAAAGGCGGCGGCGATCTGATCAATGACCTGTGTTGAAAGTCCGTCCGCCGCGACAATATCCACCCGACCGCCAGTCATCTTGAAATCAACGGCCAGCGCAGGAATTTCCACCGGTTCGGCGGACGGCTTTTTCGGGGCCGGCTTTTTCGGCGCGGGTTCCGACGGCTTCTTCTTTCCGCCGCGGCCGCGGCCCTTGCCGGAGGGTTCCGGTGCCGCAGGCTTCTCAGGGGCCTCCAGACGTATTTGAGGATTCAGGACAGCAATCTCGCCCAAATCCTGATGATCGCGGATCAGAGCGGCAAGCCCCTTGGCCACGTCAATTTTTTCGACGGCGACATCCATTCCGGAGGCCTCATCACGGTAGGTGATTCCCGAAACATGCAGTCCGCTTCCCCACGTCAGGCTCCAGTCGCCAAGGCCCACCGTTCCGGGGACAGTTTTGTTGACCTTTTCGACCACCATCCCGCGCACAAACGAAGAAGACAGAATTGCTGGAATGAAAAACACCAGCGCGGCCAGCAGAATAATGATGAGCAGCAATGCCCGAAGCATTTTCAATTTCACAAACACCCCCTTGAGGTCTTCAGATATTCAACGCCTTTTCAGCGTCTTCAACCGTCGGATCAATTTTAACCGGTTCGCCGGAAACTTTCAGCGCGCTGGCGATATCCTTCAGCCCGTTCCCGGTCAGCACGCATACCACCGTTTCATCCGGATTGACAACACTCTCGCGCGCGGCCTTCTTAAGGCAGGCCCACGAGCAGGCCGCGGCCGGCTCGGAAAACACGCCGGCCTGCCGGGCCAGTTCCGGGATGGCCGCAAGGATATCGGCATCGGGAACGGTAATGGCGACGCCGTTGGATTCAATCACGGCGCGAACGGCTGCAAGCCCGTCGCGAGGAATATCAACCGAAATCGAGTCGGCTACGGTGGTGGCCTGCACATTCACGACTTCGACCTTCTTCCAATCGACAGGGGCCGCGCCGTGATAATCCTTGCGGACATTTGCCACCGTCTGGGCAATGGCCGAGCTCTGCTCCGACTGCGCACAGATCAGGCGCGGAAGCTTCTTGATCAGGCCCACGCGGTGCAGGTCCTTGAGTCCCTTCCAGATGCCGCTGAGGATGTTGCCGTCGCCGGAGGACACAACCATCCAGTCCGGCGCTTCCCAGTCAAGCTGTTCGCAAACCTCGAAGCTGCAGGTTTTCTTCCCTTCGCGGGTGTAGGGGTTAAAGCCGGTGTTGCGGTTGAACCAGCCGTGCTTCCTGCAGAACTTATAGCAAAGGTCGAACGCATCGTCATAGGTGCCGCGAACGGCAACCACTTTTGCGCCAAAGATCAGGAGCTGGGCAATCTTCGCCGTAGGCGCCTTCTCGGGAACAAAAATCACGCAGGGCGCGCCCACGCTGGCCGACATGCAGGCCATTGAGCTGCCCGCGTTGCCGGTGCTCGCGCCGGCGACAAACTTTGCGCCCAGATCGCGGGCTTTGGTCAGCGTCACGGAACTCGCGCGATCCTTGAATGACGCGCTGGGATTCAGCCCGTCGTCCTTGAGGTAAAGTTTTTTCAGCCCGACGGCAGCGCCCAGGCGGTCGGCCTTGTAGAGAGGGGTTGCGCCAATGCGCAGCGGCGGCGCGAGAGAGACATCATTCAGCGGCAGCAGCGGCAGATACTTGAAAATATCCTGACGGTCCGAGGGAAACGGATATTCGTGATCCAGATGCGCGCGAATGGATTCGTAATCATACGTCACATCCAGGTTGCCCCCGCAGTCAGGACACACAAAGTCCGTGAATTTTTTGGACTGCTCGGTATCGCACTGCACGCACCTGAAACCCGTCATATGCATTTTCTGTCTCCTGTTAAAACGTTCAGAATCAAAGCCGCAGCCGTATGTCTTCCCAGGCAGGGCGCGCGGTTCCTTGCGCGCCGCGGCGGTCACTGAGTGACCGCCCCACCATCAGCGGGTCATGTGGGTGCCGGCCTTGCCCTTGATCGCGTCGCCCAAAAGCTCCGGCATCGTGATAATCACCTTTTCGCCGCCGTGCTCCAGGAAATCAATCGCCGCCTCAATCTTGGGGAGCATGCTGCCGGGCGCAAACTGGCCCTCGGCCGCGTACTTCTTGGCCTCGGCCACGGTCATGGTGTCGAGGAACTTCTGGTCCGGCTTGTTGAAATTGATGGCCACTTTCGGGACCGCCGTGGAAATAATGAAGATATCCGCCTTGAGGTTCTTGGCCAGCAGGCAGGACGCGCGATCCTTGTCAATCACGGCCGCCGTGCCCTGCAGGTCGCCGTTGTCCAGGCGGATCACGGGAATGCCGCCACCGCCGACAGCAATCACGGCCATGCCCTTTTCGACCAGCGTCTTGATGGCTTCTTCTTCCACAATCTCCTTGGGTTCTGGCGAAGCCACGACGCGGCGCCAGCCGCGGCCGGAGTCTTCCTTCATGAACCAGCCCTGCTCGGTTTTGGCTTTCTTCGCCTCGGCCTCGTCGTAAAAACCGCCGATGGGTTTTGCGGGATTCTTAAAACCCGGATCGTTCTTGTCCACGACCACCTGCGTGACCACAGAGGCCACGGGAATCGTGAGACCCTTTTTGTGAAGCTGGTTCATCAGGGTCTGGGCCATGTGATAGCCGATGGCGCCCTGCGTGTCGGCGCCGCAGCTGTCGAGCGGAACTTCGTGAAGCGTCTTGCGGGAAAGCTCGGAGCGAAGCAGGATGAAACCCACCTGCGGACCGTTGCCGTGGGTCACGACCACGCGGTAGCCGGCCGCCAGCAGATCCACAATGTGCTTCGATGTTTCATTGGCCGCATCGTACTGGTCCGCGACCGTCTGGTGCTGCTTGTCTTTGATCAGGGAATTTCCGCCCACTGCGAGTACAACGAGTTTTTTCATAAATGCACCTTAAAAGCTGATGCCCGCGCGCCGGATTCAATTCCGGCGCGCGGGCAGATCCTTCGTGATTATTTCCCCTTCACAGCCTGCGCGTACTGGCGCGGGAATGTGGCGTACCAGGCCGCCGCGCGCACCAGATCCTCAATCGCCACGAACTCATCCACCTGATGGGCGGTGACTTCGTTGCCGGGGCCGAAACCGATCGTCGGAACCTTGTGCATGCCCATCGTGGCCACGCCGTTGGTGGAGAAAACCCACTTGCCGATGACGGGCTCCTCGTTGATGGCTTCCTTGTAGGCGGCGATGCCCGCCTTCAGTTCGGGGCTGTCCTCGGGAAGCAGCCAGGTCGGGAAATAGCACTCGGTCTTGTAGACCAGTCCGGTGTAGCTCGGGGCCGAATAGGTGTTGATTGTCACTTCAGCGTCCACGCCGGCGCGCTTGATGCAGTCTTCGACTTCCGCCACGGCGGATTCCTTCGTGTCCTGCAGCGCAAGACGTCGGTCGAGGTGAATGAAGCACTTGTCGGGAACCGCGCAAAGCGACGGGGTCTTGCAGTCAATGTAGGACACCACGACGGTGCCCTTGCCAAGAAACTTCTCGCCGGTCAGGCGGTCGTTCAGCTTCTCAATCTCGTTGACAATCTTGGCCATCTTGTAGACCGCGTTCACGCCGCGCTCGGGGGCAGAGCCATGGGCGGCTTTGCCGACCGTCGTGACGCCGATTTCCATGCGGCCGCGGTGCCCGCGGCGGACTTCCAGGCTGGTCGGCTCGGTGATCACCACGCAGGCCGGGCGGATCTTGTCTTCATTGATGATGTACTGCCAGCAGAGGCCGTCGCAGTCTTCCTCCTGCACGGTGCCGGTGACCAGCAGGCTGTATTCGTCCAGCAGATTGTGCTCCTTGATGAGCTTGCCGGCATAGACCATCGAGGCCATGCCCGCCTTCTGGTCCACAGCGCCGCGGCCGTAAATCTTGCCGTCTTCCAGCTTGCCTTTGTACGGATCCCACTTCCACTGGTCCGGGTTGCCGATGCCGACGGTGTCAATGTGGGCGTCCATCGCGACAAACTTTTTGCCTTTGCCGATCCAGCCGAGCACATTGCCCTGCTTGTCAATCTCGACGCGGTCGAACCCGACCTTTTCCATTTCCTTCTTGATCCGCTGGATCACGGCGCCTTCCTTGCAGCTTTCGCTGGGGATCGCGATCATATCGCGCAAAAACGCCGTCATGTCCTTGTCGTACTTTCTGGCTTCAGCAAGTATGTTTTTCATTCAGCAACTTTCCTTATGGATATTTGATAACTTCGACCTGTTTTTGGTCAATAAAAACGGCGAATACTATATCCCGACCCGTCCGACTTCAAGGAAGAATTGAGGGTTTCACGGGGGCGCCGAGCCACGGCCGATTTATGTTCTTTTTCGGATGTTTTCCTGATAGTTTTTATTCCATGTCCCTGACACGGCAAATTACGGGAAAAGCGGCGGAAGCCGGTTTTGATCTCGCCGGCATTGCGCCGGCCGGGCCGGCCGCACATGCGAAGGAGTTTGCCGCGTGGCTCGAAAAGGGATTCCTGGCCGACATGCAATGGATGGCCCGCGATCCGGCCCGACGCAGCAGCGCCGCCGCACTGCTGGAGGGCGCGCAGTCCGTCATTGTTCTCGGGTTGAGCTATGCCCTGCCCGATCCGCCGCCGGAAATCTGGAACGATCCCTCGCGCGGGCGCATCTCGCGCTATGCGTGGGGCCCGGATTATCACGACCGCATTCAACGCATGCTAAAGGATCTGGAGCGGTTTATCCAAAAACTCGCGCCGGATTCAAAAAACAAAATCTACGTGGACACAGGCCCTGTTCTCGAACGCGATTATGCGCTAATGGCGGGGCTCGGATTCATCGGGCGCAATTCCATGCTGATCCATCCGAAACTTGGGTCCATGATTTTCCTCGGGGAAATCATCTCCACGCTTCCGGTGGAATTCGACGAACCCCTCAAGCTGGAAAATCCCTGCGGGCAGTGCCGCCGGTGCATGGTTCAGTGCCCGAGCCAGGCCTTTGCGAAGCCTTATGTGCTGGACTGCAACCGGTGCATCGCCTTTCACACCATCGAAAGCAAGGAAATCATTCCGCCCGGAATTGTGGAACTCATGGGCAACTGGATTTTCGGCTGCGACGACTGCCAGACGGTCTGTCCATGGACAAAAAAACATCAGCCTCCAAACAGCCATCCTTTCCTGAAGTTCGATCCGGAAACCTGCTGCCCGCCGCTTTTGGACCTGGCCGGAATGGACGAAAAAGAATTCCGCAGACGGTTCGCCGGGACACCGGTGCAGCGGCTGAAGCTGCGCGGCCTGCTCCGCAACGTTTGCGTCGCGCTTGGCAACTGGGGCGCGCCCGAAGCGATCCTTGCGCTTGAGAAACTGGCCCGGCACCCCGAAGTTCTGGTCCGAACCCAGGCGGAGCATATTTTGACGAAAAAACACGAAAAATAGGCAAAAATCGGTCATTTTTAGCGTTTTTTTACGATTTTGGCCGTTTTTGGGCCATTTTATGATGTTTTTGAGCATTTTTGAGGCTTGCGAAGCGGTTTTTTATGATATAGGGTGCGGCGCATGACTGTGAAGGAGAAGAAGAAGTATCACGAACGATGGGACATGCCGGGCATTCCATGGCAGGTCGAGTGCTTTTCCGTCCTGCTCCTGCTGGTTTCCGTCTTTCTGCCCGCGTTTCTGCCTGAGCACCGGCAGGTTGTTTTGGGATCCATTCCATGGGCCGAGTCGGGCACGCAAACCACCATCACGGTCTGGTCCCAGGGCCACGGTTATCTCTGGACGCTGCTGATCTTCGGCGCATATTTCCTGCATTGGGTCACGGCCTACATTTCGCCCGATTTCATTTCAACCCCGTTTGCCTACATGTTTTCGCCCGTGATTTTCGGCTCGCTCGCCTACGGGCGGCTCCTGATGTGGTCCAGGGTCTTTTCGGAAAACCTGCAGCTGGTGCGCGGAACCTGGATCGAGGCGCTGGTCTGGCTGCTGGCCATCCACCTCATCACTCTGCTGCTCGCGCGTCTGCGCATGCACACGCATCTGCGCAAGTTCAGCGACGTCCAGTGGGACCTTGACCTGAAGCCGCGCCGCGAAGGACGGGCCGTGATCCAGCTGATCCTGAAGGTTCATCCCCTCTATTACTGGCCCGTGCGCTACAAGGCCTGTGGAGAAGGCATCCTGATCCTCGGCGTGAACTACATCATGCCGATCCCCTTTGCCGCGATCGAGTCCGTCTCCGCCGCGCCGCGCGGCAGCACCATCACAACCTCCTTCTTCCTGGCCACCAGCATGACCTCGCTGCTGCGCATCCAGCTCTACGACCGGCTGGACGCCGTCTTCATCAGCCCCCGGCACCCGAACCTGATGCAGCAGTACTGCCTGCAGATCATGGCGGACCGCCTGCCGATTGTTGAGCGGCACCTGCTGCCAAACGGCCCGATGACCCCGTACGGAGAGCCGGAGCACAGCGGCGAAGAGGACAATCCCTATTACAACATCTGACAGGCCAGCCATGCGCAAAACGAAAATCGTGGCAACCATCGGGCCGGCATCGCGCGATCCCGCGATGCTCGAAAAACTCATCGGCGCCGGCATGAACGTGGCCCGGCTGAACTTCTCGCACGGAACGCAGGCCGAGCACGCGGAGGTCATCCGCGACATTCGCCGCATTTCACAAAAAGCAGGCGTTTCCGTGGCCATCCTGCAGGACCTGGCGGGGCCCAAAATCCGCGTCGGGAAAATCGAGGGCGGACCGGTGCTGCTTCAGCAGGGCGAAACGTTCACCCTGACCAACCGCGCGGTGCCGGGCGACAGCCATGAAGTTTCGCACTCCTATTCCCCGCTCCCGTCCGAAGTGCGCAGGGGCGACTCCATCCTGCTGGCCGACGGCGCCATCGAACTTGAGGTGGCGGATATATATGCGGAGGATGTGATCTGCCGCGTGGTGATCGGCGGGCCGCTCAGCTCGCACAAGGGGCTCAACCTCCCGACGCGGTCGCTCAGCGTTCCCCTGATGACGGAAAAGGATGAAGCGGATCTTCGCTTTGGCCTTGAACAGGAAGTGGACTATGTCGCCCTTTCGTTTGTGCGCAACGCGGAGGAAATCCGGCGGGTGCGCAGCCGGATCGCCGCATCGGGCCGCGACACGCCGGTCATCGCGAAGATCGAGAAGCACGAGGCGCTGGACAACCTGGACGAGATCATCGCCGCGGCGGACGGCCTGATGATCGCGCGCGGCGACCTTGGCGTTGAGATCCCCCTGCACAAGGTTCCGCTGATCCAGAAGACCATCATCCAGAAGGCCAACGCCGCGGGCAGGCCGGTCATCACCGCCACGCAAATGATGCGCTCGATGGTGGACAGCCCCCGGCCCACGCGGGCCGAGGCCGCCGACGTGGCCAACGCCATACTCGACGGCACGGATGCGGTCATGCTCTCCGAGGAAAGCGCCATCGGGCATTACCCGCTGGAGGCCGTCCGCTACATGACGAAGATTGCGGAGGATGTCGAGGCGCGCTTTCCCTACGACGCATGGCTGCAGCGGTTTCTGCGCGACGAGAAATTCAGTTCCGAAGAGGCCGTCGCGCACGCAGCCTGCCGCCTGGCCCGCAACATCCATGCGGGGGCCATCATCCCCTGCACCACTTCCGGGAGCACCGCGCGGCTGGTCGCCAAATACCGGCCCGCGGCGCCGGTTATCGCCATGACCCCGGATGCGAAAACGTTCGCGCGGCTCGCGCTGGTCTGGGGCGTTCACCCGGCCATGATGCCCGTGGCGGACAGCACCGACGACATGGTGGCCTCCGCAGGCGAAATCGCGATGAAGTCCGGGCTCGTGAAAGGCGGCCAGCAGACTGTGCTGACGGCCGGGATCCCTCTGAATCAGCGCGGAACCACCAACATGATCCGGGTGATTACGCTTGCTGAGCGGCCTTGATTTTATCCAGCTCGGCGCCCACTTCCGCAATCGTTCCCATCCGCAGCAGTTTTTCCGCGTGCTCGCGGGAGGCCGCGCAGCTCAGAGTCTGGATGGTGCGGCGGATTTTCGGAACCGCATGCGGCGTGACGCTCAGCGCGCGAAGGCCTGCGCCCACCAGGAACGGAATCATGGCCGGCTCGGCGGCGGCATCGCCGCACAGCGAGAGCGGCGTGTTTTCGCGGGCGGCCGCTTCCGCAATCGTCCGGATCGCCCGCAGGATGGCCGGATGGTAGCACTGGTACATATCCTTGATCAGCCGGTTGGTGCGGTCCACAGCCAGCATGTACTGCACCAGGTCGTTGGTCCCGATGGAAATGAAATCGGCCTCGCGGGCCAGCTCGTTAATCACGCCGACGGCCGAAGGCAGTTCGACCATCACGCCCAGTTTGGGCCGCGGGTTGTGCTCAAACCCCTCCATGTTCAGGGACTCGAGGCAGTCCTTCACCACGCCGGCGGCCTGCAGGAAATCGTCCACCGAAGAGACCAGCGGGAACATGATCTTGAGATCATAGCCGTGGCCGGCGCGCAGCAGGGCGCGGATCTGCTCGCTGAAAATTCCCTTGTGATGAAGCGAGAAGCGGATCGCGCGCATTCCCAGGAACGGATTGGCCTCGGTCACATGCGGGAAATAGGAAAGCATCTTGTCGCCGCCGACATCCAGCGTGCGGAAAAGGACTTCGCGGCCCTGGGCGCCCGTGATGATCTTGCGGTAGATCCGGTACTGCTCCTCTTCCGGCGGAAAATCGCTGCGCACGATGAACGGGAATTCCGAACGGTAAAGGCCTATGCCGTCCGCGCCGAGGCGGCAGGCCGGCTGCACTTCGCTCACGAGGTTGATGTTGGCCAGCACGCGGATCTCGACTCCGTCGGTGGTGGTCGCGGGCTTCCCGTCAGATTCCTCCCCGTCGCGCATCTCCTGCTCCGCCGCAATCAGCTCCCCGTAGCGCTCCGTGATTTCGGGCGAAGGCTCGATATATAGGGTGCCCTGATTGGCATCGAGGATAACGGCGGCGTCCTCCGGAATCCGCAGCACCTCCTGTTCGTCGAGCAGCAGGGTCGGCAGATTCAGGGACCGCGCAAGAATGGCCACATGCGACGTGGCGCCGCTTCCGGAGAGCACCAAACCCTCGGCCCCCTGGGCGGCAAACCGCATGATGTCGGACGGGAGCAGATCCGTGGCCACAATCAGGTGATCCTCGTAGCCGTGCGTCCGGGTTTCGGCGCCGCGCAGGTTGGACAGCAGACGGTGGCCCAAATCCTTGACGTCCTGCGTCTTCTCGCGCAGGTGGGGGTTCGTGCTCGCGGAGAACAGCCGGACATATTTGTTGATGACTTCCACGATCGCCTTGTGAGGCGGCATGCCCCCGGCGATGAACCCGCGCATGGCCCCCGAAAAGGAATCGTCCTTCAGGATCATCAGGTGCGCGCTGAAAATCATCGAGGCGACGTCCGAGGCATTCTCCTCCAGTTCGTGCTGCAAACGCTTGATCTCCTGCTCGGCCGCGCCCAGCGCCCGTTCAAAATCTGCGGAGCTGGAAGGCCACTCGGCGTCGTCATTGTTCGCCAGCAGCGCTTCATAAGGCTTGTGAGGAGTGAAGGCCCGCCCAATGGCAATTCCCGGAACAGCAGGGTCGCCATGGATGACCGGTTCGACCGGACGGCCTTCCTGCGGCATCATTCGCGGGGTTTCCTCCCGCCCCATGTTCATAAACAGCCGGGCGTTGTCCATGGTGCCCGCAAGCTGTGCGGCGATGGCCCGGAGGGCCCGGGCATCGTTGGGCGTGAAATAGTCGGCCTGCGGATCCTGAACGACCAGCGCACCCACCCGTTCCGTGCCCAGCATGATGGGCACAGCCAGAAAAGCCTGATAGCGCTCTTCGCCCGATCCGGGGATCGGCTTGAAATATGGGCTTTCCAACGCGCGGGCCACGCGCAGCGTGCGCATCTCCCGGAACGCCGTGCCCACGATCCCCTCGCCCGGCGCCAGTTCAATCCTGCCGACCACCGAGGGATCCAGACCCTGGTTGGCCCGTATTACCAGCTTCTGCCTGTTGTCGTCGTAGAGGTAGATCGAACAGACCGCGGCCCGCATGTGATAGGCAATCACGCTGACCGAGGTCTGCAGGAACTCGCGGATGCTTCCGCTCCGTTCGAACAGGCTTGCCAGTTCCGCGATGCTGCAGATTTCTTCTATGTTTTGATAAGCCATAAAGCCAGACCCGAAAAACCGGCGACACTCTATTCCCTTTTAAGCCTTCGTCAAGATTGAACAAATGGTCTTTTTCCCGCCCGGAACGCTTTTTGGCCCGCTTTATGCTGTATTCAATCAGATGGAATTGGGGGATCACCATGTCCGATGAAAAAGCGCATATCATGGTCGCAGAAGATGACCCGAGAACGCGTCTGTGCCTGTGCAATATCCTTCGCGAAGAGGGATACCGGGTTACTGCGTCAGAAAACGGCTATCTGGCCCTGCAGCAGATAAACGCTCTTCATCTTTACGAAGGCGGGGTGGATTTTCTCATTCTTGACATTCACATGCCGGGGTTGACGGGGCTTGAAGTGGTCGAACGTCTGGCTGCCCGCAAGAGCAAAATCCCGATGGCGGTCATCACCGGAGACACCGATCCGCATCTGGCCGAACAATTGAAGGCTGCAGGCTGCGACCATATTTTTATCAAGCCTTTTGACCTGCATTTGCTGCTCGACACCCTGAAGGTCGCCTGTCCCGATACGCGTTCAGCCGGTTGAACGGCGACGGGCTTTTGCCCGCATCCGCTTTGCGAAACCCCGCGCATGAGGGAAACGCTTGTACAAAAGATACTGAAGCTTGCGGAACGATCGCACGTATGGCGCCAGAAGAAATGCCCCGATGGTAAGGAAGAGAATGCCCTGCAAAAGCGGCAGGAAAAGCCCGGCGAAACCGAGCAGCAGAAACGTCCACCCGCTCACGATCCGCGCAGCTCTCCTGATGTGATGATTCACGATTCTCTTCCTCTCTGCTCACATTCTACTCGCCCTGCAGGTTTCTGTCCATCGGCGCGCGGTATTGCTTTTCCCGGATTTATGGTATGCTTTGCGCAGGAGAAAAAGAGATGAGCGCGAAACAACAGGCGGCGGAAAGCACGGCACATCACTACACGGCCAAGATCTGGAGGCAGACGCTGGCCACCCTGAGAGGCCGCGAAAGCCGCGCAGCCGCGCGCGATGAGAAGCTCGTGCAACGCATCGCCGGCATCATTGAGTCGCCCGATGGTGATCCTGCCGGCAAGGCGCGCGCCATCGAGCTGGGCATGGCCTATCTCGAGATGAACGCCGCGGAGAAGCTCCAGTTCTTCCACACCCTCGCCACAGAGTTTGATTCGGACCGCTCCAAAGTGAAGGAGGCCGCCCGGCAGATGGCCGGCGCATCGGACGCGGAGCGCGTGGACGCCGAACTCAAAATGCGCGCGGCCCTGATCCCCCCGCGCGTGGAACTTTTCCGCCAGCTGAATCTGCTCCCGGACGGATTCCGCTTTCTCATCAACATGCGGGCCGACCTGCTCCTCCTCGCGGGAAAAGACGCGGCCCTGAAAAAGCTCGATGAGGACCTCAAGGCGCTGCTCGCTTCCTGGTTCGACGTGGGGCTTCTGGACCTGGTGGAGATCACATGGGACTCCCCTGCATCGCTGCTGGAGAAACTCATGGGATACGAGGCCGTCCACCAGATCCGTTCATGGGATGACATGAAGCACCGGCTCTACTCCGACCGCCGCTGCTTCGGATTCTTCCACGGCAAGCTCCCCAACACGCCGCTGATCTTTGTTGAGGTCGCGCTCGTCAACGGCATGGCGGACAACATACAGAAGCTCCTGGATGAAAGCGCCCTGCCCCTGCGGCCCGAGGATGCGGACACCGCCATCTTCTATTCCATATCCAACACGCAGAAAGGCCTGGCCGGCATCCGGCTGGGCAATTTCCTGATCAAGACTGTCGTGGAAAAACTCAGCGCCGAGCTGCGCGGCCTGAAATATTTCGCCACCCTTTCGCCGGTTCCGGGGTTCATGACCTGGCTGGCCGAAACCGCGCAGTCCGAAACCCTGCAGGCCGTTCTCACGGAACGCGAGCTCGCGGCGATCATGGACCTCTCCAACAACAACAGCGCGCACGACGGGCTGCTGGCGCTGCTGGGTTCCGCATGGCCGGAGGACAAAAAACTCGCGCGCGCGCTGATGAACCCGGTGATGAAGCTCTGCGCGCAGTACATCGTCCGAACGAAGAAAAACGGACACGCGCTCGACCCGGTGACGCATTTTCACATGACCAACGGCGCCCGCCTCGAACGCATCAACTGGCTGGCGGACACCTCGGAGAGGGGCCTGAAGCAGTCGGCGGGCATCATGGTGAACTACCGGTACGACCCGGCGAGCATCGCAGAAAATCATGCCAAGTACATGTCCCGCGGATTCCTCGGCACCTCGCGCGAAGCCCGGCAGTGGCTGTCCTGAGATTCCCGGATTAGCCGCCCTCCGCAGAACGGTTCCGCACGGTCAAATCCAATTTCGCCTGCGATAGATATTGCGAACGAAGAGGCATGGCATTACACTGATCCGACAAAAAGCAGAATCCTTGAGGAGCTTGGCCATGAACAAAAAAATATCACTCGATTTCATCCGCGCGATTCCCAAAACCGACCTGCACGTCCATCTGGACGGATCGCTCCGCCTGAGCACGCTCATTGAGCTGGCCCGGGCCGAAAAGGTTGAACTGCCCTCCTACGACGAGGACGGCCTCCGGAAACTGGTGTTCAAGGATTCCTACAGGGATCTCCTGGAATATCTGAAGGGCTTCGCCTACACCTGCGCCGTTCTGCGCACGGCCGAAAACCTGGAGCGCATCGGATACGAAATGGTGCAGGACAACCTCGCCGAAAACGTGAGGTATCTTGAAGTCCGGTTCGCCCCGCAGCTCCACATTCATGAAAAACTTTCGCTGGAGGAAATCGTCGAAGCCGTCTGCAGGGGCATGGGCCGGGCACGCGACGAGCACAACCGCTCGCAGGCCGTGAAGGACGGCACCGACATCCCCTTCTATTTCGGCATCATCGTCTGCGCCATGCGCTGCTTCAACGAGCATTACTCGCCCTACTACGCGCAGCTTTGGAGCGCAATGAAATACGCGCCCGAGAAGGAAATCTTTTCAACGGCATCGCTGGAACTCGCGCGCGCGGCGGAAATTCTCGCGCACAAGAAAGGGCTGCCCGTGGTCGGCTTCGACCTGGCCGGGGCCGAGTCCGGCTATCCGGCCGTCAGCCACGCCGAAGCGTACAAATATGTCCACAGCCATTTCATCCGCAAGACCGTGCATGCGGGCGAAGCCTACGGGCCGGAATCCATCTTCCAGGCCATCACCGAATGCCACGCCAACCGCATCGGGCACGGCACGTGGCTTTTCGCGCACGACCGCATCAACAATCCCGATATCGAGGATCCCGAAGCGTTTGTGCATTATCTCGTGGAATATATCGCCAGCCAGCGCATCTCCATCGAGGTCTGCCCCACCAGCAACCTGCAGACCATGCCCGAACTCAAGAACGACATCCGCAACCATCCGCTGAAGAAGATGCTGGAGCACGAACTCTCGGTGACCATCTGCACCGACAACCGCCTGGTGTCCAGCACAACGACATCGGATGAACTCATGCTGGTGACCGAGGCGCTGAATCTCCCGCTGCGCGATTTGCGCAACCTCGTCATCGCGGGATTCAAGGGGAGCTTCTTCCCCGGAACCTATCCCGAGAAGCGCCATTATGTCCGCCAGGTCATCAATCAGCTTGACCGCCTCGAACGCGAGATGCTGGGCTGAAAAAAATCAGTATTCGTTGCGGGCGCGAAGCTGGGCAAAGATGGTTTCGTTCCACGTGCCGCGGTCGCCCCGGTTTGACGTCAGCATAATGCCAATGAAATGACTGCGGGGGGCCGCTCCGGGCGCGCACCGGCTGATTCGTCCCTTCAAACGGAAATCTTCGGTTTCCATGCCGCTGGCCGCAAGTTTGATGTCCAGCTTCACCGTCTTCCCGACGGGGACGGGTTCCGGGGCATTGATCTGGAGTCCGCTGGCGGAAATATCCACGACATTTCCAACCAGCTTTTTTTTGAAAAGCCCCCTGCGCCAGCAAACCGCGACTTTCCCGGCCTTGGCAATCCTGTCGTTCATCCTGTCTTCAGAAGAACCGCTCATAACTCCCTCTCCTGCTGAAATAATATCCTATATCCGGGTCCATGCCAAGCAAGCCCTTTTCATTCAGGCCCGCAGGGCTTCATAGATGATGTCCCGCCACGTGGTGCGTTCACGGGGAAAATCGAACTGCATGCGCACGCCCGAAAGATACTGTCCGGCGCCTTCCCCCGCCTTTGACCACATGACCCGGCCGCGAAACTGATAAATCGCCGCCTCGCCGCCCGCCGCGCCCAGCGCGAGCATGATCTTAACCCGCCGTCGTTCCGGAACCATGGCAGGCATCCGGGCCTGAAGGCCTTCAAGCGAAACATCCACCAGATCACCCGAAACGATTTTGCGCCCGAACCATCCCTCGCGAAACGTCAGCGTCACGGTTCCCGACGTGTGGAACCGCTCATGCAGGCGTCTCTGCGGCGAGGGGTTCATGCGTTCACCACGTTCTGCGGTCTCCCGCGCATGAAAAACTCGATGTTCTTCACGGCGATGTCATAAAGCCTGACGCGCGCTGCCTTTGTGGCCCACGCAATGTGCGGCGTGATAAAGCAGTTCGGGCAGTTCAGGAGCGGATTGTCCTTTGGCGGCGGCTCAACCGAAAGCACATCCAGCCCCGCGCCGGCCAGTTTCCCGCCGCGCAGCGCGGCGGCCAGCGCGGCCTCGTCCACCAGCGGCCCGCGGCCGGTGTTGATCAGAAAGGCAGACGGCTTCATCAGCGCCAGCGTCCCGGCATTGATGAATTTCCTGTTTGAATCCGTCAGCGGACAATGAAGCGAGACCACATCGCTCTGCGACAGCAGGTTTTTCAGATCTGTCATCTTCACTCCGTCCGCGGATTTAACCGAAGGACTGTACGCAAGAACCTTCATCCCGAAGGCCAGCGCGAGTTTCGCGACCGCGCGGCCGATCCGGCCCAGCCCGACAATACCCATCGTCAGGCCGTCGAGTTCGATCAGCGGGAAATTCCAGTAGCAGAAATCCTCCGAGGCTGACCAGTCGCCCGCATGCACGCTGCGGCTGTGGTCGGCCACGCGCTGCGTGAGGTTGAGGATGTGCGCAAAAACCATCTGCGCCACGGACGTTGTTCCATAATCCGGAATATTTGTGACGGAAACTCCCCTCTCGCGCGCGGCGGCGATGTCCACCACGTTGTAGCCGGTGGCCAGCACGCCGATATATTTCAGATCCGGAAGCTGCCGGATGAAATCACCGGTGAGCACGGTCTTATTTGTAAGAATCACATCCGCGCCGGCGGAGCGTTCCAGAACAAGCCGCGGCGGGGTGCGGTCATGAATCGCGCATTCGCCCAGCGAATGAAGCCGCTCCCAGTCCAGGTCGCCGGGGTTCAAAGTAAATCCGTCAAGCACCACAATCTTCATGCCGCGCCTACTTTACAAAATATCCCGAAACCCGCCACTCGCCGTCGGCCTCCTTCATGGGAGTGATGGTCTCAATGGAGTTTTTCTTGTTGGCAAAAGAGGTTTTGAACTGGATCACAATATAGTCGCCGTCAGGAACGCCCGGCAGACTGGTAAAATGCCTGGCCGATTTGAAATCGCGCGAGAGGGTCTGCCCCAGCGGCTCGCGGCCGGCGGAAATCATTTGAGTCCAGTTCTCTTCCGCAACCATGCCCTGGAAATAGGCGGCCGCATTTGACCAGCTTGCGGCGTAAGCGCCGCGATCCACGTCCAGCAGCCACATCTGCGCCGCGTAGATCGCGGCGTTCTCCTCGGGATGCCGCGGCTGCGCGCAGCCCGCCAGCATAATCAACGCAACGGCGGCGACGATGAAAAGTTCCAATGGTTGGAACTTTTTCAGCCGGTTTTTCCAATGATTGGAACTTTTCATGCGGTGAACCAAACCTCCACTTTTTTGCACTGGCTGACGGCCGCCCCGGCGGGAATGGTGTCCGGCGCGGAGCGCAGTTTCTCAAGCATGGCCGCCTTGCCGGCTCCCGCGACAAGGAAAACAACGTGCTCAATGTGACGCAGCATCGCCGCGGTCACGGAAATGCGGTCGAGGTCTCCGATGCGCTCCACGGGGATCGCAAAATACCCTGTCGGGTTGTGCGCGTCCTCCATCGTGAACATGGACGCCGTGTGCCCGTCCGCCCCCAGGCCCAGCAGGCCGAAGGGGAATCTGCCGCCGGCCTTGTGGAAGTCTTCGATCTGCTGGCCGTAGGCCGCCGCAGCCATCGCCAGCGACAGACCGGTCTTTACGCGGATGATTTGACTCTCCCCTGCACCGGCCTTCAGCAGCAGCGGCGCAATGGCCCCCTGATTGCTGTCCGGAGAATCCGGCGGAACCATCCGTTCATCGCTCAGAAAAAATTTCACGTCCGGGCTCATCTTCATTTTGCGCGAGGCCAGATCCTGATAGACAGGCAGCGGCGTTTTGCCGCCGGAGAGCATGATGGCGGCCGGGCCCTGAGCCGACTCGATGACCTGCTGCAGTTTCTGGCGGGTTTTGCGGATGAGGCTTTTTTCGCTGTTGAATTGATGAAAAGCGATCATGCGTCACCATCTCGGAGGAAACTTTGCGAGCATCTTCTGAGCAGAGGCCGGGCCGGCGGATCCGAAGGCATAGGGTTCGGGCGCAATCCGCTTTTTGTCAATTTCATGCAGCACCGGCGTGAACACATCCCATGAAGCCTCGAGCTCATCCTCGCAAATAAAGAGGCCGGGCTCACCCTTCATTACATCGAGGAGCAGACTTTCGTAAGCTTCCGGAATCAGGCCTTCAAACGCGGAGGCATAGCGCAGGTTCAATTCCGAGTGCTCCAGATTCAGGCCCAGCCCCGGAACCTTGTTCATAATGCCGAACTTGATGGACTCGTCCGGCTGAACGCGGATGACCAGTTCATTTGGAGGCAGGCCTTCGGGCCATTTGTCCAAAAACACGTGCCCGGCCGTGCGCTTGAACTGGATGCGGATCTCCGTCATGCTGTGATCCAGCGCCTTGCCTGCCGAGAGAATGAAAGGAACACCCGACCAGCGGCGGCTCCGCATGCAGAGCACGGCCATCGCATAGGTGGGCGTGATCGAATCCGCGGGCACGCCCGGTTCCTCGCGGTAACCCCTCTGCTTTCCGCCCGCGGCGTACTGGCCCAGCACCATGTCATCCAGCATTACCGGCTGAATGGACCGCAGGACCTTGACCTTCTCCTCGCGCACGTATTTTGCAAGGCTGACGGGCTGCTCCATGGTCACCAGCGCGAGCATTTGCAGAAGATGATTCTGCATTACGTCGCGAATGACCCCGATGCCGTCAAAGTAGCCGGCGCGGCCCTCGATCCCGATGGTTTCCGCCCAGGAAATGAAAATCTTGTCCACATAGAGGCGGTTCCAGATCGGCTCGAAGATCAGGTTGGCGAACCGCAGAACCATCAGGTTCTGGATAACCTCCTTGCCGAGATAGTGGTCAATGCGGAAAATCTGGCGCTCGTCGAACACTGAACGGATCTGCCGCGAAAGCTCGTCCGAGGATGCGCGGTCGGTGCCGAAGGGCTTCTCGATGACCACCCGCGTCCACGGTTCTCCGCCCGCGGGACGGACCAGCCCGGCTCCGCCAAGGGCGTGGGCGATATCGTGGAAAATGGACGGCGGGACGGCCAGGTAGAAAATGCGGTTTGCTTCCTGCGGGCCTTCCAGTTCCTTCAGTTTGGTGTAGAGCGCCTGAAAAGATTCACGGGAATCATAGTGGCCGGAACGGTAGAAGCAGCGCGAGAGGAACTCGTCCATGCGCTCCGCGCACGACTCGCCGGGAGTGTAGCGGCAGGTCAGATTCGCGGTGATGCTTTCGCGGAAGGCTGCGTCGGTCATCTCCGTGCGCGCAAAGCCAATCACCCGGAACTTTTCCGGCAGCAGGTTCTGGCAGTACAGGGCAAACAGCGCCGGGATCACTTTGCGGCGGGCCAGGTCGCCGGAAGCCCCGATCACAATGAAACTCAGATTGCCGTTCCATCCGTTCATAATGGGGTATGATTATCTATTTTGAGGCCATTGGCAAGCGCGACAGGAATTTTCACTCTGCCCTATTTCACCCGCACCGGGGGGTCTTCCTCGTTGAGCATCCAGTCGAATTTCAGCCAGGCAATCGAATAGTCGCCGGTCACCAGGAATTCGCGGGTGGCGCCGTTGACGTGCGATGCGACGAAGCCCAGCATTGCTCGATCGGCGGGAGTGAAGTTTCCGGCCGTGACAACCTCGCTGTAATCTTCCATGCAATCCTCGCACAGCCATTTGAAAACCGGCGAAAGGCTGACACGCCTTTTCTGGACATTAACGCGGAATTTTTCCGGATCGCGCAGGACGATTTCGGTCTGGTCGCGAAGCTGTTCATCAAGTTTTTCAGCCCTGTAGGCTTCGGCGCGAAGCGGCGGGCTCCCTTTTGCGCCCTTGACCAGCGCCATGTGGGCGGCAGGTATATCGTAATACTGCCGGATTTCCTCCTCCAGTGAATCGAGCGTCATATCCCGCCCAAGAAGGCTGAAGGAAAGTTCGTCAAAGAATCCCGGGAAGCGGTGAATGCTCAGGCCCTTTTGGAACCAACCGTTCAGCTTGTACAGCACATGCCGTTGACGCGTGATAACCTGAAGCACGCGCATATTGTAGGCGTTGATGAGAAATGCAAGCCGCTCCGGTTCAGGCCAGGCGGAAAACTCCTCCATTGAAACCTGCTGCATGGCCTCTCCAATCCGCTCCAGCGCGGACTGGCCGGCCTGCAGCCGCCAGTAGTTCACGAGCCCGCTTGGTTCCACGGCACGGCTCAGGAGCAAGTCATATTCACTGTAATCAAAAGATCCCCCGGCACAGGTCACAGCCATCAGCACGGCGCAACAGAACCAACCCGCCTTTTTCATCGCACCCCCTTCAGAAAGAGCAACTGGTCTTACCTCTCTTTTGAAGATACTGCTGATGATAATCCTCGGCCAGCCAAAAATCAGAGGCCGGCACGATTTCGGTGACGATCTGTTTCCTGCCCCAGCGGCCGGACTGCTGCTGTTTTTTCAGAGAAGACTGCGCGGCGGTCTGCTGTTCCGGAGAATGTAAGAATATCACACTGCGGTACTGCGTTCCCCTGTCCGGCCCCTGCCGGTTAAATTGCGTGGGGTCATGCATGGCCCAGAAAGCATCCAGCAGTTGTTCATAGCTGATCTTTTCGGGATCGAATTTGACCTGCACCACTTCCGCATGGCCGGTCTTGTCGGTGCAAACATCCTCGTAGGTTGGATTTTTGAGTGTGCCGCCCATGTATCCAACCGCGGTTGAAACAACACCCGGCAGCTGGTTCATGAGAGCCTGCGGCTTCCAGAAGCATCCGGCGCCGAAGGTTGCTGTTTCAAGTTTGCGGCTGTCCGCAAAAAGATAGGTGAATTCGCCATAGCCCTGCGCCTCAAGTTCGGCCGCGGGCACAAAGCGGAGCGCGGCGGAATTGATGCAGTAGCGCATGCCGCCGGATTCGGCTGGGCCGTCGTCAAACACATGGCCGAGGTGCGAATCCGCAGATGCCGACCGGACTTCGGTGCGCTTCATGCCCAGCTTGAAGTCGGACTTTTCAGCGACAGCTTCTGATTTAAGGGGTTTTGTGAAGCTGGGCCAGCCAGTGCCGGATTCAAACTTGTCGCGGGAGCTGAAGAGCGGTTCGCCGGAGACCACATCCACATAAATGCCGTCTTCATGATTGTCCCAGTAGGCATTCTGGAACGGGCGCTCGGTGCCCGCCTGCTGCGTGACGCGATACTGCTCAGGGGTGAGCATTTTCTTCAGTTCGGAATCGGATCGGGGCATTTCCGCTTTCATGACGTTTGACCCTCCGCCAGCGCATAGCAGGCCGGCCAGGAATGTGAGCGCGGCCACCAGCGTTGTTCTTGCGAATATTTTCATGTTCTCTTCACTCCGTTAAATATCCCCCATAAATCAGGAATATTCAAACGGACGAAGAGAACCTGCTATTCTTCCATTTCCCCGCCCCACCAGTAAGCGCTGAGCAGCGCGGTGAGGCCGGCCACAAAGGCGGCATGGTCGGTGTTCTCGGGGAAGGTCAGTGAACAGGCGTCGGCGCAGGTGATGTAGTCGCTGTAGAGCGAGCGCAGATCCTTCATCTCGTGATCGCCGGAACCTTCACCCCAGGTCAGGATGGCGCTGATCACCTGATTGCGGTACTTGCGCAGAACGGAGGCCAGCGTCCGCGTGACATGGTGCGACTTGCGGCGGCGCGGCGACGGATAACGGGCGTTGGAGATCAGGTTTTCCAGATCGGTGGCGATGGTGCCCGCCGTGCAGTCCGATCCGCGGTTGTGAATCCGCATCCACGGCTCAGTGATCCGCCACATCGGCTTGCTGCCGTCGCGGCGGCGAATCAGGATCGAAAAATACTGCGAGGGCTCCCGGCGGTCATCCGATTCGCACCATGCCTCGCGCAGGAAGTGCGCATGTCCCCAGCGGAAGAAGGGTTTGTCGGCTTTGGGATCGTAAATCACAAACTGGGATTTCCGCTCGAGGTAGCCCACCACGGCCACCCAGTGCTCGAAATCCTTGACCAGAAGAATGGCCGGACCGGCGCCCGTCAGATGGCCGAGCACGTTGCGGAGAAAAACGTGGCCCTCGTCCTTGCACGGGATCAGGATCTGCTCCGTCATGGCCGTATACTTTTTTGCGGCGTGGGCGATCTCGTTTTCGTCGAGGCCTTCCTTGAAAACCCGGTAGGGCTTGCCGGCGGCCCACGCCACATCGCGCTGGGTGGCTTCAATGCCCAGCATGAAAAGGCAACTGGCCAGACTGCATGGACCGCAGTGACCCGCTTCCTGCATTACCGCAAACGGACTGAACTCTTCACTCATCGAAAAATGCTCCTTCTTTCCTTTTTCAGGGAAAGAGACTTAAACGGCCATACATTGTGAGCCATCGGGCCTCCAAAAAGCAAACGGAAAAGAAAAAATCTTTAAACAGGCTGAAAACCAGCATTTTTGATCATTTTACTCATTTTATATGAACATATTACGCAAAATTGAAATCACGCTATACGCCGCATATTTTGACAAAAAACAAGCAAAAATGATCAAAAAAAGGCAAAAAATGCCCAAAAATGCTTAAAATTGGCCCAAAAAGCCGATTTTTCCGGAAAAACGGCCGATTTTAGGCTTCAGACATAAGTTTTTGGTATACAACAAGATCAGCTTTAGAAAAACAGCAGAAAACGACCTCTATCCCGCACTTGTTCTTCTGCAGGAAATCGCGAACCGTCTTCACGGCCACCCGGGCGGCCGCCGCGACCGGATAGCCGTAGATTCCGGTGCTGATCGCCGGGAATGCGATGCTCTTCAGACCGTGATCAACTGCGATTTGAAGTGACCGGCTATAGCAGCCCGCAAGCATCTCTTCTTCGCTTGAACGGCCGCCGTGCCAAACAGGGCCAACGGTGTGGATCACGAACTTCGCGGGCAAGCGGTAACCGCGGGTGATCTTCGCGTCACCCGTCGCACACCCTCCCAGTGTCCGGCACTCCCCCAGAAGTTCCGGGCCGGCCGCGCGATGGATCGCCCCGTCCACGCCCCCGCCCCCGAGCAAACTTGAGTTGGCTGCGTTGACAATGGCATCGGTGTCCAGAGTTGTAATATCCGCAAGTATAGCTTTCATTTTCCACTCATTTTGAACAGCATCCGGAACAACAGATCAAATAGTCTGAATGAAAACGGTAAAAATCAAGCCTGGATCGTTAAACTTCAGAGGAAGGTGCTTTATTTTTGAAGGAAGCCGGTGTAGGTTGAGGGGATTATTTTTTGGCGGGTAGCTGCTCATAAGCGGCCGGATGAATATTATGCACGTTCGGCGGAAAATCCTGATTGCGGCAGCGCTGGCGATGGCCGGCACGCAATCCCTGTTTGCGCTGGCGCCGGTAACGGACGACGTCGCGGACATCTACGCGCGCGCAGCCCGCATTGCAGTCCGTCGCCTGCCCCAGATGCACCTGAATCAGCAGCTCTGCAACGATTACGTGGCCACGAATGCGCTGGAAACCTTCCTGACCGCGCTCGATTTCGATCACACCTATTTTCTGGCGGATGATGTGGCGGCATTCCGCAAAGAGGCCCGGGATCTCGACAACCGCCTCGCCCGCGGCGACCTCGATTTCGCCTTCAAGGTCTATGATGTTTTCATGGCCCGACTCTCCAACCGCGTGGATTGCGTCAACAAACTGCTGGAGGAGGGATTCGACCTGACCACGGACGAAACCTACGTCTGGGAGAGGCACAAAGCCCCCTGGCCGGACGGCACCAACGAGTGGAACAATTTGTGGCGGAAGAAAATCAAGAATATATATGCTGGCCGCGAGGCGGCTCGCCTGCTGGGCGAAGAGAAGAAGGCGGCGGAAGAACAGGCGGGAAAAGAGAAAGCCGCGGCCGCGGAAGCCGCCCATGATATAAAACCGGAAGAAACAGCGGGAAAAACGGCCAAAGAACTGAATCTGACCCCGGCGGAGGAAACGGCCGAAGAGCTCGACCTGAGCCCGGAAGAATTCATCCGCAAACAGTTCCAGCAGCAGCTCACCGTTTTCAACGACAATGACGCGCACTGGCTCCTTCCGCTCTACCTCAGTTCCTTCACCCGGGTTTATGATCCGCATTCGGATTACATGTCGGCGAACCACGCCGAGGATTTCGATATCCAGATGAAGCTCTCGCTTGTCGGCATCGGCGCCCTGCTGTCCACCGAGGACGGGGCCGCAAAGATCGAGAAACTCATCCCCGGCGGGCCGGCTGAGCTGGACGGGCGCCTGCAGCCGGGCGACAAGATCATCGCCGTCGCGCAGGGCGACGAGCCCGCGGTGGACGTGCTGCACTGGCCGCTCAGCAAAACCGTGCGCCTGATCCGCGGCGAAAAGGACACCCGGGTTGTCCTTACGGTGATCCCGAAGTCGGACATATCCGGCACGACAACGAAGAAGATTGATCTGATCCGCGCGGAGGTGAAACTTGAGGAAAGCGCCGCCAAGGGATCGGTGGAGACCGTCAACGGCATGAACGTCGGCGTGGTGCGCATCCCCGAATTCTATGCGGACATCAGCGGACAGCGAAACGGCGATGACGGGGCGCGCACGGTTTCAAAAGATGTCAGGGCTATTCTTGATGGATTCAAGACCAATGACATCAAGGGGCTGGTCCTCGACCTGCGCAACAACGGCGGCGGGCCGTTGTACGAGGCGCTGGAGCTCTCCGGCCTGTTCATCGAAAAGGGCCCCGTCGTCCAGGTGAAAAGCAGCCAGGGCATCAGCATCCTGCGCGATCCCGATCCGGACCTGGTGTACAGCGATCCGCTGATTGTGCTGGTCAACCGGCAGAGCGCGTCGGCCTCCGAAATCGTCGCGGCCGCGCTCAAGGACTACGGGCGGGCTGTGGTGGTGGGCGACCTGAAAACCCACGGCAAGGGCACCGTGCAGTCGCTCATCGAACTGCAGCGCTCAAAGCCGGAGCTCGGAACCCTGAAACTCACCACCGCCAGCTTTTACCGCATCGGCGGAGGCTCCACGCAAATTGAGGGAGTGAGGACCGACATCGAAATACCCTCCATGCTCGATTATCTCGAGGTGGGCGAAGAATATCTTCCGCATGCCCTGCCCTGGTCGCTCATCAAGCCCGCGAACTTTTCCCGTTTCGACCATTTGCAGAACATTCTGCCCGATCTGAAAAAGCGATCAGAGGAACGCCGCGAAAAAGATTCGCGTTACGCCGCCTATCGCGAACTGCTGACCTATCTGGGCGAAAAACAGGCCAGCAAGGAAATTTCGCTCAAGCTGGAAGACCGCCTGGCCATGGCCCGCCACGATGACGAAATGAGCGCCTACCTCAACAAGGCCCTGCGGGGAGATGAAGAGGAAGAAGATCCGGAAGATGAGGAGGACAAGGCCGACCTCATTCTGGACGAAACGCTTCAAATTCTGGCGGACCTGATCACACTTTCAGAAGAGAAAAAGCAGGAACCGCAGGTTGCACCCGAGACCGGCCTGACGGCCCGATGAATTTCATTCCCGCCACTGCGTAATGCGGTCCCACGCGAGATCGCGGAGTTTTTTCAGCACTTCAGGATAGTTCTGTTCGATATCGGACAGATACCACTCCAGCAGTTCCACATCTCCGCAAGCCTCCACCCGGAAGGTGCGCTTTTTCTGGGGGCTGATGGGCCCGATTTCGCCAATGATGTTGTTGGGGCCCACCGTTTCAAGAACAGCGCCGTCGTCACCCATGATGTTCACACAGCCGTCCGCTATCAGCGCAAAGCTGCTGCCGGACTTCTGATGCTTTTCATAAACGGCCTGGCCGGCCTCGCAGCGGCGCGTGGTGGCCCTCATCAGGAGTCCGCCCATCTCGCACTCGCTGAGATCATTGAACAAGTCGCACGCCATCATAGCGCTCACGGCTGCATTAAAATCCATCTTTCACCTCGCCCCTGTGCCGGTTTTTTGTGTATTCCTCATGCTGATCCGGCAATATAGCGGCCCGGGCCGGGAGAGGCAATCATTTGAATTATGAACTTTCTTGAACTGGTGAACAAACGGAACAGCCTGCGGAAATATGCGAGAACCCCCGTCCCGCGGGAAGTCATCGAGCGGTGCCTGGAAGCCGCAAGGCTTGCTCCATCCGCGTGCAACTCGCAGCCGTGGCATTTTATCGTCGTGGATCATGAGCCGCTCCGCACACAGCTCGCGTCGGCCGCATTTTCCGGACTCTACGCCATGAACGCCTTTGCAAAAGCCGCTCCGGTTTTAATTGTCGCGGTGCGCGAGCATTCGCGCGCCCCGGCGGCCATCGGCGGAGCAGTGCGCGGAATTCAATACGGGCTGATAGACGTGGCCATCGCCTGCGAGCATATCGTCCTGCAGGCGGCTGAGGACGGCATCGGAAGCTGCTGGCTGGGCTGGTTCAATGAAAAAGCCGTCAAGAAACTGCTGGGGATTTCGAGGGCCAATCGGGTGGACACCATCCTCAGCCTGGGCTGGCCCGCAGAGGAAACCGTCCGACCGAAAATCCGCAAGGATCCCGACGCCGTCCGCACGTTCAACCCCGTGCCGTGACGGCCCGCAGCCGCCGGATCGCCTTGCGAGGATCAGGTGACTGAGTCACGGCGCGGACCACCGCAAAGTTTTTTGCACCGTGCGCCAACACATCAGGCAAATTATCAGGTGTAATCCCGCCAATGGCCACAGCGGACAAACTGACCGCCTGCAGGATTTCCTGCAATCCATCAAGTCCAACAATTGGATCGGGAATATCTTTTGTGGGTGTGGCAAAAACAGGCCCGACGCCGATGTAATCCGGATTCTGCAGAACCGCCGCGCAGGCCTGGCCCAGATTGTGCGTTGAAAGCCCGAATATTTTTCCCGGCACGTTCCAGCGGGCGCGCGCCTCCTCGACCGGCATGTCGTCCTGCCCCAGATGCACGCCATCCGCATCAACCTCTTGTGCAATGTTCAGCCGGTCGTTCACAATGAAGAGAGTTTCCGTGTTTAGCGTGATCTCGCGAATCTTTTTTGCCATGTCAAGGAAATCAGAATCGGACGCTCTTTTCATCCGGAGCTGGAGCATCCGGACCTTGCAATCCACGGCGGCGCGCGCGCATTCTTCGTATCCGACCAGCGGATCAGTCATCACCAGATAGAGTCCAAACGGTTTCATGTCATCCCGTGTACACATTATCCCAGTTCTTGAACACCGGCTCGATTTTTTTTGCCCTGAGCATTTCGCAAATCGCGGTCACGCCGCGACTGTCACTCACTTCAAACTGCCCGTGATCCGCAACGGGCGCGCCGGTGTACCCGCCCACCGTGGTGCGGCTCGCGGCGCTCATGCGGGAAATGCCGACACCCGCCATCCCGTCGCGGAACGACGGCTTTTCCCGCGTGGAAAGCACCAGCGGCACATCCGGCATCACAATGCGGAATGCAAAAATAATTTGCGCCAGCAGCCGGTCATCCACCGGGCGCGCCGGATGAAAATCCCCTTCCTGCGGGCGGATACGGGGAAATGAAATCGCGATGCCCGAGCGCCAGTATTGTTTGCGGAGTTCCTCGGCGTGCAAATAGAGTGCGATGGAATCCACAATCGGATCAGACAGCCCCAGCAGCGCGCCCATGCCAACGGTGCGCATGCCAGCCGCCAGCACATGAGCAGGAGCGGCCACGCGCCCCGCGAAATCCTTCTTCGGCCCCCAGCGGTGGAGCTTCTCATAGGTGTCCGGATTGTATGTTTCCTGATAGAGCGTAACCCCCACACAACCGGATTCCGCAAGCTTCCGGTACTCATCCACCGTCATCGGAAAAGCCTCGACCAGCACCTGATGGAAATGCTCCGCCGCAAGGCGAACGCACTCGCGCAGATAATCGAAATCCGCCTGCGGCGTGCGCTCGCCGGTCAGCAGGAGGATTTCTTCAAACCCCTCTTTTTTCAGCGCAGCGAGTTCTTTCTCAACTTCATCGAAACTGAGTTTCCGGCGCGGCTGTTTGCGGTCGGAGGCATAACCGCAGTAGGCGCATCCGCTGGAGCAGTAATTCGAAAGATACAGCGGCACATACAGCGAAACCGTGTTCCCAAAATAGCGCGCCGTGACAATCCGGGCGCGGGCCGCCATCATCTCAAGATGAGCCTGCGCCTGCGGCAGGAGCATCTGCGCCAGCTCGCGCGGGCCGGGATGCTGCGCGCCGATCGCGGACAAAATCTGCGGGTCGCCGGCATCGGATGCGGCCTTTTTAAGGTCGAGCGCCTGCTCCCAGAACTGTGAGGGATTTTCCATCAGCCGAGAAAGGATGTCAGCGGACTGGTGGGAACCGCAGAAGCGCCGCGGGCCATAAGCCCCGCCTCACAGGCCGCCACGCCCGCTTTTACGGCGGCGGCAAAAGCGGCCGCCATTGCGGGCGGATTGCCCGCCGCGGCAATCGCGCTGTTCACCAGCACGGCGGAACAGCCCGCCTCCATCGCCGCGGCGGCCTCGGACGGAGCGCGGAGCCCGGCATCCACGATCACCGGGATATTGCTGTTGCTGATGATGATGTCGAGCAGACCGCCGGCAACGATTCCGTTTCCGCTTCCAATGGTCGAGCCCAGCGGCATCACAGAGACACATCCGACCTCCTCAAGCCGCTTGGCCAGCACCGGATCGGGCGGCATGTAGGGCATGACCAGAAATCCGTCGGCCGCAAGTATTTTTGCCGCCTCGTAGGTCTCGATGGGATCGGGAAGCAGATGGTGCGGATTAGGATGGATCTCGACCTTGATCAGACGGCTTCCGCAAAGTTCGCGGGCCAGGCGAGCGGCTTTTACGGCCTCGGCGGCGTTCCGCGCTCCAGATGTGTTGGGCATGAGCGTCACGCCCTTCAGGGTCATCAGCGGCCCAAGCAGGTCGTCGGACGGCTTCTCGCGGTTGAACCGCCGGAGGGCCACGGTCACAATCTGCGCGCCGGAGGCCTTCACGGATTCGAGCATGACGGCGGAACTGGAGAATTTTCCCGTGCCCATAATCAAACGGGATTCAAATTCAAGATCACCAAGAACAAGCGGCTTCATAGTCATCCCCCGGCGGCGAATGTCAGGACTTCTATCCTGTCGCCTGTTTTAAGCGCAACGGCATCGCGCGCGGAGGCGGCGATCACCTCGCCGTTCACCATCACTGCCACTCGGTCGGGCCTCGCGCCCATTTGCTCCACAAGATCCGCCAGCCGCGCACCGTCGGTTTCGATTTCTTCCCCGTTCACAACAAGTTTCATTATCAGTTCCTTCAAAAAGCGGATAATACCGGAGGGAAAAGAATCGGCCAACTCCCTTCGCCGGCATGATCCGGATCAGGTACCGCGGGTATGATCTCAGCCCCCTTTCGGGGACACCCCGGCAACCGTCAGAAAACATATGTGGACGGAGGGCAGATGTCAAACACCGTGCGCGGGCATAAATATCTGCTTGCCCGCGAAGCAGACATGATGGAATCTCTCCAAAACAGCATCAGGAACAGCCAACATGAATGACAAAGAAAAAATCGAGCAGGCGATGATACCGATGCGGCATATCGGGCCCGTGAAAATGGCCGGGCCGGTCGCGGAAGGCGAATTCATGCTTCCGCTGGCCACCTACGAAAGTCCCCTGTGGCCATCGGTGGGCCGCGGCGCGCGCGTTTCCATGCAGACCGCCGGGCTGAGAGCAATCGTTACAGACGACCGCATGAGCCGGTCCGTGCTGGTGCAGACAGCCGCCGCGGAGGAGGCGTTCAGGGTTGCATCCGATTTGCAGGGCCGCCGGGCGGAAATCGCGGCGGCGGCGGAATCTTCCAGCCGGTTCGCGAAATTCCTCGATCTGCACCATCAGATCGTCGGCAACCTGCTTTATCTGCGGCTTGAAATGCAAACCGGCGATGCATCGGGACACAACATGGTGACCAATGCCGCCGAGTCGTTTTTGAACTGGGTTCTTCAGCAGTATCCGCAACTGAAATATGTTTCCATCTCCGCAAACTATTGCACGGACAAAAAGGCGACCGCCGTGAACGGGATTCTCGGCCGCGGACGGAGCGTGATCTGCGAAACGGTCATCCCCCGCAATGTGTGCGAAAAACTTCTCCGGACCACACCTGAAGCCGTTGCAGATTTGAATTTGAAGAAGAATCTCATTGGAACTTCGCTGGCAGGAGGAATCCGGAGCGCCAATGCGCATTTCGCCAACATGCTGCTGGCATTCTACCTGGCCACCGGACAGGATGCCGCCAACATCATCGAAGGGTCGCAGGGCTACACGCTGGCTGAAGCACAGAACGGTGATCTCTATTTTTCCGTTACAATTCCCAATATCATTGTCGGAAGTGTCGGCAACGGCAAGGATATCGAGTTTGTAAGGAATAATCTCGCAGAGCTGGGCTGCCTCGAAAAGCGCCCGGCCGGAGAGAATGCCAGACGGCTTGCCGTACTGGCAACGGCATCGGTCTGGTGCGGCGAACTCTCGCTGATGGCCGCACTGACGAACCCCGGCGAACTGATGGCGGCGCACCGCAAACTGGAACGAAGGAAATGAAAGAATCCATCAACCAGCGCAAACTGGACCATCTGAAAATCGCGGCCGACGACTCCGCCGACCGCCAGAAGAAATACTGGGATGCGATTCATCTGGCGCACCGGGCCCTGCCGGAGATCAACGCTTCAGAGGTGGATACAACAGTCAAATTCCTTGGGAAAAAGTTGTCCTTCCCCCTGCTGATCTCCAGCATGACTGGCGGTGACGACCAGCAGATTGTGCGGATCAACCGCAATCTGGCCGATGCGGCCGAGGCCACCGGAGTCGCACTGGCGGTCGGATCCCAGCGGGTGATGTTCGACAATCCCGCGGCTGAGGAAAGTTTCAAGCTGCGACCCCTTGCTCCCGGCGTGCCGCTGCTGGCCAATCTTGGCGCCGTGCAGCTCAATCACGGCTTTACAGAAGAGCACTGTCAAAGGGCGATAGATGTGCTTGAAGCGGACGGGATATATCTGCACCTGAACGCGCTGCAGGAAACCGTCCAGAACAACGGTGACACCAACTTCGCCGGTTTGGCCGGGAAAATCGGCCGCGTGGCGAAGGCTTTGAAAAAGCCCGTGCTGATCAAAGAAGTCGGCGCAGGGCTGGGCCCCACCGATGTGGAAATCCTGATGGAACAGGGCATCAAGTACTTCGATGTCGCGGGCTCCGGGGGAACATCATGGAGCCGCATTGAGCAGTACCGGCGCGTGTGCGAAGACGCGCCCGAACTTGGTTTTCTTTATCAGGACTGGGGCTGGCCGACTCCACTCGCCCTAAAAAATCTCGCGCCGCTGCTCGACCGGGTCACGCTGATTGCATCCGGCGGAATCCGCACCGGTTTGGACATGGCCAAAGCTGTCATTCTCGGCGCTGCGCTGTGCGGCATTGCCCGGCCGTTCCTGAAACCCGCAGCAGTTTCCGCGGAAGAAGTCATCAAGGTTATCCGCAGACTGAAAAAGGAATTCACGGCCGCGATGTTCCTGCTGGGAATGGATTCCGTTTCCAGAATGCAGGGAAACAAGTTGCTCATTTGCAAGGACTGACCCCTCAAGCTGATGAAAGCGCGCGCACCAGGCAAGCTGATCCTCACCGGTGAACATGCCGTGGTCTACGGGCGCCCCGCTGTCGTCACCGCCGTAAACCGTTATGCCGACTGCACCATCCATGCGGAGGAGCGCGATGTTTTCCGGTTTCTGCTGAACGGGCTGGATAAGGAACTTTCTCTTTCATCAAAAGAGCTGGCCCGCCTCCACAAAACGCTCAATGAAAGATATGAACGCTTCAAGGCGGGGGAACTTCCGATAAAAGAAGTCCACGGCCGGCCGGCGGAACTGACGGCCTACTCGCTGGCCTGTTTTTTCGAGAAGACGGGAATCAGACCGGCCGGCGGGCTGACCTTCGAAATGGAATCCTCCATCCCCCTTGGATCGGGAATGGGATCTTCGGCGGCTGTCGTGCTGACCATTCTGCAGGCGGCGGATGCCCATTTTCATTGCGGACTGGACCGCGATTCTTTCTTCCGGCTCGCCATGATGGGCGAAAGGCTTCAGCACGGGAATCCCAGCGGAGCCGATCCCTACGTCTGCCTGCATGGCGGGATGCACCGGTTTCAGAAAAAGCAGAGCGAAAAACTCCCCTGCCCCAAAATGACTTTCCATCTGGCCCAGACCGGCCGGCCGGAGTCGGGCACGGGCGAATGCGTATCCTTCGTGGCTAAGCATTTCGGGACAAGTGGTATCTGGCGCGAGTTTGAACTTGTCGGCGGACGTGTCGAAAAAGCCCTCCTGTCTTCTGACTGGGCCGCTTTGCAGGAAGCCGTTGCGGACAATCAGGCGCTGCTGGAGAAAATCGGCGTTGTTCCAAAGCGCGTGGCATCATTCATCCGCGATTTAAACCGGCAGGGATGCGCCGCAAAAGTCAGCGGAGCAGGATCGGTGACCGGAGATGATCATGCCGGCATTGCATGGGTGGTCACAGAAACCGTCCCGAAGACGTTGTGCGAGGAATATGGTTATTCACTGATCGAAGCCGAGGGGGATGCCGATGGCACGCGCATCGTTTAGGGCTTCCGCGCCGGGCAACCTGATGCTTTTGGGCGAGCATGCCGTGCTTCACGGACGGCGGGCACTCTGCTGCGCGGTGGACAAACGGATGGAAGTGCGGCTCACGCCGCTGAAAACAAAAACACTCGAAATCGCGTCCGCGCTCGGGTCATATGAATCATCGCTGGACGAACCGGCGCCGTCGGATCGTTTTTCTTTCATTCTTCACGCTGTTGAAAAGCAGAAGAACAAGCTTCCCGGAGGCATGCGGCTGGAGGTTAAATCGGGCTTTTCCAGCACAGTCGGGCTGGGCTCATCGGCGGCCGTTACGGTCGCGGCAACCGCGGCGCTCATGGCCTATTCGGGACAGCCCTGCACCCGCGAGGCGATCTTCCGCGAGGCGCGCGGAACCATCCGCGCGGTCCAGGGCCTCGGATCGGGAGCGGATGCGGCCTCAAGTGTTTTTGGCGGGGTGCTGGTCTACCGCATGGATCCGCTGGAAATCCGCAAACTCAGCCACTGCCCGCCGATCACGCTGGTTTATTCCGGATACAAGGAACCAACGGTGAAGGTGGTGAAACATCTGGAGCAGCGCCGCGAAAAGGATCCGGAACTCTTCGAAAATATTTTTAATGCCATTGACCAGAGCGTGCCGAAAGCCGCTGACGCCGTGGAGGCGCAGGACTGGCCCGCCCTCGGCCGCATTATGAATGCCCATCAGGACTTCATGGCGCAAATGCAACTTACCACTCCCGATCTCGACCGAATCATCACAATCCTTCGCGCCAGTCCCGGCATATCCGGCGCGAAAATATCCGGTTCGGGTCTGGGCGACTGCGCGGTGGGAATTGGTGTGGCAAAACTGAAAGACATTGGTTATGATGTAATCCGCGTTGGGATATCAGCGGAGGGATTGCGTCTTGACTGAACATGAAGTTGCAAAACTGATCATTGGAGCGGCAAAGGGCAGCCCGAAAAACTCCGGGCAGGCCTTTGCGCCAGTGAATATTGCGCTCTGCAAATACTGGGGCAAGCGCGACGAAAAACTGAACCTTCCGGTCACCTCCAGCCTCTCCGTCTCTCTTCCCGAACTCGGCGCGACAACCAAAATCAGTTTCCGCGACGGGCATGACCTGCTGCGCCTGAACGGAGCAGACCAGCCGCAGGATTCCGCCGCGAGCAGGCGGGTCTCGAAATACCTGGATCTGTTCCGGCCGGACAAAGACACCTTTTTCCAGGTGGACAGCGAATCCAGCATTCCCATCGCCGCGGGACTGGCGTCTTCGGCTTCAGGCTTCGCCGCGCTGGCGCTAGCGCTGGATGATCTTTACCAGTGGAAGCTGGGCCTGCACGACCTTTCGATCCTCGCCCGGCTCGGGAGCGGGAGCGCTTGCCGGTCAGTCTACACCGGGTTTGTGATTTGGCATGCAGGCACGCGGGCAGACGGCATGGACAGCTTTGCGGAGCCGGTTGACGGCGAATGGCCGGGTCTTTGCATGGGCCTGATCATGGTCTCGCATCATGAAAAAGCCGTACCCTCGCGCACGGCCATGAAACGCACCGTGGAGACGTCCGCGCTCTACCGCGCATGGCCCGCAAAGGTCGAAGCCGACATCAAGGAAACCCGACGCGCCATTGAAGAGAAGGATTTTGACCTGCTGGGCCGGACGGCCGAATCCAATGCGCTGGCCATGCACGCCACCATGCTGGACTCTCAGCCTCCCGTGCTTTACTGGATGCCGGAAACCGTTGAGACCATCAAGAAAATCTGGCATCTCCGTGAAAAAGGACTGGCGGTATATTTCACTATGGATGCCGGCCCGAATATAAAGGCGCTTTTCATGCAGAGAGACACTGCGGACATGCAAAGGCATTTCCCGGGCATGGAAATCGCGAGCATCTGACGTAACGGCGATGAAAACGCAGAGATACAGCTATCTGACTCGAGAGCCCGAGGCCCGGGTGCGCTACGGGCTGGTCTACGGGCTCGGATTCCTGCTTCTGCTCGGCGGAATATGGATGGCCATGGAAGCGGGGAAGCAGGCGGATCGGGAGCTGCGCGAGGACATTCTGCATTCCGTTGTCCACATTGCCAACGCCATCAACCCGGAGCAGGTCAGGGCTCTGACCTTCACCGGTGAGGATTCCGAAAATCCGGCATTTCTTCGCCTGCGCTCCCAGCTGAAGTCCTATGCCCAAGTCACCGGCCTGCGGAGCCTCTACACCATGGCTCTTCGCGACGGGAAGATCGTGTTCGGGCCGGAAAGCATCGAGCCCGGCGGCCCGGGCGCCTCGCTGCCGGGCACGGTATATGAAAATCCGGCCCCGGAGGATTTTGAGATATTCAAAACGGGGCAAACAAGCGTCCAGGGGCCGCGAACCGATGAATACGGATCCTTCGTGTCGGCCCTTGCGCCGGTCAAGGATCCCCGCACGGGCGAGGCGCTGATGGTGGTCGGCATTGACGTCGAAACCCCGTTGTGGTACGCGCGGATCATACGGGCCCGAATGTTCCCCCTCCAGGTTCTCATGCTGATTCTCGTCATTCTGGCCGCATCGGTTCTCGCACTCCGGTTCCGCAAGCGGTACAAAGTCCGGCGCTAGCCGGCTCTCGTCCATATTGAAACGGTGCTCTGCGCCCTGCTCATGCTGATGGCCACTGCGGTCGCCGCTGTTCTTATTCACAACGCGGAGAAAAGGGCAAGGAGCGAGGCCTTCACCATCCTTGCGCACGCCAGAACAACCGCCCACATCAATGCATTCGACTATCTGAGCAATGAACTCAACATGCTGGTCAGTTTCTTCGAATCCAGCGACCACATTAACCGCGCCGAGTTCCGTTCCTACTGCGGACCCCTCATCGAGAGCCGCATGATTCAGGCCTGCGGATGGGCTCCCGCCGTAAAGCCGGCCGAAGCGGATGGCATTGTCGCCGCGGCCCGCGCGGACGGACTGGAAGAATTCACCATCTGGCAAAATGGAACCGCCGGCACGCCGGAATCTTCCGCGGGCCGGGACATATGCTATCCCATGCTTTACGTCGAACCGCAGGCCGCACACAAGGATATCCTCGGATACGACCTGCGCTCCGATGACGCGCGCTGGCCGGCCGTTGAGAATGCCGTGCTCACCGGGATCCCAACGGCCACCGAGCCGGCCATCCTGTTTGCGATCACCAACCGCCCGCGGGGATTTGTCGTTTATCAATCCTCTTCCAATGCCCTGCAGCAGGGTGTGGCCCTTTTGGCCCTTCTCCCGGGCGCGCTCATGCAGAGTGGAATCAATCAGCACATAGGCGAGCATGGCAATATTGCAGTGTCCCTTTTCCATTTGCTTGCCGGCCGCCATCCGGTATGGCTGGCCTGCTCGGAGGGATGCACATCCTCCCACAACTGGCAGCAACTTAGCGCTGAACTTCACCAATGCGTTCCCCTTTTCGCTTTTAACCAGACCTTCGCTCTGCTGGCATTCCCGGGGCCCAATTGGTATGCTGCCAATCCGCTTCGCATGGGAATCCTTGCCTCATTTGCAGGACTGACTCTGACCGTGCTGCTGACCACGCTGGTCGGCAGCGCAGCCAGCCGGCAGGCACGACTGGAGAAAGCCATTGAGGAACGCAGCACGGAACTGGTGGAAAGCGAGAGGCGTTTCTCGGGCCTTTTCCGGCACATGTCCACAGGATTCGCCCTCCACGAAATGATTTATGATCCGAATGGGAAACCCCGCGACTATCGCTTCCTCGAGATCAATCCCGCTTTTGAACAACTTACCGGCCTGAGTGCCGATCAGGTTGTCGGGAAAACCGCGCTGGAGGTTTTGCCGCAAACAGAGCGGGAATGGATTGACCGTTACGGACGCGTGACTTTAACTGGAAACGCCGAACAGTTCGAAATGTATGCGACTTCGCTTAAGAAGTACTTCTCCGTGACGGCCTACTGCCCCGCGCCGGGACAGTTCGCCACGATTTTTGAGGACATTACGGACCGCCGGAAAACCGAACAGGCCATGAGGCATCTGCAAAGCATTGTCATGGACAGTCCCGCCGTTGCTTACCGCTTCCGCGCCGAGCCCGGCTGGCCGATAGAATATGTTTCAGACAATATCCGCCAGATGGGATACAGCCCGGAGGATTTCTATTCCGGCCGCATGGACATTGCCGGCCTGATTGAGCCGGAAGACATGGAACGGGTGGCCCGCGAAATGGAGGATATCAGCCGGAATCCGGAAATCACGCAGTTTATCCAGATTTACCGCGTCCGCGCGGCGGATGGCAGGGTTCGCTGGGTGCGTGACAGTTCCCGCATCAACCGTGACGCATCAGGGCGCGTCATCAACTATCAGGGCGTGGCGCTCGACATCACCGAGCAGCGCGAGGCCGAAGCCCGGATGGAGCATTTGCAGCAGATCATCATGGACAGTCCCGCCGTTGCCTTCCTGTGGCGCGCCGAGCCCGGCTGGCCGGTGGAATATGTCTCGGAAAATATTCGTCAGTTCGGGTATGCCCCGGAGGACATTTATGCGGGCCATGTCCCGTTTTCGGACATGGTGGATCCGGCCGACCTTCCGCGGGTGATCGAAGAAGTCACGCGCTACAGCAGCGACCCGGCCACAAAGGAGTATGTCCAGCAATATGGACTGCGGACAAAGGACGGCCGCACGCGCTGGGTGCGTGACGCAACCCGGCTGCGCCGCGATGAAACAGGAAAGATCACGCATTATGAGGGCGTAATCCTCGACATCACAGAACAGCATGAGGCCGAGCTGGCCCTGGCCGAATCCCGCCGGCAGCTCGAGGCGCTTCTGAAGGAGCGCACCACTGAGCTGAAAATATCGAACGAGGCCAGGAAAATGTTCCTGGCCACCATGAGCCACGAGCTGCACACGCCGCTGAACGCGATCATCGGTTTCGCCGAGGCGCTGCAGGAGAATATCTACGGGAAGCTCCAGACCGGCCAGACGGAGCCCCTCGAGCACATTCAGGCAAGCGCGTGGCGCCTGAACAGCCTGATTGACGACCTGATCAACATCTCCCGCATCGAGGGCGGCGTCATGCCGTTCCACGCGGATGCCCTCCCCATCCGCCATGTGATGGAGGAGAGCGCACTCCTGCTGCAGGCCGCCGCACGCAACCGCAAACAGAAACTCACCGCGGATTTCCATTCCGTCCCCGACCGCCTGCGGATCAGGGCCGACCTTGTGAAAATCAAGCAGATCATGCACCACCTGATTTCCAATGCCATCAAGTTCACGCAGGAGGGCGGACAGATTGACGTGAGCGGAAGAATTGCCGAAGGATCAGAATTCGGCCTGCCGGGCCGATGCCTCCGCGTGGAGGTCAAGGACAACGGCCGGGGTCTTGAGCCGGAGGAAAAGGCGCGCGTGTTTGATCTCTTCTATCAGGCGGATTCCACCCTTGCGCGCGCACATGGCGGCACCGGCCTCGGCCTGCCCATTGTGAAGGAGTTCATCAAGCTCCACGGCGGTCGCACCTGGGTCGAGAGCGGAGGCCCCGGCCGCGGATGCGTCTTCACTTTTGTCATTCCCGCAGAACCATGTGCAATATCGTGAGGATTCTATGACCCAGAATAATACCAGTCGGAACAAGGGGCCCTCCGGAACCGTGCTGGTGGTGGACGACGATCCGCGCAACCGGATGCTCCTTCACGACCTGCTGAAGAGCAAGGGCTACCGGATAACCCAGGCCGAGAGCGGAGAAGAGGCCCTTGACATCATCGCCGCGGACCCGCCGGACACCGTGCTGCTGGACGTCATGATGACCGGCATGGACGGCTTCGAGGTCTGCCGCAGGATCAAGGCCAACCCCGACACCGCGCACATCCCCGTGCTGCTGGTCACGGCCCTCACCGGGCGCGACGACCGGCTCGCCGGCATCGAGGCCGGCGGAGACGATTTCATCACCAAGCCGGTGGACCTCAAGGAGGTGCTCCTGCGCACACGCAATGCCGTGAACATGAAACAGCTCCGCGACCAGGTTCGGCAGAGCTATATTGAACTCGAAAAAATGTCGAAGATGCGCGAAAATCTCACCAACTGGCTGGTGCACGACATGAAGGCTCCGCTCAGCGGCATTCTCGGCTATCTTGAAATGCTCCAGCCGAAAACCACAGGCGGCCCGCTGCAGGTTTATGTGGACGAGGCATATTCCGCCACGCAGCGCCTGCACGAGATGATCATCGCCGTTCTGGATGTCAGCCATCTTGAGCAGAAGCAAATGCCGCTGGATCAAAAACATGAAGATCTCGCGCTGATCGCTGCTGATGCCGTTAAGCATTTGGCCTACGAAACCGGCGAGCAGAAGATCACCGTCGAAACCGCGCCGGGCCCGGCGCCTGCGTGGTGCGACAGGGGCATCACCCGTCGCATCATCGGCAACATCCTGGGCAACGCGGTGAAATACACGCCGCAGGGCGGCCGCATCGGCATCCGGTTCTCGCAGGAGGCCGGACAGACAAGAGTGGAAATCACAGACAACGGTCCGGGCATCGCACCCAGGTTTCACGATGTCATTTTTGAACTGTTCGGGCAGATCGAGATGCGCACGGCGCAAAAGGTCTATTCCCATGGCCTCGGCCTCGCCTTCTGCAAAATGGCCGTCGAGGCGCAGGGCGGGAAAATCGGCGTCATCAGCGACGAGGGCAAAGGCTCCACCTTCTGGTTCACGCTCCCGGCAAATCCTCTGGAGACTCCCGCATGACGGCAAAGCGGTGCATTCTGATCGTGGACGACGACCCGAGCATCCGGTCGCTCTTCTCGCACTTCCTGCAGGAGAACGGCTACGAATTCCGGGTGGCGAGCAGCCTCGCTGCGATGTGGAAGCAGTTCCGGGGCCGCAGTTTCGACGCCGTGCTGCTCGATCTGAACCTGCCCGACGGCAGCAGCCTGGACTGCGTCGCGCAGATCCGCGAGCAGTTCCCGCACCTGACCATCGTCATGGTCACCGCCAATGCCGATGTCCCCGTTGCCGTCGAGGCCATGCGCCTCGGAGCCGACAACTTCCTCGCCAAACCCGTGAACCTGGCCAGCCTGGAGGCCTATCTGCGAAGCGGCTTCGAGGCCGGCTCCCTGCGCCGCGAAAAAATCGTGCGCGCGCGCAAAAAAGCGCCCTTCATCCCCTTCCGGGGCAATTGCGCCGAGATGCGCCGCGCATGGGAGCTTGCGCAAATCGCCGCGCGCAATGATGCCGCTGTGCTGATCCTCGGCGAAACCGGGGCGGGCAAGGGCGTGTTCGCCCGATGGATTCACGAAAACAGCGAACGATCCGGCAAGCCGTTTGTGAGCGTCAACTGTTCCGGGCTTCACGGAGAAATGCTGGCCAGCGAACTGTTCGGACACATCAAGGGGGCATTCACCTCCGCCGTGGCCGATAAAACCGGACTCATCGAACTGGCCAGCGGCGGGACGCTTTTCCTGGATGAAATCGGCGACATGGATCCCGAACTTCAGGCCCGCTTTCTCAAGGTTCTTGAAGAAAAGCAATACCGGCGGCTCGGGGAGGCCGAGGAGCGCTTCAGCGACTTCCGGCTGATCTGCGCCACTCATCAGGATTTGCAGAAACGCTGCCGTGAAAAACTCTTCCGCGAGGATCTGCTTTTTCGCATCAACGTTTTTCCCGTCACCATCCCGCCGGTGCGCAAATGCAGAAGCGACATACCGGAGCTGGCCCGGCATATCGTCAAAACCCTTTCGCCGGCTCAGGAAAAAACCATCGCGGACGATGCGCTCGAACTCATGAAAAAATACACATGGCCCGGCAACATCCGCGAAATGCGGAACCTGCTCGAGCGGGCGCTGCTGCTGGCCGAGGGCGGCTCCATCGAGGCGAAGCATCTGCCCGGCATTGGTGAAGGAGGCAGAGAACCCGCCCCCGGTGAACTGAATCTGGATCAGCTTGAAACCGACCGCATCAAGACCGCCATAAAGCAGACGAACGGCAGCGTCGAGTCTGCCGCGAAGCTTCTGGGTCTCTCCCGCGCCACTCTCTACCGGAAATTGAAAAACATTAAAAAATAGGCAAAAATCGTCATTTTTTCGTGTTTTTTGGGTTCATCCGAAAAGTTCCTGTCCAAGATAAGACATACAGCAGATAATCGGGCAAGTAATAACGCATCGCAATAATTGTAACTCAAAGATGCGCAATGGATTGCTCTCTCATTCGAAGCGGGTTTCTGCTAGGAGGCAACGAAATCCTGCATATGTTTCCGATTTGCAGGATAGCCTTACCTGCCCGCGACCCCGCTCCGACGAGCTGGGCGGGCCCATTCTCGCGGAGCCGCGGGCTGGGCTTGTTCTAAAATATGTGTTTTTTCAGGTGTTTTCAGACAGGAACTTTCCCGATGAGCCGTTTTTTGGAGATTTTTGGCAAAAAATGGCCATTTTTTGGTGTTTTTGAGCGTTTTTTTGCATTTTTTAGCCGTTTTACGCGCTAACGGCTTATGTGCTCAAGGGCAATTGGTCGTATCCAGCAGATTTCGCAGCGCGGCAAGAAGTCCGTCTGCATTCAGCGGTTTCCGGAGAAATGTGGTAATTTCGTCTTCCGGGCACGTTTTCATTCCACTCATGGCCAGCACCGGCAATGCGGGGTTTAACCGGCGCATGGCGCGCGCGGCAGCGGCGCCATCCATGCCCGGCATCACGAGATCGAGAACAACCGCGGCGATCTCCTCCTGGCGTTCGGTGAAAAGATCCACCGCCTCCTGCCCGTCCATCGCCAGAAGCGTGCAGAATCCGTTCTGATCCAGAACCCTGCTGACCAGCCTGCGAATGGGCGCCTCGTCATCCACGACCAGAATCAGCGGCCCCTGGCCATTCGAAGATGTGAACGACTGGCCCTCCCTCTTCATTGCATGTCCCCCCCGAAGGGCCAGTCGCTCACAACATGACGGCGCTTAAAGCCCGCCCACCAGGCGGCCATGCGTATGGAGAGCGGGGTTTGTTTGTGCTTTTTTTCGTAGTAAGCCGCGCGAGACCGCGCAGCCTCCGGGCGGCTGGACCAATCCTGCCCCTGTTCACACGCAGGTTCTCTCTCTGGTACACTCCTCACCATGCATCCTTTTAACAGAGGCACCCAAAAGGGAATATCGTGGGGAACAGGATTCTGGGGTAGTGGAATCCGCTAGGGCATCATCGGGCCGATTCTTCTGCGACGAACCGGGTCGCGCTGGATACAAGCTCCGGCGCCGTCCGAAGATGAAGTTTTTTCTTGATGCCTGCGCGGTACGATTCCACCGTGCTCACGGCCAGATGCAGCATCCTGGCGATCTCTTTCGTTCCGCGGCCTTCGCCCAGTGCGCGGAATATCTCCAGTTCGCGGTTGCTGAGCGCCTCGACAGGCGTGCTGTTCGCAGACTTCCCGTTGCGGGAGCTGCGCCCCATGATGCGGCCGACGATGCTGTCGCTGACCGCCATCTGGCCATTCAAAAGTTTTCTCAGCGCCGCAACAACATGGGAAACAGGGTCGCGCTTCATCACATATCCGCTCGCGCCGGCATGCAGCGCCCGCTCGGCATAAACATCCTCATGATGCATGGAAAGCGCCAGGATGGGAAGATCGGGGTGCTGATCATGGATGGTCTTGATCAGGTCAAGCCCGCTGCCTTCCTCAAGGGATATGTCGGCAATCACCACATCCGGCCGGAGCTTTTTCACAGCGGCAAGTCCGGCGGATTCATCGGCAGCCCCGCCGCAAACCACCAAATCCGGCTGCTGATTGATCACGCGGCCAAGGCCCTCGCGAAGGAGCGGATGATCATCAACAATCAGCACCTTTTTCCTGCCGCTGGTGGTTTTCATTTTTTCATCTCCTTAGTCGTGGGGGGGCGAGGAAACAGGCAGTTCACTTTTGTGCCTTCTCCGCGCGAGCTGTCAATCCGCAGCCTGGCGCCAATAATGCCCGCGCGATAGCGCATGATATCCATGCCCATCCCCCCGCCGACGCGTTTTTTCGAGGATATCCCCTTCCCTGCGTCTTTCACGGACAGCAGCAGACCTTCACGGTTTTTCGACAGGCGGATTTCGATCTTTGCCGCCTTGCTGTGCTTGGCGGCGTTGGTCGCGGCCTCCTGGGCGATGCGGTACAACTGTATGGCCACATGCTCATCCAGCGGGGGAATATCGCCCCGGATAGCGCACCTGCAGGGCACGCGGAAAAGATCTTCCGTCCGGGATGCAAGTTCCTGAAGCGCCGCTTTCAGGCCGCCGTGCTTCATGTCCGCCAGAAGCAGGCCCCCCGCAATCGCCCGGGCCTCTTCAGCAGTCTGTTCAATCAAATGCTGGAGCCGCCGCATGTCCACGGCTTCAGGCCTTGCCTTGCCTTCAAGGTCTGCGCTCAGAGCCTCCGCCATGTAGCCGATGGCGGTCAGCGACTGACGCAGGCTGTCGTGCAATTCGCGACCGATCCGCTGACGCTCCTCTTCGGCCATGTTCAGGATTTGGGTTTCAAGATAGCGCCGGTTGGAGATGTCGCGCATCACGCCAGCCGCCTGCAGGGGTTTCCCGTCTTCATCCCGGATCAGCGAGCCGGAATTTTCAATCCAGCGGATGGTTCCGTCCGGCCACACCAGGCGGTAGGTGACAGTCTCCGGCACGCCAGTCTTCATTCCGCGGTGAAAGGCCTCCATCACGCGGGCCCGGTCATCCGGATGGATGTCGGCAAACCACTCGGACACATGAAAACCGGCTGACCGGGTCGGACGGCGCAGAACACGCCCAGCGGCGGGACTGGCATACAGAACCTTCCATGTTTTTGCATCAATCAGCCAGAACACCTCATCAATGCTTTCCGCCATGCGCCGGAACTGGAGATCGCTTTGAGCCAGCGCCTGACGCGAAGCCTCCACCTCCGCTGTCCGTTCTTTGACCCGGTGTTCAAGCTCATCCCGCGCCTGCTGCAGTTCCCGCTCCGCCCGCTTGCGTTCGGTGATGTCGCGAATGATGGCCCACATACCGATCGCCTGCCCCCCGGCATCCTGAAGCAGAAAGGCGCGCACCTCGATCGGAAAAACAGAACCATTTTTGCGGATAATCTCTATCTCGAACACGGAGGAGCTCCCGAACGGCACAATCTGCCCGGCGATGATTGCGCTCACCTGATCATGCCACTTATGCGGAACGATCTCCTTGTAGCTCAACTGCCGGATCTCTTCCTCAGAATACCCCAGCAGCAATTCACAGGCCTGGTTGCATGCCACTATCCGGCCCGACATGTCCGTCCTGATGAACACATCCCTCATGCTCTCATACAATTGGCGATACTTCGCCTCCGACTGCTGCAGCGCCTCTTCAGCACGCTTGCGCTGCGTAATGTCGCAAATCATGGTCAGAATGCCGACAGGTTCTCCGGCTTCGCCGCGGACAAGACTTCCCCGAATCTCGACGGGGACCAGCGAACCGTCCTTTCTGACCACTTCCACCTGCAGTTCGTCCGAATAGCCGCGCTTCATGAGCTGCTCATCGCGAGCCTGCTGCATATACGAATGCCAGCGGGGCGCAATCAGGTCCCTGCTGGTCAGGTCCAGAAGCTCCTTCCGGGTGTAGCCCGTCAGTATTTCAAGAGCCGAATTCACATCCATGATGCGCTTGTCCAAGTCCACCAGGACATAGGCATCATGCATGCTGGCCAGAAGCAGGCGGTTCTGGCGTTCCGATTTCCGCAGCGCCTCCTCCGACTGTTTTTGTTCGGTGACATCCAGTTCAATGCCGTCCCAGATCACATGCCCGTTTTCCAGCCGGCGGGGCGATGAAATAAACAGGCGCCAGCGGACCTGGCCTGACGGCAGCCGGACACGAACTTCCGCGCTGAAAGGAGACAGCTCCTTGAAGGCGCGGGCCTCCATTGCAGCCACCCGCGCCCGGTCTTCCTCCAAAATCTGCCGATACACAAGCTGCGCATCGGTCATCAAATGTTCAGCGGTGAAGCCGTGCAGCCGCTCGACGCCCTGGCTCACGTAGGTGTAGCGGGGATCCGTTCCCTCTTTCCCGGAATCAATCCGGTAAATCATCCCGTCCGGCAGATTATCACTGATGGCCCGATTCAGAAATTCACTCTCCCGCAATGCCTCCTCGGCCCGCTTGCGTTCGGTGATGTCATATTCGATGCCGTCCCAGACCAAATGGCCGTTAGGAAGACGACGCGGGTTGGAAGTAAAAACCCGCCAGCGGATTTCGCCCGACGGCATCCGTACACGCACCTGAACATTCAAAGGCGTCATCGTTGTCAGCGCGCGGAGCTCCTGCGAGACAACCAGCGCGCGATCCTCTTCGACAACCTGCCCATAGATGCGCTGCGGATCCTCCGCCGCCTCTTCCGGCGTTATCCCGTGCAGCCGCTCAACACCTTGGCTGATGTATGTGAACCGGCGCTGCTGGCCATTGGCCCCCGAGTCAATCTGGTAGATCATGGCCGTCTGCAAATTGTCGGCAAGCGCCCGTTTTGATGTCTCGCTCTCCCGCAGCGCATCCTCCGCCCGCCTGATCTCCGTAATGTCGCGCGCGATGACGACGAGACGGCCGGAAGGAGCCTGCACGCTGTCATGGGCGGAGATGGAGAGTTCAAACCACCGGTCGCCGGCCGGGGTCGGAAGCGAATAGACGCCTCCATGGTGGTGGCCGCGCTCCGTGGCTTCTTCAATCGCCCGGCATATGATGCCGGCGGCCGGTTCGGGCAGTATGTCCCGGACATTACGCCCCAGGAATTTTTCCGGATCAACAAAAAGCTGCCCTGTGCCCGGAACATGGTAATCAAAAATCTTCCCCTCCCGATCAACCACAAACATCAGGTCGGGCAGCGCATCAAGAGTTGCCTGAAGACGGTCGCACGAACCCCTCAGCATCGCGGCAAGCTCCTCCTTCTTTGCCGTGTGCGTCAAACGGGAATCCTGCAGAGCTGCGTTGTCTCCGCCCGCCGTGTTTTTCTCTCCCATGCCGGATTCAACCTTTCGGCCTGAAGAATATTGCGGAGGGGCGGCCGCGTCAATCCAATGCGGCGGGACCGCGCTCCGGGCTGCGGGATTTTTTTGCTTCGGGACGCTGTACTCTTCCGAACAATCTGCTAGTCTGAAAGCTCTCATTTGGAAGGACGGGTGTTATGGCAAAAGATCGCAAACAGGTTTCGGTGGTGACGGGCGGGTCTGGGTTTCTCGGGTCGCACCTGTGCGATTACCTCCTGGGCAAAGGCCACAAGGTGGTCTGCATCGACAATCTCATCACCGGCAATGTGGCCAACATCGAGCACCTCGCAGGCAATGAGGATTTCCAGTTCATCAAGCACGATGTGACCAACTACATCAACGTCCCCGGCAACATTGACTACATTTTTCACTTTGCCTCGCCGGCCAGCCCGATTGACTATCTCGAGCTTCCGATCCAGACGCTGAAGGTGGGATCGCTCGGCACGCACAAGGCTCTCGGGCTGGCGCGCGCCAAGAACGCCACGTTTTTTCTGGCCTCTACCTCGGAAACCTACGGCGACCCGCTAGTCCATCCGCAGCCCGAGACCTACTGGGGCAATGTGAACCCGGTCGGCCCGCGCGGCGTGTACGACGAGGCCAAGCGCTTCGCAGAAGCCATGACGATGGCCTATCACCGCTATCACAAGGTGGACACGCGCATTGTGCGCATTTTCAACACCTATGGCCCGCGCATGCGCCCGAACGACGGCCGCGTAGTGCCCTCTTTCATCATGCAGGCCCTCAAGGGAGAACCCATCACAGTCTTCGGCGACGGCGAACAGACCCGCAGTTTCTGCTATGTGTCGGACCTCATTGAGGGAATCTACCGGCTGGCCATGAGCAAGGAGTGCGATCCGACCAACATCGGGAACCCGAATGAAATGACGGTGATGCAGTTCGCGGAAGTCATCATCAAGCTCTGCAACAGCTCCTCGAAGATCGTCCACAAGCCGCTGCCGACGGATGACCCCAAGGTGCGCCGGCCCAACATTGACAAGGCGCGCAGGATCCTCAAATGGGAGCCGGTGATGAGTCTTGACGAGGGCCTGAAGGCCACCATCGCCTATTTCAAGAACCTGCTGGACAAAGGCCTGATATAAACGCTTGATCTCCGCATTCCTTTTAACCACTATGGCGCCATGCAATTGAGATACACATCAAAAGACGGTGAAGAGCAGGTCTATGTGCTGCCGGACAATCCGGTGACCATTGGCCGCGGACTGAACGCCGATCTCGTGCTCAAGGACGAAAAGGCGTCCCGGCTTCACTGCGCCGTGGAACCCTTTGAGGGCCAATGCCTTGTCCGCGATCTGAAATCCAAAAACGGCATCCTCGTCAACGGCGAGCGGGCGGAGACCGCCTACATCACGCCCGGCGACACCGTTCAAGTGGGCGGAACGATTTTCCTGCTTGAAGAGCTGAACACCCCCGGGTCTCAGACCGCGATCCAGGAAGTGCAGAATGAAATTGACCACGGCAAAGGCTACGGCACCATCATGCGCGAACTGGTGAAAGAAGCCGAAATTCCCGCCCCCAGGAAGATGTCGGACACGGAGCGCATCACGATGCGCCCCCCGCTCAAAAAGCCGAAAAAAATGGCCGACACCGAGCGCATTCCGCTCGATTAATAGATCCTACGGATAAATCCTGCCCATCAATCTCGGGAACGGAATGGCTTCGCGGATGTGCTTGAGGCCGCAGATCCACGCGAGTGTGCGCTCGACGCCCAATCCATATCCCCCGTGCGGCACGGAACCATAGCGGCGCAAATCCAGATACCATTCATATGGCGCGGGATCCATTTTTTCGTCCTTCATCCGCTGAATCAGCGCATTCAGATCGTCCTCACGCTGGCTGCCGCCGATGATTTCGCCATAGCCTTCGGGAGCGAGCACATCCATGTTCAACACTGTGCGCGGATCGGACGGAGACTGTTTCATATAAAAGGCCTTGGCCTCGCGCGGGTATTCCGTGACGATCACCGGCTTGTCGAAATAGCGACAGAGCAGCGTCTCCTCGTCGCCCCCAAGATCAGACCCCCATTTGAAACCGGCCGCGCCCTTCAGGCGCTCCTTCGACTGCTCGATGAAACTCTCCAGCTCGCGGACATTTTCACGGACATCCTGGATTTCGGTTGTGAGTTTGTCCTGCTTCCATTTTTTCCCGGCCTGCGGGAGTTCCGCCTCCAGCGCCGACAGCTTCAGCATATTTTCCTGAAGTTTCACGCGCGTCCGCTCAATTTCGCTCTCAACATTTTTCTGCATCTCGCCGCTGTGCAGCAAATCCACGGCCTGGGAATAGGTCAAATGAGGAAACGGCGGCACAATCTTCTTCAACGGAGCGATGTCGCGCTCCAGCACCGCCAGATCCTGCGCATGTTTCTCCAGCACGGCGGACACCAGCTGGCAAATCATCTCCTCGGCCAGCGCCTTCAGGTCCGGAAGTTCAGCAAAAGCGATTTCCGGTTCAACCATCCAGAATTCAGTCAGGTGCCGGCGGGTTTTCGATTTCTCCGCACGGAAGGTCGGACCAAAGCAGTAGACTTTGCCCAGGGCCATGGCCGCGCTTTCAACATAAAGCTGTCCGGTCTGGGCCAGATAAACCTCCTCGCCGAAATATTCCACGGGAAAGAGGCTTCCCGCGCCCTCCGCCGCGCCGGGCGTCAGGATGGGCGTGTCTATGAGCGTAAAACCCCGGTCATCAAAAAAGCGGCGGATTTCGCGGATCAGGGTGTGGCGGATTTTCAAAATCGCGCACTGCCTCGGCGACCGAAGCCAGAGATGCCGGTGATTCAGCAGGAAATCAATGCCGTGCGCTTTGCGCGAGATCGGGAAATCCTCCTGCCCCTGGATCAGTTCAACCTGCTCAGCGGCTATTTCCACTCCGCCGGCGGCCCGCTCATCCAGGCGCACGGCACCCCTGACCGTCAATGAGCACTCATGCGGCATTTTCTCCGCAGCGGCAAAAGCCTCCGCCGCGGCGGCCTCGACCACGCACTGGCAGACGCCGGTTCCGTCGCGAACCAGCAGGAAAATCACCTTGCCGCCGGAACGCCGGCCGAAGAGCCATCCCCGCACGCAGACGGTCTCGCCGGCCTTCCCCGCCAGCGCGCCAATGGCTGTGTATTCTTTCCTGTTTTTCACTGGCCCGGAACCTACAGAAAATGAGCATTTAAGACTATCCAAAAAAATGCCGTTTCTGTACTCTCATCGGGCTGGATCGGATTTTAGTATTAGTGAAACAACAGAAAGGAATCTTTCCATGGCTACAGACACACTTCCTGGTCATGATCAGCAGCCCGAGGGCGTCACCTGCGGCAGCTGCGGCCGGTTTGTCGGCCCCTTGAGCAAATGCCCGCATTGCGGGGCCCGCGTCAGCAAGAGGCTGAGCGTGCATCTCACCCGTTATGCCGCCGTCATCCTGGCGACTGTCGGACTGGGACTGCTCTATCTCTATTCCGTAAACAAGGAAATCCCGGTGATCCGCATCGGCGACATCAAAGAGACGATGAATTTTGCCTTTGTGACCATCGAGGGCAGCGTCGTCAGCGAACCGCGCGTGTTCAAGCAGGCCGGCCGGGTGCGCAGCATCCGCTTCGATCTGGACGACGGTTCCGGCGAAATCCCCGTGACCGCCTACTCCGCCCAGGCCCAGGCACTGGTCGAGGCCGGCAAGGTGCCGCGCATCGGGGATACGGCGCGGGTCAGCGGAAGCCTGAGCGTATCCGCCGACAACAACATCCTGATGCGGCTGCAGTCGCCGACCATGATCACACTCAGCGCCCCCGAGCTGTCCGCCACGGCCATCGCGGACATCAACCAGGACATCACCGAACCCTCCGTGCTCATTCAAGGCGTCATCAGCGCCGTCAGGCCTCCGCCCTCCGGATCAAAGGCCCCATGGACGATTGTGGTGAAGGACGCCACCGGCGAAATCCCCGTTGCCTTCTGGCAGGACATTTATGCCGAAATTGAAGAACCGCAGCTTCTGCAGGAAGGCGCCGCCGTGAACGTTCGCGCTGGCATCGGAAGCTACAAAGGCAACCTCCAGCTCCGCATGGCGGGCGGCAAGGATATTGAATTCACCGGCAAAGCCCCCATCCAGAACATGGTGGCCGGCCCCGGCGCCCCGGTTGCGGCCGCGCCCTCGGCTCCGGCCTACGCCCCCACGACCCCTGCTGACCCTGATTCCGTCAAGCTGGAAACCGTCACCGCAGACCAGAAGGGCAAGCGCGTTCTCACCGAGGGCACTGTCCGCGAGGTCCATGACGCCCCCGCCGGATCCAAAGCCCCTTCGCGGGTGATCATCGAAGATGAAGGCACCTACCGCATGATCGTCTACTGGGAGAAGGTCGCCCAGCAGCTCACAGACAACAAGCCCGAAGTCGGCCAGCGCATCCAGGTTCGCGGCGATGTGGATGTCTATCGCGACGAGGTGCAGCTGGAAGTTTCCTTCCCCGACCAGATCAAGATTCTTTCCGGCGCAACTGCGGCGCCTGCTGTTTTAGCGGCCCCCGCCCCTGCGAATCCGGGCCCGGCATCCTATCAGCCCGCCGCCAGGCCGCAGGCCGAGTCCATCATGCTGGATGAAGTCACCGCCGACCGGAAGGGTTCGCGGATCGTCACTGAGGGAGTCGTGCGCGAGGTCAGCGATCCCCCCGCCGGTTCCAAGGCCCCGACACGGATTGTCATCGAAGACGGCGGAAGCACACTCACGGTCGTGTACTGGGAAAAGGTCGCCCAGCAGATCGGCCGCAACAAGCCGCAGGCCGGGCAGCGCATCCAGGTCCGCGGCGATGTGGATGTCTATAACAATGCGGTTCAGCTGAAGGTCAGCTTCCCCGATCAGATCAAGATTCTGGCGCAGGCCAGTGCGGCCCCTGCCGTTACGCCAGAACAAATGGATGTGGATTACTCGGGCGGCCCGGCGGATCTCGGCGAACCCATGCCGGCCGGCCAGGTCACCACCGCGATGGAAGGTCAGACGGTCACCGTCCAGGGTGTGCTCGGCGAGCCCGAATCCCTGCGCAGCGGTGTGGTGTATCCGCTGGCGGATGCCAGCGGCGCAACCCGAATTGTGCTGTGGGACCGCTTCATTTCCGGAACGTTCCGCGACTCGCTGGGCGCCGGCGTCACCGTCAAGGTGCGCGGACCCGTGAAGCCCTACCAGGGCATTGCGCAAATCGTGCCCGAAAACGAGCAGGCGGTTTCAGTGATCCCGGGAACGGCGGAATAAACATGACAGCCGCACTTATTGTTCTTTTGTCAACGGTCGTCGGCACGGTGTTTTCATGCGTGCTGTCCTGCCTGCCGGGACTGCACGTGTACAACATCATGGGCCTGCTGGTGATGTTCATCTACTGGATGAATGACCTCGGAATGGAAACGCCCCCCGAGTTTTACCTGCCGTTCATGGCGAGCATGATCGTCGGGTGGTCCATCCTGAACACCATCCCCTCGATGCTGCTGGGCGCTCCGGATGAAAGCGCGGTCTTCACCGTGCTGCCGGGCCAGAAATATCTGATGAACGGCCGCGGCTACGAAGGCACCATGATGACCGGAGTCGGCAGCCTTGCCGGCGTGTTCATCCTGATCTTCATCGTCGGCCCGCTGGCCCCCATCGTCCTGCCCATCGTGCAGAACGTCCTGCGCGGACACATGCACTGGGTGCTGTGGGTGGTCATCGTCTACATCCTGCAGTCGGAATGGCCCAAGGGCGGCAACACCGGCCCCGCGGGCTGGGGCAAATTCCGCTCCGCATGGGGTTCGCTGTCGGCCGGCCTCTTCACCTTCATCATCTCCGGCATCATGGGCTTCATCCTGCTGAACCGCTCCCCGATTTCCACCGAGGTGGCGTTCCAGAACATCATGCCCGCCTTCGTGGGCCTGTTTGCCGTGCCGTGGTGCCTGCTGAACATGATCAGCGGCGCCGAGGTGCCGAAGCAGTACATTGCGAAATCTCTAGACGTTGACGGAAGCGTCATCCTGCGCAGCTCAGCGGCGGGCGGACTCGGAGGCGGTTTCGCGGCATTCTTCCCGGTGATCACCGGCGGCATCGGCGGCCTGCTGGCCGGCCACGCCACCGCCCAGCGCGACGAGCGCGTATTCATCATGTCCCAGGGCGTGTCCAAGGTTCTGTACTATACCGGCGCCTTCATGCTGATGTTCGTGCCCGGCCTCGGGATCACCCGCGGCGGCGGCGCATGGATGATCAAGAGCCTCCATACCCCGATGGGTTACGGCGACTACTACCTCATCCTGGCCACCATCGCCATCGCCGGGGCAGTATCCTACCTCATCATGAGCCCCCTCTCCCGCGGCGTCATCTGGCTGATCGGCCGATTCAATTACCGCTATATTTCAGCCGGCGCACTGGTGATTATCGTTGTGCTGGTGTATCTGGTGACCAAATGGGCGGGCGTTTTCATCATGCTGGTGGGAGCAGGCATCGGACTGATCCCGGTGCTGTTCGCGTCGCGCCGCCTGAACTGCCTCGGGATCCTGCTGCTCCCCATCGCCTGCAATATGTCGGGCTTCGGAAACAAGATCGCCGATTGGCTGGGACTGATCTAAAGGGAAGGAACTGAAACCATGAAAGGCATATCACATTTTGCATCCGGAGTGGCAGTCACCTCGTTCTTCCCGTGGGCCCTGCAGGCCGCGCAGGAGGGCAACCCGCTCTATTTCATCCTCGGCGGATCGTTCGGGCTGATGCCTGACACGCTCGACTTCAAGGTCTACCGCTTTTTCTACAAGCATGACCTCTATATCGAGCCGGATCCCCTGAACCCCGATCCGCAAGGCATCGCCGACCAGCTCGCGGCCGCCGTCAAGGCGGCCTCCGAGAGCAAAAAACTGGTCCGCGTGAAGTGCAGCACGATCCGCGTGGGCGCTGATGCGTGGCAGCAGTATGTCATCAAGTTCGACACCACCAGCGAAGAAGTGCTCGTGCGGTTCGGCCCCGTCGTCAACACCGGTCAGGTGCCGATCCCCGGCGCCGGAAAAATGGAAGGCGTAATCGGCCGGGCGAAGCTGCCGTGCAAGTTCTTCCAGAACTACGACGCCACCACGCGTGTGGATATCTTCGACGGCCCGACCTTCGGCTTCGAGGCCGACGGCAAGGGCGGTGTGACCATGCACTTCCTGCCGTGGCACCGCGAGTGGAGCCATGCGCTCACCGTCGGATTTGTTTTCGGAATCATCGGCACGATGATCTGGGACTGGAGGGCGGGCGCGGTCATCACCGCCGGCTATTCCGTGCATGTGCTCGAGGATCAGCTTGGATTCATGGGCTCAAACCTGTTCTGGCCCATCACCAAAATCAGGTTCCCGGGGCTGCACTGGATGCGTTCGGGTGACGCGATGCCGAACTTCGGCACCGTGTGGCTCGCCTGCCTCATCCTCTTCTATAACCTCTATAAGGCTATGCCTTCGGCCATGTACCACTTCAACCTGCTGCACGTGCTGTTCTACGGCGCGGTGCTCCCCATCGGCCTGTTCAAACTGGCGCTGTGGTTTGTCAACCGCGGCAAGGTTGTGGAAACCGGCCCGATCGAAACCGAAGACGAGTGGGGCGACAAGGTCTGACCAAAAGTTCCAATGATTGGAACTTTTTGAACGGAAAGTTCCAATCATTGGAAGTTTTTGCTGTATTTTTTCCAGTCATTGGAAAATAATGCAGACAGAAACAAGGGGGTGAGCATGAGACAGGTTATTGCGGCGCTCGCGTTGGTTGCCCTATGCGGATGCGGGACCATGCCCGGCGAGTACAAACCATCGCAGACGGGGCCCATCGGCGCCCCGGAGATTGTCAGCGGCCTGTCGGTCTCCATTGCCAGCCGGTCGGACCAGGTGGCTTTCGGACAGCAGATCATCTTCAATGTCACCGTTTCAAACGCAAGCGACATGATCTTCTGGCTGCCGCAGGAGCCGTTCATCAGATTTACATGGACGCATGCAAACGGCCGCCGCGACATGATCATTGTCGAACACCCTGCCGAGCAGTACTTCACCGCGCAGGATGCCGTGAAGTTCTATCCGGGTGAAACGCATGTGAGCCAAACCAGAATCCCGACTGGATATTTCCCGGTCAGGGGAATCACCGAATTCAAGGCGATTTACAAGGCCCCCCGCAACACCAATCCCGATCTGAGGCCGTTCTGGAACGGAGAAGCGAGATCCAACCGCTACGGGGTGGACATCAGGAGCAGGAAATACAACGGCGGGCACTGAGCATCAGCGCAGGTGCCTCAACTAATGACTTCCCGAAAGCGACTGTTTTTGTATCCACTTCTTGAGCTGTTGAAAATGGTGCCGTAAACGCAAGCGATAATATCGAGCAATGCAATAGTTTCATGATGACTTCTCCTGGGTCAATAATTGTGAACAACCTCTTGAATCGTACAGTTGCCGTTTATGAATTCAATCCACGACAGGGACTCAAATAAAGTTAGAACATCGTCGGCATCGTCGAACACCCCTGCGGTTCCGCCAGCTTATCGCTTTGTAATCCCGCCATGCGTAAATTTGCCAACTGCTTCGATTAGTTTGCGGGAGGCAGGTCAGCGCGTTGTCGAACTGCCTCTGCTTCAGTGACAGATGGAGAAATGAAACGGATGCTTTTTTTCGATGGAGAACGCTGTTGCAGCTGTGCTTGTTCTTCAACAATAAGAAATCCAAACTTTTCTTCTCTGCCTTGTCCCGCTGTGCGGTTATCCTCAACCATCTTCACACGAAAGCCATAATCTTTGATCTCATCCGGCAACGCCGAAAATTCAACGGTGCTTACACGATCAGCAATCCTGATTGTTGCACCTATTGGAATTTCGAGACTCTCTCCGTACTGAGATACCTTTGGAAGCCCATCATTAACAGTATATTTGAAACGCCGACCTGTGGATTTGAAGGTAAGAACAAGGTTCGAACCAACAACCGAGACATCTTCAAATATGCTGCCAATTAAGTCCGCAGACTCGACGGGTGCATCAACGGGAGTCGCCAAGCCGCTAAACGATAAAGACCAAACTATTAAAACAAACAGCCATTTCATACTCATTTCATTTACCTCGCTTTCTATGGTCCGAATTCATTCTTTGACTGACATCCCGGGTTAGCCCAATCACGATCAGGATAGATGGGAATTGTCAGGTCTAATTCGATTTTTCTGCAGCGCACTTCATTATCACCATAGCCAGAGTACCCACCCCCCATGTTATATGAGTCCGGATCATTGGGATCACTAGCTATGCCATCATAAGAAGGTTCTTCAACGTTTGGTATTGTTTCGCCATCCGGGTCGTCATCAGGGTCACCATTATAAGCCCCGCCGTTCGCATGAGCAGTTGTGATCCTTGAGTGAAAGGCATTATAAATATCAAGATGGTGCTGTTCATGCTGGATCGTTTCCGCAACACAACGAATACCCCGCCCTTGTCCTGTTACCGTTATTGAACCATATGTCGAAGAACTGTATGCTTCCGGGCCGGTATTAACTTCTGGTGCATCGGGGCCTAAGCGTATAAAATTATCGGTCCCTGGAAGACAATACCCATAACTTGCAGTTAAATCATAGAGGCAAATAGAACTAATGCCACATACATTTCCATCCTGCCAATAGTAGAACCAGTTAGGATCTGTTGCTAGACCACCCGGATGATTAGCAGCTGTTTTATCGAAGAATACTTCATATTTCTGTTCTTGCTGCCGATTGTTTTCAAAAAACACTCTTGCAAATTTCTCCCCAAAACCAGTGTTGTTCAACGGGAGAGCTGTAAAGACAGCTTTCGCTTCTAAATAATGGGTGTTGGCTGTGGGTTTCCCGTTTGGATTAGCCGTATCCCAACTCAAAACGGAGCTTCCGATGATGGCAACTTCATACCGCGAAGAATCAGCAACTATGGACGCAATTGAACTACTGTGCGGAATCACTTCTGATTTAAGATTGATTTCCAAAATGCCGATTGCCGAAGCTGAAAACGTAAATTCATTCTGCCCGATACCTGTATCAACTGGAGCACCTACCGGATCGCCATCGGGGGTTATGAATTTGAATCTAAAGACTGTCAATCTATTCGTATCGGCGTTGTCGGTAGCACCAACAAGATAGCCCAACTTAAATTCAACATCACGTTCGACGGTACTTGCGTCATTCCCCTCGATATACAGTGTCTGGGGTATTGTATCGGTTACTAGAGACCATTCTTTCGGGAGGATGATCTCAGTTCCTTTTGCCGCATCCAGCCATACTTTGACATTTGCACTTCCCGAAACAGCTTCCAAACGCAATTTGCCAACAGCGAGACCTTGCGGAGTTAACAGCAATGAAACAGGCTCAAGGTCATTCTCTCCCGACACGACATTTGTTTCATCTTTGTCTGGAATATTGTTTCCGTTGTCATCATCCAGATTCACTGCAACAAGACCGCCGGGATCGATTTCTAAATCATCATCGGCCTCATCAATATCACCATCGTAGTCAGAATCAACATCAAGGTCCGTCTTAACAACCGTCATTTTGATATTTTCATCAAGATATTTCCCGTTTGCAGCGTACCGCAACCTGAATTCCACGTCTCTTAAAGCGGTGCTTTCATTGACACCTTCCACGTATAAATTAGTTGGAATCACATCCGTCGCAACATCCCACGTCACAGGGAGTGTGACTGGTGTTTCTTTGATGGCGGACCCCCAGATTTTTACCTTGTCGCCTCCTGTCAGAGCCTCAAGTGTCAGCGTTCCGGTATGCAAAGAACCCAGGGCGAGATCAATACTGATTAATTCAAGGTCATCTTCATAAGCAACCGCACCGGTGTAATCTTTATCAGGAATGCCGTTCCCATCGTCATCATCCTGATTCAGGCCAACGATTCCCCCGGCGCTCAATTCAATCGGATCATCGGCGGCGGTGATGATCCCGTCATAATCGGAATCTACGTTCAAATTGAGTCTGATCACGAGCGGGGCGATTTCACCATCAAAAGCCGGCGGATCAATTACGCAGGTGGCGTCTTCAATGGGCTGAATATCTCCGGTTCCGCGAAAGACGATTGTTTTGGTTTTAAAAACAACCGGCGCGCCGCCGCCTTCCGGGGTGAATATTTCCAGCCAGTTCAAGCGGTAAAGCTGGCCCGTTTGGAGGTTCTCGGCCCGGAAGCGGTAACCGAGCTTTGCAAGCGTGATATAGTTCTCGTTCGTGTTCAGATCCCTGAAAGCGGCATAAGCACTGACGGAAAGCTTGCAAGAAAACATGTTATCAAATGGCTCAACATGTCTGCTGTATTTGCCCTCACCCCACTCCATTTCTGTCAGCGGGCCACACCCATCTAAATCCGCCCTCGTGTTGACAATCAGCTCCTGTGTTGTGTACTCGCCTGACACCTCCTCCGTCACCTCCTTATGGACAGTTCTCCTTGGATATGAGGTGGCCGTACCATCCCATATCTGTGTATATGTTAGAAGACCAGGTGTTTCGACAGGATCGCCAATCGTGTCCGGGAAATCATATGGCTCGCAACACGAATCACTTCCTTCGGTCCGTGTATATTCAGCCTCCGAACCATCGGCATTCCAATAGCCATATGTAGTACATATATCCGCTGGAGAAATACAGGGCGGGGGCGGGATGGAATTCTGTCCTGCGGTTATTTGGGCATCCCCGCCATAGATTTCTGATTGAAGCTCGCAAGCTAAGACATCCCAGACTTTTTCCCAGTGATAATAGCGGCTCCCAGACGCGAAATCAAAACATGAGCCAGAGCTTTCATCATATGACCAGGAGCCCGTTTCTTCATGTATTTTTCGCCTAAAATATCTGGGAGGAGTGCTCGGAACAAGTCCGGGAAAGCCGCATTTCGAACGCCATGCGGTTACGCTGCGATACTGAATGCCCCTTCCAGGAACTGCCCGTCGCAATGTCACGCCATCGTAGAGATCGTCGGGGCTGAGAACAATGATCGAATCAAACGACCAGGGATTCGCATCTGCGGCACATTCCTCCAAATTGGACAGGCTGTCAAAATCGGGATCTCCAAGAGCGCCGTCATCCCCTTCGGCGGAGAGCGGATCGAGCTCATTTGCGACTTCCCATCCGTCATTTAGCCCGTCGCCGTCTGTATCGTTTGTGGTTACAGAGCTTCCATAGACGAACCGCTCCCGCGCATCGGAGAGGCCGTCGGCGTCGCCGTCAAAATCGGCGTTCCCGGCGGCGTAGTAGCGCGCGTCCGTATCGGTGGCGTCTTCCCACGCGATCCAGTTGGCAAGCGGCTGCACATTGGTGGTCTCGCGCAAGGTCCATTTCGATTCCATCAGGTTGGTGCAGGAAAAGATGTCCAGCCGGTTGGTGAATCCGTCCGGATACCCCAGCATCAGGCTGACTTTGCCTGTGGTCTGCGCAATGTCCAAATACTCGATCGCCGTCTGTCCGCTGCCGGTTTTCTCCGTAAGTGTGCCGGTGGACTTGTATTCCCAGCTGTCCAGCAGCCCGTCCCCGTCGCTGTCTATTTCGCGGGGCTGCTTGAGGATTGTTTCATAACCGCTTCCCAGCTGCCCAAAACTGTTGTACCCCACGCTCCAGACGGTGATTCCGCTGCTCTGCAGCGCAAGGCTGTGCCGCTCGCCTGCGGCAACTCCCACCGCATGGGTAATGCCGTTCATGGGCACCGGCACAAGCGCGTTGTTTGTCGTTCCGTCGCCCAGCTGCCCGAACTGATTTGCACCCCACGCCCAGCCGTCACCGCTCGCGTCCAGCGCCAGCGAATGCATCCCGTCGGCCGCTATGCTGCTGATGTTGGTAAGAGCCGCAATCAGTGCAGGATCTTTGCGGGTTCTGTGATCCCCAAGTCCAAGCTGCCCGCATTCGTTTTTGCCCCAGGTCTGGATGCGGCCTGAGGCCGTCAGCGCCAAATAATGATCCCGCCCCGCCGCAATGGCGGTGATGGCAGAAAGGCCGCTGATTTTTTCAGGAGTCTTTTTCCCGCTTTGCGGCGTGTCCCAGCGATAGACATTGCCCTGACCGTCCAGCGCAAGGTTATCTTTTTCACCGGCGGCGATTTCGCGAATGCCGCCGATCCCGCTGATTTTGAAGGGCGCTTTCAACGGATGCCCAAGCCCCACGCGGCCCGACACCCACACGTCCCCCTGCCGGTCCAGCATCAGCAGATGCTCCGGCCCCGCGGATATGGCCTGCATCGCGGGAACGTTCTCCAGCCGGACGGGATTTGAAAACTGTTGCAGCGCGGACGGGTCAATGCCAGCGATAAATACCATACCGCTTTCATCCAGCCATGCGCTGAACTTATCTCCCGCCGCAACCGCAACGATGTTGGAAAGCGATTCAATCTGGCGGCTCATGTAATAAATGATTCCGGTTTCTCCGAGGCCAAGCTGCCCAAAACTGTTATCGCCCCAAGCCCACGCCGTTCCGTCATAACGGGCATAAACCGTGTGATTCGACCCGCCGTCTATCGTGTAACTGATCGGCTGGATGGGTTCGGGCACGCTCGCGGGCATCAGCGCCGGATCGGTCAGCGTCAGATCATAAGTGATGCTGATCCGCTTCGGATCATAGACGCTCTTGAGCCATTCCCGTTCCTCCTCTGGCATTGTGTCCAGATCAGGGAACTTTTGCTCAACCCATGAATGGGGATTGTAGTTGGTCTCGCATTCCGCAACGCCCAGCAGTTCTTCTTTCTTGTTGAAAAACCGCCGCTCGCGGCCTTTGGTCTCTTTGTCTTTTTCCTTGGCCGTCACCGGATAAATCCGCCCGCAGGTTCCGCTCTCGCACAGGAGGCCATCTATCATCTCCGACACCTTAATAAGAGTCGGCGAAGGCTGCGCCGTGACATTCAGCACCAGGCCCGTCGAGGGCGGCATGATCGGGAGCCACTGCGCCTGCTGTTCGGACATTTCATCCGCGAGCCTTTCCAGCAGTTCCGGGAGGGCTTCGTCTTCCGATTTTTTCCAATGACTGTAACTTTCGGTTTCAATTTTTCCAATGGTTGGAACTTTTTCAGGAGATTTTTCCAATGATTGGAAGTTTTCAGCAGAAAAGTTCCAATCATTGGAAGTTTTTGGATCAAATGTTCCAACCATTGGAACTTCCTCGCCTTCCGGCTGATTTTGCGACTCCAGAAGCTCCTCCGCGTACAACCAAAGGGCCAATTCGCTCAAAGGCACTAAAATTGCATCTTTTTCGGCCTCTTTTACGCAAATATCATCATTTTTCTCGTAAATTTGATCAGAATTGGCATTAAAAAGCCGAAAATGGCCGTTTCCCTGCTCAAAATGCACTGGAAATACCGCCGCAGCATTGCTGATGACCGGAATCAATTCATTTCTCACCACCAACGGCTCAAAGCTCTCGAAATCAATCACCAATTCTGAATCGTCAGGATTTGCATGCCCGTTCAGCCAAACTTCCAGGTCGGCGACGTTGGTGATGACCCTTTCAGCGGTAGCTGATTCCTCGTCAGATAACACCTGCGCAAAGGCGTAGGTCAAAGAGATCAGAATAAGGCACAGTGTAAAAAAAGTGAGTGTGCGGAAATCGGTTTGACCCGTCTGTTGTTTATCCGGTTTTTCAAGCATTCCTCATTACCTCCTGTGGGATTGCTTCATCAATTCCGCAGCAGCACTTTATCAGTGCAGCAGATGGTTATCCATCTTTATTCCACAATCCACACTTTATTTTGACACACATCAGAGCGTTCACACCCGCAAACAAATAGGCGCGGACACCTGTCCACGCTCCACGGAGGGACCACGAAGCCCCTGAAGGAACAATGGAACAGGGCCGCGCCCTCATGGGCGCGTCCCCGCCAGTTCGTTCCTTCATTTGAAAATTCGTGGTTTTCCGTGGAAGCGAAACTTGCGATTACGCAATATTCAGATTTTGATTACGGTCTCTCTGTGAGACTTTCTTTGTTCATAATGGGGGCTTTCATACACCCCGCCTTTCCGAAGCTCATTGTTCGCACCATACTTCGGTGCATGCAAGGTTATTCTCCCAAAATGTGGGGGCGCGATATTCCTTCAGCAGAGTAGCACCCGCCAGCCGCGCGGCGCGATCTGAATCCGGCCGGCCGCAACGGGCGCGCCCTGCCCCCACAAATCCATGGCCGGCTGCCCAAGATCGTAATACTTCACCCGGTCCGATGAATTGAACAGTGCAAGGATTTCAGAATCCGCATCGTGACGAATGAACCCGAGGAGCCGGCCGCGCGCGCTCGGATCCCAGCGAATGGCGCCGCGGCTCAGGACCAGATGCTCTTTGCGCAGGGCAATCGCCTTCTGATAGTGAGCGAACAATTCCTTGTCAGGACTCCGCTCATTCGGGCCGCAGGCACCGCTGTGGGTGTGCGTTTCGTCTTCGTAAACGATATCGTCCCACAGCATCGGCTGCCGGTCATCGGGATCGTTCGCGCCCCACATGCCGGCCTCGGTGCCGTAATAGATCATCGGCGCGCCAGGGAAGGTCATTTGAAACACAATGATCTGGCGCAGTGCGGCAAGGGCTTTTTCGCCGGGTTTTGTGGTGACCAGCCCGGGCCTCGCATCAGTTCGCGCCACATTGAAATATTCATCCCATTTTTTGAGCGGGCGACCGGGATTTTCCAGCATCGTCAGAATGCGGCCGGTGTCATGCGAATCGAGAAGATTCTGCAGACCGAGGCAGACCTCAAAACCATAGGCATCGAAAATCTGATCCAGCCTCCGCCTGAGCGAGCCGGCCGGCATTGGCTTCGGCGAAGGGGAGAAAAATGAAATGACGGGATAGCTCCACATGTAGTTCATCACGGAATCCAGCTCATCGCCCTGCAGATAGGGAGTAGCCAGCTTCACGATTTCGCCGCACAGAAATGCACTGGGATTGATGGATTTTACGAGAGCGCGCCATTCGCGCCAGAAGCCATGCGGCACGCAAAACGCAACATCGAGCCGCCAGCCGTCAATCCCTTCGCAGGCCGAACCGTTCGGCGCCATCCAGCGGCGGGTGGCGGCGAATATGTAATTTATAACAGGCTCGGCAAGATTGTATTTTGAGCGGCCGAGCTCCGGCAGCCCGGCGTGCCCGAACCAGCCCTTGTAATGTAGGGTTCCATTTTCGTCCCAGTGCACATCGCGGTACCAGTCTTTATAGCGCGATGCCGGGCCTTTAGCCTTCAGGTCGCGGAACGCAAAGAATTCCGTCCCGGTGTGATTGAAAACCCCGTCAATAATGATGCGCATGCCGCGCGCGTGAATGTCGCGCACCATTTCCAGAAAGAACCTGTCGGCGGCAGTCCATATCCACGTGCCGGGGTCTTCGGTTTCGTTTGCCTCCGCGAGCAGGCGCAGATCCCCTTCCCGGTCAGGCCCGAGCGCCGGGTCAATGTGGTGATAAGTGCTTCCGTCGTACTTGTGAAGCGATGGCGAAATAAAAATGGGGTTCAGGTAAATTGCGGTCACTCCAAGATGCTGAAGGTAGTCGAGCTTTTCACAGACACCGACCAGATCGCCGCCATAGCGCCGCATGAAAACGCTTTTTTGAAATCCGCCCGCATCGGCCTCCCACGGCGACAGGCTGTACCAGTCCTTCCCCCACGGCGTAATTTCCCAGCCCGGAACCGGTGTGCCGGAAATATCTTCCGCGCGCGGATCGCTTGAGGAACAGCCGTTGCGGAAACGCTCGGGAAATATCTGATACCAGACCGCATCCGCGGCCCACGCGGGAGGGAACTCTGGAACCACCTTGCGGTTTTTCATTATTCCTCCGGAACCGGCGGAGCGTTGGTTTCCGCGGCGACAGTTTCTTCATCGCTCCCGGAAAGATGAGGCAGAACCATTCGCTTGAAATCCCGCAGCGAGAGAAGGACGAAAAGCGTCAGCAGCAGAATCAAAAATATGTTTGCCAGGGTGTCTGCCACCTTGCGGTGAAGCGGACGGCGGGTAATCATCTCGATCAGCGCAAACAGGATGTGCCCGCCGTCGAGGATCGGGAGCGGCAGAAGATTGAAGATGGCAAGGTTTACATTGATGAAGCAGGTGAACGAAAGCGCAACCAGGATGCTCCCCTGCACCGAGTACCAGAACATTACGAAAATGGCAATCGGCCCGCCCATCGAATCGGAGGCAGCCCTCGAATCCTTGGGCGTGACCAGCTTCTGGAGGAAGCGGATAATCATCGTGGCATGGGATTTAATCTGCTCGCCGGGGCGGCGCGCATCCAGCGTGTTGAATTCAATGCCGATCAGCACGCGGTCCTGTTCCTCGTCATACTTCGGCTGCACCTGCAGTTCCAGCATTTTCCCGTCGCGCTCAATCAGTACCGGCACCGAAACATCGCGGTACTGACTCACCAGCATGATCATATGCTCGCGGCTGTAGAGCGGCTGGCCGTTGAGTTCCACAATCCGGTCACGCGGCAGGATGCCCGCCTCTTTGGCGCTGGAGTTCGGACGGACATTGAGCACCAGGCAGTAAGTGAACGACGCCACTCCGGGCACAATGCGGGCGCCCCAGAACTTTTTCGTGTCACACGCCACCGTATTGGTGACTCCGGCCATATTCACAACCTGCAGCTCCACGCGGTCGTGCATGGCCGATTCCAGCAGGAACTGTTCCCAGTTTGTGATGGCTACGGCGGATGTCGCCGTGTCCGCGCCGCGGAGCCCGACGATTTCATCGCCGATCCGCAGGCCCGCTTCATAAACCGGGCTGTTGGTGACGACATAGCCGACAATGTTGGTTTTGGCCGGGGCATAGGCCTGGCCGCCGTGATAGATGATGTATGCCAGCAGAAACGCCAGAAGCATGTTTCCCGCCGCGCCCGCGAACGCCACCGGAATTTTCTTCCATGCGGCGATGCGCGGCATGCGGCGCCCTTCCCGGTCGCTTTTTTCCTCGCCGCCGGGATCCATCTGCGGAAGCGCCACGTAGCCCCCAAAAGGAATTGCGCCGATTTTGTAGACAATGCCGTTGTGTTTTCGCTTCAGGATGGCCGGGCCAAAGCCGATGGAGAACACATCAATCTGCAGGCCCAGCATCCGCGCCAGCAAATAATGCCCAAGTTCATGGACAAACACGGTGACGCCGAAAAGGATGAGGATTTTGATGATGTTGAAGATAATGGTCAGCATGATGTCCTGTGCGTTTATTTGAGGAATGTATGGGCAAAAATATAGAGAACCGGAGCGGCCGGCAGCAGGCTGTCTATCACATCCAGCAGCCCGCCCATGCCCTTGATCACGGAACTGGAATCCTTCACGGCGGCGGCGCGCTTGAAGAGTGATTCCATCAGGTCGCCGATGATGCCGGTCACGGAAAGAAGCAAGCCCATGATCACGGCTTGAAGAATCGAGAAGTGAACAACTCCGAGATTCCCGCGGCTCACCATCTGCCAGATCACGCTCACGGCAACGGCAACCGCTATTCCGCCAAAGCAGCCTTCCCATGATTTCGCCGGGGAAATGTGCGGGATGAGCTTGTGGCGGCCGGTGGCGCAGCCGATGAAATAGGCGCCGATATCGGTGCTCTTAACCACAATGATCATATAAATAACCAGCGCGCGGCCCTCCACATCGCCCCAGCTGAAAAGCAAACGGGCCATGAAATCCAGCATGAAGGCCACATAGAAAAATCCAAGCAGAGTGCCCGCCACCGGGAGGAACCCGCCATCTGTGGTTTTCACGGCGAGCTGACGAGTGAAAACGGAAACAATGAAGAGGAAAATGATCACCGCAGATACATCGGGAAGTCCATCTGCCTGAGTCCGCGACCAGGTGGACATCAGAAGAAGAATGCCAAACAATATTCCAAGAAACTTGTAATTCCCGATTTTTGCCGCATCGAGCAGGCGGTAGAATTCCATCATCGCCGCAAAGGTCAGGGCGGACAGGATCAGCAGAATGCCCAAGTGAAAAGGCGGCAGCCAGACCGCCGCTGAAATCAGCAGCGCCCCCATCAGCAATCCGCTCAAAATTCTGTTCTTCAGCATAAAACCTACTTCACGTCGCCGAAACGCCGATGCCGGCGTCCGAAATCCTCAACCGCCTCGATTAAATGGCTCTCCCTGAAATCCGGCCAGAAAATTGGGGCGAAATATAGCTCCGAGTATGACAATTGCCAAAGCATAAAATTGCTGAGCCGCTGTTCCCCGCTGGTGCGGATCATGAGATCGGGATCAGGCACATCAGGCAGATAAAGAGATTCCGATATCGTTTTGTCGCTGATCTGGTCCGGTTTGAGCTTCCCGTCCCGCACTCGATGGGCAATCTGCCTGACCGCATCGGTCAGTTCAGTGCGTCCGCTGTAGCTGAGCGCAAGGATCAGCTGGCCTTCGTCATACTGCGCCGTGAGTTCCATCATCCGGTTCAGCTCGGTCTGCACTTTTTCAGGCAGATCCTGCATGCGGCCCATCACGCGCAGACGGACCTTGTTCTCGTGAAATTCCTTTTCCTCCTTGCTGATGAAATAGCGCAGGAGGCCCATGAGGCCCTCGATCTCGGCGCGGGGGCGCACCCAGTTCTCGGTGCTGAAGGCGTACAGCGTGAGATATTTAATGCCCAGTTTCTTGCAGGTCCGCACGGCGGTCCGCACCGATTCGGCTCCGGCTTCATGGCCCTTGATGCGCGGAAGGCCGCGCTGTTTGGCCCAGCGCCCGTTGCCATCCATGATGATGGCCACATGCCGCGGAATGCTGGAGGAGGGTTCGCTCATGTTCAGTCCACAAACCGGTATTTCAGGATGCACCACAGCGCACGGACGCCGTCTTTCCACGTTATCTTCTTGCCCTCTCCATAGGTGCGGCCGTAGTAGGAAATGGGCACTTCATAAATCCGCCAGTTGCCGCGGGCCAGCTTGGCGGTGACTTCCACCTCGAAGCCAAACCGCTTTTCCCTGAGATTCAGCGACTGGATGATCTCGCGCCGGAATATCTTGTAGCAGACCTCCATATCCGTGAGGTTGATGTTCGTCATCATGTTGGAAAGCGTCGTCAGGAAGCGGTTGCCCAGATAATGCCAGTAATAGACTACGCGATGCGCGCCGCCGCCCTGGAACCGGGAGCCATACACGACATCCGCGCGGCCTTCCAGCAGAGGCTCCAGCAGATGGACATATTCCTTTGGATCGTATTCCAAATCCGCGTCCTGAATGATCACGAAGTCACCCGTGGCCTGCGCGAAGCCGGTGTGAAGCGCGGCGCCCTTGCCCTGGTTCACCTCATGATAAGCCACTTTCAGCTGCGGATCCGCCGCCTGCATTTTTTCCAGAAGCGCGCGTGTTCCGTCGGAGGAGCAGTCGTCTACGAGAATGATTTCCTTCTCGAGCGGGATGCTCACGTTTTTGACAACCTGAAGGACCTCCTCCAGCGTCTTCACCTCGTTGTAAACCGGAATCACAATTGAAAGCTTCATTGTTCACCTATTATCAGCCTGACGTCATCCACAAAGAACACTTCGCCCTTTTCCGCCGCCAGATAGAAAAGGCCGATCCTCATAATGTTTGACAGATCCAGCGGCGCGCCGCCGGAGGTCACCTCGAATTCTTCACGGTCAATGCGGATTCTATTCATCCCCTGCTTCAAAACAAAGCTTTTCTGAAAGCGATTCCGGTAGGCCGGGTTGAATTTCTGATCGTCAATGCGCACACTGAAATCCCGGAGGGCCGGAGCAGGCCGGAAAATGTCGAACTGAAGAGCCTTCGCACCGCTCCAGTCCCGGGGCATGTCTTCGAGAAAAAGACCGGGATAATCGAAATCTTTTTCGCGCACAGAGACCTCCGCTGCAAACTCCCCCTGTGTGCTGTTGAATTTTACGCGATTCATGGACACTCCGTTCAGCGTCCACCGGCCTTTCTCCAGCGGGCTTTCAAATCCGGCCAGCAGCGGAAAATCGCGGCGGGCCGAACATTGATCCCAGACAACAGATCCGGCCGGAATGAGAGCCAGGGCACAAAGCAGCGCAAACGCCGTCTTCAATTTCGGAATCCGGAACAGCATTGCCGCCGCAATAACGCCAAGGGCCGCGTATGCAAAATCCGCAATAGAGGCCGATCGCCCCAAAAGCGGCTGAACACATTCCATGAGCGCGGCCGCAATCAGAACAATGGCGGCCGCACGGCGCCGGGACGGCACCAGTCCGGCAACAAGCCAGAACAGGAAAATGGCCAGCGGAAAGTGCAGGAAATCGGACAACGCCAGCGTAAGGCGGTTGTAGAACGACTGCGGGATCGGCCAGACCAGCGCCAGCCAGATCAGCAGCACGGCCGCGATTTTAAGAAGTCTTCTTTTCATCCAACCTCCACAAAAGTTCCCACCTGCTCATAAAGTTTGCGCGCGCGCAAATACAGTTCCCGGTATTTTTCGCCCGTCTGCAAGGGATCCTCCTCCACAATGTCAAAGGCCTGCTGCCGGGCCGCCTTGAGAATGTGGGTGTCGGCCAGGGGATCGCCCACGCGCAGGCGCGGGAATCCGCTTTGCTCAGCGCCCAGCAGATTGCCCATGCCGCGGATGCGCAAATCCTCCTCGGCGATGCGGAATCCATCCGTGGTCTCCGTCATGATCCTGAGCCTTTGCCAGGCTTCCTTTGTTTTCGGATCGCCCTGCAGGAGGCAGTAGGACTTGTAGGGCCCGCGGCCGATGCGGCCGCGAAGCTGATGGAGCTGCGAAAGACCGTACTGCTCGGCATGCACCACGAGCATCACGTTGGCGTTGGGCACATCCAGGCCGACTTCCACCACCGTCGTGGCAATCAGCACATCAATTTCGCCGGCATGAAAGCGGTCCATCACCCTGCGCTTGTCCTCGGAAGGCATCTGCCCATGCACAAGGGCCGTGCGCTGCTCGGCAAAGGTTGTGGCGCTCAGCTTTTCATACATCTGGACTGCGGCCTTCCGTTTCGATGATTCGCTCTCCTCAACAAGGGGGAAAACCACAAACGCCTGCCGCCCGGCGGCAACCTGCTTTTTGATGAAATCACAGGCCAGCGGGAGCTGATCCTCTGTTATAACTTTTGTTATAACCTGCTGGCGGCCGCCGGGCAGTTCGTCAATGATGCTGACATCGAGATCCCCGTAGACCGTCATCGCGAGCGTCCGCGGAATCGGCGTCGCGGTCATCACCAGCACGTCGGGGTGATTGCCTTTGCCGCACAAAATGCTTCGCTGCTCCACGCCGAACTTGTGCTGCTCGTCAATGATCACGAGGCCGAGATTGCGGAACTCTACGCCTTCCTGGATCAGGGCATGCGTTCCGACCAGCACATCCACCGTCCCCGCCCGCAACTTTTCCAGAATCTGCCGGCGGCGGGCGGGCGGCATGCTGCCGGCCATGCGCTCAATCTGCAGGCCCAGCGGAACCAGATACTGTGAAAAGACCTCATGATGCTGGGCCGCCAGCACATCGGTCGGCGCCATCACGGCGACCTGCGCCCCGCTTTCCACCGCGGTCAGCACGGCAAACACGGCGACAACGGTTTTGCCCGACCCGACATCGCCCTGCAGCAGGCGGTGCATGGGATGAGGCTTCTGGAGATCGTTCTCGATTTCATCTATCACGCGCAGCTGGGCGCTGGTGCGCCTGAATGGGAGACGGGCGATGAACTGCTCCTTCAGGCGGCCGGTTGGAACCAGCGGCTTGCTGGTCAAAAATCTTTCCGCGTGGATTTTCCGGACCACCAGCACCAGTTCCGCGCAGAGGAACTCCTCGAACACAAGACGGAAGCGCGCTTTCTCCGCGCCCTCCGGCGCGGTCGGGAAATGCGCTTCGCGCAGAGCAACAGAAAGACCGGGCAACCGCCAGCGCTCGAGCATTTCGTCCGGAAGCGATTCAACAAGGCGGCCGGCATATTCCGAAACCGCATCCCACAGGATGCGCCGCACCGTCTTCTGCCCCAACCCCTCGGTCAGGCGGTAGACCGGCACCATGCGCCCCATGTGAATATTGTCGTCCAGGGAACTGTCCGCGGTCTCATAATCGGGATGCTGCATGACGCGGGCGCCGCGGAACAGGGATATCTTTCCGTAGACAATCAGTTTGCCGCCGCGCTTGATTTCGTTCTTCAAATACGGCGCGCCGAACCAGCGGCAGTGAAGGAGACCGGATCCATCGTCCAGCACCGCCTCGAAATAGCCCTTGCCCGAGCGCGGACGAACCCAGTCGCACACACGAATCTCTCCGCATAGGGTCGCCGGAACATCGGGTTGGATGTCGGCAATCCTGGCAAAAACCCGGCGGTCTTCGTAGCGGTACGGAAGCGCAAGAAGCAAATCCTCGACCGTGACAATGCCGAGGCGCGCAAAAAGAACCGCCCGCGAAGGACCAACGCCCTTCACGGCCCCAACCGGAGCATTTGCGAGCGATCCGAAACTGACATAGTCTTCATTCATCGTGCTGTCCGCACTCTACAGGAAATCAGGACAACAAAACAGCCCCGCCGGGCAAAACGTTTCCCGGACCTTTTTTTAGCGATTTTTTGGCATTTTTTGGCATTTTTTGACGTTTTTTGGCACTTTTTGGGCGTTTTTGAGCAGTTTTTGGCGTTTTTTAGCACTTTTTGGGCGTTTTTTGGCATTTTTGAAGGCCTCTTTGTCGATATTGCAATCCGGACGATTGAAAGATTCCCTGTTTTTTCGCAGCGTGCGGTTGTAGATTCAGAGCCTGTCTTTCTCGAAATGGATTTTGAGGCAAGGAGAAGAACGATGGAACGGTTATTTGGAACTGACGGAGTGCGAGGCGTTGCCAATGTGCACCCCATGACGGCGGAAATGGCTCTGAAGATAGGCCGCGCCGCGGCCTATGTGTGCAAGAAACACAAAACCCGCCGGCACACCATCCTGATCGGCAAGGACACGCGGATCAGCGGCTACATGCTGGAATCGGCCCTGACGGCCGGCATCTGCTCGATGGGCGTGGATGTGCTGCTGGTGGGCCCCATGAGCACGCCCGGCATTGCCTTCATCACGCGCAGCATGCGCGCGGATGCGGGCATGGTTCTTTCCGCCTCCCACAATCCCTACCAGGACAACGGCATCAAGATTTTTTCGCGCGACGGATTCAAGCTGCCGGACGGCGAGGAAGACGAAATGGAGAACCTGATCACCACCGACCGCATCGAGGCTATTCGCCCGACGGCGAGCCAGATCGGGAAGGCCCGCCGCATTGACGACGCCATGGGCCGGTATATTGTGTTCTGCAAAAACACGTTCCCGGAAAACCTGACTCTGGAGGGCATGAAGGTCGTGATGGATTGCGCCAACGGGGCCACCTACAAGGCCGCCCCCATCATCTTTTCCGAACTCGGCGCGGACGTGACGGCCATTCACTGCGAGCCGAACGGACTCAACATCAACGACCGCTGCGGATCCCAGCACACGCAGGACTTGAGCGCCAAGGTCCGCGAAATCAAGGCGGATATCGGTCTCGCTTTCGACGGCGACGGCGACCGCTTCATTGCCGTGGACGAAAACGGACAAGAGTTGACGGGCGACCACATCCTGGCCGTCTGCGGCAGAATGTACAAGGAATTGGGCCTCCTGAAAAACAACCTGCTGATTTCAACCGTCATGAGCAATTTCGGATTCTTCATCGCCCTGAAGGAGCTGGGCATTGAATCGTGCGCCGCCAAGGTGGGCGACCGTTACGTGCTGGAAATGATGCAGCAGAAAGGCGCCGCGCTGGGAGGCGAAGCCTCGGGCCACATGATTTTCCTGAACCATCACACCACCGGCGACGGAATCATATCCGCGCTCCAGCTCCTCTCGGCCATGCGGCACTACAACCAGCCGCTGTCAAACCTGGCGAAGATCATGACGATGTCTCCGCAGAAAATGATCAACGTGGATGTCAAGTCCAAGCCGCCGCTGGAGAACATTCCGGAAATCCAGCAGGCGATCAAAAAGGCGGAAGCCGAACTGAAGGACAAGGGGCGCGTGCTCATCCGCTATTCGGGCACACAGTCCATGTGCCGCGTCATGGTCGAAGGCCCGACAAAGGAAATGACCGACCGGCTGACCAGCATGCTCGTGGACGTGGTTAAAAAGAGCATCGGCTGAAACACAAGGCAAATACCGGACTGATGGTTTGAGACGTCATCCAGCATTCATGCATCTTTCTTTTCGCGTTCAATAGCGTTGACTCGCGGTTCCTTTCTCGCGGAGCCATGCGACGCCGCAGTTTTCGTCCGCTATCTCAGCCGGTGAACAAAACAGATATGCAGTTGAATGCATCGAAACGAATCCTCAGGAGACTGCCCGGCCGGACATGGTAAAGGGGCTGGACCGTTCGATTTTGACGTTCACGAGTTGGCCCAGGCAGTCGCGGGCATTTTCAAAGAAGACAATCCTGTTCTGCGGCGTGCGGCCACGCCAGCGGTGCTTGTCGAGGCCTTCCGCCAGCACTTCAACTATCGTGTTTTCAAGCTTCCGGTTCTGTTCTTCCTGAATGGCCACTTGCACATCATCAAGGTATTGCCGGCGATGCTCTTTCACGTCTTCCGGAATGTCATCGGCATAGCGCTGCGCCGCCAGCGTGCCGGGCCTCGGCGAATATTTGGCGATGTGGACTTTGTCCAGCCGGAGCAGTCTAAGCATTTCACAGGACTCATTGAACTGCGCTTCCGTCTCGCCGGGAAATCCGACAATGATGTCGGTATGGATAGCCGCATCCGGTATCAGACTGCGGATTTTACCAACCATATCCACAAACTTCTGAACCCCGTATCCGCGCCGCATGCGCTCCAGCACTTCGTCGCTCCCCGACTGCACGGCGATTTCAAGCTGCGGACAGATTTTCGGGGTCGAAGCAACCGTTTCCAGCAGACGGTCCGTGAACCAGTTCGGGTGACTGGTCAAAAAACGTATGCGCCAGATGTCTTCAAAGCGCGCGGCATCTTGAAGCAGGCCCGCAAGATCGGATCCTCCGGGAAGGTCGAGGCCGTAGCGGTCAATGATCTGGCCCAGAAGCATCACTTCGCGCACGCCCTGCCGGGCCAGCGCGGATATCTCCCGAAGAATCTCCTCTTTCGGGCGGCTGTGCTCCGGGCCGCGACGGGAAGGAATGATGCAGAAGGAGCAAGCGTGCGAACAGCCCAGCACAGCAGGCACAAAAGCGGTCACTGCGCGGCCTTTTTCCTGCCCGGGCAATGTGTAAATCTGATGGAAGTCCGTCTGCAGGGGTTCTTCCGGATCAAGATGTCCGCCAAGGAAACGAATAAGCGGCTCTGTCTCGGACGGCGCGAGAAAGACGTCCACATAAGGAAACCTCTTTCGGATTTCTCCGGCGTCGCGCACGCCCACGAGACAGCCCATCAGCGCGATCTTCATTTCGGGACGGTCCTGCTTGATCCGCTGAAGTGAACCCAGCCGGCTGTAGATCTTGTTTTCCGCCTGCTGCCGCACCACGCAGGTGTTCAGGATGACCAGATCGGCATCATTGGCCCTTTCGCAGGGCGTGTAGCCGATGGCTTCAAGCTGCGCTGCAAGCTGGCGGGAGTCCGCCTCGTTCATCTGGCACCCGATGGTCCAGATGTGATAGCGCCCTTTCCGGTTATTGTTCGTCCTGTCCATGTGAGCGGAGATTATTAACCGCTCGCCATGAAATGTTCCAGACTGTCTTTCTTGTATTTACCCTCCCCCGCTCGTATATTTTACCGGTTTGTTGAATATTACTCTGGAGAATGACGGTGAATATACCTTTCTGGAAGATGCATGGCGCATCGAACGATTTTGTAATGGTGGACGACCGCGATCAAACGTTCCCCGTGAACGACCGCGAATGGATCGCTCACATCGGCGCGCGGCGCACGGGAGTGGGCTGCGAAGGCATCATCCTGATCCAGCCTTCAAAGAAGTCCGATTTTCGCATGCGGTTTTTCAATCCGGACGGTTCTGAGGTGGAGATGTGCGGCAACGGCGCGCGGTGCGTGGCCCGGCTGGCCTCCGAAATCGGCGCCGCCCCCAGTACCATGACCATCGAGACTATCGCGGGCGAACTGCGGGCCGAGGCCCGCGGCGACACCGTCCGCCTCTGGATGACAGCGCCGAAGGACTGGCGGCTGAACCGGAAGCTCCAGATCGAGAAAGCCTCCCTCGACTATTCATTTGTAAACAGCGGTGTTCCGCACGCAGTGGTGCTGGTGGACAACCTGAAGACCTTCGATGTGAAGAAATTCGGCGCGCTGATCCGCTATCACAAGGATTTTGCCCCGGCAGGAACCAATGCGAACTTCATCACCGTGACGGGCCCAAACTCGCTCGCCATCCGCACCTATGAGCGCGGCGTGGAGGACGAAACGCTGGCCTGCGGCACGGGCATGACGGCGGCGGGACTTGTTGCCGGGAAGCTCGGGCTCTGCAAAGGCCCGGTGAGAATCACGTGCGCAAGCGGCGACACATTAGAAATCGGATTTACCCTCACGGATGACGGCGCAAAAGACGTCACCCTGACGGGGCCGGCAGTCCACGTTTTCACGGGGAATTTGACCTACAAGGCCTAAAAATCGCGTTTTTCGGCTATTTTTTGCCATTTTTGAGCATTTTTGGCCGTTTTTGTGCGTTTTTTGGCCAAAATATAGCTTTTTTTCAACCGTGCCAGCGGTGTATGCAGTCTTCGAGTTCGGAGTCGAGCGCGGTTTTGGGACGGTTGAGAATATATAGATGAATGCCGGGCACGCCATTGGCAAGGAGGTCTTCGATCTGCTCCACCGCCCAACGGATGCCCGCCTTTTCAGCCTCGGGCCCCTTCTCGCCGGCTTCCTTCAGTTTCTGCTCGAGGGCGGCCGGAAATGAAACCTGCGAAAGCTCCATGATCCGCTTGATCTGCGGCAGCGAAATCACCGGAAGCAGGCCGGCCAGAATTGGCTGGGTGACGCCGCGCGCGCGGCACAAATCGCGAAACCAGTAAAAGTCTGCGTTCTCGAAAAAAAGCTGCGTAGTCACGAAGTCCGCGCCGCAGTCAACTTTTTCCATGAGATGGTCAATGTCGGTTTCCAGCGAATGCGCCTCCGGATGCGCCTCGGGATAGCCGGCCACTCCGCAGCCGATGTCCGGAAATTCCGCCTTGATGAGGCTCACCAGTTCCGAGGCGTGGCTCAGCCCCCCCTCGGGCGCGACAAACGCCAGCTGGTCCCTGGGCGGATCGCCGCGCAGCGCCATGATGTTGCGGAATCCGTGCTCATAGAACATTCCGACGATTTCAATCAGTTCTTTGACCGTGGAACCGACACAGGTCAGATGCGGCATGACGGGAACATTGTACATTTCACGCAGGCGCAGGGCCATTTTCAGGGTGCGGGCGCGGGTCGAGCCGCCGGCGCCGTAGGTGACGGTGATGAAGTCGGGCTTGAGCTTGCAGAGACGGCTTGCAGTCTGCTCCAGCGCAGCAAAGCTCTCATCGTCCTTCGGCGGGAAGAATTCGAAGGACAGCAGCGGCTTCTTCCGATTTTCCAGAAGCTGGCTTATGCGCGCATCTGCCATGGCGTTCAGTTCCCGAATTTGGTGAGGATGATGAGGGCCGTCAGTATGCCCATGATCATGCCGAGGAAAACCTCCAGCGGCGTATGACCCAGCAGTTCGGCCAGCTTCTGCTGCGAAAGGTGGTGTTCCTTGAATATCTCGGCCACAATCTGGTTCAGCAGCTTGGCCTGCTGCCCAGCGGCGCGACGAACGCTCTGCGCGTCGAACATGACCACGATCGCAAATGCCAGCGTGACCGCAAAAAGCGGGTCGGAAAACCCGACCCGGAAACCAACCGCGGTGGCCAGCGCGGCGGCCATGGCGGAATGGGCGCTGGGCACGCCGCCGGTGCTCACCAGATAATGAAAATCAATTTTGCGGGTTCTGATGAAATCAGTCAGCATCTTGGTGCATTGCGCCACCATCCACGCGGCCAGCGCGCACCAGATCACAATATTTGAGTACCAACTGAAATCCTGAGTCATGAGCGGTTTCCTTAATAAATTCACCGGAGCTTACGGCAAACCGCCTGCTCAACGGAAGATTTTAATAATTAAAATTCACCAGCCGCGAGGGCAAAGGGCCGTACTGAATGCCGGCGGGTTCCGCATTGGAATGCGCCAGATACGGACCGGGAAACGCCATCGCCGGAGCGGCCGCGACTGATCTTGCTTCCTGCGCCGGAGGCTGGATGGCCGGAAGTTCAGGCCCGACGGAGAAGTTCATAACCAGCAGCATCACGAAAGCACCGGCCAGCGCATAGCGCAGAAGCTGCGCAACACTGTACCCGGGCGTCTCGGCCGGTTCGGCCACGGCCACGCGGAAAGCGCGCCGGGTCTGATCCAGCGAATCGCCGGGAATTTTTTCATATCTTTTCAGGGCCAGCAGTTCGCGCAGGGCACGGCCCTGCTCATAAAGGTCGCGGCAGTCGGAGCACTGCTGCACGTGGGCCAGACAGGCCTCCGTCAGCTCCCCTGTCCCCAGCGATTCTTTTCTGAATGTCGAACATTTCATGGCACATAATCCTTCAATTCCTGCTGCAGCAGCCGCCGGGCATAAAAAAGCCTCGATCGCACCGTGCCGGTCGAACAGCGCAGCATTTTGGCGATTTCTTCATGCGGCACACCTTCCATATCGTGCATGACCACCACCGTTCTGTGCTTATCTGACAAAGTCTGCAGCGCTTTGTTCAATTTTTCATGCAGTTCTGAAACTGATACTTCGTGACGGGGGCCATGGGAAACCTGCAGGCGCTCGAAAACAGGGTCTTTTTCAATGGAATCATCCATTTCGTTGAGGCTCAGCGCGGCCTGGCGGGTGCGCTTCTTGCGGTAGTTGATGGTGTGGTTAACGGCGATGCGATAGATCCATGTGTAGAACGAGGCCGTTCCCCGGAAGCGGCCAATGGACCGGTAGGCCTTGATGAACACCTCCTGCAGAATGTCTTGTGCGTCTTCGCGATTGGATGTCATCCCGTAGACCAGCGAATAAATCTTCTCGTGCCAGCGCCCGATCAGCGCCTCAAAAGCCGCCGCATCGCCCGTCTGCGCGCGGGCGACCAGATCCGCGTCCGGCACTTCGACGGACACGGGGGAGGCACTCTCTTTTTCCGTTTTATCCATGCACGGCATTATGCATAATGAGCAAATGAAAACAAAGTTATTGATATTGACCGCTGCAACCCTTCTTTGTTCGGGCATTGCTTCAGCAATTGACGGCCCTTCCGCAAACGCAGCCCTTGTGCAAAGCGTCTACACCCAGCAGCTGGCATCCACCGCCGGGAACAGCAATCTGCTGGTCAGGCCGGGCCTGATCGCCGACCGGAACCTGAAAAAGGTTTCCCTCCAGGCGGAAGCGACGGGAATCCGGCCCGGCGAGCCGGTGGAGTTTTATGTCATCTCCCCGAAAAGCGGGCACGCCTACGAAGCGCTTGCCGTCTCCTTCGCCAAGCCAAGCGACATCCATGCCGCGCTGGAATTCATCGGCATGAAGCCGGGCGCAACCGTGGACTATGACAAACTCCGCCTGTGGCCCAAAGGGGAACGCGTTTTCCTGACCCTCCAGTGGGAACAGGGTGACGGCGAGGTCTTCCGCAAGCGCGCCGAGCTGCTCTTGATAGACACAGACACCGGCACCACACTTCCGGAAACGGGTTTCTGCTTCACAGGCTCGAATGTCCGCGACGGAAAATATGATGCCGATGAAAATGAACCCGGGAGCATCGCATCCGACTTCAACGACCTCAATACCGTGCTGGATGTGCCGTTCAAAAGGGACAAGAGCGGGGTCTACCGCCGCTTCACGGCCAATCCTGAAATCCCGATGCCCAAAGGGAAACTGGTGACGGTGGATATCGAACCGGAATACAAGGACAGCACGCTGCGCGTGGCGGACATGACCCTGTCGTTCTCGGCGCCGGAAGGCGCCTCATGGAAAGATTCCGTCTGCACAGTGAAAATGTCCGGAGCGGAAACCAATGCATCGCCCGAAGGAATTATGGATTTTCTGCAGAGCCTTATCGAGCAGGGCAGAACTCCGCACTTGGATCTGCGGCTTGCCTCCGATGTCCCGCTGGGCCATGCCGTCGAAATGTGCCGTTTCCTTGATCTGCTCTGCACCGACAACGGCATACGCATCGAACCGCCCGCGAAGGGGCAGCTCTTCTACAAGGCATTCCTGCCGCAGCCCGAATTCCGGAAGAGGGAGGACCGGCCCAGCCAGCCGTGGGAAATCCATGCCGGCGGGACAAACGGCTTGAAACTTGTTCAGATCCGCGAGGTGTGGCCCGACGACGCACCGAAGCCGGAGCTGAAAATCGAGGAATACACCGTGCAGGATTGTGCGGAAGCCCTTGCCGTCATGCGCGAAAAAGGCATCGGCATACCGGTTCTGGTGATCTTCGCGCCGGATGCAGAGCCTTATGGCGAGCTTGTAAAACTGGCCGAAGCGCTCCGCATCGAATTCCCCACCTTGTACATTTTCTCCGGAAGGTAGGACGCCCCTGTTCTATCCTCCCCCGTCTTGCTGAGAAGCCTCTGCTTCAGGGCACCGGGAAGGCGGACGTGAACTCGACGACCTTCTTCTTGAGCAGGGCCAGTGCCTTGGGATGTTCAGCCTTTTCCATCGCCTCTGAAATCATGTCGGCAATCTTCACCATCTCGCCTTCCTTCATTCCGCGCGTGGTCACCGCCGGTGTCCCGATCCTAATGCCGGAGGTCACAAACGGGCTCTTGGTGTCGAAGGGAATGGCATTCTTGTTCACGGTGATGGCGGCTTTGTCCAGCGCGTCCGCGGCGTCCTTGCCGGTCATGTTCACCGGGGTCAAGTCCACCAGCATCAGATGATTGTCCGTTCCGCCCGAAACAATCCGCATGTTCTTCGCGCGCATGGCGTCAGCCAGGGCATGGGCATTGCGCACGATCTGTTTCGCGTATTCCTTGAACTCCGGTTGAAGCGCCTCGTGAAAGCATACCGCCTTGGCCGCGATGATGTGCATGAGCGGCCCGCCCTGAATGCCGGGGAATATCTGGCGGTCTATTTCCTGCGCAAAGCGAGCCTGGCAGAGAATCATGCCGCCGCGTGGCCCGCGCAGCGTCTTGTGAGTCGTGGTCGTCACAAACTCGGCATAAGGAACGGGGCTTGGATGGCATCCGGCGGCCACCAGCCCGGCGAAGTGCGCCATGTCCACCATGAGGTATGCGCCCACGCTGTCCGCGATCCGGCGCATGCGCTTGAAATCAATGATTCTTGAGTAGGCGCTGGCGCCGGCGCAAATCAGCCGCGGCTTGTGCTCCGAAGCCAGGCGTTCGATCTCGTCATAGTCAATCATCTCGGTCTCGCGGTCCACGCCGTAATGCACAAAGTTAAAGAGGCGGCCGGAGAAATTCACGTTGTGACCGTGCGTCAGGTGCCCGCCGTGAGCAAGGCTCATGGCAAGGATGGTGTCTCCGGGCTTGAGCATCGCAAAATAAACGGCCATGTTGGCCTGGCTTCCGCTGTGCGGCTGAACGTTCACGTGCTCGGCGCCAAACAGTTCCTTCGCGCGATCCTGAGCGAGGCGCTCGGCCTCGTCCACAAATTCGCACCCGTGATACCAGCGCTTGCCGGGATAGCCCTCGGCGTACTTGTTGGTCATCACGGATCCGGCCGCCTCGCGGACGGCGCGGCTGACATAGTTCTCCGAGGCAATCAGTTCGATGTTTTCCTTCTGCCGGCGCGTCTCGGAAACCATCAGTGAATAGATCTCGGGATCCCTGTCATAAAGGGCGACGGGATCGCTCAGCGTGGCCATGTAATCGGAAATCTTCTGCACGCGGCGCTCATGACGGCCGCCCTCGAATTCAGCCTTGAACCACGCGTCGAGAATCGCATCCATCTCGGACAGGGAGGTCACCGACGCGCCCAGCGCCAGCACATTGGCGTTGTTGTGCTTGCGGGCCATCTCGGCCAGATGCGGAGTTCCGCACAGCGCCGCGCGCACACGGGGAAACTTGTTCGCCGTGATGCTCACGCCGATTCCCGAAGTGCAGATCACGATGCCCTGCTTGGCCTCGCCGCTGGATACCAGCCGCGCAACGCCGGCGGCAAAGTCGGGATAGTCCACCGACTCGCGGCTCGAGCACCCGACATCCGCGACCTTCATCTTGTGGTTCGTCAGGTACTGTTTGATGTGCTCCTTGGCTTCAAATCCGCCATGGTCGGAACCAATTGCTATTTTCATAATGCGATCCTTTCGAAATTTCGCGCCAGATAGATTATCAGGTCGGCTATCGCGGAGTCCACTTCATCTCTGATTTTTCGGTAGACGTCCTTTGGGCCCCCGACCGGATCCATCACGTCAGGAACCGGCCGCGCTGTTCCAAATTCATGCAGCCGGAACATCTTTCTCTCTGCCCCGGGAAACCGGTGCAGCAGTTCCCGCTGGTGACCCTCCGCCATGGTCACAATCAGGTCGGCAGACTCCACCAGCCCGGCGGTCACCATCCTGCTTCGGTGCGGCCGGATATCAATGTTCAGCTCCTTCATCACATCAATTGCGTTTTGCGAAGGCATCCCGCCGTCATAGGTCGCTGTGCCGCACGATTCGACAACCCATCCGGAATCCTTCCCCAGCCGTTCGCGCAGCAGATATTCGGCCATCGGACTGCGACAGGTGTTGCCGGTGCAGACAAAAAGGATTCTTCTGGAAGTCGCTGCCTGCAGGGCTTCTGCCACGGCGGCCTGCGATACAGCGCCCTCGCGCAGAATGATCGGTTTGGACTTGGTGACATCAATCACGGTGCTGGGCACCTGTCCGCGCGACGGCCCGGAATCCAGCACCATCTTCACACGATCTCCAAGGGCGGCCAGAGCCTCTTCCGCGGTCAGCGCATCCTTCTCCCCGCTGCGGTTTGCGCTGGTCACGGCCAGCACGCATCCGCAGGCTTCCAGCAGAGCCAGCGGCACGGGGTGATCCGGTATCCGGTATCCGCAGGTTCCTCCGTCCTGAGGAAGCACAAGCGTCACCGGTCCCGGCCAGAAGCGTTCGGCCAGACGGCGCGCGGCACTGTTCACCCGGGCGCCGGCGGCCTCGATATCCGCAAGGTTCCGCGCAAAGCGCGCGACCGGCTTGCCGCCGTCGCGGCCCTTGGCTTCAAAAAGCCGGTCCATGGCGTCCGCCGCGGACGGCATGGCCGCCACGCCATAGACGGTCTCCGTCGGGATGACCACCAGCTCTCCCTCGCGCAGCGCGCAAACGGCTTTGGCAATCACAGCGGACGGAATGTTGTCCGGATCAATTTTCTGGAGTTTTGGATTCTTCACGGATTCCAATCTTGAGTACGCGCAGGCCCTGCAGCAGGTCGCAGGCCCGCTGGAGCGCCACATCGTTTTTCAAGCGCAAATGCATATCTTCCCCGGGGGCTTCCGCCGGCTTGCCCTTGCGGGGCTCTATGACGATATCGGGGACCAGGCCTTCGTTGGCGCGGCGCTCACGTCCGTCCGGAAACTTCAGCATCCGGGACGCCACGCGCATCGAGCGATCGCCATTCAAGCGCAGATTCTCGCGCAGCATGAAGTCTCCGGCCGTCTTGCGGCCCAGAATCATGCTCCCGGCTTCCATGCCCTGCAGGCCCGCCGCCAGCAGTTCAGCGGCGCCGGTTGTGGATTCATCCACCAGCACCATTGCCGGCAGGCCCAGGCGGCCGCCATCCGGAACTGTGCAGATTTCCGGCCCTCCCGCGAGGGGAACCGTGCGGAAAAGCTCGCCTTCCGCCGCAGTGAAAATGCCGAGTATGCGGCACACATCTTCGCGCGAAGCCCCGCCAGCCGCGCGCAGATCAAGCACAACGCCATAGACGCCGGAAGTCTTCCATTCCGTCAATACCGGCGCCAGCGCCGCCGCCGTTCCAGGATGGCATCCAAAGAGTTTCACATAGCCGGTTTCCGGATTCAGTTTCTCCACCGCAGCCACCGGCGGTACAGGTTTCTCGGTCCGCGCCAGTTCCAGATCATGCTCGGCGCTGCCTCCGCGACGGATTGTCAGGCGGGCGCCCGCATCACAGTCGCCGGACAACCGGCGGAGAATCTCCTCCGCCGGAAGATCGCCGATCCCCTTCCCGTCCACCATCTCCACCGCATCACCGGACTCGAAGCCTTCGGGCAGGGGCTCCGCGACAGAAACGGTTTTGCCGGTCTTGGTGAAATGGATATCGGGCACACACCAGACCCCGCGGGTCTCCCGCTCAAGACTCGACAGCTCTTTTGCATCCGGCAGCGTTCCGCCGGGATCGGCCGCCATCACAAGGTTCTTCAGCAAGGCGGTTTCAAGGCCGTTCGTCTCGGCCATGATTCCGCGCTCCCGCAGCAGATCCATCGCCTGCACCACGGTCTGAAGAGCGACGGACGGATCTTCGCCATTCGCGCAAAAGCAAACGGCTGCTGAAATCACTCCTGCCAGGATTGCCTTTTTAAAGGATTTCATTTTCTTCCGCTTTCAGGATCCAGCGCCAGGTGAATGCTTTTGATGCATCCCGTCCCAAAGCGCGCGTTCAGTTTATCCATCATCTGCTTCTTTCCGTAGCGCGACAGTTCACTCAGCCACGCGGAATGGTCCACAAACACCGTCAGCACATCGTGTTCAAGTTTCACGGGGCGTGTGTGCCCCGCAAGCTGCGCGCCCACCAGTTGAGGCCACTCGTCCAGCATGGCGGCCTCGTGCAGACGCCCGTGCATCCCCATTTTCTTCATCACATCGGGAATCAATTCTCCCAGCGGATGAACATCAAAAGGCTGCGGCGGAACCGGCAAATCCGTTGCGAAGCGTTCCTTCTGAACCGCCCAGGCGCCCTTGTCAAAATGAGGTTTTCGCCGTGATGTCATAGAAAAAGCGCAGGAGAAATTGAAGTTTGAAAACCGGAAAGGCTCAACTCTGTTTTTTGGGGGCAATGCCGTGCCGGATCAGCCAGTCCACAGAGGCGTGATCCCATCCCACATCGTGCCCGGCGCGCTCGCTCTCGTACCACTTGTGGGCGAGGATATCCTGCTTTTTGCGCTCCCAGTCCCTGACCAGACGGGTCTGTTTGACCCACTGTTCCGAATCGCGGCCTGCAGTACCTGTATTTTGTGCGCTCATAATTCAGCACCTGACTTTGACTGAATATACAAATATAAAGGCTCCCACACCGGGGGTCAAGCGTTTCACTGAACTTTTTACGAGTTCAGGCTGGACGCAAGCCGCGCTTTAGTCTATTTGTGCGCGCAAACGCAGGTGAAAGGAAACACGACTAAAATGAAAAAATGCTTGTTCCAGATAATCGCCGCCGCCGTCATTTCCTGTTGCGCATCACTCATCGCCCGGGCCCAGGTCTACGCCGGCCGCGCGATGGATCCGCTCGATGAAGATTTCAGCATCACTTTGAAACCCGGACTGATCACCGCCATCAGCGGCTATGTCAAGGAAACCAAGCGGGCCTACACCGACATCCCCGGATCCCAGCTTGACTACGCACATTATCTTGAAAACTACGATCTCGAGGAACTGGGTTTTGACGAAAGCTACGGATCGCTCGGACTTGGCATCGAAAAGAACTGGCGCTATGTGACCTTCCTGCTGGATTTTTCCTACTTTGAAGCCAATGCAACCGCCACGGCCGAAAACGAGCCCTTCGCCATAGGCGTCGAGGATGTGGAATTCGAAGGCCAGAGCTATGACTACATGTACATCCCGCAGGGCTCCAGTGCCGATATTGAACTGCAGGCCGGCACCGCTGAACTCGGACTGCTGCTCACCCCCTTCTGCATCAGCACCGAAGAGGGCTTCGACTTCTCGCCGTGGATCCGCGGCGGGCTGCTCACCATGGCCGGAAGCTACACCATAGACGCCGGACCTGCACAGGGCGTCCGCACCTATGAATACCATCCCTATCCTTATGTCATCGGCGGCACCGGCGAAGGCTGGGCGGGCATTGTCATGCCCGAATGGGGCTTCGGCGGCGAAATGCGCATCTGGCTCAATCCCGAGGGCACCAAGATCATCTGCAGCGGAAACTACATGATGCTGGACTGGGCCGGAAGCAGCGAGAGCCTTGGAGTGGACGCGCGCAATGCCAAGGATATTGACCTCTCCTACAAATCCATAGATCTGACCGCTCTGCTGGAACATCCGCTTTCTGATGGAGTGGACTTCCTGATTGGCGGAAGTTTCCGGCACCTGGAAACCGATGCAACCATCGAGGCCCAGCACAAGACAGCCGAAGAGCAGGACGCCGCCCGCGAGAAATACGACAAGGAAGCCAGCTTCGAAATGAACATCTTCTATCTGCTTGTCGGACTGCGGTTTTAAAGCACAAAAGCTAAAGAGAAAACTGTGGCGGGGCGAATTGTCCCGATGAGCCGATGATGAAACCGGCACGAATCATTTTCTGAAGCAACGTCGGCGAGGGAGGCAGCCCTCCTGTTATTCTCTAAAGGCATGAGGGGGCGGATCCCGCCTCTTCCTCATTTCCGGCCGGCACAGAGGTCGGCCCCCCAGATCATCAAAAATGCTGCGGCTCGGTAGAGACTCTGTCACCCGAGATGCTGCGCATGCCGGTTCAGGGCAGGCCCCCTCGCCCCACCAAAAAAGAAACGGCCCGGCTTTCGCCGGGCCGCTCTGCGCTTTACATTGCGCCAGAGACTATTCTTTCAGCATGCGGTAGGCACTCATCGGACCGTCATTCACCACGTTCTGCGTATAGCTTCCGCCGGTAATGCCCGTCGTGTAGTTCGTGAACGCCGGTTCCGCAGTCAGGTCAACCGAACGTTGCAAGGTGTAAGTGGCGGCCACCTCGTTTGAGAACACAAACACCAGCTGCCCGGAGCTCAAGGTAACACCCGTGAAGGTCGGCTCAACACTCACAGCGCCCGTCGGCGTCACGCTGCCGTAGATCACCACATCATCCAGGCGGAACGCGCCGGTTCCGGATGTCACGCGGGAATCATTGGTCCAGCCCTGGATCATCACATTGATAGAGGCCGTTTCGCCAATGATCCCCGTTACAGGCTGCATCACTTCAACCAGGATACTGTCCGGGGCATTGGTTTCATAAGTGCTGGTTCCGTCGCGGACGTCGAATCCGAAAACGGACGGCCCCGCTGTTGTGGCATAGGCACGGAAGGCAATCGCCGTGACTGCCACCTGATAACCCGCCTGCGGCTGGAAGCTGAAGTGGAAATACTTGGCCAGCGCCTGGCTCTCGGCACTCCATCCACCGCTCTCCTCAATGTAGGGCTCGTTAGGGAAATAATCACCCGTGACAACATCCGTGGCGATCGTTCCCACCGGATTGGTCACGATCATATCCGTCACCGTCAGGTTGGCATCCTTTGTCGAAACCTGCAGGAACGGGGCTTCCGTGAACCGGAACGACAGGATGCCCTCCGGCGGCTCATCGTTCGCGTTGATCGTCAACGTGAACACCGACGGGGTCACCACGGTGCCGCCTGTCACATTGGCAAGTGTCAGTATAATGGTCTCGGCGCCTTCCTGAATGGCATCGTCATTTACGGTAACCGTGATTGTCGCCGATGTTGTCGCGCCATCCATCGTGAAATTGGTGGAAGACACTGTATAATCAGCAGCGCCGCCCTCGGATGCCGTCCCGCCAAGCTCAATGGTGCCCGTTACCGTGCCTTCGGCCAGTGTCTTGATGATGGTGACGTCGTATGTTCCAACGTTTTCAGCAACAGCAGCCGCAGAGGCAGTAAATTTCACATTGGTTGACGGTGCCGCGCCGGGAGCGATACCGAAGCCTGTCTGATCGCTTCCGATCGCAACATACTCGAACCGCTCGCTGGGATCTATCCAGCCATTCTTGTCACCATCCGTGATTCCGCTCTTGAGCTGAATGTTCTGGTTGGCCGTTGAAACGCCATTGCTGGTCCAGGCGCCGCCGGCAGGAAGCACTCCGGACTCGCCGAACACGTCCTGCGGAATTCCGCCCAGATTAATACCCAGGGAATCATCACCGTTGAACGTGAAGGCCTGAACGACATCCGGATTCATGTTCGTGGTGCCGATCACCCAGACGCCGTTTGCAGCCAGAGTGCCGTTCGTCACAGACTTGGCTACCGACAACACCGCTCCGTTCATCCCGGTCAGGATGTCCAGTTTGTTGGCGCCTTCATCGAATGTGATGTCCCCGCCGGAAACGTTCCAGATTTCGATGCCTTTCGGAATGGTTCCAACATCAGTTTCAGTATACTGAGAGATGACAATTGAGCTCGGGCCGTAATCGTTGCCATTGATCGTCAGCGTGAATACCGACGGAGCCACCACCGTGCCGCCAACCACATTGGCCAGTGTCAGAATGACCGTCTCAGCAGCTTCCTGCTCCAAATCGTCACTAACCGTAACCGTGATCGTCGCGGAGGTCGTCGCCCCATTCAGCGTGAAATTAGTTGAAACAGTATAATCCACGCCTTCCACCGCCGAACCCGAAAGAGAAATCTCGCCGCTGACATTGCCTTCGGCCAGGCTCTTGGTGACCGTGATGTCATAGCTTCCCGGCTCATCCACCGATGCGGCGGACGCTGTGAAACTGACGTTGGTCTGAGGAATGGGGGTGCATCCGGTGATAGACTGATTAATATTCAGGCTGCCCTGAGATATCGTGTTGGTCTCCCACACAAACGCACTGTAGTTTGTTGCGTCGCCGCCCAACTGCAAGGTCGGCCCCGTTCCCGTTTGCGTTCCGACATTCTCGGATGTGTAACCGACTGCCGGACCCTCCGTCGCCACGAACGAACCTTCATAGCTCAGGAACTGAACAAGCGAAGTAACCCCACCGGCCGTGTCGGCGAGCGCGATTCCATCCGGCCCGTTTTCAAGGCCAACAAATGCAAAATCAACAGCCCCGTATCCACAACCCTCGTCGTCAATCGAACCGGAAAGAGCTATCGAGCCATCCACAAGCCCGCTGCCGCCGCCTTCATAACGGAGAAGAATATAGGTTGAGAGGTCAGTTCCCTGAGGGCCGGCCACTTCAACAAACTCATTGGAATCCGTTCCGTCAGAATCATAATTGATCTCGTTGATCCAAACAGCCGGCTCTCCCAGCGGGGGAGCATCATTGGCATTGATGGTCAAAGTGAAAGCAGCCGGCGCACCCAATGTCCCGCCAACCGGATTCACCAGCGTGAGGATAATATTTTCGTATCCCTCCTGAGCCGCGTCATCTGTGATGGTAATCACCACGTCAACGGAGAGAACCGAAGCCCCGAAGCTGATATTGGTTGTGCTGATTGAATAATCAGACCCATCGGCGCTGCCGGACAGTTCAATCTGAACGCTGGAAGCGTCATCACCCGAAGTCCGGGTGACCTGAACCGTATAGGCTCCGCCATTTTCGTCAATGCTTGCGGCAGCAGCCGAGAAAACCATAATTGTGGAACCACCCGTTGTGATGGTCTGCCATGCGTTGAGAGAGCCCAAGGAACGATTGGTCGGGCCAATCCATGAAAAACTCAGATACTGGTTGCCACTGCCCGAAAGCTGCAGAGAATCATTGGTTGACGCCGGCTCAACAACACCAATATCAACACTCGACATGCCGTCGGCGGGGCCGCCCACGGCGCTGAAAACACCCTCGTAGCTTAAGAACTGAATCACGGTGCTAGAGGCATCAACCAAAGCAAGACCATCAGGAGAACCATTCTGCAGGCCTACGATAGGGAACCACAAAGCACCAAAGCCGGAGCCTTCATCATCTATGGTGCCTGACAAAACCTCTGTGTCATACACAGCGCCACCGCTTCCATTATAGGCAACGATGGAATATCCGGTTAGGTCGGTACCCGCCGTACCAGCCACTTCAACACCCTCGTTTTCATCGGCAACCACCGCGGTATCGTAATGAATCTCATTGATCCACACATCCGCGCTGGCAACGGCCGCAACGCACAAAACAACCCCGATCCACATCATTATTTTTCGCATGGCTATTCTCCTAATCAGAAGCAGAACTTTCCTGTTTCAAAACTGATGTTTAGAATAGGGTTTTGAAAGAATTTGTAAAATGGTTTTTCATTATAAATCAGGCTTTTCCGGCTGCCAAACCGCAAAATTCAAGATAAAATGATCAAAAACCGCTGAAAAACACTCAAAAATGCGCAAAAATGGCTATTTTTCGTTGAAATATGCCCAAAAATGGTCAAAAAATGCATTTTTCGTTGTTTTTTTGCATTTTCCCCATTCCTCACGGGTTTCTGATTTTTTGTCCGCGCCGGGCGCAAATGGATAAAGCCGCTTGCCGGTGTCGAAGCCGAGTTCACCGGCCCGGCTTACGAACCGCGCAAGCAGATATTCCAAGCCCCCAAAAATATATGAATTTTTTCTTGTTCCCCTATTGACTTCATCCTCACAGATTATACTATGACGGTAGTTGCTAGGAGAAGTTTTAGACAGTCTGCAGATGTCTTTAAATGAGGAGAATGAGATGAAAAAGTTGCTGATCGGATTAATGGTTCTGGGTCTTGCAAGTGCGGCTTCCGCATCCTTGATTACTTCAGATGATTTCAGCTACACCGGCACTGTTTCGAATGGCGGCTGGGTGGGATTCAGCGGAGCAGCCATGCCCACTGTAGATGGAAGTACTGCTATTGGAGGCGCAGGTGATGGCGATGCCCGTCTTGTTTACGCGGATCAGGGCAGCGGTGCGGTATTTGCAAGCGTCAATCTCAACATAACGGATGTGGGAACTTCTGGAAACTCTTACCTGTTTGGTTTCTCCGATGGCACCTTGATGGAAGGCCGCTTTGGCGTTCAGTACGTTAACGCATCCACATACAATATCGGCGTTTTCGGAGCAGGCACCGCCCCCCTCGGCAGCACGATGACTCTGAATGTGAATCAGAGCTATTTGATCACCATGATGCTGGATCAGGCCAATGGCATTCATTCACTTTGGGTCGACTCTGACGGCACTGATTTTGCTACTCCCGATGCGACCACCACCATTGCAGCAAGCTCTGGAAATGACGGATTCTTCCTGCGTCAGGGTGACAACTGGGACAATGGCGATGCCAGCTGGACCGTGGACAATCTGGTTGCAGCCACCACATTCGCGGAAGTCATTCCCGAACCGACCACCATGGCCCTGTTTGGCGTTGCGGTGGGCATGCTGGTACTGCTGCGCAAGCGGACGGCATAATTCGAATCATCAAGTTCTCAGGGAACCCCGGAAGGAAACTTCCGGGGTTTTCTTTTGTCTTGAAATCAGCCATTCCCCGTCCGAGATCTGGTCAATCTCGAACATGTTAACATTCTATGTAGCCGGCAAATTCAGTACCGGAACGCAACTTTGCAGGCCCGGGCCCCTGACCGGGCGAATTCCGCCGGGTGTGGGCACCCGACCCGCAACCTGATCAGGCGGCGATGCGATTTTTGAAAGTGCTCTAGCGTAATATACTCTAGCGCCGGACGCTTTCCGCCTCGTGCCGGGCCTTTTCCCATGCACGGGAGATGGCTTCGAGGAGTTCCTGAGCCGAACAATCGGCATTTGCGAATTCTATGCGGTCGGACATGGATCCAATTGCTTCTTCCTCCACCGCGCAGAGGGCCAGAATGGCGGCATGCGGCTGCAGCTTGAGCGTGGCGCGGAGAAGACCCCTGGCATCCTCTCCCAGCAGGCCCATGCTGTACACTATCAGGTGCAAAGGCGTCCTGGCGTTGACAAGATCCAGCGCCTCCACCAGGCTTCCCGCCACCTTGATCTCCGCCCCCTGCTCCATCAGGAGCGCCTGAAAATCCGCAATGTTCGCGTTGGGTTCGCAGGCCAGCATGACCTGGCGGCCGCGGATGAAGGAAAAGGACGGAGCAGGCGGCTGTGCGGCATCCGGCGCGGCCGCATCATGCAGGCGGGCTGTTTCATGCACACTGCAGCCCGGAAGGCAAACACGATAGACGAAACGGCGGCCGTCCAGCATCGTGTCCAGCCGTCCGTCCACTTCCTCCAGCATGCTGCGCACGACGGAGTGAATGACGCCGCCGTACTGGTTGGCCGGGGCCTCCGCAAGCTCCGCATCCATTTTCAGCGCGGGCGCATTCGCGGGGGCTGCCCAGACCATAAGCAGCGCCGCGCAATTCGGCGGGACTTTCAACAGGCATTCCGGAGAAGGATGCTTCAGCATCACATGCAGCACGCCCTCGCCATCGAAATCGTCCGCCACCAGCAGCCCCAGGTTGACCGCGACCTGCTCAAGCTGCACAGGAGAAAGCGTAACCGCCGAAAATTTCTCATCGCACTCAATGCTGACGGTCCAGCCGGCGGACAGCCCCACTTTGAGCAGTTCACCCGCCTGCTGAATGATCTGCCCGATGTTTTCTGATGGCTGGCCGCCTTCGCCGGCGCGGCTGAGTTCGAGCATGTGCCCTGCGAGACGCGCCCCGCGGTCCGACTCGCCGATGATGGCCTCGACCGATTCCAGCTCCTCCGCGCCCGGCTTCAGCGCGCGCAGCAGTTCCGCATGGCCCGAAACCGCGCAGAGGATGTTGTTGAAATCGTGCGCCACGCCGCGGGCGATGCGCCCGATCATATGCAGGGATGCCATTTGGCGCTGGCGGCGTTCATGCGCCATGCGGCTGGTGATATCGCTGATCATGATCAGCGCCATTCCCTCCATGGGCTGTGAACGGAAACGGAATATCTTCTGCATGCCGGAGCGCACAAACTTTTTTTCCACCTCGTGCGGGCCGGTGGTCACCATCAGCGTGTTGATGTCTTCCGCGGTCAAATCGGGAAATATTTCCGCGAGCGGAATGCCCTTGCGGGCAAGTCCGGCGGACATTTCGATGGCGGCGGGATTGATGCCCTCGGTCCGGGTGCCGCGGTCCACCAGAAGGATGCCATCGGGCATGTAGTCCATGGCATCCACGAACCGTCCGACGCTGCGGCGGCCCTCGATGACGGCGCTGAAGCGAATGGCCCAGAGGCCCAGTCCGCCGGAAAGAAAGAGAAAGCTCATCATCAGCACATAGAGGGGAACGCTGATGCCGTTGATCACCTCGCGGGCAAGGGAATATTCCTGGCTGATGATAAAATACCCGATGATTTCACCGGCCGGATCGCGCACGGGCACATGCTGCCGCGATCCGGTGGGCTCCTGCGGCAAGGAGAGGCCTTCAAAGGCCGGATAGGTCTGCTGAATCCGCCGGATGTAATCGCGATCCAGAGCCCGGAGAAGAACCAGCAGTGTCTGGCCGTCTTCCGCAGGAATCGGGGAAAAGGCGACAAAGGCGGGTCCCAGCGCAGAACCAATGAATCCGGCACTGGTGGCATGAACACTGCTGACCGAATCGGAAAACACCTTCCAGTCAAGGAGGGAGCGCCCTTCGTCGTCTGCGCGCGCGCGGAAACTGTCCGACAGCAGGACATCCAGCAGGGTTCCATCCGGCTTCACCACGGCGGCGGCCATGAGATTGATTTGCCCGGCCCGGCCCGCGTCCAGAACATTTTGCAGAAACGCCTGCTGCGGGGCATCCAGCGGCGGACGAGCGGAAAGCATATGGTCGAGAACCACCATCATCCGCTCCTGTTCAAAGGAGAGGTAATCCGACAAACGGTCCCGGGCGCGCTTCTGATCGAGGATTTGAATGCGGTTTTCCGCAAAGGAGAGCGTTTCTACACAGGCCACGGCTGCAAGGGCCAGCAGGAGGATCAGCAGGCCGGCGTAACGCGCTTCGCTTCTGGAAAGAAGTTTCATGCCCGTCACTATACGCGCAGGGGCTTTGGCGAACAAGTTTGGATATCAAGGGCTGGTGGAAACCCGGCCATTCATGAACAACGAAACGGGCGGCCTTCGCGCCGGAACGCGAAGGCCGCCGTCCGGATCAATAGAGGAGGATGCGGTAGAAGCGCATGCCGTCGGCCGAGGTGTCGACGAAGCTCATGGGCCCGTCCACTCCCGGGATTCCAATGGCTCCGGGGAGATCCGTGTAGGGACCCGCCGGACTGTCATCAGAATACTGGATGGTATAGAACCAGCCTTCGGCGCCCAGCCAGTTAATGGTGATCCCGGAAGCATCCACCGTTGTGGAGAGCACCGCAGGCGGGATGTTTCCGGACAGTCCGATCTCGACGCGCAGGATGCGATTATTGAGCGTGTCGCAAATATAGAGGTATCCGCGAGGATCCCATTCGACATCCTCCGGCCCGCTCAGGAGCCCGCTGCTCACCAGCGTCATCCACTGCCCGATATCGGTTCCGGCACTGACCTCGCCGGATGACATATCAACCGCATAGAGATTATTGGACCGCCCGAAGGTCATACCGCGAGGCATCAGCAGTTCCCCTTCCGACGCCAGATAGCTGCCTATCCGGGTCCCCACAAAGTTCGTGGTGAAGCGCTGCACGCGCCCGTTGTCGTCATCGGTCCAGTCCGCCACATAAACCACATTGCTGGAATCCACAGCGAGACCGATCGGATTCTGGACCGTTCCAACAGCCAGACCGTTGCTGGCAAAGAGGGTCCACGTGCCCGCCGGAGATCTCTTCTGCACCCTGTGATTGTCCCTGTCCGCAACATACAGGTTGGTGCGGGAATCCACTTCCACGTCATAGGGCGTCTTGAACTGCCCCAGGGCCGTGCCGAAACTGCCCCAGGTGACCCAGGCCCCCGCGGGGGTGCGGCGCTGCACGCGATAGTTGAGCGCATCAGCCACATAGAGATTGTCTGCCGCGTCAACGGCCACGCCAACAGGCCAGTTGAACAGGCCGGCCGCGGAACCGTAAGACCCGATAACCGTTGTGGAGTCGTCCGTCGTATCCAAAACCACAACCCGGTCGTTGCCCGAGTCCGCAATATACAGCCGGCGTTGAGAATCAAGGGCGAGTCCTCGCGGCTCGTTCAACTGTCCGGGCTCAGCAAGAAGAGGCTCGGATTTCAGATAATAGGCGTTTATGACTGTGGTCTCGTTGCTGTACACGGTCACAAGCTGTTCGGGCGGCGAAAGCCAGCCATCCAACTGAGTGAAGGTGATCCCGTAATCTCCCTCCGACAGCGGGATCAGGGTTCCGCTGTCATAGTCGGTGCCGTTCATGGTCCACAGGGCGCCGGCGGTTATGGCCTCCGGAGGATGGATCTCAACATAGATGCCGCTGACTTCCTGATAGGTTCCCTGCACTTCATATATGCCGTTGTTGCTGACGATCACCGTCACCGGGGCTGGCGTGATCCAGGGCGGGACATACAGGAACTCGACCTGATGGAAGCCATAATCCAGGACGGCGGAAGCGGTGTCCGATGCGCGCCATTCTCCGCTGTCCACGCGCCACATGGCCCCGTCGGCCACGGCGTTGGTCGGGAGGATGGTGGCATGAATATAACCCTCGACATCCGTGTAGTGGCCGATGGCCGAAACCGCCGTTCCCTCGGTGATCACAATGTCTCTGCTGGCCGGGGTGTTCCATCCGGGCACCGGATAGAAGCGAAGCGTATAGGTTCCGATTTCCAGATTGGCGAGCGTCGTTCCGTTGGTATGCCAGATCAGGCCGTCGCGGAGCGCTCCATCGCCGATGTTGCCAATGCTCCAGAGATACGGACCCACGGTGGAATCGTAGACGATCTTGGCGGCATCGTTCACTTCCATCGGCTGAATGGTAACCGTAAGAGATCCTCTCTGGACATAGGTCCTGTTCAGGATCAGGGTCTGGCCGTTGGTGACGGTGATGGTCTCGTTGGCGGGCGCGCTCCATCCAAGAATGCTCCGGTAAGTGATGGTGTGCGTCAGGTCGAAACGGTCAAGGTCGGAGACGGTGACGCCGCTGTCCAGCCAGGGGCCGTCATCAATGGACCACTGAGCGCCGGCGAGCACAGCCGCATCCGGCAGCAGGATGATGCGCACGGAAGGCGGAGGCTCGATGGCTCCGTTGGTGCTGAACGAGGCATTTCCGTTGAGGCGCGCCGCATGCATCCACTGCTGATTCCAGTCTTTCGGGAACACATAATCTTCGGCGCCTTCCTGCCGGTGATAAGGACCAAATGCGATGCCGCCGGCATCGCTGGCCTGCGAATCATCAAACCGGAAATAGTGAACCAGGTCCTCGCCCGCCGAGACATAGTCGTAATAATAATCTTCAATTTCGGCATCGGTACGGGCATCGCCCCAAACCCGAACGTCGTCAATGAGGCCGGCGTAATCCTCGCCGATACGGACAAAAGTGCTTCCGCCGCGCCCGTTCACCGGCGGCATCTCGCGGAAACCAGATCCGGAAAGGGCCGGAACACCATTTGTGTAGATGGTGATCTCGCCATTGATCGCGTCATAGGACGCCGCAATATGGGTCCATCCGCCGGTCGCGGTCACCGATAATCCCTGCAGAATCCTCTGCTGGCCGCCCGGCAGCGCATAACCGGCATAGATCTGAAGAACAGAACCGACATTTGTCAGGCCCATCATGAAGTTGATCACATGCGTGCCGCTCGTGGAGGTTTCCACCACCCTGCGGATAACTGTTCCGCTGGATTCGGCTATGTTGGTGCGCGGATTCACCCACGCTTCCAGCGTCCATTCCGTCAGGCCCTGATAGGGACCCAGCGGGATTTCGAGATAATCCTGCGCGGCGCCGCCCAGCGACAGTGAACGGGAGACCTGCGGGTCGGTCGAATTCGCCGGGTTGCTACCCATCCCCTGCTCCACATTGTCGGTCAGGCTATCGTCATCCGTATCCGCCTTGTCGGGCCTGCTGCTCAGAGCCTGCTCGATCAGATTGGCAACGCCATCGCCGTCGAGATCCTCGTTGATATCCAGAATGCCGTCCTGGTCGGAATCGGACGCGCGCGGATTGGTTCCTGCCCAGTATTCATACAGGTTCCGGAGCCCATCGGCATCCTGGTCGCCCATGGGGCCTTCGGGGCCGTTAGCCGAGCCGGCGGGATTCTCGTGGCCAGTGCCATTGTCATAAGGATTGAGATTGTTCGAAATTTCCCACCCATCCGCCATGCCGTCGCCGTCGGAATCATCAGCGCCGTAGAGTTCCACCCCCTGCACCGGCGCATAATCATTGGTGACCCAGGTGAAGTTCGCGGCAGAAAGCGCATATCCGAAATCGCCGAACGCATAGTTCTCGGACCACGGATTCAAAAGGCTGTTCTTCGCCCTGCGGGCAAAGTCCTCGGCTGTTGCTCCTCCATCGTCAAAACGGTAGTAGGCCAGCAAGCCATTGCGCGTGAACTTGCCATCCCCGTCCTTGTCGGACCAGTACACACCGGAAGGATTATCAGACCCCAGATAATAGAGGAACTTCGCGCCCACTTCGCCTTCCGTAAGCGACCCGCCGTCGACCAGCAGAACATCGCGTTCGGATTCATAGATAAAATCACCGTCATCCAGCCAGACATCTTCACCCACTGTGTAGATCCCCTTGACCGAGGGCGCAACATTCTTGAAACTCACAACGGCATTGGTGGCCGGAATTCCGGGCTCGCCTTCAAACATCGCACCGCCATTCACGAGGATTTGATCGGTGTAGGCCGTGCGGTAGATATAGGCGCGGCCGGTTCCGTCATCGGCCTCGTCAACCCAGGCGTCGTCGCCCACGGCGGGCAGAGGAATCCGGCGCGCGTATTCGGCAATCTGGGCCTCTGTGCGCGCCAAGCCCCATATCCGGACTTCGTCCAGCAGCAGGCTGTTAACGAACGAACCATCCGGCGAAACCGCCAGTGCGAGATCATTGGTGGCGGGATACTGCAGCGCCGAGAGGGATTCGCCATAAACCGCCTGCCCCATGTGCAGCACGCCGTGGATATAAAGGGCAAGATTGTTATTCTCGCTGTCCCAGACCCCCGCGACATGTATCCACTCGTTTGTGGGCAGTTCGTTGGCCGAGACGGCATACACTGATCCGGCGCTGTTGGCGGCAACAAGCGTAGGAACATTGTTGGAGAGCGACAGCCTGTACACAACCCGCGAGACCCCGCCAATTTCCGTCTCAAAGTTGATCAGATATCCGCTCATGCCTTCAGCCAGAAGTTTCACATAGCATTCGATCGTCCAATCCCTGCGCTGTAGATCTTCGCGCACACCAAATGAGTTGGGTTCGGGATCGGGAATGGCAATGCCCGCGGCATCGGTGACCAAGGCTGACCGGCGGATGAACGGGTCGCAGGAATGCACGGGACTGCTGGCCATGAGCCCGGCTCCCGGATGGATTTCAAGGCCGTCGTCAATGCCGTCGTCGTCAGTGTCGGCGCCCAAATCGCTTCCAATGGATTCCGTGGGCAAAGTGCCGCCCAGCGTCGTCCCCCGTTCGTTCCCGTCACCATTCGGCGTGGCGGAATTGAAGCCGGAAAGTATCCAATTAACACTCCACCGCCACTCATAGGTGGAGTCCGGCCGGTGATTGTGCAGATACGGACTGGTCTCATCGCCTGTGCCGTTGACAAACTGCCGCGTGGCGGAACGCCGCCCGTCCTGCCCGTAAAACTCTTCGGCGTTCACCAGGCCATCCCCGTCGGGATCGCCCGCATACCCATTTGCGCCGGTGTCGTCCTGCGGATCAAGGCCAAACTCGACTTCCCAGCCGTCCGGAAGGCTGTCCCCGTCGGTGTCCGTATTAAACGGACTGGTCCATTCCTGACTGCGAAGAGGCACAAGGTTGTCTGCAATGGAAGTTCCCAGCGTGGCGCCGAGCAGCAGCGGCGGCACAAAGGCGCGGAGGCCGTTGGCATCGGCCACGGGCAGACTGTTGGTTCCCATTGTCCAGATGTCGTTGGGGCCGCCCTCGCGGAGTTCAGCCAGCAGGCACTGTTCACGGTAATCCGTCAGGCCGTCATCCCAATTAACAATAGACTCCGGAATGCTTGCCCATGCCCCGTCCCAGGCCGCCTCAAAACTGTCGATCAGGGAATCGTTATCGGTGTCAATATCCAGCGGATTCAGCTCGTCCGTGCTCATCACATCCTCGGACGCCACCCCGGGCGCGGATGTTGGGTCCTGCACCATGGGGGCCTTGCCGTCCATGCCCAGATATTCGGACACGTTCATCAGGCCGTCGCCGTCGGCATCATCCGCCGCGTCGTCCACCGTGGCATTCAATCCAAAGCCATTCGCGTAGTTCTGGTATTCAAAACTGTCGTCCATGCCGTCAGAGTCGGTGTCAAAGTTCACCGGGCTGAGACCGGACAGAGCCGCAAAGCTCTGGGATATAGTGAACTCCTGTATATTGGACAGACCATCTTTATCATCATCTTCACTGGCAGTAGCGTCAAGGTTGCCCCACCAGGTCACTTCCCAGGTGTCCAGCATGCCGTCCGAATCCAGATCGGCGCTGGCATCCTCCGAGTACACCCGGTTGATCGTCGTGGTGCTGTTATTGAGTATGTTCACAAGCTCGCTGAAGGGAGCAATCCAGCCGGTCACATCCTGATAATCCACCTGATGCGAACCCACAGAAACCTCAACCAGGGCGCTGTTGGTGCGCCACGTTCCGGTGTCCACCCGCCAGTGGGCGCCGTCCGTCACGGCGTCCGCGGGCGCCAGGTTCACCCGAAGCCAGCCGGTGCTTTGGGTATAGGTGCGGGTCAGTGAGCTGGTGGACGATGAAGAGATCGTCACCGCCTCGCTGGCGGGTTCCGTCCAGCCGTCCAGAGCCAGGTATTCAACATTGTGAGACCCGGGCGACAGATTTTCCACAATAGCGCCGTCATCCTGCCAGTCCCCTCCGTCCACGCGCCAGACGGCGCCGGCATCCACAGCCTCGATGGGTTCAAGGTTGATGGTGACAGCACCGTTACGAATATATGTGCGGGTCAGGGTGGTCGCGGTTCCGCTCAACAGGTTCACCTGCTCGCTGGTTGGGGCGGTCCATCCTTCAATCGTTTTGTAAAGCAGGTCATGCACGCCGGCCGGAACCTCGTACATGGTGGTTTCGCTCTCCTGCCATGCGCCGCCGTCAAAGGACCACATGGCGCCGTCCGTGACGGCGGACGCCGGCATCAGGATGACGCGAAGCGTCGCCGGCGGCACAATCGCGCCGGGTTCAACAAACGTCACGGCGCCGTTTACGATGGCGGCATGCTTCCACATCTCGGTCCAGTCGTTCGGCCAGGTCCAGTCCTGCGCGCCCTTGGGATCAACCGCCGCCTGCCCGTCATCAAGACGGAAATAATGCACAAGACCAGAGGAAGTCCTGAGCACTGTCTCGTCGTAACTGGCCGTGACCTGCTCCTCGGTGCGGGCATAATTCCAGATGCGGATTTCATCCAGCATGCCGCCGAAGTCCTCGCCAATGCGCAGGAAATATTCTCCGCCCTTGCCGTTGATGGGAGGTGTCACATCAAAGAGGCTTGTGTTTGCCACTGCCACACCGCCCACATAAAGGACCAGTGTTGCAGAAAGGTTGTCATACGTTGCCGATATCTGCGTCCATGAGCCGGCCGGAATCGCGCCGCCGCGAATCATGTATTCCGTGCCATTGGCCATCACATAGCCGGCATAGGCCTGCAAACCGCCGGAGCCGTCGGACTCAATGCCGAGCACATAATTCAGCGCATACACCCCTGCCCCGATGTTCTGCACAGCGCGGCGAATGACAATGCCCTCGCCGGCCGCAACACTGGCAGGATTGACGTAGGCTTCCACCGTCCAGTCCGTCAGACGCTGAGCATAGCAGCCGGGCACCTGCAGATAATCACTCATCGTGCCGCCGAAAGTCAGGGCGCGGGAAACGGGCGGATCGCCCGGATCAGCGGGGTTGGTTCCACCCTGCTGCTCCTGGCTGTCAGTCTGGCCGTCATCGTCGGTATCCACGTGATCCGGACGCGACCCCAGTTTCTGTTCGGTGAGATTGGAAACATTGTCGCCATCCACATCTTCCTGCGTGTCAGGGATCCCGTCACCATCTGAATCATCGGAGCGCGGATTGGTGCCAGCCCAGTATTCATAGATGTTCTTCAGGCCGTCGCCGTCAAGGTCGCCATAGGCTCCAAACGGACCGTCTAACTTTCCTGCCGCACTCTGGCCGCCAAAACCGTTGTCATAGGCGTTCAGGTGGTTGATCAGCTCCCATGCATCGGGCAGGCCGTCACCGTCAGTATCATCAGCGGCGGAAGGCTGCGATCCGACAACCGGCGCGGCGTCGGTATCCCAGCTGAAGCCGGCAGTCGGGAGGGCATATCCCATATCTCCAAAAAGCATGGCCTCGTGCACGGCCTGAATCAGACCGTTCTGGGCCTTGCGCGCAAAATCCTCGGCGGTCGTTCCACCGTCATCGAACCGGTAGTAGGCAAGCAGCGAGTGACGTGTGTAATCTCCACTGCCGTCTTTGTCATTGTAATACACATTAAAGACACGAATCCCGATAGCCCCCTCAAACACCTGCCCCACCTGATGCGTTAACAGAATATCACTGTTTTGTTCATACTTACCGTCACCATCATCTATCCAATATGCATCAGAATATTTATACACGTTGGATAATATTACACCCGGTTCCCCCTCAAACAGTGATCCCCCCTGCACCAGCAGCACATCGTTGCTCCCGTAATATTGATTGCCAGACTGAGAAATCCAGACGTCATCACCCAGACTCTGCGGAATGAGGGTTGATGCATATTCTGAAATTTGCTCCGGCGTTCGGGGAACACCCCAAATTCTGACTTCATCCATCTTGAGATTGTTAACAAACGATCCGTCCGCGGAAGCACCCAGAGCGAAAATATTTGTAGCCGGGGAAAAACTCGTTACCAAATTCCCATTGATGTTTGTGCCCATAAAAAGCACGCCTTGAACATAAAGATTCAAGCTGTCCGCTTTATTGTCCCAAACCCCTGCAATGTGTATCCAGCGGTTAGTCGGAAGAGCATTGGCCAAGACTACATTATATTGGCCGGCAGCATTCTGCACTACCAGCGAAGGCACATTGTTAGCAAGCGACAGACGGTAGACCAAACGCGGAAAAGAGCCTTCCGCTGTCTGAAATTTAAAGAGGTCGCCGCTCATATTATTCGCCAGCAGTTTAATCTGACACTCAATGGCCCAGCTCCCCCGACACAAATCCTCACGTATGCCGGCGGGAGCATAATTTGTGGCACCTGCGGGTTCGGGATCAGGAATCAAAATGCCGGCGGTATCTGTAATCAAGGCGGACTGCGGATTGTAAGGATCGCAGGAATACACAGGACTGGAGCATACGCCATTTGCAGGATAAATTTCCTCTACATCGGTAATACCATCGTCATCCGTATCCATTCCGTCATCGGTACCCAATGATGTAGTCGGCAAAGCGGAACCTAGCGTTTCTATGCGGCTGATACCCGTACCCGGCCTCAGGTCCGTATTCTGCTCATACAGAACATTGTCAGGATACCAGCGCCATTCATAAGTGGAATCCGGCCTGTGATTGTATTCATTGGGATTTGTTTCATCTCCCGATCCATTGATATATTCCCGGGTGGCATAGCGCTGGCCATCCTGCCCCAAATATTCGTACCAGTTGGCAATCGCATCACCGTCGGGATCCCCAAAGGGTCCGTGCGTCCAGCCGGTGCCGGTATTGTCTCCGCGGTCGCGCGGATCGAGGTTGAACTGGACTTCCCAGCCGTCCGGGAGCCAGTCGTCGTCCGTATCAAAGCCCATCGGGATATTTTCATCGGCATACGTATAGGATGTGCCGTCCGTGGGATCCGTCCATTCCTGGTCGCGCAGGCCCGCACGGTTGTTTGCAATGACATCCTCCATGTCGAGCCCCAGGTTCAGATCGGCTCCCGATGTGCTCATTAGGCACACGCGCACGGGATCTTCGTCATCCGTGTAATAGATATTGTACGGGAATGGCACCCGGTCGGTATAAACCCATTTATCCCCGTTGACGGCTCCCTCGCGGAACTCCGCCAGCAGGCACATTTCACGGTAGTTGCTCAATCCGTCGTTGTCGGAATCCTGCCGGGCGATGGAGGAGTCCACATCGCCGGGCTCCTCGGGCGGAACGGCCAGAATGCCATCGCGGGGATCAATGCTGTTGACCGTGTCGTACCAGGCGGCCTCGAAACTATCTATAAGAAGGTCATAGTCCGTATCAACATCCAGAGGATTCAGGTCATCCGCATCGCCGGTGCCTTCTTTTCCCTCATATACGCCATCAACGTAACCCTCCAAAACCATAAGAGGATCCCCGTCAATGCCGCAGTATTCCTGCCAGCTTGAGAGGCCGTCGCCGTCCACGTCTTCATAGCGGTTGGACGCGGTCGGATTCAGACCCAGCGCATCAGCCTGGAAGTAGTGGATGTATTCCCACTTGTCGTCCATGCCGTCATTATCGGTGTCCCAGTTGGCGGGATTGATGTGATCCATCACCGGCAGGCGTGTGCTGATGTTGTATTCCTGAAGATTGGTCAGCCCATCTCCGTCCGGATCATCGGAAGCGCCCTGATCCAGCGGCTTGATCGCCGCGGCAAACCAGTGGGCCTCCCACCAGTCCGGGAGGTCGTCTTCGTCGGAGTCATCCACCACCGTGACCGTATTGCCAATGGACGCATCCCCGGCGCTGATGGAAGCCACCAGTGCGATGTTCCGCGGTTCGCCCAGATCATACTGGCCGTCGGCATCGGCATCCACCCAGGCAATAACAAAATATCCGCCGTCCTCGAGGAAACCAGTGACCGGATCGGTCAGCGTGAAAGTGTATGGTACCCCTGCCGCAAAAGGCATGGCCACACCAGTCAGGAGGTTGGAGACCACGAACGGAGGCCCTTCGGCTCTGCTGGCCGCGTTCCAGAGGCCAACGAGCAGATCGCCCGATCCGTCACCATCACCGGGCGGATTGAAGGTGGGATCGTCATCCTCCCAGGTTGAACGGACCAGGACCGTGCCTGAAACATAGGTCGCATAGCCGGCGGAACACGCCGCCAGCCATACCGCGAAAAGAATCACAAAGGTGCGAAGATAAGGCTGATTGATTTTGAGTTTCATTGCTGAACCCCCAGTCCGCCACACGGGCTTTTTGCGGTCATTCTTCATTACAAAAACACTTCTTTTACATTCAAAACGGCACATGCAGACGGGTGCGGAAACCGCATCCGTCCCTGTACCCTTCAACCAAAATCACCCATTAAGGCTGATTCATCGGAATCCACAAAGTTGTCGGAGGCGAAGCGCTGTCCGTCAGGGACACGGCATTGTCTCCCGGCTGAGTGCGGGTGTAAACCACGCTGGTTCCTTCCAGCGCATTCAGGCTCCCTTTGGCGTTCTGCAAAGCCCAATGATACGGGGGAACGCCTCCCGATGCCTGCAGCGCGCACATTTCCCCGTTGACGTCCAGAACCCGGTCTTCAGGATCCGCTTCCCACGCCAGCTCGTCGCCCTCCTCGTCTTCCGCTGTTACAATCAGGCCAATGCCGGCGTGGCCGACCGAATCGTACACAATCACTTCGTTGTTGGCGATGGCGCGGGCGGTGTAGATGGCATCACTGGAGGCCGGATCCGGCTGGATGGTCCCGCGGCCGGGAGTGGACACGTCCCAGGTGTATCTTCCGGAACCGCCGACCACGCGGAACAGAATCCGCTGCCCCACTTCGGTCACGGTGGCGGACTCAGGCGACACCTGCAGTAAAGCATCGCGTTCAGCGCGCGGATCCGAGACGTACGGATGGTTCTCAAAATAGCTGTCGAGAGCGCCCGAGCCGCTGATGCTGCCGTTGTCCGGGCTGTCCTCGCTGTCGCATCCCGTCATGAGAAACGCGACGCCGCCAAGAAGCAAAGCCGCCAGCATGGTGATTTTCAAACTGAGTGTTTTCATTTTCATGGAGTCCTCCATTTTTCCCGGATCGCGTTAAAATTCCCGAAGCGCGTTGCGCTTCATGATCATGTGCTTGTGAATCAGGCGGCCCTCGACCGGGATGCCGCTCTCCTCGCGCATCTCGTCGGTCTTGGCCATGCTCACCGTCACGAAGATGATGACCTCATCCTGCAATTCCTCGGTATGGGTGTGCCGGAAAAGATACTTGCCGATCAGCGGGATATCCCCCAGCAGCGGCACCTTCTTGACGCTCTCCTGCTCGCCGTTCTGGATCAGTCCGCCGATGGCCACCGTGCGGCCGCTCTCCAGGCTGAAATCGGTCACCACGCGGCGGCTCTGGATGCGCGGGAAGGAAAGGCCTCCCGCGAACTCGAGCGGCGCCAGGGACTGGCTCAGTTCGGGAACGATACGGAGGGATATATTGCTCTCGGTGTTGACCACCGGGGTGACGTCCACCTTCACGCCGATATCGATGAAGGGCTTCGTTTCATCGAGTTCATAGGCGTAGCGGTCGCCGCTGTCCCCCTGCGGAACCGCGCGGACGTTGGGCTCGCGCACGCCCACATGGATGGAAGCCGTCTCGCCGCTCGCCACCAGTATCTTCGGGTTGGAAACCAGGGAGACCCCGTCGTTCTGCTTCAGGGCGCTGAGTGTCAGGGCGAATTCGTCCGCCGAGAAAATCGCCGTGCGGACATCGGTGATGGTCTCGTTGAAGGTGTCTTCCATCTGCTGATCAATGGTGCGGCCCCGTAAAATATCATCCCGTGTGGCCCGTCCGGAGGTCTCCACACTTTCAGCGGCGACATCGTTCAGCGCATCACCCACGAACCCGCCGGAGCTGTACGGGCCGCCGATAGCCGTTGGGATCCCGTACATATCGTAAGTCTGCTGCAGTGAGTCAGACTGCACGCGGCGGTCTGTTTCCAGCAGCCAGTCGCTTCGGCGGTCTATCTTTTCACGGTCTTCCTGATAATTCCATCCCAGGCCGCTGACGCCCGCCTTGTAGCCTTCCAGAACCTGCCAGTTGATGCCGATGTCCTTGATCGCCTCATCGTTCAACTCCACAAACTTGGCCTCGATGAACACCTGCGAACGGGGCTGGTCAATCCTTCTGATGGTTTCCTTGATGGGCGCCATGCGCTCAACGGTTTCCTGGATGATCACCGCATTCGCAGCGGAAAATCCGGAAACGGACGCGTTGGAGGAGGACAGCATGGTGCTGATCACCGGAATGATGTTCGAGACCGTCGTATAGTTCAGGAATATGGTCTCGGTGATGACCGGTTCGGAAGCGAGGTCGCCGCGGGAAAGAATGCTGAAGATGCCGGGGCTCTTTTCGACCATGGTGAGACCGACCGAGTCGAGGATCACACGCAGGGCCGGCTGCCACTCGACGTCCTGCAGGTTCACCGTGACATTGCCGACCAGATTCGTGCCGGCCACAATGTTGGCGCCGGATATGCGCGCGAACATGCGCACCACGTCCTGCACGGGAACATCGTCAAGGGAAATGGTGATCAGGTCCTTTGCTTCCTCGCCGGTGCCCACCTCGCCGGTGAGCGTGTCATCGAGGCCAAGCTCAATGAGTTCCGCCTCGATATCCACCTCCTCGGTTCCAAGGCCCTCGGCAGCAGCCTCGGCGGAGGCCTCTTCGACAGCGGGCGCCGCATCAGCAGGCTGAACCTCGCCCTCCGCCGGAACTGCAGTATCCTCTGCAACGGCCTCAGTCTCTGCGGGCACAACCTCTTCAATGGAAGCTTCCATCTCAGCGGGGGCAACCTCTTCGACAGAAGCTTCCGCCTCTGCAGGGGCGGCAGCTTCGGCGGGGGTCTCTTCCGGCTGGACAGCGGCTTCGGCTTCCGCCGGCGTCTCCTCCAGGAGTTCAGCCATGTCCTCTTCGGTCATGAGCTCGCCTTCCGGGGCGGGCCCGGCGTCCTGCAGGATTTCATCCAGCAGGGCTTCATCCAGCTCGGCGGATGCTTCCGCTGCGGGCGTTTCTTGCGGTTCGGTCTGCGCCCAGGAGGGGCAGGCCGACAGGGTTATGATCGCCAGCAGCATAGCTGTTGCAATGGAGAATATTTTCATTCTCAACTCCTTGGTCTTTTCTTTTTCAAACATAACAGAACATCTGTTTATTCAACATCCTAAATTCCATCGGCCGGAACAATCGCCGGCTTTCCATCCAGTCCCCGAATACTTTCCTTGCTCTTCTCGTCCGCCCACTTGGGCCATACCAGCATGAACTCCACATCGTGCGCGAGATTGTCCAGCGTCCCCCTGATCCGCAGATCCGAGACGCACACATAGGGGTTGGCGCTTTCGAGCGCCTGCAGGAAGCTGACCAGCGTGAAATATCCGCACCGGGTCACGACTTTGACGGTATAGGGATTAAACAGGCGCGTCGCGCCCGCAGTCCGCTCCCACGGCACCGGCGAGCCCGTCACGGGGGAAACCGACGCGATCTCGATGCCCAGCGGTTCAGCGCATTCATACACGCGCTCGAGCGCCCAGGCGAGAGGATTGTCGGAGGGCACGATATGCTTCGAGTTGTCTTCCTTGAGCCGGGCGGCGGAGGCCTCAAGCTCGCCGCGCAGACGGGTTCCGCTGGAGAGCGTGTGGTTGACCTTCTCCATGTCCGCCTGCAGAACTGCCAGCTCGTCCTTCGATTTTCCGGCGGTTCCGATTCCCGGCACAAGAACAAACTGATAGAGCACATACAGGAGCGCCGCGGCGCCCATGCCGGCCAGCACAACCTTCTGCTTCTGCTCTTTTGTCATGTCCCCGAATTTCATGGGCTGCTCTTCTCTTTCACCATCTTGCGCGCATGACTGACGGCTTCCACGGCAAACAGATGCTCATTCTCCCCGGCGCCCTGTTCGGTGTTCTTGTCCATGCGCTGCAGTTTGACCGACTGGAACAGCGGGCCGAGCCGGTCCCCCCGTCGGAGCCCCTCCACAAAACCGACAATCACCCGGTTGGCCGACTCGTGCATCACGTTTCCGGCGAAATAGATCCGGTAGGTACGGATGGGAACAGGCGCGGGCGGAGCCTTGGCCGGAGCCGCCGCCTCGGGTTCTTCGCCCTCCGCCGGCGCGGCGACGGGCGCGGCGGCACCCTTCTGCTCCAGCAGCGAAAGCATGCTGCTGATCTCGATTGCGTCAAACCGCACTTCAGGCGGAACCAGCGCCTGGATATCCATCAGGCTCTCATTCCAGATAATCCGTGAACTCATCCACGTGTCCAGCTCGTCCATCACCTGGCTGTTGAAGTTCAGGTTTTCCTGCACAACCTTGAGCTCATTGTAGGTCTGCTCGACCTCCTTGAAGGAGGCCTGCAGTTTCTCAAGTTCGTGCCCGGTGCTGCGGGCCTCAAACATCATGAACAGCAAAAGCAGAGCAACGACGCAAACCGCGGCGCCCGCGGCGATCCGGATCAGGAAACTCCTTCGGACCGCGCCCGAGTGGCGCATTTCAGAGGAATGCATGAAGTTGATGCGCAGGCTCATGATTTCCCCAAAACCCCCCAGGCGGCGCCCAGGGCAGCCGCAAAGCGCGGCTCCTGTCCCGCAAGCTCTTCCGGTATGGCGCCCGCGTCCATCGTCAGGCCCGCGAACGGATTCCACTGCTGCACATTCACGCCGACCGACTGGCCGATGTCCCTGCACCAGTCGCCGCACAGGCTCATGCCGCCCGAAATATAGATCGCCGTCAGCTGGCAGTCCTCGCGGCGTTCGATGAAATCCTTGGAAATCGAAAGCTGGCGCAGAAACGGCCCCAGCACCGCGCTCACCGAGCGCGAGATGTCAAAAGACCCGTCGGCAACGATATTGCGGGCCACCTCGCTGTCCACGCCCATTTCCTTCTGGATGTTCTCCACCAGGTAGTCGCCGCCCATGTTGAACTTGCGGACGATGGAGAGCGCCCCGCGGTTGAACAGCGCCATCAGCGTGATCTGTGCCCCTGCGTCAATAAAGCAGATCGCGTCGTCCGGATGATCCTTGAGCGGGCCCAGTTCCGTGAAGGCGTTCAGCGCGGCAAGGCTCGAAATCTCGAGCGAGCATGGAGCCGGCTGCCCGATGGGAAACCGCGCGAGCATCTGCTGCGCTTCTTCTTCCTTCAGGGCGGCGGCCAGAAGCCGCGTTTCGGTTTTAACGTTGGGATGCTTGATGTGGACATAGCCAACCCGGTAGCCCTCCTCAAGGCCCATGTGCTCGCGCACCTGCACCGATAGATCTTCCGATTCCGGCTGATGCCCGGGCAGCGTCACATAACGGACCACCGCATCGGCCCCCGTCGTGAGCATCGCGGCGTAGTAGGCTGTCCACTCCTTGGGAAGAATGAGCCGGGGAACAGCTTCGCCCTCGGCCGGCGGCTCCAGTGCGGTGAGCTCGCCGATCTTGATCACGGAGAAGCCCTCTTTCGTGTTGCGCGCGTGGACCATTTTCAGGCCGCTTCGGGCGATGTCGAGCGCAATCACTTCGGAAAGCTTTTTCTTCTTGATCTTTGCTTCTTTTTTCTCAGCAGGCGGCACGCTTCACCTCAAACCCGCAACAAATAATGCCGCGAACATGCAACCCTCTTCGGGATCCGCATGTTCCGGCTCCATCGTTAAATCCGCAATCCCCCATAATACTCGTCGGGGCTTTGCCCTGTTAATAACTTTCTCTTTTCAACCCCTCGCGCACCGGAAAACTGCTTTAACCAGTTCCAATGTCGCATCTTGAATCACAAAACTACTGTTTCCTTTTTGCGAATAAAAGGATTTATTTGCATTTTCTTCAAATTTCATGCGCGGAGCCAAAAGCGCAAAAAGAGCCCCCACCCGGGAAAACCCGCGCGGAATCTGGCGAGATTTTTGAAAACGCGTTTTCACGTCATGCGTATTTCACCCGGCGGAAACGGGCGCGCCGCTAAAACAATGAACTTTCCCTGCAAAACAAGTTTCCCGCAATGCCAGGATTGTTTTTGAATTTTTTATGAAAATATTGGTATTTTTTGCGTTTTTTGGACATTTTTGATGATTTTTGACCGTTTTTTGCCATTTTTTGACGTTTTTGAGCATTTTTTATGGATTTTTGGCAATTATTTGCGATTTTTTTAACATTTCAAAACATTCAGAAAATCAGACCGCGGCTTGAAAACGCCGGCCTTCACCATGTTGCAACTGAAAAAACTTCCCCAAAACCATCCGTTTGTCTATATATATGGAATGAACAAGCGCACCGAAAAGTCAAACATCGAGGGAGACGCCATGAAACTGATTCTCTGCCTTCTGGTTGTTTTTTACGGCATAGCGTTTCCGGCCTCATCCCAGCTGCCCGCAGGGCCCGGCGCGCCAGGCATCGCCGCAACGGTCCCCGCAGCGGTCGAGCCCGCGGCGGCACCGGCCGAACAGGAGGCTGTCGCACAAGACGGCGGCAGTGCCGTTTCAAACAAATTCACCGGACTTCGCGATCCTTTCTGGCCTGTTGGATTTTCCCCGGACGCAGGGAAGCAGGAGGAGCAGGTCAAGGCCGTTGAAGTTGAACAGGCCCAGGCCGCCGCCGATGAGGAGCTTTGGGTCACCCTCCAGAAGAAGCTCAGGATTGCGGGCGTGATGGCTTTTGGCGGGAAAAAAATGGCCACCGTCAATAACCGGAATGTTCAGGTGGGCGACACCGTCTCCGTTAAGCATGAAGGCCGCGAGTTCCGCTGGAAGGTCTCGGAAATCACCGACAACAACCGCGTCCGCTTCGCCCGCTTTGAAGTGGTGACGGTAGAGCAGAAGCCCGCCCCGCAAAGCCCGGCAAACTGAAACAATCCCCTGCGATCTCGCATCCGCTGATGCAGCAGCCGCTTTGCCTGCCCGGCGAAGCCTTGGCGCAGTCGGGCGGCAGATAAAAATGCTTATTCCACCGCGCCCAGACTGATCAGGATGTTCAACTGCTCGCCCGTCTGCACCTTTATCTTCAGGATTTCAAACGGCGCCAGCGTGTCAATCCACGCTTTGTATTCATTGATCCGCTGGCGCTCCGCCTGCGTCTCGTCCGGATCGCTGAACAGCAGCTTCATGGAATAGGCCGTCAACGCCGTTTTCACAATCTTCCCGCCCTCCGCCAAATTCATCCGGCACAGCGCCGCGTCACTTTCCGCCGGCTGCTCCCACAGCGCTTCCGCCTCTTCACCCCTGCCGTAGTGCCCGCAGATTTTCATCAGCGTCCCGGCGTTGCTGGCCAGCAGCAGCCATCCGCCGCGCAGCGTGAAAGCCAGCTGCTCCTGCAGACTGAACTTGCTGTAGGCATTCCCTGCGGTGCTTTCAATGATGTAGACGGAGGGCTGTTCGCCCTGCGGAACCTCGCGCAAAATAAGACCCCACTGATAAGCCCGGTTCAGTTCATCAAGAATCCCCTGCACCGTCGCGCGGACATCCCGGTTTCCGCCGGCCGGCATGCCGGCCAGCAGCGCCGGCCACTTGATCCCCTTGATCCGCCCGCTGTAATCGCCGCCCAGCACGCACAGCATCAGGGCATCGCCCCCGAGCCGGTCAAGCCAGGGCCGGATCGCCGCGGTGTCCGCGGCGGCCTGCGGATGCTCCAGCGCGGTCTTCAGCGCGCCGCGCGAGAGCAGCAGCGTGGCCATCGGAATTTCTCCGATGATTTTCCCAAGCTCGCGGAACTGATCCTCCGCGATCCACGCGGAAGAGGTCTGGATCGAGAACGGAACCGCCAGCGAAAGGGCCATGCGCCCCGGCGACACATCCTGCAGACAGTAACGCAGCGGCAGAGGCTCCGTTGCGTAAATGCCAAAATCGCGGGCGGGCGGATTCGCCTGCGCCGCCTCGTCCGCGAGCGACTGCACCAGCGCGGCGGCGCCGGGAATGCGCCCGTCGTACATGTCCAGCAGCGCGTTAAGCGCCGCAGGATCTTCGCACAGCACGCCGATCACGCCGCCCTCCACCAGGGCAAAACGGAAAGACGGCTGTCCCTCCTCCGTTTCCATGGACCACAGGATATGGCCGTGATGACGGCCTTCTTTGCGGCACGGATGCCGGCGCGTCCACGTCAGAAGCCAGCGCAGCTGCTGGCTGTGGCCCCCCAGCCAGCTCGCCACCACCCACGCCTCCTGCCCCTGACGGAAGAAGGACGGCACATAGGCAATCACGGCGCGGTCGGGAGTGAGCCGGCGAAACCAGTACTGGAAATCCCTGTCGGCCGCCATCATCGCCTGCGTTTCCAGATCCACTCCGCAGGCGGCCAGCAGGCTCATCAGCAGGGTGTTCTTCGAAATTTCCGGCCAGCGCTCCGCGAGGCTGTCATGCACGCTGATCAGGGCGGCGTTGCCGGGGATCGCGCGGAAGAGACGTTCTGGACGGTACGGCACATGCAGCATCCACAGCAGCATCAGGCCCGCGAACAGGGCCATCAGCAGCCAGAAGCACAGACGTTTCACGTGGCTTGCAGTCATGAGGGTCTCCCGGGCTTTCACCCGTCATATGCGGTCAGCAGGTCTCGCAAATAGAGACGGGTGATCATCTGCACGTCCAGCGAATGGCCCGCCTTGAAGGAAGTGATCTTTCCGACGAACCGCCCGGAATCAATCAGCGCCACCGCCGCCATCAGATCCAGGCAGGCGCGGTGCCACGCGGCTTCGAGGGACTTCTCCCCGTGCATCAGGTGCGGTTCGTTCACGTAGCGCTTTCTGCCCGCCACGAGCACATTTTCTTCGGTGTATCCCAGATTGCGCACATCCGCGAAAAGCTTGCCGATGGTCTGGCAATAGAATTTCTTTGCGGCGGTGGTATTTGTTCGGGCTTCCGCGCCCGTGCGGAAATGATCGTACGTCACCGGGAGACGAATACGCTGCTGTCCGATGGCATTCGGAAAAGCGATTGCGACATCAAGATCCAGCCGCGGAGGGCCGCCCGCGCAGGGCGCAAACAGCAGGAACCCGCCGTGCGGCGCCACCAGCGCCACAGGCTCCTTCACCGTGACGCAACGGGCGCTCTTCTGCGTGTTTGTGACGCAGGCCTTCTCCAGCGCCTCCACCAGATCCATGCTGCCCCGGTTGAAAATCGGCGGGTCGCCGGAATCGAGTGTCACGCACAGGTTGTCAATGCCCAGCCCGGCCTTGAGCGAGACAATGTGCTCCACCATGCGCACGTAGTTGTGCGGCGATCCGCTGCGCAGAACAATATTGCTGACCACCTCGCCCGTCGTCCACACATTGCGTATCGAAACCTCCGTCGGCAGGCAGTCGGAAAGATCAGACCGCCTGAACCACCAGCCTTCCTTTTCAGAGGGCTCAAAGCGGATCGTGCGCGTGGCCTTTCCGAAGAAGGTTCCCGGGCCCCGGACTTCAACGGGATTCGCGATCGTCCGCTGGTATTCGCCGAACGGGGCAAAGGGTTCCCTGCTGAGATCAAGATCCACCGGCTGCGCGAGAAATTTTTCGTGGTTTCTGCGCAGCAGATCCTGATCGCCGCCCAGCAGCATACCGCAGTCCGGTGTCGTCATGACCGGGCCTCAGGTTTCTTGACGCCCTCGATCTCAGCTTCCATCACCTTCTTGAGGCAGTCCGGGCAAACCCCGTGCGAAAACTCGGCGAGAGTCCGGTCCTGCACATAGAAATCGAGCCGTTCCCAGGCATCGTCTTGAAGCCGGATCTTTCCGCAGTAGGAACAGACCACCAGAAGTCCTTTCAGCACCTTCTGTTCCTGGATGTAGGTGTGGCCGATGGTGATAAATCCGACCACAATAATCGCCGCCGTCAGGATGCAGGCGCTGATCGCATTGGGGCCTTCACTTTCCAGACTGTAAAGTTCAAGCGTCTCCTTGGCCCACACCAGGCATACCAGAAGGACAAAACAGAGGAACTGCCAAAACGCAATAAACTCCAACGGTCCCGAACGGCGTTTTTCTTTTCTTTTCATCTGTCTATCCTTATCAGACAGCCGTCCGGCAACGCAATCCGGAAAAGCAGAGCGGCGGGCGCTGCGCTTCCCGCCGCACTCTAGAATGCGGACGGGCCGGCCACTGGGCCGGCCCGCAACAGCAATCCCCCGCGCAGCCTTACGGCGTCATGCGGGTCGTCGGCTCGGTATACGGCAGCGGCGGCGCCACCACGAACGAACTCGCCGCATTGGTCGTAAACAGGTATATCCCGTCATCCGAGGAGAAGTATCCCGCCGGCACCAGGGGGAAGCCCGCAGACGTCAGGCGCCACGTTTTATCCGAAGACCGCAGCCAAACCGCATAGGGCGCGCGCTGATTTGCGCGGTCATACTTCCAAAGCTGGCAGGACTGCGGCGGGAACAATCCCCCCACAAACAAGCTGCCCGAATTGGTCAGCCCCATCTGGGACGGATGCATGGCGTACGGCAGATTCATGCTGATCAGGTTCCGCGCGGCCCCGCCCTGAATGGTCTGATATTCGGTGTTCGTCGGCACCCGGCCAACCAGATAGATCGTCTGCATGACGCTGCTGGTCGGAATTTCAACCACAAAGGCATCATTCAACGGAATCGGGATGCTGTTTCCGGAAAGAGTTGTTCCTCCCAGGGTCTTCTCCCAGTAGGCCGGCGTGCCCGACACCAAAGCCACCTGCTGTGTGGGCACCCACCAGTTGGGAGCGGTTCCCACCGCGCGGGCATACCACGATATCTTCGTTGCATCCGGAGAGCTTGCGCTGCTTCCGGCCGGCAGATGATTCCCGATCAGATCAATCACCGTGTTGGTGTACGGCCGCCCGAACAGCGAGACCCAGTTCTGTCCCGGATACAGGTTCACAGGCCTGAGTCCCCAAACCTCTTTACTCGCCGCGCGCGGGGTGCGGTTGGTCGTCCAGCTTGTGCCGATGGCCGCCCGGAAGAATCTGGTCATGCCGGCCTGAATATTCAGGTTCGAAACGATTGTATTGGCGTCAGCATCATAGACGGTTTGCTGCAGAGCCCACAGATTCGTAAGCGAATCCGTAAAGCTCGCCGCATCCACGTAAATCAAATCCACCGCGCGGGGCATCGGATCACTCAGTTCATCCAACGCCACCGTCCACGACAGGAAGGCTGAATTGGTCAACAGCGTGCTGCCCACCCGGGTCACTGCCTGCGTCAGGTTGAAGGCCAGCGTGTTTACCTGCCACACTCCCGAAAGAGGACCGATATTGCCGGCCTCATCAATTGCCCCGAGTGCCATATTATAGGTCGAGCCAAACGCGAGGTTCGAGATCGTCACCTGCGTGGTGATGTTGGTTCCAAGTTCCCCATATTCCACATGGTCAAAATATGGTGAATTGGTCGTTACAGTAGCGGTTTCGGTTTCATAATAAACACGATAGCTCTCCCACGGCGACAGAGGATCGCCGCCCAAACCGCCGCCATCCGGCAGGGCTTCCCAGATCAGCTTGATTTCCGACGAGGCGTCCGTACCCGGCCCCACGCTTGACACCGTAGGCTGGCCCGGTGCATGCATATCCAGGCGGATCACGAAGTTCGTGTTGGGGGTTCTCAACTGGTCCGACGGGCGGTCCGAATCGTAATCCACCGCATAGATCCAGTTGGTGGTCTGACCCTCAACAGCATCCGTGATGTGCAGCGTGTTGTTGGTTCCAAGATCAAGGCCCATCGTCAAGCTGTCCACCGGATTCGTGTTGATCACCCGCATGAAACTGAAGCCGGAATCGTCGCTCGACGCCGACCAGGTGGCTGTGAAGTCGTTCACATTCGTCCAGGCCCCGTCATAGGTCACCGAAATGACCGGCGTCACCCAGTTGGTCGGCGGATAGATGTCATCATCCACGACCAGCATCAGGTTGGTGTCGAAGGCGCCCGTCAGGTCGCACTCATTGTCGCTGCGGGCATACCAGACCACCGGGTAGAAACCGGTGTCAATCATTGAAATGACTCCGGCATCCGTAATGGCAGATACGGGATTGGTTCCATAGAAGTCGGTGCCCACTGTTGTATAGTTGCTCCAAACCCCGCTGAACAGTTCATTGGTTGCAGCAGAAAACACCTGATAAGTCGGCGAGGCTGCAATTCCGGACGCATGATACAGAGCCGCGGCCATGTCCCAGCCGCCGGTATTGATCATGCCGTCGGTGATCTCGCCCGCCACAGCTTCCAGTTCGACACCCGCGGCTGTTACAACACCGGTTGCCGGTGTCGTAGTTCCGCTTCCGGCCATGTCGAGGGTCACCATATTGGTGACCATCAAACGATCGCCCAGCCGGTCCAGGTCGGCGTCTGCCATCACAACTTTAGCCGTGAAGGTTCCGCAGGCCAGGGTTGAAAGATCCAGCGCGGCGGTGATTTCAGTCGGACTGTTCTCCGCATCACCATCCACAAACGACCCGACAGAGAAGGTATTGGAGAATTCAACCGTTCCGTCCGCAGCCAGAACCAGGATGTACGGCGGTGCCGACACAAAAGCGATGCCGCTCTCGATATCGTTCACACGGGCCGTTACAGCCACGGCTGTCACCCCGGTGGACAGGTAGGTCAAACCGTTCCACGTCAGTGAATCGAAGAACGGCGGATTGATGTCGTCATCCACCACCGTGAAGTACACGTTGCGGTTGGTGGCCAGGCCGTCGTTGATGCGGTCGGCGTCAATATCACGGGCCCAGATCCTCACAAAGTTGCCCGTGCCCAGGGTCACGTTGGTATAACTGTCCGCCGGCTGAACGGTGGTCACGTTCAGGTTCTGCGTATAAGTCAGCGGGACTGCCCAGTCGTTGGTGAAGTAGGCCGTGTCAATGAACTTCACGAGGTTCGTGTTGTAGGCGGTGTACCATACCGTATCATTGCTGAGTCCGCTGTGTACGTCCCAGACCTGGCCGGTGATGTCCCAATGCCCCAGAAGCACATCCTCATCCGAAATGGTTCCGCCCACGCTGCCCAGGCTCGGGAACACGAAGGCCCAGGTGTTCAGCGGATACACGATTTCATCGTGGCCGATCCAGTTCGAATAGTCGCCGATGTACTCCAGCACCGCCTGGCGGTCGCCGTCAATGGACAACACGTTGGTGGAAAGCACCACGTCATCGAAGTTCTCCACCGAGACCGCCGTCAGCCCGTCCTGAAGGCCCGGAGGCAGCGCCGTCCAGTAGGATTTATCCGTGGAAGGCGGCGGGCAGTTGCTCCAGGTTCCCGGTACGCCGGACGCGCTGTTCAGGCAGTACAGGAATGTCGGACTGGTAGCGGATCCCTGATAAGCCAGAATCTGCTCGCGCGCGCGGTTGACCAGGAATCCCGAGGTGGCGCCATAGGGATCCACCACCGTGCCGTAATTCGCACTGATTCCGCTTGTGGAGTCGGTGGGATCAGCCCATTTCTTGATGATTACAACGGTTCCCGGCTCCAGGCATTCGGTGGATGTCCATGTGATGTATCCCTCCGTCGTGTTCAAGCCTTCCGTGCAGCGCCAGCCGTTATCAGTGAAATGAATCACCGTCCCCGCGGGAATGCCAACCGTCACCACAAACGCGAAGCTGTCCTGCTGGTTGGTGATGGGACTTCCCTGCGTCATCGTGTTCATACCGATGATGGCGATGTCGCCCGCGACAAGATTCGTGCGGGTATCGTCGCACCCGAGGAATCCGACTCCACCGGTGGCCGTGCCGCCGGCCACGGAGAAGTTGTCATAAACCACAGGCATCACAGTGTCGTCGTCCGCCACCGTGAATACATTCGTGTATCCGGCGCCAAAGTCGTAGGTGTTGACAGCCGCGCCGTAGCACAGACCTTCCGTCTTGCCCGACCAGTAGGCTTTGTAGGTGCCCAGCGAGAAGCTGGCCCCGCCCGACGGCATCCCGGGATTGCTGACAGAAACAGAGTCTGCTTCTTTGGTGGCGTTCGACCAGTACTGCGCGCCGCCGTACATGTCGGCATTGGCAGGATTTTTCACCAGATACGTGGGCGCATCCGGTCCCGTGGTGATCAGGTTGGTGTCCGACACCACCATGCTCATGGTCCACGAGCCGGCGGCGAAATCACCATCATAGACCGTGGCGGCAGCGGGCGCAGTGACAGCGAAGCCGTCTACATACAGGTTGGTGGCGTCCGGCGGGTCGCCTGCGCCGGCGACCTGGATCGCAAAGACGCTTTGAGTAACTAGACTGTCACCCGTGCGATCGCCATCGTTGTCTACTACCATCACTCTCACGGTATATATGTTTCCGCAGGTCGCTCCAGCCAAATTCGTGATCGTGACAGCCAGCGGCTCGGCGGAGACCATCGCCCCGCCATGCGTGGGCTGCGTGGTGAACGGCTGGTCGTCATAGATCAGCGTTCCGCTTTCATTATATATGTCGAACACTGGCGGGTTGAAGGTGATGTCAATGCCGCTGGTCACGTCCTGAATGAGGCCCGTAAACGAGAATCCGGCGTCGGCATCAGCCACTTCCACCGTGCAGACCGCGTACGCCTGGCCCATGACATACATGCTTGCCGACGGAGCGGCCGAGTCGTCATCATTCACCAGGAACACGTTCGTGCCGCCCACATCGCCCCGGTTCTGGAGCGAGGCCACGCAGTAACCCTGGTTGCTGGCCGACCAGTACACCGAATACCAGCCCGTGGCCACATTGGCCGCCGCCACCGCCGGCAGCGAATAATTCGTGGCATAATAGTAGTCGGGCGTCCCCGCCACGATCGTTATATTGCTGAACGGCTGATCAATGATCGTTCCCATACTGTTCACAATCGTGAACGAAGGCGAACCGCTGTTCGTATAGATGCCGTCATTGTGCGTGATCGCCATCGAGAGATCATAGCCGCCCGTGTTGATGTCCGCATCGGTCATCGTCAACGACGAGGAGGTGATCAGCTGCTGGCCGTCAACCACCAGATTGGTGGCCTGGGCGTAGTCAGATGCGTTGGTGCTGCTTCCAATCACAGTCACAACAAGGGATGCGTTGGTGGACGACAGGGTATCAACCGTGCCGCGGTCCAGGTCGCCATCCACCGCAAACACCCGGATCAGGAACTCGCCGCCGCAACCCTCAATCGCGGGACCGGCGGACGTGCTGGTGACCGCCCAGTTGGTGGTTGAACCGATCTGCGTGGCCGTGAAGCTGTTGCTCCAGATGACCCCGTCAAACGGCGACGCATTGGTCACCATGAGGTAATACATGCTGTCCGTATCCACGCCGCTCGCATCGGATACAATACCGGTCAGCGTGAGGGTGCCCGTCATCGAATCCCAGAATGCCCCCGCCCCGTCGATCTGGAACCCGCTGGACGACGGAGGATTCGTGTCATCGTCTATCACGATAAATGTCGTGGCATCACTGACGCCAGAAGCATAGTCGCCCGGCCTGTCATTGTCGGCATCCACACCATAGGCAAAGCCGGTACAAGTGCCCAGCGTCACAACATCCGCGCTGACAGACGGCCCACCGGTCGTGGTCAGAGTCGCGGATGGATATCCGTTGGTAAACGGTGTCAGGAACAGGTTTGAAGATATCATCGTGCCGTTCGTGTTATACAACAGATAATACGAAGAAGCCGCATTGCTGGACAAAACGCCACTTTGAGCATCCGCAACCGTCACCGTCACCCCGTACCCGCCGTAACGGACTTGATGGTCCGTAATTGTTCCAACTGTTGAACCAGCCAAACAATAATCTGTGACAGTAAATGCAGTTTCGGACTGCGCTAACGGACCAGTATCAGTACTTGTCCAGTTGGAGCCCGTGAAGAGAGCCGTTTTCAACTCTGCCTCCGTCCCGGACACAATGCCGGTATATAGACCACAGTCAATATCCGCCAGCATTCCCAAGTCCTCATTCGCATGCATCGCATCAACGCCCGGCGTCAGCCCCGGCGGAACCCAGCTGTTGTTGTTCCCGGCTGTTGGAGAATTACTCCATGTCGTCGAATCCGTTGATAATGCAAACACAAAGTTTGTAAAGCCAGCTCCAGCTTGGTAAACAAGTATTTGATCACCTGCAGCGGCAAAATCAAAAGCGCCGCTCCTGACTACGGAACCCGTTGTTGCAGTCACTCCCGCAACGGTGGCCCCCCTTACAACAACACGTTCGCCCGCCTGCAAACCTGAAGCCGGTGTTGTGTAAGTAATGGCTCCCTCTCCGGTACCGCTCCAGGTACCATTGGACCAGCCCATGTCCGTGAAATAGATCACCACGGATGGATCAATGTCTGTAAAGGACACAAACGAGAAGTCATCCGTTCCATCCGCATTAAATCCAGTGACAAAGATATCTCCCGCACTCAAAGTTGAAACAGAACAGGTGCTTGCAGACCCGCCAGTTCCACTGGATCCACCAATGCACAAGTCAGAGACCGTTGGGCCGGTGGTGTCATCATCGGTCACGGTAAAGCTGTAGTTGGTGGTGCGGTAATAGTGGTTCGTGTCCTGAGCCCACAGGCCGGCGGTCCAGGTTCCGAGCGCCATGTTGGCATAGGCGATGCCGCCGGCCGCCACCGTGCCGGTGCCGATCACGCTGGTCACGCCCTGCGTGTAGCTTCCCTGCAGGAATGATCCCGAAACAGCCGCCGTTCCGGACGGATTGGTGATGGCAAACGTGGGCGCCGTCACCCAGTCGAGGCCGCCGTTGGTGTCCGTGATCCAGCTCAGCACATCAAATCCGCCGGCCAGCTCGCCATCCGTGGCGGACGTGTCGCCCAGCGCGTTGATGCCAAAATTCGTCATCTTGGGCGGATCAGGCTGCGCAACCGTGGTCACCGTGCCGGTGATGGAATATGCGGCGTCGCACCAGCTGTTGGTCGCGGCAATGCGATAGTAATAGGTCGTCAGCTCATTCAGGCCCGTCACGCTCAGGCTGCTGCCGGAGGCCGGACGGTTGTAGTATCCCGTCACATACGAAATGCCGCCCTGGAGAACATAAACATTGTCCAGATAGAAGCGTTCGGAGGTTGCATTTTTCGATTCTATGTTAATCTCCGTCGTGGCATTGCAGCCCGTGATTTGAATTTCATAGGTGGTCATGACTTCCGTCAACTGCTGCGTGGCAATGATGTAATCCCACTGGGGCCCTTCGTCGTTGCGCATTGAAATAATGACCGCCGAATTGTCACCCGACCAGCTGTAGGCGTCAAATTTCAGTGTTGCAATGCCGCCAGCAGCACTGAGGTCCAGAACCGGCGTGTTAATGATGCCCGCTTCAGTTGAGGATCCCAGCTTGGCCTGCCCCGCGTCTTCATAAACACGGGCTCCGTCCCAGCCTGCAACCAGGGTGTAGGTGTCCAACTGACTGGCAATATCTATTGTACCACCGGCTGTCGTAAAATTCACAAAACTTTCATAGAGATTGGTGGTCACGCCCGAATCCACAAAATTATTTGTGCTCACATCCACCCGGTACCCCTCGGCCCAGGTCTGGGTGGTCCAGTTCAGGGTGAAGTCGAACCAGTTGGTCGGATTGACATACACATCCGTGGGAGCAACCGGGCAATCTTTCACGACAAAGGTGCATGAGTTGGAGGTGTACAATGCATCGCCGGTCCGGTCGAAGTCGTTGTCGGCCACAAAGACCACGGCGCTCCAAATGCCCATCGGCGGGCTGGTCACAGCCGCCAGAGAGGAGTTGCTGACCGACCCGTTGGCCGCGGCCGTGGCGCCGCCGTCCGTGAAGGCGCAGTTCAGCACGTTTGTAAACCGCTCCTGGCCGGCGGAGTCATAAATCACGACATACGGCGAAATGTCAGGCATGGTGACGCTGGACCCGTTCACGTTGATGCCGCTGTCGGCGTCATAAACAAGGCCCGTGATGCACCATGCGAATCCGCCCGATTCGACATCGGTGACCTCGACGGTTCCCACGCCGGCCACGCTGTGGACGACAATGCCGGCCACAGTCGGCGCAGCCGTGTCGTCATCGGACACAAAGAAACGAACATTGGTGTTCACCGTGATGGCGCGCCAGGCCGGCACCGCGTCGCCGCTGTTCGGAGCGGGAATGGTTCCGCCGCCCATGTTGTTGTCCTCCGCGCTCATGGTCATGTAATAGACCGAGGTCGCAGTCGAGAAGTCGTTGGTGATGTTGAAGGCGAAGTCAACATAACTGGTCACCACCGACGCACCGTTATAGCCATAAAAACTGGCGAACAGGGCGTCATAACCAATGGCGGAAAACTCCGTGCCTTCAAGCACAGCCGGATCCCAGTTCGGATTGACCCGGCCCGCGCGCGAACCGATGTTCGTGATAGAGGCCGTGCTGTTGGTCAGGAACACGCCGTTGGGGTCTTCCCAGCGCGCGGCGATGCTCAGGGGCGCGGTCGTGTTCGCCAAATCCTCGTCCGTGACGGTAATATCTGCGATCGTTCCGCTCAGCGTGGCCTTCACATTATTGAAGGAGTCCGTTCCCACATAAATCAGGGTCGGCACCGGCCCGGCGGCCATGGCCACCGCCTGCGCCTCGCCGTCGCGGCGGGTCACCTCGAACCAGTTCGTGCCGACGCGCACTTCATCCATGTACACATCGCCGATCTGCAGAGCCGCGTTGGCGCCGACGTTGAACCGCACCCCCGTGATGTTCGTGATGTGGCCCACGGTCTGCGTAGTCGTCACCTGCCAGTAGCCGTTGGGCTCCTCGGCGACCATCTCGCCATTGGTAACGGTGCCGGAGAACTTGTATGATGTGGCGCACAACTCGCGGGTGGAGAAGTCATATCTCGCCACGATGACATAATCGTTGCCCGTGCCGGGCTCCAGATTGACGGCCGATGTGGCATCCACGTCGCTGTCAATGCCCAGCGCCTTGTCGGCGCTGCCGACTTTTCCAACAAAGGCCTTCTCGGTGCTTTCATCCATGAGCGACAGGCCGGCCCACTTGCCCGAACCGTTGAATTCGTAGTTCTGGAGCCATGAGAAATAGACCTGTCCCGATGTGAAGTTGGTGGCAAACGCGCGGTCCGCGTTAATATCCCGATCGTCCACATCGCCGTACATGACAATCTTCTCGCCGGCATTCGTGTGATAGCTCGAGTTGTTCGCATCCATTGAACCCGCGTCGAAGTTGACGAACGTGGCGCCGCCGAGCGTCCAGAGATTGCTCCATCCCGTGCCCCCGTACCAGTTGGAAAGCGAGTTGCCAACTGTTCCCTCGAACCAGTCATAAATGAACCCCGGCATCAGCTCCACCATGGCCGGCCAGGTCGGACTGAAGCGAACCTCATCAAAATAGGTGTCGCCCGGCGTGGCGGTTCCGTTGCCGCCCGCCTCCAGCCGAATGCCATTGATCCACCAGCCGTCGCCGCTGGCATTGACATTGGTATACTCGGCATCCCACGAACTGGGCTCGTTGTACGGAACTTCGTCGGTTCCGATCTTAAAGGCGGACACATATGCATTGTCGTTTGCAATATCGTATTTGATGATGATGATGTAGTCGTTGCCCGTTCCGGCGGTGAGGGTTTCAGCGCCTGCATGGCTGCCGCCCGCAGGATGCACGCCCAGCTTCTGGTCGGCTCCGCCGACTTCGCCGAAATACACCCTGTTTGTGCCGTCTTCCATCAGATAGGCGCCGGACCACTTTTCATTCCCGGCGCTGTCGCCGCCATACTGGAAGTTCATGATATAGCCGGCATAGACTACGTTGGTGAATTTGCTGCGGGCGACCGTGCGGCCAATGCCCTTGGAGGTCCCGACGGCCGGGGACACCAGCACCTTGTTGCCCGCCGGCAGCGGATACGTCATCTGCGAGGCAAAACTCCCGCTGGAGACACTGAAATCGGACGTGTCGCCGGACCAGACTCCGTTCCATCCATTGCTCCCGATCGTGACAGAGGCGATGTTCACACCGGTTGTATAGGAGAACGTGTCCACAATCTCGTTGGTATCAAACGCCCCCGTTGAGGCGCTGGCCGTGAGTCCTGTGGAGTAGTAGTTGCCGATGTAAGAATAGAACGCATAATAATGAGCCGCATCCGAACACACGACATGCTCAAGCGCTGCGTCCGAACCCTTGTAAATCACCGTGCCGCCGCCGCAGGCGCCGCCCACGCTGTAGGCGGTTCCCTGCTCCGGCGCGGTCGAGGCGCTGCCGATTTTGTGAACGATCATCACGTCGTACGAGGCATGCTTGGTCCAGGCGAGGTCAATCAGCGTATTGCGGTCCGCCGTGGCCGATGCTGCCGAGGGGTCGGATACAGGACGCGTGATCACACTCGCGGCCGACGAAAACTCGCTGGTGCAGCCCTCGCTCGTCGAAGCCAGACGGTAATAGTAGGTCGTATTCGGCACCAGGCCTGTCACCGACTGACTGGTTCCGCTCACAACACGATTTGAATAACCATCAACAAATGAGGTTGCGCTGCTGCCATATTCCGTCCAGGTCAGATTATCAATGGCCACCTGTTCGGATGCATCATTGGAAATCATCAGGGTGCAAATGCCGGAGGCATTAATTCCGCTGACCGTGGCGGTCTGTATGGTGGCATCAAATGCAACGGTTCCCTTCAGGGCGCCATTGACATAAACCTCCAGATTGCCGCCGAGTCCCGTGAATATCATCTGGTGCGTGAAGGTGATTGAGCCAATGCCCCCATTAATATTTGTGCTGATCAAATAGCCGTCGGCGGCGTCGCTGAAACAGAGAGCCTTTGAACCATTGATGGTCTGGTCGGTACGGCTCTGGTTCGCCTTCCAAATGACACCGTTATTCGTCCAGCCGCGCGTCAGGTATGTACTAATGCCGCTCAAGTCCGGCATATCCGTGAAAGGCTCCGTGCCTCCGCCGGCACCAAATGCCGAGTTGGTGGACACCTGCAGCAGATAACCCGTTGCCCCGGAAGCCGCCGTCCAGTTCGCGGTGAAGTCCTGCACATTGGTCGGATTCGCATAAAGCTCAGTAGGCGCAACAGGGCATCCCACGAACACGGCGAACGCGCATTCACCGGTGACCACCAGACTGTCACCCGTCCACCCGTCAGTGTCATTGTCAGCAATAAATATTTTCGCGGTCCAGACCCCCGCGCCGGCAGAACTCAGCGCGGTAAGAGATGAGTTGCTGACGGGCCCGCCACTTGTCGCGCCGCCGTCTGCAAATCCGCACTTCAGCGTATTTGAATAACGGATGGTGCCGTCATAGTCATACAGGAGGAAATATGGCAGGAAGCCATTGGTGTCAATGCCGCTGTCAGCATCATTCACCCGGCCCGTCAGCCACCATCCTGAAGCAGACAGCAGATTGGCCACACTAACCGTGGCGGACCCATCCACGCTCGACAGGCACAGATACTGAACCGTTGGCGGCGTGGTGTCATCATCAGCGGCCGTGAACGTAAACGCATTCGTGCCGGCGTAGTTGTTCATGTCCTCCGCCCAGACACTGACGCTCCAGGTGCCCGCCACAAACGACGAGGCGATATTCGGCACCATGCCGGTGGCCGTGCAGAGGGTCTCGCGATCAGCATGGCCATCGGTCAGGAAGTTCGTGGGTCCCACGATCTCTGAATTGGACGGGTTCGTCACCGTGAAGAACGGCTGCTGGGCTGTGGTCCAGCGCACGCCCGTGGTGGAGTCGCTGATGTCCACAAACAGCGGGAAGCCGCCGAAATCATGATCCCAGACCGTGGCGCCGCCGCTGTTGGTCACCGCAAAGTTCGAGAACGTCGGCCCGATGGCGTCCTGGCCGACCACCGTCACCACCTGCGTGACGACAGACCAGTCGCTTTCGCAGTAATCGTTCGTCGCCTTCACGCGGAAGTAATAGGTGATGCTTTCCGTCAGGCCCGTCACAACGACGCTGGTTCCAGAAACGGGGCGATCGTCATAGCCGGGGACAGCGCCGCCACCCGCGCCCGATGGATAATCAGAGGTGAACGCCGTCACATCCCCGGCGCCGCCGCCCGTATTGGACACGTCCGTTACGGACACGGCCGACCATTCCGTGGAAGTAAATACATTTGTTGCATTCTGCACCGACGATGTGCGAACCAGAGCCTTGTCGGCAAACGCCAGGCCGACGGCCACATCCACAAGCGTCGCTCCGTCATACAGCTTTGCCCCGTCATCAACGCCGCCGTTGAAGGAGTCGGCCGCCTGGAAATAGTCGCCTGTGAAATCCAGACTCGCGGCAACCGTGGACAGGTTGTCACCGATGGCCATGCTGTCGCCCGACGCGATTGAACCCGACAAATTGATGGTCTCGGCATCAGCTCCGTTTTCAACGGTAACAATACTCCAACCCGTCAGATCAATAGAAGAGCCGCTGGTATTATAAATCTGGACGAACGAGTTGGAACCCTCGCCATTCGTCGGGTCGCACACCTTGGATATGATCAGACCACCACCACTGCCTCCGGTAAAGCTCGGGTTTGTGCTCACATCCAGCAGGTACCCGTCGGCATAAGTGGAAGCCGACCAGTGGGCGGTGAAGTCAGTCGCATTCGTCGGGTTGGAATAGAGAACGGTCGGCGCCGTCGGGCAGCTCGGGGCCACATAGATATAGCCGACAAGCTGATAGCTCAATGTTGAAGAATCGCCGTCCCGGTCGCTGTCGGCGTCATAAACTGTGACATAAACGGCATTGGTGCCAATCATGTTGTCCACAAATCCGCTCAGGTCCACGAATTTCCAGACACTCGTCGAGGTGCTCACCGTGGTGTCTGCGCTGCTCAGGGCGGCCACGAAGTTCGTGACGTTGTTGGTACAGAGGTTCGCCACCGAAACATGCATGTTCGTCGCGGACGAGTTAACGCCGCGGTTGATGCCGGACGGATCATCGTACACGTTGAAGACCAGAGACAGCGTGTTGGTCAGCAGGTTGGCGTCGTCAATTTGCCAAACAGCGTTGGTTGTCGAACCGCCCGCCAGCGTCGCAAGAGCCGTACCCGCCAATACATGCATCGCAAGCCCGCTGTCCACCGCCTGAACCTGGCCCGTGAACAAACCGGTCATTTCGGTCCATTCTTCAAAGAATTTTGCCGCAATGCCCGCATGCCGGAGAAACTCAACGTTCTCATCATTGCCGTCCGTATATTCGAGAGCGGTGGCCGTCCAGTTGGCGGAACCGTGAATCACCATAGGCTCGGCGCCAAACGGATCAACCACCATCCACTTTGCATGGATCAAGTCATATTCCGAACCGTCATCTGCTACCAGTCCGCAGTAATCTTCATATATGGAATGAAAATGCACCACATTGGTGCCGGCATAGTTGCCCGGCGTCGTCAAATAGGTATACTCCGTGCTCCAGTCCGTGCCGCTGTACGCTTCCTGCGCAATGGCGCCATGAACAATCACCCCCCGGTCACACGCAGCAATCAGTGCATCGGATACCGCCCGACGGGTCATCTGATTTAACGCGAAATAGATTTCGCCGTCTGCCTGACCAATCGCGTTGGTAATATCCGTGAGAGCATTGTCGCCACCCGTCGCGCTCTCGGGATAGGGAGCAAAACGCACCCAGTTGGCCCCCCAGGATCCCTGCATGGTAAAGGTAGAACCATCGTGTGCATGTGATTTGGCGGCATCAGCAGCAAAACGCCCTGCCAGCAGTTCTTCAGCCTCGGCATTATAAGCCGCATACAGATCATCGTTGCGAATATCCGTCGCAATGTTCCACTGACCGAAACCGGCGGCCATGGTAAAGTTTCCCGACATGCACAAAACCCAGCGATTGCCCGCCCCGTAGTCAAAAAGACCCAGCTTATCGTGCATAATACGGGTGGCATCCGCTTCCTGTGAAACCACAAGACCGCTTCCAGATTCCAGACTGTCGATCGAGTTGTTGCCGAACACTTCTGCAGTGTTCACACCATCATCAATAATGAGGCGAACGGATGCCCCGCGGTTCAGCGCATTACTTACTGCATCCAGCAAAGGTTCGCAGAATCCGTGTGTAGTACCCTGGCCTGAAAACGTATAAGTCGAAAGGGTTCCGGTGTGACCGTTGTCCAGGAGATCGACCCGGGCAATCAGCTGGTCACGGACATCATATTCACCCGGACATTCGCTGTTGAAGGTTTGGTCCGGATGGTTCCAGTAGACACCCCAGTCGTCACTGGAAGCGCCCAGGGACGGAGCCGCGCTGTCATCGTCCGCCACCGTAAATGCGAAACTGGAAACCGTCGAAAATCCACCCTGGTCCACAGCCCGGACAGACGCCGTCCAGGTGCCCAGCGAGATGCTCTGCGCCGAGGGGAAAGCTCCGGTTGCGGTGCAGGCGGCCTGGCCGTCTGCATGACCGGTTGTGGTGAAGCCAATGGTTCCCCCAACTCCTGTCCCCGCCGGGTTGGTCATTGCGAAGGTCGGCGGAGAGGTCACCCAGTCAATCCCGCTGGTGCTGTCAGCAATATCAACATAAACCGGGAAACCGGCCAGGAAGGTATAATCCAGCACTGTCGTCCCGGTCTTGTTTGTCACGCCGAAATTGCTGATCGTCGGGCCGGTGGTGTCGCTGGCAGGCGCAGCAACGGTGGTTACTGTTCCCGTAACGGACGATTCCACAGAGCAGCTCTCGTTCGTTGCCGTTATCCTATAATAATAGGTCATTTCAGCCGTCAGCCCGGTGACCACCAGCGGGGTACCCGCATCCCAGCGGTTGGAGTAACCCGAAACATAAGAAGGCGCGCTGCTCCCACCACCGGCAGGGGCAACGCCAAAGCCATCGTAACCAGTTCCCCAAACCGGATTGTTGTATGCGATTTCAAAACGGGTGCTGGGGTCTGTCCATCCATCCGTATCGCCCGTATTAATACCATCCAGCAGCGAGATGTTTTGATTATAAGTTTGCACGCCGCTACCGGCCCAGCCCGTTCCCGGATCTGAACCGGGATTGCCAAACGTATCCTGAACAACGCCCCCCAGCTTGACCTGCAGCGCATCATCGCCATTGTAGGTGAACGGTTCGTCTCCAGTAAGCACACTTGGATAATTGGCATTAACCCATGAAACCAAATCCGTTGTCCCGACGACCATAACTGCACCAGCCGCCAATGTTCCTGAATTCAACGTGTACACTGAAGACAACGCCGCGCCATTGACGCCTACAAGAATATCCAGTCCGGTAGAACTGAAATCTATCGTGGTGGAGCCGGCATTCCATAGTTCAATACCCTTGGGAACTGTTCCGGCAGAAGTTTCGGTATACTGCGAAATCAGCAGCCCGGAACCGCTGCTGCCGCCGCCCATGTTTGTCAGCACATCCACCAGATATCCGTCCGCGCCGGGAACATCCGTCCAGTTCAGGGTGAAACTCGTGTTGTTGGTGGGATTGACATACATTCCTGTCACATCGGTGAAGCAGGGCGATGATCCTGAAATGGAGAAGGTGTAGGTCGCCTCATCACTATCGTCGCTGGTGATCGTAACCATGCCGGTATAGGTGACGCCGGCATCGTTGGGGGTAAAGCGAATGGTGAAGGTTTCATCCTGCCCGGCCGCCAGCGTCAGATCGGCCACATTTGACTGCAGTGTGAAAACCGAAGAACCGGTGATCGTCGGCTGGCCGCTCAAGGTCAGAGTGCCGGAGCCGGCATTGGTGATGGTAAATATATGGTCATGGGTTGAACCAGCCGACAGTGACTCAAAGGTGGTGCCGTCATCAACAGACACGATGTCATCCCCATCCGCTATCTCCGCCATGTTCGTGCCGCGCACGGAAATTTCAGGCTCCAAAACGGGCGGCGAAAAAGACACGAACAGATCCCCGCCGCTGTTCGTCACGCTGAACGACCCGCCGTCCAGCGAAGGAGAAAATGCCGCTGTATTCACAGTGAAATCGCTGACGGCATAACCCGACATCGAACTGCCGTCCACAATCTTCCAGGAATAGGCGCTGACCGAACTGAAACCAATCGAACCGACATCGTTCAGATAGATCGTGAAAGTTCCGCTGGCGGGAGCCGTCACTGCACCGGCAGACGCGTTGATCAGGTCCCAGTCCGTGCCCGGAGTCCCGGACACGTTGGAAATGTCCACCTGCATCGAACCGCCGCCGTTCAGCGTCAGCGCCCCGTCGCAACTGAGGGTTGCACGCGCATCTGCCGATGTTCCGGGATCCACCTTGCCGTTGACAGTCAGGGAATCAACCGCACTGTCGCCCATCAGAGTGGCCGGCGCTCCCACAGTAAAGGCCGAGTCGTCGCACCAATTGTCAACCACCAAGGTCCCCGCGCCTACCGTTGTGGCGCCGGTGTAGCTATCGTCCCCTGAGAGCACCAAAGTTCCCGTATTCGTCTTGACCAGATATCCCGAGCCCGAAATGTTCCCGCTGATGGTCAGTGTCTCGCTGGCCGCGACATCCACCATGAATCTGCCGGCCGTTGTTTCGTTGAGGGTGACTGCTCCGCTGATTGTGCCTGAATAAGGCGCCTTGATGTACTTAATGCCCGAACTGCCCGAACGAACGGTGACGGAGTTGTCAATGGTCACATTGTCCGCACCAATCTGAAGGGTTGGCGAATCGGTTCCACTGTCTAAACCCAAATAGATGCCTGACACATCCAGCGGATCGGTGGTGTTGCTGACCTCCAGCGTGCCGTTGTTGATGTACAGTGCGCCGCTGAAAGTGTTCTCAGCCGATAAACTGACCGTTCCCGCCGCATTCTTGACGAGATTGTTGCCTCCACTGATCACACCGCTGAAAACCACTGTGCCCCCGGAAGCAGCTTCCACAGCCGCCTCGTCGTTCGCCAACGACAATGTTCCGCTGTATGTGTTGATGCCGCTGGTGTTGATGCCGCCGATCACGCGGAGCTCGGCGCTGTTGCCCGAGTTCACTATGATGGGTTCATTGCAGGTCAGGCCGCCATCCATGTCGGACAAATACATCTTTGCGGTGTTCGCGGTTGATCCGCCGTTGCCGACATAAACGGTGCCGCCGCCCACCGAACCGCCGGCACCAATCCAGAATTCGCCCTCGTCTATTTCCGTGTTGCCCGTGTAGGTCGAGGTGCCCGTGATCTCCACAATGCTGTACTGCTTGAGAATCAGCTTGCCCGTTCCGTTCAGGTCTCCGCTCAGCGTCAGCTTGTGGCTGTTGTCGCCCCAGACGTGAATTTCATCGCCGTTGTTGTAGATCGTCCCGCTCAGCGTCAGGTCGCCCGCCACCGGGTTCAGTTCCAGCGTGGTTCCCGCCGACGCAATGGTAATGCCGAAAGTCTGGAGGCTGTCATCGTTGTTTTCGATTTTGGTGTACACATCGAACGAATTGCCGCTGATGGTGTACGAGTTAGCGCCGCTATTGAAGAAAATGCTGCCAATGGATATCCCCCACGCCGCATTGTCGTTGTTGGGGGTGTAGCTGGTGGCTGCTCCGAAATACAGGCTCTGTCCGCTGCCATAGGTGGGCAGCACATTACTATCCCAGTTCTTTGCCGTGGTCCATGCGTTGTCCTTGTCGCCCTCCCAGATCTGGCCGGCTTCCGCCTGAGGCACAAATGCGCACAAAGCGAAAACAGCCAGCAGCGCTGGGGTCAGTCCTTGCATCGTCGCAAAATTCCAATGATTGGAAGTTTTCCGTGAAAAAGTTCCAATGGTTGGAAGTTTTCTGAGCAAAAGTTCCAATGACTGGAAAAATCCTGAAGTCCTCATTGCGACACTCCTTCTGCCTGCCGTCCCCGAACTATGAAAATGGTTAGAGTCCGCGCGAGAACCGCGCGTTCTGCTGCTGGCCTTGTTTTCAGTTTTCATTTCCATAGCCATTCTCGCTTTTTCAAACAAACACTCGTCTTCAAATTTTCATGTGGTAGGGCGTGCGCTCCGCACACCAAATCGGCGGCCAAGGGACTGGCCGCCCTACCTATTCTTCAAACCTTATTCAATTTTCCCTCTGCCGCTCGCAGAGCGGCTACTACAACACAAACACATACCGCTTGGTGTAGTAGCGCCTCTGTGAGGCGCATCTTCCATTCCCTATTCAGATTTTCCGACTTCCTGCCTCAAACTTTCCATAAGCCCAATATGCCGTTCCTTGATCTTCGCATATACCTGCCGGCACTGTTCTTCGTCATACAAATGCGTTGTCCTGTTCCGGTCTTCCAGCATGTCAATCCATCCGTCGCCGTCCCCAATCAATCCGACCTTAAAGGCTTCCTTGATCGCAGCCCTCGGCGACTGAACCAGCACACCCTGATGCTCGAGAACCGCCTTAATCATCTTCCACGCCAGTTCAAACGTAAACTCGAAGCGCTGAATCGTGCCGTCCACAACAACGTCATTCAATGCGGGATCGGCTTTTGCCGCCTCCTGCAGACGCGCCAGGGCACGTTCGTATTCTGACAACAATGCATGAACGCGATCAGCGCTCATAGATCGTTTTGCCTGTTTCAAAGATCTCTTTTTTCAGCTTCGGGCGGGTCACGCCCGAAACATTCACCAAGTCAAACTTCAGCGCGGTCGGGACTTCCTCTTCCAGCCGGTTGTGAACCAGATTGATGTCCCGGTCCGTCCAGCCCTTGCCTTCCACGGCCAGATCAATGTCCGACGTATGGCGGGCCTTGCCGCGCGCGCGGGATCCAAACAGAATGATGCGGTTCACGGGCTTCTGCGAACAGATGATCTCCGTGATCTGCGCCCGCAAAACCGGGTTGATCCCGCTAACTGTTTTCTGTTCGTCTCTGACCATCTTTTACCGACCGGGGTGGAACCCGTCCCTCCATTCCATCATTCTCTATTCAGATTTTCATCTGCCGCTCACAGAGCGGCTACTACAACACAAATATCTGCCGCCTGGTGTAGCAGCGCCTCTGTGAGCCGCATCTTCCATTCCCTATTCAGATTTTATTTGCGTTCATTCGCGTCTATTCGCGGTTTCCTGTTCTGTTTTTTCATCTGCCGCTCACAGAGCGGCTACTACAACGCAAACATATGCCGCCTGGTGTAGCAGCGCCTCTGTGAGGCGCATCTTCCATTCCCTATTCAGATTTATTCGCGTGTATTCGCGTAAATTCGCGGTTCCTGCTTATTCTCCGCGGCCCCATTATTCCACCACCAGCCTCACGCGATAGAAACCAATGCCCTCCCCGGGATCAGGAACTTCAACCGATGTGACAGCCGCATCCGAAGCCGCCGGGATTTTCTCCCCCAATCCATCCACATCCGCAAAACCCTGCGAGAGGTCAGGCGATAATGCGCGCTGGATCTTGTAAAACTTGCCCGGCACGCTGTCCCACTCCACCACAACCTTGCCGCCCGAAATGCCGTTGATGCGGGCCATCTGCAATACGGACGACCGGCTCTTCAGGTCCGTTCCGGCCAGATGTTCAGCTCCATCCAGCATGCCGTCACCATCGGTGTCGGGGTTCGCGGGATTGGAGTCGTAGCTTTTTTCGTAGGAATTGTTGAGGCCGTCGCCGTCGTCATCATCCGGATCAAGCGGTTTTGCAGTCCTGGCAATATTGACCAGCAGGACTTTGTTGCCGTCAACCGTCACGACTTCGGAGTCTTCGTAGAACGAGGATTCCACCAGCGTGGGCGCATTGAAAACGCGAACAAAGAGCTTAGCGGTGTTTCCGGGGCGCGAGGAACCTCCGATGCAATGCCCGAATTTGCCGGGACGAGTCTGGCTGCGGGGCATGAACTGGCCGATGCCCGCGGTGCCGTCGCCGACCAGAGGATTGGACGAAGCGGGACGACCGTCCTTGAGAGGAGGCAAAATGCCGCTGTCGGCACGCAGGACCTGCACGAGATCGCCGGGCTCAGACGCGGTGCCCTCCAGCGCCTGGCCAAACTCGTCGAGGATCACGCTTTCAGTGGTGATGTGAAGCGGGGTTACCACCTGAGCATACCCCGAGGGAAGCATCAGGAGGATCAACCCTGAAACAATCATATAACGCAACGATTTCATGAACGTATCCCTCTCAGTTCTACGCCACCTTCTCTTCCAAAAAAAGAAACCTCGCCAAGTTATATAAATATACCTTGGCACCGAATTTTCTCAACTGTTTTTCTTATAAGAAGTAAACCCTATTACGAAATTTTTGTATAGGGGGGAAATGCAAAATTTTCAGGCGGACCCTGAGGTGTTTGAAACACTTTCGTTCCTATGGCAGAAAAACTCTTACAAGAATCTTTTTTGCAACTTCATCTTCAGTTGCGCATAAGGATGGTCCCGAAGAACCGGAATCATCAGAATGCCGGGATTTGCTCCATTAAAACCGAAGTTTGATTATCCGAACGGTCAGATCGTGGCTGTCCGTTGATGTGAAGCGCATCGTCCCGATTAGAATTTCCAGTCAAACGCTTGACATAAACAGGCTTTTTGATAAATATTCCGGTTTAAATGGTTTTTGTGCTTGGGCATAATTTTTGGCGGTTTTTGCTAGTTTTTTGAGCGTTTTTTGCATTTTTTTGTGTTTTTTGGCAAAATTTTGCTTTTTTTGACGATTTTTGAGTATTTTTGAGCATTTTTAAGCGTTTTTAGGTCATTTTTTGACATTTTTGGAGGGTTTTTATGCTTTCTGAACGGAAATCCGGCGTTTTGCTGCATCCCACTTCGCTGCCCGGCGCATGGGGCATCGGCGAGATCGGTCCCGCAGCCTATCGCTTTGCGGACACTCTGCACGAAATGGGCCAGCATATCTGGCAGATTCTGCCGATGGGCCCGACGAGCTATGGCGATTCGCCCTATCAGTCCCTTTCGACGTTCGCCGGCAACCATCTGCTGATCAGCTTCGACCAGCTCATCAAGGACGGGCTTCTCAGCGAGTCGCGCCTCGACCGCTTCCCGAAGTTCGACAGCTCAAAGATTGATTACGGCCCCGTCATCATTGCGCGCATGAAGATTCTGCAGTCGGTCTGCCGCAGTTTCGAGCGGCGCGCATCTGATGAAATGAAACGCAATTTCCAGCACTTCTGCAGGCAGAATGCAAAGTGGCTGGACGACTATGCGCTCTATGTCGCGATCAAGGATTCGCAGGACGGCAAGCCGTGGACCAAATGGCCGCGCAAGCTGGCCAGCCGCAACCCCGATGCGATGAACGAGGCCATGCACACCTTTAAGACGGCCATCCGCAACGTGAAGATTCTGCAGTTTCTTTTCCATGACCAATGGCACCGCCTGCGGGCCTACTGCCACAGCAAGCACATCAGAATTGTCGGCGACATTCCGATTTTCGTCGCGCACGACAGCGCCGATGTGTGGGCTCATCCCGACCTGTTCTATCTGGACGACCACGGGCACCTGACTGTGCAGGCGGGTGTCCCGCCGGACTACTTTTCCGCGACCGGCCAGCTCTGGGGCAATCCGCTCTACCGCTGGGACGTGCACAAGGAATCGAACTACGCCTGGTGGGCCGCGCGCCTGAAACATATTTTCCAGATGGTGGATGTGGTGCGCATTGACCACTTCCGCGGCTTCGAGGCCTACTGGGAAGTGCCCGGAGACGCCGAGACCGCCATTGACGGGCAGTGGGTGAAAGGCCCGAACCATGATCTTTTTGATTCGCTCCTGCAGCAGCTCGGCCCCCTGCCCATCATCGCCGAGGATCTGGGCGTGATCACTCCGGAGGTTGAGAAACTCCGCGACGATTTTGCGTTTCCCGGCATGCGGATCCTTCAGTTCGCCTTTGGGAACGACCCGCAGGCGGAGAATTTCCGCCCGCACAATTTCCCGGCGGCCTGTGTGGTCTATACCGGCACGCACGACAACGACACAACGGTCGGCTGGTTCAACAGCAAGCCGGACGAGAGCAGCACGCGCACGCAGCAGGACATTGACGAGGAGCGGCAGCGCATCCTGGACTATGTCCACACCGACGGGAGCCAGATTCACTGGGACATGATCTCGCTGGCCGCCCATTCGCGGGCCAACACGGCCGTGGTGCCGCTGCAGGACGTGCTGGGACTGGATTCCTCGGCACGGATGAACCGCCCCGGCATTCCGGGCGGCAACTGGGGCTGGCGCTTCCACTGGGAGCAGCTCACACCCGAAATCATCCGCCGCATGCGAGACATCACGATCAGCGGGAAAAGGTAAGACGTCAGGATTCAGGAGTCAGGATTCAGAATGCGGTTCAACCGCACTCATTCTGACTTCTGGATCGCACTCACCTGGTGATGATTTTGAAGAGGCTGGCGTATTCGTCGGTCCAGAAAATGGGAGTGGCTGATTTCGGGTCGGAAGGGGCGCGCGCGCGGGCGGCAATCGGCGGCGAAGTGAGAAACGCACGGTTCCGGGTCATCAGTATCCATTTGGATGAATAAACGCCCGGAGGCATGGGATCTTCCCACCACGGGAACATGCCCATCCCCAGGCCGAAGTGTTCGATCACCCCGCGCATCACAGGGAAAAAATCCAAATGGAGATTGGAAATGTTGACGGCAATGACGCCGTCCGGTTTCAGATGCCGCAGATAAGTCCCAAAAGCCTCGAGCGTAAGCAGATGCACGGGAGGGGCATCGCCGCTGAAGGCATCCAGCACGAGCAGGTCATACTTCTGATCCGGCTCGCTCTCCAGCGACAGCCGGCCATCGCCCAGCACCACTTCCACACGGGCGGCGGAGTCCCTGAGATACGTGAACCACTGGTTGGCAAGACGGACAACATCGGGATCGATTTCATAGAAACGGAAAACATCGCCGGCCCTGCCGTAGGCCGCCAGTGTGCCTGCTCCAAGACCCACGATGCCAACACGCCGGTTGGCCTTGCGGGGCAGGTGATTCATCGCCAGGCCTACGCCGCTTTCTGCGTTAAAGTAGGTGATTGGCATTTTGGCCTTCACGGGATCGGTGAATTGCGCGCCATGCCGGATCGTTCCGTGTGCGAGGATGTAGCCATGCAGCGCGGGATCGTCCCTGCAGACCTCCTCGATGCGGAGGGTGCCGAAAAAACTGCGGGACATGGCAACCACGTCCGCTGCAGCCCGACGAACCTGCATGAACAATGCCAGCGCGAGCGCCACGGTGCCGGCCGCAATGACCGGCCAGAACGGCCAGCGCCGACGGCGAAGCGTCCATGCAGTTTGTTCGCGTGCATGAATAAAAGTCAGCAAAACCCCCAGCAGGCAGAGGCTCCAGTTCAACTCGGCATAAGTCCGAAACACCAGGGGGGCCACCACCGCGGCAAACATTCCACCCAGCGCCCCGCCGGCCGCAATCAGCAGATAAAACAGCGTCAAATCCCGCGGCGGCGGCCTCAGTCGGTAGAGCTCGCCGTGGCAAACCATGCAGCACACGAACAGGCCGCCGCAGTAAAGGGCAATCTGAGGAAGCAGCAGCCCTCCGGCCCTGTACGCCGCGCGGCACAGAAGAACCATCAGTGGAACAAGCATCAGCATGAATGCGGTGCGGCGATACCATGCCGTCCGGTCAAAGCAAAGGATGAACGTCAACAAATACAGGCTCAAAGGCAGCACCCACAGAAACGGGACGACCGCCACGTTCTGGCAAAGCCGGTTAGTCGTGCCCAGCAGGATCACCACCGCGCAAGCCGCGAGCAGCACCCAAAGCGCCTGCACGGCAGCGGATGGACGGCGCGATTTCTCTGCCGGAGTGCTCGGCTCAGACTTGTCTGCTTCCAGCACCCCCTTGCGCCGCAGGTGAAAGGCGCAGACAACAACAAGCAGTGCGTAAACAAAGAGTCCGGCCGACCATAGATGGGCCTGCATCCGGCGCGTGAACACCGGTTCGAAAACGAAAGGGTAGCTCAGCAGCGCCAGCAGAGATCCCGTGTTGGAAACCGCATACAGGCGATACGGAGAACGGCCGGGCAGGGTTAGATGAAACCATTTTTGAAGCAAGGGGCTTGTGCCGGCCAGAACCATATAGGGCAAACCAATCGTCGCGGCCAGCAGAAGCAGAATCCGCCAGACCGGATTGTCTTCCGGACCGGGCTTCCATTGGGCATTTGGAATGATGGGAATAAACAACAGGGCGCCTGCCACCAGCAGCAGATGCAGAAGGGCCTGCTGTTTGGGCCGCAGCCAGCGCGTGCTGGCGTGCGCATAGGCGTAGCCGGCCAGAAGAAATACCTGGAAGAAAAGCATGCAGGCTGTCCAAACCGAGGGGCTCCCGCCGAACCACGGCAGAATAAATCTCGCGATCAGGGGTTGCACCTGAAAAAGCAGGAAGGCTCCCGTAAAAATGGTCAAGGTGTAAGTTTTCATCAGCTTCACTCAACCGACTTTTCGCTTGTTACAGACCAGCACATCCGGGTTACAGTAATATTCCCTCCGATGATTTAAAAGTATAAAACTCCGCTCCCGCCCGGGAATCGCAGAGTTTTGCCCATTTCTTCTGTCTTTTGATGCTGCCATGAGGGGCTGCTGTCCGCATCATGCCGGCCGTGAAAGACACGCATAAAGCATGGTCGGCGCGCTGCCTGCTGCTCTTTGCGGCCTGCGCAGGCCTTTGGGCTTTCTGGTGGATCCGCGAATCGGAGCTGCCCCTGCTGGCGCATGGTGACGGATATATCTGTTCCAACAGCGACAGCTTCATGCGCGCGCGCCTGCTTCAGGATGCTGCCACAGGCGGGCCGCTCAACCCGAGAACTTGGGAGAACCATAACTCGCTTCTTGGGAACGCAAACCGGTAAGCGGTCTCCTTCATTTTCTGCCGTTTTTTCTTGAAACCTTCGAGGGTTGGGGTACTCTTTTGGCCATTATTTATGAACCGGACCACGATCCATGTCATTGTAGTCAAAGGCCGATGAGGGGCTGGTTGTGATTTTCTGCCCCTCGGAAGAGGGGTTTTTTTTTAACTGGAAAGAACGCATGAAAACTTACGGAGTAGGCATTCTGGGATTCGGAACCGTCGGCGCGGGCGTCATTGAGACCCTGCAGCGAAACGGCGACCTGCTGGCCGCCCGAACCGGCCTCCGCCTGGAGGTCCGCAAGGTGGCCGATCTTGATATTACCCGTGACCGCGGCGTGAAGGTGGATCCGTCCATCCTGACCAAGGATGCCATGTCCGTGATTGACGACCCTTCCGTGAACATCGTGGTGGAGCTCATCGGCGGCGTGAAGATCGCCCGCGAGGTGATTTTGAAGGCCCTTCGCGCCGGCAAGCCGGTCGTGACCGCCAACAAGGCGCTTCTGGCCGAGCACGGCGACGAGCTGTATGCCGTGGCCGATGAAAACAACGCCGATCTCTACTACGAGGCCAGCGTCTGCGGCGGCATCCCCGTGATCCGGAGTCTGCGCGAAGGCTTGATTGCCAACCATATAGAAAGCATGTTCGGCATCATGAACGGCACCTGCAACTACATCCTCACCCGGATGGAGCAGGAGAACCTCCCATTCGACAAGGTGCTGGCCGATGCGCAAGCCAAGGGCTACGCCGAGGCTGAACCGAGCCTCGATATTGACGGGATTGACACCGCCCACAAGGCCGCCATTCTTGCTTCGCTGGCCTACGGTTTCCCGGTTCCGATGTCCTCCGTGCATGTGGAAGGCATCCGCGGGCTGGATCCGCTGGACATTCATTATGCGAAGGAACTCGGCTACCGGATCAAGCTTCTCGCCCAGATCCGTCACGACAGCGGCGGCATCGAGGTGCGGGTCTGCCCCACCCTCGTCCCGCTGAACCACATGCTGGCATCGGTCAGCGGCGTGTTCAATGCCCTGCTGGTGCGCGGAGACATCGTCGGCGACACCCTTTACTACGGGCGCGGCGCCGGCCGCCTGCCGACCGCCAGCGCGGTGGTCAGCGATCTCGCCGATGTGGCGCGGAACCTTTCGCTGGAGTCCGAACTTCGCGTGCCGGCGCTGGTGCGCCACGGGGAATACGGCGACATGAAGAAGCGCGACGAACTGCAGTCGAGCTATTATCTGCGCATGTCCCTCAAGGACCACCCGCGGGTGCTGGCGCAGGTGGCGCAGGTTCTGGGCGACCACGAGATCAGCATCGCTTCGGTGATCCAGAACAAGCCCTGCGGGGGCAGTCCGTTCGCCCCGGTGATCATTGTAACCCATCGCGCGTCCGAGAAGAAGTTCCGGGAGGCTTTGCAGAAAATTGACGCGCTGGACGTGGTGGGCGCGAAGACCGTCCGCATGGCCATCGAGGATTTTGAGTGAAGAAAATCATCATAGTTTGTGATGGCGCGGCCGACATGCCGCTGGAGGAACTGGACGGGCAGACCCCCCTGCAGGTGGCTCGCTGCCCGCATGCCTCGCGTCTCGCGCAGGCCGGACAAACGGGCCTGATCACCCTCCCGAAGGCCGGAGCGGAAGAGCACAGCGAGCAGCTTCTGGGCCTGTTTGCCGGAATGACTTCAAGCAAGGCGGCGGAATTGCGGCGCGGACCGCTGGAAACCATGGCCTCGGACATTGACTTCACAGGCTATAATTTCGCATGGTGCGGGCATTTTGTGACCATGGATGGCGACACCCTCCGCGACAGCCTCGTGCGTTCCCTCACGCTCGAAGAAACCCGCTGGCTGGCTGAACATCTTCAGCGCGAATGGGATATCGAACGCGTGCGCTTTGTCGCGACGGGACCGTCCCGTCTGCTGGTGCTCTATTCCGCAGCCGGTGCCAAACCCCTGCCGGGCCATCCGCCCCATCTTGCCGAAGGCGCCCGTGCAAACGAATTCGTGCGGCGGTCGAAATCCGATAATTTTGTGCAGGACATTTTCGAACGCTCCAGGAGGATTCTTGAGACGCAGTCACTGAACGAGATCCGGGTGGATCTCGGCCAAAACCCGGCCAACGCGCTGTGGCTGTGGGGCGGCGGATCGCTGGAAGGCTTGCGCGAAGCCGTTTCCGACTTCAAAACAGAGGGCGCCGTTCTGACGCAAAGTCCGCTGGCGGCCGGGCTGGCCCGGCTGGCCGGAATGGAGACCGTCGAACTGAAGGACGTCTGGACGGCAGGCACCGGCGTGGCCTTCAATCTTCCGCTGCTGGTGCAGGAACTGCGGCAGAAAGATCTGCTGCTGGTTTATGCCGGGTCCCCCCAGCCGGGCGGGCGCTACGGAACTGCGGCCGACAAGATCCGCGCGCTGGAGGCTTTGGACACCAATCTGCTGGGGCCGCTCTTCGACGTGCTGGCGGCGCACAGGCCTTTCCGGATCGTTCTGGCAGCCAACCGCGGAGTGTCCACAAAGACCGGCCTGCCCGCAGCGGGCCGCATACCGATGGTGCTGGCCGGGGACGGAATCGGGCCGGATGAAACACAGAACTGGAATGAAGAAGCGGCATCCCGCGGGGCGCTGGGCAGCGTGAAACTGACCCGGCTTGCGGAGCTTCTGGGATAGGCAGGAGAAGAACATGAGCAAAGTGGCCATCTACGACACGACACTCCGCGACGGGGCACAGGCGGAAGGCGTTTCATTTTCCGGCGTGGGGAAGATACGCATCGCCAAATGCCTGGATGCGTTCGGCATTGACTATATCGAGGGCGGCTTCGCGGCGTCCAATCCCAAGGACATGGCCTTTTTCAAGGACATCAAAAAGGAGAACCTGCAGCACTCTAAAATCGCGGCCTTCGGGAGCACGCGCCGGGCAAATGTTCCGGTCGGGGAAGATGCCGGGGTGAAAGCCCTGCTGGAGGCGGACACATCCGTGGTGACCTTCTTCGGCAAAAGCTGGAAGCTGCATGTCCACGATGTGCTGCACACCACCGAGGACGAAAACTGCGCGATGATTGCCGACACCGTCCGCTATATCAAAGAGCACGGCAAGGAAGTCATCTACGATGCCGAGCATTTCTTTGACGGCTACAAGGATTCGCCGGAGTACGCACTGCGCACCCTCAAGGCCGCCGCGCAGGCCGGCGCCGACATGATCGTGCTGTGCGACACCAACGGCGGCATGCTCCCCGAGGAAATCGCGAAGATCACGGCCGAAATCGTCAAGGCCGTGCCGGCCTCGATCGGCATCCACGCCCACAACGATTCTGAAACCGGCGTGGCCAACTCGCTGGCGGCCATCCGCGCCGGCGCTTTGCATGTGCAGGGCACCATCAACGGGATCGGAGAGCGCAGCGGCAACGCGAATCTGTGTTCCATCATTCCCAACCTGATGCTGAAAATGGGCCGAGAATGCCTGCCGGAGGGGCGTCTGGTCAAGCTGCGCGAGGTTGCGCAGTTCGTCTCCGAGATCGCCAACCAGCGGCTCAACCCCAAGACTCCGTTTGTGGGCGACAGCGCTTTCGCGCACAAGGCCGGCATGCATGTGGACGGCGTGCGCAAGAATCCGCACAGCTTCGAGCACATCAATCCCGAGGCGGTCGGCAACAAACGGCGCGTGCTGATATCCGAACTTTCCGGCGCAAGCAATGTATTCCTGAAAGCCGTGGAAATGGGCCTGAACGTGGACAAGAAATCGCCCGAGGTGAAGAGCATCCTGAAGCATCTGGAGCATCTCGAGAAGAACGGTTACGAGTTTGAGGCGGCCGAAGCCTCGTTCGAACTGATGATCCAGAAGCTGCTCAAGTCGCACAAGCCCTTCTTCAATCTGGAAGGCTTCCGTGTGATCGTCGAGAAGCGCCACAAGGACGAGCCCTGCATCTCCGAGGCCTCGATCAAGCTGACCGTAAAGGGCGAAGAGGCCCATACCGTGGGCGAAGGCGACGGCCCTGTGGACGCGCTGAACCAGGCCATGCGCAAGGCGCTGACAAAGTTCTACCCGTCCATCAGCGATGTCACATTGCGCGACTACCAGGTGCGCATCCTCGACCCGGAAACGGCCACCGCCGCCAAGACGCGCGTGCTGATTGAATCTTCCGACGGCAAGCAGACCTGGGGCACGGTCGGAGTGTCCGAGAACCTCATCGAAGCCTCGTGGGAAGCGCTGGTGGACAGCGTGGAATACAAGCTGCTGCTGGAAGAAAAGGCAAAGAAGAAACAATGAATCCGCTCGAAAAGAACTACGATCCGAAACACATCGAAGCCAAGTGGTATGCTCAATGGCTGGAAAAGAAATATTTCCACGCCAGTTCCGATGAAGGCGGAGAGCCCTACTGCATCGTGATCCCGCCGCCCAACGTGACGGGCATCCTGCACATGGGCCACGCGCTGAACAACACGATTCAGGACGTGCTGGTCCGCTGGCGGCGCATGCAGGGCCGCAACGCGCTCTGGGTGCCCGGCACCGACCACGCGGGCATCGCCACACAAAACGTCGTGGAGCGCATGCTTCACAAGGAGAAACTGACGCGCGACCATCTCGGGCGCGAGGCGTTCATCCAGCGCGTGTGGCAGTGGCGCGAGCAGTACGGCGAGACCATCATCGGCCAGCTCAAAAAACTGGGCGCATCGTGCGACTGGGACCGCGAGCGCTTCACCATGGACGAGGGCCTGAGCAACGCCGTCTCCGAGGTTTTTGTCCGGCTCTATGAGAAGAAACTGATTTACCGCGGGAACTACATCATCAACTGGTGCCCGCGCTGCCAGACGGCGCTCTCCGACGAGGAGAGCGAGCACCGAGATCAGGCCGGCAAACTGTACTACATCCGCTATCCCGTTAAGGGCGGGAAGAAAAAAGACTTCGTAGTCGTGGCCACCACGAGGCCCGAAACGCTGCTCGGCGATGTTGCCGTAGCCATCAATCCGCGCGATGAGCGCTATGCCAGCCTTCTGGACAAAACACTGGAACTCCCGATTCTCAAGCGCGAACTGAAGGTCATTCAGGACGACTTTGTGGATCCCGCATTCGGCACAGGCGTCGTCAAGGTGACGCCCGCGCACGATCCCAACGACTTTGACATGGGCAAGCGCCACAATCTGCCGGAAATCAATGTAATGAACAACGACGGCACGATGAACGAAGAAGCCGGGCCCTACAAGGGCATGGACCGCTTCGACTGCCGCAAGAAAATTCTGGAGGATCTGGAGTCCGCGGGACTGATTGACAAGATCGAGGATCATGCGAACGCCGTGGGGCACTGCTACCGGTGCCACACGATGGTGGAGCCGCGCCTGTCCCCGCAGTGGTTCGTGAAGATGAAGCCGCTGGCCGGGCCCGCGCTGGAAGCCGTCAAGACCGGCAAGATCCGCTTTGTGCCTGACCGCTGGACCAAGGTCTACACCGAGTGGATGGAAAACATCCGCGACTGGTGCATCTCGCGCCAGATCTGGTGGGGACACCGCATCCCGGTTTTTTACTGCGATGCCTGCGGACACGAATGGGCCGCGAAGGGCCAGCCTGACAAGTGCCCAAAGTGCGGCGACGCAAATATCCGGCAGGATGAGGATGTGCTGGACACCTGGTTTTCCTCGTGGCTGTGGCCGTTCAGCGTGTTCGGCTGGCCGGAACAGAACGAAGACCTGAAGTTCTATTACCCGACCGCGACGCTGGTGACGGCTTCAGAGATCATCTTTTTCTGGGTCGCCCGCATGATTATGTCCGGCATGGAGTTCATGGATGACATTCCGTTCTCGGATGTCTATATCCACGGCACCGTCCGCGACGACCAGGGCCGCAAGATGAGCAAGAGCTTGGGCAATTCGATTGACCCGCTGACAATCATCGAGAAGTACAGCGCCGACGCCCTTCGCTTCAGCCTGATCATGCTGACCGCGACCGGGCAGGACGTTTTTCTGTCGGACGACAAGTTTGAAATCGGCCGCAACTTCGGCACGAAAATCTGGAATGCCGCGCGCTATATGCAGATGCAGTCCGAGGAGCTTCCTGCCGGTTTCGACAATCCTGAATTCAAGGTGGGCAGCCTGAGCCCTGACGATGCGCATATACTCGCCAAGCTGAACGAGACGATAGCCGCCTGCACGGAAAGCCTCGAGCGGTTCCGGTTCAACGACACGGCCAAGGCGCTCTACGAGTTTTTCTGGCACCAGTTCTGCGACTGGTATGTGGAATCCTCCAAGCAGGTGTTCTATGGCGAAGATCCCGCGAAGAAACAGCAGGTGCTGACCGTGATGCACTATGCCTTCTCCAATGCGCTGCGTCTTCTTCACCCCATCATGCCCTTCCTGACTGAAGAGCTGTGGACCGGCATGGGCTACAACGGGAAGCACGAGACGATCATGCGCGCGCCCTGGCCAAAGGTCCGAGACGGCGACGAACTTGAGGACTGGGGCATTGACCAGGACACCGTGACTTATGTGGATGCCAAGCACGACCTGATCCGCGTGGGGCGCGTACTCATGTCGGACTACAACCTGCTTCCGAAACACAGTGTGGAATTCATTGTCCGGCCCGCCGATGCAAAGCTCGCGGAACGGTTGAAAGCGGATCTGGAATCCGTCAAATCGCTGCTGCGCGCGGGCAAAATTACCGTGGACGAAAGCGCCGAACCGCTCGCGGCCATGCCCAGCGGTCTGACCCGCATGGGCACAGTATACATGCCGGTCAAAGGCCTGATTGATGCCGCCGCCGAGCGCAAGCGCCTTTCGGACCAGCTGGCCAAGGTGGACGACAATCTGCAGCGCGTGACCCGCAAACTTGGAAATCTGGACTTTGTCAGCAAGGCGCCCAAAGACGTGATCGCCAAGCAGGAAGATATCAAAAAGGAACTCATTGAAAAAAGCGAGAAGCTGAACAAACTGATCGCCACTCTTTCCTGAGTACAACGACTGTGAAATATTCGGAAGCAAAACACGGGCGGGTTTTCATTCTCCGGCTGGAGGATGGCGACGTGGTTCATGAGGCCATCGAGAAATTCGCGCAGGAGCAGGGAATCCGGGCCGCCGCGCTGATTGCCGTCGGAGGCGCCGATGAGGGCAGCCGGTTCGTGGTGGGACCCGAAAAAAGCCGCGGAAAAGATGTGAACCCGCTGGAGCATGTTCTGTCCGGCGTGCATGAGGTGGCCGGAACCGGAACGCTGTTCCCGAATGAAAAGGGCGAAATGATCATCCACATGCACATGGCCGCGGGACGCAAAGACCGGACCGTGACCGGATGCATCCGCAAGGGCGTGAAGGTCTGGCACGTGCTGGAAGTGATCGTCTTTGAGATTCTTGATTCGACAGCCGTGCGCCGCTTCGAACCGGCCACGGGTTTCGAGCTGATGCAGCCCCTATGACCATGAGCAGGCTGGCCTATTACGTCACCGCCCACGGCTTCGGCCACGGCGTCCGGACTTGCGACATCCTCAACGCGCTTCTGGAGCAGGATCCTGAACTGCACATTGATCTGGTGACCGCCCTGCCCGCTTCTCTTTTCAGGGTGCGCGTGCATCACATGAACCGCGTGCATATCCGGGTGAAGGCTTTTGATGCAGGAATGATCCAGCTCGATTCCGTACAAGTGGATGTGGAAGCCACGCTTCACGAAATACAGGCGATCATTTCGCGCGAGCCCGAGCTGGCCAAAAGCGAAGCGCAGTGGCTGATAAAATCGGGAGCCTTTGCCGTCGCGGCGGACATTCCGGGCATCCCAATCCGGGCGGCAAAGTCGGCGGGGCTTCCGGCAGTGGCCATTGGAAACTTCGGATGGGACTGGATCTATTCCGCGTTCGCAGAAAACGATTACCGCTGGCGGAATATTGTTGATTCTTTTGCAGCAGCCTACGCGCAGGCCGATCTGCTTTTGCGCCTGCCGTTCGCGGAGAAAATGAAGGCCTTTCCGAAAAAAGAAGACCTGCCGCTGCTCGCGGATCCCGGAATCTCCTGCCGCGAAGAAATCGCAAAACGCTTCGGCTGTGATTTGTCAAAGAAATGGGCTCTGATATCCTTCACCTCGCTCGATCTGGATCCGCGCGCGCTGGCGAGGATTGCACAGCTTGCCGGTTATGAATTTCTGGTGGTGGAACCCATGAACTGGAATGCCGGGAACATCCATGCGGTTCCGCGGGACGCGATTCCATTCTCAAGCCTGCTGGCCTCCTCTGATGCCGTGATCACCAAGCCGGGTTTCGGCATCATGTCGGAATGCGTGGCGAACGGCAAACCCATGATCTACACCGACCGGAAGGATTTCATTGAATATCCGGTGATGGTGGAGAACATTAAAAAGTACATGCGCGCGGTTCACATTCCGCAGACCGAGCTCTATGCCGGGAATCTCGCGCCATTTCTTGCAGCCCTCGAAAAATGCCCGCCTCCGAAATCGGCACTGCCCTCCGGCGGCGCCAAAATCGCCGCAAAGCGCATTTTAGGTTTTTAGCGATAAAATGGGCGTTTTTGGCTCATTTTTTGCCATTTTTGACGTTTTTTGGCCCTTTTTTGGCCTTTTTCTGGCATTTTTTAGACTCTGTGCGAGAGTCCGTTTTAATCGGCTTCAAGCCATTGCGACAACAAGCCAATGCCTTCCTGCGACAAACCGAGCGGCGCGGCCGAATGAGGATTCGTTCAGAGACAGGAGTTGCTGGTGCGCTTCGACGAATTGGCTGCCTGTAAGTTGAAGAATGCGGTTCATGCTTTCAGCCGGAATCTCAATCGCCGCCGCAGAAAATATCCCGCACATTTTGTTGATCGTTAGCAGCGCCAGCGCCGGGCCCGTGATCGCAGGAGCCATCACAACAACGGAAGCGCCGTCCTGCTTGAGGATCAGTTCGCCGACCGCGATGCCGTCGCGAATATCCTCCAGTTCAAATCCCAGGGTCAGGATGCGCGGATTTTTCAAGTCAGCCACCCTGCGGTCGGCATCGGTGACAAAGAAAGATGAAGCCAGGCCACCTGCGATTCTGTTGACGGGAGCGAGTGCCGGATCTTCCGCAACCGCGGGCATTTCCGGCTGAGGCCGCCCGAAGCGCACGAATCGGCGCGCAATGGACTCACGCTCCACATCGTCAACAGCGCGGCGGAACTGGTTCACAAGCGACTGCAGATGAGCAGTGGTGTGACGTGAAGAATCTGTCCGGAATGACGCCCGACCTTCTGAAAGCGTCACCGCGGAAGCTTTGCCAAGATCGGCTGGGGTCAGCGACAACCATGGAACTCCCGGCAAAATCAAGCCGCTCGCGGTTTTCGGGTGGTCCGGCGCAGGCATACCGGTTCCGAGCGCGGAGAACAGCGGTTTGCCGCTGGTATACATGGCGAGATCGGATAAAAGGTCTTCCATGGGCTGCGCGCCAATATCTGAAGCGACAATCCCGAAAATATTCTGATTGGCCATCGCGGGCAGGCATTCTTCGCCATAGCCCGGAGCGACAATAACCAGCGGCGAAACGGGGTTGCCGACCGCCTTCCGCATATCCTTGAGATCGCGCGCGCAGACTGGCGCAGAATCGGTGATAAGAACCGCAGCGTCGCGCACTTCGCCGCAACGAGACAAATCGGCAGGATTCCATTCAATAGCGAAGTCGCGGTCCGCAGTTTTCGGCTGCGACGGCCTCTTCCTGAAAATCTTTTCAAGAAACATAGTGCCTCCTCTTGAACTGTCAGAATATCAGGGGAGACGTCCGAAAACAATAATATCGCAGGCGGCGTTCCTTGACACACTGCGGCCGCAGATTTAAGTATAGCGAGCGGGGTTCAGGGGGGCAGGGTTCAGGACTGCTATTAGAACATTGGAGAGATACATGTCTGCATATCGCCGGTTGGAAGATTTAGATGTTTACCAGAAACTCTGCCGTCTTCATATCGAGGTCTGCGACCTCACGCATCGCTGGCCGCCTGAAGAGAAATACGAATTGGGTTCGCAAATCAGGCGGTCATCAAACAGCACGGCTGCCCAGATCGCGGAAAAATATGATGACCGTCATATTCGGAACAAGATAGAGGGTGTCAATCGGAGCCGCGGCGAGGCGGCAGAAACAATTCATCATCTTTACATGGCTCTTCTGAAGGGTTATGAATCACAGGAAACTTATGAAACATATCGAAATCGTTATCAGGAATGCATACGCATGTTGAACGGGCTTGAACGAACTCTGGAAAAGCAGTTGCCGCCATCCGATCGCCGCTGGCCAGACTCTGTTGTCAGAGAAAACGCCGAAGAATATGAGGCCAATCCTCCTGGATATCCTGAACCCTGAACCCTTATGACCATGACAACTTTCAAAACACAGATTGCATCGGCCCGGGAAGGAATCATCACCGAGGCGATGAAAACGGTGGCGCGGAAGGAATTTCTGACGCCTGAGTTTATCCGTGATGAAACCGCCGCGGGGCGCATCGTGATCCCGGCCAACCGCAATCACGCACGGCTGGATCCGATCGGCATCGGCAAAGCGCTCTTCACAAAAATCAACGCCAACATCGGAAACTCCGCCACCACCAGCGGCCTGTGCGAGGAATTCGAGAAAATGAAGGTGGCGATCCGCTGCGGAGCCGACACGGTGATGGACCTCAGCACCGGTGAGAACATCAACGAGATCCGCGCGCGCATCATCGCCGAGAGCGCGGTGCCCGTCGGCACTGTGCCCATCTACCAGGCGCTGGCGATGGTGGATGATCCCATGGACATCACGGCCGAACTCCTGCTGAAGGTGATCGAAGAGCAGGCAAAACAAGGTGTGGATTACATCACGGTCCATGCCGGACTGCTGCGAAGCCATGTGCCGCTAGCCAAGAAGCGGCTGATCGGCATTGTCAGCCGCGGCGGATCCATTCTCGCCAAGTGGATGGCGCAGCACAAAAAGGAAAATCCGCTTTATGAGCATTTCGATGAGATGCTTGAAATCTGCAGAGAGCACGACGTCACCCTTTCGCTGGGCGACGGGCTTCGGCCCGGTTGTCTGGCGGATGCATCGGACGAAGCACAGTTTGCGGAGCTGAACGTGCTGGGCGAACTGGTGCGGCGCTCCCGCGCGGCCGGGGTGCAGGCGATGGTCGAAGGCCCGGGCCATGTCCCGCTGGACCAGATCCGGATGAACATGGAAAAGGAAGATGAAATCTGCGACGGCGCTCCGTTCTACATCCTCGGGCCGGTGGTCACCGACTGCGCGCCCGGATACGATCACATCACTTCCGCCATCGGCGCCACGCTGGGCGCGTATTACGGCGCGGCGATGCTGTGCTATGTGACACCCAAGGAGCATCTGGGCCTGCCAAATCTGAAGGACGTGCAGGAAGGCGTCATCGCCTACAAAATTGCCGCACACGCCGCCGACATTGCGCTCAAACGGCCGCATGCCCGCGATCGTGACGATGCGATCTCCCGCGCGCGGGTCGCGTTCGACTGGGAGAAGCAATTTGAGCTGGCACTGGATCCGGAAAAGGCCCGCACGCTCCGCGCGGAGGCATTGGAAGAAACCAAGACGCATCCGGACGTCAAGGACGGCTCCACGCACTACTGCACCATGTGCGGCCCGAAATTCTGCTCCATGCGCATCAGCCGCGAGATCGGCGACGCGGACTGAACGGTCAGTCTTCCACGTCGTAGATGGTTACATAGACACTGCCGTCGTTGTCCGTGTAGTTTTCCGGATCATACACACGAAAGGTGGCCGCTTCACCAAAGCCCAGCACGTTGTATTTGTAAAGATGCGATTCAACCGACTCCGAGAAAGGCTCAAGCATGAATCCGCTGCATTGGACACCCAGCCCGCCACCCACGATGGGGACCCAGACCTGATTAGTGTCCTGCAGGTATTCCGCATCCGCATACTGGCCGTAGTTCGGATTGTCGGTATTGAACCGGTAATAACTGTCGATCGTGATCTGATAGCGATGCCCGTTGGTCATAACCACAGAGGAAACATTGGTCACCCCCGTCGCCGGAAGAAGCATGCGTTCAAGCGCCGTGTACGTGGCGCGCTGCCGGACGCGGTAAAATACAGGAACATCCACGCTGTAAACGGCATCGGTTGACCACATGCTCGAAAGACCGCTCCACGAGTCGTACCACGGCCCGGACGGAGCCGGTGCCCAAAGAACATCATAAAACTCGTTGTTGGCCTGGCTGTTGGTCCAGATCAGGTGCCCGGTCCGCTCGTTGAAGATGACAAAATTGGTGTCCACGGAGGACGCGGGCAGGACGGTGATGGTGTACAACGGACTGAGGCCTGTCGTGTTGCCCCAATTCGTGCTTCCGGCATAGTGCCACGGATCGCCGCTTTCACCCCGGGCCCGGCCGGCATAATACCAGGTTCCCGTTCCGGCAGATGCAGGGATGCAAATCGGCGCCCGGACAAACTTGTTGGGTGCTGTACCATCCTTATACCAATACGCCGTGATCCAGGTGCAGTCTGCAGGGTCGGTCGTTTTGCCGTACCCGACTTCGGCGCCGTCCCACGCGGCCTGCCCAAGCTCCATACTGATCCACACGTTGTATGAATCGCCAAGGTTGAAGGTCAGGTTTGTGCAGGGAGCATCCAGTCGATTCCAAATATCGCCGCCCGCGCAGCACAAGGGCAGCGCAAGCACCAGCAGGGAAGCAATCCAGACAGTCGGTTTCGGCATTCCGGGGCGCGGTCTCGATTTCATGAATCTCTCCTTGTTCAGATCCCATTTCAGACGTGATCCAGCGGATCCTGTGTATCGAAACGCAGGCGGCACGTCAATGCGATTCGGCACGGATTCAGGGCGCATCGCCGGCCGGCCGGTCCAGCGTTTCGCGGACCCGCGCCGACAGGGTTTTCATCGAGAAGGGCTTCGGCAGAAAGTTGATCTCGTCCGCGGACATGCTGGCTTCTCCATCCAGTGTTCCGGCGGTGTAGCCCGAGGTGAACAGCACGCGGGTTTCCGGCATCATTTTCCGGATTTGATCGGCCAGATCACGGCCGTTCATCCCGGGCATCACCAGATCGGTGATCAGCAGATCAATTTTCCCCTCATATTCACGTGCAACCCGCAGGGCTTTTCCTGCGCTTTCGGCTTCCAGCACCTTATAGCCAAGCCTCCTGAGCATGCGGCCGCCCAGTTTCAGAATGGAACTCTCGTCTTCGACCAGCAGCACCGCAGCGCCGCCGGCGGCCTGCATGGCCGCGCTTTCTGCCGCCGCGGGTTGAGCCGCCTCACCGCCAACGACCGGCAGGCATATCCGGAATTCGGTTCCCTGCCCCGGTTGGCTGTCCACATTGATGAAGCCGCGGTTCTGGCGGACAATCCCGTACACCGTCGCCAAGCCCAGCCCCGTCCCCTTTCCCATCTCCTTGGTGGTGAAGAACGGTTCAAACAGCCGCGCCAGCGTTTTCTGATCCATGCCGCAGCCCGTGTCGCTCACGGTCAGCTGGACATAATCCCCCGCCGAACATTCGGGATGGGCCGCAAGGTCGTCTTCCCCCGGCTTTGCGAGACCGGTGGTGATGGTGATCTTTCCAGTGCCCGCGATGGAATCGCGGGCGTTCAGGCACAAGTTGGTCAGCATATGATCAATCTGGGATCCGTCCATCAGCACGAGAGGCAGGTCCCCGCAGGGCCGCCAAACAAGCTCGACATTCTCGCCGATCAGGCGCTTCAGCATTTTGAGCAGGCCCTCGACGGTCGCATTGATGTCCAGCAGGCGCGGCTGAATGGGCTGTTTCCGGGCGAAGGCCAGAAGCTGGCGGGTCAGGTCCGCAGACCTGTCGGCAGCCTTGCGGATTTCCCGGAGCTCGTCATAAAGAGGGTGCGAGGCATCAATCTCTTCCATGGCCAGTTCCGCATACCCGAGGATCACGCCCAGCATGTTGTTGAAGTCATGGGCCACACCGCCCGCCAGTCTTCCGACCGATTCCATTTTCTGCGCCTGGGCCAGCTGGTCCTGCAGCCGCTCCCGCTCCTCTTCCGCCTGCTTGCGGGCCGTGATTTCGTTGAACATCACGGCAGTTTCCCCCTCGGCAATCTGAAAGGCATAAACCTCGAAAGCTCCGGAAATTCCGCCGTAGTTGTAATCAACCAGCTCGGTATGCCAGCTTTCGCCGAACCGCGCCGCGCGGCGGTAGCGCTCGGGAATTTCTGTTTTTGCCAGCGGGGGGAATATGTCTTCAATGGTTCTTCCGATAAACGCCGAGTGATTCACGCCGATCATCCGGTCGGCGGCGGGATTGGCCCCGAAGAAAACCAGGCGGTTGTCCGTTTCCAGCCGGTAAAGGTATATGCCCATCGGTGAATTCTGGATGATGCTCCGGAAAGTTTCCTCGCTCTCCTTTTTTTCTGCCGCAGCCTTTTTTGCCTCAGAAACCTTCTGAGCGACTTTGCGCCGCAGCAGGATGTTGAAGATGAGAAGGACCGCGCAGGCGCCAGCCACGCCCAGCAACGTGTAAATCAACGGCTTGATGTACGCCGGACGGCCGATGGGGGCGCCCATCCATCTGTTTCTGATCGCATGGCGCTCTTTTTCGGTGATCTGACGGAAGCCGCCTTCAACCAGCCGGAGCATCTCAATGTTTCCCTTGCCCACAGCGCGGTGGAAGGCGCCTGTATTGAGGGTGAAGCAAAGCCTGAACTCTTCCGCGAGGCCCAGTTTGTAGAGATAGTACATCGCCGGCGGCTCATCCACCGAGAACACGCGGATTTCGCCCGCGGCGGCGGCGCGGATGATGGCCTCGTAGCTTGGATATTCCCTGAAATCGGTGATTCCGCCGGCCTTGAGCACATCAATGCAGGCGTCGCCGGCCTTGACCCCGACCGTGAATCCGCGCAGGGATGTGATGTCCGTGATGCCTCCAAGGCTCTTGTGGCTGAAAACAGGCACCACAATGTCCGCATAGGATGGCGTAAATTCGTAGATCGCGGCGCGGACGGCATTTGAAAAAATGGTGTCAATGACATCCGCTTTTCCGCCCTGCATCACCTCCTGCGCCACACCCCAGTCCATCGCCCGCAAATTGACCCTGATGCCCGTCTTCTGCTCCCAGAGTTTCCATTCATCCGGAAGAATGCCGCGAAGCTCCCCGCTGGAATCGCGGAAAATGTACGGTGGATAATTGTCATCGGACACGACCGTGATGGAATCCGGAAGCGGACGGTCAGACTGGGCAAATGAAACCAAAGCACCAACCGCGCAGATAACTGCCGAGATCATCACGAAAACGTAAAGTTTTCCGCAACGCAGAAAAAAACGACCGGACTCCCGCACACATGGCCGGAAACCTTTCGTCTCTCTGATTCTCATTTTTAAGCCTGTTTGCGGCCTTTTGGCCTTGCCTGCAGGAAGCGGCCCAGGGCCGCATCTGTTGTTCCGATATGCCTGACAAGCCAGTCGTTAAGAAAAGCCAGAATGGATTCGGCCACCCCGGGTGTGCTTCCGCCCCGCCCGTATTCGTCAATGATTGAAGAGAGCTTATCTTTCATCTGCCGGTGCTGCTTTTTGTGTTCCGCAGCCGCCGGATAGCCGCACTCGTCCATCTTCCGCTCCTCGCAGAAAAAGTGGAAATCCGTGTAGTCCATCAAGAAGCCCAGCATGGAAAGAATCTGGTTGAAATCCTCCCCTTTTTCCGCGGCCTGTGCGAACTCGTTGTACTGGCGGATCCATTGCCGGTGCTGCAGATCAATATCCGGAACACCTGTTAAAAGCTCTCCCAGCAGTTCATACTTCGGCATGTTTTGGCCTCCTCCCTAATGACATGCGTTTCGGTCTTCTGCATGCATAATGCCAGCAGGCTCTCAATTCGTCAAGCCGAAGCCCCCTTGAGGGACACCCGTTACGCTGACTTCTGCCAGCACTCGCGAAAGGGGCATACCAAACCGGTCATTCACAAAACCGGAGAATTAGACCGCCATGATCTCTTTTTCCTTGGCGGCGAGCATCGCGTCAATTTTCTTGATGTAATCGTCCGTGTATTTCTGGATATCTTCCAGTCCGGCGTCGCGCTCGTCCTGGGTGATCTTGTGGGTTTTCTCAAGATTCTTGATGGCCTCGTTGGCATCGCGGCGGACGTTGCGGACCGCCACGCGCTGCTCCTCGGACTGGCGCTTGGCCACCTTGGTCAGATCCCTGCGGCGCTCTTCGGTCAGCTCCGGGATCGGAATGCGGATCAGGCGGCCGTCGTTCATCGGCGTCACGCCGACATTTGCGGCAAGGATCGCCTTTTCGATGGCGGGAAGCGATGACGGGTCATACGGATTGATCACGATCAGCCGCGGCTCGGGCGTGGAGATGCCGGCGATCTCGCGCAGGCGGGTGGCCGCACCGTAGTAGTCCACGGCAATGTGATCCACCAGGCTCGGCGAAGCCTTGCCTGTGCGCAGGCCTGAGAGTTCCTGTTGCAGGAACTCAATTGACTTGCTCATTTTGTCGTCACTGTCCAGCAGTATGTCGTCCAGCGTTCCCATATCCTCTTCCTCCCTGCGCTACTGATGCACGACGGTGCCGACCGGTTCGCCCTTCAGCACGCGCGCGATTTCATCCTTCTTGAACCAGTTAAAAACAATGATGGGAATATCATTATCCATGCAAAGCGAAAAGGCCGCCGAATCCATCACCTTGAGCCGCTTGTTCAGGGCCTCCTTGTAGGTGATGTCGTCATAGCGCACAGCCGACGGATCCTTCATCGGGTCGGCGGTGTAAATACCGTCCACTTTTGTGCCTTTCAGCAAAGCGTTGGCCTTGATTTCGCAGGCGCGCAGCGCCGCGGCGCTGTCGGTCGTGAAATAGGGATTGCCCGTGCCGCCGCCGATAATGACCACGCGGCCTTTTTCCAGATGGTGGATGGCCTTGCCGGCAATGGCCGCCTCGGCAATGCGGGGCATCTCCACACCGGACATCACGCGGGCTTCCACGCCGGCGTTTTCGAGGGCCGACTGCAGGGCCAGCGCATTGATCATCGTGGCCAGCATACCCATGTTGTCTCCGCGCGCGCGGTCAATGCCGCCTTCGAGGCCGGAAAGACCGCGAAAGATGTTGCCACCGCCGTTCACGATGGCGAGCTGGACGCCCGCATCATGCACTTTCTTGATTTCAAGGGCCGCCGTCTGCAGCATGTCCGGCGACAGGCTTTCGCTCTTGTCCTTGCCCTGAAACGCTTCCCCGCTCAGTTTCAGCAATACCCGCTTGTATTTCATTTTTTCTTTTCCAGAAGTCATCTTGATCTTTCGCTGATAATTACTAAATTAAACAGGCATGATAAGAACGGCGGAGGGCCGGAGCAAGGTAAAAACCGCAGCCGGTTGCAAAATCGCCCTTCGTCCTGTATTCTTTCGGGTGGAGTTTGGAAATTGAACGAAAAAGACATTGCACTGATAACTGAAGGCTGGGACTACAATCCGCACGAGGTGCGGGCCCGCTGGGTGAAAACGAAGTCCGGCGAGGCGGAAGTTCAGTTGCGCCTGGACCTTGGCCTGCTGCAGATGCGCGCGGAAGGCCGCCCCGACGGCCAGACGCCCCGTGGATTTCCTTCCCTGCTCGATTACTACGAGGACCTTGAGCGCACCGTGGCCGAGGACCATCCCTCGCTCCAGTTCGATGAGGACGCGTGTGCAGAACTCCAGCAGGAGGCCGTGCAGTATTACTACCGCTACCTCGCCTATTCCGCGCTGGGCCATCTCGACGGCGTCATTGCCGACACCGAACACGACCTCGCTATTTTTGACCTCGTGGCCGAGCATGCCATTGACGACGACATCGCATGGCAGTTCATCCAGTTTTTCCCCTATGTCCGCATGATGAACAGCAAGGCGCTGGCCGAAAAGGGACTGCGCGAAAAGAACTACGACGAAGCCCTCGCCGCGGTCGAGGAAGGCCTCTACGACATCCGCAATTTCATGACGGACTACACCGACGAGGATGAGGACTTCGAGGACTGCCCTGAAATCAGCACCCTGCAGTCGCTCCAGCACAAAATCGTCAGAATGCGCCCCAAAAGCGAGGAAGACCGCATCAACGAGGAACTGGCGGACTCCATCGCCAAGGAAAACTATGAGCACGCTGCACGCCTGCGCGACCGGCTGAAGAAACTCGGCAAAGCCCCGTTCTGAAGCGATGCATGGTGGGGCGAGGCGTCCCTGCCGAGCCGATTTATTTTCTTTCCCATTCGGCTCAGCCGGAGGCTTCGCCCTACCCAATCACCAAACGTTGTTATGGATTCTGGACGGATCCAGGCGCTCCTCGCCCGGCAGTTTTTCATCCGGATGGCCGGCGGCAATCAGCGCGAACGGCATAATCTTATCCGGCACGCCCAGTATTTTGCGGCAGGGATTGAATCGGTCGGGAATGGGATGGATCGCGATCCACACGGCTCCGAGTCCGAGCGCATGCGCGGCCAGCAGAATGTTTTCGGCGCAGGCCGAGCAGTCCTGCACCCAGTAGCCGGGAATTTTCTCGAGCGACTCGTCGCCGCAAACCAGAATGCCGAGCGTGGCGGTGTCGAGCATGTCGCACTTGGCCATCGCGCCCGAAAGTTTCCTGAGCAGCGCAGTGTCGCGGATCACCACAAAATGCCACGGGCGCTGATCGGCGGCGGAGGGCGCCACGCTGGCGGCCTTCATGATCTGCTCGATATCTTCCTCTGAAACCGCCTGCGCCGTGAACTTGCGGATGCTTCGCCTCGTAAAAATTGCCTTCAATGCTTCCATTTTTCAAAATCTCCGTTTGATCAGCGCTCATTGTGCCCGAAAATCAGCAAACTTCCAAATGTTTTTCCAACATCTCCAAAGACCGAAAAATCGTGAAAAATTGAATAAAAATCGCATTTTTTGACGATTTATGAGCATTTTTGGACGTTTTAGGGTTCATCCGAAAAGTTCCTGTCCAAGATAAGACATACAATGGATAGTCGGACAAGTAATAACGTATTGCAATGATTGTAACTATAAGATGCGCAATGGATTGCTCTCTCACTCGAAGCGGGTTTCTGCTCGGAGGCAACAACATCCTGCATGTGTCTCCGATTTGCAGGAGAGCCTTACCTGCCCGCGACCCCGCTCCGACGAGCTGGGCGGGCCCATTCTCGCGGAGCCGCGGGCTGGGCTTGTTCAAAAATATATGTTTTTTCAAATGTTTTCAGACAGGATCTTTCCCGATGAGCCCGTTTTAGGCCGTTTTTTGACGATTTTTTGTGACCCGCACACAGAATTAAAGCCGGAAACCCTTCTTTCAAAGACAGCTCAAGCGGATGAAGAAAATCCTGCTACAGAAGTTTTTTGCCCTTGTCACGCGCCGGGCTTAATGGTGGTTCGAATCCCTATTCATGGGTTTATTTTTAATTCCAATTCCGCATCCGTGATGATTGAAGCGCACTGCTCCTGTATTGAAATGGATCGTTTATGATGCTTTTTCACTTCCTGAAGTCGACTATTTAAAGAGACGACCCGCAATCCTTCCCGCGAAACAGCAACAATGTATGGTTTTGAGATATTGAAGATACGAGACCTAATAAATTGCTCGAAAAGCTTGGGGTATGACGATGACCTTTGTGATTTGTGCCATACAACTCGAAATCTAGAGGGAAGAACAGGCATAACGTTGTTCTTGAGAAAATTATACCAGTTTCTCCGAGCGGTGCAGATGAGAAATACATTACCATCTTCACGACGTTTAAACGTGCGCAATGATATTGCCGCCCTTATCTCATGGACAATCACAGCGGGTAAGCAAAACAGGATTAAGAACGGCACCAGAAGAATAGCGACTGGTATCGCTACAATAATAATCCCGATTATCTTAATTCTTTTCATTATGATTCGGACATTAAATAGACCACGCCTTACATTTTTGGTGCTGGTGTTTTTCATTTGCTTGGGCTGATTTTTGCTTTTTAGCGGGCGGCGGGCAAGGATGATTTCCGTATATTTCCCGGCCGTGATGATTTTCAGGTTTTGGAGGAAGCGTATGATCAGGAATACCAGAGAGAATTCAGAAGACAGTCGTCAGAATTCAGCCCCTACTCCTCTATGCGGGAAACATTCATTTTTTGCGATTTTTGTGCATTTTTGCGGCAATTTTCGCGTTTTTTGGTCATTTTTAGCCGTTTTTGAGCGTTTTCGGGCCATTTTCAGGCTTTTTGAACCGGTTTTGCTTGTGTATCGGGAATGAACCGCTACATTCCCCCGCTTCATGGCACTGCTCAGTTTACAGAATATCCGGATGGCCTTCGGCGGACAACCGCTGCTGGACGGCGTCACCCTCCAAATTGAGCCTGGGGAGCGAATCTGCCTGCTCGGACGCAACGGCACGGGTAAATCCACACTGCTGAAGGTGGTCACCGGAGACCTCAAGCCCGATGCCGGCGATGTGGTGCAGGCAAGCACGCTTCGCACCGCCCGGCTTGCGCAGGATATTCCGGCAGAAACCGCAGGCACCGTTTTCGATGTGGTCGCCAGCGACTGGAACCATGAACACGAACTGGATCATCCCGTGGAGAAAGTGATTTCGCTGCTCCGGCTTGACCCCCAACAGCCGTTTGCGTCACTTTCCGGCGGAATGCGCCGCCGCACCCTGCTGGCCAAGGCGCTGATCAATGAACCGGAACTGCTGGTGCTGGACGAGCCGACCAATCATCTGGACATCGAATCCATCCAGTGGCTGGAAAACTTTCTGCTGCGCTGGAAGGGCACGCTCCTGTTTGTGACGCACGACCGCGTCTTTCTCCAGAAACTGGCCACGCGCATCATCGAACTGGACCGCGGACGCCTGACGAGCTGGGACTGCGATTACCCCAAATATCTGGAACGGCGGCAAGCCCTGCTGGATGCCGAGGAGGGCCAGTGGGCGGAATTCGACCGCAAGCTGGCGCAGGAGGAAGTCTGGATCCGCAAGGGCATCAAGGCCCGCCGCACGCGCAACGAAGGACGCGTGAGGGCCCTCGAAGCCATGCGGCTGGAACGCTGCCAGCGCCGCGAGCGCACGGGCACCGTCAAAATGCAGCTCATCAATTCCGGACGGACCGGCCAGCGCGTGATCACCGCCAAAAATGTTTCCTGCGGTTACGGCGCCGACGATGTGATCAGGGATTTTTCCGTAGAGATCCAGCGCGGCGACCGGGTCGGCATCATCGGCCCCAACGGATGCGGAAAATCCACGCTGCTGAATGTCCTGCTGGGACGGCTGGCTCCGCGCGCCGGAGAGATTGTCCACGGCACGCATATTGAGGCGGTCTGCTTCGACCAGCACCGCGCCGCGCTGGACGACAGCCGGAACCTCATCTGGAATCTGTGCGGCGACAATGATTTTCTGGCCATCAACGGAAACCGCGTGCATGCGCTGAGCTATCTCCGGAACTTCCTGTTCACCCCCGCCGAAGCCGTGAAGCCCGTGGGACTCCTTTCCGGCGGCGAGCGGAACCGGCTGATGCTGGCGAAAATATTTGCGCAGCCTTCCAACGTGCTGGAACTGGACGAACCGACCAACGACCTGGACATGGAGACGCTGGATCTGCTGGAAGAGCAGCTCGCCGACTATCAGGGAACGGTGCTGCTGGTCAGCCACGACCGGGCGCTTCTCAACCACACGGTCACCCGGACGCTGGTCTTCGAGGGCGATGGACGCATAGGCGAATATGCCGGAGGCTATGACGACTGGGTTCAGCAGAGCGGCGGCCCGCGCAAACTCGTCAAGGTGGAGTCCCGGCAGCCGGAACCTGCGTCGCAGCCCGGCCGCACCGCGCGAAAACTTTCCAACCGCGAACGTGAAGAGCTGGAGAATCTGCCGGGCGTCATTGAGGCGCTGGAGACCGAACTGGAGGGTCTGCATCAGACTCTCAACGATCCCGGGTTGTACCGCAGGCCGCCGGCGGAAATCAAAACAGCAATCGAACGTTCCGAAATCATTCCGCGTGAACTCGAAGCGGCCTACGCCCGCTGGGCGGCGCTGGAAGAAAAGCAGAACCGGTAGGAACGGACCATGTGGATTTATCTGACACTGTTTTCGGCGCTGATGCTCGGCATCTATGATGTCTGCAAGAAGCACGCCCTGAATCGCAATGCCGTGCTTCCCGTGCTTTTCCTCTCTGTGCTCTGCGGATTCGTTCCAATGATTCTGGTGCTGATCATATCGCGCACGGCGCCGGACTTTGCACATCAACTGAACCTTTTCATACCGAAAGCCAATGCCTCCGAACACGCGCACATTTTCATCAAGGCCGCGATTGTTTCAACTTCATGGACGCTGGCCTATTTCGCGCTGAAGCACCTGCCCATCAGCATCGTCTCCCCCATCCGCGCCTCCGGCCCCATGTGGACAATGATCGGAGCGCTGATTCTGTTCCACGAACGGCCCGCACCCATGCAGTGGGCCGGCATTGCCGTGGTGCTGGCATCCTATATCGCCTTTTCGGTCATCGGCCGCAGCGAAGGCGTGGTCTTCCACAACAACCGCTGGATCACCTGCATCTTTCTGGCAACCCTCACAGGAGCCGGCAGCGCACTTTATGACAAGCATCTGCTGCACCAGCTCCATTACGAGCCGATGCTGGTGCAGTACTGGTTCTCGTTCTACAACACGGTTCTGCTGGGACTGCTGACCGCGATTTTCTGGTGGCCGAAGCGCGCAGAGTTCACGCCGTTCCGCTGGCGACGAAGCATACCGGCCATTGGCCTGCTGCTCGTGATTGCCGACATTGTGTATTTCCACGCAGTCCGGCATCCGGAGGCGCTGATTCTCATTGTCTCGCTGGTGCGTCGGTGCAGCGTGGTGGTATCGTTTGTCGCCGGGGCCATCATCTTCGGCGAAGTGAACCGCCGCCGCAAGGCGTGGGCGCTGGCCGGCGTGCTCGCCGGCGTCGCGCTGATCATGCTCGCCTAAAATTCTACTCGCCTTTTTTCAGCAGCATGAACCGGTTGCGGCGGTGCGCCATTTTGCGGTCAAGTTCAAGGAATATTGGATAGTCCGAGGCCGGCGCCACAGCGGGTTTCACGGATACGATTGATTCCATCCGCCACGAGTTTTCCCCGGCGCCGGGGCGCGATTCAAGCTGAACGCTGACGGGCAGGCCCGCCACATTGTCCTCGCGCATCGCTTCCGGCGCAAGATGCACGCTGTAGCCCTCCGGCCAGGTCACATCCGCCTGCAGGCTTCGGGTGCTGTCCGTCGGGAAATAGAACGGATTGACGCGCCGGTCCGCCCGCATCGGCAGAATCCTTCCCGGCGAGTCCGGCAGAGGAAAGTAAAAGAAATCACCGTCCAGCACCGCATAGTCGGGAACCCAGACGGCGTACTCAACCACGCCGGGATAGCGGTCGAAGTCGGTGAAGAGATCCCCTTCCGACTCTGCGGCCTGCGACACCGACGCGATCAGCTCGCGAAAATAGCGGCGGCGCTCCTCGGGCTGCATCTCGGCAAAAAGCTGATGATTGTCGCCGAAATCCCTTCCATACAGAAGATGCTTGCGCGAAATCACGGCGCTGCCGTCATCCCGGAGGTCGATTCCGCTGATCGTTTCCGTGCTCGTCGGCCTTGCGGGAAGAATTTCCCCGAAAGACGCGCTGGAAAGGAAAATCCCGAGCTGACCCTCGGCGGCGCTCGCGCCAACCGCGTCATACTGGGTGGTGTCGTTGAAATAGACATGACGGTTGGTCTCCACGCCCGGCAGGCTGTCGCGCAGGCGCACCACGACTTCGGTGAAGGCCAGCATGACCGGACATTCCTGAAAAGGCCGGTTCAACTGTTCAATCATCGGCAGCGACGAGACCAGCACAAACTCGGGGTCAAAACCCGCGGCCTTCAGCAGGGTATAGTGCAGAATCGCGCGGTCGGGACTGTTGCCGTATCCGGAACGGAGAGTATCATCCGCGGGCGAGATGGAGGAGAGAGGGAGCACGCCCAGGCCCGGGCCGGCTTCGCGGTTGTTCAGCGCCGCAAAATCGCGGATTCTTTCAAGCTGCTCCCACTTGTCTTCCGCGCCGGCAATGATTTTTTCAACCTGCGCAACGGTCTGCGTCTGTCCCGACGCCGCGGCGGTGAGTTTTTCATTGATCATGGCCGCATATTCCGGCCAGTTCCCCGAGGAGACAAACAGCACGGGATTGAAAGTCCACCACGGCGGCAGGCTGTCCTCCTGCTTCACGGGTTCGGCGGGGCCGGAGACCCACTCGTGAATGCGGCGGCCGGATTCTTCGCGCTCCGTGTGGCGCACGGCGCCCTCCGCGACATTCTGTGTCAGAATTTTCAGCGGAAGATTCGTCGGCGCGGAAATGCGAACCGTCTGCTGCTGAATGCGGCGCAGATCGCGGAAGTGCGTCATGACGCTGAAAAACGGGCGGTCGCGGCATTCACGCCGAATCCGGTATTCCACCACACTGTCCACCTCCACAGCCGGCAGGCTGATCACCAAAATTTTACCCTTGGGATAACGGGGCACGGCGCCAACCCAGGGCGCGTCCATGATATTGACTTCATTGCTGCTGATTTCCTTCACCGCGCCGTCGGGCGCCGTCACGCGGGCGTATTCAAGTTCGACCGATTCCCACGCCTCGTTGTAGCCGATCTTGATCTCGGAGCTGTCCTTCTTGCCCGCATAGGTCAGGATCTTCTCCTTCATCGTGCTGGTCTCGGTCCAGTTGCTTCCGTTCGCCAGTTCATACTCCAGCGAAGTTTCCAGTATCTCCGAATCCGCCGCCACATTCCCATCCTCGGCGGCCGGTGCGGGCAGAGCAGCCGCTTCCGCGGCGGACGCCTCTTTCCGGAGAATGGCGATCTTCCGGTAGTCCAGCTCGATCTGCTTCAGCGTCTTTTTCAGCTCCAGATATTCCTGCGGACTGAACTCGACCCCTTTCAAAACAAACCGGGCAGACGCCTCAATGACACGCCCGGTCATCGAGGAATTCAGCGACCACAGCAAGGCATCCGTCTCGTGCAACGGGCCCCGGGGAAGAGCCTCGGCGGTGGAAAACGAGGAGTCCAATTCGATGCTCATGGTCTCACTCACGCCGCACGCCATGCCCGTCACCAGCGGATATTTCCGTGTTTTCAGGCCCGTCTGGCCGACGATGAAATTGGCGACCCCGAGCCTGGAGCCCGACTGCGGGAGAGGAAGCGCAACGGTTCCCTCTCTTCCGATCGGCAGATCCGAGGCGCTGAACGCGATGCGCACCGTCAGCGTGGTGGAAGTGTCCGTCATATCCTCGGGAACGATGCTCAGGCTGCTGACGGAAGCGCCGGGCGCCATGCTCTTCGCAAGGCCCTCAAAGAACTGCCGGCGTTCCTCGGGCTTGCGCGTGGCGAAGAGCCCGCGATAGGCATTGTCGTTCGCGCCGCGGAATTCAAGCACGGTTTCCGCAACCAGACCGCCGGCGGCATCCACGCGTCCGGTGGTGGTGATCATCATCATGTTCTCGGCGGCGGGCACAATCGGCGAGGTGCGCAGCGGTTCGCCTTCCGGCGAGGCCACCAGATAGCTCTTGTCGCTCAAGTACGCGGGCAGAAGCTCCGTTGTGGTCTCATCCGTCGGATCCATCAGAATAATTTCGCCGTCATTGTTCTTCACAGCGACAATGGCATGATTGAAGTACGGCTGGGGAACCTCGGAATCCAGCTTGGCGCCGTTGTGAATCAGCGTCGGATAGGCGTCCATCCCCGCGAGCCGGAGCATTGCGACCAGCAGCGCGGCCTTGTCGCGGCAGACGCCGTGGAGGGCCTCAAACGTGTCCATCACGTCGTGCGGCTCGTAGCCGGGCGACTCGGCCTCCTTGGTGATGCCCATATAGCGTACTTCCTGTGAAACAAACTTGAAAAGCGCCCATGTTTTTTCACGCGGATTTTCCAGCCCGGAGGTCAGCTCCTGGACCTTTTCCTCCAGCGCGGCGCCGGCCTTGAAATGAGGTTCCGAAAGATTCCAATACCAGCGGGAGATCGTTTCCCAGTCGGGAATGGTGCTGACCAGCACGCGCTGGATGACGGTGTGCGGCGGAGGCATGCTCGGTTCCGGGAACATCCGCGGGACATCCTTCGCCTCCCAGCGCCAGATGATCCGGCCATCCGCTTCCTTCTTTTCAAACGCAACCGTTCCCGGAATTTCGCTTTTGTGCGCGATGGCCCGCAGCGGAAGCTCCTCCGGGCCGGAGATTTCAACCACCTGCTTCAGCATCGGCCGGAGGCCCTCGAACACGAGCCACTCGCTCCAGGTTTTCTCCACGCGCGGTTTCACGATCCGGTCATAGAGCACATAGTGCAGCACATCGCCTATCTGCAGATCGGAGATATTCACCTGAATGAGCTGGTCGTTCGGATTGTAAATGTTTTCCTCCATGGAGGAGGGATTCACCATCACGCGGCTTTCAGCCGCGACATCAATCGGCATCACCTTCCCGTCGGGGCGGATAATCTCCACCTGGACAATCCGGCAGTCCTCCGGCCCGCGCTGGTATGGAATGGTGAAATAGCTCTCAAGCGTGAGATGTCCGCGGCGGCTTTCCTCCGTGAGGATTTTGACATACTCTTCATGCCACTGCACATAGGTGCCGTCCGCCTCGTACTCAATCTTCTGAATGCCCGCGACCAGCACCTCCTCGGCATCGGGATATTTTTTTGCAGTCACCTTCGCCGCGGCCGCGAGGGCGGCTTCACGGTCGAGAAGTTCCGGAGGACGAAGCGCCGCATTATCACACAGGCCCGGCGCCGCTGTCAGAAGAGAGGCCGCAACCACAGCCAAAACAGTTTTTTTCATTTCTTTATCCCGCATTTAATTTTATTGCGCGCATCCGGACTGCACTGCGCCGCCATCGGGCATCCCGCGCAAAGGCCGGCCTTTCCGCGCGCGCGGCGCACCGCGCCGCGAATGATGAATCCGAGAGCCAGCCCCACTATGACCGCCACCAGCGCGTTTTCAAGCATTCTTCAAATCCCCCATCCCAGCAGGCGCCCGATCTGGAAGACGGCGACCGTGACCGCATAGGCCAGGACCGTCAGCCAGGTCATCTGGAAGACCGCCCATCCCCACGATTCCGTTTCCTTCCGCGTCGCCGCGACCGTGGCCAGGCACGGCGAACTGATCAGCGTGAACAGCAGTATGCAAAGCCCCACCAGCGGCGAATAAGCCGCACGCAGCTGCCCCCGCAGCGCATCGGCATTGCCATCAGCCCCTCCACTCGCAAAGATGATTCCCATCTGGGCCACAAAAACCTCTTTCGCCGCAAACGCGCCAATGAGCGCCGTGCCAATCCGCCAGTCAAATCCCATCGGCCGCCATACCGGATCCAGCGCATGGCCAAGGCGGCCGATCATCGAATAGGAGAGACCCTCCGCGTGCCGGCGGCGTTCAATTTTGCGCAGCGCTTGTTCACGCGGTCCGAACACCTTCTCCTCATACTGGGCAACCAGCCGGCAGGTTGCGGGATCGGCGCTGCGCAGCCGCGTCAGCAGCAGTTCTTTTTCCAGCAGCACGGGATCATCATGCAGTTCTCCGCGTACGGGATGATGCGCGTAGCGCCGCTCGATGGCGCGCTTCTGCTTCAGCATGCTGACAAAATGGGCAAGGCCGGGATCCTGAATGGCGAATTCATCATCGGGCAGGTCCTGCAGAAGCGCGCCGAGGTCAAAGTCCGCCGGCAGGCTCATATGATGCGCGAGATCCCGGATGCCCTGATTGTACAAATCCTGCGCCGCGGCTTCTTCCGCCGCGAAAGCCCCGGCTTCGCCGGGCTTGCGCGGGAAAGCGGTCATGGCCCACAGCACAATGGAAATGGACAGGATCACCGTGCCGGCCTTTTTCAGATACTCCCAGCTCCGCTCCCACGTGTGGACCGCCACGCTAAGCAGCGTGGGTATCCGGTACGGCGGCAGTTCCATCACCATCGGAACCGATTCCCCCTTGAGAAGCGTATGCCGCAGAATCCATGCCGAGCCCACCGCCAGCAGTATGCCCGTGAAATAGATCAGCCACAGCACCGGGCCCTGCCAGTGCACCGGGAAGAAAGCCGGAATGATCAGCGCATAGACCGTCAGCCGCGCGCCACAGCTCATCAGGGGAATGATCATGATCGTGGTGATCCGGTCGCGGCGGCTGTCCAGCGTGCGCGTCGCGAGAATGGCGGGCACTGAGCAGCCGAATCCAATCAGCATCGGGATAAAGCTCTGCCCGTGGAGCCCGATCTTGTGCATCAGGTGGTCCATAATGAAAGCCGCCCGGCTCATATAGCCGGAGTCCTCCAGGAATGCAATCGCCAGGAACAGCAGAAGAATGTTGGGCAGGAATGAGATGACGCCGCCAACCCCTCCAATGATCCCGTCCACCAGAAGCGAACGGAGCAGGCTGTCGCTGCCCTCCGGCCAGAAGCCGCCGATGACGCCGCCCGCCCACCCGAAGAAGCTCTCCAGCCAGCCCGTCGGATAATCCCCAAGCGTGAACGTGAAGGCGAACACCACATACATGAGCGCAAGAAAAATCGGCAGGCCCCAGAACGGATGCGTCAGCACGGCGTCAATCTTATCCGACTGGATATGCCGCGCCTCAACGGAAGCGGGGAGCAGCGATTCCGTGCAGGCGCCGGAGATGAATCCATAGCGGCGGCTGGCGATCACGGTTTCCGGCCGGTCGCCCAGAAGCTGCGCAAGGTGCGCGCGCTGGCGGTCCGCAAGCTCCAGCACCGGGGTCCGGGTGATTTTCTCGCGCACGCAGGCGTCGTTTTCCAGCAGCTTAACCGCCATCCAGCGGGCGGACACTTCCGGGACAAACGTTTTATCCGCCTCGATTTCAGACTCTACAGAGGCAATTGCCGGGTCAATATCGTGTCCGTAATGCAGCGGCACCCCGCATCCCTCGCGGCGGCCCTCCACGACATCTATCGCTGCCCGGCAAATCTCGTCCATTCCCCTGCGCTTGTGGCCAACGGTTTCCACCACGGGCACACGCAGCAGAGTCGAAAGGCGGGCAATATCAATGGCCGCCCCGTGCTCCTGCGCCATATCGCTCATGTTGAAAACCAGCACCAGCGGCACGCCGAGTTCCATGAGCTGGGTGGTTAAATAAAGATTGCGCTCAATATTCGTGGCATCCACGACATTCAGCACCACATCCGGCTTCTCCCGGATAATGAAATCGCGTGCGATGCGCTCTTCGGGCGAGTAGGCCGCGAGACTGTAGGTCCCGGGCAAATCGGTTAAGACAAACTCCGTGTCGCCGAACGTGAAATCCCCCTCCTCGGTGCTGACGGTCACTCCCGGATAATTGGCGACATGATGCCGCGCGCCCGTCAGATTGTTGAAAATCGTGGTCTTGCCTGAATTGGGATTCCCTGCCAGCGCCGCTTTTATGATTCGTCCCATGCTGATGCTTCCTATCGAACCTCAATCCGGTCTGCCATGCCTCGCCCGAGAACCACGCGTGCGCCCTTCAATCCGATAATGAAAGGCCCGCGATGGTCGTTCCTGACCACCTTGAACATTGTGCCGGGAACAAGCCCCATCGAGGCCAGCCTCGACTGCATCGCATGCCCGCTGTTCACCCGGACCAGTTCGACCTGATGGCCGGATTCCACCGTTGCGAGATTCTTCAATGCTTCGCTCATAGCCCCTTCCTGCTCCTGAAAACAAAACTGTGTTTTTTCGCATCCCACACCACCGCGCCGCAGGGCCCCGATTCCAGCAGTTCGGCGAGGCTTACAAAGCGCTCCAGGACGCCGTCGGAAACCATGTGTTCCATCCTGCAGGCGCAGTCCTCCGCAACCTTGTCCTCAACGCACAGGACGTTCCGGAAAAAGTTGTTCAGCGCGCTGTGCCGCCGCACGATCTTGCGGGCAACCGTTTCACCCTCGGGGGTCAGGGTCACGATGTCATAGGGCGAATAATTGACCAGCCCCCGTTTCGAAAGCGCGCGAAGCGCGCCGGTGACGGAAGCGCTGCGGACACTCAGCCGGCCGGCGATGTCTTTCACGCGGGCCGCCTTCTTCTCGGCCTCGATGTGATGAATCGTCTCAAGATAATCCTCGAGGCTGGAACTGAGTTTTTCGCTTTTTTTCATGTTTACCATAATGTTTGTTAGCCTACCCTAACTTTATCAGGATTGCCAATCTCATATTTATAAAAAATATTTTTTCATCCCGCTTGCATTTGCGAAAACATCATATATCTTGTTTCCGAGAACAGCGCTTATGCTTCCTCATGGGTTCCTCACCCAGACCTCCTTGGCATAAGCGCTGTTCTTTTTTTTTTGTGCAGGAGCAGCTCCGCGCGAAATAGTGCTTGAGCGGCGGCACACTCTGTTTTAGCCTGCACGCATTTTTACGGAGAGGTGGCTGAGCGGCTTAAGGCGGCGGACTCGAAATCCGTTGTAGGCGCAAGTCTACCGGGGGTTCAAATCCCTCCCTCTCCGCCAGTTTTCACAATGAAAAACAAAAACGGCGATGGAAATGATCCATCGCCGTTTCTGTTATCTGATGCCGGAATTACTTCTGGCCGGGATGCCACTCCTCAGGCTTCACTTTGCTGTCGCCGAAGACCTGATCAAAGGCCCCGGCAAGATCCACCAGGTTCTCACCCGGCTGCAGACCCTGAAGCATGTCCTCGCTGACCTTGAATTCATCGTCCGGAAGCGCGGCCGCCTTGATGCTCAGGCCGATCCGGCGCTCGGCCGGGTCAATCTTCACGATGCGGGCGCTGACTTCATCGCCCACCTTGAGCACATCGCGGATGTTCACCACGCGGTCCTCGCTGATCTGGCTGATGTGGACAAGGCCGTCAATGCCCTCCGCAAGCTCCACAAAGGCGCCGAACGGAGCCATCTTGGTGATCTTGCCGGTGACAATCTGGCCGATCGTGTACTTGGAGGTCAGCACCGCCCATGGATCTTCCTGGGCCTGCTTGAGGCCGAGGCTGATGCGCTGGTTGCTCGCATCAACTTCCAGCACGACGCATTCGACTTCCTGGCCCTTGTTCACCACCTCGGAAGGATGGTTGACCTTGCGGGTCCAGGACATGTCAGAAACGTGGATCATGCCGTCAATGCCCTGCTCCAGCTCCACAAACGCGCCGTAGGTCGTGAAATTGCGGACCTTGCCGGTGACGCGGGCGCCGATCGGATACTTGTCCTGCACCTCGTCCCACGGGTTGGATTCCGTCTGGCGGATGCCGAGCGAGATTTTCTTGTCTTCGGCGCTGATGCTGAGGATGATGGCGTTCACAATGTCGCCGACCGCCAGCTCGTCGGAGGCCTTTGCGACGCGCTTGGTCCAGGAGATCTCGGAAACATGCACCAGGCCTTCGACGCCCTCTTCGATTTCCACAAAGGCGCCGTAGGGCATGATGTTGACCACGGGGCCCGTGATGCGGGTGCCCACCGGATAGCGGGAGGCAATGCCGTCCCACGGATTCGGGGTCTTCTGCTTCAGGCCGAGGGATATCCGCTCCTTCTCCATGTTGACATCGAGAATGACCACTTCGATTTCCTGGCCGACGGAGAGCATCTCGGACGGATGGTTGATCCGGCCCCAGCTCATGTCGGTGATGTGCAGCAGGCCGTCCATGCCGTTGAGGTCCACGAACGCGCCAAAATCGGTGATGTTCTTGACAATGCCCACGCGGGACTGGCCGATCTTGATGTCCGCAAGCAGGTCTTTCCGCTGGCTGCGGCGCTGGTCTTCCAGCAGTTCGCGGCGGGAAAGAACGATGTTGCGGCGCTCTTTGTTGATCTTGAGAATCTTGAACTGCAGGGTCTGGCCCAGCAGGTCGTCCGCATTGCGGACAGGGGAAATATCGAGCTGGGAGCCGGGCAGAAACGCCTCGACGCCGACATCCACAATCATGCCGCCCTTGACGCGGTGCACGAGCTTGCCGTCAATGATCCCGCCCTCTTCAAAACTGGAGAACACGCGGTCCCAGTTGCGCTGCTGCTCGGCGAGCTGGATGCTGAGGACCACCATCCCGTAATCGTCCTCGAGATTCTGGAGAAGCACTTCAACCGTGTCGCCGACCTTGATGGATTCGGGTTCGCGGAATTCGGAAACGGGCACGAGACCCTCGGACTTGTAGCCGATGTCAATCAGCACGGCATTGTCGCGGATCTCGATGATCTTCCCGGGGATGATGGATCCTTCCGTAAAGCTCTTGAGGGTATCCTCGTAAAGAGCGGCCATGGGATCCTGCTTGGCGGCTGCGGCGTCCTTGTCCGCGGCCTTCTTGGTTGCTTTGGTTTTTGTCATTAATGTTTTTTGTTAACACCGGGCTGTAATCAGTACAAAACCTTCCGGCAGCAGCCCGACCACTGCCGGAAGGAAGTCGTGTTGGTATCACAGGCGTGCGCGAAAATGCAAGGATTATTGAGAAAAAAGAGATGGAGCTGTATTTCGGCCCGTGCCCGCCCAGGACTCACCGGGACGGCCAGAGGACGTAACGGACACCATGGGCCGGCCCCGCAAACCGGTACAGGCCGCCCTCTTTTCGCACAGGCACTTCCGACCAGCTGCCATCCTCATTGGCTACGCGGCATTCCACTTGGCCGATATTGTTCAACCACTCGGCGCTTATGCCTGTTTCGCGGCCGCCCGATGTGTCGAACACCTCAACCGCAAGCGGCCTGTTCGGCGCCTCCGCGCGCCGGACCATGATATTCGCCGCCGACAGGCAGCCCTCATGCGCGGATTTGCGGCCGCGGCCGTCGTAAAAAACAAAACCGGGGCTTCTGATGAAATCCAGCCGCTTTCCGTCCTCCATCGTCGAGGCAGCCAGGAAATCCGGTCCGACGGCAAGCCAGCCGTTCGGCGGCAGCGCCCATTCCCTGCCCTTCGTCTTAACGTTCCAGTTTTTCCGCAGCGCGCCGTTCACCCACATCTCAAATCCGCCGGGATACTGGAAATACATCTGCGAACTTTCCTGCACGCCCCGTGCAATCGCCTCGGAGACGGACACCATCCTGCGCCCGTCCCACCAGGCAATGAACTGCGGAGTCTTCCCCGCATAAAACGGCTGCAGCGCGCTCAGCATGTGATAAATCCTCGCCATCCGCGTCGGATCCTTCCATCCGAACGGAATTTCCCCGAGCTGCCCATATGCCAGCCACGCAGCCATTTGCTCATCAATCAGACGGTCATCCGGGGAGTCCTCTTCATATAAGGAAAGGGCCGGCCCGTACCACAAGCTGAGCGATTGCAGTTTCAGCAGCTTGAAAACCGGAAAGAAACTGTCGCCCGCCGCCCGGTTCCACGCGCGATCCCCGGTGATGAACGCATCGGCAAAGCCGGCATAAAGGGGCGATGTTTCATCCGGCGCGATCACGGGCGCAGGAATGCCCCGCAGAAAACCCGCGAGCGCAGAATATGAAGTGATAAATTTCCCCGCTCCGGCTGCGCGCGCGTCAAAATCCGTGCGCATCCACGGCGGGGCGTCCGCAATGCCGTCCGCGATCACCGCCTGCGGCGCGTAGTTTGAAACAGCATCCCGCAGGACGGCGCACGCCGTCGGAACCGAAGAAGGCTTCAGGACATAGGACGAGGCGTCCATCCGCATCCAGCCGCCCGACGGATCCAGGCAGACATCCCCGGAGCTCCAGTTCCGGTTCAGCGGCGAAAGCGATGTGCAATGGGCATAAAGCCCGAACGCTGCGCCCGAATCCCTCACTGTCCTTGCATATTTCTTCAGGACCTCGTCCCCGCCGCGGTGTGGATTAGCCTTCGACCGCAGCCCGGCGCTGCCCCAGCCGTCCGTCCAGATCGCGCGATCGGTGGACATCACAAGGTTGGTCATGCCGTGGCGGCAAAGCGCCTGGAGATAACGTTCGACCTCCTTGTAATCCGTTTCGCCGGGCACCCGCATCAGGATCCGCGAGGCCAGCGGGTCCATCTTTGCAGCGGGCGCATGCGGCACCTCCGGGAGCACATCCTCAAACCGGTCCGAAACGGTGATGATAATTCTTTCCGAAAGATCATTCCGGCGCCCGTCACTTTTATGTGCGTAAAGAACGCCCCCCATCAGGCTGTCGGTCTCTTCATCCGGAGGCGTCAGCCCGGAAGCGGCCGACCGGTGCCAGTCCGGCCAGATGCTCAGGAAATATCTGCTGCCGCGGCCGCCGGTGATCATCGCGACAGAAGGCGGCATGGAAAGGCCCAGCGAAAGGAACGGAATCTGCAGGAGATCAACCCGGGCAAAACCATCAAGATGGCCGAGGGAAAGACCTTCGGCGCGGCCGCCCGGGCAGCGCACATCCACCGTCAGACTGTGGTTCGTCAGCCCGAGCCGCAGGGACAGGCCGCCGTCATATTCCGCATAGACCGCTGAACCCTCCTGCCGAAGCACGCGCAAGTGGTTGCTCGCGGGAAAACCCTGAACAGATGCGCCCTGCATCAGGCGGCCAACCTCCCGGTCGCGGCGCCACAGACTGATCCCTTCAAGCCCCTGCGCGGCATCAAAACGGTATTCGGCCCTGAACGCACGGTCGCGGCAGACAAACCGATAAACTCCCGGGGCAGCCAAACCAGTCTCGTGCACGATCCCTGTGGAGTCAGTCCGCGGAAGCACAGAGGCATCGCCCGCGAACGGCAGTCCCGCATCCGGCATCACCACCGGCCGCCGTGAAGCCAGGAAAAAGGAAAGAGAATCAAAATAGATCTGCAGTGAATCGCGGCCGCCGCCGCAGGTGACGGCAAGGCCCGCAAACTCATATGGAAAGCGCAGGCCCTTCAGCACGTCGCCATCCAGATTGCACTGCGCCAGAAACCAGCCCTGCGGCCAGTCCAGCGCGGCCAGAGGAATCACCCGCTCCATGCCCCGAGAATCCCTCAGGGCAATGTCAACGCGGGACGTTGAGGATGACGCAGCGTCCTCCGGCGGGCGGTAAATCCAAAGCGACACGGAATCAAAGTCCTCCGGAATCACGATCGGCGACGGCGGCCGGATCATGAAGCGCCGTTCATCCTCCGCGCGTTCGCACTGAAACATCCCCGTGAACTTCCCCCAGAGCTGCTTTTCGTACGTCCGCTCGATTTTTGCCTTCAGGCCGCGGGGAGCCACCACCTTCCAGCCTTCAAGCCCCCCGAAATCCACAAGCGGATCGTGTTCCTCCCGCGGATCATGCCAGGTGAACTCGTACGGGCGGTTGTCAATAAAACGGGCCGTCTCAATCTTCGCGAGCTCCTTTTCCGGCAGTGTATCGGTCCCGGGCCGGTCTGCCGCCTTGCGCGTTGCGCAGCCGCAAGCGAAGGCCATCGCAGCAAAAACCCATAGATACGGCATTCTGACCGCCATGAATCTATCCTTTGAAGATAAGGTATTTCCGGCACACGTAGTTGATCATCAGCGAGGCAAACATTTTCCCGATGAACGACGAGGTTGTACTCAGGTGAAAATAATGGATCATCCCCCAGCCCAGCCCGACACCAATAAAAACAGCCGTCAAAGAAACCGCATAAAACAGGGCCACCTCCACATGCCGGCTGTGCCTCCCCGGATGAAACACCCAGTGGAAGTTGATCAGATAGGCTGTCAGGTTCGAAAATATGAACGCAATCCCGCTGTTGATCACAAAGTTCCGCGAGCGCAGAACCTCATCCATCGCCGGCACATTCAGATGCAGCAGGCGCACCACGATGTCGTCATTGTTCAGCGCCTGGAAAACCTGCCACGAAAGGAAATAAAAGATGGCCATGTCCACCGCGGTGGCGATGCCGCCCGCAATGCCGTATTTCAGGAACTGCACAAACGGATGCGCCTCGCGCTGCGTGAACTGCTTCAATATATTTCCGAGGTTCATTCGGCCCCGTTGATCCAGTTTCTGATTTCATCCGAAAGCACGGAAATCTCCGCCACCGTGCAGGGCACCTCACCCGCTTCCGACGGCACCACCACGCGCGTGCCCTTGCGGTGACCGCGCAGCGCCACCGCCATGCGGCTGTCGGACGATATGATGTTGAGCGCCTCGTCGCGGTCCCATGCGCCGAGGATCGAGAAGGTTTCCTCTTTTCCGTCCGCATAGCGGAGCGTCACCATGCACCCCTGCCCCACGCGCTCGATCGGAACCTGGTCGAACGTCGTTGGCCGCACCTTGTTCAGCATAGCCTCCAGATCGGATTTGCGCTGCATCAGGAGCGCCTGCTTGTCCTTCGCCGCCTTGAATTCAAAGTTCTCCCGCAGGTCGCCGTACTCGCGGGCGGTCGCAATGTCCTTCGCCGCCCCCGGTATTTCCTCCGTGACGATCTTCAGGAGCTGCCGCTGCCGGGCCTCATAACTGCGCTTAGAGGTCAAAAGTCCGCGGTGTTCGCCATCGGAGGCCGAACTCTCCGTCTGGCTCCGCATCTCTTCCTCCAGAACCGGGAAGCGCTTGATCAGCAGGCCCAGGAGCGCGCGGCGGTCCAGCGTTTCCCAGCCGGGGCTCTCCTTGATCCGGAGAAACATCTCCCTGCGCTCCGCCGGGCTCACGCCTTCCAGCACAGGCCCCAGCCACGCATCCTTCGAAAAAGTCTTGCGGAGCTGGTTCTGGGTCTTGAGTTTCTCGCCGTTGTGATGGGTCTCCATCGCGCGGATCACCCAGCGCGCATGGTCGGCCAGCGTCCCCAGCGACCACTTCTCCATGTATTCCGGATGGCGCAGCAGCCAGTAAAGCACCTCCACATCCGCCACCTGGCTTTCAACCGTCAGCTCGCGGAAAATCGAGCGGCAGGCCTCCTCGGCCCCGTTCTCCAGCAGCAGCTCCATCGCCTCGTTCAGCGAGGTCATCTCAAGCTGAGGAAGGATCGAAAGCAGCAAATCGCGCATGCGTTCCGTATTGAAGGCCAGCATGTGCCGCAAAAGCGCCTCCAGATCGCGCGCGGAAAGATGCAGAAGCGCCTTGCGCAGATGCGCGGCGTCAAAAAAGGTTTCATAAAGATCAGGGACGTTCACAGTGTCCGCGGGAATCTTCAAGTCATCCGCCGCCATCGCCGCGCGCGCGCGCCACGCCAAATGCCGCAGGCCGGCGCCCTTCACCACAAAAGCCAGGCGTTCACCCAGAATCCCCAGTGCCTCCGGCGTCAATCCGGACACCGCATCCTTGTCCGCGACAAGATCATCAACCCGGTCAAGAATGGTTTCCATATCCCGCTCAGAGGCCAGAGCCGAGAGCCAGTCCGCATCAAATCCCTTTTCCTTATAAAGAACGCGCAGCGGCTCCGTCCGCTTCGCGGGAATTTCAAACAAGGGATCCTTCTTGAGACCCCTGCGGGCGGCCTCCCAAAAAGCCTTCCAGCCGGACTCGGGCATCAGCCGCGGAACCAGCACCTCCTGGAGCGCCGCCACCGGCATGTCGCCGAAACTGCGCAGCGTAATGCGCACCACCTCGGCCGGATTCTCCGTGATCAGCGCCTGCAGCGCCTGCGGGTCGCGGAGCTTGCGCGCCAGCAAATGGTCATCGTTCAGCAGCTTCAGCGTCTCGGCCGCATAGGCATAGGACAGGTCGTGCCCGCGCCTCTTCTCGAAATCAATCGTGACCTTCTTGTAGAATCCGTCGGTGCCGTGAACCGTGCCCGCGCCCCAGGTCGTGTCATAGCAGAGCGTGCCGGGCTTCAGCGCGCGCAGAAGTTCCAGTCTCCGGAAACATTCGTCCAGTGGGATTTCTTCTTCAAATCCGGCCGAATACACCAGCGCGCGGTCGTCGGGCGCAGGCCCGACCGCCGCAAGGGCTTCTTCCGCGCAGGCCTTCCGGAAATCTTCCGGATCAGGATGATTTGCGGCCCGCATCTTTAATATAAGGAGAGCCTGATCCCCCAGGCCCTTCTCGGCCAGCGTCACCTGCAGCAGCTCCGCGGGACTTTCGGCCGTATCGCGGCGACCGGCCTTGAACTCGTGCTCGAGCCAGTGCCGCATGGACTCAAAATCAATCTGCTCCTGCTCCAGCATGGCCAGGAACTCGTTTTCATCGTGTATTTCTTTATGGGGCATAAAAACTCCTGCAATCCGCGAAACAATTCGCGGCGGCATAATGCCCGTAAAAAGCGGACTTGGCAATCCCCGGCCGCAATATTTTAAGGGAAAGAGGCGGAAGACTGAAGCAGGCCGATTCCGGGCAATGGAACAATGGAATGGTGGAATGATTGGTTTCGTGGACTCAGCGCCCCTGTGTCTGCGCGAGAATTCCTCCCCATTTCGCGCCTTTCGTGATTTTCGTAGTTCACGTCCTCATCCCCGGCGGGCTACGGATCAGTCTTCGCCAAGGCTGCGGCCTGACAGGGTGCCCGCCCTACCCTTGATCCCTGATTCGCGTCCATCCTGCTTCGCACAAGGCTTCGCAGGACAGGTTTGTGTTCATTCGCGCCGGAGGGCCGACCTCCGTGTCGGCCGTTAATAAAGGATTGAGAATAAATCAGAAGACGGACGGGACAGAGCCCGTCCCTCCAGGGAACCGCTTCAGCCTCCGGTCTCCCTTCTTCATCCGTGCCATCCGTGAAATCCGTGGTTTCCTTTCTTTTCTTCTTCATAGTGAAACCTTGTTTTGGTTGCGGCCCGCCAACGCCGGAGAACCATGAGCAAGAACTTCGCGCTCTTGACAGGATGATGATGCCGGCATATTATATCGGCATCATGAGAGCCATTATTGAAATTCCAAACGAGAAGGACCAGGCATTGAAGCGTTTGTCACGGAGGCGCGGCGTGTCGCGAGCCAAGCTGGTCAGGGACGCCATTGATCAATTGCTTCAGAATTCCGGATCTCAGGAAGCGCCTGACGCTTTCGGCCTGTGGAAAAAAAATGCCGCCGACGGGCTGAAGTATGAACGGAAACTCCGCAAGGAATGGCCGGAATGAGGGCCGTTCTTGACACCAACATTCTGGTGGATTACCTGACCGGCATTGAGGCGGCAAAGAAGGAATTGCTGCGCTATCGCCAGCCGCTCATCAGCCGGATCACATGGATGGAAGTAATGACCGGAGTGGCGCCCGGCGATCCGGAAGCTCCGTCCATTCGAAACTTTTTGAGCTCTTTCGGCCTGGTCGAAGTGGACGAGGCTGTTGCGGAACAGGCCGTGCAGCTTCGGCGGGATCTCCGGCTCAGACTGCCGGACGCCATTATTCTTGCATCGGCGCGCATCCAGCAATGTCCGCTGGTCACCCGCAACACGCGCGACTTCAACCGGAACTGGCCCGATATCAGGGTGCCGTACACGGTTTAATATAAAAATTTTTCACCATGAAGGGCATGAAGAGGAACGAACCTTCATCCGTTCCGTCCGTGGTTTCTTCCTATTCCCTGCGGCCCTGCGCGAGAATTCTTTCCCATTTCGCGCCTTTCGTGATTTTCGTAGTTCACATCTTCATCCCCGGCGGGCAACGGATCAGTCTTCGCCAAGGCTACGGCCTGACAGGGTGCCCGCCCTACCCTTCATTCCCGATTCGCGTTCATTCGCGTCCATTCGTGGTTCCATAGAAGATGGACGGGACAGAGCCCGTCCCTCCATGAACCGTTTCGGGCTCCGGCCTCATCACAGTGGTGGTGTAGAGGCGTCTCTGCGAGACGCATTCTGAAAATATGCGCCGCTCACAGAGCGGCTACTACACCTGCACCAAGCATTTAGTCTGTAGTGCCTCTTCCCATTCGCGTCTATTCGTGGTTCCACCCTTCTTCATCCGTGCCATCCTTCTTTGCGCAAGGCCTCGCAGAACGCGTCCGTGGTCAACTCTTTTTGATTCCGTTTTCTTCGGCGCGCACGGCGTGCGCGCCCCCCCTTCCCATTCGCGTTCATTCGCGTTCATTCGTGGTTCCATTTTTGGTTGCGGCGTGCCGCGCCGGGCTTTTGTGGCCAATCATTATTAACCGCACGCAATCCTGCTCATCCCGTCTGATTCAAATAATTTCATGATTTTTGGCCATTTTTTGGCCATTTTTCATCATTTTTTGCCGTTTTTCGTCATTTTTTGCCCAAAAATCGCCAAAAATGCCATTTTTTGATGTTTTTTGGCGTTTTCCTGTGCATCCGCCCAATTTTTCTCTTCGCAAAAAAACTGAAAATATTTTCCAAAACCACTTTACAAAAACCGGGGCCAGCGTACTATTACTCTCGATTACAAGTTCAGTTTTGTGTGGGGTGTAGCTGTTAAATTTTGAGGTAAGTTATGCGCAATATACGTCGTAATGCGAAAAAGATTTTTGCGGTCCTCTTCACGGGAGTCATCCTTGCCGCCGCCGTCGCCATCGCCCAGGAGGCCGTCTACTCCCTCAATGTCGTCGGATTTCAGAAGGTGACGGCAAAGCCGACGGCTTTCACATTACCGGGCGTACCCTTCCAGGCCGCTTCCCATGAACTGAATAGTCTTGTCGGCCCCCAACTTACTGCGGCAAAGAATTATTTGGCAGCTGATCGCATATATTTGTGGGACAGCGCATCTCAAAAATATAAATACTATTTTCTCAACAGCGCCATTGGGAACAAGTGGGTGTCTTACACCAACACCACTGTTGCAACAACAAATGCTTTTATTTATAGCAATGATGGTTTCTGGATTTCTACAGTAGCCGCATCGACCCAAACGGTGGTTCTTGTTGGTGATGTTATCAATGTTGGCGCGGTGACCAGCTCTATTACGGCGGGTTTTAACCTTAAGTCTTATCCGTTCAGCGCCCCGAGATCTATCAATGAAATGAATTTGAATAATGGAACTGCCGCAAAGAATTATTTGGCCGCAGACCGGATTTTCTTGTGGGACGCGGCAAGCCAGAAATATGTTTACTTCTTCCTGAACAGCACCATTGGGAATAAATGGGCTTCCTATACCAATACAACGGTAGCTGCATCCAACGTAATCAACCCCAACGACGGGTTCTGGTATCAGGCAGTAGGGCCTGTTACCTGGACGGCTATGAAGCCTTATACCCTTGACTGAAATTTTTGAATTCATGTGTTGACAATTTGAGCGGATTTTTAGAGAGTGGTTCAGAGTTTGGTGGAAAAATAAATTAGGAGAAAGAATGAAGACAAAAGCTATATTTACTTCGTTGTTGATTATTGCGGCGGCCTCCTTTGTGCATGCTGACTTTAACTGGGGTTCCTACTGGTATTTCTATGATTCCGATGGAACGACTTGGCTGAACAATGATGCGTCTCAAACTGTTGGTGCATTCGTTCAGCTGATTCGCGATGTGGACGGTGATGGCATTGATGCTGCCATCGGTACCGGAACCGGTATTGTGGGCGGCAGTGATGATGTCATTTTCTGGGCTTCTTGGTTTGGTGAGAATGATCCTACCGATGGTCAATTTGTCGGGCCCGAATCGGTAACAGCAGGTGCTCCAGAAGATGGATATATTTTCTATGCACGTGTTTGGAGTGATCCTGTAGCAGTGTGGAGCGGCACATCCTCAACCGTTCCTGCTGGCGCGACTTACTGGGATGGATCGCAGTTTGTTTTTGATAACGATGTCCCGACATTAACATACAACATGTCTTCTGCTGAATCCGCGAATGTCATCGTTGGGACCTCCCCGATTCCTGAGCCGACGGTTCTGGGTCTGGGCCTGATTGGTCTGGTGCTTCTGCGCAGCTTCCGCCGCAAGGCCTAAGCAAGTCAGAATCTCTTAAAGAAAAACGCGGTCTTCGGACCGCGTTTTTCTTTTTGTGCGTTGATGCCTCACGCCCGGTCTGGTACATTGGATCAATTATTAATCCGGCCATTAAAAAAACAGCATCTTAGGTAGGGCGGTCGCTCCGCCGACCGCCGCGGCGCGCACGGAGTGCGCGCCCTACCCAATAATACAAACATCAGCTAATTAATTGCCCAAGTAATAAGTTTTCATAAAGATCATTCTGGCGAAAACAATTGAATAGTACGGCGACGTGTCAGAAACAACAACGCAGCACGCGGAAGTTATCAAACTACTGGAGGCATATTCTCAGAGCATTCTGAATCCTGACTGCTGAACCCTGAATCCTTCCTACCTGAATAGTTACAATTATGAACCAGAAAACCTCCGCACAAACCGCTCCCATCTATCTCCTCTTCTTCCTCTCCGGTGCCACCGGACTGATCTATGAACTGCTCTGGGTCAGCCGGTTCGGACGCCTCTTCGGCAACTCCAGCTACGCCATCGGCACCGTGCTCGCGGCCTACATGGGCGGGCTCGCCATCGGAAGCTGGCTGATCGGGAACCGCGCCGACCGTTTCGGAAATACCCTTCGCGTTTACGCAATTCTCGAAGCCCTGATCGCCATCACCGCGCTTCTGGTTCCCGCGCTTCTTTGGATATTCAAACCTTTCTATATCGCCCTGTCCGCAACCCGGAATCCCGCCGTCATCAACGTGTTCCGCCTTGTTGTTTCCCTGCTCGTTCTGCTGCCCCCCACCCTCTGCATGGGTGGAACGCTTCCTGTGCTGGTGAAGCACTGCACGCGAAACGCCGGCGACGCCGGGCATCGCCTCGGCGTGCTCTATTCTCTCAACACATTCGGAGCCGTCGCCGGGACACTGCTCGCGGGTCTCGTTCTTCTTCCCGCTTGGGGTGAGCGCCTCACGCTCCTGACCGGCGTGATCATCAATGTATCCATCTTCATCATCGCCTGGATTCTCAGCGCAAAACCGGTTTTGCTTTCAAATGAATCAAATGCTCCATCAGGCCAGCCTGCTCCGGAAAGCGCCGCGCCCTTCATTTCCCCCGCCATGACCGCCGTTCTGCTCTTTGCCCTGGCCATCGCCGGATTCGCATCGATGGGGTTTGAAATCGTCTGGTCGCGCCTGGTTGCGCTGATTCTCGGCAGCTCGGTTTACGCCTTCACGGCCATGCTGTCCGTTTTTCTTACGGGCCTTGCCATCGGATCGGCCCTGGCCGGTTCGCTCCTGAACCACTGCCGTCCCCGGGTGCTGTGGTTCACGCTGGCGGAAATCGGCATTGCCGGATGGATCCTGCTCACGATGGGACAGTATGAAAGCTTCACCACATTCATCGGAACTTTCAACAAGGCGGCTGAAGGTCACTTCGGCCTGGTTCTTTCCGCCATCTTTCTTGTTTGCGCCTTCATGGTCCTGATCCCCGCCATTTTCATGGGATCGGCTATTCCGCTGGTGATGGCAACCGTCAACGGCGGGCGCCGCATTGGGCATTATACGGGTCTTGTTTACGCCACCAATACGCTGGGCGGCATTCTCGGATCACTGGTGGCCGGCTTTGCGCTCGCACCCCTGCTGGGCATCCAGCATACTCTTGTTCTCTGCCTGACGATCAATCTGATCGCCGCGGCGCTTTCACTCCTGGCATACCGAAAACACGTGCTGTTCACAGCCGCGCTTGTTCTGCTGGGCGTCGCCGCCATAGCCGGATGGCGCACGCCCGCATGGGATCCGGTAAAAATGTCCACCGGAGCGTTCCTTTACGGGCCGCAGGAAAATTTCAACGCAAACCTGCTCTTCGCGAAAGATGGGGTGTCCTGCTCGGTCTCTGTCGAGGAATATCCAAACGGAACGCGCACGCTTCGCGTGAACGGCAAGGCTGATGCCTCAACCGAACTCGACATGTCCAACCAGATCATGACTGGACTGCTGGCGATGCTTTTCAAACCGGACGCTGAACGTGTGCTCGTCGTCGGCTATGGAAGCGGGGTTTCCGTGGGCGCCGTCCTCCACTACGATGTGAAGTCCGTGGATTGCGCCGAGCTGGAGAAGCGGGTGATTGAGGCCGATCCGTATTTCAATATTGTCAATCACAGCCCCCTTTCTGATCCGCGCCTCGCGATCCTTGTTGAGGACGGCCGCAACATCATCGAGACCGCGCGCGTAAAATATGACGTGATTGTGTCCGAACCGTCCAATCCGTGGATGGCCGGCATCGCCGACCTTTTCACGCGCGACTATTACAACAAGTGCCTGGATGGCCTTACCCCGGACGGAGTGATGTGCCAGTGGCTTCAGGCCTACAAAACATCGCTGGACGATTTCAAGACCATCTGCCGGACGTTTTCTTCCGTGTTCCCGCATCACGCGCTCTACAAGGTAAGCTCCGGTGATTTCCTGCTTCTGGGGAGCCGCCGTCCGCTGGTTCCCGACCTGATGGCCATCCAGAAAGATTTCATGTCCAAGCCGCTCCTCGCTGAAGACCTGCGCCGGTACTGTACCACGGACGATATCCGGGCGCTGCTGACGCGATATTTCATCATGGATAACGAGACCCTCGACCGTTTCTGCAAAAATGCTCCGCGCATTCTGACAGATGCCCACAACACACTGGGCTACACCGCCGTGCAGAACCTGTTTGGGAACAGCGAATCAGACACCAACATCCTGAACGCGATTTTCTCAACAAGAGAAATGCTCCTCCCGAAAGACACACAGATCATCTTCACTGGCAATGACCATGCGCTTTCGGCCGCGTTGCTGAACACCGGCGACAACTGCCTTGAATTCGGCAACATTCCGCTGGCAGAACAGGCCTTTGAACTCGCGCTGAGGGCTGATCCCCGAAACGAGCGGGCCGCCGCAGGCCTGCTCAAGGTTATGATTCTTGCCGGGAAACCGCCCGAAGCGATCGAACCGCACATTCTCCAGGTGATGAACGGCGACCCGTCATTGGCGCATGAAGTCTGCCGCTGGCTCTTCGAGGCCGGTCAGATTCCGCTGGCCGCACGCATCCTTGAACACCTCACGGGCCGATTCCCTGACAGTTCCATCCTGAAAGCCCGTCTGGCATCCGCCTGGGCAAACCTTGGCCGGGATGCTGAAGCTGTCAATCTGCTTAAAACCGCAGCGGGCAAAGATCCCCTCAATGAAGACATATCCGCCCTGCTGATGCTTCTGGAGAGCCGCCAGTGATTTCTGAACAGCGGACCAAGCTGATTTATCCGCTCTCGATTTTCATAACGGCCCTTTTTTTGCGCCTGCTCTATCTCGCGCAAAGCAGCGCCAATCCCACCTTCTTGTCCCCAATCGTTGACTCCTATGCCTATCACCTGCTGGCGCTCTCCATTCTGGACGGAACCGCCACGGGTGAGGCGCTTTTCTGGCAGCCCCTGTTTTATCCTTCCTTTTTAGCCCTGGTTTACAAGACTGCGGGCATCAGCTTTTGGGCCCCCAGAATTCTTCAGGCGCTGGCAGGTTCTTTTTCCTGCGTGCTGGTCTATTACACCGCTTCTATGGCTTTATCCCGTCGCACAGGACTCATCGCAGGCCTGCTCATGGCGTTTTATGGCCCGCTGATTTTCATCGAGGGAGAATTGCTGGCCGAAGGCTGGGCTGTTTTCTGGATTGCCTGCCTGATCCCACTCCTCATGCTCACAATTCGCAAGGATCATCCGCTGATATATATTCTCACCGGCCTGTGCGGAGCGATGGCCGTTCTTACACGGCCGCCGCTCCTGATTTTCTTCATCGCAGCATGCGTCGGGCAAACCATCATTCTGAGCCGGCAGGTTCCCCTGAAGCAGGCCCTGGTCCGGCTGGCCATCATCGCGGTAGGATTCGGATTCCTTGCCCTGCCGGTTGCCCGCATGAACCGAAACCTGACCGGGCAACAGGGCTTCCTCCCGTCCAGCGGCGGCATCAATCTTTACATCGGCAACAATCCAGACTGGGTGCGGACCGTCATGGCCCGCCCCGGCTTTGAATGGCGTTCAGTCTACAGGCTTCCGTACAAAGACGGCTGCACGAACAACTGGGAGGCTTCGGCCTGGTTCCGCGAGAAAACACTGCAGTTTGCCAAAGAACAGCCAGACATTTTCCTGCGAGGCCTTCTGCAGAAAACATCCCGCTTCTTCAGCTCCCGCGAAATCCCGCGCAACCTTGATATCTATCTCTTCCGCCAGTGGGCGCCCCTGCTGTCCGCGCTTGTATGGAAAAACAGCGGATTCGGATTCCCGTTCGGAATATTTCTCCCTCTTGTTTTGCTCGGACTTGCGCTCAACTGGCGGCGCATCCCCTGGCCAATCTGGGCGCTTCTGATTTTCTATCCGCCCGTCATTATCCTGCACTTTGTTGCGGCCCGTTACCGGCTGCTGATCATGCCTGCGGCCGCGGTCGCGGCCGCAGCAGGTCTGGCCGGCATTTCGGGCTTCGTGCAAAAACGCCGCTGGAACAAGGCGCTGGCCTGCGCGATATTCATCGCTGTTCTGGCTGTCGCCTGCAGCTTCCCCCTGTCCTATCCGGAAGAAAGAGTCAACTTTGAGGCCGAAATGTACCGTGGCATGGGCCACAAGTTCTCCGAGCAGAAACTCTTCTCCGCCGCGATCCCCTATCTTGAAATATCACTGTCTCTGCAGCCGGATTATCTCAACGCGCTCAACGACATGAGCATTATCCTCACGGAAATGAAAAGACCGGAAGAGGCCCTTCAATATGCTGAGCGCGCACTGGCCCTTCGGCCCGATTTCGGCGGATTAAGCTATAACCTGGGCCTGATCCATCTTGAGCTGAACAATTTGTACGAGGCGGAAAAGAACTTTCGTAATGCACTGGCTTGCGGTGATGAAGGCGTTCACGTTCACATCAACCTCGGCATCACGCTCTCACGCCGGGAGCGCTTTGAAGAGGCGTCGGATCAGTTTAGGAAAGCTCTTGAACTTGATGCTCAAAACAAAGCCGCGCGAACGTTCCTTGAGCAGGCGGAGAAATCCTCGCGCGGGCATAAGTAGGCCATCGCACAGTCTTGGGGCTACAGATCCATCGCGTTCGCTGTACGGCAGGGCTGTCTGTTCTGATAGAGCTTCAAGCGCTGCTGAATTCCGCTGATCAGCGGCAGGCGGCGTTCTGTGCGGGCCAGTTCAAGTGCCTTTTCGGCCGTTTCAACAGCCCGGTCAAATTGTCCGGCAGCCGCATAGGCGGCCGCCAGTGTGTCAAAGTGCGAAGCATCCACTCCGCCACCCAGGTCAACAGCTTTTTCCGCCCACTGGATGGCATCTTCCGCCTCATCCGCCCCGCTTTGCGTGGCCAGCAGCCATGCAAGGCTGTTTGCGGCCGTCGCCGAAAAGGGATCCGCATCCACTGCTCGCCTCGCGCTTTGTAATCCCCCTGAAAGGTTTCCCATGGCGCACAACACGGCAGATCGCAGAGACAGAACGTTAACCGCCACATCCGGATCCACCTGCGGGTTGATCATGTCTTCGCTTGCGCGCAGGATGTCCTCCGCCTCATCCAGCCGCCGGCCCCGATACAGCGCTTTGGCCAGCAGAAAACGAAAACTCAAGTTTTCCGGATCCTTTCGCACCACTTCTTTCATGATTTCCGCGGCCTCATTTGCTTTACCCCGAACCAGCAATCGCTGAGCCTCAAAGGTGCGGTTCAGCAGGGGGAGCATATCTTTCACATCCGGCAGATTTTCTGTTTCCGCCGCGACCGCGCCGCCCCCGGCTGTGTAACCCAGACTGCTCAGTGCCTGTCGGTCGGCCGCCGAGAGCTGAACGGTCTGCGCCCCAACCGCAGCAAATCCTTCTTCGATTTTTGCAAGTTTCTGCTCCATGTCTGCAGCAGTGCGGGGATGTTCATCTAAAAGATTTTTTGTGTCACCCATGTCCGAATTCAAATCGTAAAGTTCCGGATTGGGCGCGCGAACATACTTCCACTGCCCGTCAATCACGGCATAGAGAGGGGCCCAGTTGAAACTCAGCAAGGGATTGAGCGTCTCGGCATAAACCGGTGTATCGGGAACCGGCATTCCCGAACATGCTCCGGCAAAGCCCCCGGCTTTTGTCTCGCCCGTAAGCATATCCAGCACTGTGGCATAAATTCCGGAAAGGGATACATTCGCGCGAACTCGCGCTCCGGCCTTACCCACTCCCCGCCCGAAGAAAATAAGGGGCACGCGCAGAGTCGAGTTGTAGAGCGTATAGCCATGATCGCGCTCATCGTGATCGCCCAGCCCCTCGCCGTGATCCCCGGCGATGACAATGAGGGTCTGATCCAAAAGCTCCCGCTCCTTCAGGTAATCCACCAGCCGGCCGACCTGCATATCGGTGTATGCAATCTCAGCATCATAAGGACGACCGGCATATTTGCTCCCGAATAGTTCCCTGTGCAGAACATACGGTGCATGGGGTTCATAAAGGTGCACCCAGCTGAAAAATGGTTTCGAGGATTCCCTTTCTGCCAGCCACTTCAGCGCGCCGTCCACCACCTGCCTACCCTCGCGCTGGCGGCGCAACCCTCCGCCGGTTGACCCGTCTCCGATCCAATTGTCATCATAAACTTCGAATCCCTGCCCCAGCCCGAAGCGCGAGTGCAGCACATAAGAGGCCAGAAAAGCGCCCGTCACATATCCCCGCTCCTTCAGCAACTCCGCAAGCGTGCTGACGGAATCATCCAGACGGTTCTGCCCGTTGATCCGCAGCCCATGCTCTGGCGGATTCAGGCCCGTCAGCATGCTGGCATGAGCGGGCAGGGTCAAAGGGGCGGGAGTGAAAGCCCGTTCAAACAGGACACCCCGGCGCGCCAGGCTGTCCAAAACAGGCGTATCCGCAAGGGAATAACCATAACATCCCAGCCGGTCCGCCCGCGTGGTGTCCAGCGTGATCAGCAGCAGATTTGGAGTCGGCTTCCGGCCACAACCGCAAAGCGCAAACATGCACAACGACATACCTGCAACCAACCGCTTCCATTTGAATACAAATAATCTGTTCATTGCAGGTTCCTGTTTGTGCTAATGTGTGTAAGCAACATGAAGAGAAGTTATCACCAGTTCTGTCTGCCCGCAATTCTTCTCCTCGCCGTTGTTCTCCGGTTCATCTGGTTCCGCGAAATGTATGCCGATCCTGCAGCCGCCCTGCCAGTGCAGGATGCAGAATATCATCATTACTGGGCCAATGGCCTGGCCACCGGGAACTGGACGCCTCCGGAAAGCTATGCCGACCCCGAAATTCAAACCACCCCGTATTTCCGCCCGCCCGGCTACCCGTATTTTCTGGGACTGATTTACAAAATATTTGGCGCAAAGGTTCTGGCCGGTGTTGCGATTCAAATGCTGCTGGGACTGCTAAACGTCTGGCTTGTTTTTCTTGCGGGGAGAAGGCTGTTCAGTGATGCCTCCGGGCTTATCGCCGCATTTCTGGCGGCCGTCTGGTGGGTGTTTATTTTCAGCGAAGGCACCCTCCTCGATCCAACACTTCATATCACCTTCCTGCTGCTCACGCTTCTGGCCCTGCTGCACCACAAGGACGCCGCCAGAAAGACTGAAACATTCTGGCTGATCATGTCCGGCCTGCTGCTGGGCATCACCTGTCTGATCCGACCAACCACGCTTCTAATGATCCCGGTCTGCGCGATATGGGTCGCGTGGACACGCAAAGATCACCGCATCCGGACGGCCGTCATTCTGATCATTGCGGCCATCGCCGCCATTGCGCCTGTCACCATCAGAAATTATGTGAAGGGCCATGACCGTGTGCTGATTTCCTCGAATGCGGGCCTGATGTTTTATATGGGCAACAGCGAGGAATCCACTGGTTTTACCGGAACAGCCGCGCTCAACGAACTTCAGTCGGGCAAATACCGTTCCTGTTTTGATTACGCGGTTTTCGTGAAAAAACTGGGCCTGCGCGAAAACCGTCCGATGAAGCACTCTGAAGCCTCGGCTTTTCTGATGGCCCGGACACTGGAAATCATCTGCAAGAATCCGCTCCAGTTTCTGTCGCGCACCGGCGAAAGGCTTCTGCATTACTTGCGGCCCGCCGAAATCAGTCACAATCACGAAATGCATTTTGCGCGTCAAAAAACTCCTCTCCTGCGCAATCTTCCGGGGAGTTTTTCCCTGATTCTCGCTCTGTCACTCACGGGCCTTGTGCTTTGTCTGCGCTCGGGTCAACAGAAATCCCGATTTGTACTTGTTGCCCTGTTCATCGCGGTTCACTTTGCAACACTGATTCCGTTCGTGTTTTCGAGCCAGTACAGGATAGCGGTTCTGCCTCTGATGATGCTTCTCGCCGGCATTGCGCTGCACGATATTGGTTCAAAAATCATCGCTCGGAACACCCTCGCGGCCCTGCCGGCCATTCTGGGCGCGGCGGGAATCTATCTAGCAAGCGCCTGGGGCGCAGCCGCGCCGCCAACACTCGCGCAATGGCACTACCAGCAAGCCGCCGCATTCGAGCGCCTGGGCCGGCCGGATGACGCCATCCGCCACTACCGGAGCATGATACAGCTTGATCCAAACAGCGCCTGGGCACACGGCGCGCTGGGACGGCATTATGCCGAACAGGGACGTGTGCGCGAGGCGGTCACGCACCTCACCAAAGCCGTCGAACTGAATCCGGACTATCCGCGCGCGCGCAGCCAGCTTGGATCCATTCTCTACCTTGCGGGGCATAAAACGGAAGGCATGGCGGAACTTCGGAAAGTTCTGAGCAATGATCCGGATGATGTATCCGCGCTCAATTCGCTGGCATGGATTCTGGCCACTGACAACGACCCTTCCATCCGCAACCCGGCTGAGGCTGTGCGCCTATCCGAAAGGGCTTGTGAACTCACTGCACGCCAATCCGCATCGCTGCTGGACACGCTGGCCGCCGCCTACGATTCCAACGGGGAAAAGGACAAGGCCATCCGGTCCGCTGAAGAAGCCCGCATCATTGCCCGCAAAACCGGCGAACGGAAACTGGAAGCCGAAATCGGCGCCAGGCTTGAAACATATCGCCAGCCCTGATGCCGCGTGCAAGTGCCGCTCACCCGTCTTCGCCAAGGCTTCGCCGGACAAGCAGAGTGGCTACTATACCAAAACAACGCTGTTCAGACATCAAGACTCAGCGCAATCCGCAAAGATTCATCGAGCATCTGCATTTTCCGGGAAGAAAGAGCGCCGACGTAGTGCGTCAGTCTTGCCTTGGGGATGCTGACCAGTTCATCGCAATGAATGCTGCTTGCGTGTTTAAGACCTTCGTCGTGTCCGGCAGGCACCTGGGTGGAAAGCCCGTCATGCACGGAATATACCGGGGCGCAGATTACTGTTGAGAACCGCGAGTCTATGACAATCTGACGGCCGACCACCACAAATACCCGGTGTCGTTTAGGATCGCCAGACGGGTGAGCCACCCGATAAAGCTCCCCGCGTCTCACAGCGGCTCCTGATAATCCAAAACATCATCCGCCTCACGGTTCAGCTTTTCCGCGCGGCGGTTGATGATATATAAATCCCGCCGGTCGCTTTCCTCTTTTGCAATATGCGCAAGAAACTTGCGGGCAGCAGTTTCCAGGAATTCAGAGCGGCTGCCATACTGCTCAGCCTGCTCATTCACGGCATTCAGGATGGTTTTATCAAGTGTGATAGATGTCTTCACTTTCATACTACTATTGTATTACCTCTCATTATCCTGTCAACAGCGGAGATTTCCAATGATTGGAAGTTCTGGATCAAATAGTTCCAACCATTGGAAGTTTTTCAGCGAAAAGTTCCAATCATTGGAACTTTTTGAGGCGGGCGCGGATTTCACCGGCCAGCGGCATGTTCCCCTGCTCTTCGGCAAGCTTGAGGGCCTTTTCGGCGGCGGACCGGGCCTCCTGCCGACGGCCTGAGGCCGCCAGCGCCACGGACAGCGTGTCGAGGTGCGACGGATTTGTGCCTCCACGCAGACGCACAGCCTCTTCCGCCAGTCGCACGGCTTCGGCGCGGTCAGATGCAGTCGAATTCGGATCGGTGGCCAGCACCCATGCAAGGCCATTGAGGGCAACCGTTGAATCCGCGGCAAGCCGCAAGGCCTCGCGCAGAGCGGCAACAGAATCTGACGGCCGGCGCATGGCATAGTAGCACTTGCCCAGAAGAGTCATGCTGTCGAGGCGCGTCGGCGCGGCCAGTGACATCTCTTCATTCTGCACGACATTGGTCAGCACCTCAACCGCCTCCGAAAAACGGCCTGCGTTGTGAAGCGCCTCGGCATAGACAAGCTCCACGGCGGCATTGCGCGCATCAACGGCGCGGACTTCCTCAAGAATCGCGGCGGCCTCGGCGGGTTTGTTCTGGTTGAGAAGCGTTTTGGCGAACATGGTCTGGTTGAGCAACGGAAGCATGTCCTTAACATCCGGCAGGTTTTCCGCGGGTGCAGAGTCCGGCTCACCGGATGCGCCCGCCGTGTATCCTAGACTGGTGAGAATCTGTTCATCGGACTTCGACAGGATCGCCCTTTCCGGACGGTATGCCGTCATGCCGGATTCCAGTGAGGCGAGAACCGATTCCATGCGAACAACCTCTTCGGCGCGGACAGGCGCAAGGTCATTCAGTTCCCGGGGGTCGGCCTGCAAATCATACAGCTCGACCCGCGGCGAGCGGATATATTTCAGATTGTTTTCGATCAGCCCGCGCAGGGGATGCCAGCCGTACTGCCGCCAGGGTTCATCGGTCTCCAGATGGATGGGAAACGCAGTCACCTGTCCCGCGCCCGAAACCGCAGCAGCCAGACTCAGGGGATTATTTTTGTTTTTGACCCTCAAAACATCCAGCGCGGTCGGGAAAATCCGATCCAGCGAGATCCGCTGTGCAAAACGGCGGCCAGCGGGAATTTTCCCAGGAAGCCTGAATATCAGCGGCACATGCAGTCCTGAATTATAAAGAGTGTTTCCGTGGTACAGTTCATTATGTTCGCCGAGACTTTCACCGTGATCGCCCACGACCACAATCAGGGTGCGGTCCAGCCGGCCGGAATTCTCGAGGGTTTTGATGATGCGGCCGATCTGCTGATCCATGTAGGCGATTTCAGCCTCATAGGGTCGGCCGGCATAAACATCGCCGAACAAGTTGCGGTGCTCGTGATAGGGTTTGTGGGGATCAAAGAAGTGCACCCAGCAGAAGAACGGTCTATGAGCCGTTGACTCAATCCACGGGATTACGGCATCCGCAACATCGGATCCGGGGCGGTAGGCCCGCAGGCCCTCTTCCGAGGGATCCCCTCCGGTCACATCATCGTTGTATTCTTCAAACCCCTGCGACAGGCCGAAGCGGGCATCCAGCACAAAGGAGGCGATAAAGGCGCCGGTTCGATACCCCCTTTTGCCAACGATCTCGGCCAGCGTGGTAATTTCCGGATTCAGCGCATTTTCGCCATTGATGCGCAGATTATGCTCGGGCGGGCGCAGGCCGGTCATCATGGTGGTGTGCGACGGAAGCGTCAGCGGCACGCCGGAATACGCATATTCAAACAACACCCCTTCGCGGGCAAGGCGGTCAAGATTCGGTGTCGCGGCATCAGATTTTCCGTAGCAGCCCAAATAATCCGCGCGCGTGGTGTCCAGCGTGATCATCAACAGATTCATTGGCCGGGGCCGGAGAACCAGCCACACGCCAACCGCAGCAATAACCAGCGCCGCAATTATCACAACTGTCTTCTTCACATCCGGTTCCTGTAGAGTTTCTCATCCACTGCGCCGAGCATGGCGGGAATGTCGAGCGGCTGCCCAATGAATGCCGCGATTTGATTGCATAGAGGGGATGGATCTTCGACCAGTTCCCTGTAGCTGCAGAACATGACCTCCATATGCGGCTGTTCAAAAAGCCATTCTTTGAGGCGTTTCACATGGTTCATGAAATGCCCCGACATGACTTCGTCGGAAGGTCCCTCGTCGGTCTCCCCCCTGCGGCGAAGCATTTTTTTTTGCGAGAGCAGAATCTCGCGCAGATCCCGCTCCATGAAAATTACCTTGTAGTCGTAACCCGCCGGCAGGTCGTAAAGGTGCGTCGTAATGATTTTCACGGCCTTGCCAACGGCATCCGCCAGCCACGATGCATCTTTTTTGAGGGCCTTGACTTTTTCGTATTCGAAATAGCCCTGCGGATTGTCTTCGTCGGAGGCGCGGCGCCCGTCGCACAAAAGCGGCATGCCGCCGGCCTGAAGCATCTGCATCATCAGCGAAGTTCCGGAGCGCGGAAGGCCGGACACCACCACCACGGTTTTGCCGGAAGCCTCGGTCATTCCAGATACCCCAGGCCCCGGAGGCGTTTTTTGACTTCTTCCTCAGAAGCATCATCCCCAAGGCCCTTCACGGCATCTTCCAGGATGTGCAGCGCAAACTCCTCGACCGACGCGCATCCCTGCGCCTCAGACAGCTTTGAGAGCTTCGCGTAAAGTTCCGGATCAAGCGCTATTTTCGTTTTGAACATGATGGCTGAACCTTATCAGAATTCGACACGCAAAGGATATTTCAAAATCAGTCCGGCCAGCATGGAAAGCACGAGCCAGCCGAGAATCCAGTGCCGACCGCTTTTCGGATGCTGCACCTCAATGTATTTCACCGAGCCATCGGGAGGGATGGATTCCTCAATCGGGTTGGCGAGCCGGCCCATGACCGTCGAATCGAGGCGAGGATATATCCCTGTGCCAGCAGCGGCCACGATTCTGGGGTATGCCTCGCCGCCGCTCCTGACAATCACCTGCTGAGGCGTTGAGGCATCCGCAACGGCGATCCTCCACGTCACGGTCTGATCAGGCAGAATAAAAGCATCGGTTTCAATCCTGATGCCAGAAGAAGATTCCAGAATCACACTGCCGGGGTCGCTCGCAGAAACAGTCACAAGGGACACATTGCCGATCTGCAGCGGACGATATTCGAACCATGCGCCCATATGCACAAGCATGAGCCCAATCGGCAGGATCATCACAATCAGCGGCAGCAGGCAGAGGCCGAGATAGCGCAACGTGGCCGCAAGAATCCGGCCGAATGCACTGAATATTCCCAACAGATCATCCTTGTAAATCCTGATCTCAAGAATCCGCGCAAGGGCAATGTCCTTTGCCCGCCTTATTTTTTTCTGGTTTGAGCAGCACTTGAACACCAGCAAAGCCACCAGCGCGGTCAGCAGCGAAATCGCCGCCAGCGCCAGCCAGTGGGAAACACCCATCAGCGGGCCGATGACCGCGGCGCAGGCTGCGCTGATGATTCTGTTGAATCCGTAGATCAGAAACATGGCATGAACCTATGCAAAAATGTTCCTCCCGGTCATTTCGCGCGGGACCGGAATGCCGTAACCCGCAAGAATGGACGGCGCAAGATCCAGCAGGGCCGGTGTATTCACAGAGGCCGGTCGGTTGCAGAGGAAAACACCGGGCAGAAACTGCGCGTCCATGCAGTGGTCGCCGCTCCACGGGTCCAGATTGTCGAGAAAGACCTCGCGCGGATATTTTCCCAGAATGGTGTCCCACGAGGCGCGATAATGCATATTGTAGCAGACAATGAGGTCAGGCGCCATGTCCACATAGGGCCCGCTGTAGATTTCCTCCGGACGGTAAACGTTGGTGATCGGGGGCTCGCCGGTGTCGGGGTCGCGTACGGCCTTCAAACGGCTGATGATCTCTGCCTTGAGGGCATCGGCTTCTGCGCCCGGGGCCACAGCGCCCTCCGGTTCGCGGCCGCGGAGGTTCAAATAGAGGCTGTTGATGCCCAGCCCGTAGGCTTTGGTCCCGGTCCAATCCGTGTCGCCGAAGAAGGATGACTGTCCGCGCTCGAAACGGCTGCGGGCGCGCGCATAACCATTGTCCATCAGCCATGAGTTCAGGTTGAACTGGCGGCGGAAGGAGGTGAATCCGTGATCGGAGATCACGTAAAGCGTCGTCCGCTCATCCACAAGGCTGAGAGCCCTGCCGACGGCTCCGTCAATGCTCTCATAAAGCCACGGGAGAAAATCGCCATGGCGCTTCACGATTTCCGGGTTGTAAAGCGGATGCTGCGCATCCACGGTGCGCCAGAAGGCATGCGAATTAAGATCGAGTGAGGAAAAATAGAAGTACAGAAATCCGCTGTTATAGGTGTGAATAGAATGGTCATACAGCCGCATGGCTTCCTCGTGCACCTGCATGGCCTGAGCGCGATAGTCGTCATCGCCGAACACCTTTGCGGAGAGGGCCGAAGTGTCTTCGGGCATCCCCTGCGTGTAGAAGGATCCGAGCCGCCGGACCAGATCGCGCGAGAAGTCTTCCGGCGACGAAACCGGGAGGGCCGGATCGGCGGGGTCAATATTGACAGGCGACACGTACAGTTCAAGATGGGGATCAAGGCGCTTCAGATAAAACCGGCAGATGCCCGAAGCCGAGGCCAGCACAGAAAGCATCGGGAATTTTAGAGTGATCCATTTGCTCCACTCCCCCGGACGAAGAATGAATCGCTCGCTTCCCATTGAAATCTGAACCATAGTCCGCGCCGCATCGGTCTGGACTTCAAAAGGGACATCCACCCCTGCCCCGTCCCGGCGGAATGTATTGGACGGGCCTTTCAACAGGCATGAGTACCTGCCGGACAAAGCATTCAATCTGTGTATTTGTCCGCCGGACACTGGGCCGCCCGCATAATCCGGGCTGTCGGTAAAGAAAGAGAAAATGCCATAGCTTCCGTGGATGTCCGGCGTCGCCAGTCCGGAAACGGTTCGCGCGCCGGACCGCACGGGCGGGAAATTCACGGGGGCGCGAATGGCGGTTGAATCAATGCCAGCCTGAGCGATGACATCCCAAACAGCCGGACCCTTGCGAAGCTGCTCCGCTTCACCGCCCGACACAGGAAGACTGAATTTCCCAAGCTGGATGGTTCGATCCGGCGGCGAAATCCGCGAGGTGGACAGGAACGGTTTCAGCGTGGGCGCGTCGCGCGCAATGAAATCGAAAATACCGTGTCCGCCGGGATTTGTGCCGGAGATGAAATTGGACCACGCGACCGGGCTCTGGGGCGGATCGCTGGAACGAAGCGGGTAAAAGCATCCGCGTTCCATCAGAGACTTGCAGTTGCGCATGCCTCCGGCCCTGATGAAATCAAGCAGAAGCCGGGGATCCATGCCGTCCACCGCCAATACAATCACCCTGTCTTTGTTTTTGGATGGCCGCACAATGGCCGGGCATCCGGCAACGCCCATGGCAAGAGCCGCCGCGCCGGCCGTTTTCAGGAAATCCCGGCGCGTATAATACTGTCTGTTTTCCCGAATTTTCACTTATAGAGACTAATCCACTACCGCATGATTTTCAAGGGGATGGGTTTCCCGTCCATATAAGAGGGAACCGGGATGCCCATCGTTTTCAGCACGGTTGGCGCAATATCGGTGATCGCAGGATTGCTTTCGCCTTCCAGTGGGCGGTTGCAGAAGAAGACGCCGGGCACCAGGGACTGGTCCACGCAGTGATCGCCCTGCCACACCTTTGTGTTTTCTGTTACCACCTTCGTCTGCACGGTGCCGACAGCCGATTCCCATGAGGCGCGCCAGCCCTCCCGGAAACCGACAATCAGATCCGGTCCGTTATTAACATACGGGCCGTGATAAACGGCCGAGGAATCATAAACCCGCAAAACCGCCGGTTCTTTTTTTAAACGGGCCGCGATCTCATCCTTCAACGCCCCAACCTCCGCATCGGCCACGATCCCGCGCGATTCCCGGCCCTGTTTGTTGAAATAGATTCCGCTCAATCCGAACGAATAGGCGCGGGTCCTGGACCAGTCCACGGCCTGCAGATATTTATCCTCTTTCGAGTCCGGCAGGAGGTGGAGGAATCCCTCGCGAAGGAGCCACGCGTTCAGATTGAACCCCTGGCGAAACGAAGTGAACCCGTGGTCGGACATGACCATCAGCAAATCGCCCTCACACATCTTTGAGGACACCTCGCCCACGAGCCGATCCATCTTCCCGTACATCGAATCAACCACTGCATCCCCATCGCCGGAGGCGCGGGTAAACATGTGCTGGATGCGGTCAGAGGCGTCGAACACGCACGCCACAATGCCCTTTTTTGTGCGTTTCAGGGATTCAAACAGCATGGCCCTGCGCTCTTCGTGAATGGAATACACCTGCTGCACAAACGCATCGTCGTCAATCACACCCTCATTGAGAGCCCAGGTGTCCTCGGCAAGCCCCAGCGTCGCAAACGGCCCCAGCAGACGGGCGAGATAGACTGAATAGTATGATGGATGCGAAACCGGAAGCGCCGGACGCGCCGGGTCAATATTGAGCGGTGTCACATACAGACGAAAGCCCTTGTCATCGGAAGCGAAATATAAGCGGCAAAGACCATACGCAGAACGGAACAGGCCGGCCTTGAAACGGACGGATATCCATTCCGATGTCTGGCCCTGCTTCAGTCGTATTTTCTGTCCGCATACCGCAATGCAGACAGCTGTGTCATCCTGCTCCCTTTCAATGGTGAGCGGGACCTGAAGCGGTGAACCCGGCCGAATCTCCGGGCCCGGGAGAAAACACTTCGCGCGGCCGTTCGAGAAATCGGCACGGATCTGCAGGCCGCCCTCCAGCGGAGATTCCTGCACACGGTCCGTGAAGCATGTGAAGGATCCCTGCGTACCGCGAAGGTCAGGCACGCACATTCCCGAGAGACAGACTCCGTTGAATTTCTCGGGCGGGAAGGTAATGGGTACGCGCAGGATGGTGCTGAATATTCCGTACTCTCCCGCAACATGCCAGAAGGGGCGGCTCTTGCGGAGCAGCTTGGCATAGGATTTCCGGCCGGAGCCAATGCGGCTGGAGGAAAGCTCCGGAAGATATGTGCCGAGGCCTCGATTGAGAAAATCATAGATGTTGTGCTTGCCGGGATTGACCCCGGTCATAAAACTGGACCAGGCCACGGGGGAAATGGGAGGGCAGGTGGAAAGAAGCGGCTTAAAACAGCCCCGGTCCCGCAAGGCGCTGAAGTTTGGCAGGCGCCCCTCCTCCATCAGTCGCTGGGTGCGTTTTGCGTCAAGCCCGTCCAAACCGACGATCACGACGCGCCTGATCCCGGTCTTGTCCCTTTTTCTGCCGCGCCGGAGAAAAACAGAGAGCACAAGGCGAAAGGGCCAGCTGAGAACAGCCGCAGCAACAAGAACCAGCGCCGAAAACAAAATTAGAAAGGATCCGACAAACGCAAAACCGGCGCCAGGCCCGATATAGGCCAGAGACGGACACAACCCTGTTAAATCAACGCTCATGCAGGAAAAGATAGCACATCTATTTTGCTGAATGCAGGATTTTATGAGGTTATAATGCGCCTATGAGTAAAGATTTGGTCAATTTCACTGTGCGGACGGCAAGAAATGGTTCTTCACTTGTGGACTTTCTGGCTGAAGAACTGGGCCTTTCAAAACGCAAGGCCAAGGGTCTGCTGGATGCGCGCAATGTGCATGTGAATCACAAACGGGTTTGGATGGCGCAGCACACGCTGGCAGCTGGCGACATCGTGGAGGTTCAGCAAGTCCAGAAGTCCGGAGGCGAAGCGGAAATCCTCTGGCAGGATAAGGATTATCTTGTGGCCAATAAACCGGCGGGCATTCTGTCGAACGGGCCTGACAGTCTTGAAGCGCAACTAAAGAAAGGTCTGCCGGATCTGCAGGCGGTTCACCGGCTTGACCGCGACACCACGGGATGCCTGATTTTCGCAAAGAGCCAGGAGGCTTTCGATGCCATCGTCCCCCTCTTTCGTGAACATGGCGTCACGAAGATATACAAGGCGATTGCCGCCGGCCTGATCGGGAAAAAGGAACTGACCATCAGTCAGCCGCTCGAAGGGAAATCCGCCGAGACGCGAGTGCAGGTTCTGGCGTCGAACAAAACGGCCAGTTATATTTCCGTCAAACTGATAACCGGCCGAACGCATCAGGTTCGGAAGCATCTGGCGCATATCGGACATCCGCTGGCGGGAGAAAGACAGTATGCCGGAGGCGGGTCGGGAAACGAACGCCTGCGGGCGGTGCCCCGCCAGATGCTTCATGCCGAGAAACTGCGCTTTACTTCGCCCGTTTCAGGTGAAGAGATTCACTGCAACGCGCCGCTGCCGCAGGATTTCAGGGACTGCCTCAGGATACTTGGGCTCAATCCTCCGCGCTGACGGCCTCAACGGAAGGGGGCTGTTCTTCGACCGGCTGTTTCTTTGCCGAAAAATCCAGCCAGCCGATAGTATTCATAAACGCGATCATCACCGCAACGGGACTGATGAAACGCAAAAATATTCCCCACAGTGACGCCAGCGTAAACACGTGGATGTTCGAATTGTGCGAAGGGTCATCCTTGAGACCGGCCAGCAGGGCAATCAGATGCACATCCGCAAAATTATGCGAGCCGTGACGGATTTCATCCACGGCTTTCTGCACGCCCCAGACCCAGCCGACAAACAGCGAAATGAACAGGCCTCCCAGCGGAAGCATCCAGCTGGAGGAGACGTAATCCATCAGGTCGAAGAACGAGTTATGGGCGCGGCCGAACACCTTCACGAGAGCCGCCTGCACGGACTGGAGGGAACTCCAGTCGCCGACGCTGAGGGCGCAAAGACATCCAAGCAGGAAAATCATGAAGCCGAAAACGATGGAAGCCTGTTTGCGGGTCCAGCTGCGCTCGTCCACAAAGTAGGCGGTCACCACTTCGAGCAGGCTGATACCAGAGGTCAGCGCGGCGACAAAGAGCAGCACAAAGAAAATGGCGGCCCAGAACACGCCAAAGGGGAGCTGGTTGAAAACCGTCGGCAGCACCTGGAACACCAGGCCGGGCCCGACATCGGGCGAAAAGCCCATGGCAAAAACGGCCGGGAACATGGCGAGCCCGGCCATCAGCGCGACCAGTGTGTCAAGTCCCACAATGGAGAGCGTGGACATGAAGAGATTCTGCTCGCGGCCGACATAGCTTCCGTAGGTTACCATGGCGCCCATGCCAAGGCTCAGAGAAAAGAAGGCGTGACCGAGGGCAATCAGCACGCTTTCGGCTGTGATCTTGCTGAAGTCGGGACTGAGATAGAACTGTACGCCCTTCATGGCGCCGGGCAGCGTCAATCCGCGGATGATGAGAAGAACAAGAATCAGGAAGAGAACCGGCATCAGAATTTTCGAGGCCCGCTCGATGCCCGATTTGACCCCCTTGTAGACAATGGCCACACAGGAAAGCATAAAAAGGAAGTGGCAGCCGATAGAGAGCGACGGGTTGGCCACAAATGCCTCAAAGTGCCCGCCGGCGGTCTTCACGTCGGTGAAATTCAGCTGATGGAGGGCAGCCTTCACGATATAGCCAATCGTCCAGCCGGCCACGACGCTGTAATAGGAAAGGATGACAAATCCAGCGGCGACGCCCATAGCGCCGACCACGGTCCAGCGGTGCCGGAAAATCGAGAGGCCGAGGGCAATCATCATGAGCCCCCAGCCCCAGTCTTTCAGCGACAGCAGGATTATGCCGGCCAGAACAATCATCATGCCAATCAGATGAGCGAGGCGCGAAGAAGAAGGGTTGAGCACCTTGAATGCGCCCACCGGATTGCGCTGGGTGTGGCGGCCGAGACAGATTTCGCTCAGCATGACAGGGATTCCGATCACTGCTATGCAAACCAGATACACGAGCACAAAGGCCCCGCCGCCGTTCTGGCCGGTGATGTAAGGGAATTTCCAGATGTTGCCAAGGCCGATTGCCGAACCGGCAGCAGCCAGAATGAAACCGAGGGAACTGTTCCAGTGCTCACGAGGACTGCTGGTTGCGCTCATCATCACCTCTCTCTGCGAGGAGCCGTAAAGGGCAGTCGTGAAAAACCGGCCTAATCTTTATGCCGGAAGGTGATGCGTCCTTTTTTGAGATCATAAGGTGAGATCTCGACCGTCACCTTGTCACCCGTGGTAATGCGGATAAAGTGTTTGCGCATTTTCCCGGAAATATGCGCAAGAATTTCGTGGCCATTGGCCAGCTTCACCCGATACATGGTTGCCGGGAGAACTTTTATGACTTCCCCGTCTATTTGTATAAGGTCTTCTTTTCCGCCTGCCATACTGCTCCTGATTTCCGTTTAACAGCTAAACATTACAAAATTCGGGGCCCATGCTAGCGGGACGGGTCTGCAAGTGCAAGAACGCTTTTTTGCAGAAACGCCCCTAGCGGATGGTTCTCTGCAGATCGCCGAAACGTGAATCGCTTCGAATGATCTGCAGGAAGGGGTCGTCCCCCTGCGTTGCGGTATTGAACAGCCGAGGATATTTCCGGGCCCACTGTTCCAGCAAGGGCCAAAGCTCATCCATTTTTCGGGCCCCCGCCAGCGCGCAGATCACCGTGAACTCAATCTCCGGACTATTCGGTGACAGCTGCAGGGCTTCCCGGGCATCCGCAAGTCCTTTCTCGTAGTCGCCGGCCTTGATGCGAATAAACGCCGAGTTCTGCCAGGCATCCGAAACCCCGGAATGCTCCTGCTGAACCCGGGTCAGGACGGCAAGCGCTTCCTCCTCATTGCCCAGTTCATAAAGTGCCCGGGCCAGACCCAGCGGAACCCAGTAGCTTTTGACGCCCAGATCCTGCAGGCGCATCAGGATATCCCGCAACACCTGCCACTGGCCGCGCTTCCGCGCGGCAACAGCCCGCTGGGACGCCATACGAACCTCGTTCAGTTTTGCCGTGTTCACCGGACCGAGCGTTTCCTTGATGAGCGCGTCAAAGCCCGGTTCTCCAAGAAGCTCTTCATATGCCTGACGGTCGGCCTCCATCCAGTTGGCGACAATCTGCATCTCAGCCAGTGTAAGATGATCCCAGTCATACGGCCGAAAAGGTTTGTTCAGGCTAGACGCTTTCAGAAACACCACAGTCTGGAAATGGGCAGAGAGATTACGGGGAGCCAATTCGAAGGCGCGATTCAGAAGCGACTCCGCCTTGGGCCAGTCCCGCTGAAGATTTGCAACCGCCGCCCATGCCGCAACACAATCCACATCGTCCGGTTTCAACTGAAGGTAACGGCTGAAATACCGGTCCGCGGTTTCATACTCGCCACCCAATGAATACAGAAGCGCTGCTTTCTTCAGAAGATAAGGACTGTCAGGCGAATCCTGCAGGGCTGACTCGATATCGCGGCGGGCGGCAGACCAGTCTCCGCGCGCGATGGACTGCCGTGCAGAAGCAATGACATCTCGATAGGCTGCGGCAGATTCCCGGGCAGAAGCCTCAGCCGCCCTGTATTTCTGGTAGTCCGCCGCATCCCGGGGAAGTTCCGCCGCAAAATACCCGGTTGGTTCAACAGGGGCACTTTCGGAATATAACGTGTCCCCCTGCGCGCCTCCTTTGTTCAGTTGAACCGTCGTGGCTTCAGCAAAAGGATCCTCGGCCTCAAGCGTATCCACCGCCAAGCCGCCCATAGAGAACCGCCCCTGCCCCGGAGAAGCGGCAACACACGCAAATACCGCAAGCAACGAAGTCCAGAATATTTTCTTCATATCATCTCCCGATTGAAAACCAGTTTTGCAATTCGTCCAGCGTGACAGTTTCAAGCGAATCAATCACGCGATCAGCTGCCGCCAGGGCCTGCGGCGGATGGCTGTTTGAAACCGCCAGCACACGCATGCCGGCGCCCTTTGCGGACGCAATCCCGCTTGAGGTATCCTCAATGGCCAGGCAACCGCCAGGTGAAACAGCCTTTTCCCGGCGGGTATTCAGGAGTTCAAGGGCCTTGCGATAGCAGGCAGGATCCGGTTTGCTGATGTGAACATCATCAGCCGTCACCACCGCATCAAACAGCGCGCCCAGACCGTAGCGTTCAAACACAGGAACAATGTCACGTCGCAAGGCGCCGCTGCAAAGAGCCAGCGGGAGATGTCCGGATATTTCTCTCAATCGATCCAGCACTCCGGGATAGGGTTTTGGGGGATCGGAAGCAATCAGGTGCTGAAACGCATCGGCCTTCCGGTCAATCTGTTCCCGAAGGACGTCGGCCAAAACAGGTTTTCCGGAGCGCCGGTAGACCTCGCGGAAGACATCACGGTCATCGAATCCGATATAGAACCTTGTGTATTCCTCCCACGTGAACGCGAGGCCTTCGTCATGAAGAACCATCTGAAAGGCGCGCCAGTGAAGAGGCTCGGTATCCACAATGACGCCGTCAAAATCAAAAATGACCGCCTGCAATATTCTTTCCTGAACTTGATTCATATCTCACTGTTTAATACACTTCATAACGCAATGAATAAAGACAATAGCTTGCCAAACGAAGCCTTTCACCAAATCACAGACCGCATGCGGTCTGTCCGGATGCCGCAGCTGGCCATCGACACCTTTCTGCATTATTACAGCAAACTCCGGACGGGGGCACGAATCGAGATTTCCGAGGCTGAAATCAGTCCGGTGACCGAACTGACTTCCAGCCTTGATCTGGACGCCCATAAAAAGGCCGGTCAGCAATTCGCGGGCAGAACGGTCATCATCAAACTGAACGGAGGACTGGGAACCAGCATGGGGCTGGACAAGGCCAAATCCCTGCTTCCGGTCAAAAACGGCCTTTCGTTCCTCGATATCATCGCCGGGCAGACCACCGCTCTTCGCAGGAAACTCGGTTTCAGCATTCCCCTGGTGCTGATGAACAGTTTCTCAACAGAGGAAGATTCGCTGGAGGCCCTGCAGAAGCACAGGGATTTCATGGAAGGCTGCCCCGACATCCCGTTGAGCTTCCTGCAGCACCAAGTGCCCAAGATCAGCAAGGCCACAGGCATGCCCGTGTCTTTCCCGGCCCAGCCGGATCTTGAATGGTGCCCGCCCGGACACGGTGACATCTATACCGCGCTGGTCACGTCCGGCGTGCTGGAAAAACTGCTGGCAACGGGCATTGAATATGCCTTCGTGTCCAATGCAGACAACCTCGGCGCCACGCTCGATTTCAGCATTCTCGGCTATTTTGCCGCAAGCGGCGCGCCGTTTATGATGGAGGTTACCCAGCGCACGGCGGCCGACCGCAAGGGCGGGCATCTGGCGCGCGGCCGGAACGGGCTTCTGCTCCGCGAAGTCGCCCAGTGCCCGGCCGCAGAGCTGGAGTCGTTCCAGGACATTGCGCGCCACCGTTATTTCAACACCAACAACCTCTGGATCAATCTCCGGAAACTGGACGCCAGCATGAAAGCCTCCGGCGGCATACTCGACCTGCCCCTCATCATCAACCAGAAAACCGTTGACCCCTGCGACAAGAAATCCGAGGCGGTCTATCAGCTTGAAACCGCGATGGGCTCCGCCATATCCGCCTTCGACGGAGCCATCGCGGTCTGCGTGCCGCGCACACGGTTCGCACCCGTGAAAACCACCAATGACCTGCTGGCTCTCTGGTCGGATATCTATGATTTAACAGAGGATTTCCACGTCACGGTCAGCCCCAGACGGACACTCGGGACCATTGACATTTCACTGGATCCCGACCATTACAGACTGATGAGAGATTTCAACGCACGCTTCCCCTGCGGGGCGCCGTCCCTCATGGAATGCGAGTCACTGACGATCCAGGGCGACATCTATTTGGAGGGCAATGTCCGCCTGGAGGGCAAGGTGCTTCTAAAGAACCGGGGGCGAAAGGGTGTGTGCATCGCGGCCGGCACCACCATCTGCTGCAAGTGATCTAAAAAATAACGCGGCGGACCCGGGTCCGCCGCGTTATTTTCAAACGGATCGTCTATTTCAATGCATTCAGCAGGGCTTTCACCTTGTCAGTCCGTTCCCAGGTGAAGTTGTCCAGCTCACTTGTCCGGCCAAAATGACCGTAGGCTGAAGTGGCTTCGAAAATGGGACGAAGCAGGTTGAGCTCTTTGATGATCTGGGCGGGTTTCAGCCCGAACACCCTGCGGACGGCCTTTTCGATCTTTTCCTCGGAGACCGTGGCGGTGCCAAAAGTGTCCACCAGCACAGAGACCGGTTCTGCAAAACCAATGGCATAGGCCAGCTGCACTTCACAGCGTGAAGCCAGTTTTGCCGCAACGACATTCTTGGCAACGTAGCGCGCCATGTAAGCCGCGCTGCGGTCCACCTTGGAGGGATCCTTGCCGGAGAAAGCGCCGCCGCCGTGACGGCCCATGCCGCCGTAAGTGTCCACAATGATCTTGCGGCCGGTCACACCGCAATCGCCCTGCGGGCCGCCGATAACAAAGCGCCCGGTCGGATTGACCAGGCAGCGTGTGTTCCGGGTCAGCATTTTCTTCGGAATGGTCTTCATGATGATTTCATTGATGACCGCCTTGCTGAGATTCTTGTGGGAGATGTCCGGGTCGTGCTGGGTGGAGACCACAACCGTATCCACGGCCACGGGCTTGCCGTCCTCATAAACCACCGTGACCTGCGACTTCCCGTCCGGCCGGAGGAAGGGCAGCCTGCCAGACTTGCGGGTTTTTGCCAGCGCACGGCAGAGACGGTGGGCGTACATGATCGGGGCGGGCATCAGCTCGGGCGTCTCGTTGCAGGCATAGCCGAACATCATGCCCTGATCGCCTGCGCCCTGCTCCTTGAAAAGGCCCTGGCCGGCCGTGACCCCCTGGGAGATGTCAGGCGACTGCTTTTCGATGGACACCAGCACGGCGCAGGTATTTCCGTCAAAACCTATGGAAGAATCCGTATAACCAATCCTGCAAATCGTTCTGCGGGCGACTTCGGCATAGTTGATCGAGGCGGCCGTGGTGATTTCACCGGCCAGAACAGCCATTCCGGTTTTGACCAGTGACTCGCAGGCCACGCGGCTGCGCTTGTCCTGGGCAAGGGCGGCATCGAGCACCGCGTCCGAAATAGCGTCGCAAACCTTGTCCGGATGACCTTCGGTCACCGACTCGGAAGTGAATAAACATTTCTTTGACATAATCATTCCCTTTCTATGAAAAACCGAAGAGGCACTTTGGCAAGCCTACACCACGAAATCAAGCAATTCCGGAGCAATCTGCTCCACGAGTTTCCGGCACTGCACAAGAATCTCGGAGGCCGAGCGGGCCTTGAGGGCGGACTCGCCAAGTTCAAGGGCCTGCGAGTATTTGAGGCGGCGGACGATGCGCTTCACCATCGGAACCATCACCGGGCTCACGCTGAGTTCGTCGGCGCCCAGCCCGACCAGCAGCGGAACCATCAGCAGATTGGCGGCCATTTCGCCGCACACGCCCGTCCAGATTCCGTGCTCGCGCCCGGTGTCTATCGTGTGCTTGATCAGCCGGATGATGGCGGGGTGCGTGGGCTCATAAAGATAGGCCACGCGCTCGTTCACCCGGTCCACGGCCAGTGTGTACTGAACCAGGTCGTTCGTCCCTATGCTGAAGAAATCCACATGCGGCGCAATAATGTCGGCCGAGAGTGCCGCTGACGGGATTTCAATCATGACGCCGATTTCAATATTCTCGTTGAAGGGCTTGCCCTCGGCGCGCAGCTCCTGTTTCGCCTTTTCCAGCACCTCGTTGGCCTGCAGGACCTCGTCCACGTTGCTGATCATCGGATACATCAGCCGGATGTTCTCATTGCGGCTTGCGCGCAGGATGGCCCGAAGCTGCGTCTTGAAAATATCCTGCTGCGCCAGGCAAAAACGGATCGCACGCCAGCCCATAAAAGGATTCGCCTCCATCGGCGAGTTGATGTGCGACTCGAACTTGTCGCCGCCCAGGTCCAGCGTGCGGATGATGACGGGGTTCGGGGCGGTGCGGACGGCAACCAGAGAATAGGCCTCCACCTGCTCATCTTCCGTGGGCATGTGGTCCGCGGAAAGATAGAGGAATTCGGTGCGGAACAGGCCGACGCCGGCGGCGCCATGGCGGATCACGGCATCGCTGTCGCTGGGCAGCTCGATGTTGGCGGAAAGAATGACGCGGTAGCCGTCGAGCGTTTCGGCGGTTTCACCTTGAAGAGCGGCGAGTTCAGAGCGGATATGCCTTTGTTCCTGGGCCAGCTTGCCGTAATGGGTAAGTCGCTGGGCAGTCGGGTTGACGATCAGCAGCCCCTTGGTTCCATCAATCAGCACCACGGCGCCGGAAGGCACCCGGCTGCTGGCGTCATGCAGCCCGACCACGGCCGGGATTTCCAGCGCGCGCGCCATGATGGCGGTATGAGACGTATGGCTTCCAAAATCGGTCGCGAAGCCAATGGTCTTGTCCTTGTTGAGCGTGGCCGTGTCGGAGGGCGCCAGATCGGAGGCCACAATGATGCAGGACTGCTGAAGGCCGGAGAGGTCGGAGACCTTGTGCCCCGAGAGATTCCGGAGAATGCGCCGGGCCACATCGCGGACATCGGCGGCGCGTTCGCGAAGATAGTCATCCTGCACGCGCGAAAGCACGTTGGCAAACTCCTCGGTCACGCGATAGACCACCGCCTCCGCATTTTTCTTCTGCTCAGACAGGCCGGAGATCACTTTTTCCACGAATGACCGGTCATCCACCACCATCAGGTGCGCGTCAAAAATACTGGCATTCTGAGCGCCGAGGGCTTTATCCACTTTCTGCTGGATGTCGTGGACCTGCTGGCGCGTGGCAATCAGGGCCTGTTCAAACCGGGCCACCTCGCGGGGAATATCCGCCTCGGTGATGTCGCGCTCCACATGCCGGACGCTTTCCGGGGCGATGAGATAGGCCTCCCCCACGGCAACCCCCGGGGAAACTCCGATTCCCTTCAGGACAATCTCTGCATGTTCAGCCTGTTCCGGCATTTTGGGTCAGTCCTCGTAAAACTTGTTCTTCACCAGCTCTTCCAGCGCGTCCAGGGCCTGCCGGGCATCTTCGCCGGCCGCGCGGAGGGTCAGCACCGCGCCCATGTATCCTTCGAGCGTCAGCAGCCCCATGATGCTCTTTGCATCCACCTTCATCTTGTCCTTCTCAACGGTGATTTCCGCGGAAAACTCCTGGGCTTTCTTGACAAACATCGAAGCGGGCCGCGCATGAATTCCGAGACGGTTGATGATTTCAACCTTCCTCACCATGTCATTCGCCGCATCTTTCCTCAGCAGTTTCACGCCTGCGCCTTCCGGGTCAAAATGCCCACGAGTTTTTCATCCAGTTCCTTGGCGGCGTCGTGCCCCAGCAGTTTCAGCTTCTGGTTGCGCGCGGCCACCTCGATGACCTGCGCCATGTCGCGGCCGGGCGCCACGGGCAGGCGAATCAGCGGAACGCTCACGCCCATCATATCTGTCTTTTCGGAATTAAGGCCCGTGCGGTCCACTTCAATGGCCGGATCCCAGGGATGCATCTGGATCACCAAATCCAGCCGCATATTGTTGCGCATGGAGGACACCCCGAACAGGCTGGGAACGTGAATGATCCCGAGCCCGCGGATTTCCATGTGATAGCGCGTTACATCCACGGCCGAGCCGATCACGAACCCCTCACTGTCCCGGTGCAGAACCGTGACGTCATCGGAAACCAGGCTGTGCCCGCGCTCAATCAGCGCCAGCGCAGTTTCGCTTTTGCCAAGTCCCGGAGGCCCCTGCAGCAGCACCCCGATGCCCATGATCTCCACCATGGTGCCCTGCACCCGGATGGTGGGCGCAGTCAGGTTTTCCATGATGAGGGTGGCGGCATTGATCAGGCGGCTGGTGATCATGGGTGACCGCATGACCGGAATATGATACTCTTCCGCAGCTTCCCGTATCTCCGGCATGGCGCGGCGGCCGCGCGACAGCAGAATGCAGGGAATGTCATGCCGGCAGACGTCGCGAACGCGGCTGAGGCGCGTGCCGGCGTCCAGGCTTTGAAGGTAGTCCGACTCCGCCAGACCGATCACCTGGATCCTGCGGTGCGAAAAATGCTGGAAGAATCCTGTCAGCGCGAGGCCGGGCCGGTTCAGGGCCTGTTCCGGAATATGGCGGGAAAAATATTCCCCGCCATATTCAAGCTCCAGGGAAAGGTTTTCCTTTCCGGCCTCGTAAAACTGTCCCACGCTGACAGACATTTCGCACCCGCTTTCGCCTTACCGGCTGTTTATTCTTCTTTCTTGCTGGCCTTGACCTCGGCTTCGGCCAGCGGCTCGGCGCCCTTGTGGTCATGGACCCGGTCGCGCAGCTTGCGGAGCTGTTTGGCCGCCTTCTCGGCCGCGGCGTCAATCGAGGCATACATGTCATCGCCTTCGTCATGCGCATCCACGCGAACGTGTCCGGCGCCCTGCACCACGACTTCCGCGCGGTGGCGGTATTTTTCAACACTCAAAATCACGTGCACGCTTTCCACCCGGGGAAACAGCTGCAGCGCGTCGCTGACTTTGCCCTCGGCGTATTCCCGGATCGCACTGGTGATGTCCACATGTCGTCCTGTCACTGTGATTTGCACAACACGACTCCTTTCTCTTTGTTTACATACTGAACCGCGGTCCCAAATAGAGGTCGCGGCTCACCTTGTCGTTAATCAAATAATCCCTCGTCCCCTCTCTCAGCACCTTGCCGTCGCAAAGCAGATAGGCCCGGTCCACCACCGCCAGCGTCTCGCGCACATTGTGGTCGGTGATAAGAATGCCCAGACCCTTCTCTTTCAGCTCCATAATGATCTGCTGGACATCATAGACCGCCAGGGGATCCACGCCGCTGAACGGCTCGTCGAGCAGGATCAGCGTGGGGCTGGTCACCAGCGCGCGCGTGATCTCCAGGCGGCGGCGCTCGCCGCCACTGAGCGTGTAGGCACGCTGCTTCGCCAGGTATGAAATCTTCAGCTCGTTCAGGAGGAATTCAAGCCGCTCTTTGCGCTCCCGCCGGGTCAGCGGAAGCGTTTCCAGGATGGCCATGACGTTGTCTTCCACCGTCAGGCGCCGGAAGATGGAGGGTTCCTGAGAAAGATACCCCATGCCCATGCGCGCGCGCCGGTACATCGGGGTGCGGGTCACTTCGCGGCCGGCAAAATGCACACGGCCGGCCGTGGGCTTGATCAGCCCGACAATCATATAGAAGCTGGTGGTCTTGCCTGCGCCATTGGGCCCCAGCAGGCCCACGATTTCACCGGGACGGACATTGATATTGACGCCGCTGACAACCTTGCGGCCGCCATAAACCTTCTCCAGCTCGTCGGTGCTGACCAGATAAGTGCTGTCGGTCACCATCCTACTCTCCCGAGGCTGTCCCCGCGCGGGGGGCATTTCCCTTCTGCGGATATATTACCAGCCGGGCCCGGGGTTCGCAAACCATTTTGTCCAGGTCACGCCAGAATGTGATTGTTGTCCCCTCGAGCATATCCTTCCCGCGCTTCACCTTCGGGCTCTCGTCGAGCTGGATCTTGCCGCTCTCCACGTCATACACGCACCGGCCGGCCGTCGCGATGCGGTCTTCCTGTTCTATGATCACATTGCCGCGGGCAATAATGGACTTCACGTCGTTGGCGTCCGAGAAGTGCACCGTCATCCGGTCCGCCTTCAGTTTCAGCTCGGGGTCGGTGACCACCACGTTCTCCTCGAAGAGCGCGTAGTGCTCCTTGTAGTCGAAAGTCAGCCTCTCGGACGTGATCTCGGTCACGCCCTGCGCAAGGGCCGACGGCGCGGCGGCCGCCATGATCCCCGCAATCACAACCAATATTCCCGCTGTTCTTCTCATTTCTTTTCTCCTGAATTCACCCTGCTGCGAAGCCCTCTTAACACCACTTTGGTGTTGTGCATGATTTGTATGCGTTCCTTCTCTTTCGAGAAATCAAATCCCCGTCCGGTCACCACCATGTTGTCGCGGACAATCCGCACCGGCCCGTCGGATACGGCCTGCCCGGTCTGCTGGTTCAGCTCGCACCGGGGCGCAATGACCTTCATTTCGACGTTCTCATCCTTGAACATATCCACGCGCAGATTGGTAATCTTGATGAGCCCGTCGGGAAGAACCTCGGCCATGTCGCCGAAGATGTGACGGACCTTCTTCCCCTCCGCATCGTACTCCGGCAGTTCAAAGCCGCTGAGCGACTGCACGTTGGGATCCTGCGCCGCGGCCATGCCGCACAGCGCAAATATCAGCAAGAGGTATCGTCCCATTTTCATTCTGCATCCTCGGTATATCTTTTCATCACTCCGTCCCACAGCCCGCGGGCCTTGAGCACCCGTTCGATCACTTCGCGCGCGGCGCCCTCGCCGCCCTTTTTCTGCGTGACAAGGTTCGCGGCGGCTTTCACTTCTTCCACCGCATTGGCCACGGCAACTGACAGGCCCGCAAGCCGCATTGCCGGCAGGTCAATCACATCGTCTCCGACATAGCAGGCCCGCTCCGCGTTCACGCCCATTTTTTTCAGCAGGCGCGGCAGGGCCTCGCCCTTGTTCATCGCGCCCTGCTCATAAAACTCAACGCCCAGCTCCTTCATACGGCGGTCCACCACCGGCGACGAACGGCCGGTCAGCACGCCAAGCTTCAGGCCGGCCCGGGCCGCCATCTTGAACCCGTGGCCGTCCTGCACGTTGAAAATCTTCCACTCGCCGTCGGGCCCGTAGATGATTGCGCCGGAGGTCAGAACCCCATCCACGTCAAATATGATTGCCTCGATGGAGGCCGTCTTTTTTTCAACGGACGACGGCATGGATCCCCCGAAGCTGCTTCCAGAGTTTTTCGACATCGGCAAATTTTATGGCATTATCTCGGTCGGACAAGGCTTTTTCGGGATTCACATGGGTTTCGAGGAAAATCCCGTCACAGCCGGTCGCCACGGCCGCGCGCGCCAGCGCGGGTGCAAAGCGTCCGTCGCCGCCCGTCCGGCCCCCGGCACCGCCCGGTTTTTGCACGCTGTGCGTGGCATCGAAAACCACCGGATAGCCGGTTTCGCGCATGATCAGCAGGCTGCGCATGTCCGCCACAAGATTGTTGTAGCCAAAGCTCGCGCCGCGCTCGGTCAGGATGATGCTGCGGTTGCCGGTGCTCTCGACCTTGCGGATGACGTTCACAATGTCCCACGGGGCAAGAAACTGGCCCTTCTTGATGTTCACCGGTTTCCCGCTCTCTCCAAGCGCCAGAACCAGATCCGTTTGGCGGCATAAAAATGCGGGAAGCTGCAAAATGTCCGCCACCTTCGCCGCGTGGGGAACCTCGGTTTCGCTGTGCACATCAACCAGTATGGGCAGGCCAAAGCGGTCTTTGACTTCGCGAAGGATATCCAGACCCTTCACCATGCCCGGCCCGCGAAACGCATCGCCGGAAGTCCGGTTGGCTTTGTCGTACGACGCCTTGAAAATCAGCGGGATTTTCTGTTTTTCCGCCAGCTTTGACAGCCTGCGGGCAATATCCATGCAGATTTCGCGGCTTTCGATAACGCACAGCCCCGCCATCAGCACCAGCGGATTGCCTCCGCCCACCTTTACCGGACCGACTTTAATCGTTTTTGTCTTTGCCATGCACTGCTCCAAATTGAGCGGCTACCTTAAGAATTCCGCGCCGGAAAATAAAGATATTTTGCCCTCATGCGGACGATTCCAAAATTGATGAAAAAACGCCAAAAATGGCATATTTTCGATGATTTTCGGCTAAATTTGGCCAATTTTGGCCAATTTTAGACAATTTTTGAAGAAATTCGGGAATTTTACCCATCACCTCATCTATGACGCCGTCCGGCGCAAAATCCGGGGTGACCGAAACTTCTTCAGGTCATCTCTTCCCACTCCTCTCGAGCCAAATCCCTCTTGAGAATGAGGTCTCCCATTTTCTTGTAATCTTCCCCCTTCAGGGGCGTCGGTTTCTTCCGCTGTTTGCAATCCACCGCAAATTTGTACCATTCATGGAACGCCGCCAAATAGGCTTGCAGCCTGCGGTCAAGTTCCGCGTTCTTCTCCCGTATGGCCGCAAGAACTTCGGACTCGGACGTCCAGGAAAATTCTTTGAATTTCGCCAGCTTGGCTGCTTTCGCGATAGCTTCCTGTCGCTGGCAGTGGTACTCCCATTCGAGAGCCGTCATTTGAGAGTCTTTTCTGTTCATAGCCATCCCCTTCGTTGACGCCAAGTTCACCGCGCTTACCGATCACTGGTCAAACTTTAGCAGGCAAAGCCCGTGACGGCCAGCCCAATGTCATGGGGACAAACCCGCAGACCGCAATTTTGGGGAGCTATGCGTTTTGGGCGCTTTTGGGTCAAAGCCCATCCGTGGCCATTTTTGCCCGGTAGGACATCCCTTCGAGTTTCTGAAGATCGGCAATTTCCTGATCCGTCAGGAAGCGAGGCTTCCCGACCGCGCAAGCCGCCACAAAAGATTTTGCGGCGTCTTCCGCCACGCACGACCGGAAATAGGCCTGCTTCATGCTTGTTCCCGTGCAAACCAAACCGTGGTTCTGCATCAAAATGGTTCCGTGCGTCATAGCCGCGTCCGCCACGGCATTGGCCAGTTCCTGGCTGCCGGTCAGCATATACGGAAGTTTTGTCATTCCTCCAAGATCGGCCACAACCTCCGGAAACATGGGCTTGAACTCGGCATCGCTGGAAATAACGCCGCACAGCCACGGCGGATGCGTGTGGAAAATCGCGTTCACCGCGGGGCACCGGCGATAGATTTCCAAATGCATCGGCGCCTCGGAGGACGCCCGGTAATCACCGCGAAGCTGTTTTCCCGTTGCCAGGTTCAGCCCGGCAAAAAGTGAAACCTTCAAATCCTCCATTGAAAAACCCGAAGGCTTCACCCAGATGACATTGCCGTCGCGGTAGCTGATGTTGCCCCCGGCCCCCGCGCACAGCCCCTGCTGCGCAAGGCGGCGGCCGTAATTCGCCAACTGAGTCAAACTGTCGAACATGATCATAAAATCGTGGCCGGCATTTTATGCTGTTGCCGGAACAGATTTCTGTTAATATGCAGACAGACTACTCTGAAAAAGGAGGTTGTGTGAAGACAATATTGGTCGCCGTAGATTTCTCCGATGCCACTCCGCCCGCCATCAATCATGCCGCCAACCTTGCTGCGCAGTTCAAAAGCAAAGTCTGGTTGATCCACGTCGCCCAGCCCGAACCCGATTTCGTAGGCTACAAGGCGGGACCCCAGCATGTGCGCGACCAGGTCGCGCACGAAATCCACAGGGAGCATGAACGTCTGCAGATTCTTGAACAGCAGATGCGCGAAAAAGGACTGGACGCGTCAGCCTTGCTGATTCAGGGCCCGACGCAGGAAAAAATCCTGCAGGAAATCGAGCGGCTCAAAGTTGACCTCGTCATCATGGGATCGCACGGGCACGGAGCGATGAGGCATCTGCTGGTGGGAAGCGTCACCGAGGGCGTTCTGCGCAAAGCCCCCTGCCCGGTCCTGATCATCCCCTGCCACCACAACGCGCACTGACGGCTATTTTTTCTTCCCGCCGTAGTGCTTGAGCATCAGGGACAAATCTTCCAGAAGAGCCTGCAGGTCCTCTTCGTGTTCCACTTCCTGCTGGATAATCTGCAGCGCGATGTTGTAGGTCACCGGATCGGCATCCTTGGTGAGCTTCATCAGCTTGTCATACACGCTGATGGCGCACTGTTCGCCCCGGATGTTCTGCTCCAGCACCATCTGCACAAAAGGATCCTCGGGCGGCTCATAAGCGCAGTTGGTCAGTTCAAACCACTTCGCCGGCGTCAGCACCGGTGTCCCGCCGAGCTGGATAATGCGTGTGACCAGCAGTTCGGCATGGGCCATCTCCTCGGTCGCGTGCTGCAGCAGCTCCGTGATCACGGCGTCCTTCATCGGGCCGGCAACCACCTTGGAGCCCACCCAGTACTGGTAATGCGCCAGCCACTCGTCGGACAGCGCCTTGTTCAGGATCAGCAGCAGTTCTTTGACATCCATTCCGACAATTTGAATTCCGCGAACGCCCATGACACACCTCCGGTTAATTACGTGGTTAACGTTTCAAACTGAACGCAGTGTGACGCAGACCGAAACAGAAGTCAAGCAACAGTGGAACAACCGCACAATCCGGAGTTTCACAAACTACGAAACACGCGAAAAGCGCAAAAAGTTTTGCTGCCCGGCTGGTCTCAAAATATCAATCCCTGCCGTCCTTCGATCCGATCGTAATGGAACACGACCATCCACTTTTGCGTATTTCGTCGTTTTCGCAGTTCACTCCGGATTTTCATTTTTTTGGATTTTTTGGCCATTTTTAGCGGTTTTTGAGCATTTTCGGCCGTTTTTAGGCCATTTTTTGACATTTTTGAGGTTTTTTGAGAGATAAAGGGATGGTGGGCGGTACAGGACTCGAACCTGTAACATCCACGGTGTAAACGTGGCGCTCTACCAATTGAGCTAACCGCCCGACTGTGTTGGCGCAGAATAGCGTCTTTCGCGGGCAAGTCAACTGCACGCCCGAAAAAAGAAATTTCGAGGTATGGACGGATTCCGCATTCTGGTCTATCATCCGGCGCTTTGTTAACTTTATGAATGCAAAGGGCAAACATGAATAAGATTGTGCTTGGACTCCCCAAGGGGAGCCTGCAGGACACCACGTTCCTGCTGATGAAGAAGGCCGGGTATAACATCAAGCTCGGCTCGCGGTCATACGTTCCGTCTGTGGACGATCCCGAGATCGAAGCGCGCCTGATCCGCGCCCAGGAAATCAGCCGCTATGTCGAGCACGGCATGCTGGATGTCGGCATGACCGGACACGACTGGATCCTGGAGAACGGCTCCGACGTGGTCGAAGTGGCCGATCTGGTTTACGCCAAGCAGGGCATGCGCCCTGTCCGCTGGGTACTGGCCGTTCCCAATGATTCGCCCATCAAATCCGTCAAGGACCTGCAGGGCAAGCGCATCGCGACCGAAGCTGTCGGCCTGACCAAGCGCTATCTCGACAAGAACAAGGTGAAGGCCGAAGTGGAGTTCTCCTGGGGCGCCACCGAAGTGAAGGCCCCCGAGCTGGTGGACGCCATTGTGGAGATCACCGAGACGGGTTCTTCGCTCCGCGCGAATAATTTGCGCATCGTGGAGACCGTGCAGGAATCCACCACCCGCCTGATTGCCAACAAGGCCGCATGGGCCGACAAGTGGAAGAAAAAGAAAATCGAGCAGCTCGCGCTCCTGTTGAACGGCGCGCTGATGGCCGAAAGCCGCGTGTTGATCAAGATGAACGTAAACAAGAAGAATCTGGACGCCGTCACCAAGCTTCTCCCCTCCCTCCACGCGCCCACCGTCAGCGCCCTCAGCAGCGACGGCTGGTGTTCGGTGGAAACGGTGGTGCAGGAGTCTGTCGTGCGCGACATCATCCCGCAGTTGAAAGCCGGCGGCGCAGAAGGTATTATTGAAATTGGATTGAATAAAGTCATTCCGTAAGTAATCTATGTCCACGATTTTGGTTGTAGATTAAGGAATACAGGAGCAAAGCCTTATGGGCAGCATCAAGAAGCAGCGGATCAAGAAAATGGCGAAGCACAAAAGACGCAAACGCCTCCGCGCAGACAGACATAAGAAGAAATAGGCCGCTCGCGGCCTGAAATCATATCCCGGGGAAGCCATTATGCAATGCGCGGCGATACGCGGCTTTGTGCAAACAGGCCTGCTGATTGCGTGCCTGGCGGTTTCTTCGGGGTGTGCCGCTTTAAAGCCCGGCGGCCCGCCGGGCAGCAGTTCCCCTGGACGCGCAGAGGCTCTCGCGCATTATGGGCAGGGGCTCATTTATCAAATGGACGGCGACCACGCCGCGGCATCCGACTCTTTCCTGAAAGCCATTGAAAACGATCCCGGCCGGTATTCGCTCTATATGCTCACGGCGATGAGTTTCATCCGCCAGCAGAAAACAGACCAGGCCATCGAAATCATTCAGAAGCTGTGCGACCGGGAACCGCGTGCGGGAGAGCCCAAGCTTTGGCTGGCATTCATGTATCAGGCCGCAGGAATGAACAACGAGGCCCGTGAAACTTACCGGCAGCTCATTAAGCAGAGGCCCGGAGAATTCAGGGCCTATGTCGAACTGGCTACGCTCTACAACCGCACCGGCCTGCGCGATGAAGCCATCCAGATTCTGGAAGACGGCGCGCAGCGCGCGACGGATGTTTCCGAGATTCTGCCGCTCCTGGCCTATCTTTACACCGCAGCCTCGTCGGAAGCAGACAAGCCCGAAGCCTCCAGATTGAGGGGAAAGGCCATTGAGGTCCTGAACAGGGCCGTCGCGATCAGTCCTGACGATCCCGCGCTGCTGATGCAGCTTGGAGACATGCATATCCTTACGGATCAGCTGGAAAAAGCCATTGAGTGCTATGTTCAGGTGGATCTCCTGGAGCCGGACAACCTGCAGGTGAAGAGGAAGCTCGCGCTGAGCTTTGCCGCCAATAAACAGCAGGGCAAGGCCATCGAGACCATGCAGAAGATTGCCGAACAGCTCCCTTCCAATCCCGAAGTCTACATATTTCTAGGCAACATGTACGAAAACATCGGCGACAAGGAAAACGCCATTCTCAACTACCGGCTGACCGTCAAGGAGGAACCGGACGAGGCGGAGGTCTATTTGCGGCTGGCCCTGCTCTATCTCGACAATGAACCCGCCAAATCCATCCAGACGCTGGAAGATGGACTGTCCGCCAACCCGGGAAGCGCGCGACTGACGGAACTGATGGCTTACACTTATCTCAACCAGACCAACTATGGCAAGGCGGTGGAATACTTCAAGGAAGCCGAGAAGATTCTGGAATCTGCAACCAATCTGCCAAGCGCACTGTTTCACATGAACTATGCAGTGGCACTGCAGTTCAGTGGAGAATACGAAAGTGCGGCGGAGAGGCTGGGAAAAGCCGTTGAAGAAAACTCCGACCTGCTGGGGGCCTACATGGCTTACATGCTGCGGCAGGATGATGAAGCCACAAAGGACGCCGTTGAAGAAACGCTTCAAGCCCTGCCGGCGAGGGGATCAACCCGGGCGGATGTTTTGATGTACCTTGGCCTGCTTTACAACATGCATGAAGAATACCGCGAGGCCATTTCGCAGTTTGAACTGGCGGAGACCCTGCATCGCGAGACCGGCGTCACCAACGGCGTTCGGCCGTTTTTCTACTTCTGGTACGGCGCAAGCTGCGAGCGCGACGGCCAGTTCGACCGCGCCGTGAAGCTGCTGGAGAAATGCATCGCGCTGGATCCGTCGTATGCCGACGCATACAACTATCTCGCGTACATGTGGGCCGAAAAGGGAATCCACCTGACCAAGGCCCTGCGCTATGTGAAAACAGCGCTGAAATCATATCCCGAAAACGCAGCCTATCTGGATACGCTTGGATGGATCTATTTTAAGCAGGGCAAATATGCGGAGGCGCTGGAGCAGATTGAAAAAGCGTTGAGTTATTCACCCGACGAAGCAGAGATTCTGGATCATCTGGGCGACGTGTATTTGAAGCTCGGCGATAAAAAGAAGGCCGTTGAGGCATGGAAACGCGCGGCTGAACTCAGCAACAATCCGGAAAATATTCGCGAAAAGCTGAAACAGCATCAAAGGTAGATTCAGCCGAGAGCATCGCCGATCCGCAAAGAATGCCCGCAAAGGAACGCTTTGCCGCTCATGACGGATTTACCCTCAGGCTGAACTTCAAGCAGACGAAGCGAGCCCTCGCCGGCAGCAACCAACGGACCACCGCCCTTGATATCGAGCACTTCACCGGGTTTCCCGCCCGTCTGTTCAACAGAGGCCCTGAACACTTTCACGAAGTGGCCGGCGGCCTGCGGACACTCGAAGAAACAAACGGGCCATGGCTGGAATCCGCGAATCCTGTTGCGAATAATCTTCGCGGGCAGAGACCAGTCTATGCGCCCATCCTCTTTGCTGAGTTTGTGAACACAGGTGGCCAGCTTCGAATCCTGCGGGCGGGTTTTCACCGGGCCTGCTGCAAAGAGGTCAAGTGCACGGCAAAGCAGTAAAGCCCCCTGCTCTGCTGCGCGCGCAAACAGCGTCACGCCGGTGTCCTCATCGGCGATCGGCATTTCCTCCTGCAGGATAATGTCCCCCGCATCCAGTTCTTCGGAAACGTACAGGATGGTCACACCCGTAGCTGTTTCGCCGCAGGCGATGGCCTGCTGAACCGGTGAGGCCCCGCGGTATTTCGGCAGCAGCGACGGATGCAGATTGATCCCTCCGTGCGGAGCAATCTTCAGCACGGCCTGCGGAATGTATTCGCCATAGGCCACCACCACGAAAATATCCGGGCGCAAAGCAGACAATTCCGTCAGCAACGCAGAATCACTGAGCTTTTCAGGCGTAAAGATGCGAAGCGCGGGATTCTGTTCCGCAAGCGCCTTGAGCGGACACGGCGCAAGCTGGCGTTTCCTGCCCTTCGGGCGGTCCGGCTGGGTAATGACGGCTACGACATCATCCTGTGTTCGCGCCATCAGCGCGAGCAACGAAGAACACGCCAGCTCATCTGATCCCATGAAAACAATTCGCATTATAATCTCCAACCCGCTGGACTTCCGCGCACAACCGCGATACAAAGCCAGCGCCGATGAAACACTATCTCACATTCGGAAAGTGCTGTCAGCGGATAAAAAAATGAACAAGGCAGCGTTATCACTATTCACCGGCACCGAAGCCGGATTTGCGGCTGTTCAGCAGCCCGGATCCGCGGGTGCTTCCCGCTGGCTGATATTCAGGCAACCCGTTGAGACTCTCACCGGGTTCCGGCCGGAAGATGTGCTCCCCTGCCTCCGGCGCATTGAGGAAGCCGCCGTCAGAGGACTTCATTCCGCCGGCTTTCTCTGCTACGAGGCCGCACCGGCGTTCGATCAAGCATTTGCCTCCGCTCCTCCGGATGGCATGCCCCTTTTCTGGTTCGGCCTTTATCACGCTCCAGCCGTTTATGAATTCCAGCCGCCGAGCATTGCGGATATCCATACGAAGCCGGTATTTTCGGGAACCCCCGAAGTCGGTCTGGCGGATTATCACCGCCAAATCGGCAAAATAAAAGAATATATCGGAGCCGGGGATTGCTACCAGGTGAATTGCACCTGCCGGTTCCGCGGGATGCCATGCGACGACATAGACGGATTTTTTGTTCGAATCGCCGGCCACAGCACCGGCATCAGTCTGGACAGCCAAAAGCCCTGCGGCGGATATGCCGCCTTTATCCGCATAAATACCCACACGGTTTATTCCGCAACCCCCGAACTGTTTTTTTCGCTGAATGATGATGAAATCATCTGCAAGCCCATGAAAGGCACTGCGCCTCGCGGACGCTTTGCTGAAGAAGACCGGCTGTTGGCCGACAGCCTGCGCACCTCCGAAAAGAACCGGGCCGAAAATATCATGATCGTGGACATGGTCCGGAACGATCTCGGAAGAATATGCAAACCCGGCAGCATCCGCGCGGACCCGCTGTTCACCATTGAAAAATATCCGTCCGTATTCCAGATGACATCCACGGTCAGCGGGCGAACGCAGGCCGGTCTGTCCGAAATCTTCCGGGCGCTTTTCCCGGCGGCGTCCATTACCGGCGCGCCCAAGATTCGCGCCACGGAAATCATACGTGAACTGGAATCGTCACCGCGCGGACTTTACACGGGCGCCATCGGTTATGTTTCGCCCGGACGGCGCGCACAGTTCAGTGTGGCCATCCGCACCATGACGCACGACCATCGCAGCAACCGCATCAGCTACGGCTCCGGAGGCGGCGTGGTCTGGGATTCCACCGCCGATGACGAGCACCGGGAGATTGTGATCAAAACGGGCTGGATGCAGCCGCTGGCGGAAGAGCCCTTTCAACTGCTTGAGACCATGCGATGGCATCCGCAAAGCGGTTTTTTCCTGCTGAAAGAACATCTCGACCGCATGGAGCTTTCCGCGCAGTACTTCGGGTTTGCCTTTGAACGCGCGGATATCGCGGCCAGTCTGCGCCGCACTGCGGAGGGGTTATCAGGAATCGCGCACAGAATCCGTCTTCGGCTCAACGCCGACGGAACCTTCCATGTGGAATCTTTCAAGATGGATGCGCCGGCAAATAACAAGCCATGGAAAGTATGCCTGGCCCATTCTCCCGTCATCAGGGCTGACGCCTTTCTATTCAACAAAACCACAAACCGGAGGCTTTATGACGATCTCATGGCGCAGCATCCGGGCATGGACGATGTCGTTCTGTGGAATGCAAACGGCGACATCACAGAGTCGTGCCGGGCCAATGTGATTGTACGGAAAGACGGGCGCTGGATCACACCGCCCCTGGAGGCCGGACTGCTCAACGGCACCTACCGCGAACATCTTCTGCGCCGGAAAATCATCCATGAAGGGCAACTCACTCCGGAGGATTTCCTGCGCAGCGGTGAACGCTATCTCATCAATTCGCTTCGCCGCAGAATCGCCATTGAACTTTGCTGACCGGCCGGATCAGTGGTCTGAACTGCGATAGAGTTCCTCGTTGCTTTCGGCATTGGTGATGATGAAATCCTCGGCATGGAGGTTGGGATCCGCCACAAAGCTCAGCGACGTCTCGAACTTCTTTTCCATATCAACGAGGATTGTTTCATCCTCGCTGCGCATGCGTTCCAGCACGCGCGGATGGAGCGTGATGCGGAGCGGATGTCTGTCCTTGCGCTGGCGGCGAAGAATGGCGGCGATATGCCTCTGGACATCCACGCTCATGCTGAGCGGATTCTTCACCACGCCGCGGCCGCGGCAATAGGGGCATTCGGAATAATTGGATGCGCGGATGCTGCCCTCGGCGCGCTGGCGCGTCATTTCAAGAAGCCCCAGCGAAGAAATCTGAAGGACATTGGTGCGGGCCTTGTCGTTCCGGAGAGCGTTCTTCAACTCCTTGTAGACCGCCATCTGGTGCCGCCGGTGACGCATGTCAATGAAGTCAATCACAATGAGACCGCCGACATTCCTCAACTGGAGCTGCCGCCCGATTTCCTGGGCCGCCTCGATGTTGACCTGATAGATGGCCTCATCCTGCGTCTTGCCGCCCTTGTGACGGCCCGTGTTCACGTCCACGGCCACCAGCGCCTCGGTCTCGTCAAAGATGATGCATCCGCCGGATTTGAGCCACACCTTGCGGCGGAAGGCGCTTTCGATCTGCCGATCCACATCGAAATGCTCAAAGATCGGCGCATCGCCGTCATAGAGTTTCAGCTTGGCGCGGCCGATGCGCGAAAGTTTTGAAACCATCGTTTTCAGCCGCTCGTAGACCTCGCGGTCGTCTACGATGATGCGGTCAATGTCGGTGGTCAGCGAATCCCGCACCACGCGCTCGGCAAGATCCGGCTCCTGGTAGAGGCAGCAGGGCGCGGACTTGTTCTTGATCCCCTCCTCGATCTCCTGCCAGATTCCAACCAGCGCGCGCATATCACGGGCAAAGGTGGTCTTGCGTCCGCCAGAACCGGCCGTACGGATGATGAACCCGTTGTTGGGAACTGCGGGCAGGCGGGCCATGATTTTCTTAAGCCGCGCGCGTTCCTTCTCGTCCTCGATCTTGCGCGACACGCCGCGCAGTTCGCAGCCGGGCAGCATCACGAGGTAGCGGCCGGGGATGCTGAGGTTGGCCGTCACGCGCGGGCCCTTTGTGCCAATCGCGTCCTTGGTGACCTGGACAATGATGTCGCTGCCCACCGGTAAAAGCTTGGCCATTTCGCCCGCGGCATAGCGCTTGCGGCGAGTGGTCCGCGACCGGGTGACCCCCTCCTCGGCCTCGAGCCGCGCCATGTCCTCGGGAATCATGTCCCAGTAATGGATAAAGGCGTTCTTCTTGAGACCGATGTCCACAAACGCGGCCTGGAGCCCGTCCTCAAGGTTCTGGATCTTCCCCTTGAAAATGCTGCCGACCACACGCTCCTCGGAAGGGCGCTCGACCAGAAACGACTCCAGGTTCCCTTCATTCAGCACCGCGACCCTCGTCTCGAGGCTTTCGCAATTGATAATAATCTGTTCTGTAATCTGCTTTGAAAAAAGCATGTTATTCTCCTCTCATATATATTTCCGGGCTATTCCCGGTATCTCCGAACATAAACACTCTGAACAATTCCCAGCGCGATCATGATACTGACCATGAACGACCCCCCGTAGCTCATCAGCGGGAGGGGCAGACCAGTGATGGGCATCAGCCCCACGGTCATCGCGATATTCACCATCACATGCACATAGAGCATCACCGCCACTCCAATGCACAGCAGACGGCCGAACGCATCCCGCGCAGCCAGAGCCGCCCGGAAGCATCCGAAAAACACAAACGCAAACAGCAGCAGGATGACCACCGAACCGACAAATCCGGTTTCCTCCGCCACCACGGAGTAAATGAAATCGTTCGGCGCGACCGTGCGCGGCAGGAAGCCCAGCACGTTCTGCGTGCCATGTAGCCAGCCTTTCCCCAGCAGTCCGCCCGACCCCACGGCGATTTCCGACTGCAGCTTGTTCCATCCGGCGCCGAGCGGATCGGTGGTGGGATCCAGGAAAACCAGGATCCGCTTCTTCTGATAGTCGTCCAGACCGAACCACCCCACCGGCAGGAACAGCAAACCCAGGACACCAAGGAACACAAGGGTTTTCAGGGGCACGCCGACGGCATAAAGCATCAGGATGGTGATGGGCAGCAGAACCGCAGACGTACCTAAATCCGGTTCGCGCAGAATCAGGATAAGGGGAACGCCCATGATGAGCAAGGCCATGGCCGTGGTTTGCGGAAGCGCCATGTTCCGGTTGGGACGGCTCAGATACTGCGCCAGCGCAACAATCACCCCCAGCTTGGCCAGTTCCGACGGCTGCACCTGAAACCCGAAGAAACTGAGCCAGCGGTGCGCGCCATAGACTTCCTTGCCCACAAAAAGCACCAGCACCAGCAGCACCAGGGCCGTTCCGTACAGCCACCAGGCATTTTCTCCCAGCGCGTGATAATCCGACAGGGTTATCAGGAAAAAAAGCGCGAGGCCGATGAGCGCCCACACCATCTGTTTTTTGTAGAACGAACTCATTGGGATGCCTTCCCCGCGCCAGGTGGCGCTGTAGATGAACAGCACCCCGAGGGTCATCAGCACGCACACGGTGCAGAACAGCGCCCAGTCCATGCGCCTCAGCGTCTGCCGGATTTGCACAAGGTCTATCACCCAGCGCCCCCTTCCGGCGTTTCGGGATGGAAAATCCCGTTCAGCAGATGCTGAACCAGCGGCGCGGCCGTGACCCCGCCGCTGTAGGCCTGCTCCACCACCACGGCCACCGCATAGCGCGGATTGTCGTAGGGGGCGAAGGCGATCATCCACCCGTATTTCAGGCCCGATCCTTTTGCTCCATATTCCGCGGTGCCGGTCTTGCCGGCAATCTCAACGCCCGGCACGCCGGCCTTGCGCCCGGTGCCCGTCGGCGCCATCACCACATCGAACATTCCGCCGCGCACAGTCCGGAGGGATTCCTGCGACCAGTTCATTTCATTCACCACCCGGGCCGGAAGCATGCGGAAATCCTTTTCGCCGTTTTTGCGCTCGCCGCGCACCAGGCGCGGGGCATAAACATGACCGCCGTTGGCCAGGGCCGAGGCCACGACGGCCATCTGCAGCGGGGAAACATTCAGCGCACCCTGCCCGATGGACATGTTGCAGGTGTCGCCGTCACGCCAGCCGTCGCTGAAGGTGCGACGCTTCCAGGCATCGTCCGGCACCAGCCCGGCGCGCTCGAAATTCAGTTCGACCCCGGTTTTCCGGCCAAGCCCCAGCGCGGTTGCCATGTGCGCAATGGCCTCATTTCCGCACAGCAGGCCGAGGTTGAAGAAATAGACATTGCAGGACTGTTCAATGGCTTTACGCAGATCTATGTCACCGTGCCCTGTCCTGTGCCAGCAGTTGAACCGCGCGCGGCCCAGCATGAAATATCCCGGGCAGTTGTAAATCCGGCCCGGCTGACTTTTGCCGCCCTCCAGCGCGGCCATGGCCACCACCGGCTTGAAAATGCTTCCCGGCGCGTAGGTTCCGGCCACTGCCCGGTTGACCAGGGGCTTGTCCGGGTTCCCGATCATCTCCGCCCACAGGTCGCGCGATATGGACGGGACAAAATCATTCGGGTCAAAGGCCGGGGTGCTGGCCATGGCCAGAATTTCACCATTGCGCGGATCCATCACCACCATGGACCCGTTATGGCCCGCCAGAGCCTGCTCGGCGAGTTTCTGGATGTTCAGATCAAGGCTCAGCATCAGGTCAGAACCGGCCTCCGGCTCAAGGCCGCCGAGGTCGCCATGCTTGTAGCCCGCGACATCCACGCGAATGAGGCTGCCGCCGGCCAGGCCCCGCAGCTTCTCGTCCATGCTCTGTTCAATGCCGGTCTTGCCCTCCCATTCAGGAAGGTAGTAGTGATACGGCTCCTCTTCGCGGCCGGCAAGGTTCGCGCGGCCGACATAGCCCAGCACATGACTGGCCGTTTTCCCGTGGGGATAGTTCCGGATGCCCTCCCAGTAAATATCGGCGCCGGGAATGCCCGCCGCCAGCTCGGCCCAGCGGGCGAGCGTTTCCTCACTGAGGTTTTTCCAGACAATGAACGGCAGCGGAAGCCGTTTGCGGTAATGGTTCTCGATGTCGGCGCGCGTTACCTCCACAGGCAGCTGCAGAATCCGGCCCAGCTGCCCGATCAGTTTCTCCGCCGCATCCACCACCTTCACTCCGGGCTGCCGGAGTTCCTCAATGTAGACGGCAATGGAATAGGACGGCGAGTTCTCAACCAGGGCGGCCCCGTTGCGGTCGAAGATGCTCCCGCGCGTGGCGGGCAGCCGGATTCGGCGCACGCTCTGCCGGTCGAGATCCTTCACATAGTCATGCCCGTGCGCGACCTGGATTTTCCAGAGCATGCCGCACAGCGCCACGCACAGCGAAAGCATCAGAACCAGCAGAAGCCGGATGCGGAAAGTGTCGGATTCGATAACGGCCCGGTAGCTCATGATTCCCGAGCCTCCAGCATGCCCAGTTTGACTTCAAGCGTCTCGGCGGCGCGGCATACCAGCGGAACAAAGATGGCTCCGGTCACGATGGAGCCCCACAGCTTGAGCAGAAGACCCGACCACGGCAGGACCAGCACACGGGCCTGCGTCAGAAGCACAAACATCACCAGCAGATTGGCGGGCACAGCCGCGAGACCGAGCAGCATGTGCGTCAGCCAGTGCCGCGTGAAGACCTCCTCGCGCCAGCTGTTGATGATCCACGCCGTCAGGATGAAGCAGAAGCTTGAGAAGCCGAGCGGGATCATGCTCAGCGCGTCCTGCAAAAGCCCGGCCAGCAGTGCCGCGTTCAGCGCGGTCTTGCGGGGTTTCAGCAGGCTGTAGTAAATCACCAGACCTAGAAGCACCGGCAGTCGCACCTGCCCCATCGCGGGACCGGTCGGGACAATCGCCTGCAGCACGGCGCCGCAAACCAGCAGGAAGATCATGATGACCACGCTCACCGGCCTTCTCCGCCTTCCTGCCGCCGGGCGCGCATGAACTCGTCCACCGGATCGCCGCGCGACTCGACGAACACGTAGCTCACCATCCCGAGATCGGCCTTGGGCTCAATCTCGGCGGACTGATACAGCCCGTCGCGATCGGTATAGACTTTCTCCACATAACCAATGAGGAGGCCCTGCGGGAAAACGCCGCCAAGCCCGGAGGTGAAAACCTCGTCGCCGGGCAGCACACTGATGTTCTTGTTGATGAACTCCATCCGGCAGACGGCGCGGCCGCGCGGGGAAACCCCGCGGCCGGTGACGATGCCAAACGCGCCGGTCCTGGAAATTTTCGCGGACACCTTGCAGGCAGGGTCAGAAATCAGCAGCACGTCCGCGGTGTGAACCGAGACGTCAATGGTCTTGCCGACCAGCCCCTCGGCGCTGATCACGGCGCGGTTCTCGCCGACCCGGTCGCCGACGCCCTTGCTGAGGCGGATCGTCTGCCACCAGCCGCTCACGTCGCGGCCGGTTACTTCGCAGGGGATGTATTCATTGACGTTGCGCTGCGCGAAGCCCAGCTGTTTCCGGAGTTCGCTGTTTTCCGCCGCGAGGCTGCGGAGGAGTCGGGTTTCATTCTGCAGGCGCACCATCTCGCTGGACAGTTCACGGTTTTCGCGCGCAAGGCCGCCCAGCCCCCGGAGCGCAATGAGCGCCTCCTTGATCCGGGCCCCGAAACCGGAAACCGCCTGCTGCAGGGGGCTGATGCCCTCGCGCACGGACGATTCGACTTTCCGGGACACCGGCGCGGGGAGATTCAGCAGCACCAGCAGAATACTGGCCAGCGTCAGCAATAAAATAAACTTCCTGTCCCGCAAAATTCAAAACTCCATCTCTGCGGATGGAACAGGCGTGCGCCGGATGGGGTGATTTGGAATTGGAGACCGGTCAGGACTTCTCGTGTCCCGACATCTTCCGCAGGAAGTTCAGCTCGTGCAGAACCACACCGGTGCCCTCGGCCACGGCGCACAACGGATCATCCGCCACGTGCACGGGCAGGCCCGTCTGTTCCGCAATCAGCTTGTCTATGCCGTTCAGCAGCGCGCCGCCGCCGGCCAGAATCAAACCGCGATCCACCAGGTCCGCCGACAGCTCGGGCGGACAGCGCTCCAGCGTGATCCGGATGGATTCCACAATCGTGGCCACCGGTTCATGCAAAGCCTCCCGGATTTCCTCCGAGGTCACCGTCAGGGTTTTTGGCAGACCTGCAACGAGGTCGCGACCCTTGACTTCCATGGTGGTTTCTTCCTTCATCGGATAGGCCGATCCAATGGAAATCTTGATTTCCTCGGCCGTCCGCTCTCCAATCATCAAATTATACACCCTCTTCATGTGCTGGACGATGGCTTCGTCCATCTGATCTCCGCCCACCCGCACGCTTCGGCTGAAAACAATGCCCGCGAGGGAGATCAAAGCCACTTCCGTCGTGCCGCCGCCGATATCCACGATCATGTTGCCCGCCGGTTCCTGAACCGGGAGGCCGACGCCGATTGCCGCAGCCATGGGTTCTTCAATAAGATAAACCTCACGGGCTCCGGCGTGGGCGGCGGAATCTTTCACCGCACGCTTCTCCACCTCCGTAATGCCACTGGGAACGGCCACGATCACGCGCGGCCTGACCAGTTTGCCGCGGTTATGCACCTTCCGGATGAAATACCGCAGCATGGCTTCCGTAATTTCAAAATCCGCGATAACGCCCGCTTTCATCGGGCGGATCGCAACAATACTGCCGGGCGTCCGGCCCAGCATCCTCTTGGCTTCCTCGCCAACCGCAAGCACCCGGTTGGTTCCGGCCTGAATGGCCACCACCGAGGGTTCGCGCAGGACAATACCGCGATCGCGCACATAGACCAACGTGTTGGCCGTGCCCAGATCAATCCCAATATCATTTGAGAATAAGCCAAGGAGTTGACTTAACATATAAACCGTTCCTTAAACAAAAATCCGCTTTAAGCTGAAAAAACTGGTGTACTCTGCGTTATGCCCCCACTCCCGTCAAGCGATAAAAACAGCGATGTTTTTCCGAAAAAAGCCCAAAAATGACGTTTTGGAGGCATTTTTTGGCGTTTTTGGGCCTTTTTTTGCCATTTTTGGCCATTTGGGGCCGTTTTTTACTCACTCTTCTGCTGCGGCGATCAAACCCAACACCATTGACGCTCATCCCCCACAAGTGCATATTTGTCCGACTATGAAAAAGGCGCATCAAACCGGGACGAAAGAGGCAGTGTTTATCTCCCGCGTCCGGACCCGGATCAACGATTTGCTCGCCAGCGAGATGCCCGGCTTTGCATTTGACGCCGCAGACGGGAAAATGCTGCGCGGACGGCTCGTCTACGCAATGGGCGGGCATAACCTTGAGGCTGCCGCCGCCATCGAACTCATGCACAGCGGAAGCCTCTTCCATGACGATGTCATAGACGATGCGGATCTCCGGCGCGGGAAGCCGGCCTTCTGGAAAACCTTCGGAGTCAAGGGCGCGATCCTGTTCGGCGATCTGCATTTTTTCCTTGCGCTTCGACTGCTGGCGGACCAGCCCGGCCTGCAAAAGGACCTCATTGAAACAGCCGGCATCGTATGCAAAGCCGCCGCAGAGGAGGAACTTTCACAAACCCCGCAGGATCGCGTGGAACTTGCTCGCCGCAAAACCGGACCGCTGTTCGCTTTTGCCGCGATGACCGGGGCCGTGGATGAAGAAAGCCGCGCCGCCCTGCGCGAGGCGGGATTCCTGCTCGGAACCGCGTACCAGCTCGCCGATGACATTTACGATGCAACCGGCAGGGAACCGCAAGCAGACAAATCGCTCCGCCGCGACAAGTCCGCGCCGGCCGCGACTCTTCAGGCCATCGAAGCGCTTTGCAAAAAATCATCCGGCCTGCTGGAAGACTGGCCAGATCTTCAAGGAGCCTGGGACCATTATCTGGAGCGGCACATCCGGCCCGCCATTGAACATTTTACAGCGGAGGCCCCGTGCTGAAAAAAGAGGTCATCCAGGCCGATGTCGTCTGCGTGGGCGCCGGAGTGGCTTCGATCTCGGCCGCGATCCGTTTCCTGAAGCGATGCAAAGCAGACCCTGCCGGAAAGAAAAAGCCGACTGTGCTGATCGTCGAAAAAGGAAAACGCCCGGGCGCGCACATACTTTCCGGATCCATCATCCGGATGGAGCCGCTGCAGAGGCTTCTGTCCGGAGAAGAGCTGGCTTCACTCCCGCTTGAATCCGCTGTGCGCAGCGAAAGCCTGCATTTCCTGACCGGCAAACGCCACTTCAAGCTCTTGTTCGTGCCGCCTCCTATGAGTTCGCGCGGGCTGCCCACGGCTTCGCTGTCGCGCGTGACCGCGCGGCTGGCCGAAATCTGCGAAGCGCTGGGCGGCGAAATTTATGCGGACTATTCCGCGGCGGAACTTCTGGAAAATGAAACAGGCTTCATCACAGGCATCCGGCTTGGGGACAAAGGCAGCGACAAAAACGGGAATCCAAAACCCAACTTCACGCCCGGCGCGGAAATCCACGCCAAAATGGTTGTGCTCGGCGAAGGCGTATTCGGAACACTCACCGAAAAACTCATTCAGGACAGAAAGCTGTGCAATCCTTCGGCGGGTCAAATGTACGCGCTCGGCATCAAGGAACTGATCGAAATTCCCGCGCGACCCGAACTGGCCGGGAAAATCATGCATACGTTCGGATGGCCGCTGGACTGCAAAACCTACGGCGGCGGATTTGTCTACGGGCTGAATGCCACTCAGATTTCCATCGGACTCGTGACCGGCCTCGACTATTGCCCGGCGGAGCTGCATTTGCACAACCTTTTCCGGAAATTCAAGCAGCACCCGCTGATCAGCCAATGGATCGAGGGCGGGAAAGTTGTCGGCTACGGTGCAAAGGCTCTGCCCGAAGCGGGAATTTCTGCCGTGCCGAAGCTTGTCACCGGCGGAGCCATGATTATCGGCGACGCCGCGGGGCTTCTCGATGCCGTGCGGCTCAAGGGCATTCATCTCGCGGTCGAGTCCGGCATCGCCGCCGGCGATGCGCTCTTTGAATGCTGGCGAAGCGATGACTGGTCCGCCGCAAAAGCCGGCGCGTATCCCGCGCAGCTTGAAAAAACAAAAGCGTGGAAGGAGCTGAAACAGTTCCGCAACGCGCGGCCGGCATTTCAGCGCGGACTCCTGGCCGGCATGGCGGCGATCGGGTCGGCATGGCTCAGCCGCGGACTGGTTCCTCCGGGTCGCATCGGCCACCGGCCGGATCACGAAGGCATGAAGCCGAACGGGAAAGAATGCAGCCCGCCTCCGGCGCAGAACAAAGTTCCGGACCCGGACATCCTCACTGATCTTTTCTATTCCGGAACCGAACACAAGGAGGACCAGCCGTGCCACCTCATCATCAGGGATCCGGAAATCTGCCGCACGCAATGCAAGCCTCGCTTCAATGCGCCCTGCACGCGGTTCTGCCCGGCGCAGGTGTACGAATGGGACGAGTCTTCCACCTCCGTGAAAATCTCGCCGGCAAACTGCGTGCACTGCAAAACCTGCCAGATCAAGGATCCGCTTCAGAACATCGAATGGCGCCTCCCCGAAACCGGCGGCCCGGACTATAAAATAATGTAAGGCTTGTTCATCCCATGCACCGCAACGATCTGATCCAGCAACTCGAAATCTACCAGAAGAAATGGGAGAATGAGGCTCCCACCGTCCAGCGCTTCATTGATTTCATCACTTCCAACGAAGACTGCTTCGAATCTCTGCTCAAGGCGGGTCACATCACCAGCTCGGCGTGGCTGGTCAATAATGACGGAACCCGCGTGCTGCTCACCCACCACAAAAAGCTGAACAAATGGATACAGCTTGGAGGACACGCCGACGGCGATTCAGATGTCTGCAGGTCAGCGCTTCGCGAAGCCCGCGAGGAGTCGGGCTTGAAGGATGTGGAACTGCTGAGTCCGCAAATATTCGACATGGATATCCACGACATTCCGTCAAGACCCGGCGAAGCGGCTCATCTCCATTACGATATCCGGTACGCCATGCGCGCCGCGGGAAATGAAGACTATATTGTGAGCGACGAATCCCATGACCTGGCGTGGATCAACGTGGACGACTTGGCGAAATACACAAAAGAGGAATCCGTCCTGCGCATGGCCGCGAAATGGCGGGTCTTCAAAAAATAATGGAGCGCGACACCCAAGCGGGTATTTCCTACCGGATCTTCAGCACGCTCTGCCAGCCCGACGCGGCATGGTTCCCGGGGCGGTAGATGCGGCTCCCGGTATCCGTGTTCTGCGTGCTGCAGAACACCTCGGGGTCAATGCTCTGCGCGATCTGCAGAATGGCGGGCTTGTCCTTCCGCAGGCACACCATGAAAAGCTCCGTCACCGGTCCGTGCATGCCTTCGCCCTGATAAACCGTCATCGCATAACCAGCCGCGCGGATAGCCCTCACCAGATCATCGCCGTGCTTGCTGCTGATCAGACGGATCACCAGATGGCCGGAGGCAATCCTGCGTTCGATCTTGATTCCCACCACGCTGCCGGCGGCAAAGCCCAGTGCATAGAAAACGCCCAGGATCGGCTGTTCCTCGATATAGTGCATCACCGCGCTGATAATCGTGATCCAGATTCCGACCTCAAAAAAACCGAGGGAAAAAGCCGTCCACGTCCGCCCCTGCACAATGCTGATGATACGGAGTGTGCCCAGCGACACATCCATGATCCGGGCGAAAAATATCGCCACACCCAGCAGTAAAATGGACCATTCAAAATTCATTATCCGGCTACTTTACCCGAATCCCGCCGGAAGTAAAAGATAGCTGTTGCGCAAAAACAGCCCACTATGAGTTCCCTGCATAAATAAGTACAATAACGATTACTGCTATGAGTATGAAGATGATTAAGCAACCGATGTTGAGAGTCTCTATCTGACCCTAACAACGGAACAGATCATTTTCGCGAAATCTGCACCATGAAGCTCCACCCCTATGGTAAGAGTTCCTTTGAAGTTTGGTTCAATCGGCCCCCATTCTAAAGTAAAAAATGAACGAACATTTTCACCAACACGTTTTCCGGCAGCATCATATGCTACAGCTTGTATTGCGACTTCCTTATCGAACGTATATGACGTTTTATTTTCCCATGTAACCAACACGTTTGCATATTGCCTATCACCCAGGTCTTCAATCCATGTGCGGTCAATGCTAAGTGATAATTGCGCCTGTTTACATAAGTCACGTGGTGATTTAACTTTCGATGCACCTGGTTCGCCGTCACGATTTTCTTGCACTTGTCCGACTGCATCAGGACCATCTGTAAGTTTCTTAATATAGTATCTTAAAAAATGGTGTGTAATATTACCACTTTTCGACACAGCTTCCCCAAAGTCGGGTTTCTTCTCGGGGTAGTAATTAGAAAAATCATAGAAGTAACTAAATCCCCCGGTCGATTGAGGAATAGTTTGTAGAAACATCTTTTCACTCAGTTTTAAACTATTAAACCAATCAAGTGTCTGATGGTGATATTCCTTCATTGCATCAAACTGATTTGCTGACATAAAATTGATGCATGTTGAAACTCTTTTCACCATTTCGTTCATCAACTCGCATTGATATGCGAGGTTGCCGCTTAATGATAAATTGCCTTCTCGAATTATCTTCAATTCCAACTGAGATAATTCGTTACACGCATCTTCATATCTTCCATTTTGATATAATGATTTTGCCTCATCGAAACCACGCAAAACATCTTCATTCTGACCATTCGCTATATGAACGAATATATATGCAACCAAAAATATACCAATCGTTTTTTTCATCCCTCTAGCTTCCTCGCGCTAATCTCAAGATCAGATCCTGACATTAGAGATTTCAGATAGATATATACATCATGCGTTTCCCCAAATATTTCTCAACCAATATACTCTTCCCGATCGCACCCATATTGGGTTATGTACCCCTTTGAGACACATCGCGCAAACTTTTTTGAGATTTTCCCGAGGCCGTAAAAACTTTTACATTCTCCCATTCGCGATCTCAGAAGTCTTCGGCGCGGGCGGTCAGTTCCACGAGGCGGCCCGGAAGCATGCGAATGACTTTTTTGATTTCAAGACCGATGAGCAGGCCGCTCACGGAAGATATGTTCAAGCCCGCGTTGCGCGCCAGCGTGTCAATGTCCAGCGTGTCGCTTCCGAGGGCGCGGACGATTTTCTCCTCGTCATCCGTCAGCATGACTTCCGGCCGGCGCGAAGCCCCTTTGGCCAGCTCCTTCTGCTCCGGCGAAATCAGCATTTCAAATTCCTGCAGAATGTCGTCCACGTTTTCCACCAGCTTTGCGCCGCTCTTGATGAGCATGTGGCATCCGCGCGCGTTGGGATTGTCTATGCGGCCGGGCACCGCAAACACGCTCCGTCCCTGATCCATTGCCTGCTCGGCCGTAATCAGCGATCCGCTCTTGAACGGCGCCTCCACCACAACCACGCCCATGGACATGCCGCTGACGATGCGGTTGCGGTAAGGGAAGGTGGTTTTGTCCGGCTCGCGCCCCAGCGTGAATTCCGAAATCACCGCGCCACGCTGCGCAATCTGCTCCGCAAGGCCCGCGTTTTCCGGGGGATAGATTTTGTCGAGCGCCCCGCCCAGCACGGCGATGGTTCGCCCGCCGGCCTTGAGTGACCCCTTGTGCGCCTCGGTGTCTATGCCGCGCGCGAGGCCGCTGATGACGGTGTAGCCGACCTTGGCAAGCTGGAACGCCAACCGGTCTGCTGTCTGCTGACCGTAGTGCGAACTGCGGCGGGAGCCCACCAGCGCAATCGCATGTTTGTCCTCCGGAACCAGCTTCCCGAGAATGTAGAGCGCCAGCGGCGGATCGTAGATGGTGCGAAGCGCTGCCGGATATTCATCGTCGAGGCACGTCAGGATGCGCCCGCCCAGCGCTTCGGTCCTTTCGATTTCCCCGGAAACGTCCACACTGTCGCGCTGGTTCACAATGGACTCGGCCATTTCCCCGCCAATGCCTTTGGCTTTCATCAGCGTTTCCGGATCGGCCTCAAAAACAGCTTCGGGGGATCCCAGCAGTTCAATGAGGTTGCGGGCGCGCACGGGGCCCATGCCGTCAAGCATGTTGAGGGCAATGTAGGCTTCGCGCTCCGTCACGTCAGGCCTTCCGCTTGCGGCGCTTAGAGGTGAACAGCTCCATCTGGTGGTCCTTGATGAGGTCGTAGTTTTTCATCAGGCGCAGAATCTGCAGCAGATCGGATTTCTCGTAGCTTTTCTGCGTTTCCACAAACGCGATCAGTTCCAGGAGCATCGTCCGGAAAAGAAGCACGCCGTCTATGCCGTTTTCGCGGAGCATTTCCAGCGTGCGCTTGCGGAGCGATTCCGTGGAGGTCAGGTCCGGCAGGCAAAGAATGCGCGCCACGGGCCCCTCGCCCAGCACCTCGGACGCCTTGCGCACGGCCGCGTCCTGCGCAAAGAGAAACACCTCCGGCGAAAGCTCCAGCGTCTTAGGGCTGAACTTGTCGGTATGCCAGCCGCGGACGCTGACCACCGCGCGGGATACGTTTTTCAGATCCGAGGAGGTCCACAGGATATTCGACGGAAGCGGCTGATCACCCGCCGACGGGTTGATGATGAGCAGATCAATCTCCTCCTCGGCGCGCTTGCGGCGGGCGGCCACCTGGTATTTCACCGGCTGCTGAACCAGAAATCCAACGGCTTCAAAATATTCTCGGACGACCCATTCACTGACTGATGACATTCCAAACCTCTTCCAGAAGATCTTCTTTCACTTCAATGCCCGGTTCGACACGGCCGATTTCACGGGCGAGAACAAAACAAACGGCGCCGCCGGTGTTTTTCTTGTCCGCCTGCATGGCTTTGCGGACCGCGTTCCAGCTCAGCCCGTTGACGGAAACCGGCAGGCCGAATTTTCCGAGAAGATTGATGATCCGCTCGGCCGCCTCGCCCGGAAGCCCCGCGGCGGAAACGGAAAGAATCGCGGCATAGGCCATTCCAATGGCCACGGCCTCGCCGTGCAGGAATTTTCCGTAACCGGCGACCTGCTCAACAGCATGCGCCAGCGTGTGGCCAAAGTTCAGGATGGCGCGCAGTCCGGATTCCCGCTCGTCAAGCCCGACCACCTCCGCCTTGCATTTACAGCAGCGGGTGACAACCTGTTCCAGCGTCTCCGGGTCGCGGGCCAGGATTTTTCCCGCCTTCTTTTCGAGAAAGGCAAAGAATTCCGCATCCTGAATCACGCCGTATTTCATCACCTCGGAAAGCCCGGAAATGAACTCGCGATCCGGCAGCGTGGATAGTGTCACGAGATCGGCCAGCACGGCAGACGGCTGATGAAACGCTCCGACCAGATTCTTGCCCTGCGGAAGATTGATGCCGGTCTTTCCCCCAACGGAGCTGTCCACCATCGCCATGAGGCTGGTGGGAACCTGAACAAAACGGATGCCGCGCAGAAAGGACGCCGCCGCATAGCCGGCCAGGTCGCCGATCACGCCGCCGCCCAGCGCCACAATGAAGGATTTGCGGTCCAGCGCATGGGCAAGGGCCTCGTCATAAATCAGGGAAAGCGTGAGCGAATCCTTGGACTCCTCCCCCGCCGGCACGATGAAAATGGATGGTTGAAAACCGGCGTCCGTCAGGCTGTCACGGATCACATGGGCATACAGCGGAGCCACATTTGAATCGGATACAATCAGGCATCGGGATCCGAGTTTCAGCTTGCGGCAAACCCCGCCGCAGCTCCCCAGCAGGTCTGCTCCCGCATGAATATCGTAGGAACGCGCGCCCAGTTCGACTCTGATGACTTTTGACATTCTTCAAGCAAACCCGAACGTATCGCCCCCTGTCAATCTGATTATTGGACAGCCTAGAGCGGATTCTCCCAGCGCAATCCCGGGAACCTTGCGAAATCGGCATCAGTAGAACAAAGCTGAAGCCCGTGTTCAATGGCCAGCGCGGCCAGATGAGCATCCGGGACATGACTTGAACGCAAGCCGGTTCGCGACAACAAACCGTCCAGAATATCCCGATGCCGTTCCGTGGGCTGCGGAATCCAGACAGACGGAGCATCCAGCCAGACCTTAGCCTGCGCCCATGCATGAGAAACCGGTTCCGGATGCGGGAATATCCGCGGATTGGAAACAAGACGAATAAAGGCCGTCAGGCTGGGCCAGGGCATTCCCAGGGGTTCAGGTGACGACAACCGCTGATCTAACCATTCTCTCGCCGCTTTGTGCTGATCAAATGAACGGACATGGGCGTAAACCAGCAAATTTGCGTCCAGCAGCCTCATCGAAAGGCTTCCCCTTCCACGATGGCCAGCGTCTCGCTGACATCATCAATATTGTCCAGAAGGCAACGCCCCAAATCAACGGTTCTGGTGCGAACAGGCCTCTTGCGCTCCGGCTTGCGCTCCATATCACTTAATCCGCGCCGGAGCGCATCATTGACGGTATCGCGCAGGGAGGATCGGCGCGTGCGCCGGACACGTTCCAGCACCGTTGCAACATCATCCGCAATGGTCAGTGTTGTTCTCATGCATCAAAACATAATCTATTTGATGTTTTGATGTCAAGAGGCGGCGATCAGATTATCGCAATGGAGCCGCCGGGCTTGTCGGCGATGACGGTGTCCTGCGGGGGGCGGGATTCGTCGAGGTTCGGGTAGTCCAGCGTATAGTGCAGGCCCCGGCTTTCCTTGCGACGCTGCGCCGAACGGATGATCAGCCCCGCCACGGCGGCAATATTGCGCAGCTCCAGCACGTCGCGCGTGACAAAGTAATTCAGATAATATTCGCGGATTTCGCGCTGCAGGTTGTCAATGCGCCGGGCGGCGCGCTCCAGGCGCTTGGTGGTGCGCACGATGCCGACATAGTCCCACATGCACTGGCGGACCTCGTTCCAGTTGTGCTCGACCACCACGGCCTCATCACTCGGCACGGCGTTGCCGTACTGCCAGTCGGGAATGGTGATTCCCGCAACAGCAGAAGCCCCAATGCCCGCGGCGCAAATGGCATCCGCGGCCTTGCGTCCGCAGACCATCGCCTCCAGCAGCGAATTGCTGGCCAGGCGGTTTGCCCCATGCAGGCCGGTGCAGGAGGTCTCGCCGATGACATACAAACCCTTCAGCTTCGTGTGCCCGTCCACGCCGGCCTCCACCCCGCCGCAGGAATAGTGCGCCGCGGGAACCACCGGCACGGGGGCCCGGGCCATGTCAATGCCGTACTTGAGGCAGGTGGTGTAGATGTTGGGGAAACGGCCGCGGAGAAATTCTTCGGTCTTGTGGGTGACATCCAGATAGACGCACGCGTCACCACTGATTTTCATCTCATGGTCAATGGCACGGGCGACTATGTCGCGCGGGGCCAGCGATCCGCGAGGATCATAGCGCTTCATGAAGGCCTCGCCGCGCGCGTTCACCAGTTCCGCGCCCTCGCCGCGGACGGCTTCACTGACGAGAAAAGATTTGGCCTCGGGGTGATAAAGGCAGGTGGGGTGGAACTGAATAAATTCCATGTTGCGGACCGGCAACCCCGCGCGCCAGGCCATAGCCACGCCGTCACCGGTAGCCACGTCGGAATTGGTGGTGTAAAGATAGACCTTCCCCGCCCCGCCCGTGGCCAGGATCGTATGCGGTGACCGGAAAGCCAATATCTGCTCCGTCGCGCAGTCCAGAAAATATGCGCCCACGCACCGGTTGGCCCCGCGCCGTTTCAGCCACGCGGTGGACACCAAATCAATGGCCATCATTTCGGGATAAATGGTGATGTTGGGCTGCCGGGCCACCCGCTCCGCCAGAGCCTTTATGATTTCGTGGCCGGTGATGTCGCCCGCATGCAGCACGCGGCGGTGAGAATGGCCGCCTTCCTGCCCAAGATCGTAGTCGGTCGCCGCCCCGTTGCGCCGGCTGAACCGCACCCCGACCTTTTCAAGCTCGAGGATTCCATCTTTGCCGGCCGAGAGGATTTCGCAGACGCTGGTCTCACGGGAAAGGCCGCCGCCTGTGCCCAGCGTGTCCCGCACATGCTCTTCCACGCTGTCATCCGGATCAATGGCGCAGGCCACGCCGCCCTGCGCGCGGTTGCTGTTGCTTTCCAGGGGATTGCGCTTGCAGACCACAGCAATATTTCCGGCATCGCGCAGATGCCACGCCGCCATCAGGCCCGCAAGGCCGCTTCCGATGATGAGCACATCGCAATCGACAGTCTTCATTTGGAGCAAGGTTGACACTTGCATGCACTCTACCGACGTTGTATATGTAATGAAATCACTTTTTGTGAAGAATTGACCGAGGAGCAGTACTGGTGCATGTGGTTTTGATACAGCCCCCCGACGGAGTTCCGGCCGCAAGTTCACTGCGGCTGTCGCGAAGAACTCCATCCACGCTGGCTCCGGACTGGGATATTCTCTGCCTGCAGGCCTATCTGAAAGCACACTCCCGCCACCTCAGCACGATTGTGGACTGCCGCCTGTTCGCCGATCTTGAACTGGAGTTTGAACACGCCGTTGATGCCGTGGCCGGACCGAAGGCCATTGCCGTGAACACGACCGGTTCCAATCTCGGGGAAACTGCCGCGGTGCTGGAAATCTCCAAGCGCAGGTGGCCCGAAATCAGAACCATTATCTTCGGACGGTTCCCCTCCCAGTTTCCGGAACACATCGAAGCCGTTGCGCGGGCCGACTACGCCATCTCGGGCGATCCCGAGCCCGTCCTGCGGTCCCTGCTGGATTACATTGATTCCGACAAACGGCTCCAGTTCATTCCCGGACTGAACTTTGCCGGCAAGGAAACATCCACTGCGTGGCTGCCAGATTTGAACAATCTATCACTACCCGACTGGGGACGGGTTTTCTGGCGCGCCTATCACCATCCAGATCAGCCGGGACGGCAGCCGGCGCACATGCGGCTCTCGCGAGGTCACACCCGGGAAGCCTGCGACCGCGCATGGGGCGCCGCCAGCGAACCGTTGCGACTCTGGCCAATAGACAAACTGGCGCAGTCCGTGCGCGCCTCCGCCGACCTCGGAGTCACTGAAATTTTCCTCGATGACCCGCCGGGCGTCTGGAATCCCGGCCGCCTGCGCGAATGGTGCCAGGCGCTGGCCCGGATTTATAACAAGCAGAATTGGGGCCTCCAGATGGTCCCCTGCGAGATGGAACAAGGCCTCATCGGCGAACTTCAGGCGGCGCGGTGCCGCAGAATTGATTTCATTGTGCCCACCTGCGACAAGGATCTGCAGGAAAAGTTCGGCATCAGTTTCAAGCCGAGAAATTTCAGGAAAACAGTCGCGGCGCTTGAACGCTCCGGCTTCGAGGTATTCCTGCGCCTGTGGGCCGGCGGACCCGAGGAAAAGAAAGGCGGTGTGCGGCACGCCGTCAGACTGATTCATCATCTCCCCGCCGCGCATGTGGTTCTGGAACCGTTCCCCTTCTTTATGGACAGCCCCCTTTACCAGTCGGTCTCAGCCGAATCCGATGCGCCGCGCATGGAGGACTGGCTCCGCTGGATGCACGACCCATGGACACTGGAACGCCCGGCGGGGGCATGGCCCGCCAGGGGCGGAGTCCGCACGCTGCAAAAGCAAATGGCAAGCATACAGCGGCAGGCCCTGCGCAGCCCGAAATGGCAGGCTAGAAGGCTGCTGCACTTCATGAAATCGAGCTATCCCGCGCGCACCGCGAGCCACTGGGCCGAATGGATTTTCGCGCGCATCCCCCACCGCGCCTGATTCAGTCCAGACTCAGGTCCCCGTGGATTTTCCAGACGTGCCCGTCGCGGGACACCTCCAGGTCGCTGTGCGGGAATTCGGTTTTAAGCAGATCGCCCAGCAGCGCGGCCACCTCGTCCTCGATCTTTTTCCGCTCCGCGGCCGGCACCTTGTCCAGCGTGGCCATCAGGACCTCCACCACGTAACCCGCCCCCTTCTCCGAACCAAACCCCGCAGAAAATGCCGCGCCGACATTGAAAAGGCCGTCGGCCTCCTTGTTGGCGGTCGCGCCGCGCGCCGGACGAACCGGAGTCAGCCGGTATTTGCCGCCGTACTTGTCCTCAAGGATATCATCAATGAGATCGAACACCTGCTTGAGGCGCGCTTCCCATTCCGTCACTTTAGGATGTCGCAAACTGGCCATGATGCTCCGTTTTTCCAATGGTTGGAAGTTTTCGGTCAAAAAGTTCCAATCATTGGAAGTTTTTCATGCAAAAGTTCCAATGATTGGAAAAATAGGCTCAGAAGAACTTCTGCGCAAGCTCAATGAGGCTGTAGACGGCCTGCCCGCGGCCCTGGGAGAGATAAAGCCCGATCTGCGCGATGAGCCGCCACGCGACTGCGAACTGCGCCAGGGCATATCCGGCGACTGCAAACTGGCTGATGCACACCACCCCGAAGCCGAACTGCGAAATATTAATGATGCCGACCGAAAACTGGCCGATCGCGATGATGCCTTTCGCCACCACCGGCGCGCGGTTCGGACGGTACTTGAAGGAGATGTGCACCAGCGGCAGCTCTGCAATCCGGGTCTTGCTTTTGTATTCATAGCCCCATCCGTCCCAGACCGGCTTCGCGGGATGCGGCGCACCGCAGTGCGGACAGGCAAACGCCTGCTCGTTGATTTCGTTTTGGCATTCGCGGCAGTTAATCATCTTTCTGTTCTTTCTCCGGCTTCTTCATGTCCTTCGGCATTTTCTTCCACTCCTTGCCGTCGGTCCACCATCCGTCGCCGGTGGCCGTATTCAGGATGAAGAGGCCCTTGCCGTCCTCATTTTTATAAGGTTTATAGGTGCCCGGCTCGGAAGGCGTGCCCTGCGGCGGCTGGCCGCAGTAAATGAATTCCTTCTTGTCCGGATCGGCCTGCCAGGTCCGGCCGGTGGAGGTGTCCACCCAGAAAAACCCCTTGCCCGATTCGTTCTTGCAGGTTTTGTATTTGCCCGACGACGGCAGATATTCATCCGCCAGCGCGCAGCAGGCCGCCAGCAGCACCGCAATGATGATTAATTTTTTCATGCTTCCCCCTATTCCGCCCTGCGCCCGTTATGCTTGGTCAGGACATATGTGAATTCCATTTTCGACCTCGGTTCCGGCTCCAGGGTGAATTTGAAGCTGTCGAGATCCACCTTTTCGTATTTCCCGACGCTGTCCCTGCGCTCAATGTCCCAGTTCGGCATTCCCGTGTTGCGGGTGATCTCCACTTTGACGGGCAGGTCGCGCGTGTTTTTCACTTCCACTTTGTATGTGCTGATGTCGTCCCACCCGTCTATGTTGCCGTGGGAATCAAAAGAAAAGCGGTCGGTTTTGTAATCCATCAGCTTCGGCTCTACCACCACGTCGCCGACATAGCCCAGGTTCAGTTCCACATCCTCGTTGACCGGAATGTACTTGAAATCCGACTGGCCCTCATAGGCCAGATGCCCGGCGGCGTCCGAAGTCCGGAACACCTTCAGCATCCCGCCCGGGATCGGCGTTTCGCCCAGCTTGTGCTCGGTGTCGTTCTTGAAGCTCAGGAACCGCACCACGCCCTCGCCGTAGCGGTCTGCTTCGTATTTGTAGAGATTGAGCACCGGAATGCCGTTGGTGTCAAAGCTCGGAAGCCGCTTCGACCAGCCGTTCGGAATCGTCTCCGTGCCCGGGATCGTGTAGAGGAAATATTCGCTCAGCCCCTCCTTTGCGATTTCCTTGATTTCCGGCATCTCTTCTGCAAAGGACTCGAACTCCACAACCTGGTCAAGAGCCGCCATCCTGCCGCCGGCGGCACGCCCCATGAACAGACCCTTCATGACCAGAGGGGATACGGGCACAGGTTTGTCGTAGGGATACTGCCGCTGCGCCAGCATGACGATCTGGTCAATCAGGTTGATCTCGCCCACGATCAGGCGCGTCTCGGCATCGGCGTAATCTTCGCCGCTGTTGTTGCTCACGCGGACATAGCCTTCCAGCCGCATGGTTTTTTCGTCTTCGGTCAGCGTGCCCATGTAGAATGCGCGCCACGAAAGCCCGCTGGTCAGATAGTCAATCTCCACCGGCACTTTGCCGCCGCGGCCGCTTTTGATGTTCCACAGGCCGAGATTCTGCGTGCGCGGAGGATAGGTCAGCGCAAGGATGTCTATGTCATCCGCGAATTCCATCGGCCGCATTTCAAGGCTGGTCGGATCTATCAGCGTGTTGGCCCACGAGAACTGAAGCTTGTTCAGCCCCTCGACCAGAGTCAGCGCGCGGTTCTCGCGCACGAGCGTCAAATCGGCCGAGTTGTAGATCGTGAGCTGCACCCGGTCGCGCACCGGAAGCGTGACCAGATCCACCTTGGCCTGCGCCGCGCAGGCGGCCAATGCAATCATGGGCAGAAGAAACTTTTTCACCGCACGTTCCTCCTGTGATAGTGCATCGTCAGCTCTTTGGTTTCCTGCGGCTTGAGTTCCACCGCGAACTCCAGCGTGCCGGCATCCTTGCGCTCGTATTCCATATTGCACTTTTCCATGTCCCACTGGCCGGGGATGTGCTGAATCACCAGCAGCTTCGCGGGCTTGTCCTTGAAGTTTTCGATTTTAGCCGTGATGATTTCATCGGTGTCGTACAGCACAATGTGATTGCTGTTGTTGCGCCGGATGTTGATCTGCTTTTCCTGCATCTTCTGCTGCGTGACCACGATGTCGCGGCTGTCGCCCACATAGACTTCCATATCCTCGCCGACCGGCACCAGCGCCGTGTTGTCCTCGCCGAGGAAGATGGTGCCGTCATGCCCGTCATCCTGATACACGCGCACCTTGCCGTCCCAGAGCGAGTTTTCACCCAGCTTGGATTCGGCGGCGTTTTTGATTTTGTAGGTTACGGGAATGCCGACATTGCCAGACACCTTGTCCGGATCCCACGGCTTTTCGGCCGCGTCGAAGGTCCAGATTTTCTCGATGGGAATGCCGTCCTTTTTCATGAACAGAAGCTGTTTGGTTTCCTCGTGCTGTATCCCCTGCTCAAAGGCTTCGCCGTAGTTCAGAAGCACGCGGGCGGCCGTGAAATCCTCGCCGGAGAAGTTGCGCAGCACCAGATGGCTTTTCAGGTCTACCTGCGTCTCCTCCTTGTCGGCCACGGCCTTGTAGGTGATGAGGCGGTCAATGCCGTTCAGCAGATAGCTGATCCGCGCCTTGACTTCCAGCGCCTCCGGGCTGGCCAGTTCCCAAACCAGCGCCTGCTCGTTGGGCGGATAACTGACATTCAGCAGCTTCACCTGGTCCGGATGCGACAGCACCGTCAGGCGGATGGAATCCACGTCGAGACTCACGCCGTTCCACGCGAAGTCCACCTTGTTCACGCCTTTTTGAAGAGTCAGCACGCGCTCCTCTTCAATCAGCGTGGCGGCCGGGTTGTCCAGTCGTATAACCGTGTCTCCGCGGTCCGGCAGGGCCACCAGCTTGATTCTCGCTTCCGAGACCTGCGCGGCCGCAGCGGCCAGCAGTACGATTGTCCACCATTTGCATTTATTCATGATTTTCTCCGATTCAATCCCTCCGGTCCCCGTAGTGAACCGTCAGTTTGTACTTAAAAATCTTTTCGCTGTGTGGAGGCAGCTCCAGTGTGAATTTCACGGTGTCCATGTCGGTTTTTTCGAATTCACCGAAATCGCCGGACTTCTCCAGCTCCCAGTACTGCGTGCTGAAATTCCGGATGATTTCGATTTTCACCGCAACCGGCCGCATGTTCTTGACTTCGACTTCAAACGAGGAAATTTCATCCCATCCGCGGATGTTGCCCTTGCGGTCGAACAGGTACTGGTCTGTTTTGTAATCCATCAGCTTCGGCTCAACCGTCACATCCAATACCGCGCCAATGTTCAGCTCCACTTTCTCGTCCACCGGGATGTATTTGAAACTCGAGCGTCCCTCGTATGAAAGATGCGCCGCTTCATCCACGGTGCGGTACACGCTGATGCGCCCGTCCGGAATCGGCGTCTCGCCCAGCTTGTGCTCCTTGTCGTTTTTGAACGAAAGGAAGCGGACGGCCCTCGGTCCGTAACGGTTTTCTTCAAACTTGTAGAGATTAACCACCGGCACTTCGGCCACATCGAAGCTCGGAAGCCGCTTCGACCAGCCGTGCGGGATCGTTTCCGTGCCCTCGATCGTATAAAGGAAATATTCGCTCAGGCCCTCTTTTTTGATTTCTTTCTGCCGGACAATTGCCTCAACGGGAGCCGCAGCGGGTGCCATGGCCATCATGATTTCGTTTTTCGATTCGCGGCGGACCTTTTTCATATGAGAATAATCTTTGTCATCCTCCGTCGGCAACTCCCATGGCCTGCCGTACGGATATTCTCTCCGCGCGAGTTCGGCAATTTGGTCAATGATGTTCACCTTGCCGACAATCAGGCGCGTCTGGGCGTTTTCGTAATCTTCGCCGCTGTTGTTGGTCACGCGGACATAGCCCTGCAGGCGCATCGTCCTTTCGTCTTCTGAAAGCGTGCCCATGTAAAACGCCCGCCACGAAAATCCGCTGGTCAAATAATTGATTTCCACCGGGACCTTGCCGCTTCGGCCGCTTTTGACGTTCCACAGGCCGAGATTTCTTGTGCGGGGCGGATAAGTCAGATCGGCGATGTCCATTTCATCGGCATAAGCCAGCGGGATCATTTCAAGGCTGGTGGGATCTATCAGCGTGTTGGCCCACGAGAACTGGAGTTTGTTGTTTCCCTCGCTCAGGGTCAGCGCGCGGTTCTCGCGGACGAGGGTAAGGTCGGCGGAGTTGTAAATCGTGAGCTGCACGCCCTCGCGCACCGGAAGCGTCACCAGGTCCACCTTGGCAAAGCCCGTGACCGCAAACAGCACACTGCATATGATTGCTGCAAGCCTCATGTTGTCAGGTCCCTCACTCCGCCATAATAGGCACATCTGCCCGCGTTTGACAATTGAAGTCTGTCCACGGTTCATATTTTATCCATTCGCATCCAAAATAACTGAAAGTTAAGAATTCAGAAAGGAAACTACGAAAATTGCGAAATGCGCGAAAAAGAAATTCGCGCGGAGATGCAGGGACGCGGAGAAGAATCAGAAACCACGGATTTCACGGATAACACGGATTATAAATATATCTGAATTCTGACTTCTTCTTTCAGCATTCAGCCTGAGCATCCCATTGGGATGCTCATGATTTTTGCCTTTAACTTTCAAACCATTTCTGGAATATTGCGGGCCTAACGTCTGAAAATATAAAAACAGGAGACGCAAATGGGCGAGATCAGCAGCGATGTTCAATATCACATTGGTCTGAAAAAAGGCGACGTGGGCCGCTATGTCATTCTGCCCGGCGATCCCGGCCGCGTGCCCAAAATTGCCGCCCATTTTGACGATGCAAAGGAAATGGCCAACAACCGCGAATACCGGACCTATACCGGCACCGTGGACGGCATCAAGGTTTCCTGCACCTCCACCGGCATCGGCTGCCCCTCCACCGCCATCGCCGTGGAAGAACTGATCAAGATCGGCGCGGACACTTTCATCCGCATCGGCACTGCCGGCTCGCTCCAGAAGGAAGTAGGCCTGGGCGATGTCTGCATTACCACCGCCGCCGTGCGCGAAGAAGGCACCACCCAGCAGTACGTCCCGCTGAGCTATCCCGCCGTGGCCGACCTCGACGTGACCTGGGCGCTCCGCGAAGGCGCGAAGAAGCTGGGCCTGAAAGTCCACACCGGCATCGGACAGTGCAAAGACGCTTTCTACACCGAGGGCAAGGAAGGCGAAGAGCTCCCGCTGGCCAACTACAACCGCGACCGCTGGACCGCGTGGTACCGCTCCAACGTGATTTCCACCTCCATGGAATCGGCCGCCCTGTTCGTGGTTTCGTCGATCCGCCGCGTGTACGCGGGCGAAATCCTGGCGATCATTGGACTGACCTACGACGACAAACCGATCGTGGCCAAGGTCGGCGTGGACGATGCGATCAAGGCCGCCATCGAGGCAATCAAGATCCTCGAGAAAATGCGCAGCAAGAAGAAATAGCCGCATGAAGCAGCTCGAATTCAAATCGCTCACGCCGGTTCAGCAGACACTGGTGAACCGGGCCGTCGAAATCCGCCAGCGCGCCTATGCCCCCTACTCCAGCTACAAAGTGGGTGTGGCGCTGGTGGACGAGAAGGACTGCATTCATTGCGGATGCAACATCGAAAGCGCGGACTACACGCTGACGACGCATGCGGAAATGGATGCCATCAACACGATGGTCAAGACGGGTGTCCTTCACCTGAAGGAAATCGCGGTCGTCGTGAAATCGGATGTCGGCAACGCCATGCCCTGCGGACTGTGCCGCCAGAAAATCCGCGAATTCTCGGCCAGCCCGAACGTGCAGGTGATCGGGGTGAATCTGGACAAGAACGAAAAGATCCAGCACATCTTCATCGCCCCCATGTCCGAGCTGTTCCCCTACGGCTTCGGGCCCGACTTCCTTGCGATGAGTACGTGAGGAAGAAGAAGTCAGGAGTCAGTAGACAGAATTCAGAATAAGAATTTTGACCACGGATGACACGGATTTCACGGATATTAACAGGCTGAATGACTACAGCCTAAAAGACTATTTCTGACACGATCAACAGGATTTCAGAATTTTCCCGCTGAGGCGCGGAGTCGCAGAGAGGAAATAAATTTCAATCTGAACTCAGGAAGGCAGGAACGGAGAAGAATTCCAGAGACTGAATCTTGGTGGCCTTGTGCCTTTGTGCGAGATTTCTTCTTTTTCGCGCCTTTCGCGATTTTCGCAGTTAATTTCCTGAATTCTCAGTTTTTGGTCATTTTAGGCCGTTTTTTGGCGCTTTTTGCCTGTTTTTAGGCATTTTTGGCCGTTTTTTTGGCTTTTTGACTGGATCATGAAGAGGAATTCAGGAGACAGGCAATGGAATAATGGAATGGTGGAATGATGGGCTTTCTCGGTCTCTGCGTCCCTGCGCGAGAATTCTTCTTTTTCGCGTGTTTCGTGATTTTCGCAGTTAATTCTGAATTCTTCTTTCAAGCCATCTGCGGCTGTTCAGCCTCGGAGCTCTTCACGCACAGATATTTTGCCAGCACACCGGAGCTGATTTCTTTTGAGCGGATGCTGAATCCGGCCCTTGTGAGAAGGCCGTCCATGATCCAGTCGAATGTCGAATACTCCTTGCTGACATGCATGGCCACTTCGCCGCGAAGCTGCCGGCCGCCCACCCCTTCAAGCTGATCAAGCCAGCGCACAATGTTGGCCAGCGCATCTTTTTCTTCAAACACCACATCATTGATGAACAACTGTCCGCCGGGCCGGAGCATGCCGTTCATCCGGCGCAGCGCAATGCTCTTCCAGAAATCCGGAAGATGATGGAGCGCCATGCAGGTGACCAGGGCATCCGCAGGAGCCGCTTTATGCTCGTAGGTGAGAAAGCCGCCATGGCAGAACTCGATATTGTCCAGCCCCGCCTTGACCGCCTTCTGGCGGGCGTAGTCCAGCATGGACCTGGAAACATCGGCTGCATAAACCTTTGCCCCGCGCCGGGCCGCGTGTATGGCAAAGGCCCCGGTGCCGGTTCCCAGCTCGATCACCACGGATTCTGATCCAAGGCCGAGCAAATCGAGGATGCCATTGCATTCGGCCTCCACATTCCGGAACTGCGCATGGCGCTCGTCGTAGGCTTCGACATGCTTCGGATCATCGAAGTCGGTGCCCACATGCTTGAACTCGTTATACTGCCACAATGGTGTTTTCATCGTCCGTCCCTGAGCTTCTGTTTAGTTGCCGGAATGCAGTGTATTGGTTCGCGGCCGGATCGCAAGGCGATAGAACAGGCTGAAGCGGTTTGGGCTGAAGGCGGAAGGAATACCAGTTCAAGCAATGGAGTATTGGAACGATGAGATGCTGGGGTCAGAATATTTTGCGTTTGGAGGCATTTTTGAGCGTTTTTGGGCCATTTTTGGCCATTTTTGATCGTTTTTTGATGTTTTTTGCGTCTCCTTTGCATAAAAATCACCGACGCTCGTTCACTAAAAAAAGCGGGAGCGGCGTCCCCCAGACGCTTCCGGCATCCTGAACTTTTGCTTGCAGTGGCCGAAGATACAGGACTACATTGAATCTTAACGGTTCTTTTGTTTGCGCAGGGATGTGCGCGGATGACGATTTTGGAGAATGAGAATGACAAGAAAAACGATGACGATCCTTCTGGCGCAGATAGCGGCTGCCGCGCTTCTGTTCGCTGCACCCGCTGCAAATGTTTCCGCGGCGGACAGAAAGCCATCCGTGCGACGGATTGACAGTGACGGCCATGCCCATGTAACGGAGCGCATCGAGATGCACCGGGAAATGCTGCCCGAGGAGTTTCAGCACCGGAAGAATTTCGCGTGGGCCGTGGCCGTCGTGGACGGACTTTCGAAGCAGGAATATTTCTCGCACAGCAGCATCCAGAACCTGGATAATCTGTCGGACGAGGCGGCCACGGTGATCAGCGGGATATCAGCGGCCCCCTCCAATGCCGTGTATGAGACGCTTTGCGTGAACCGGGAAAACACGGTGGACGGGCCGGACTGCTGGAACCGCCGCGTGGACACGGAGTTCAAAATTCTGGAGGACATCACCGCGCGGCTGCGCGGTGCGACGAATGCAGCCGGCCGCATCCGGCTCTACACGGATCTGTACCCCTGCGCGAGCTGCCTGCATGTGATGGACCAGTTCCTGCAGAAGTTCCCCAACATTCAGCTTGAAGTGCTCTACAAAGACTGACCGGCTTTCATGACCCGTTATTACGAGCTCCGGTGCGCGGTGATGGAGGCTTTCTACGGAACCATGCTGTCCGAGAAATACACCGCCGGCCAGGCCGCCGACCGCTGCCTGGTGGAGTTTGGTACGGAGGTTGAAGGAGCGGGCCGCGATGCGCTGGTGGTGCTGAGCAGCCTGCTTTCACGCGTCGCACGGCATGATCGCGCAGCGCTCAAGCGCTTCGCGCGGGAAACGCAGCTGCTGGATCCGCTGGAGAGCAAACCGGCATGCTGGAAGGGCCTGAATCCGCGGGAGAAATCACGTATGCTGGAAGATTTGCGCTTCATCCGCAAGGCCGCCCGCACGGGCTGAAAGGCCTGAATTTCCGCACACACCCCGCCGGCTTATTGCGGCAGGCGCGACATCAGGTCGCGGATTTCCTCAAAAGCTTCGGGGGGAATTTCCGCCGCGCGATCCAGCAGCGGCCGGGCGGTCAGCAGGGCTTCCTTGAGATTCCCCTGTTTCTCCTGGATGAGCGCTGAGTGATACAGGAGCATCGGGTTGTTCGCCTCAAGCCCCAGCGCCATGTTGATGGCCTCCTCCGCCTCCAGCAGTTTATCGAGGCACAGCAGGATCATGGCATAGGTGTCCCAGCTTGATGCGGCGCGGTCATTGAGGGCCAGCGACCGGTAGGAGAGGTCGAGGGCCTCCTCGCAGGCGCCGCGTTCCTGCAGAAGCCATGCCAGGTCATTCAGTGCCTCGGCCGACTCTTTTGAGGCCAGGCTGGTGCGATAGGATTCCTCCGCCAGCGAGAGTTCGCCGCGGGCCACCTGCAGCGTGCCCAGAATGTAGTTGGCGAACGCGTGCCGGGGATTGATGGAAAGGATCTGCTCCACATGCTCCTCAACCTTATTCTTCTTGCGCTCGAAGGTGTCGAGGCGCAGCAGCATCTCGAGGGCGTAGAGATCGGTGCGGAAGTTCCGGACATAGCCTTCCAGCCAGGCGCGGGCTTCCTTGTAGTTGCGGCGCTGGATCTCCACAAGGGCAACGCCGAGCGCAAGGCGCGGCTCGGTTTTCACGCGGCCGGCCAGCGCGGCCATGGACTCATCCACCGTCGCGGTGTCCCCCGCGGCCTGCGCCACAATCATCAGCGTCAGGGCCGCCTGTGAATTTTCGGAATCACGCCGGACAATATCCTTGAGCTTGAAAATGGCGTCATCCGTTTTGCCGCGGGCGGCATCCACCAGGGCGCGCTGGAACTGAATGGCGACCGGATTCACATTGGTGACGGCGCCCAGCGAGGTCAAATACAGTTCGGCTGCATCCGGGTTCTGCCGCTGCAGGCTGATCCGCACCATGGCGGCGAGCGCCTGCGGGTTTTCCGGCTCGCGCTCAAGAATGCTTGCGTATTCGGCGGCGCTCCTTTCGGTCTGCTGGTCGGCGCTGTACATGCCCGCAAGGATCAGTTGCAGGCCGGTGCTGTCCGGCACCCGGTCGGCAACCTTTTCCATTTCATGCAGCGCCGCGCCGGACTGTCCGCTGGCGGCCAGCAGAAGGCCGCGCTGCACAAACAGGCGCGGATCGCGGATCAGCCCGTACTGGGAGGTCAGGCGGTCCAGCCGGAGCTTGCCCTTCAGGCCTTCCACAAACGACTCCAGCTCCTGGTTGAGCGCTTCGGACTCCGGCAGTTTTTCCGCCGCCGCCAGCGCGTGCAGGTTGAGCATCGCGCTGAGGTTGTTGGTGTCTATCAGCCGCGCCTCGCGGTAGGCCTGCGCGGCCAGGTCGGGACGGCCGAGGTCATGCAAATACACCCCGCTGTTGTTGGCGACCTTGGAAAGATGGCTCTGGGCCCAGTACCAGTAAGGAGCGGCCACATTGTCCGGATCTGCATCGCCCGAGAAACCGCGGCGCGCCTTCTGCCAGAACGCCTGCTGGAGACCAAAATACCCGTCCGCATCCACGACGTCCGCATCGGCCACGCCCTTGAAGATTCCGCGGTCGGGCAAAGCGTCCCTGCCCATAAAGCGCCAGAGATCCGCATCCGTCGCCGTGGCGACCTGGTCAACGGACGCATCGTCGTACTGCATCCATTCCTTCAGCAACGGAACCATGCCGATACGGGCCAGCCCCCGCAGGCGCGGCGCGGAGAACAGGGAGGCAGTGTAATTCAGATAGCCCTTTTTGCCGGCCATGCGAACATTCAGCAGGTTGACGGGAATCCCCTGCTCCGCCGCCGAAAGCGCGAAGTTGGCGTCCAGGGATCCGTCCGTGATCATCCACCGCTGCCCGTCGAGGGCCCGCACCATGTCCGCGGCCATGTCCGCGACACGGTCGCCGGGACCGGCCCCGATGAAGTCATGGGCGCGAAGCGCGGACGCGATCAGCGCCGCGGCCAGCAGCGGAACAAACAGCACAGCGGCAGATTTTTTGAATACCGCCTCAAAACGCGTATTGTCCTTCTGCCGCGCGCAGGCGACAATATAAACAAGACCCGCGAGATACCCCATCCACACCGCGCACACCGCGTACGGAAGCACCAGCAACGGACGGAATTGCGCCATCGGCCACGGCGCCGGATAAATGTTGATGAGGATCACTGCCGCCAGCGCGGCGAAAGCGAAATAGAGCAGGAAGTGCGTCCACTGGTATTTGATGGTGCGGGAGCCGGACAGCGTGTTCGGCAGCAGCGACAGCGCCGGAACCAGCATACTGATGAGAATGACAATCCATCCGCTGGCGCCCATACTGCCCTTGAGGAGCACATACTGCTCGCGCCAGATGAACCAGAGCACCTGGAAAAAGCCCTTGAGTTCCTGCCACTCAAACGCGGGATGGCGGACATAAAGGAGCGCCTGGAAAACATAAACACTCAGGCCCAGCAGGAAGCACAGCAGCGCAGGACCCGCGACCCGGAGGTTCAGCATTTTCTTCTGCCAGAGAATTGCCGCGAGCGCCGGGGCAATAGCCAGGCTCAGCAGAATGACCGTCGCATATTCCGTGACCGCCAGCCCCCAGAAAAGGGAGAACACCAGCAGATGCCGCATCGAGGAGGTCTCATGAAAACGGACCAGCAGCCAGATCACCCACAGCAGGAGCAGCAGGTCGAAGGAGGCCGCATGGGCCCGCGTCGCCGTGAACCAGAACGGCACGGAGAGACCCAGCACCGCGGCCGCCGTGCAGGCCGCCACGAGACGGGCGCGCCGAAGCGCGGGCGGATCGCGATAGCGTTCCGGCATGCCCCGGTACGGCAGTCGCAGAACCAGCGTGAACACGAGCATCAGGGACAGCGCGGCGCAAACGGCGCTGAACGCGTTGAAGACAACGGCTCCACCGGGGAGCAGATTCAGCAGATTCACGCAAACACCCCACAGGGCGTGCGAAAGCGGGGGGAAGGGCCAATAGCCCAAATGAACCGCCAGATAATTGGACGACTCGACCGGGTAATAGGCGCGGCTGAGCGTTGCGAGATAGACCACCAGCGCGCCGGCCGCGACGGCCAGTCCCGCAAACCGCCCGTTGAATGCTTCAGATTTCTTTGTGCTCACGTTGTTACGGTCTCCGCCTTTTTCTGATAATAGTGTGCCGCAATTTACAGGAAACCACAGCCGTATTAAAGCAGAAACCGCGACTATTCAGCCTGTCCTTTTTCGTGCCGCCGGGAAAATGGCTGTTGCGGGCGCGTCCCCCGCTGGAGTAGAATCACGGGATAATTTCAACGGGAATACGCGAATGCAGACCATAAAACAGCTCAAGCGGGAGGTTCGCAGGCTTGTCCGCGACGAGCAGTGGACCCGCCTGACGGAGATCCTCGCCGGCCGCCGGCCGCAGGATCTTGCTGAGCTGCTCAACAAACTGCTTCCCGAAGAGCGCATTGAGGTGTTTGCGCTGATTGACGAAACCGCACAGGCCGATGTACTGGCCGAGCTTGAGGGCCTTGCGGAAGACGAGGTGCTGAACTCCCTCACCAACAACGAACTGGCGGATCTGGTCGAAGAGATGGATCCCGACGACGCGGCCGACGTGATCGCCGAGCTCCCGGAGGAACGCTCCGAGGAAGTGCTCGAACTGATGGAGGAGGACGAGTCCCGCGATGTCCGCGAGCTGCTGAAGTACGAGGAAAACACCGCCGGCGGCATCATGACCCCCGAGATCGTAGCCGTCCGCGAGAGCATGACCGTTGCCGAGGCGCTGGATTCGATTCCCTACATCGAGGGCAGCGAGCCGTTCTACTACGCCTATGTGGTGGACGACGGGCACGTCCTCAAGGGAAGCATCGGCCTGTGGGAAATGCTCAAGATCCGCAACCGCCAGATCACCATGGGAGCCATTGCCCACAAGGATGTGGTGTCCGTGCCGTACAGCATGGACCAGGAGGAGGTCGCGCGCATCATCTCCCGCTACGACCTGCTGGCCGTGCCGGTCACCGACGACGGAGGGAAACTGCTGGGCCGCGTCACCGTGGACGACGTGGTGGACGTGCTGCAGGAGGAAGCTTCGGAGGATATCTTCCGTTTCGCCGGTTCGGACGACTCCGAACTGACCGCCATGACGCCCCTGCACGCCTGCGGGGCGCGCCTTCCGTGGCTGCTGATCACGCTCTGCACCGGCTTTGTGACCAGCTTCCTCTTCAAAAAATTCCTGACGGATCTCTCGCAAGTCATGGTGCTGAGCTTTTTTGTTCCCGTCGTCATGGCCATGGGCGGCAACACGGGCATCCAATCCTCCACGCTTGTTGTGCGCGGACTCGCGCTGGGCACGCTGGAGGGCCGCAGCATGCTCAAGGTGCTCGGCCGCGAAATCTCGGCCGGCGCCATGATGGGTGTGGCCTGCGCCGCCATCATCGGCCTGTGGGCGCGCTACCTGATCCACATCTCGGGCCACGAGGACGCCCTGCACACGCCCTTCTATCTGGCAGCCACCGTGGGCATTTCCCTCTTTGTCGCCATGACGTTTGCGGCGGTTTTCGGCGCCATGGTGCCCATCGCCCTGAACCGCCTCAAGGTGGATCCCGCCGTGGCGTCCGGGCCATTTGTGACTTCGTCCAACGACATCTTCGCGCTGCTGATTTATTACAGTGTGTCACTGGCGCTTCTGGGCCTGCGCGCGGGAACGGGCGGCTGATGTCCCGCATCCTGAAAACCGAGGCCATCGCGCTGCGCGTCATCCCGGTGTCCAACACCTCGTCCGTAGTGAGCTGGCTCACGCCCGGCTGGGGCCGGCTCTCCACGATGATCAAGGGCGGACAGCGGCCGAAAAGCCGCTTTCTCGGGCAGTACGATCTTTTTTACACCTGCGAGCTTCTTTTCTACGGACGCGAGCACCGCGAGCTTCACATTGCCAGCGAATGCTCGCCCCTGAAGATGCGACAGCCGCTTCGCTCCGACTGGAAGGCGGCCGCCATGGCCTCGTATTTTTCAGACCTTGCGGCAAGGGTCGGCCCGGTGCATGCCGCGCACACGGAGACCTGGCGCCTGCTGGACGGAGCCCTCGATGACCTTGCGGCGCGCGGCGCTTCGGCCGCGCACACCTTCTGGTTCGAAATGAAGCTGCTCGATGACATGGGGTTTTCTCCGCAGCTTCAGAACTGCCTGCACTGCAGCCGCGCGATGGACCCGGGCGAAGGCGCGGCATGGTTCTCTCATGAGCGCGGCGGGGTGATCTGCGAAAACTGCCGCGCATCCTGCAAAGAAACTCCCGCGCGGCTCGCTCCCGATGTCTTTGCGGCGCTGCGCGGACTGCAGCGCGCACGCCATTCCGGAGGCGCGCGCGCGCTGCGATGCACGCCCCGCCAGGCGCAGGATATCGAACGGCTGCTGGGGAATTTCCTGGCGTGGCATTTTGAAATCCCGATGACCAGCCGGGAAATCGCCTTCCAGATTCTGCGGGTGGCTCTTTAATCTTGAGATGCACCCGATGATCGCGCTAACTTGATTTTTGTATGTTAAAACAGCTTTGGATCACTGCTATTCGCCTGGTATGGGTGATCGGCCTTGCGCTGATCGCCATGGCGATCATTGAACTTCTGCGCCTGTACGTGCTGCTTCGAGAACTGCACACCGGAGCGGCGGCGGCTTATCTGTTTGTGCTTGGGGTACTCGCCGTATCCTTTGCCGTCTGGATTCTGCATCAGTGGCTTTCCTTCCCGCGCGTGCTGACGCCGCCGGAGCTGCCGGAAAACATTTCGGAGGCATCCCACCGCCAGCTGCAGCTTTATGCGCGGTACCTCATCCGATATCTGCGGAGGCTTTCCGCGAATCCGAACATATTGCCCGAACAGGCAAAACAGGCGCAGGACTGGGCGGCTCTTCTGCAGGACACGCTTCGCGCACACCCGCTCCGCGACGACCTGATCCGCGACACGCAAAAGGCCGAGCAGGAGTGCATTCTTCCCCTGCTCAAGGCCCTGGACGGCCTCGCCGCCAAAGAGGTCCGCAAAAGCGTGCGCGATGTGATGCTGGGCGTGACGCTCAGCCCCTACCACAGCCTCGATGCGGCCGCGGTCGTCTACCGCAACGGATGCATGGTGGTGCGCATCGCCCGCATCTACAACGCGCGCCCGCTGAACCGCGAGCAATGGATGATCCTGCGCGACACAATGAAAACCGTCGCCGCCGTAAACCTGCTGAATATCGGGAAAACCCTTTTTGACAAGCTGTTTTCGCAAATCCCCTTTGTGGGGCGCGTCATGGATGACATCGCGCAGGGCATCGGCGCCGGGCTGCTGACCTCCGTTGCCGGCCGCGCCGCGATGGACCGCTGCGCAGCCTACCGCGGGTGGAACCGCGCGAAAGCGGCCGAATCCATCACGGAGCATGCCGGCGGGTTTTTCTCAGACGTGAAGGATATGTTCACCAAGGATGTTCTCCCGTCGCTCAAGCCGCGCATCCTGCAGGCCGCTCCGCAGGCGGCCGGCGAGCCGGATTTCTGGAAGCGGCTGAACGATGGCATCACCGGCGCGGTGGATGGCTCGGCCAAAGCCGTCGGCGACTATATTTTGAAGCCCGCAGTCGCGGGAACCATCGGCATGGCGCGCCTCACCGCGCAGGGCAGTTATCACACCATCCGCGGCACGGGCCGCGGCCTGAAAAAAATGGTTTCATGGCTCGGTTTCGGACACAAGGACGCATACAAAAATGAAAAGAATGCCTGACGGAAGAATCCACACCCGCACTGCATTCCCGATTCCCTACGGCGCGAATGTGCTGAGCGACGGGGTCTGCTTCACCATCTGCAGCCGCCACGCGCGACGTGTGTGGCTCATGCTTTTCAACGAACCGGACGCCGCAAAGCCGTCGCATGAAATTGAGCTTCGGCCGGAATTCCATCGCGCGGCGGACATCTGGCACATCCATGTCCCGGAGGCGCGGGCCGGGCAGTTTTACGCCTACCGCATGGAGGGCCCCGCGGATGGGCCCGAAGCCCGCTTCTTCGATCCGAAACAGTGGCTTCTGGATCCCTACGCTCTCGCCATCGCCGGCGCTCCAAGCTGGGGCGACCCGCACGGTTTGAGACCCGGCGACAAGCCCGTGAACGGCGCATCCTTCCCCCGAGGCGTGATTCTGGACGACACGTTCGACTGGGAGGATGACCGGCATCCGTCCATTCCGCTTCACCAGTCAGTGATCTATGAGACCCATCTGCGCGGATTCACGGTGCATCCGTCCTCCGGAGTGGCGCACCCTGGAACCTATCGGGGTTTTGTGGAGAAGATCCCCTATCTCAAGGATCTGGGCGTCACCGCGGTGGAGTTCCTGCCGATCCAGGAATTCAATGAGATGGAATATTACCTCGAAAACACGGGCCGCAGATCGCTCCGCAATTTCTGGGGCTACAGCACCCTAGCCTTCTTTGCGCCCAATGCGCGCTACGCGGCAAACGGGAGGCGTGGCGGCCAGGTCCGCGAGTTCCAGGAAATGGTCAAGGCGCTCCACAAGGCCGGGATCGAGGTGATTCTCGATGTGGTCTTCAACCATACCGCCGAGGGCGGCGATGGCGGGCCCACCTACTCCTTCCGCGGCATTGACAACTCCATCTACTACATCATGGAGAAGGAGGGAAAGCACTACGCCAACTACACCGGATGCGGAAACACCGTCAACTGCAACCATCCCATTGTGCGCGACTTCATTCTCGACTGCCTGCGCTACTGGGTGCTGCACCTGCGCGTGGACGGGTTCCGTTTCGACCTGGCCTCCATCCTGACCCGCGGAACCAACGGGGACGTCCTCCCCAATCCGCCGGCGGTCGAGCACATCGCCGAGGATCCCGCGCTGCGCAAGACCAAGATTATCGCCGAGGCATGGGACGCCGCCGGCGTCTACCAGGTGGGATCCTTCCCCAACAAGCGCTGGTCGGAATGGAACGGGCGCTTCCGCGACGATGTCCGGAAATTCTGGCGGGGCGACAAGAACATGCTCCGCGCCTTCGCCGCGCGCGTGGCCGGAAGCCCGGATCTTTACAATGTGAAAAGCCAGACGCCGCAGAAGAGCATCAATTATGTGTGCTGCCACGACGGCTTCTCTCTGTACGACCTCGTCAGCTACGAGCAGAAACACAACCGGGAAAACGGCGAAGAAAACCGCGACGGGGACAACCACAACCACTCCGCCAACCACGGAGTCGAAGGCGACACCGCCGACACGGAGATCCTGGCCCTGCGAAGGCAGCAGCAGAAAAATCTGCTGGCCACGGTGCTGCTGTCACGGGGCGTTCCCATGTTTCTGGCGGGCGATGAGTTTTCCCGCACGCAGAAAGGCAACAACAACGCCTACTGCCAGGACAACGAGATTTCGTGGGTCAATTGGCAGCTGCTCCGCGAGAACAGTGATCTGCACGATTTTGTGAGGCAGCTGATCGCCTTCAGGAAAAAACACCCGGTGCTGAACAGCGTCCTGTTTCCCAATCATGCCGACGGAAACGGATCACCCGATTCCATCTTCTGGTACGGCCCGGACGGAAGGGATCCCGACTGGGAACACGGACAGGCGGTTGCCTGCGTTTTCGACGGCAGCAGCCACGCAACCGGCGTGGATGACGACGATCCGGTTCTGCTGCTGATCAACGCATCCGAGGAGGATGTGGTCTTCATGCTTCCGCCGCTGGCCGGCGGGATCTGGCGGACGGAACTGAGCACGGAAGAGGAATGCCCTCGCATCGACAGCGAATCCCCGACCGTCCCGGCGGGCGCGCATTCGCTTTGCGTGCTCTCAGGAGTTCCGGCATGAGGCTGGCTTTCACCGTACTGGCCATTGCCTCATTAGCCTTCGCCCCTGAATGCCTTGCCGCGAAAAAATGGAAGACCTATCCCAACTGCGTCCTCAAGGAAAATCCGGCCAACGACGGCGACAGCTTTCATGTGAAAGCCGAGCGCCGCAGCTATCTGTTCCGCCTCTATTTTGTGGATGCCCCGGAAAGCGATGACAGCCTACCCGATCGCGTGAAGGAGCAGGCCGCCTATTTCGGCATCAGCGAGAAGGAATCCGTCCAGCTGGGCAAGGAGGCCGCAAAGTTCACGCAGAATTTTCTCGCCGGTGGCTTCACAGCCTACAGCAAACTGATTGACGCACGCGGTCGCAGCGCAAAGGACCGCGACTATGCCATGATTCAGGTGGGCGACAAATATCTTTGCGAGGCGCTGGTCGAAAACGGCTATGCGCGGATTTTTGGAGTCAACGAGGATGAGCTTCCCGATGGCAAAAGCGGCAGGAATCACATCTGGCATTTGAAAACCCTCGAGAACGAGGCCCAAAAAAACAAGCGCGGCGGCTGGGCGGGCCCAAACCTGTCGCGCATGCAAATGCTGCAGCAGCGCGCGCAGCCTTCTGCTTCTCCCGTGCTCACGCCTTCAGTCCCGGCAGTTCCTGCTGCGCCGCCAGTGACAGGAACTCCTGCAGGAACCCAGAAGCCTTCGATGGAACCTCGAACCATAACACTCAGCAGCAGCATCAACGTCTATTCTCTGCTCGACCCTGGAAAACTGATGGGAGTTTTGAAAGCCGGCGCCGAGGTCAGCATTCTCGGTGAGGAACCACGCGACATGGTTCGAATCCGCTTCAAAACCCCGGCAGGCAAAGTCTACGAAGCCCAGTGCTTCCGCCGCGAGCTCGGGCCCTGATTTTTATCATTTCTGATAATACAATTCCGAAATCCCCGAAAATACAGAGCGTTTCGCAATAATGCGAAGCGCTGGCACGGTTCCTGCTTATAAAAGCAATCAGCCACAAAAACTGAAAAACGGAGAAAAAGATGGAAAACGCCACGGCACTGAAGAAGGTTTTAATTGTGGACGACCACAGCCTGCTTCGCGATATGCTTAAAACCTTCCTTGAGGGGGAGTACGAAGTCCTTCACGCCGAAACCGCCGAGGAGGGCATCCGGATTTTCCGCGAACAGACACCCGATGTTGTTCTCATGGATATTGTCATGCCCGGCGAAAGCGGACTCGACGCGCTTAAAGTGATGCGCAACCTTGACGACAAAATCAGCGTGGTGATGATGACCGGGTTCCCGAAACTGGAAACCGCGGAAGAAGCCATGTCCCTCGGCGCCAGCCACTATCTCGAAAAACCGTTTGAGGCGGACAATGTATACCAGATCGTGCGCGAAGGCGTTGACCGCACCCGCGACCGCCGCCGTCATCAGGCGCTGGAAGAGGAAATGAAGGGGATTATCTGGGACCTGTCAAAGCAGTACCAGGCGATGAAGAAGCAGATTGATGAATCCGCGCCCGCCGTCCAGCTCATGCATGACCTGGTGCGCCCGCTCGAGAAAACCCTGCAGTCGGTTCAGCAGCTTGCGAAGAAGTCCGAAATGGAGGAGCCGCTGAAAACCGTGACCGCGGAACTGGATCTCATCCTGCATGAGGTGCGGCACTGCTCTGAGATTGTCGGATTATGCGGCGAGCTTCGCGAAGGACGGGGCGACTACCTCCGGAAAATGAACGCGCCGTTCATGCTCCACCAGATCATCGAGGATATTTCCCAGTGGGCCTCGCGCGCCGGCATCAAGCTGGATGCCCGCATGATGGTCAACCGCGGATCCCTGATGTGCCATCCCGCCCGCCTGCCCGCCGCCTTAAAGGCGGTGATCAGCAACGGCGTCATCGCCGTAGCCGCCAGCAGGGGAGAAGTGCGCCTGGCCTGCGTTGACAACGGGCCTTCGCTCGACATCCGGATCGAATATTTCGACGGCGGGGCCGATCCCGCCGAGGTGCTGAAGGGCCTTGGGAAGCCCTGCAGCGCGAGCGACGTGGATCACGGGCTCGGCTTCGGGCTCGCCATTCCCGCGCGAGTGATTCAGAACCACGGCGGCGAAGTGCACGTCCAGAGCGCTCCCGGCAAGGCGACGGTTGTTTTCATCAAGCTCCCGCTGGTCTGATTTTTATCTGTTCCGTTCCCGCGCCGCACTGCTATCATGTCCCTGAGAGGATGAGTCAGGGTTCATGACGCTTTCGGTGAATAAAATGCTGGTGCTGATCAACCCCCGATCGGGGATCGGCAGCCCCGTGACAGCCCTGCTCCAGACCCTTGAACAGATATGGCTCGATCACTGCCCCTGCATTTCCTACCAGTTCAGCCACAACGCGGGAGATGGCCGCGCCAAAGCCCGCCGGGCAGTAGATGATGGCGCGGATGTCATACTCGTGGTCGGCGGAGACGGCATGGTCAACTCCATCGGGGCCGAACTGATCGGAACCCCGGCCGCCCTCGGGGTCATCCCCACCGGAAGCGGCAACGGTTTTGCGCGGCATTTCAACATCCCGCTCGACCCGGTTCGCGCGGCGCACACCCTGGCGGACGGACGCATCCGCGCCATTGATGTCGGCACGGCCAACGGGCGGCCATTCTTCGTCACCTGCGGCATGGCCTGGGACGCGGCCCTCGTGCGAACCTTTGAAAAAATGCCCGTGCGCGGAGTTTTTCCCTATGTGTTTTCCGCAGCCTACGAATACCTGACCTACGAGCCCCAGCCGTTTGCATACACGCTCGACGGCGGCAAAACGCAGCGCTGCAACGACCCGATCGTCTTCACCACCGCCAACCTGACGCAGTACGGCGGCGGCGCGCAGATCGCCCCGCAGGCCTGCGAGGATGACGGCCTGCTCGAGCTGATCGTAATACACCGCAAGGATATGCCGGCGCTCCTCATGAACATCCCGCGCCTTTTCGACGGAAGCATTGACCGCCTTCCCAAGGTCGTCACCCAGCGGTTCAAACAGCTCAAGGTCCACCGGACCAGAGCCGCGCCTCTTCAGCTTGACGGAGAACTGGTGGAAGCCGGCCCCGATATCGAAGTGCAGGTGAAACCCTGCTCGCTGAACATTCTGACGCCATGATGCTGATGCCGGCGGCAGAAGCCATCAGCTTCACCGGCGGAACTGGCGGCAAACATCGCGCCACGGCTTGAACCGCCCGTAATCCTCGAGCGATGCCAGCGAGCGCAGCGGAATCCGTGCCCCAGATTCCTGCAAAGCCGCCACCGGATTAAGACCCGCCGTGGTGATCACTCCTGTTCGGCCCTCGGGAACGGGAATGCCGCAAAGCGGCCGGTGCGGCTCGCCCACGGCGAGAATGCCGCCGAGTGAAACCGACTGCATCTGCGTATGAATTTTCTTCACGGCAGCGCGGGCGTTGGCGGGAACCTCCCGGAAACTGGCGCCAATGATGCCTTCGCCGGTCTTCGCGGCTTCGCAAACCTTCGTCATGCGCGCCGCGATAAATGCCTCCAGGGGATCGAGCGTGGTGCCTTTGTATTCGATCAGCTCCACAAACCTCACCGGCTTGTAATTCCGGATCTCCAGCAGGCCGCCGTAGCGTGAAGTCACGGGAATGCCGTGCCGCACCAGGATTCCGTTGATCGTCACGCTGCATACCGTGGCAATGCCGATGCTTTCATGCGGGATTGTCAGGCGCCCTAGCGTCTCTCCGGGATAGGCCAGCGCCAGCAGTCCCCCCATGCCCAGGTTCTTTTCAAAGACCGGCTCCATCTGCGCCAGCGAACGCGACAGGTCGCGCTTCAGGATCACGGCGGTGTTCATGATGATTTTCCCGGCGCACTTCTCGAAACTGAAATCCATCTGGTAGGCCAGCTCGTCCACGCGCGCATCAATAAACCCCACCCGTTCGACAATATTGGCGTGCGACAGCTCCTCACGGCCTGCCTCGCTGATCACCCGCCCCGCGCGTGCGCTGATAAGCTCCGTGAGACCCGCGTCATCAAGCTGATGCAGATGGAATCGCACCGTGCGCGGACTGAGGTTGATTCCTGCGCGGCCCAGCTCCACACCGATGCGCGTTGCACCGGCAGGTTCGCTGATTTCGCTCAACACCTTCAGAATCGCTGTTCTGGCCTCGTCCCCATGAGTGTTCATAATCTGTATATTAGGCAACCTTGCCGTATATTTTGCAAGCCGAAAGCGGTGCCCGCGAAAAGTTCCAACCATTGGAAGTTTTGCGTCAAAAAGTTCCAATGATTGGAACTTTTCACAAAAAAGGAGAGGAGCCCGCAGGCTCCTCTCCTCAAAACACAGGCAATGATTATGCCTTGATCATCTTGCGCACGGCGTCAAGCTGTCCGGCGCTTCCCAGATATTCATTTTTCTGGGCGATGAACTTGGCGTATTCCTTCATGAATATTTTTCCGGGCGGACGAAGATCGAAGTTCTTCGGGTCGTCGCGGAACGCCTCGCGGTGCACGCGGCACCACACCAGGCGGCCATCGGTGTCAATGTTGATCTTGGTCACGCCGAGCTGCGCGGCCTTCCGGAACTGCGTGGCGTCCACCCCCTTTGCGCCCTTCAGGTCGCCGCCGGCGGCGTTGATCCGCGCGACTTCATCCTGCGGCACCGAGCTGGAACCGTGCATGACCAGCGGGAAACCCGGCAGTCGTTGCTGGATGGCCGCAATGACATCGAAGTGAAGCCCCTGCGATCCGCTGAACTTAAACGCGCCGTGGCTGGTGCCAATGGCGCAGGCGAGGCTGTCGCATCCGGTCTTCTTCACAAACTCTTCGGCCTCGGCCGGATTGGTCAGCTTGGCGTCGGCCTCGCTCACAGAGACGTGCTCTTCCACTCCGCCCAACTTGCCGAGTTCCGCTTCGACCACGATGCCCTTGGCGTGAGCAGCCTTCACCACGCGGCTGGTAATCTCGATGTTTTTCGCAAACGGCTCGGCGCTGGCGTCAATCATGACGGAGCTGTAGAAGCCGCTGTTGATGCAGTCGTAGCAGGTCTCCTCGTCGCCGTGATCCAGATGGACGGCGAACACGGCATCCGGGAAAAGCTGGTCGGCCCCGCGGATGATGGCTTCAAGCATGACCTTGTCGGTGTAGGAGCGGGCCCCCTTGGAAATCTGGATGATGAACGGGGCCTTGCTGTCGAGGCAGCCCTTGAACAGGCCCATGGTCTGCTCGAGGTTGTTGATGTTGTATGCGCCGACGGCATATTTCCCGTAGGCATGCTTGAACAGTTCTTTCGTTGTTACAATCACAGCTTTCTCCTTACGTTGAGCGTTTTACTTCAAACTGAAGTTACTTCTAAAATGCTTTTCGGCCCGAGTCAATCCCCTTCCTGAATTTCTTCCGGCGGCGGCGCCGCCGTGTCGCCGGTGATCCTGCGGTGCCGGTTCACGAACCACTGCGTTTGGCGGGCGATGCCCATCAGTATCTTGACGTCGTTGACGGTGAGTTGCCCGCGCGAAAGGATGCGGCGCAGACCCATCATCATATGGTCGCCTTTTTCATCGTTCATGAAGCCGATGTCATAGAGGGTCTTTTCCCACATGCTCAGCATACGCTCGCGAAGCTGAGACGGCGCGTCGGGCGACCACTCCTGCGCCGAATCTTCAAACACACCGGACGCCACAAAGATTTCGTAGCAGCAGATCATCACCGCGTGCGAAAGGTTGAGCGATTCGTAACTGCTGTGCGAAGGAATCTGGATGATGCGCGTGCAGAGCGCGAGATGCTCGTTGGACAATCCCTTGTCCTCCGGTCCAAATACCAGCGCAACCTTTCCGTTCTGCGCGCTTCGCAGCAGGTCCGGGGCCCATTCGCGAGGGCTTTTCGCGTGGCTGCGGTACAATCCTTTGCGCGCGCTGGTGCCCGCGACCGATCCGCAGTCGGCCACCGCCTCCTGGAGCGTGGCGAACACCTTGCGTTTTTCGTAAACCCCGACCGCGTGATAGGCGCGCTGGATGGTGTCGCTTTCATCCACATCATCGCGCGGCGCGACGATGGCCAGGTCGCTCATGCCGCAGTTCATCATGGCGCGGCAGACCGCGCCGATGTTTCCGCCGTAGATCGGGGAAACCAGCACCACTCTGAAATTGTCCAGCTCATTGCTCATGACGGCCAGATGATGATCATTTGGAATCGTCCGTCAAGACATCGCGGGGGGCGGACAGCTTTTTCAGCGCCCGTTCGACAGCCCTGCGGACGGTGAAATAGCGGTCGCGCTTCACCGCGCGGAGCGCGGGTATGGCCAGCGGATCGCCGATATCGTGCAGCGCATTGGCCGCGACAATGCGGCGGCGCTCGTCGGAATCCCGCAGATACGGAATGATGCCCGGCACCGCCTCGCGCACGCCCCATTTGCCCAGGGTGCGCATGGCAACGCCCGCCTCGTATTCTTTCTGAAGAAACGGAAACACGCGGTCCGCATATTGCGGCAGGCTGTTGAATCCCAGAAAAAAAATTGCCATCTTGCGAACTTCCTTCTTCTTTGAATCCAGCGCGCTCAGCAAAACCGGCGCGGATTCCTCCGGCGGCAGTCTTTCAATAAGCAGTTGAATGTAAACACCAAAAGAAACATTCTCGATGTCCGCCCGGTTGATAAGGTATTCCAGGGCCTCAGGACCGCGCGAAAACAACTCCTTTTCAGCGGCGGCCTTGCGTTCACGCTTGAGTTCCGTGGATCCGTAGCGTGATGCGTGAAGCATCAGCTCATCAAAACCCATCGAGGCATAAACCAGCGGTTCGGCGAGCGCCGGCGAAGCGATCAGAAGCAAAGCAGCGAGGAGCTTTCTCATGGCTCCTCCTTCAGGTCGTACACGATGCCGAAATCCGGCCGTTCAAGGCGCGCGCCGTCTTCCGCGCCGCAGGTGTACCGGTCCGCGCCCTGCAGATCCAGCAGCAGCGCGAGGCTTCCGTATTCGCGCTTGTCGCCGGAATTCCCAACGCCCTGGCACTGATCCGGCTGGCGCGCAAAATATCCGTCGGTCCCCGCAGAATCAATCAGCAGGGCCATGGCCGTGTTCAGCGCGCGGCCCTGGCTGTGATGATCGGCAGAATAGGTGTCGTCGCCGGATTCATCGAACAGCATCCCCACCGCGTAGTCGTGGGCGCTCCCCTGCGCCAGAATGAATCCGCTGTAGACATCGTTCCCCCGTCCGTCCCACAGTAGCCCCGCGCTCAGGTGAATGCCGGAGCCCTGACCGTACTGATGCATGCTGTAGCGATCGTGGCCGGAAGCATCCAGAAGCATGCCGATGGAATACCAGTAGCCGACACCCTGTCCGTAAACATCTGCCTCATAGAAATCGTTGCCCGCCATATCCACCAGCGCGGCGACGCCTCCGCCCGCATAGGGCCGCATGCCTATGGAGCATCCCTGCGACAGCGATATGTACCGCTCGTCGTTGCGTTCCCAGTCGTGCTCGCGTCCGCCGGCGATATAATGATCGCTGCCCTCACGGTCTATCAGCAGGCCGATGGCCATTACCCCGGCCGAGGCCTGCGAACTGAAGCCCGCCTGATAAAGGTCATCGCCCGCGAGATCGTGCAACACGCCGACTCCCGCAAAAGCAGCGCCCTGCGCCAAAGCATGGGCGCGGTAAAGGTCGTCGCCCGCGGAGTCTTCAAGCCAAGCTGCGCCAAAGATCCCGGCGCCAAGCCCGGTGTACTCGGCCGAATACGAATCGTTGCCACCGGCATCGAGAATCATGCATGCGCCCCACAGCGCCGAGCCGGGGCCGATCATCCCCCGCCCCGCATAGGAGTCATCGCCCCGCAAATCCACGACTGCGCAAAGCGGATTGCCCGACATACCCTGCGCAGAAGCATCCGTGTATGCATCATTTCCAGCCGGATCAATGATCAGCAAAAATGCGGCGTCATAGACATCGTCGGATTCCGTTCCCACGGCAATTTTTCCAAGACGCGTTTCAGCAATCACCACTGATTCCGGCCAGTTGGTCACCGCCTGCGCCGCATCGCGCAGTTCCTCGACTGCATCGTAAAAAATACGCCCAGCCTCCAGCAGCGCGCCCGTTTCGATTTTCTCCAGCGCATCCAGAAACCGGTCAGCCGACGGTTTGGGATCAAGTTGCATGCCTTCTTCGACAATTTCAGCAACAAGATTCGATGAGAAACTCGCGGCTGCCAGCGCGTCGCGAGCGGATTCATAATCCTCGACATTGAATGACGTTGCGAGCAAGGAACAGGCCAGATATTCCCGCTCTGCGTGGCTCAGCTTTCCGAAGGCCGTCTCAAGCAGAAGCGCAGACTGCTGAGCTTTCGCATAGAACATTTGCAGCGGCTCATTCAACACGGGGAACTGGGTAACGGCATCAATTTTGAGTTCTGCACCGGGATTTTTCGTTTTCATCCATGAATGGAACAGCGGCCAGAGTCGGTCGGTATTTTCCAGAATGGCCCGATACAAATCATCGGCCATGGCGGGCAGTTTCAATGGTGAAGAAAGCACGTTCCGTGTACAGGGAAGCGCCATGCGGGGTTTGCCGATATCTTTGGTGAATCCCATGTCCACCGGCGTCATGCCGATGGCCGACAGGGCATGCCGCAAATGCGCAATTTCATTCGTCCCCGGTTCCGGCCCGGCCGGGACCGAACACACCGAAAGCATCAGCGCCATCGCAAGTGAATATCCCCTCTTCTGCATGTGGAAAGTATGGAATATTCCCTGCCAAAAACCAGTCAAATCATCAGCGGCGCAGACGCGCGGAAATGTAGCCCCAGACCACGCCCAGGCCGAGGCCGAGGCCGTGAACAGTGTTGGCAATGGGGCCCATTAAACCCGTCAGGCAGAGGAAAAACCAGACGATCATCATTTTGACGGTGGACGGATGCAGATACAGGCCTGAGCCCGGATCATATTTGCCCTTCATCCAGACATAGCCCAGCATGCCATAGACCACGCCGGACATCCCGCCGAACAGCGGGCCGGATACGTAGAACTGGCCGAGGTTGGAAAGAGCGGCAATGACGGCGATCAATATTCCCAGAAACCACGGACCCTTGATGCGCTCGATCATCCCGCCGAGATCGCGAAGCCACATCATGTTGAAAAAGATGTGCCAGATGCCAAAGTGCAGAAAGATTGGCGTGATCAGCCGCCAGAGCTGGCCGTGGCGGATTTCGGGAAGGCCCGGCAGCCACTGGATCACATCGGCCTGCTCCTGAATGCCGGTGATAAACAGAAACCGGACCGCGTCCAGGCGCGCGCCGAGCAGCGACACCACGCTGACCAGAATGGAAATGCCCATCAGAACGGTCGTCAGCCGGCCCGTTCGCCCGCCCCACAGCTTGTTGCGGTCGAACGTGCGCTTTGCAGCCTCTTTCTCCTCCTTTTCCGCCGCAGTCATGAATTCGGCCGCGGCGCCCTCGGCGGAAAGATAGACGGGGTCTTCAGGATGAGCTTGAAATTCGCGCAGCATCTGCGCGGCGGCTTGCAGACGGTCCTCATCCTCGACCCAGATATGCCACGCCCCGTCTTCCGCCTTTTCAGGCTGACAGACAATGCCCTGCGTCACGGCGTAGTCACAGAATACGCTGGCGCTTTTTTCGGAAATCAGCTGGCCGATATCCCGCATCCGCTCAGCCCGCATCCACAATGCTGGGCGCATAATCCGCCGGCGGCTCGAAGCCCAGCAGTTTCATGCAGGTTGCGGCAAGGCTGGCAATACCCAGATCCTTTGCACCCGAAAGACGGATTTGATCCCTGTTGGCCGGGGCAAATACATAGACGGGCACAGGATTGAGCGAGTGGCTGGTCTTCGCCTGCGGAAGCCCCGTGAACGGATCTATCGCCGTCTTGCCGGTTTTCTTGTTTCGCTCGTACATGTCGTCTGCATTGCCGTGGTCGGCCGATATGACCATGATGCCGCCAGCCTTTTTCACCGCTTCCATCAGGCGCGCCAGACAGAGGTCCACTGACTCCACCGCGATGCGCACGGCTTCAAAGTTGCCGGTGTGGCCGACCATATCGCCGTTGGGATAGTTGAGCCGGATGAAGCGGTATTTCCCGCCTGCGATCTCAGCCACCACCCGGTCGGTGATTTCGGCAGCCTTCATCCAAGGACGCTGCTCAAACGGCACGATGTCGGACGGAACCTCGACGTAATCCTCCAGCGTGTCGCTGAATTTACCGGAGCGGTTGCCGTTGAAGAAATAGGTGACATGTCCAAACTTCTGAGTTTCGCTGATGGCCAGCTGCGACACCCCGGTCGCGATCAGATACTCATCAAGCGTGCGGTCAATCGCGGGCGGGGTCACCAGATATTTCTTCGGGATATGCAGATCGCCGTCGTATTCCATCATGCCGGCGTATTTAACCTTCGGGCGCGCGCCGCGGTCGAAATGGCTGAAATCGTCATCATCAAATGCCCGTGTGATTTCAATGGCGCGGTCGCCGCGGAAATTGAAGAACACCACGCTGTCGCCATCCACAATCGGTCCGGCGGGCTTGCCGTTTTGGCCAATGACGAACGGCGGAAGATCCTGGTCAATGATGCCTGGCTTTTCCTCGCGGAATTTTTCAATGGCCTCGCGGGCGGTGGTAAAAAAGCGCCCCTCGCCTTTCACATGCGTTTTCCAGCCCAGTTCCACCATGCCCCAGTTGGCATTGTAGCGGTCCATCGTAATAACCATTCGGCCGCCGCCCGAGGCAATCAGGAACTGCGTCTTGCCCGCGGCGTTCTTCTCCTTGAAAAATGCTTCGATGTCATCAATGTAAACAAGCGCGGAGGTGGGCGGGACATCGCGGCCGTCGAGAAGCGGATGCAGGCAAACGCGCCCAACCCCCGCCGCGGCGGCCTCGGTCAGCATGGCCTTGAGCTGGTCAATATGACTGTGGACGTTGCCGTCGGAAAAAAGGCCGATGAAATGCAGCGTGGACTTGTTCGCCTTGCAGTTGGAAATCAGCTCCTTCCAGACGGCGCCCTCAAAAACGCCGCGCGAGGCAATGGCGTTGTTCACCAGCTGCGCGCCTTGGTCGAAAACCCGGCCGCAGCCGATCGCGTTGTGGCCGACTTCGCTGTTGCCCATGTCCTCGTCGGACGGCAGGCCGACGGCGAGGCCGTGGGCCTTGAGCTGGGAATTCACCGTGTTGGCCCTGAGCCAGTCCATCACGGGGGTGGAGGCGACGCGGACAAAATCGCCCTCTTCATGTTTGCCGATGCCGATGCCGTCCATAATCACCAGCACCACCGGACCGGCCGGTCCCGCAAACTTTTTCGATTTTTTCAATGCTTCCATTTCATCCCTCGCGTTTCATCAAATTGAGGGATCAATATGCACTGCGACCCATGAAAGCGCAAGTTTCGAGAAAATGGGTTATGCACCAAAAAACAACATAAAAACGCTAAAAATTGGCGTTTTTTGCTATATTTTGGTTCTTGTACGATTTTCGTGGAAATATTGGCCCAAACGCGAGATAGACTGGGGGTAAAAAAGAAGGGGCAATGGCCATGGAATTCACTGAAGAACACTACAAGCAGTTACTGGGTTTGCCTGATC
>JBFXGK010000003.1:0-224919 GCA_050178035.1 Kiritimatiellia bacterium
AGGCAAACCCAGTAACTGCTTGTAGTGTTCTTCAGTGAATTCCATGGCCATTGCCCCTTCTTTTTTACCCCCAGTCTATCTCGCGTTTGGGCCAATATTTCCACGAAAATCGTACAAGAACCCAAAATAGGCCAAAAATGGCCAAAATATGCGGATATTTTGTCAGGGACACAAATGAAGAGTTTGAGGCTCAAAATCGCCAGGATGCCTGCACTTCGACTTGATCCCCGGTCGGAACCACCTGAATCATGACCCCGTCTTCGGGTTCACCCAGAAATGCATCATGAATGAAGGCACTCAGAAAATATCCAAGCGCCGCACCGGCCAGCACATCTGAAGGATAATGCACCCCGGCCTCCACCCGCGCCCATCCAGTTCCGGCCGCCATAATTTCAGTTGCACCCCGCAGCGAATATTCGACCGGCCCCGGGAGATTCATGGCCCGGATGTTTCTGGAAGCAAGCGTTGCCCGTGAAAAGGCCCTGGAGGCGTGTCCTGAAGGGAAGCTAAAATTGTCTGTTTCATCGGGCCGCTCCCGGATTCCGACGCTTTTCAATTCACTCGTAACAATTTCGGTGATATCGACCGACGCCCATTCAATGCCAATTCCTTTTGCTTTGGAGACCACCCATCCTGCGGGATCCGGGCCGGATGGTGTCGCCAGCAGCGTCGCATACATCCAGTATTCCAGCCAATGACCCCCGTCATCGCTGGCTTGGGTCGCGGTTTCCATGTCGCCGAATATCGGCCGATGATCGCTTGCCCATTCAGCCGCCTTTTTATCCATGTCGCCGACGTGCAGCATCCCGGCCCCTGCCAGCGGGAGCCATGTTCGGGGTGATGTGGCGGCATTCAGCGCGGACCGGCCGAGTCGGTTCCATCCCGGCAGCAGAGTTGCATCGTCGGCCCATCTCTTGCCGCTGGGTAGGGTCCCGCAGCCTGTGAGAAGGATGACAACAAAAAAGCCGATCAACGCCGCCGGCACCTGAAAAACGTTTGCTCTCATCATCGCACCATGTTTCAGCAAGGGCACATTTTCATTATCCAGAATTCTGCCAGCCGGGCAAATAAAAATAGAACGGTTGCGGCCGGCACTCGACTTCGGTCGGGGCTTTTCTATACTCTCCGGCATGCAAAAGTCCGATTTGAGATGTGATCTGATAATTCAGGGCGGCTCCGTTCTGCAGCATTTTCCAGGCGGGCAGGTGAATGTGCTGGAGAATCACGATGTGATGATTCAGGGCGGCCGCATTGCCGCAGTGGAACCGGCCGGAACAACGGACTGGAATCTCGCAAAGAAGATCATTGATGCTCGCGGCCGGCTCGTGATGCCGGGGCTGATCAACACCCATTCGCATGTGCCGATGGTGATTTTCCGGGGGCTGGCGGAGGATGTTTCGCTCGACAAGTGGTTCAACGAGTACATGTGGCCGCTGGAAAGCAATCTGCAGGAGGAGGATGTCTACTGGGGCATGCTTCTGGGCCTCGCCGAAATGATCGAGGCCGGCGTGACCACCGTGGCCGATCATTATTTCTTCATGGATCATGCCGCCGAGGCCGTGAAATCCGCCGGCACGCGCGCCGCGCTGGGCTGGGCGATGTTCGGCAGCCAGGGCCCGGCCATGATTGACTGCACTTCGGAGTTCATCAGAAAATGGAACGGCGCGGCCGATGAGCGCATCACGACGTGGATGGCCCCGCATGCGCCGTACACCTGCGACGATGAATTTCTGCGGGCCACCGCGGCCCGCGCCCGCGATCTGAAGGTCGGCATTCATATTCACGCGGCGGAAACCAAAGGCCAGACGGATGCCTGCGTGAAGGCGCGGGGGATCACTCCAATCCGGGTGCTGGAAGAAACTGGCATACTGGATTCCCGCGCCCTCGTGGCCCACGCGGTAGGAGTCACCGAACAGGACATTGAAATACTGCGGTTGCACAGCACGGCTGTTGCACATTGCCCCAAGACTTATCTGAAACTTGCGATGGGCACGGCCCCTGTGGTCGAATTCCTGAACGCCGGCGTGACGGTTGGCCTCGGCACCGATGGCGCGGTGAGCAACAACACCCTCGATGTTTTTGAAAGCATGCGCCTGATGGCCATGACGCAGAAACAGAAGCATGATCCGGAGGCGATGCCAATGGATCAGGTTCTCTCGGTTGCCGGGCCCGGCAGCGCGCGCGCCATCGGACTTGAAGATTCCATTGGCAGAATCGAGCCGGGGATGCTCGCCGATCTGATCATTGTGGATCTGGACGGCATGCATTTGCAGCCGATGCACAGCATCAAGGCTTCGCTCATTTATTCCGTGCGCGCTTCAGATGTGCGCACGGTTTTGGTGAACGGCAGAGTCCTGATGGAGGACCGCAAGCTCCTGACGATTGACAAAAACGAAGTGGTGAAACAGGTCCGGCAATCCATGAAGCGCCTGAGCCAGCGCGTGCCGGCCAGCCGGATACAGGTTTATAAGCCATGAACAAATCTATCCTCCTGATGCTCATTCTGCTTCCGGCGGCTTGTGTTGCGGCTGATGAGCCCGTGCTCGGGCTTGCGCCTCTGACGGTTTATCCCGACAAAGCGATTGCGGTATCAGAAAGCGCGCTCGGCGATTCGGTGCCGGCTCCGGCTGCGGTATCGCTGAATTCGCAGGGCGGCTTCGGGAGGCAGACAGACCTTTCCATTCAGGGAAGTTCCTTCAGCGGGGTGGGCCTGACCGTCGGTGGGCTGGCGCTGAGAAATCCCCAGACCGAGCATTTTCATGCCGAATTGCCATTTCCGGGCCATCTGTTTCTTGAACCTTCGATCGCCACCGGTCTGGAGCAGGCTCGCAGCGGCCAGAATTTCCTTGCCGGATCCGTCACGCTTCTGGTGCGGGAGATCATCCCCGCCACGCGACTGCATCTCGGTGTCGGCGACCCGGATATCAATCGTCAGGCCCTAAGCGTTCAAGATGTGCTCTCGGCCGGTGCGGGCTGGGGAATATTCGCCGATCGTCTGGAGGCCGGCGGGCGGGATTATGATGACAATGATCTTTCATCGGAAGGCGGCGGCGGGCAGGTTCAGTGGCGCTCGGAAATGTGGCAGGCCGACCTGCTGGCGGCTCATCGCCGGAAAGAATTCGGCGCGCGAGGTTTTTACGGTGTAACTCCGGCGCTGTTCGCTGATGAGGAAACGAAGGACACGCTGGTGCTGGCCACCGCGCGCCGCGGCGACGAGGAAGAATTCGTTCGCGCCTCCGCCTCTTGGCGGTCATTTGAAGATGCCTACCGGTTGTTCTGGACGCTTCCCGGCATTTATGAAAACCGCCATCGCTCGGATGTGTCCTCCGCGCTTCTTGACGGTCGCGCGGCGGCGGGAAATCTGGCTCTCAACTGGCGGACTACTGCAGAGAATGAGGACCTCACGAGCGAAAGTCTTGGCGACCACAACCGCTCGCGCGCTTCGCTGCAACTGATCCCTGAATGGAAAATATCTGCGCTCAAGATCCATGCCGGATGCCGCGCAGAGGCATTTTCGGATGAAAGCTCTGCGTGGCTGCCGCAGGCCGGCATTTCAATCGAGCCCGTTGAAAACATGACGGCCTATGTTTCATACACGGAAACCGTACGTCAGCCTTCGTTCACGGAATTGAATTATGAATCGCCCGGAAGCCTTGGCAGCGAGGGGCTTGATCGCCAGCAGGCCGGCTCCTGGGAGGGTGGGGTGGTCTTCCGCGCGCCTGACGGAGGCTTTGTCCGCGCCGCGCTTTTTGAGCGCTCCTCCAGCCATACGGTGGACTGGATCAAACCCGATTCGCCCACCAACCGCTGGACGGCCACCGATCTCGGCCGTGTGAAGACCCGCGGCCTGGAAACCGAAATTCGGTTTCCTCTGGCCGGCAGCCTGACGCTGGACGGATTCTACAGCCTGCTTGATACCGACACCGGTTTCGACGCGTACTCCGGCCGCTATGTGCTGGACTATCCGGAACACCGGCTGCGCGCCGGTTTGGCCTGGGATGTTCTGCAGACGCTGCGGCTGAAATATGTTCAGGAATACCGCCGGCAGACAGAGAATCCGGAACGCACTTCCGGGCGCGAGGGATATGCCTCCGAAATCAGTGCGGTCTGGAGCCCCGCCAGACTGGAGGGCTTGAGTTTCTCGCTTGCAACGGACAATGCATGGGACGATGATTTTCAGGCGCTGGCCGGGCAGAAGGCCGCGGAGAGGCAAGTGTATTTCGCAATGGAAATGATATGGTGACTAACAATAATACCGTGAAAAAAACCGACTCCGGAGTACCCGAACGTTCCGCCGTGAAGCGCGAAGACACATGGGATCTTGAGCGCATCTATACCGATGATGCGTCATGGCAGCGCGACTTTGATTCCCTTGCGGCGGCGGCGAAACCGCTGCTTGCCATGCAGGGGAAACTCAACTCCGCCGCCGCGCTGGCGGACATGTTCCGGGCCACTGAAAAACTGGACCGCCTGAGCGACAAGCTTTATGTGTACGCGCACCTGAAGGCCGACGAGGACACCGCCAGCACGACCGGCCAGGCGCGGCAGTCGCGCATCCTGCAGCGGATCACTCAGATATCCGGCGATCTCGCGTGGATCACGCCGGAGATTCTGTCGCACACGGAAGATGAGCTGCGGGCATGGATGAAGAGCAAAAATCTTCAGCCCTGGCACTATTCAATGGAAAAACTGGTCCGCGCAAAACCGCATGTGCTCTCGCCGCCGGAGGAGACGCTTCTTTCACGCGCCGGAGAAATATTTTCGGCTCCGCGCCAGGCTTACAAAATGCTGACTGATGCAGACATGCGTTTCCCGGAAGTGGAGAACAGCCTCGGTGAAAAGCGCGAGCTCACCGACGGACGCTATTCCACCTTCCTGATCAGTCGCGACCGAACGGAGCGAAAGAGTGCTTTCAAGGCAATGTACGACACTTACAGTTCCTACAAAAACACGCTGGCCTCGACGCTGGCATCAAATGTGAAGCTTCACAATTACATGGCGCAGATCCGTCATCATGAATCGGCGCGGCATGCGGCTCTGTATCCCGACCAGATTCCGGTCGCGCTTTATGAGTCGCTGCTGACGGGCGTGCATGATGCGCTGCCGGCATTTTATGATTATGTGGAATTGCGGCGCGAGGCGCTCAATCTGCCCGACCTCAACATGTACGACTTCTATGTGCCGTTAGTGCCGGAATATGACATCAAGGTTCCTTTTGAGCAGGCCTGCGAATGGGTGCTGGCATCCTGTGCGCCGCTGGGGGAGGAATACTGCGGGATCCTGAAAAGAGCCTTCACCGACCGCTGGATTGATGTCTATGAAAACCGCGGCAAGCGGTCGGGGGCGTATTCAAGCGGATGCTACGACACGCTCCCCTATGTACTGATGAACTATCAGGGCACGCTGAACCACGTCTTCACGCTGGCGCATGAGCTGGGGCACTCGATGCACAGCTGGCTAGCCAATCACACGCAGCCGCATCAGAACGCGGCCTATCCGATTTTCATTGCGGAAATCGCCTCCACGCTGAACGAGGAGCTGCTGCTGCGGCATCTGCTGGACACCACGGACGACCCGGCCTTCAGGGCCTATCTGCTGAACCACCTGTGCGATGCCTTCAAGGGCACGGTATACCGCCAGACCATGTTTGCGGAGTATGAACAAATCATCCATGAACTGGATGCCGCGGGCGAACCGTTGACCCACGACACGCTGAACCGCCGCTATTACGCGCTGAATGAAAAATATTACGGCCCCGGCATCAAGGCCGACCCGCTCATCGCGCACGAGTGGGCGCGCATTCCGCATTTCTACTACAACTTCTATGTCTACAAATACGCTACCAGTTTCTGCGCCTCGCAGCTCTTCATCAGCCGCATCTTTGAGAACGCGGGCGGTGTGGAGAAATATCTGGGCCTGCTGAAGGCGGGCGGATCAAGGCCCCCGCTGGAACTGATCCGGAATGCCGGGGTGGATCTCGAAAATCCGCAAACCCTCACCGGCGCCTTCGAAAACTTCGGCCGGACGGTTCGGGAACTCCGCGCTGCGCTCAAAAAGTTCCAGTGACGGAGCGGCTCACCACTTTTCGTGGTGCACGATTTCGCTGAGAGGCTTGCGTGTTTTCGGGCGGCCGCCGTCCGCGGGGATGCCAAGAGGCGTCATGGCCAGAGGCTCAACGCCTTCCGGCAGATTCAGCGCTTTTTTCACGAGGGCCGGATCAAAGGCCCCGATCCAGCAGGTGCCAAGGCCAAGATCGGTCGCGCACAACGTCATGTGGTCCATCGCGATGGCTCCGTCCACATCCGCATAATGCTTTCCGTCCGAACGATGCCAGGCCTTCCCGGGCTCCACGCAGACCGCGATGATCACGGGCGCGCTGATGAACCAGTCCTTGGGATAGGCCCCGCCAAGAGCCTTCTTGGCTTCAGGGCTTTTCACGACGACGAAATGATAGGGCTGACTGTTCTTGGCGGAAGGCGCCATGCGTCCAGCTTCGAGGACGGCATCCAGTTTTTCTTCCGGAACCGGCGTCGGGGCATAGCCACGGACGCTGATGCGTTTCTTCGCAAGATCCAGAAAGCTCATCACAGATATTTTTCCTGCTTGTACCATTCGTAGGTGCGCTTCAAGCCTTCATCCAGCCCGACCTTGGGGTCATAGCCGAGGTCGCGCCGCGCGGCGCTGATGTCGAAGGCGCGATTCTGGCGGTACCAGTCCACGCGCCGCGGAAAAATCGGCGGGGCGATTTTGAAGGGCTTGCAGACTTTTTCGCAGACGTGCCCGGCGACCACCAGCGGCCAGACCGGGTAATGTTTGATTTTCACATCAATGCCCATGGCTTTGCCGATGCGCTTCACGAGGTCTTCGATCGGAATGTATTCCGCATCCGCGATGAGATAGACTTTGCCGTCACCCTTGCCCGGCGCCATGGCCAGCACCATTGCATCCACGAGGTTGTCAATGTAAACCGGATGATAAAGGGTCTTGCCGCCGCCGAACATCGGAAACACGCCCTTGGCGGCGCGGCGGTAGATCATGAAAAAGCGCTCGGGGTCGCCGGGGCCGTAAATGGCGGACGGCCGCAGAATCACGCAGGGCAGGCCTTTCTCGTGAAAGCTCTTCACGACCGGCTCGGCGTTGTATTTGGTCTGCTGGTAGTAGTCGGCCGGGGCGATGTTGTGGGCTTCGTCGGTGGGGGGATTCTTCACGTTGCCGTGCACGCCGCAGGTGCTGCAATAGATGAACTTCTTCACGCCCGCGGTCATCGCTTCTTCAAGACAGATGCGCGTGCCGCCGACGTTGACCTCGTCGTAATAGGACTCGGGCACGTTCATCTCACGGAAGGCGGCGGCGACATGCTGAACGACATCCACGCCCTTCATGCACTTCTTGACCACCTCGCGGTCGGTGACGCTGCCGATCACGACTTCCGCGCCCCAGTCGCGCAGCTCCTGGGTCTTGATGCCTTCCTTGTAGTCCATGGCAATCACGCTGTGGCCGTCATTCAGAAGCCGCCTCACCAGCGCCTTGCCCGTGAACCCTGTCCCGCCTGTCACTAGAATCCGCATAATGTTTCCTCCGCTAAAAATTGAATCGAGCCGATACTACATATCAAAAAGGAATCTTCAATACCAGATGCCAAAAAAGAGCGTCAAAATGCTCAAAAATGGCCCAAAAACGCCAAAAAATGCTCAAAAACAGCCTAAAAACGTCAAAAAACGGCCAAAAATCGCTTTTTTCTGATCTATTTGCGGTTTGAAGCGCTGCACGGTTTTTTCTTTTGAATCCGCCGGTGTTCTGGGATAGTTTCAGCCTTTCTGGTTTTTTTGTTGAGGTGAACGAGAATGAGAATTTTGTCAGGGATACAACCCTCTGGAAAACTGCATATCGGCAATTATTTCGGGATGATGCGGCCCGCGCTCGAGCTTCAGGAGCAGGGCGAGGCGTTTCTTTTTATCGCCGACTATCATGCCATGACGACGGTGTCCGATCCGGCCCTGCTGCGGCAGGGCGTCCGCGATGTCGCGCTGGATTTTCTGGCCTGCGGCCTGAATCCCGACAAGACGGCGTTCTACCGCCAGAGCGATGTGCCCGAGGTGACCGAGCTGACCTGGCTCCTTTCGGTCATTACCCCGATGGGCCTGCTGGAGCGCTGCCATTCCTATAAGGACAAGCTCGCGAAGGGCATTGCACCCACGCACGGCCTGTTTTCGTATCCGGTGCTGATGGCTGCGGATATCCTCGCCGTGCAGTCGGACATTGTCCCGGTCGGCCGGGATCAGAAGCAGCATGTGGAAGTGACGCGCGACCTCGCGATCAAGTTCAACCTGGCCTACGGCGAGGTTTTCAAGGTGCCTGAGCCGTCCATCCGCGAGAGCGTGGCGGTGGTGCCCGGCGTGGACGGGCAGAAGATGTCCAAGTCCTACAACAACACGATTGAGCTGTTTGCTCCTGAAAAGGAAACAAAAAAGCAGTTCATGAAGATCGTGACCGACTGCCGCACGCTGGAGGAGCCCAAAGATCCGGAGACATGCAATGTGTTTGCGCTGTACAAACTGTTTGCGACGGATGCTCAGCGCGAGGACATGGCTGCGCGCTACCGTGCGGGCGGGCTCGGTTACGGCACCGTCAAGACGGCGACTTTTGAGCTGATGATGGAGACCTTTGCACCGTACCGCAAAAAGCGCGAGGAGCTGGTGAAGAATCCGGATTACGTGGAAGAGGTTCTCCGCAAGGGCGCCGCGCGCGCCCGCGACGAGGCCCGCCGCACACTGAAAAAGGCCCGTCAGGCCGTGGGACTGGAGTAACATGGCTGAAGACTACAAAGTTCAACTCGAAGTATTCGAGGGGCCGCTCGATCTGCTGCTCTACCTGATCAAGAAGGATGAGGTGGACATCTACGACATCCCCATCGAGCTCATCACACGGCAGTACATGCAGTACATGGAGCTGATGAAGATGCTGGACCTGAACATCGCGGGCGATTTCCTCGTGATGGCGGCCACGCTGATGATGATCAAGAGCCGCATGCTGCTTCCGGCTGAGGACCGTCCGGAGATGGAAGAGGAGGAAGAGGACGATCCTCGCTGGGATCTGGTGCGCCAGCTCGTGGAATACAAGAAGTTCAAGGACGTGGCCGGGCATTTGCAGTTGATGGAATTCCACATGGAGAACGTTTTCACCCGCGAGGGCGGGGGCATACAGCTTGGGCCCGACACCGACCGCGCCCTGCAGGACGTGAGCATTTTTGACCTTATCTCCGCTTTCGACAGCGCTCTGAAGCGCATCAAGCAGGAGGATCTGCGGGAAATATTCGCCGAGCGGTTCACCGTGGGCGACAAGATTGACTACATCATCCACAACATTCGCAGCAAGAAGCGGATTGTATTCAGCAGCCTCTTCGAGGGCATGGCCACGCGGCACGAGGTCGTGTGCACGTTCCTTGCCCTGCTGGAGCTGATCCGCCTCAAGCAGATCCGCGCCGAGCAGGCCGGGCGCTTCGCTGAGATTGAGATTGTGGCAACAGAGGATTTTGAAACGGCAGGAGTGGCACATGAGTGAAATTATGGTTCTTCCCGAACTGAAGCAGATCGCGGGCGCGCTGCTGTTTGCGGCCAAGCAGCCCATTACAGCCACGCGCATCCGCGAGGTGCTCGCGCAGGTGGCCGAGGAGCAGGGCGGGGCCTACGCCGATTTTGCGTCGCTGAAGGACTCCGATGTTGAGGCCGCCATTCGCCAGATTGGCGAAGACCTGGAGAAGGCTCATTTGGGCATTGTGCTCGGCGACCTTGCGCACGGTTTTCGTTTTGAAAACGATGTGGCCTGCGGCGTGTGGGTCCGGCGGTTCCTGGAGAAGGGCAAGCCCAACCGGCTTTCGCGACCCGCACTGGAGACGCTGGCGATCATTGCCTACCGCCAGCCCTGCACGCGCGGCGAGATTGAAGGGGTGCGCGGCGTCGCGGTGGACGCGATCCTGCGCAACCTGATGGAACTGCAGCTGGTGCGGATCACCGGGCGGAGCGAACTGCCCGGGCGTCCGATGATGTTCGGGACCACGCAGACTTTTCTGGAATATTTCGGCATCAAGAACCTGAATGATCTGCCGGGCATCACCGAGCTGCGCCGTCCGGAGGACGGCAAGCCGGTTGCGGAAGAATCTGTATTCGAGGAACCGGCCGCCGAAGCCGCACCCGCTGAAGCTCCGGCCCCGGAAACGCCGGCTGAGGAAAGCACGGAGGAGGAACCCCATGAATCTTGATCAACTGCGCAAGGAAATTGACGCAACCGATGCCGAGCTGGTTGCCCTGCTGAACAAGCGCACCCGCGTGGCGCTGGAGATCGGAAAGCTCAAGGAAAAACAGGAAGCCGAAGTTTATGTGCCCGCCCGCGAGAAAGCCGTCTACGATCGCATTGCCAAGCTCAACGAGGGGCCGCTGCCCGAGAAGGCCGTGCAGTCCATTTACCGCGAGATCATGTCGGCCTCTCTGGCGCTGGAGCGGAACACGCGCATTGCCTATCTGGGGCCGCAGGCCACTTTCACGCACCGCGCCGCACGCGAAAAATTCGGCGCCAGCGTGGATTACGAGGCCTGCAGCACGATCACGGATGTGTTTGAGGCGGTGCAGCGGCAGGGTGCGAATTACGGGGTCGTGCCGATCGAAAATTCGACCGAAGGCGCCGTGACGCATACGCTGGATCAGTTCATCACCACGCCGCTGAAAATCTGCGCGGAGATATATCTGCCGATATCCATCAGCATCATGTCCATTTCACCGCTGAAGGACATTAAGAAAATCTACAGCAAGCCCGAAGTGTTCGGGCAGTGCCGGCACTGGCTCCAGGCCAATATGCCGCATGCGGATCTGATTCCGTGCTCCAGCACGGCGCGGGCGGCGGAATACGTGAAGGATGAACCCGGCAGCGCGGCGTTTGCTTCGCCGCTGGCGGCGGAACTCTATGACCTGAATATTCTTGCGCCCGACGTGCAGGACATCGCGGGAAACACCACGCGGTTCCTGGTGATCGGAAGAAAATACGGTCCGCCTTCCGGCCGCGACAAGACCTCGATCCTGATTGCGGTCAAGCACGAGGCCGGGTCGCTGTTCCGGGCGATTTCGGTGTTTAACTCGTACAACCTGAACATGACCAAAATTGAATCGCGCCCGAGCCGCAACAAGGCGTGGGAATACTATTTCTTCGTTGATTTCGAAGGCCATGTGGATGAGTCGAATGTCAGGGAAGCCATGACGGCGCTGAAGAAACAGTGCATCGAGCTTTCCGTCCTGGGATCCTATCCGCAGGCGGGAAGGGAAAGCTGACATGACGGAATCCATTGCAAAGAAACACATCAGCGGCCTTGGCGTCTATGAACCGGGCCGGCCCATGGACGAGGTCGCCCGCGAGATGGGCTTTGCCGACGCGTCGGAAATGATCAAGCTTGCCTCGAATGAAAACGCGCTGGGCCCTTCGCCGCTGGCCGTCAGGGCCATGAAAAAGGCCGCTGCCAACATGCATCTATATCCCGACGGCGGAGGCTACTATCTGCGCAAGGCCCTGTCGGATAAATATGGTTTGGACATGGACCAGTTCATCCTCGGCAGCGGCAGCAATGAGCTGATTCAGTTCCTGGGTCACGTCTATCTGGAGAAGGGCTCGCGCATTATCATGGCGGACCGGGCCTTCGTGGTCTACAAGCTGATTGCCTCGGCTTTTGAGGCCGAGACAGACATGGTGCCGATGATTGAATTCCGTCACGACCTGAACGCCATGCTGGCGGCCATCCGGCCGGAGACGAAGATTATCTTCATCGGAAACCCGAATAATCCGACCGGAACGATGGTGTACCGGGACGAGATCGAAGTTTTCATGGAGAAGGTTCCGCAAAACATTGCGGTGGTTTTTGACGAGGCCTACATTGAGCTCCTGGAGCCGAAGCAGCAGCCTGACACCATCCAGTACATTGCGAAGCATCCGCATTTCTACATTCTGCGGACCTTTTCGAAAACCTATGGGCTGGCGGGGCTTCGCATAGGTTACGGCATGGCTTCAAAGGAGAACATCAATCTTCTGCACCGTGTGCGGCAGCCGTTCAATGTGAACGCGATGGCCTTGGAAGCGGCTGTGGCGGCGCTGAAGGACGAGCGCCACGTGAAACGCACACGCAGGATGGTGAAGAGCGGACTCAACCAGTTGCAGGCGGCCTTCGATGAAATAGGCCTCCCGTGGGTTCCGTCACTGGTCAATTTCATCCTCGTGAAGGTGGACAACGGCCGGCAGGTGTTCGCCGAGCTGCAGAAGCGAAAGATCATTGTGCGGCCGATGGACGGTTACGGCCTTCCCGACTATATTCGCGTCACGGTTGGCACCGAGGAGCAGAACCGGCTCTTTATTGAAAAGCTGCTGGAAGTCCTGTCTGCAAGAGGCAATCATTCATGATCATTGTTCTGAAAAAGAGCGCCACGGAGGAGCAGATCCGGCATATTGAGGAGAAGCTCCGCGAGTGGGGGCTGCAGCCCAACATCAGCCGGGGCTCGGAAAAGACCGTGATCGGAGTCATAGGCGATCAAACGGCCATTCGTTCAAGGCCTCTGGAGGTGTTCCCCGGCGTGGAATCGGTGATGACGGTTCTCAAGCCGTACAAACGTGCCAGCCGGGAATTTCACGAAGATCCGACGGTCATAACCATCCCTCCTGTGAAATCCGGCTGTTCGCCTGTGGTGATCGGCGGGCGGGATATTGTCATGATGGCGGGGCCGTGCTCGGTCGAGAGCCGCGAGTCGCTTTTTGAAATATCGCGCTGCGCGCAGGCGGGCGGGGCCAGAATCATCCGCGCGGGGGCCTTCAAGCCGCGCACTTCGCCGTATGCCTTCCAGGGTTTGGGAAAGAAGGGCCTTGAATATCTGGCCGAGATGCGCAGGGAACTGGGCATTCCCATCATCACCGAGGTGATGGACACGCGCGACGTCAAAATGGTTGCAGAGTACGCCGACGTGATCCAGATCGGCGCACGCAACATGCAGAATTTCAACCTGCTGAAGGCTGTGGGACAAATTCGCGTGCCGGTGCTGATCAAGCGCGGACTTGCCAGTACGATCCAGGAACTGCTGATGAGCGCGGAATACGTTTTGAGCGAGGGCAATCCGGATGTGATCCTCTGCGAGCGGGGCATCCGCACCTTCGAGCCGATGACGCGCAACACGCTTGACCTGAGCGCTGTGTCCGTCATCAAGCGCGAGAGCCATTTGCCGGTGCTTGTGGATCCCAGTCATGCCACGGGACACTGGGATCTGATTCCCTCCATGTCGAAGGCGGCGATTGCCGCGGGAGCAGACGGGTTGATGCTGGAAATCCATCCGAAGCCGGAGGAGGCGCTTTCTGACGGGCCGCAGGCCCTGCTGCCCGACCGTTACATGAATCTGATGAAGGAGCTGAAGACCATCGCGAAGGCGGTGGGGCGTTCACTTTAGGCCATGCAGCGGATTGCAATCATAGGAACCGGTTTGATGGGCGGCTCGCTGGGTCTCGCGCTGAAGGCCTTCGGGAAGCCGTATCAAGTCTCGGCCTGGAGCCGGAAATCCGCTGAACGGGAAAAGGCTCTGCGACTGGGCGTCTGCGATGAAGTGTTTCAAACTCCGGAAGAAACCGTTGCGGATGCGGACATCTCCGTATTCTGCACAAGCGTAAGTTCCATTTCCCCGCTGATTGAGCAGTGCATGGGGAATTTCAAGGGCGGTTCTCTGGTCACGGATGTTGGCAGCACCAAGACGGATATTGTGCGCCGCTGCGAAACAGTATTTGCCGGGAAACCTTTCAATTTCATCGGCAGTCATCCCATGACCGGTTCGGAAAAAAGCGGACAGGATCACGCCGCGCGCGATCTTTATCGCGGCGCGGTGGTCGCGCTGACGCCGGTCAGCGGATCCGACAGGGATTTGAACCGTCTGCAGGAGTTCTGGAAGTCGGTTGGCGGCATTCCGGTGACCATGGATCCCGAAGAACATGACCGGGTCATTGCGCTGACCAGTCATTTGACCTATCTGGCTGCATCCGCTCTGGCCTCGACCGTGTATCAGGCAGGCGGAGCGGAGTCCGCAGGAATGCTTTGCGGGCCGGGATTCACGGACACCACGCGCGTGGCGGGCAGTGCGCCGGCGATCTGGCGCGACATCGCGGCGGGCAATACGGAGAACATTCTTGATGCCCTGGATGCTTTCATTGCCGAACTGAGCGGTATAAAGTCATTGATGGAGCAGAGGGAGTTCCAGTGGCTTCAGAACTATCTTGAGGAGTCCGGGCGCGCGCGCGCGGAACTGCTGGCGGCAAAAAAAACGGTAATTGAGGCGAATTCATGAGCGGCACTTTGAACAGCGTGACCGTCAGGGCGGGGAAAAAGTTTGGCGGAGTCCTGCAGGTTCCGGGTGACAAGAGCATATCGCACCGCGTGGCCATGTTTTCCGCACTGGCGGAAGGAACTTCAACCGTTGACGGATATCTTTTCAGCGAGGACTGTATTTGCACCTATAAGGCGATGGAAGCGCTGGGCGCAAAGATTGTCCGCAGTGAGGATGACCGTTTGATGGTAATTGGAACCGGCGGTAAATTCCGACAGCCGTCAGGCGTTCTGGACATGGGGAATTCGGGGACAAGCATCCGGCTGATTTCCGGCCTCGTTGCCGGTGCAGGGGTCAGCGCCGAGATGTCGGGCGATGCGTCGCTCTGTTCGCGGCCGATGAAAAGAATTGCCATCCCTTTGCGCGAAATGGGCGCGCAGATCACACTGGTCGGAGCGAATGACAGGCCGCCCGTACGAATTGCCCCGGCAAAACTGCGCGCCATTGACTACACCTTGCCGATGGCTTCCGCGCAGGTGAAATCCTGCATTCTTCTCGCCGGGCTTTTTGCGGATGGAAAAACACGCGTGACGGAACCTGCGCCGTCCCGTGATCATACCGAGCGCATTATGCAGATGCTGGGCTTGCCCATTCAAGTTGACGGGCTCACCGTTGCACTCGAAGGCTTTGGATCTTCGGGTCCGCGTTTCAAGGGGCGTCATTGGATTGTGCCGGGCGATTTTTCCTCGGCGGCGTTTTTCATTGTCGCCGCGGCTGGAATGCCGGGCGCTGAACTGACCGTGAAATCAGTCGGGCTCAACAAGCGGCGCGCGGCGCTGCTGGATGTTCTCAGGCGCATGGGTGCGAATATCCAGGTCCGCAATCTCAGCGATCAGATGGGCGGCGAGCCGGTGGGGGATGTGGTTATTCGCGGCGCGAAACTGGCTGGCACCGAAGTGGGCGGCGATGAAATTCCGGCGCTGATTGATGAAATTCCAATCCTTGCCGTTGCCGCTGCCGTTGCGAACGGCCGTACGGTGATCCGCGATGCGGCCGAACTGCGGGTGAAGGAGTCGGACCGGATTGCGGTCATGGTGAATAATCTGAGGCTCATGGGAGTCTGCGCGGAGGAGACTCCCGATGGGATGATTGTTACGGGCCCTTCGCAAATAATTCCGGCGCAGCCGCTTGAAAGTCATGGCGACCACCGCGTGGTGATGTCCATGGCGATCCTTGCGCTTTATTGCAAAACTCCTGTTTGCATTCTGAACACATCTTGTGTAAACACATCCTATCCGACTTATTGGAATCATCTTCGGGAATTAGGAGCTGACTTTGACTGAGAACAAATATCATGTTATCGCAATAGACGGGCCCTCTGCTTCCGGCAAGTCCACGGTTTCCAAGAAACTGGCGCAGGTTCTGGATTATCTTTATGTGGATTCGGGCGCGCTCTACAGGGGCATGACCTGGAAGATGCTGCAAGAGAACGTGGATATCCACAACACCGCGGCGGTCGTTGCCAAAATGGACGAGGTCCAGTGGGATTTCTTCATCAAAGACGGCGCGGTATGGTTCAGCATAGACGGCACTGATCCGGGACAGGAGATTCGCGGCGAGGCCGTGCGCGAGAACGTGGCGATCATTGCCACCATTCCTGAGGTGCGCGCCTTCATCGTCGAGCAGCTGCGCAACATGCGGCACTTCGGGAACATTGTCATGGAGGGCCGCGACATCGGTTCGGTGGTGTTCCGCGATTCCCCGTACAAGTTTTACATTGATGCCGATCCCAAGGAGCGCGCGCGCCGCCGCTGCAAGGATATCGTCCAGCTTGAAGGCCAGAGCAATGAGGAGGAAGTGTTCAAATCCCTCGAGCGCCGCGACGCCATTGACTCCAGCCGGAAGACGGCCCCGCTCAAGATTGTGGACGGCGCCCGCGTGCTGGATACCACCGGCATGTCCATTGACCAGGTGGTGGCCCGCATTGCCGATGACCTGAGAAAAGACGGACTCTGCTGAACTTTTTCTCGTGATTTATCGCCGCGAAACCCCCGAAAAGCATTCAGTTGCCGGACAATGGTTTTTATATAAACTTTTGCTGAATATATAGATGCTCAAAAATGATCTGGTTTTTCGGCCCGAATTATCTTTTTTGAACCTTAACTTCTTGACAAATAATAGCTTATCTCTTATAAGCACAACGTCAGGTTTTTTATGCCGGACGGACGTATAAACCTTATATAAGGCGGTACACAATGGTTCATGTGGTTTGGGGTATAATTATTGCCAGCGGCAAGGAAGAGCAGCTCATGGCCACTGGAGTGGATGTGGCATTCCTCAATTTAGCGGGCCGGCCATTGCTTTCGCATGCTCTCGAGGAATTTGAACGCTGCCCTGACATAGACGGCATTGTTGTGGTCGCCCCGAAGGATCGGGTCGGCGAGGTGCTCACCATGGCCAAGCTGATGGGCTACATGAAGCTGCGCAAGATCGCCGCGGGAACGGTTGCCCGCATCTCTTCCCTGCGCATGGGGCTGAATACACTCGACGAGGAAGTGTCCATGGTCGTGGTGCATGAAGTTTCACGCCCGTGCGTGAAGAGGGGGCTGATCAGCGAATGCATAAAGGCCGCCAAGCGCTATGGATCCGGCGTGGCCGCGTCCCGGATTTTGGATCCGGTCAAGATTGTTCCCAAGGGCAATACGGTCACGGCGACACTGGAACCCAACACGGCCTGGACGGCGCAGACTCCGCAGGCCTACAAGCTGGATGTGCTGGAAAAGGCGCTGGCCGCCGCGGCAAAGAAGAAGGTTGCCTTGCAGGATGAATCTGCCGCCCTCGAGTTGATCAAGCATGAAGTGCACCTCGTGCCGTGCCCTCCGTCGAACATCCGGATTGCCAACCCCGAGGATCTTACGCTGGCTGAGGCGCTGAAGCGGTTATAGGCCTTCGGGCCTTTTGATGGCGGATGTGAAACTCGCTGAAGAAATGAGCCATCCCTTTTCTGTTTTGGCCCAGCGCATTTCCACTTCGCGCAAATCCTGATCCCATTCACCGCCGTATTTCGCCTTTGCCCGCGCCACCGCCGCCAGCACGGCCGTCCGCCGGTCTGGTGCGATGGTCAGCTTATGATCGGCCATCTCGATGGATAGCTCCTCAACCATCCCGCGGAAGTGATACGCCAGCCCGGCCAGGTCTCTTCGCCCATGTGCGCCTGAAAGATACGGTTTCAGATCCAGGACAACCTCATCTTTGAAAAAAGATGAAATTTCCTGTGCGCGGGTCAGGGCCCCGATCTCTTTCTCGGGGCCGGATTTTGAAAGCCGCTCCACGAGATCCCGCTGGCGGCGCAGAATCTGCCTCTCGTCCCGCCCGATGAAATAAAACGCCAGCACCGCGGTCAGTGCAACAGCGAGCATAATAACGATCAGATTTCTCGGACTCACCATCACCACAAAAGCCCTCCGGCAATCTTTTCTCTTGAGACAATCCCGATCAAATGCCGTTCAATCGGAACCGCGCGGTTGTCGCCTGCGACAAAATATTCGTCCGCCTCCAGTACCGCAGGCTCCATGTTCCAGTCGCCCCTGTCCGTGAGATAGGGCTCCTCCTGCGGCTGCCCGTTGACGGTGAACTGTCCCGCATTGAAACCGACTGTTTCTCCGGGCAGACCCAGGATTCGCTTGAGATAGTAAACGCGCCGTCCTGCGGGTGAAATGACCACCACATCGCCTCGTGCAGGATCATTCTTTTTGTATTTCAAAAGGTTGACGATCCTTACGGACCGGTTTTTCATCGTGGGCTCCATGCTGGCGCCGTCGAGACGGCATACGGTCAGAACCTGAGTGAACAGCAGCCAGGTGATGACCGCCAGAAGCGCCGCCCGCAGCAGGGTTGTCCGGATGGAGGACCCGGCAATTACTCTCTTCCATGCGGGATTCATGTCAGATCCCGTAGCCGGGCCAGCAGTTCACTGAGGCCCGACGGTTTATTGGATTCCAGCCAGATGCGGCCGTAATCATCTGCAAACGCCCCCAATTGTTCGCGCGATCTATGGGCGCACAGTTCCAGCGCGCGGCAGGCGAGATGGATCTCGTCCAGGTCGTGCGGCAGAACCATGCCGCCCGGTTTCAGCGCTGCGATTCGATCAGACAGCGATTTCAGTTTCTCCGAATCTTCCGGATTCGTTTTCCCCTGCAGAAACGCCGGCCATGAATTCTGCGGCCGGCTGCCCGCCATTTCGTAAATCGCTGCTGCGCCGCATTCGGCATCCCCGAAGATCTGTGCATCGAAGGCCCGGTCGAACTCTTTTCCAGAAGAACCCTGATGGTTCCAGGCCAGTGCGCCGCCCAGCGCCATGCCGTGAAGGGAACAGGCCGGCATGTTGATGTGCCCCATGTCGCCCCAGTCGGTGACAAGCATTCCCTCTGCGCTGAGCTCCTGCGCCGCCTTTGCATAGCCCCGAATGTTGGCGCGGGCCTTTTCTGTCTCGTTGAAAAGCACCTTGTAGCTCCTGGTCGATGGGCAGGCATAAACTGAAAGCCCGGCATCCCTGAATCGCCGTGCCTTGAGAAAATCCATTTCCGGCTCATAGCCCCAGTCAAGGATGGTCACATCTTCCGGAATCTGCCGGATGGCGTCCGGATATTTCAGCAGCACGTCACCCCAGCACATGAGCTGCTTGTTGTGCTGCGAAGCCAGCTTGCGGACAAAGACAAGGTGTTCGGCATAAAGTTCACCGGCGGAGAGCGCCGCATTGACGCCTTTGCCGAGGTCATGGGTTTCATCCCCGCACATATTGAAGCGGCCCGAACTGAAAAGAGGCAGAAATTCGTCCAGCATGCGTCCGATCAATTTGCGCGATTCGGGCATCCGGGGGTTCAGTGTGGCTCCGCGCAGGCGGGTCAGCCAGTCGGCTTCTTCCCAGCTTGCGGCCGGGAATTCAATTTCGGCCAGATGCCGGTATTTCGGCAGGCTGAGAATCCGCCCCATGTGCCCGAAGCATGTCATGCTGGGAACAAGTTCGATGAAGCGTTCACGGCAGTATTCATCCAGCGTGGTGATTTCCTCTGCCGTTAGAGGATCGCATCCGCGCGAGATATCGGGATCAAACTGGAAATCGAAGACATGCTCAACATAGAGCTGGAGCTGATTGTATTTCAGGAAGGCCAGGCGATCAATCAGCCGTTTGATTGTCTCCAGCGCGGGCACGCGCCCGCGGCTGATATCCAGGTAGAATCCGCGGTTGGGCAGGGAAGGTTCGTCATTAATCTGCATGTGAGGAATCCGGTCGCCGCTCGCAGCAAGCAGTTGCCGCAGGGTTTGCAGCCCATAGAACAGCCCGGCCCAGCCGTCTCCCGCCAGCGTGATGCGATGATCGTCCACGGTCAGCTGATAGCCTTCGCCTCCCCGGCCGGGCGGTGTAAGCAGGACGATGCCGGGAACCCCGACGGGCGGCGGCGCGGGGCTTTCCCTGATTTCCAGAGTGAGCCCGCAGTTGCTCAGCACGTCCCGGAGGGTGTCAATAGCCGGCTTCATGCGCGCCGCTGTTTTGGCGCTGCAGTGCAGCCCCGCAGGGGATTCCAGCGCAAGCCAGCCATCTCCCGGTGCAATAAATTTGGGGGTTGGCAGCAATTCGGGTTTCAAAAGGAGATTCCTGTTTGTATGATTCTCATTGTTTGAAGAGGGAAAATAGCACGATGAAGCCGCCAAAGGAAGAGAAACAGTGCATCAGTGTCCGCTATACCGGGCATGTTCAAGGCGTGGGGTTCCGCTACACTGTGCTGAGCCTTTCGGCCGGTTTCGCCGTCACCGGCTTCGTCCGCAATGAACCCGACGGGTCGGTCCGGCTTGAAGCCGAGGGTGCGGCAGACGAACTGATGGCCTTTGTCAATGCCATCCGGCAGTCGGGCCTGAAGCGCTATATCATGGAAGAACAAATCGGCTGGCAGCCCGCCTCGGGCGGGTTCAGCGGCTTCACCATCGGGCATAGTCGCTAGTTTTTTGGAAAGAGATTTGCTTTACCGCTGGCCATCGGCGGCTTCTTTTGGTACAGATTTACGGAATGAAATATGCGCTTTTAGGTGACATCCATGCGAACCTGGAAGCCCTGCAGGCCGTTCTGAAGGATGCGGCGGAGCAGGGGGTCACCGATTACGCGTGCGTGGGGGACATTGTCGGCTATAACTCCAATCCCCGCGAATGCCTTGAAATCATCCGGAACCTCAAGTGCCGCTGCGTTCGCGGCAATCATGACCACTACTGCTCCCACGACGAAAACCTGGCCGGATTCCATCCGCTGGCCGCCGATGTGGTGGACTGGACCCGCAAACAGCTCTCGGAGGACGAATTGGCGTTCCTTCGTTCGCTGAAGTTTATCGAACCCGTGGAATCCTTCACCATTGTCCACAGCACACTGGACACCCCGGAGATGTGGGGCTACGTTTTTGACAAGTTTGAGGCCGAGGCGAATTTCAACTATCAGACCACCTCCATCTGTTTCTACGGGCACACGCATGTCCCGCTTGCCTTTGAAAAGACCGACATCATCCGCTGCGGCATGTACTCCAAAATCCGCATCGGGCTCGGCAAGAAGTATTTCATCAACGTGGGCAGCGTCGGGCAGCCGCGCGACGGCGATCCGCGTTCCGCGTACGTAATCTATAACATGGTGGACAACACCGTCGAGCTGCGCCGCGTCACCTATGATTTCTCCATCACCCAGGAGAAAATCAAGGCGGCCGGCCTTCCCGCGCGGCTGGCTTCACGGCTCGCGCAGGGGCGTTGAGCGTGCAGGAGAGTTTCGCCATATGAGAAAATCATGGGCCAGAGCGCTGATTGTTTCTTCCTTTCTGATTCAGCCGGTTTTTGCCCAGCTTCAGTTCGGCGGACGGTTTGAGCACAACCGCTATTTGCAGTTCGAACCCGTGACGGTGGCCCTCACCGTCATCAACAAGACCGGCAAGACACTCGTTCTTGGTGAAGTTGGCGGCGACACGGCGATCCGCTTTGAGCTTCGCGCGGCCGGAGGAGCTTATATTCAGCCCCGTCGCAACGCGCCTGCAGTCGCGCTGCTGGTCGGCGCCGGGCAGACCGCCGTCACGAATGTCAATGTCCGCGACTATTACGAGCTGGACAAGCCCGGGAGCTACACCGTCATCCCGATGCTCGTTACGCCCAGCCGGACCTATCTGGCGCCCAAGGCCTTCCTGGATGTTGTTCCCGGCGTGGTTGCCGCCGAAATGGAGCTGGAGGTCAACGGTGCCAGCAGAATTTACAGCCTGCGAACCTGTTCGCGCGATCGAAGCGATGATTTGTTCCTCCGCATTGATGATGTCGGCAACGGCGTTTGCTATGGCGTTTATTCGCTTGGCAACGTGCTGCGTTTCCAGCCCCCTCACATGGAAGTGGATGAGGAAGACCGCCTGCATGTCATTCACCAGCCTCACCCGGCCTATCTCACGCACCACGTTTTCACGCTGAACGGTTCCCTGATCCGCCGCGCGTCTTTCAACCGGAGCGGCGCCGGCGATCTGCTGGATGATGTGGATCATCTTGAACTCATGGAAAGTGAAATGGCCTCAGAGCCGTCCGCGGCTCCGGATGATGTTCCGGTCGCGTCTGAAAATATGGAGGCCGATGTCCTGGAGTCTGTTCCCGGCCCTGAGCGCGCCGCGGAAAGGGCGGCGGTTGACGCCATCATGCAGGATCTTGAACGCGCTCCGGCTGTTGAGGTGGAGGCTGTCATGACGGCCCCGGCGAAACCGGTGATACGGCCGCCGGAAGTCATTGTGCAGGAGGTTGAACCTGCCCCGGCGGTCTATGATTCCCTTCAGGAACCGGTTGGACGCTAATGTGCAACTTTCGGTTGACGGATTGTAAAACGGTGATATGTTAATGCATCAAATTGCGTGCACCCGTGGTGAAATTGGCAGACACGCAAGGTTCAGGTCCTTGTGCCCCTTAAAGGCGTGGAGGTTCGAATCCTTTCGGGTGCACCATTTTCTTTTTCTGCTTCCGGCGCCGGGGGGCGCCGTCCCGTGAAGCGCAGCTGGATTGAAGTTGATCTCAATGTCCTGCAGGAAAACGCGCAGGCCATCCGCGCTGCGATTTCTCCCGGAACCGAACTCATTTGCGTCGTCAAGGCCAACGCCTACGGTCACGGCGCGATTCCTGTTGCTCAGCGGGCCGCTCAGGCCGGCGCCCGATGGTTTGCCGTCGCCTATGTGGAGGAGGCCATCAAGCTCCGCGCCGCTTTGCCCGGCGTGAAACTGCTGGTGATCGGGGTGGTGGATCCCGCCGATGCCGGTCTTCTTTTCGAGCACCAGATCATCCCGGTCATCGCCACCGAAGAGCACGGCATGGCGCTGGCGCTGGCTGCCCGGAAGTTCGGGCGCGACCTTGATGTGCACATCAAGATCGACACCGGCATGGGTCGCATCGGCCTGCCGTGGGAACAGGCTCCCGAAATAATCCGGCGCCTCTCCAATGAATCCGGGCTCAACATCACAGGCATCTGCAGCCACTTTGCCAAGGTGGAGCCCAAGGAGCCCGAGTCCGCCGGCGCACAGGCAGAGCGATTCTTCAGCATCGCAACCGGGGCCGAGCAGCTTCTGGGCCGCAAGCTCTTCAAGCACCTCTCCAGCAGCCGCGCGATTCTCTACCACCAGGAATGGGACCTGGATGGGATCCGGCCGGGAATCATCCTTTACGGTTACGGCACGGGCAAGAGAAACATGCGTTTCCGCACGCGCCCGATCCTGCAATGGAAGGCCCTCGTCATGCAGGTGCGTTCCGTCCCGGCCGGTTTTCCGGTCGGATATTACGGCACCTGGAAGGCGGAGCAGCCGACGGACATTGCCACGCTCGCGGTCGGTTATGCCGACGGCTATCTGCGCATCCTGAGCAACAAGGGCTATGTGCTGATCCACGGCCGCCGCTGCCCCGTGGTCGGCGCCGTCAGCATGAACTGGATTGCCGTGGATGTCGGTCCCGCCAGCGGAGTCAAGCGCGGCGACGAGGCCGTGCTCATCGGCGAGCAGGGGAACGAATCAGTCTGGGCTGACGAGCTGGCTGCAAAATGCAAAACCATTGCCTACGAAATCCTGACGGGAATAGACTCCAGCATTCGCCGTCACTACATCTACTGAACTGGCCGCGCAATCAGGTCATAATCCATGGCCGTCGTGATGCGAACCGGAATCACTAGGCCCGGACTCAATTTCCTGTCCCGCTTCCCTCGCAGGATCACTAGACCGTCCGCATCGGGAGATTGCTGTCTCGTGTGCCCCAGCGCAATGCAGTCGTGCGGAAGCAGATCATTGGGCTTGCTTACCTGCTGGTCGATCATCACATCGACCGTCTGGCCCTCAAGTTCCTGCAGCAGCCGATGCGATATTTCCATCTGTTCGGCCATCAGCCGGTCGCGCCGCGCTTCCTTGATCTTCTGCGGAATATCATCGGGCAATTCTGCGGCCGCGGTCAGCGGCTCGGGCGAATAAGTGAATGCCCCCAGATGATTGAATTCCTGCTCGCGGACAAACTCCAGAAGCTCTTCAAACTCCTCATCCGTTTCGCCGGGGAATCCCGTGATGAAGGTCGTGCGGATGGACGCAGGCGCCAGCACGGTACGAATCTGCTGAAGCTGCGCCTCGATCTGCTTCCGGTTCGTGCCGCGGCCCATCGCTTTCAGAATCCGGTCGGAAACATGCTGCAGCGGAATGTCCACATAGCGGCAGAAGCGCCTGTCGCCGGCCATGACCTGCAGCACTTCCTCCGACAAAAACCTCGGATAGGCGTACATCAGCCGAATCCAGATATTTTGGGGCAGGGCGGCCGCCAGTTCGCGCAGCAGTGCGGCCAGCGCCGGCTTCCCGAACAAATCCTTTCCATAACTCGTGGAGTCCTGCGCGATGATGGAAATTTCCTTTGCTCCGTTTTCCGCCAGCGACACCGCCTCGGCAATGATCTCGGCCGACGGCCGGCTGATCTGCCGCCCGCGCATGCGCGGGATTGAGCAGAAACTGCATCCGTTGGAGCATCCTTCGCTGATTTTAAGATTGGCCAGGTGCGGCATCCCGATCCGGATTCGCGGTCCCGTGCTCAGGATGTCCGGCCGCGGTTTCTCCTCGGCCGTTTCATCCAGCAGTTTCCGGCACAGGGAGGCCAGCCGGGGATAGTCGAAAAAGGAAATCCGCAGATCGCAGGCCGCCAGCACATCTGCGAATGCCGGATAATCGGCGGCCCGCTCCACCATGCAGCCGAGCGCGACCACAAACCGGGGGCGGCCGTTTTTCTTCCGGGCCACCAGCGTCTCCAGTGTCTCGCGCGTTTCATCCCGCGCTGATTCAATAAATCCGCAGGTGTTCACCAGGCAGATGTCCGCATCGCGCGGATCCTCGGCAAATATGAAACCGTCCTGCAGAAGCGAACCGAGCACATGCTCGGAGTCCACTTCGTTCTTTGCGCAGCCCAGACTGACCAGGCTGATCACCGGTTTTGATAATTTCATGCCCCAAACATATCCGGTTTGATTCTCCGGCGCAATGCGCTATCATCTCCGGCATGTTCAGCATTTTGCACATCGCGGCGCGGGCCAAAAGTTCCAATGATTGGAACTTTTCGCTCAAAAAGTTCCAATCATTGGAAGTTTTTCGCAAGAAAGTTCCAATCATTGGAAGTTTTGCCTTTTTGGCGCTCGCGGCCGCCGCCTTGGCGCAGGATCAGGCTTCGGCTCCGGCCCTTCAGGGCGTGGTGCATGAATGGATTGAACTGCGCGACGTGATTTCCTCCGAAGCCCGCGAATGGGATTTCCAGAAACAGTGGTATGACGCTGAAATCAGCATGCTGGAAACCGAAATAAAGAATCTCGGAAAAGAAGTCAATGATTTACGGAAAGAAATGGAAAGCAGGAGCGCGGCCGATGCAGGGCTGCTGGATAACATCGAAATGCTGAAGGCTCAGCGCGATGCCTGGCGGCCGCTGATTGATGAGGCCGAAGACGATCTGCGCTCGTGGGAACGCCTGTTGAAAAACCGGATCGAATTTCCGCTGCCGGCTTCGCCCGCTCTGGAAGACCGCCTGCAGCGGGTGTTCTCGATTTACGCGGAAATCGAAAATCTTCAGCACCGCGCCTCGTCGGACAAGTCGGTCATCGAACTTGAGGGCGCGGGCCGCCGCCAGATGGATGTGCTTTATCTTGGCCTCGGCGCTGCTTTTGCCGTGTCCGCTGATGATGCCGTGTCCGCCAGCGGGGAATGGACCGACTCCGGCTGGCAGTGGACGCGGGACGATTCGCTGTCGGTTGCTGTGCGCAAGGCTCTCAGAATATGCGACGGACAGGAACCTCCCGCATGGGTTCTGCTCCCGCTCAAACTGCAGGAGGCCGGACGATGAGAAGGCTGTTCTGCATGCTTGTTCTGCTGGCGCTGCCGGTCTATGCCGGGAATGTGGGGGAGGCGATTGATCAAACGCAGTCCGATATCGCGCAGTCCGTGAAGGAACTCGATGCGCTGCGCGCAAAGATTGCCGCCGAAAAAGCGCCGCTGGCCGAAAAACTTTCCGGGCTTGAAAACGAAGTAGCCCGCCTGCGCGAAGAGCGGTCGCGCCTGCAGTCGGTTCTCGATTCGCAAACCGAAAGCAGCGCGGAAACGGAACTGCTGGATATGGAAGAGCAGGCGGGATTGATCGAGGCGATTTTGCAGGACTATCGCCGATCATTGGAAGGCCGCGCATCTGCGGCGGAGGTCCAGTATCTGGCAAAGGATTTGGAGGCGGCGGACGCGGCGGAAGATGGTGTCGAAACCGGTCGTATTTTACTTTCGCTTGCCTGGTACTGGAACCGTGACATGCCCGGCGGATTGTTTTTCAATGGGGAATGCCTCGACCGCGCGGGTCGTCTTCATGTGGGCGAATTTTCTGTGACAGGGCCTCTGGTATGGTTTACGGGCGACGGGCTTTCCGGTCTGGCCGTGACCGCGCCCGACAGCATGCTCCCGTCGCTGCTGGAGCGCGCGCCGGTGCCATCAGGAAAGATGTTTCCCGTGGATGTGACGGGCGGAAAGGTTCTGAAAATCGAGGGTTCCAAAGGCTCGTGGGTTGCGCATTTGAAGGCCGGCGGGCTGGTAATGATTCCGCTTCTCCTTCTGGGTGCGCTGGCTGTGGTCATCATGATCTGGAAGACGGCAAGCCTCCGTAAAATCCGGTTGCCCGATGCGGAGATGGTCAGGCAGGCCGCAGTGTCTGGAGCGGACGAGGAATTGCTCGGATTTCCGGCCGGCCCGATCATTTCGGAAGGGCTCCTGCACAAGAACGTGGCGCCTGAATTGCTGGAGGAAGTGATGTATGAGCGGATGCTGGTCCATGTTCCGGCGCTGGAGCGGCATCTCGGCACGCTCGCGGTGATCGGCGGGGTCGCTCCGCTTCTCGGCCTGCTGGGAACCGTGACCGGCATGATTCACACTTTCAAGCTGGTGACCATATTCGGCAGCGGCGAAGCCCATCTGCTTTCCGGCGGCATATCCGAGGCGCTGGTCACAACCGAAACCGGTCTGGTGATCGCCATTCCCGTGCTGATTGCCCATGCCTATTTCCACCGCCGCGTGAAGTCCATCATCGCCGGGCTCGAACTCATGATTTCGGAATTCGCGCGGAATATAGGAGGCGCAAAATGAAATGGCTGACGGCAGTTGCGGGATTCCTTGTTTGCGCGGCATGCATGGCGCAGGAGACCAATATGACCATTTATGATTTTCAGATGGACGACATTGACGGCAATCCAGTCGCGCTGTCCGCTTACAAGGGCAAGGTGCTGCTGATGGTGAATGTCGCCAGCAAATGCGGATTCACGCGTCAGTATGCGGGGCTGGAGAAGCTCCATCAGGAATTCAAGGACAAGGGGCTTGTGATTCTGGGGTTCCCGGCCAACAATTTCATGGGCCAGGAGCCGGGAACCAACGAGGATATCAAGCAGTTCTGCACGCTCAACTACGGGGTCACGTTCCCGATGTTCTCGAAGATTTCCGTCAAAGGGAAAGACACAGCGCCTTTGTATAAATATCTGACGGACAAAACACTTAATCCGCCTTCAGAAGGCAAGATATCCTGGAACTTCAACAAGTTCCTGATTTCGCGGGATGGGAAAATGCTGAACCATTTCGGTTCGCGCACCGATCCGGAAAGCAAAGAACTGCGCAGCGCGATTGAGGCGGCGCTGAGCCAACCTGAATAGGGCATGGCACTTTTTGGACACATTCTGGATTACTGGAGGGCGGGAGGCATCCTGCTGCTGCCGCTGGCCTTTGTTTCGTTTTCCATCTGGTTCTATTTTCTTCGGACGCGGAAGGCTCTCCTGAGCGCCTCGCAGCTGCCGCCCGGTTTCGAGCACAGTATTCTTGAAACGGCGGATGGAGGATTGCTGATTCCCGGAGCCGTGAAATATGCGGCCGATGCGGCGAAAGAGGGGCGCGATCCGCGGCAGGCGTGGCAGGAATATCAGGACGCGGCCATACGAAATCTGAAGAGAGATGTTGTCGTTCTCGCGGCCCTGACGGCCGCGGCACCGCTGATCGGCCTGCTGGGAACAGTCACCGGGATGATCGGCACTTTCCGGGCGGTCCTGCAGGCCCACACGGTCATGGGCGGGGCCGTGGCCGATGGGATCAGCCAGGCGCTGATCACCACGCAGTTCGGGCTCATTATCGCGCTTCCGGGCGTCTTTGGCGTCGCCCGGCTGCACCGCCTGATCAGCCATTTGAGCATCCGGTTTGCAGTTTGCCGCAGCCATCTGCTGCTCGCGCTGGGAAAGGGCGGTGTGCAGTGAGACGCGCCTATTCACTGGATGACGAGCAGAATGCGGCCGTGGCCATCAACATGGCGCCGCTGATTGACGTTGTTTTCCTGCTGCTGATCTTTTTTGTGGTGACGACCACTTTTAAGGAAAGCGCGGGCATTGAAATTGACAAGCCTGCGGCGGTATCCGCCGAGAATCTGCGCGAGCGAAGCATTCTGCTGGCGCTGGCCGCAGACGGACAGATCTATTTTGGCGGGAATCCCGTTGCGCTGCAGCAGGTGCGGGGCCTGGTCGCGCGTCAGCTTCAGCGCCTGGATCGGCCTGTGATTGTGCTGGCCGACCGCAGGGCCCAGAGTGGGGCGCTGATCGCGGTGATGGATGAATGCCGCCTTGCAGGGGCGAAGAAAGTCAATGTGGCCACGGAGAAGCATGAGTGATCTTCGTCAGGCATCGCTTCGTCATACGCCGGATTTCGGGACGGTGCTGGCGCCGTTTGTGCTGACGGCGGCTGTTTTTCTTGCGCTGCCTCTTTTGGAAAAGATCACGGCGAAGGAGACTGAATATATCATCCGTCCCGTTGAAGCGGTCGAACAGATCCGGGATCTGCCGGAACCGCGTCCGGCACGTTCCGCTGTTCAAAGCCGTCCGGTGCGCATGGAGCAGCGGCCGGAACTTATGCGGCCTTCCGATGTGCAAATGCCGTCCATGCCGCTTTCGGAAATGGCTGACATGGTGCGACTGGATGCGCTTCCGGTTGATCCGGCCATGGCGGTGTTCGACATCGCGCTCGCGGCGGGCGGGCCGGTTGATCTCAGCGCGCTGGACGTGATCCCGGTGCCCATCAGCCGGATGGATCCGGTTTATCCTGCGTCGGCCCGCGCCCGCGGCATCGAGGGATTCGTGACGCTGGAATTTGTGATCGGGGAAGACGGCCGGGTCAGCGGCGCGCAGGTGACGGAATCTCAGCCGGATTACATTTTCAATGAAAGCTCGCTGCGGGCCGTGGGTTCGTGGCGTTTTCAGCCGGGGAAGATTGATGATCGCCCGGTGCCGGTAAAAGTGCGCCAAACGCTCAATTTCAAGCTGAAGGAGTAGAATTTTGAACAACGCTGAAAATGCTCAAAAATGGCTCAAAAATGGCCAAAAATGCTCAAAAATGGCCAAAAAACGGCCAAAAATGCTCAAAAATGGCCTTTTTTTGCCAAAAATTGCATTTATTTCGTTTTTGCTGCTTTCGAGCTTTTCCGAAGCTTCCCAGCCGATAATTTCGGCGGAAACGGCCGAAGCACTGAATCGGTTCCAAGCAGTGGCGGAAACGAATCTGGCATCGGCCACAGCTCAATTGGAAAATTTCAGCCGCGAGAATGATGAAGCGGCCGTCATTTTCACGCTCGGCAATTTCTATCTGCGGGACGGAAAACTGAGCGAGGCCAAGGCTTCTTTTTCGCGGGCGCTGGAAAAGCATTCCGATTTTGAGCAGGCGCGGCAGAATCTGGGTCAGGTGGCTTTTCTGCAGGAACAATACGATGATGCCATCGGAATATTTCAGAAACTGATCGGCGACGGAAAAGCCAATGCCGAAGTGTATCTGATGCTGGGCCATGCGCTGGTGCTGACCGATCATCCGGTGGCGGCCGAAAATGCCTATCGCCATGCGATGACTTTGCAGCTTGATAATCCTGCTGCAAGGCAGGGACTGCTTCGCGCGCTGATTGCGCAGGAGCGCTATCCGGAAGCGTCGAAGATGCTGGATGAACTGATGCTGGAAAATCCGGAGGCCGGAGAACTGTGGACGCTGAAGGCGAATCTTGCGCTGGCTCTTGGCAGGGACACCGAAGCTTTGACGGCGCTGGAATCGGCCCGGCGGCTGGGTGTGACGGATAACACCATGAAACTGCTTCTGGGCGATTTGTATTTCAACCGCAGGCTTTATGACGAGGCGCTCAATCTCTATTTGAGTGTCGCGGATGCAAAAACGGTACCGGTTGATCATCTGCTGAATGCGGCCCGCGGATTTGTTGAGGCCGGCCAGACGGTCAAGGCAAGGGAACTTCTCAAGAACATGAAGGCCGAAAAGAATCCAGTTCTGCTGGAACTTGAGGGTGACATCGCCCGCGCTGACGGGGATATGAAGCAGGCGGCGGAAAAATATGAGGCGATTTTGAGGGACGAACCGCTCAGAGGTTCGGTGCTGATCAAGAGCGGCAAGCTGGCTGAAGAAGGGGGCGAACCGGCGAAAGCAGAAATTCTGTATCGCCGCGCGGAGTCGGCGGAGAATTCAAAGCTCGAGGCCCTGCTGTCCCGCGCCCGTCTTTATGCGGGGCAGGGGAAATATGCCGAAGCGATCCCTCTCTTGGAATCCGCGCTGGCACTGGACGACAAACCCTACATCCGCGATTACCTGAAGGCCGTCCAGTCCGCAGGTTCCGGGGATTGATTTGGGGCTTTTCCAGTTGTGTTCCATCTTGAATAAAGGCGGTTTCAGTTGCATAATTACAGGCAAAGAATGCAAATGAAACGGTTGGGCATAAAAACTTTATCCGCTGTGCTTCTGATGGTGCTATCAGGCGCATCTGATCTTGATGCCGCGTGGAAAGACTCCATTGACTGGACCCTGCTGAAAAACGAACTGGGCTCGGCCATGCCGGACGGAACCAATATTCCGGTTACTCAAGTTGAGTCCCTGGATCCCGCGACTTTCAATTATTTTCCCGACACCAATGATGTGGCTTTTGCCGGGAAGATTATTCATGACGCAACAGGCATTCAGACCGGAAGTTCCTATCATGCAACTGCGGTGGGTAAATATTTTTACGGCACAAGCGATTCGGCGGCGCCCGGAATTGGATATGTTGATTCCTATTACGCGGGGGACTGGATGGGAAGCGGATTTCTAACGGGCGGCAGTGACGGCGCCCCTCGTGTGGAAAGCAACCGGGTTCAAAATCACAGCTGGATTGGTTTCAGTGAGTCTTCTGATCTGATCCGCCGTCTGGATTATGCGATTGACCGGGATGGATTCACTTGCGTTGTCGGGGTGCACTACGTTGACTCTCCGCTGCCTCAGTTGCTTTCTTACAGTTACAATGCCATTGCGGTTGGAAAGAGTTCTGGGGGGCAGAGCACGGGTTTCACAACCAATGACGTCGCGGGGCGGATCAAGCCAGACATAGTGGCGACCAACACGTATACCAGCTACACGACTCCCATGGTCGGCGGCTGCGCGGTTCTGCTGATGGACACAGCGGACGAGTTTGGCTGGACCAATGGAAGCAGGCCGCAGACCATCAAGGCATTGCTGATGGCCGGTGCCACGAAAACGGAGTTTGGCACCAATTGGGACCGGACGGCCTGGAGGCCATTGGATGAGCGCTTTGGGGCCGGGGAGCTGAATATTTACAACAGTTGGAAGATTCTCACCAACGGCGAGCAGAACGCCAGCGCAACAAGCGTGGTGAAACATATCGGGTGGGATTACAACGAACCAGCCGCCGCCGAAACCAACTGGTATTATTTTGATATGCCCACCAACCATGCGCCATCGCGGTTTTCGACAATATTGACCTGGCACCGGAAAATCACAGATGGCAATCCGGGCCCGACATTTTCCCCGAATGCATTTGTAGCTAATCTGGACTTGTTTCTTTATCAGGCTGCGGAATTTACACCGACCAACCTGCTGGATCACAGCACCAGCCAGGTGGACAACGTGGAGCATGTTTTCCAGACGAACCTGCCATGCGGGCGCTACGCCCTGAAGGTCACATCTGACAGCGACGCAAAGTATGCGCTGGCATGGTACAAGGCTCCGGCCGCTATTCCTGTCTTCAATGAGGTTTCCTATCTGTCGTCCACGGGTTTTGTTCTCAAGGTGGGCACGTCTCCAAATGTCCTCTATGGCATTCAGGCCACGACCAACCTGCTGGATGCGGATTCCTGGACAAACATCGGATCTGCGACGCCAGCCACCAGCCTGTGGATATTTGTGGACGCAAAGGCCACCAATTATTCTTGTCGTTTTTATAAGGCATTTGTGGACCCGGAGTGATATAAATATCTCAGGAGGAGGACGCGATGCTGGAAGACCTGAAATATTTTCTGGACGAGGAGTTTCCGAAAAGCTGTGACTGCGGCGAGGTCTATTATTCGATGGAGGATTTCATCGAACGCACTCGGGAGGTTCCCCTTGCCGAGGTGTCCGGCACCGGTCAGCAGGGATCCGGTGTGCAGGGTCTGGCCGTTAATATCGTTCGGCAGTGCCGTTGCGGTGTGCGGATGGTGATTGATTTCAGTTCGCGCCGAGACCGGTCTCCGAAGGGCAACGAGCGCCGCCAGATGTTCGGGGATCTGCTGACGTTCTTCACAAATGCCGGCATGCCGCCTGCGACGGCCCGGGATGAGCTGCTCAAGGTCGTGCACGGGCAGCAGAGCAGCGACCTGATCAAGATTCTGCGGGAAGCCAACATTGACAAGCTGAACAGCCTCTCGCTGAGCATCCAGCTTCGCATGCTGAAGGATTATCTCCGCTGTTGAAAGGCTTCACATGGGCATTAAACTGAGCGAGCAGGAGCGGAAAGACATTCTGGCCGCCATTCACAGCGACCTTCTGGTTATTGCGAAGGAGTCCTTCCCGAAGCAGTGCGCCTGCGGGAAGCGCTATGAAAATCTGGAAGATTTTATTGCCCGAACCGAGGAAGTCCGGGACGGCCGGGGACTTTTTCTCGATGAAGACTATGCCCGGGGCGAGATTGTGGACATGGTGCGAAACTGTTCCTGCGGATCCACGCTGATGGTGGCCTTTGAATCGCGGCGGGATCTGTCGGCGGAGGGCGATGCGCGGCGCGCAATCTTCGGCCGGCTGCAAACCTTCTTCAGCCTTTGCGGAATGGATGCCGAGACCGCGCGCAGCGAACTGCTGAAAACAGGCCGCGGGGAACCCAGCCCCGCTCTGCAAAAGGCCTTCGCCGAATGCGATATGAGCCGCCTTGAGCGCGAGTTCATCCATCTCCAGATCCGCGCCTTGCGTGTCATGATGAAAAAATAGGCGTCCGGCGCGCGGTTATTTTCTGTAGCAGGCAGGCATGACGGAATTCGCCCAGCGCTGTGTTTGGACCGAAGTGAAGGATGCTTTGTATTCATCGAAAAGCGCAGGCGTCTGCTCAAGAATCCAATTCTCCACATCTGCTTCTTCCCGCCGCAGTTTTTCCTTGTTACGCCGGAAATCCTGGCGCGGCCCGAACATTTGCACAGGGGAGATCAGGATGGTGTCCAGACTGGCGCGTCCGTCCCGGATGGTCGGTCCGCCGCCCCATTTGCGCCGCAGCGAGGCGGGTGATTCCAGAAGAGACAGCAGCAAATCCGCGGGCCGTTCGATTTGCATCCGCTCCAAATCAGCCCGAACGCGCTCTTCCTGGGCGAACCGGTCGCGCAGAGTGTCGAGATTGAACGGTTCATTGCTGCCGACCAGAATGAGATTCCGGTCCGCCCCGACAAAGGCAAAGGAATGGGGGAACGAGGATACGAAGGTGTTGAAAATCAGTTCCACGGCGCGGGTGGTAACATTGAATTCAGGAATCCACTGGCTCACCATGCCGCCCGGCGCCAGATGCGACTGAATGTCCCTGTAGAATTCCTGCGAGTACAGGCGCGACACCCCGGCATGGAGCGGTGGCGGGGGTTCCATCGTCACCAGGTCGTAGTGGTTGGTGGTCAGTTTCAAGAACTGGCGTCCGTCATCCACATACAGGCGCATTTTGGCGTCGGCCAGTACATTGTCATTTACAAATGAAAACACCGGGTTGAGGCGGTAGACTTCAGGATTCAAATCCACCACATCCACCTGCCGGACTGAATCGTGCATGCGAATGGCATCGGCTGTGTTGCCCACGCCGAAGCAGATGAGCAGGGCCTGCTGCGGATGGGGGTGGAGCAGCAGGGGGAGGTGCGCCATGAGCCGCATGTAGCGCTGCGCCCCGGTGCCGGTGGCTGACATGGAATAGCGATCGAACATCAGCGACTGTGGAACTCCGTTTGTGTCGCTGCGCACCCAGAACAGATGCTGAGGGGAGCTGGCGTAAAACTGCGGGGTCTGCGGGACGACGGCCTGTCCTCCGATCAGCCGCATGGCCAGCCCGGACGGGGTGACGGCAAACCCGATGCACAGCAAAAGAGCTGAAGGAACAGCCGCCCGGAGCGAAAGCGGCTGCCCCCATTTCTGGAGGGTCAGCAGGAGCAGTCCGGCGGCCGCAAAGAGGGCGAAAATGCGGGCCGCGTAAAACGGATTCACATATTGCAGCCCCCATCCGAAAAGCAGCGTTCCAGCCAGGAATGCCAGCGTGTTGAGCCCGTAGGCGCGCGCAAGATATTCCCCGTTTTTCTGCTTTGCGTCGCACAGGGAAGGCAGCAGCGTGGACCAGAAAAAATAGGGAACGCTCAGCAGGAAGGCCGTGTAGACAAACGACACCACGACCCCCTTCACATAGGGCGACATCGCCAGCAGGTGCTCGCCAAACCAGATGACCAGGAGATAGCCGGGCTCGGGCTCCAGAAACCATAAAGCAACGATCCAGCCCAGTGAAATCCATGCGCCGATAATCAGTCGTTGCGGCCGCGGATGACGTTTGTGAACAAGGCTCGAGGCCAGCCAGATGGCGGCAATGGCGTGAAACGAAATGAGGGAGAATATTCCGCGCGCAGAAAAATAGGTCAGCTTGCTGAATGTGAGCGTCAGCGCCTCAATGCCGCCGCACAGAAATCCGCTCAGAATGGCCGGATAGTTTGAAAGTGGTTGTGCAGCCTTCCGCGGCATTTCGGGTGCGGTATCCGGAGTTGCGTTCAACGGGACATTGCGTCTTGTCAGGAACAGCAGTGCGATTCCAGCATTCACGCCCAGGGCCAGCAGGAGCACGGGGTAATATCCGAGGAGGACGAACCCCGCAAACTCCGTGGCGAGAATAGAGAGGCACGCGCCCATTGTGTTAAATGCATACAACTGGCTCGGGAAGTTCCCGTCGTCGCGGAACACGCTGCAGAGATAGGGATAGGTGAGCCCCATCAGGAAACAGGGCAGGCCCACCGCAAGAAGCGCTGTCCCTATTTTCAAAAAAAGATAAAGCGCATCCGGACTGAGCAGGGTCATTTCCTGCATCTGAACCGGGTGGTATGGCGCGTTGCCGACCAGTTGTTCCAGTGACAGCCGTGTGCAGACGAGCAGGGCAACCGTCGCCGCAGTGATGAGCAGTTCAACCAGGCCGTACAGCCGCAGGGATGTCAAATGAAACAGGCGTGACAGCCGGGCCATGACCGGCTGCGATACCATGGCGCCCAGGCCAAGCCCTCCGATGAAGGAGCAAAGCACGATGAGGAACATTGTCCCGGTAGCGCCCAGAAAGTCCACAAAATAGTGATACCAGACCAGCTGGTACACAAGACTGCATCCGCCCGACAGCGCATAGGCCCACAAAACCTGTTTCTTAAATGTCATTGGCACAATCCCCTGACTTCTTCCCAAGCCGCTCCATTCCCATATCTCTCTGGCGATAATAGAATCAGCGCTGTTCTATTTCGAGGGGAAAGAAATAGATATTTGCACGGGCGCGTGACCCTTCATCTCCCGTTCGGCTTGATTGCCGGACGGGCTGGAGGTAGTATGCCCCGATGAATGGAAATATAAACTTCGACGCGCAGCCTGATTCAACCAGAATTCCTCAATGGTTTTTTTTATGTCTGTATGCAGTCATCATCGTCATGTCCGCGGGAAAGATTCGGGCCGGTGATTCGGAGCGACAGCCGCTCCTGGTCGGTGTTGATGCGAATTATTCACTGAACATGGAAAAAGACGGCTCGGAATGGAAGTGGGATGGCGAAAAAACCGACCTGTTTGAGGGCATGGCAAAGCAGGGGATAAGTGAGTTCCGGGTTCGCCTGTGGACGAAAGACGATGGTCCGCATGGCAAAAGCTACGCCACGGAAGTGGTGAAGAGAGCTGTCCGTGCCGGGTTGAATCCTTATCTTGTTCTTTTCTTGAGCGATGATTGGGCAGACATGATGAAGCAGCCTGTGCCGTCGGCATGGAAGGCGCTGCCCTTTGAGGAACGCGCATCCGCAATCAAAGCCTATTCGCGGGACATTGTGACGCATTTTCGGAAGGAAGGCTTGCGCAGTCATTTGTATGAGATTGGGAACGAGATTGATTACGGCATTTGCGGCGAGTATCCCGGCAAAAGCACGAAGAAGAATCCGGCATCCTTGAGCCGACAGCTCTGGCCCCGCTCGGCGCAGCTCATCTTGGCCAGCCAGGCCGGCGTCAAGGAGGCCGATCCTGAAGCGAAGTTCCTGCTCCATATCGCTCACTGGTGGGATGCGGATTTCTGCGTTGCGTTTTTCAGGTTTATGCTCGATCACGGGGTTCAGGTTGATTATGCCGGGCTGTCCTACTTCCCGTCCTCCAACATAGGCGGATCCCTGGAAATGGCCGAATTCGGCACGACGGTTTCGCGGCTTTCCAAAGCCATTGAACGGCCAGTCATCGTACCCGAAACCGCCTATCCCAGCACGCGCGATTTCAAGGGTCAATTTTCGCGCTGGAAATACGAGGTGATGGGCTATCCGCTGACATCCGAAGGTCAGCGCCGCTGGGCATCAGACTTCTTTGCTTTCTGCAACCGCCATCCCGCCATCCATTCCGTGTATTACTGGAGCCCGGAATGGTACGGCGAGGGCATGTGGAAAGGTTTTGCGTTGTTCGATCCAAAAGGGGATGCAAAGCCGGCCTGGGCTGCATTCTCCAGGGACATCTGGGAGAATCAGAATCCAAGGGACTCGGTTTATGTCGAAGTCCGGTCCAACCGGCTTTTCGTTGTGCCTGTTCAAGAGGCCAAAGAAAAGATGGTTCCCGTCATCCGGCGTTTGAGGGAAAAAACAGGCGGCGTCACAATTGATCATATCGCATTGCTGACCAATACCGAAATGAAGGTCGGCTCTTATGCGGTAAATCTCAAGGCGTCGCTCCAGCAAAACTTGAACCTGGCGCTCATGGCAGGAAGCAAAGGATTGCCGCTTGCGGGAGATGAACCCGCAGTGGCCGAAGGCTTGAAAGCCATTGCGGCCGGGATAAACCCGAAAAAAGAGGAGCTGGTCCTGATATTGAGGAATGAATCGTCACCTGAAACAGAAAAGGCGATTGCGTTCTTCGAGCAGCGGGGAATTCGGGTTGATGTGCATCCTTTGCAGGATGCGCTTCCGTTGAGATTTGGGATGTGCGGTGCATTCAGCAACTAGAACATGACCATGTCCCAGAGTCATATAGGACTAAAATAGTCCCATATGAACGAAGATGCACCGCGGCTGGATCGAATGTCTTCGGGACGGATATAAACACGGCTCCACCTTTTTTCCCGCACCGCGGAATCGCGGGGGGAGAATGGCTAAAAACAGCCAAAAGTGACAAAAAACGGCCAAAAATGGCCCAAAAACGTCAAAAAATGCCCAAAAACGCCGCAAAATGACACTTTTTCATAGGAAAGCTCCATTTTCCGGGGGCAGGTAAAAAATGGAGCGAGCGAAGGGATTCGAACCCTCGACATCCACCTTGGCAAGGTGGAGCTCTACCACTGAGCTACGCTCGCTTTGTTTGTGCCGTGTAACTAAACACGCGCCGGACCTAAAATCAAGTATTTCCGCACCGATTATTTTCTTTTTTTGTCAGCCTCCGGCAGGCTTTTCTGATATGCAGGAACGATGATTTCACCGATTAAAGATCAGGCGGGGAAAAACTCCGCTGGAACTGCGGTTTTCCCGGCCCAGGTGGACGCCTTTTTCCGGCCCGGCGGCCTTCTGGAAGAGGCCTGCCATGCGGAGGAGTTCCCCTATGAGGAGCGCCCCCAGCAGCGGACAATGGCCTGCGCGGTTGCCGATGCCATCAAAAAATCATCGCATCTGGCCGTTGAGGCCGGCACGGGTGTCGGCAAGAGTTTTGCCTATCTGGTCCCGCTGATTTACGCCGCGCTCGAACGCAAGGAGCGGATGGTGGTGGCAACTTACACGATCAGCCTTCAGGAGCAGCTCATTTTCAAGGACATCCCGTTCCTGCACAAGGTGCTTGGTGACAGCTTCAAGGCGGTGCTGGTGAAGGGCCGCACAAATTATCTGTGCCTGCGGCGCCTGAACCGGACTTTCAAAATGGGCAAGGATCTGTTCGCGGGTTCCGGCCGCGACGAGGTGGCCGAGATCCGAAAGTGGGCCGAGACGACGGAGGAGGGATCCCTGCAAAGCATGGCTGTGCAGCCGTCCCCGGCGGTTTGGTCCCAGATATGCTCGGAGCACGGCAACTGCCTTGGGCGCAAGTGCTCTCACTACAAGCAGTGCTTCTTCATGCGCGCGCGAAACCAGATGCAGGATGCGAATCTTCTGATCCTGAATCACCATCTGCTGTTTTCGGATATTCAGCTCCGAAGCCAGAAGGCTGCATTCATTCCAAAGTACACGACCATCGTGCTGGATGAGGCGCATCAGATGGAGGATGTGGCCAGCGAGCATTTCGGCATCCGGCTTTCGCACTATGCCTTCGAGCACTGGATGCGGAGGCTTTTTGTTCCCGATGCGAACAAAGGCATCCTTGCCGCCCTGCGCAAGGGCGATGCCGCGCATGCCGTGCAGGAGCTGTGGCAGGCCGTGGATGAGCTGTATCTGAAGTTCAAGCACTGGGCGGCATTCAAGGGCGATGACACCCAGCGGGTGATGCCGAAGCCGACGGACATCGAGACGGATGTCCCGGACCGTCTCAATGGCATTGCGAAGATGCTGACGGAGATCATCGAGGGGTCGGAGGATGACGATGTGATCGCCGAATTGGAGGCCATCCGCCGCCATGGCATGGGAATGGCCGGAGAGCTGACCGGATTTCTTGAACAGGCGCTCAAGGACCAGGTGTACTGGGTGGAGCAGGAGGGCAGAAAGCGCAACCAGCTTGTGCTGCATGCTGCGCCGATTGAAGTCGCGCCTGTGCTGTCGGAATCGCTTTTTGCAGCCAGCCCCTGCGTGGTGATGACCAGCGCGACCCTTGCCGTGGGCGGTTCGCTGGAATATTTCAAGAGCCGCGTGGGCGCGGTGAACTGCGAGGCGCTGGAAACGGGATCCCCGTTTGATTATCAGCGCCAGATGCGCGTCCTGATCCCGCGCAAAATGCCTGATCCGAAAGACATGAGCCAGTATCTGCCGGCCGTCACGCGGGCCGTGGAGCACTTTGTGCTGGAGTCTTGCGGACGCGCGTTTGTGCTCTTCACCAACGCAAGCCTGATGCGCAAGGTCGCGGCCGCCACGGAGCAGAGTTTTACGGGCGCCGGATTGGAGCTGTTTGTCCAGGGCGCGGGTACGCCGCGCCATGTCATGCTCGAACGCTTTCGCGAGTCGCCTGCGGGCGTGCTGTTCGGCGTCAGCAGTTTCTGGATGGGCGTGGATGTGCGGGGCGGAGCCTTGAGCAATGTCATCATCACGCGCCTGCCGTTTGCCGTTCCCGACCAGCCGCTGATCAAGGCCCGGCTGGATCGCATCAAGGAGAAGGGCGGAGACCCGTTCAAGGAATACTCTCTCCCCGAGGCCATACTGAAATTCCGCCAGGGGGTGGGGCGGCTGATCCGGACCAAGACAGACGAGGGGCGCATTATTGTGCTGGACCGGCGCATTGCCGACAAGTGGTACGGTCGCCTTTTTTTCTCGGCTATCCCGGAATGCCCGGTCGAGGAAGTGGACTTGCCGGGGGATGAAGAGGCTATTGATATCGGTTAAGGCAAGGCGTCCGGCTGAGCCGGAATGTGATTGCTACAAAGTTATTTATGCATCCACCAGTCGGATGTCGCGCTGATCACACAGACGCCGACGCCGATGATGGTTCCGGCCAGACAAACGATCATGGCCTTGTGTGCCTGCGGATTATAGCCCTGCTGCGACAGCAGGTACGTCACCGTGCCGCCAATCAGAAGAATCACCAGCGCGGCTCCCCAGAGCCATCCGGTGTTATACATTCTTGAAGGATCCTTCATTGACGGTTATTCTAAGGCCATGTCAGCGGTCAACCAAGCATAAACTTTGCGGCAGGCATCGGCAGGAATCCAGCCTTCTTTGCCGTCGGCCTCGACCTTCAGCCAATGGCCGTCCTGCTCGCGTGTGCGCACCAGGGATCCGGCCGGAAGGCTGAAATGCGCGGTCGAGTTCTCAATAGGCGCAAAAAAGGCCGACAGGCCATCATTAATCACAACGGCCTCTGGAATCCTTTGAAGGCTCTTCCAGTGCCGGAGGCCGGTTATGCATGCAACGGCGAGAACAGCGAACACAATGAGCAGCCTTAAATATACCGGCCTGCGGGCGGCATCCAGCATCCAGAGGATTGCGGCAACTGCAGCAAGCCAGTAAATGACGATGAGCGCATGGGCCCATTCACGTAAACTCCATCGGCCGGAAAACTGTGCAACGGTGGTTTCCCGCCAGCGGACGGCTCCGTTCCTGCCCATCGCATAATCCATGTTGGCGCGGATGTCCGGATCGCGCGGGGTGAAATACTGTGCCCGCCGGTAGTTCAGCACCGCCAGACCAATTTCTCCGTTCTTGAACCGGGCGTTGCCGAGATTGAAGAAAACCTCCGGTGCGGCGGCGCCTTCATTCACAAGCGATTCATACAGGTCTGCCGACTCTTTGTACTGTTCTGCGTCATAAGCCTGCGCCGCCCTCTGGAAGGCGTCCGCAAAATCTGCGCGCAGGATGCCGGGCGCTGTCAGCGCCAGCAGCAGAATAAGGATGTGTTTTGCGGCTTTCATGTTTTTATCCGCTCGCAGGCTTTCAAAATTCTGCCCAGCCTGATTTTCATCTCCGCCATGTCTGAAGTCGTGATTCCTTGTCCCGGCGCATATCGCATGCTCTCACAGGCCCTGAAAATATCTGCAATATCCCGGGTTGATTCCGCCGGCAGGCCGCAGTTCCCAAGTCGCTGGACAACGATATCCGCAGTAACTTCTCCGGGCGCGAGGTTAAGCAGATTCCCGAAATAACGGGTGAGGGCTTCCCAAAGCCCTTCCGTGAAGCGGGCGCCATCATTGGCACGCATGGCGTCGTCCATGATCTTCAAACCTTTGCGTGCGCTTCTGGGCGCGTGGATGCGCCGTGCCTTGGCGATATTCTGATTCAGTTCCCGCCGCCTTCGCGTGAAAAGGAACAGTCCTCCCGCGCACAATGCCGGGATGGCCTGCATCAGCCAGAATCCACGGGAACGGGGCGCGTTCCGGACCGGCGCTCGCGGAGCAGGCTTGAGATAAACAATATCCGATCCCAGAACCTTTGCGCCGGAATTCGCAGCTCTTGCTGCGCCATCCACCATGCGGCTGGCCCCGTTGACAGCAGGCGAAAGCTCCAGCGGAAAGGGGCCGCGGCTGACCGTCACATATTTTTCCTGCTGCGGATCAAAAAAGGTGAAGTCAAGCGCAGGCAGCTCCTTCGCATTGATGTTCTGGGGAAGCAGAACCTGCTCATACACGAGTTGCCCGGCGGCGGAGTTCTTGTCCAGGTTTCGGGAAATCTGCTTCATGTTGTAAGCGCGGAAGTGTTCACCGATGCCGGGCTCGGGCACTGTCACTCCATCAAGGTTGCCTTCGCCGCTTACAGACATCGTGAGCGTGATGGGATCGCCGACCGCGAGCTTGAGGGGTTGGGCTGTCACCTGAAAATCAAATCGGCCGACCGCGCCGGAAAATGAGACCGGTTTCCCGTCATCGGGCAGGGGGCGGACCTGAAGGGAGAGCGGATTGACCGCCAGGTCAACCGCCCGTGTTTCCTGCCGGTTGAAAAAGCCGCCAAAGAATGGGTCGTTGAACGGATCCCGGCGCTGCTCGCGCTGCACAATCACATGCGCGCGCAAAACAGGATTAAGCGAGAAATCACCGGAACGGAGCGCGCGGACTTTTGCCCGAAACCGGCGGACGTTGAAGGGCGTGTTGTCCACCACTTCGCGCGCCTGGCCCAGTTCTTGAAAGCCCTTCATGTCGAGGCCGGCGGTGTCGAAGCCGAGCAGATTGATTTCACGGTGGAGATTGATGCTTTCGTGGGCATAAACAGAGATGTAGAGATCAAATACCTCTTGTACGAATGGATTTTCTCTTGCCGAGGTGATCTCAGCGTAAAGAGCCTCCCGGTCCCCGCCGCCTTCGGGCTCAATCACTTGAAGTTCTATAGCTGGAAGTTGAGCCCTTTGAGTCCCGAGCTGATATTCAAACGGGCCAATGGTGAAGTTGCCGGGCTTCAGGGGCATCAGTGAATAGTTAAACGTCACCGAACTGTCGGCCTCCATCCGTCCGTTGACCATGTTGAATGAGCTTTGCTGGGAGCGGCCGGGCCCGGAGATTTGAAAACCGTCCATTCGCGGCAGTGCCGGGGCTTGGGGATTATCGGCTCCGCGGACGGTGATCGTGCACTGCGCGGCCTCGCCCACGCGCAGCGCCCGCGGCTGGATATCGAAGCTGACACTTGGCTGTGAATATCCGGAGACCGCAAGGGAAAGCAAGGCAATGGCGCCAAGAGCCCCAAGCCGCACATTCCTTGTTTTGTCATTCAATGTCATGCCGTGCATTCTCAAATATTCTACCAGTCCTTGTCAACGGGCTGGGGACGACCCAGAATCATCTGGATCTGCTCGCGCTGGTTCTTCTCGTCGTTCTTCATCGAATCCAGCATCATTTCCGCTTCCTCTTCCGTCATTTCGTTTGAAGGCTTGGGCTGCGGCTGTTTCTGTTCTTCAAACTGCTGCTCCTGGGGCCGTTGCTCTTGTTGCTGCTGGTTCTGCTGTTCCTGATTCTGTTCCTGCTGGTCTTGCTCCTGTTGTGGCTGATCCTGCTGTTGCTGCTGGTTGTCCTTCTGTTCTTCTTCTTCCTGATCCTGTTTTTGCTGTTGTTCCTGCTGCTGCTGTTCGAGTTCTTTTTTCTTGAGGGTCACCAGCTCATAGTTCGCCTTTGCGGCCGTTTTGCCGGGGTTCAGCAGCATGGACTTTTCATACATGGCCAGGGCCTGGTCCAGAAGCCCGATGGATTCCTCCATTTTCTGCTGCTGCTCCAACTGGAGCGCTTGGGCCGTCAGCGCATTGCCGCGGTTGTAATAACCGTCGGGCGCAAGACCCATATCCGTTGTGCGCAATGCATTCTGGTAGGCCTGATCGGCCCCCGCGAAGTCCTGCATTTTATAAAGGGAATTGCCTCGGTTGTAATGGGCAACCGCCGGATCCAGTTTCTGTTCTTCGGCTCGTGCTGCCGCCTCTTCAAAATGCGCCGCAGCCTTGTCAAACGCCCCGCCCTCAAATTCCTTTGAGCCTGCCGCAAGGGCTGTGCGCGCCTGCTGCGCATGTGATGCAAATGGGGCAAAAACAACCGCTAACATTATACTGTGCAGAAATCTTTTCATGATTCTTTCACACGTTCCGAAATCGCCGCTTCAATGACCAGCGCCAGCAAAGCCGCCGCCAGAAACCATGCGAAGCGGTCTTCGTGCACCTTCAGCATTTTGGAATCCTTGTCCTCGCGCTGAAGGGGGGCGATCCCTTCCTGATAGATTCGTTCCAGTCCAAAATCCCCGGCGGCCGACCGCACATAGGCTCCGCCGGTTTCCAGAGCCAGTTGTTCAAGCACAGATTCACGCAGTGAAGATTTTACGACCTGATTGGCGCGGTCTTTCAGGAACGGCCCCTGTCCGGCCGGATCGGGCGAGGGGATCAGTTCGCCTTCCAGCGAACCGACCCCAATGGCGAACACTCTGATTTTCTCTTCCTTCAGCCGTCTGAGCGCGGGTTCGACATCTCCCTCATGGTCTTCGCCGTCGCTGATCAGGATGATGACCCGGTCGGACTGCCCGGTCTTTTCAAAGCTGTCAATGGCGGCCTGCATGGCCTGCGCGATGGCCGTACCGCCGCGCGGGATGATGCCTGCATACACATCATCCAGCGTCATCAGGAAAGCCGGGTAGTCAATCGTCAGCGGGCACTGCAGAAAACTGCTGCCGGCGAAAGGGATCAGGCCGATGCGGTCGCCCCGCAGTTTCTTGACCAGATCGCTCACGGCCCATTTCGCCTGCTGCAGGCGGTTGGGCTTGATGTCCTGCGCCATCATGCTCTTGGAAGTGTCGAGGACAACCATGACATCGAGGCTGCGCTGTTTCACTTCCTCCCAGTGGAAACCCCACTGAGGCCGCGCAAGGGCCAGCATGATCAGAAGAATGGCCAGGAGCCAGAAAACCGCCTTGTTCCTGCGCGTTTTCGCGGACAAGCCAGGGCTCAGTTGCGGAAGCAGCTGTGCGGAAATGAGGGTTTGCAGCAAACGTTCGCGTCGGCGCAGCATGAAGGAAATGAACCATGCAGCCGGGATCAGCGCCCACAGCCAGATCAGAAATTCTGGAGATGCCCATTTCATCAAGGGTGCCTCCCGAGCCGCGTAAGCGAGAGCAGTTTTCCCAGCGCCAGCAGCAGAAGGCCGCCAAGGGCGAAGCCGGCAAAGCGTTCCTCAAAACGCGTATACTGCTCCACTTCCATTTCGGTCTTTTCCAGTTTGTCAATCTGGTCATAGACCTTCTGCAGTTCGCCGATGTCCTGCGCACGGAAATACATTCCGCCCGTGGTGTCGCCGATCATGCGCAGGGTGGGTTCATCAATTTCAGCCTGCTGCTGAATATACTGCGGTCCGCCGAACAGTCCTGAAAACGGAACCTGCACCACACTGGTGGAACCCGCGCCGATGGTATAGACCTTGATGCCCAGCGCCTTCGCGGCCTGCGCCGCGTTCTCGGGAGTGAGTTCACCGGCATTGTTCATGCCGTCGGTGAGCAGAATGACCACCTTGCTTTTGGCCTCGCTGTCGCGCAGCCGGTTGATGGCGCTGGCCAGCGCATCGCCGATGGCCGTTCCGTCCTCCAGCATGCCCGTGCGGAGCATCTGCAGGCGTTGCAGAAGCCATCCATGATCCAGCGTGAGCGGGGCCACGGTGTAGGGCATGGCCGAAAAGGCGACCATTCCCAGGCGATCGCTTTCGCGGGCCTTGACGAATTCTTCTATGACCACCTTTGCGACATCCAGCCGGTTGCGGCCGCTTGCGAGATCTTCGGCGTTCATGGATGTGGAGGTGTCCACCAGCAGGACAATGTCCACGGCATCTGTGCGGACCACGCTTTCATCCATGCCCTTCTGGGGGCGGCTCATGGCGATGACAATCAGAACAAGCGCGAGCGCATATAAAACGGGCAGCAGAATGGATGCGCGCACGGCCCAGCTTGCCGGAAGTTTGCTGAGCAATTCGCCGCTGCTGAAAAGGAGTATGGGCCTTCTGCGGCGGAAATGCCGAAAATACACCATCGCCGGAATCAGCAGCAGGCAAAGCAGCATGAGGGGGTGGCGCAGAATCATGAGGGCACCTCCTCGCGGGGCGCGGTTTCCTTCACCAGTGTTTCGCCTGCTGAAAGCCCGTCGAGCATCTCCTTGCGGCCGGGCCGGTGCCGGGCGAATTTGACCATGTCGCTCTGCTCCAAAAAGTCGCGCGTGAGCTGCTGGTGCTGTACGGAGAGTGTCCGTGAATTTGCCGCCTCGCGGATGAACTCCTCTGTGGTCCGCTCCGGCGCGCGCAGATTGAAGCGGTCTTCAAGATAAGTTCTGACAATCGCGGACAGCTCAACATAAAACGGTTCGACTTCCTCTTTTTCGATGTATCCCTTTTCGCGCAAGTGATGAAGGGCATTGAGCGCCCGTTCGTGCGGAAGCGGCCCGGGGGGAACTTGAAGGATGGTGCGGGGTTTGGTCAGGATTCGCCGGAGAATCAGAGCCGCAACGACTGCCAGCACAACAACAATCAACAGCGCCCAGACCCAGCGCGGGACGGTTCCCGGCCATTTGGCAAGGCCTTCAATGTCGCGCATTTCTTTTTCATTTGGCTGAAGAATGCTTTCAACGGATATTTGTCCCGCAGGGAAAGGGGTCGAGAAAATCACCTGACCGCTCTGAACGCACTCCACCATTCCCGAGGGCAAGAGGTGGTCACCGATTTCGAAAGAGGTCAGTTCATAGCGCAGCGACGTCTCAAACTTATCCCCTGTGCGTAAGGTCTCGGCATCCTGCTTGCGGACGATTAATTGCTTGCCCCGGCCGACCTCTGGAATGCGCAGGACTGTGCCCGTTGGATGGATTGCGGTGAGTTCCATGGTCACCATGTCGCCGACATGAATCACGTTTGTGCTGAGATTCATCTTGAGGGTGAAAGGCCCGTCGCCCGTTTTCTGCGCAGGTGTTTTTGAACATCCAATCGAAGTGATTAGCAGGCCCGCTGTCAGTGTTGCCGCCGTCAATGAGAAGAAATAGCTCCGGTTTAAAGGTGGGGCGCGCAGTCCCTTGCGCGCCGCAGCGGTCGGCGGAGCGACCGCCCTACCTGAGGAAACTTTATGGAGTGACAGATGCCGCTTCATGTCCGCAGCCTGCGCTCCCTGAGTTTGAAGAAATTGAAGAGCGTGCGCTCGTAAGGTTCGCCTGCAAAAACCTCCATGGTGTCCAGTCCGGCCCCGTGCAGTTCGTTCAGCAGTTCGGCCCGGCGATGAGCCTGCGTCGCGGCGAGAGTATGCCGCACATTGCGGTCGGACGTGTCCACGAGGAAGGCTTTTCCCGTTTCCGCATCCTCCCATTCGACAAGGCCCGCCTTGGGCCATGACTGTTCATGCTTGTCCGCCACCATAATCGCCGTGAGGTCGTGCCGCCGCGCCGTGGCGGCCAGCAGCTTGCGGCAGTTGTCCTCCACGATGAAATCGCTGATCAGGAAGGAAACGGTTCGATGCGAGCTGATGTGGTTGAGGTAATCCAGGGCCGGCTGGAAATCTGTTTTCTGATGGTTCGGCTTGTAATAGAGAATCTCGCGGATCACGCGGAACACGTGCCCCGTGCCCTTGCGGGGCGGGATGTAGCATTCCACCTCATCCGAGAAAAGAATCAGCCCGACGCGGTCGTTGTTCCGGATGGCCGCGAAGGCCAGCACGGCGGCGATTTCCGCGGCCAGATCCTTTTTAAGCTGAGTTCCGCTTCCGAACACATGCGACCGGCTGATGTCCACCAGAAGCATCACCGTCAGTTCGCGCTCTTCCACGAACGTCTTGATGAAGGGATGCCCGGTGCGGGCGGTTACGTTCCAGTCAATGGAACGGATATCATCGCCGGGGATATATTCGCGGACATCATGGAACTCCATGCCGCGCCCCTTGAAGACGCTGTGATACTGTCCGGCAAACACATCGTTGACCTTGTGCCTGCTGCGGATCTGTATCCGGCGAACCTTGGCGATGATCTCCTTCGGAATCATAGCGCGAAATCCTCAGGGCACGGGCAGCTCGTTCAGAATCCTTGTGATGAGATCATCCGTCGTCATTTCCTCGGCCTCGGCTTCGTAGGAAACGATGATGCGGTGCCGCAGAACATCGGGCGCAATGGACTTCACATCCTGCGGCGTCACATATCCGCGCCCGTTCAGGAAGGCGTGCGCGCGGGCGGCCACCGTCAGGTAAATGCTGGCGCGCGGCGATGCGCCGTAGCGGATGAAGTCGCTGATGTCCAGCTTGTACTGCTCCGGCTCGCGTGTGCTGAACACGATGCTGAGGATGTAGTCTTTGATTTTTTCGTCCACGTAAATTTCGTCCACCACGCCGCGGGCGGCGATGATTTCCGCCGGGGAAACCACGGCCCTGGTTGAGAAGGTTTTGCTGGTAACGGCCATGGCCTCGAGAATGCGGCGCTCCTCCTCGCGCGACGGATAGGTGATCTTCAGCTTCAGCATGAAGCGGTCCACCTGCGCCTCGGGCAGGGGATAGGTTCCCTCCTGCTCGATCGGGTTTTCGGTGGCCATCACCAGGAAGGGATCGGGCAGCTTGAAGGTTTCGTCGCCGATCGTAACCTGCCGCTCCTGCATGGCCTCCAGCAGCGCGCTCTGCACCTTGGCGGGCGCGCGGTTGATTTCATCGGCCAGAATGATGTTGGCAAAAACCGGCCCCTTTTTCGTGCGGAACGTGCCGTCCTTGGGATTGTAGACCAGTGTGCCGACAAGGTCGGCGGGAAGCAGGTCGGGCGTGAATTGAATCCGGCGGAAGTCCGTGCTCATTGCCGCGGCGAGGGTTTTGACCGACAGCGTCTTGGCCAGCCCCGGCACGCCTTCCAGCAGAATATGCCCATTAGCCAGCAGCCCGATCATCAGGCGGTCTATCAGGTACTTCTGCCCGACAATCACCTTCTCCATCTCGGCGCGAAGCGTGGCAATGCAGGCGTTGTGCTCCTTCACTTTCTCGTTTATCAGACTGATTCCTGTGCTCATCTGTTTCTGTCTCCTAACCGTTTGAAAAACTTCGTTATGTATGACCGTTTATTGGGAAACGGGTTCAAAAAATATTTTGAAAAAATATCCGTCCGGCGGCAAGAAACTCAGCGGCCGTACACTTTTTCATACGGCCACATGACCGTGCCGCCGTCCATGACTTTCACGCGGCTGAACCCGGCCGCCTTGAGGATGTGCACGGCCTCGTAACCCCGCAGGGAAATGGTGCAGAATACAATGATGTCCTTGTCCCGCGGAAGTTCATTGATGCGGCTTTTCAGCGTGCCCAGCGGAATGACCCGCGTGCCGGGTATGCGCATTTCCTCGTGCTCTTTGATCGTGCTGACATCCAGCATCACGATGTCTTCTTTTGCATCCAGTTTCTTTTTGACCTCGCACGGCGATACGCCCTCGAAGTGGCCCGCCAGCTTGTTTTTCATCACGTTGGCCGCAGTGATGATGTTGTCCATCGCGGGCGAGTAGGGCGGGGCATAGCACAGATCGAGGCTCGAGAGCTGTTCAATGGTCATGCTGGCGGCGATGGCGGTGGCGGCAACGTCCATTCGCTTGTCGCCCTGCCCGGGGCCGATGCACTGCGCCCCCAGCAGCCGGTGCGTCTTCCGGTCGGCCACCAGTTTCAGCATGATCATTTTTGCGCCGGGCATGAAATGCTCGCGGTCGGGCGACGGGGTCAGCACACTCACCGGGTCGAAGCCCGCCTCGCGCGCGGCGGTTTCCGTGAGGCCGGTGCGTCCCACGCAGAAATCGAAAACCTTGCAGATGGTGCTGCCGAGCACCCCGGGGAATTCGTCGCGCCCGCCGCAGATGTTCACGGCCGCCACGCGGCCCTGCTTGTTGGCGGTGGATCCCAGCGGGAAGTAAGCCGGTTTGCCGGTCACCAGATCGGTGGTTTCCACGCAGTCGCCTGCGGCATAAATGTCGGGATCGGACGTCTGCATGTGTTTGCTGACCTTTATGGCGCCGGTCGAGCCCAGTTCCAGCCCCGCCTCGCGCGCCAGCCCCACATTGGGCTTCACTCCGATGGCCAGCAGTACCATGTCGGCATTGATCACCCCTTTTGTCGTGTGCACCTCCTGCACGCGGCCCTCGCCCTTGAAAGACTGCACGAGCGTCGAGGTCAGCACCCGAACGCCGTTGGATTCCAGATGATGATCCACGGCCCGCGCCATTTCCCAGTCGAGGATGTTCAGGATCTGCGGCAGTTTCTCCGTGATGGTCACGCGGCATCCGCGCGCGACCAGCGCCTCGGTCATTTCCACGCCCAGCAGCCCGCCGCCGACGATGACCACATCGCGGGCCTTCCCGGCCGAAAGCTGATGTTTGATGCCCTCGGCATCCCGCACGCCGTGAAGCGTGAAGATGTTGGGCAGATCGGAACCCGGAATCGGAGGAATGCTGGGCGTTGCGCCGGTCGTGAGAACCAGCGTGTCATAATGAATATTCGATTTTTTTCCGCTGGCCAGATCCGTGATTTCGACGGCCTTCTTTTCGCGGTCAATATGCGTGGCTTCGGTCTGGCTCAGGATGCTGACGCGCTTGACACTCTGGAAGAACACCGGGTCGCGGACCATGCCCAGCGGGCTGGCCATCAGTTCCTTCTGGTCCTTGACCACGCCGGAAAGATAGTAGGGCAGGCCGCAGCCGGCATAGGACAGGAACGTGCCGCGTTCCACCACCGTAACTTCGGCATTCGAATCCAGGCGTATGATCTTGGAGGCCACCTTGGGTCCGGCGGCCACGCCGCCGATGATCACAACCTTTTTCTTTTTTTCTTCCGCCGCGGTTTCCGCCGCGTTCATTCTCCGCTCGTACACGCGCGGGAGATCCAGAATAAAAGCGGCCCCGCCGAGCTTCGACTGGTCAACCTGTATGGTTCCTCCGGCGGCTTCGACCAGCGCCTTCACAAAAGCGAGTCCAAGCCCGACGCCCGCCACCGCCGTGTCGCGCGCGGAGCTGGCGCGGTAGAACGGCGCGAAAAGATTCCTGCGGTCCTCGTAGGGGATGCCGATGCCGGAATCCTCGACCGAGAGCCTGAAGAAATCGGTTTCGTTCTGCCCGGCGGAAATGCGCAGAAGAATCTGTCCGTGCTCGGGCGTGTATTTCAGCGAATTGCTCAAAAGGGCTTCGATGCATTCGGTCAGCGATCCTTCGCCGATGCCCACAAGGGCGGTCTCGGAGCCGGACGAAATCTGTATGGTGATGCTCTTGGCGGCGGCTGCGTCCGCGTGCTGGAGCTGGACCCGGTGGCAGGCGGCCACCAGATCGGTGGACCATTCGCCCTTCTTGGAAAGCGCCTCGTGCTGGACAATATCCAGGATGCGCCGCACGCTTGCGAGGGCCTGCTCCATGCGGTCATCGGCCTTCGTCAGCAGATCCTTCTGCTTGGGTGTCAACTCGCCGGCATATTCGCCCAGAACGGTTTTGAGCAGGGTGGATGCGGCTCCGACCGGGGATTTGAGCTGATGCGCGGCCAGCGCCGCGAACTGCAAATGATCTTTGTTCGAATTTGCCGGCATAAACGCTTTCCTCTTTTAAGGCCTCACTTATATCAGTCTTTGCTTCGCATAAAAACCATTTTCTGAAGGCGGGGCGAACCGGCGAGGATTGGCCGGAGTGCCGGGAACACGAAAGGCATCTTTTGGTATCGGCCGGAAATCCAGAAATCATACAGAATTTACATGATCAACCGGACCGCTTTATCAGCAGTACGCTTGCGTTGTGAGTGCCGCATAAGTTGCGTAAAAACGCAAATAATGCCCCAAAAGTGCCAAAAAACGCTTAAAAATGGCCAAAAACAGTCAAAATGGCCATTTTTAGACTAGAGACCAGAGACGAGAGACTTCAGACAGAGGATAACTGCGAAAAACACGAAAGACGCGAAAAGATTTTATCGCGCATCCGCAGCCGCGGGCGGTGACCGCGGCACCCATTCTTCCACCATTCCATCATTCCAGTCGGAATTCCTCGCGCAGAGGCGCAGGGATTCTGAATTCTTCCTTCAGCCTTCTTTCCCCTTGAGCCTCCGAAACCGATCCGCTACCATCCAGGCCAGAAAAACGAGAGCTTTATCCAGGAGGAAGCGAGGACAGAAGCATGAGAATATATGCCGACATGCCCGGACGAACCCGAGAATCCAAAAGGAAAATGTTACAATATATGGCCCCCTTTACCTTGAAGGATGAATCATGAAATACTGGCACTATCTGGCTGCAGGAGCTCTTGCACTGCTTTCTCTCCTGCTCTTGGTCATCCCCTTCTTTAACCAGAACCGTGGGCCGCTGACCTGGGCGGATGTTGGAACTATCGCGGCCGTCTTCGCAGCGCTTGCCGCAATGCTGGTTGCGTTAGGAGACCGGGACAAGGACAAGGACTATGCGCGATCATTGTTCTATCTGGAGAAAACCATAGATGGATTCGAGAAAGCTTTCTCCAAGATCGGCGACGGAAACAACCTGCGAACAAATTGGGTTGCCGCAGCACGAATACTTGAGCGGACGAAGAGGATTGGGGAAAAGATCACCGTCCAAGACCATAAAGATATTTTCGAAATAGAAATGGATTATCGGAGAGGTCCGTTCCACACACTGCTTAAAAGACCCGCGCCCTTCTTCTACGGCGCGAAGGACGAAAGCACAAGCCTAGCCGATGCTGCTGCCCAATCAACGGCCCCTGAGGGGAACACTATTTCAACTGTGAAGGCCATCCCCGAGGCCGCGATCTCCACGATATTCAAAGTGGTGTCATATCCTGAAGACTACGGAGAAGTAATCAAAGACGGCTTTTCCGATGATGAAATCTACAAACTGCCCTACGACGGGCTCATTGATTATCTGGAGCACAGAAGGCAATTCGTGTCAGCAGCGGGCAAGCTGCATCCGTTGAAGAAATAATATGCGAACGGGCTGGAGTCTGCTGGTGTCCCGCCACGCGACTCACCCGCCGGTTAAACCCGACTTTAGTTAGGAGTGATCAGAATGTATAAGACAGCCACGAATCTATATTGGCCACTTCTGACGAATGTTGGCGGCGGAACGGATGCGACTCCTGGCAAACTCCACGGTTTTGGTTGCTTATTGTCGCCTTCTCTAGTAATTAGTGCTCGTCACGTATGGCGCGAAATCGAACACAGATACTCTTGGCCAGTGATACTGAAGAATGACGGTCTATTCAGGTGTGACATCGTCCTAGAAGACGAATTGCAGGACATTATTATCCTGCGGACTGTTCAATGCATGCGGACGTGCGAAAGCCTTGCGCCACCATCAGGTTACCCGCAAGTCGCTCGAGGGCATCCCCAACTTGGCACATCCGCTGGTTTCATTACCCGAATGACTCTCCGTGATGCAATCAAAGGGGAGCAAAGCTACACAGCGTTTTCGGAATCCAGCGTATCAATATTGCTTAAGAAGGCAGATAACGAGCCGATCCATTTCATGCTATCTGGTGGACTGTTCCAGAAAGGTTCAAGTGGTGGGCCAGTCTATACACCGGATGGCACACTCATTGGGGTTATCGTTCAGTCTATGCAGTTTGTGACTGATTTTGACCATCCAATGCCGGCGATAATTACAGCGCCTGTGATTGCGCCAACGTGCGTCTATGCAAACCGGATTGAGGAACTCAAGAAAGGTGACTGATCGGCTCGTACGTTCGCTATACCGCACAACCGTGGTTTGAGGTTAAGATGTATTATGAATCAAGACATCCGACAGCACTTAATTAACATTGGGGGGCGGGCAGCACATGAGCTTGAAAGATATGTCAAAATATACGATCTGAAATTCGATAAAACCAACTTTGTAGATATCTATAATGCGAAGATGACGCGATTAGATGAAATCCTCGCTGTTTATGATTCTATGATATCCGACATGGAAATATTATCTCAAAATATTGTAGCGAACACGACAGAGTATGACTATTGCTATTCTTTGGGCAACTACATCTGTGAGATTTCCAATACGATCAAAACCTATCAACAAAGATTACGCCTCATCAAGTATCACCAAATCAACGGCAATAGAATTAAAGGAATCCTTGAATTGTTGAAAAACAACCGCGAACACAAAATACACGAGAGGGCGTATCTGCATCACGGGGTGAAATTAACTGCGCTTTACGGAATGGTTAATAACACCTAATGGCTGGAGTCTGCTGGTGCCCTCACTATGGCGGATGGACTGTGAGCAACAAGGTCACGGCATGCATTTGTCATAGCGGGTATCAAACTGCCCGAAAATGTCCCCAAACCGACAAAAAACGGGCCATAAACGCCTAAAAATGGCCCCAAAGGCCCAAAAAACGTCAAAAAACCGTTAAAAATGGCGATTTTCTCTATTCAACGGCTGGGGTAGCAGTTTTTTCGATGATCGCGATTTCGGCGTCGGTCAGATTGTAGAGCTTGTACACCAGCCGGTCTATTTCGGCTTCAAGAGCCGAAACATCCGCTTCCGGGTTTTCCTTTTTTATAGCGACTATTTGATCAACGAGCGCACTCAACTTTGAATCAACGGGCGCCGGGAAATCGGGGATGGGAACAGTAGCCATTCTGTCTCCACGAAATTGAACGCGACCACTTTTCCAGGGATCACCCCAACTCGGAAACTCTTTGCGGAAAAGCCAATCGAGTGTGCGGCTCAACAACACCGCGAGTAATGGCTTTGGCTGGGGCGCGACGAGCATGAACAGAGTTTTGTTTGTATAAAGACCGGACTCATCGAAGAATGCGTGAAGCTCTTTTGAGGTTTCGTTGAAAAGTATTTTCGGCTGCTCAAACTCTTGCCAGTATTCTGCTCCCCAACGTTGTAGTGCATACCACTCGTAACGAATTCCCGTCTCGGCCGCATTGCGTTTGAGCAATTCCGTTTTATAACGAAGGAGATGTTTGTAAATTGCTGGAAAGCGTTTCTTGAAGAGTTCTTCCGCCTCTTCACTTGGGCCACAGACTGAAGCGTCAAGATGCAATGGAAAATGCCACGGAATATAGATAAGCCAGTCGTCTCGCAAATCGACGATCCACTTCTTGGCATCGGCGCCGTGAACGAAAGGCTTCAATATCTCAGCTGACGACTGATGCTCCGCAATGAGTTGGTCCCGCGTGGTGCGGTTGACAACAAAAGCTTCATTCAAACCCGTTTTGATGCCGTAGTAAAAACGTTCGTTCACGACTTCGTTCAGCGGCTTACCAGTAGAGCGGATTTTTTTTAGCAATTCCATCGACTCCGAATGTTCAAACGTCCAGCCATCTATGCTTAGCGCATCGTGTTGAATCTGAAATCCTCGCTCTTTGATGGCTTCCGGCAAATGATAGAATTCATCGGTGTCTTTAATGACAGTGGACTCGATTTTGTGATTCTCCGGCGTTTGGTTGGCGATCATCATAATGCTGGGATCGGTTGCGGCCTCTTCAAAAACCGGGAGTTCACCAAAGTCTATGACGCTCAGGATCTTCTTGCTGTCGTTCAGGAAAGACCTCAGGGCTTTTCCGTAACCGGCGCGGAAGAATTTATTGGATGAAATGAATGTGAGAAGCCCGCCCTTGCGAAGAATCTGTGTTCCGCGTTCAAAGAAAAGGCAATAGAGATCGGCAGTCTTTGCGTAAGTTCTGTATTTTGCATTTGCGAAGCTGTCTTTCGCTTCGTCCGGCATTTTTTGAATTTGCACATACGGCGGATTCCCGATGACGACATCAAACCCGATGAATCCGCCGTCATCAGCAAGCACCTCGGGAAATTCATAGCGCCATTCAAAGGCGTTCTCATAGATTTGGCTGTTTTTGCTGGCCTCAGCCTCGTTTTCGAGCTTGTCAATGGCGGCGGTGGTTTCCTTTACCTTTTTGTCCCAGGCGGCTTTGTCCCGCGGGGACATCTCGAACATTTGGGTTTGTGTCAGTGCAAGGAGTTTCGCTCTCAGTTTATCCAGATTTTTCTGGCGTGGATACTGGTTCTGAATTTCCGTGAAAAAGGTCTTCTGGATTTCATGAATCAGTTCTTCCATTTTCCGCTTCTGCTCTTTGGATTCAGCGTTGCGGTAGCTCATGACCGCCAGACGATAGCTGCTTATGTTCCATTTGCTGTTTCTCAGCGCGAATTTCAGGTCGGCGTCGAGCGCAAAGCGGCTGATGAGCGAGTTGCCGCATTTGATGTTGATGTCAATGTTCGGCAGGGTTTCCAGCTCTGTTTCGTTTTTGTAGTAGGCGTTCTTCAGTAGCTCAATCCAGAGCCGCAGGCGGCAGATTTTGACGGAGTTGGGGTTAATGTCCACGCCGAAAAGGCAGTTTTCTATGATGGTTTCTTTTTCGTGGAACAGCGCTTCCTGAATCCGCTGGCTTTCCGGAAACTTGGGCTTGTACTGAAAGAAATCGCCGTCTTCGTCGGTGATGATGAGTTCGTCGTTGACGATTTCGACATGATGGTTTTTCAGGCGCTTGCCTTCGCGGTCGCACAGGATGCCCAGTTCGCTTTTCAGCGCGATGATTTCATTGAGCGCGGAAACCAGAAAATGGCCGGAGCCGACGGCGGGATCGCAGATTTTGAGCGAGTTGATGATTATGTTGGCCTCGGCCTTGTCGTCAATCTTGTCGGCAAGCTGCTCGGCGGTTTCGCATTTCCAGCCTTTGGCGTCGTTGAACTTCTGGAGCACGGCGCGGCGGATGGTTTCGCGGCACATATACATGGTGATGAAACCGGGCGTGAAGAATGAGCCATCCTTGTAGCCGTTGATCTTCTCGAAGATCAGGCCCAGCACGGAAGCATTGATGAGCGTCTTGTTGTCTTCCTGGATTTCCTCGGAGCCTTCGGCCGTGAAATCGTAGGCGTCGAGAAATTCAAAGAGATATTCCAGCGCATCCATTTCGCCGGTGCGTTTATGACCGGTGCTGTTCTTGAGGACGGTGGCCGGATGCAGGGGAAGCGCGCGGTCTTTGATCTGGCTGATGAAGAACCCGTCGTTTTCGATCGGGGCCGGTTCAAACAGAGAGCTGTTCAGATAGGGAACCTTGCCGAAGCGGCTGCGCATTTCCGCGCTCCGCTCCTGATGGGTGCGGGCCAGCACCTGGAAGAAAAGGCTGTTCAGGTCGTCATAACCGCCGACCTTGCTCTTGTTCAGGAAGGCGTAGCTTTGGTCGCCTTTGTGATAGGAGATGAGCTGGGCTTCGAGCAGTTTCAGGAACAGCACGCGGTTGATCCACGTGATGGCCAGTTCCAGCGCAACGTTGAAGAGCTGTTCCTGCTTGTCCGCGCCGAAGTGCCCGGGATTTTTAAGGTTCGGTATTCTTTCAAGCGCGTCGAGCTGAACAATGGCGTTTTCGAGCAGCGATCCGGCATCGCGCGAGCTTTCCGGCTTGCGCTCGATGAGCTTCTTGCCGCCCTCCTTGCGTTCCGTGAGGCCGATGATGTGGAGCAGTTCGGTATAAAACCGTTTGTCGAGCGTGTTGCTGTCGTTGGAGAAGGGGAGCTTGAGCAGATGTTCCGGGCTCAGGATCTTCAACAGCGGAATCAGTTTCGCGTCGTTCTGTTTGCTGGCGTCGCGCAGCGGTTTTTCGAAATCCCTTAGATCAACATAAGTGAAGCTGAGTTTATCGAGCGCGGCGTCTATGTAGAGGGGCGCGATTTTCTTGTAGAAAAAATCTGTTTTCTTTCCGGCCAGACGGCCGTCGTCGAAACCCCTGAAAACCCGGACCAGTTCCTTGTCGCGCGCGAAGCATTCTTCGAACACCTGCGCATCGAAAATGAACCATTCATAGACATTCGTGGCGATGATATGGCGGATTTCGAGATTATTGTTGGTGATGCGCTCGCGCAGATAATAGAGCAGAAGCTCCTGCAGGGCTTTCGTGTTGATGTTGTCGAGGCGGAGCATTTCGCCCTGGTTGCCGGGATTCTTCGTCTCGATGATGACTCCGACCGGAGATTTGGCCTTGTCGCCGTTGTGGATCACCAGATCGTTGCGGCCCTTGGTGTTGATGAAATGGCGTGGTTCATAACCGGTCTTTTTGAGAAAATCGGTCAGCAGATTCTTGTGGAACTCCTCGGTCTCGCCCAATTTAATCTCGTCAAGCAGGGCGGTAAGGCCGGTCTTGAATCGTTCGATGTCCGAACGGTTCGGCTTCACTTTCAGGAAGGCTTTGTTCAGCGCCTGCTTCGGCTGGAGAACGGCGAATTCCATGGATGTCTGCTTCTGCGTGTCCTGACTGGTTTTCATAAACTGGAACTTTTCTACACTTTCTTCTGCAAGTATGGAAGCGCAGCCGCAGATTATTTGCAATTCTTCCGGTGCCTGAGTCCGATTCCTGCTTTCCTGAGTTCCTGATTCGGAAATTCATATCTGGAACTCATGAACTCAGGAATCCGGTGAATCCTGTTGATCCTGTCAAAAACGCTTAAAAATGCCCCAAAATGGCCCCAAAATGGTCAAAAAAGGCCCAAAAAGGCCCAAAAACGGCAAAAAACATCCCGCAGGGATCTGCGGGATGTTTTTTTATGATTTTATGCGGTCAGTTTATTCTGCGCGCACGATGGTTCCGGTGGCGGGATTTTTCTCGCCGTCAATGATGTCGCAGTAGGAGATCTTCTCGTTCACCTTGGCGACTTTGATTTTGCCGATGACTTTGCCGTCTTCCTGCCCGAGAATGGCGCCGGTGTCGGGATCCATCAGCGTTTCGCCTTCTTCGCTCATCACCAGCTCCTGGCCGGCTTCAACGCCGAATTCGCTTCCGCGATTGATGATGACCTGATTGCCGCTGACTTTGATCACGGCGCCTTCGAAGGGGAATTCCTCCATTGCGGTCGCGAAGAATTTCGCCGCCTGGTTGATGCAGTCCTGCGCGGCCTGTCCGATCGGGGTTTTCTTGAATCCGCCGAGGTCAACGCCCACGCCGCCTTTGTAGACGCCGACGTCGAGGCCCGTTCCGCCGGCCTTGCCCGTGATGCTTTTCTTCGCGACGATCTCGCTGGTGGTGGTATCAATCAGCTTCGCAATGATGGTGATCTGGGCTTCGTTTTTCTTCATGCCCACGCTGATGCCCTTGATGCTGATGCCGCCGCGGCCGCCGGACTGGTTGTCTTCAACGGTGGTGACTGCGCCGCTGGCCAGATATTTCGCGGGGCGGATTTTCCCGGTCTGCGCGACTTTCTTGGTCTGGGCTGCGCGTCCGCTGGAGACAAGATCCTGCTCGGCGATGACGTCCTGAAGTTTCTCGCGTTCGACGAGCACAAAGCGTCCGGTATCGAACAGGGCGGATTCCAGCATGATGGAAAGGTTTTCACCGAGCTGCCATTCGCCGTGCCAGCCGGCTTCATTGTCGAAGTCCTTGCATCCGATGGAATGCTTGAGGCCTTTGTATTCGCCGAGATTCATCTGGGCATCGCTGTCGGAAGTTTTGGTTTCAGTTTTTCCCCACAACGCGAACACGGGAGCGGCGGTCAGGGCAATGGCGGCGACAAGGAACAAACTCACGAACATTTTCTGCTTCATATATCCTCCTTAATGGTTAATTCAGCATGGGGGCGAAACTAGCACAGGGCGGGGGCGGATGACAAGTCCCGGAAGGGAGGCGTTTTGGGCTTCGAAAAAATATGAAAAAAACCTCAAAAAAAATTTGACTGCCGGTGGGTCATTGTGGGATAAAGTGTCACAGGAGAACGGCAAAGTGGAAGCAAGGGACAGAGTAGTGGCGGAGGAAGGCGTCCAAATGGGCGTTTTTGTCAACACCTACACGCACTCCCTTGATTCAAAAAAACGCTTTACGATCCCCTCAGAGTGGAGAGAGGTGGTTGGCGTTCCGAAGCGACTGTTTGTCCTCCCCGGGATACAAGATGAAAAATGTCTGTGTGTTTACCCTGCCCGGGAAATGACACGTCGTATGGAATCGCTGCGTAACCTTTCGATAGCTGACGAGAAAGGCAGACAGCTCGCCCGGACGCTCGCCTCTCGCTCTGACTGGTGCCCGTGGGATGCGCAGGGGCGCATCCGCGTCAAGGATGATCTCCTCGAGTACGCCGGCATTTCCGGCCAGGTGGTGCTCGTGGGCACGTTTGACGGCTTTGAGTTATGGAATCCTGACCGCTGGAGCAAGGTGAACACCTCCGTGAATACGGAGAAACTGCGCGATGCGGCCAAATACGTTGGTTTTTAACAGTCGGCCCTGAAGGGGGCCGGCAGGGAGTGGTTTTATGGGCAACATGGGAAGTTTACTTTTGCAGGCCGGTTCACTGGACGGCGGACGCTGTCCGCGTCGCCGGTTTTCCATTCCCGAAGCGGGGCGCATGGTCGCATCCCGTCTCGGGCTGGCGCCGGCGGTGATTACGGAGGGCATGAAGGACTGGGAAGCCGTGCCGAAGGAAATCCATTCGGCGCGGGTCGGCCGGACGCTGGCCAACTACCTCTTTTAAGAAGGAGGGAGGGCTATCAGCCGCACAGCCGAGAACCCGGGAATTCATTGCCCGGTGATGCTCGAAGAGGCTGTGGAGCTGCTGGCCGTCAGGCCCGGAGGGATTTATCTCGACGGGACGGCCGGTTCGGGGGGCCATACGGAGGCCATCCTGAAGCGGCTGGGCGGAACCGGGCGGATTGTGGCGATGGACCGTGATGCGGAGGCGATCCGGCGCTGCCGGGAGCGCCTCGCGGAATGGAGCAATGTGGTGCTGGTGAACAGAAACTATTCGGAGATGGGGACGGCTCTGGATGAACTGGGCATCCGCCGTGCGGACGGCATCCTGCTCGACCTGGGACTCTCATCCGACCAGCTGGCCAGCGCGGAACGCGGCTTCAGTTTCCAGCACGACGGCCCGCTGGACATGCGCATGGACCGGGACTCCGGCCAGACTGCGGCGGATCTGGTGAACAGCCTCCCGGAAGATGAACTGGCGGCGCTGATTTGGAAGTGGGGCGAGGAGAGGTTCTCCCGTCGGATTGCGGCGGCCATTGTGGCGGCGCGGCCGGTGCTCCGCACCCTCCAGCTCGCGAATATCGTTGAGCGGGCCAAGGGCGGGCGGCGCGGAAAGATTCATCCGGCCACACAGACGTTCCAGGCGTTGCGGATCGCAGTGAACGACGAGTTCGGGCACCTGGAGCGGGCGCTGGAGGATGGAGTGAGACTTTTGAACCCGGGCGGCCGAATGGCGGTGATTACGTTTCACAGCCTCGAGGACCGGATGGTGAAGACACGCTTCCAGGCGCATGCCGGGAAGATGGAATCGCTTCAGGCCGGCGGTGAGCGCTGGACCGGCGAAGAACCGCGGGTGAAATGGATTTGCAAAAAGCCCCTGACGGCAGGGGCGGAAGAGGTTCGATTGAACCCTAGAGCGCGTTCAGCAAAGCTGCGCGCGGTGGAAAGGACAGAAGATGAGCAGGAAAAAAAGGCGTAAACTGCACAGCAGAACAAGCAAGGCGCGCAAGGCGGGGTTCCCCGTGACCCTGGCGGGCTCGCTGCTGTTTTTCGGCGCGGCCTCCCTGGTTTATCTCTGGCTGTGCGGCCGTTGCGACAAGCTCGGCACCGAGATCAAGGCCCTCGAGCGGAACCATTCTGAAGTTCAGGCCCGTCGCAAGGTTGAGGAATTCAAGTGGGCCACCATGACCCTGCCGCCGAAAGTTGAGCAGGCGCTGGTCCGCCACGGCCTGGTCATGCGCTATCCCGACAAGCGACACACCGTTGAAGTGCCCGCCAGCCTGGCCGCTTCGGCCCTCGACAGGTCCATGCTGGCTGTTCATGAACCGCAAGGCCGCTCGCGGGTTGCCATGAATGACTAGGCGGCGGATCAGCTGGCGTTTTCTTGTTCTCATCCTCCTTATTACGGCGGCCTTCACCGGTCTGACAGCGCGGATCCTGTGGCTTCACCTGGGCCGGCATGAAGAGCTCCAGGCGCGAATCCAGGCGCGCCACAAGATGCAGTTCAGCATCAAGGTCGGCCGCGGAAGCATCCTGGACCGCAACGGAACCGTGATGGCAATGGATCTGGCCATGAAAGACGTCAATGTGGATCCCGGCAGGCTCAATGCGACCGGTAAGGTGGAGTTTGTGGCCCAGCAGCTTGCGGGCATCCTTCAGCTTGACGCGGCCGAGTTGAGCAGCCGGCTGGCCGCAAGAACCAACGAATACTATCCGGTCAGGCGTTTTGTTCCCGCGGATGTCGCCGACCAAATCAGGGACATGAAACTGCCGTGCGTGTACTTTGACAACGCCTCGAAGCGGACCTATCCGGCCGGCGCCTCCATGACGCATGTGGTTGGATTTTCCAACATGGAGGGCGACGGCTCCGCAGGCGTCGAGCAGCGGTACAACGGCTGGCTGCGCGGGGTCGAGGGCCTCCGCGTCACCCAGAAGGATGCGAATGCCCGTGAAATCTACAGCCGGCGCTCGCTGGACATCCCGCCGCAGGAGGGCGCGGACATCTATCTCACGCTGGACAGCCCCATTCAATATTATGTGGAGCAGGCGCTGCGCGAGGCGCTGGAGACCAACCGCGCGGCGGGCGCGTGGGCGATCGTCCAGCGCGTGCGCACCGGGGAGATCCTGGCCATGGCCAGTCTGCCGGATTTTGATCTCAACGAGTTCGGCAAGGCGCAGGCTGAAGAGAAGCGCAACCGCGCCATCAGCTACAACTATGAGCCGGGTTCAACCTTCAAAGTGTCCATCATCGCCGCCGCCTTCAACGAGGGGATCATTACGCCCGACATGATGTTCGACTGCGAAAACGGGGCCTGGTTCTACGGCGGCCGGCGGCTGCGGGACTATCATCCCTACGGCATGCTTTCGGCGCAGGATGTTTTGAAAAAATCCAGCAACATCGGCGCGGCCAAGATCGCGCTGATGCTGGGCGAGGAGCGCCTCGAGAATTACCTGCGGGATTTCGGCATCGGCCGGCCGACCGGCATTGACCTGCCCGGCGAGGAGGGCGGGCTGCTCAGCCCCCGCTCCAAATGGTCCAAGATCAGCGCGACGCGCATCGCGATGGGGCAGGGCGTCGCCGTGACGGCGATGCAGATGATCAATCTTGTTTCGGCGATTGCCAACGACGGGTTCCTGATGCGCCCCTACGTGGTGGGCACCATCAAGGACCACAACGGCCGGGTGATCTACCGCGCCGAGCCGGAGGTGGTTTCGCGCCCCATCTCGCAGGAAACGGCTGCCCTCATGCGCCGCCTGATGGCGCGCGTCACCGAGGAGGGCGGCACCGGAACGCGTGCAGCCCTGGCAGACTACACCGTGGCCGGAAAAACCGGGTCGGCCCAGAAGGCCATTCCCGGCGGATACTCCGACACGGCGCACATGGCTTCATTTGTCGGATTCCTTCCGGCCGAGAATCCAGAGATCAGCATCATTGTGGTGGTGGATGAGCCGCAGCCTTTGCACACCGGCGGCGTCGTGGCCGCGCCGGTGTTCAGGAAGATCGCCGATCCCGTGATGCGCTATCTGGCATCGCGCCCGGCGGAATGGCAGGCCGTGGGCGGAACGGCCGTGGCGGAGGCGTCGCCATGATGCAGACCCTTCAGCAGGGCATGCCGCTCAGGGACGCGCTGGAAAAGGTTAAAGTCCTGGGCCGGTCGGGCCCGGACAACCCGGATATTCTCGGAATCACCTGCGATTCGCGGCTGGTGCGCCCCGGCTGGCTTTACGTGGCGATTCGCGGACACAGCCAGGACGGCGTCCGCTTCGCCGACGACGCCGTGCGGCGCGGCGCGGCGGCGCTGATGGCTGAAGAGCGGCTGAACCTGGCGCCGCCGGTTGCGATGGTTCATGTGGCCGATGCGCGCGCGGCGCTTGCCGGCACCGCCCTGAAGTTTTTCGGCGATCCGGCGGCATCCCTCCTCCTGATCGGCGCCACCGGAACCAACGGCAAGACCACGGTCGCGTTCATGTGCAGCGCGATCCTGAAGGCCGCAGGAAAAAATCCCGGGCTGATCGGAACGGTCCGTTACGAAATCGGCGGACGGAGCATTCCGGCCTCGCGCACCACGCCGGATGCCGCCGAGATCCAGCAGATGCTCAGCAGCATGCTCAAGGCCGGGTGCCGCAGCGCCGTGATGGAAGTTTCGTCCCATGCGCTGGACCAGCGGCGCACGGAGGGACTGGAATTCGATGCCGCTGTCTTCACGAATCTTTCGCAGGACCACCTGGATTATCACAAGGATTTTGAAAGCTACTTTTCGGCCAAAAAGAAGCTGTTTGAAAGTCTCGCCGCCGGTCGCAAGAAGGGCGTTGCGGTCGTGAACCGCGCCTGCCCGTGGGGAACCCGGCTGTGCAATGAAATCGGCGGCCGGAGCCGGCTGGTGACCTTCGGGACGATGGATTCCGATGTGCGTGCCGGAAATATCCAGGCCGATCGCGAGGGCAGTGTGTTTCACATGGACTCTCCGTGGGGAAACCGTGAAATGCGGATCCGCCTGCCCGGTCGTTTCAACGTCAGCAACGCGCTGGCCGCGACGGCGGCTTGCGGAGCCGTTGGCGTTGATTTGAATACCATCCGGAGCGCGCTGGAAAATTTTGAGACCGCGCCCGGCCGGCTGGAACGCATCGCGAACCGTCACGGATTTTCCGTTTTTGTGGATTATGCCCACACGCCGGACGCCCTGCAGAATGTGCTTGCGACGCTTCGCGAACTGACGGACAAAAAACTGATCGCGGTTTTCGGATGCGGCGGCGACCGCGACCGGACCAAACGCCCGCTGATGGGGGCGGCCGTGACTGGAGCGGCGGATGCTGCCGTGATCACGAGCGACAACCCGCGCACGGAAGATCCGCTGGCGATCATCCGGGAGATTGAGGCGGGATGCGCCGGGAGGAAATATGAAGTTGAACCCGATCGCCGGAAGGCCATTTCCATGGCGCTGGCTATGGCCCGGCCCGGCGACATTGTGCTGATCGCAGGCAAGGGGCACGAGACCTATCAGGAATTTGGAAAGACTATGACGCCGTTTGACGACCGCCAGGTGGCGCGCGAACTGCTTGGAGAGGAGCAGCCGTCATGACTGCGCATGGCTTCAATCCCGACGATTTGGCAGAATGGTGCGGCGGAACCTGGACCAGCCGTCCTTCCGCGGTGACCGGATTCTGCCAGGACACCCGTCAGTTGAAATCCGGCGATCTGTACGTCGCCATCCGCGGCGACAGGCAGGATGGCCACGATTTTGTGGAGGACGCCATAAACAAGGGAGCCTCCGGGGCGCTGGTGGGCCGCGAGTATGTGCAGTCCGGAAAATCCTCGGGCGTTCCGCTGCTGGCCGTTGGAAACACAAGGCTGGCTCTGCTCGATCTGGGCGCGGCGTGGCGGTCGCGCCTGCCGGGTTCGGTCGGAGGCATCACGGGGAGCGTGGGCAAGACGACGGTGAAGGAAATGACGGCCGGCATCCTGGAGACGGGCGGCCCGACGGCCCGAACCCGAGGCAACTGGAACAACGACATCGGTCTTCCGCTGAGTCTGCTGACGATGGCGCAAAAGGATCGTTTTGGCGTGTTCGAGGCGGGCATTAATCACATCGGGGAGATGAAGCAGCTCTCCATTGTGCTCCAGCCCCAGTGGGCGATCATCACAACCATTGGAGTTGCGCATCTGGAGTTCTTCGGGTCGGTTGAAAAAATCGCCGAAGAAAAATCCGTGCTGGCCGCCCATGTTCCGGAAAACGGATTCGTGGTGCTGAGCGCCGATGAGCCCTGGCATGATTTCCTGCGCAAAAAAATCTGCGCGCGTGCGGTGACGGTGTCGCTGGATGCCCGTGTCAACGCGGACTTCACCGCAAAACTCAACGGACGCAGTGTGCAGATCATGGACCATGCCTGCGGGAAATCATGCGAGTGCGAAATGCCGCTTCCGGGCGAATACATGGTTCGAAACGCCCTGCTGTCGGTGGCCGCCGCCCGGCAAATGGGCATCAGTCATGAAGATGCGGCTGCGAAAATTTCCGCCTACAAGCCGCTCAAGCTGCGCTGGAACCGCACGGAAACAAACGGCGTGATCTTTATCAACGACGCCTACAATGCCAATCCCGTCAGCATGAGCGCCGCTGTTCGAACCCTGGACGGGGAATCCTGCACCGGACGCAAATGGGCCGTGCTGGGCGACATGGGCGAACTCGGTCCGACGGGGCCCGAAGAGCACCGGCGCATCGGCGAGGTCCTGGCCAAAACCGGGATTGAGCGCCTGGTCACGGTCGGCCCGCTGGCCGCGGAGATTGCGCTCGGCGCATTCAGCGCCGGATTCGGCAAATCGCGTGCAACGGTGTGCCCCGGCCTGGACGATGCCGCAGTGGCGCTTCGTGATGCGGCGGCGGGGGACATGGTCCTTCTGAAGGCCTCGCGGGCAGGCCATCTGGAGGATCTCATTGATTTGTTCAGCAAAAACACTCTCAAGGAAGGTTGATCATGCTTTACTATCTCTTCAATCTGCGCGACCAGTTTTCATTCCTGCGGATATTCCAGTACATCACGTTCCGCGCCCTCGCGGCGGCGGGCACGGCCTTCATTGTCAGCCTTGTGCTGGGACCGTGGCTGATTAACGCGCTGCGCCGGTTCAAGATCGGCCAGCATGTGCGCGTGGAAGATTCCGAAACCCTGCATAAAATGCACGGGAAGAAAGCCGGCACACCCACGATGGGCGGAGTGTTGATCATTCTCGCGACGGTTGCGGCCACACTGCTCTGGGCCGTGCCGACGAATGTTTATGTGCAGCTCACGCTGGCTACGATGTGTTTCATGGGCTGCGTGGGATTCTGGGATGACTATCTGAAACTGAAAAAGAAACATTCCAAGGGCCTGAATGCGCGCGGCAAGATGCTGCTGCAAACGGGATGGGTGATGGTTGTGGCCGCCATTCTGCTGGTGCATCCCGAAACCGCCGAACGCACCCGCAACCTGATGGTGCCTTTCCTCAAGAACCCCCTGATTAACAACATGGGACTGCTGGGCTCGCTGGTCTTCATCTGGCTGATCATCGCGGGCTCGACGAATGCGGTGAATCTGACCGACGGTCTGGATGGCCTTGCGGCTGGATGCACCGGGTCGGTGGCGCTGGCCTATTTGTTCATGGCCTATGTAGCTGGGCATTTCGAATTTGCAAATTACCTGCAGGTCCCGTTTGTGAAGGGCGGGGGAGAGCTGGCGGTGTACTGCGGTGCGCTGCTCGGCGCGAGCCTCGGATTCCTCTGGTTCAACTGCCATCCCGCGAAAGTGTTCATGGGCGACACCGGCAGCCTTGCGCTGGGCGGCGGCATTGCCATGGTCGCGATCCTGATCAAGCAGGAACTCACACTGATCATTGTCGGCGGCGTTTTTGTCGCGGAGGCGGCCAGTGTCATGCTTCAGGTTGCCTGCTTCAAGCTGACGGGCGGCAAGCGGATATTCCTCTGCTCCCCGCTGCATCATCATTATGAATTTCTCGAGAAAAAGCGGGCCGAGGCCGAGGGGCGGGATCTGGAAGTCGTGGAAACAATGATCACCACGCGCTTCTGGATCGTGTCCATTATTTGCGCGCTGATCGGTGTTGCGACATTGAAGATCAGGTAATGAAGAAATTCAAACAGGCGCTGGTGCTGGGGCTGGGCGAAAGCGGCAGGGGGGCCGTGCGCCTGCTCCTTTCGGAGGGGGTCCGCGTGACCGGAGTGGACAGCCAGTCCCGCGTGGACGCCGCGCAGCCGCTTGAAAAAGACGGCGCCCGGATTCTTCCCGGATGCACGGATCTTCCGAATGATCCGTTTGACCTTGCGGTCGTGAGCCCCGGCATTGCGGAAGATCATCCGTGGATTTCCACGCTGAAGGAACGCGGTATTCCCTGCCTGAGCGAACTGGAACTGGGATGGAGCCGGTGCAAGGGGCGCGTATGGGCCATCACCGGTTCAAACGGAAAAAGCACACTGGTGAAATGCTGCGCGGAAGCGCTGGAAAAGGCCGGCCGCAATGCGCGCATCGCCGGCAACTACGGCATTTCATTCTGTGAGCAGGTGAGCAAAGATCCCGTCGCGGATGACTGGGTGATCGAGGTCAGTTCATTTCAACTCGAGATGGTTGACCGTTTCCGGCCGGACGTGGGCATTCTGCTGAATGTGCTCCCGAACCATCTGGACCGGCACGGGAGCATGGACCGTTATCTGGAGCTCAAGCTCCGGCTGTTCGCCCGAATGGGGGCTCGTCAGGTGTGTGTTGTTCCCGCCGCGCTGGCGTGGGCCTGCGGGCCATCGGCGGTTACATTCGGACCGGAATCTTCCGCGGACTTCCAGTGGGATGCAGGCCGTGTGCTGCATGCCGGGCAGGCGGTTGCGGACTTCAGCGGAACCCTTTTCGACAACAGCGTGACGGGCCCCGCGATGGCCGCACTGGCGGCGGCTTTCTCGCGCGTCAGGCTCCCGCCGGCCTGCGCGGAAGAGGCTGCCCGCAATTTTGTGCCCCTGCCGCACCGGATGCAGAAGGCGGCGGAGATCCGTGGCGTTGAATTCATCAACAACTCAAAGGCGACGAATCTCGCCTCTTTGGCGGCGTCCCTGGACATGACCTGCCGGCCGGTGCGCCTGATCGCGGGCGGGCAGGCGAAGGAAAAGAATTTTGAAGAGATAAAAGAAGTATTGGCAAAACGGGTGCGAACTGCTTACCTAATAGGCCGAGATTCAGAGAAGATGTCTCTGGCCTGGGCGGATGCAGTGCCATGCCGGATGTGCGGGGATTTGGAAACGGCCGTTCAAACAGCCTGGTCCGATGCCCGCGAAGGCGAGGTGATTCTGCTGGCACCCGGTTGCACGAGTTATGATCAGTTCCGCAATTTTGCGGAGCGGGGAGAAAGGTTCATGCAGCTGGCCGGAAGCCTGGCCAAGGAGACAGAAGATGAAAAATAATATGACGTGGAATTTGATGATGAAATCGCATACTGAGAGGAGAATAGTGGTGAAAACACCTTTGCTGGTAGCTGTGGTTGCAATATTGCATGTGATCGCAATCGGTTCGGTTTTCTTTATGCAGGGCTGCGGCACGACGCCGACTGCTCAGGTGGAGCCGCCTCCGGCGCCCATCCTGCCTCCCCGCGATCTGCCTGCCGACCGCGTGCAAATCAAGACTCCGCCTGCGTTCCAGCCTTCGGTGCCGGTTGAAGCCGCGCCAACGGTCATGGATGACGATGCGAATGTTTATGTGGTTCAGAAGGGCGACATGCTGTCAAAGATCGCCGTCCGCTACGGTGTTTCCGCCCGCGAAATCGCGGAACTCAACAACCTGAAGAACCCGAACGGAATCCGTGCCGGCCAGAAACTCCTTCTGCCTGCTTACGCGAAGCCCGTGAAAGCTTCGTCCAAGCCCAAAGAATCCAAATCCGCGCCCGCTGCCGGCACTGTTTCGGGCGACAGCTACACGGTGGCTTCCGGCGACAGCTTGTCGAAAATCGCCGCCCGTTTTGGTGTGAAGACCAAAGACCTGCAGTCGGCCAACAACATTTCCAACCCCAACAGCATTCGCATCGGACAGAAGCTCGTCATCCCGGGCAAGTCTTCCGCGACCGCTGCTGTCGAGGCCCCCGTCGAGGCCTCCGTCGCGGCGCCGGCTCCTGCAGACGTTCCGGATGTTGAAGAAGACGTTTCCCCGGTAGAGGAAATTCCAGCCCCGGCGCCCGCTGTTCCGGCCGTGGATGCCATGGCCATGCCCGCGCCCGTAACGGTCTCCGAGCCGGTCAGTGCACCGGCGGCGGCCAGCGACTCGTTCACCCATACGGTTATTGCCGGGGAAACCCTGGACAGTGTGGCCCGCGATTTTGCCGTTCTGAAAAAGGATCTGGCTTCGATCAACGGCTTAACCGAATCCGCGTCGCTCGCATCGGGGCAGAAGCTCATCATCCCGCTGGGCTCAACCGCTGTGGCGCCCTGACATCCGATAGATGCGGAAAACAGTCAGTCTGATCACCGGGGCCGTGCTGATCCTGCTGACCCTGGGTATCATTATGCTGTACAGTGCGAGCGCACTGTCCGGCACGGCCGGGCATGACGATCCGCTTTTTTTCTTCAAGCGACAGCTCATGTGGCTGTTTATTTCGCTGGTTGGCGGATATCTTGCGTCCCGTATTAACTACCGCGCGTGGCGCAAAATGGCGGTGCCCCTCGCGCTGATCACCCTTGTGCTGCTGGTCCTGACGGTCATTCCCGGCATCGGCACCAGCGTGAAAGGCAGCAGCCGCTGGCTTCGTTTCGGCCCGATCAACCTGCAGCCCTCGGAGTTCGCCAAGATTTCAACCATCATCCTGATGTCCTGGTGGATGGCCCGCATCCAGCGTCGCGCGCGCGAGTTCGTTCGCGGGATGCTCATTCCGTCCGCCTTCCTCGGGATAGTGCTCCTGCTGATTTTCATCGAGCCGGACTTCGGCACAACCATGCTCATCGCGCTGGTCGGCGCGTCCATGATGTTCGTGGTTGGTGTCAGGATCAGCTACCTGGTGATTGCCGCCGCTCTCGGGCTGACCGGTTTTTTCTTCGCCGTGATGCACAGCGACGAGCGCTGGCGGCGCATCATCGCATTCTTGAACCCCGATAAATACGAGGCCACGGAGGCCTGGCAGCTCCTCAACGCGAAATACGCCTTTGTGCTCGGCGGCGGCCTGGGGGTCGGCCTCGGCCAGAGCGTCCAGAAGCGTGCCTATCTTCCGGAGGCCCACACGGATTTCATCTTCGCCATCATGGGCGAGGAACTGGGGCTGGGCATATCCCTGCTGGTGCTGGTTCTGTTCATCGTGATTTTCATCTGCGGACTGCGGGTGAGCTTCTGCGCGCCGGAAAGTTTCGGCAAGCTGCTCGGCTTCGGCATCACGATGATGATCACCGTCCAGGCCTTCCTGAACATCGGCGTGGTGACCGGATGCCTGCCGACGAAGGGCTTGCCGCTCCCGTTCATCAGCTTCGGCGGATCCAGCCTGCTGGTTTCTGTGGGCATGATCGGCATCCTGCTGAATATTGCGAAGCATTCCATCGAGCCCGGGCAGGAAGATGAGAAACTGCTCCGGAATCGCAAAGACTGGGCTTGAATTTCGTGTCAGGCCCTGTAGATTGAGGTTCCATTTTTGGGAAACATAGTCTGGAGATGATCATGGCAAAGAAAAGCGGAAAAGATTACAGGGTTGCGGACATCAAGCTGGCGGAGTTCGGACGCCGCGAAATGAAAATCGCCGAAGTCGAGATGCCCGGGCTTATGGCTCTCCGTGAAAAATACGGAAAGACCAAACCGCTCAGCGGTGCGCGCATCACCGGCTCGCTTCACATGACCATCCAGACGGCGATGCTGATTGAAACGCTGCAGACCCTTGGCGCGAAAGTCCGCTGGGCGAGCTGCAACATTTTCTCGACGCAGGATCACGCCGCCGCCGCCGTGGCTGCGAAGGGCACTCCGGTTTATGCCTACAAGGGCGAGAACCTCAAGGAATACTGGGAGTTCACCGACCGCATCCTCGACTGGGGCAATGGCCGCGGACCGACGACTATCCTCGACGACGGCGGCGATGCCACGCTGTTCGTCCATCTCGGATACCAGGCGGAAAACGATCCGTCGGTGCTCGACCGCAAGCCCGGAAGCCATGAAGAGAAGGTTTTGCTGGCACAGGTCAAGAAGGCGATCAAGCGCGACAAGGGCCGCTTCCACCGTATTGTTTCGAAAATCATTGGCGTGACCGAAGAAACCACCACCGGCGTCCATCGCCTCTACAAATGGGCTAAGAACGGCCAGCTGCTGTTCCCAGCTTACAACGTGAATGATTCCGTCACAAAATCGAAATTCGACAACCTCTACGGTTGCCGCCACTCGCTGGTGGACGGCATCATGCGCGCCACGGACGTCATGCTCTCCGGCAAGGTTGCCGTGGTCGCCGGCTACGGCGATGTCGGCAAGGGTTCCTGCCAGTCGCTGAAGGGGCAGGGCGCCCGCGTGATCGTGACCGAAATTGATCCGATCTGCGCGCTGCAGGCCACGATGGAAGGCTATCAGGTCATGACGATGGAAGACGCCTGCCTGATCGGCGATATTTTTGTGACCACCACCGGGTGCTGCGATGTGATCACTGAAAAGCACATGGTCAAGATGAAGAACCAGGCGATCGTGTGCAATATCGGCCACTTCGACAGCGAGATTCAGGTGGACCGCATGCGAAAGTACAAATGGGAAAACATCAAGCCGCAGGTGGACAAGATCACGATGCCCAGCGGCCGGTGCATTATTCTTCTGGCTGAAGGCCGCCTGGTGAACCTGGGCTGCGCAACGGGCCATCCGAGCTTCGTGATGTCCAACAGCTTCACCAATCAGGTGCTGGCGCAGATGGCATTGTATGACAAGCCCGGCGAGCTCCCGATTGGCGTCTACACGCTGCCAAAGAATCTGGACGAGGAAGTCGCGCGCCTGCACCTTGGCAAGCTTGGGGTCAAACTTGAGAAGCTGACCCGCGCGCAGGCTGCCTATCTCGATATTCCGGTCAATGGGCCCTTCAAGCCCGACCATTATCGTTACTAGGCCGTCATGAAAAGCCTGGTCGCGGTCTTGATGGTGGGAACCGGAGGCTTTATCGGCGCCGTTCTCCGCTATCTGCTGAGCGTGGCCGGCCAGCGTTTTTCGATCACCTTCCCGCACGGCACCTTGTGGGCCAACTTCCTCGGGTGCCTGCTGCTGGGCGTGATCACGGCCGTGGCGACCGACACCGAAAGCCTTTCCCCGTCCGCGCGGCTCTTTTTGGCGACAGGGATATGCGGCGGTTTCACCACCATGTCCACGTTCACATACGAAATGTTCCGGTTCCTGCAGGATTCGGAATATTTGTATGCCTCGCTCTATTTTGCGGCCACCATCGCGGGCTGCGGACTTCTTTTTGGAACAGGCCTGATCATCACAAAACTCATGCTGAAAGCGTAGGTGCATCATGGAACTCAAAGGCGAAGCGAAACTTCTCAGAATTTTCATCGGTGAATCAGACAAGGTTGCGCATGTTCCGCTCTACGAAGCCATTGTCAAGGAGGCGAGGAAAGAGGGCCTTGCGGGCGCCACGGCATGGCGCGGCATGCTGGCCTACGGCCCGGGCAGCCGCATCAAAACCGCCAAGATCCTGGACCTCTCCGGCGACATGCCGGTCATCATCGAAATCACCGACGAAGAGTCCAAAATCAATGCCTTCCTCCCGAAACTGCACGACCTGATCGAAGCCGCGAACAGCGGCGGTCTGGTGACCGTCGAGCGCGTCCAGATCATAAAATACCTGCACGCAAAGAAACCGATGCGGTGATGATGACCGTGGTTCAGTGCTGGGATGACGGAGTCACCGCCGATGCGCGGCTGGCGGAAATATTCCGGCGGCACGGAGCCCGGGCCACGTTCAACCTGAATGCCGGTCTTCATGAGACAAAAAGAAGCGCTGGATGGATGTTCCGGGGAACCGAAGTCCGCCGGCTGGGCTGGGATGAGATGAGGGAGGTCTATTCAGGCTTCACCATTGCCAATCACAGCCTGACGCATCCGCATCTTGAGCAGATTCCACTTGCGGAGGCCCGGCGCGAGATCTCGGAGGGCCGCGAACGGCTGCGGCAGTTTTTCGGACAGGACGTGTCCGGTTTTGTGTATCCGTTCGGTTCATTCAGCGAAGCGGTCATGGAGGCCGTCCGCGATGCGGGCCATGTCTATGCCCGGACCACCGGCTGCGCGGAGCAGCCGTTCCCGCCTGAAGACCCCATGGCGTTTCATCCCTGCTGCCATTTTCTTGCGGAGGATTTCTGGCTGAGGTACGAAAAGGCGAAGAAGGGCGGAGTGTTCTACTTCTGGGGCCATTCCTACGAGCTAGTCTCTGAATCCATGTGGAACGAATTCGAGCAGACCATTGCGCGCATCTCATCCGATCCGCAGGCCAAATGGAGCGATGTGGCCGCTCTGTTCGGAAAAACAGCCGGGCCTGCGCGTCGAATCGAAAATACAAAAAACAGCAAAAAAACGCCTTAAAATCATCAAAAATGCTAAAAAACGGGTTCATCCGAAAAGTTCCTGTCCAAGATAAGACATACAATGGATAGTCGGACAAGTAATAACGTATTGCAATGATTGTAACTATAAGATGCGCAATGGATTGCTCTCTCACTCGAAGCGGGTTTCTGCTCGGAGGCAACAACATCCTGCATGTGTCTCCGATTTGCAGGAGAGCCTTACCTGCCCGCGACCCCGCTCCGACGAGCTGGGCGGGCCCATTCTCGCGGAGCCGCGGGCTGGGCTTGTTCAAAAATATATGTTTTTTCAAATGTTTTCAGACAGGATCTTTCCCGATGAGCCAAAAAACGGCCAAAAACGGCCAAAAACGGCCAAAAATTGCCATTTTTGGCCAAAATATGCTCAAAAATAGCAAAAAACGCCATTATTAGTGTTAGCGGCGCATAAAAATGAAAACTGCGAATTGCGGGAAATTTGCACGTTTATGAGCGTTTTTCAGGCATTTATTGTCTCTATCGCGTGTTGCATTCCATTCGCAGTTTTTATATCAATGGCGAAGTATTTTACGGAAAAACATTAGGAGTTTTGGATATGAAGATGTTTTTGACTGTTTTTATGGCTGTTTGCATGGCTTGCGCGGTTTACGCCCAGGAGCCCGCTGCGGTTCCGGAATCAGTGCCTGTCGCAGCTGAAGAGCCCGCCGCTGTTGCGGATGCGCCTGCCGCTGAGATTTCCGCGCCCGCCGAAGCTGCGGTTGAAACTGAATCCGCTGAACCGGCGCCGTGCCACGCCGCGGTTAAAGGGATTGCGCTGATTACGGCCGGCAATGTCGAAGCCGATCTTGTGGCCCGCGTGCAGAAGTATGTGCAGTCCGAGCTTTTCACGACGGTGACCATCCTTGATCCGATGGAACTGGCCGAAGGAGAACTGGACGGACAGGCACAGGCCGCGGTCGCGAAAAAGACGGATGACCATCTGGCGGTGCTGGTTCTTGTTTCGCTGGAAGGCAACACCCATCACGGCGCGTCCTATCCCGACCAGAGCGTGGCGGTGATCAATGTGGCCGCGCTCCGGCCGGATCCGATGGATGCCGAGCTTTACGGGCGGCGCATCGAGAAGCAGCTGATGAGCGCGGGCGGGATTCTTCTGGGGATGGATATCTGCCCGAATCCGCTTTGCGCGCTTTCCGCTTATGAGAACATGGAGCGGCTGGATGCCAAGGGCCGCAACTACTGCCCGCCCTGCCAGGACCGCGTGAAAAAAATCCTTCAGGAGAAAGGCGCGCTGCTCGAACCCGTAACGGTTCAATAGCGCCGTCCTCAAAAGAAAGTATTTATGCTCGACATTAAAAAACTGAGGGAGAACCCCGACGAAATCGCGCGGAGACTGTCCACGCGCGGCAACAAGTATGATCTGCAGGGCGTGCTTGCGCTGGATCAGGAGCGCCGCCATCTGCAGGCCGAGACCGAAAAACTGAAGAACGAGCGGAACACCGCATCGAAGGAAATCGGCCGCGTGAAAAAGGCGGGCGGGAATGCCGACGACATGCAGGATTCCGTCCGCAAAATCGGCGAACGGATTGCGGAGATTGATGCCGAGCTGAAAGCTTTGGAACAGCGCCAGCATGAAAAAATGCTGATGATTCCCAATCTTCCGCACGCCGGCGTTCCCGTGGGAACCAGCGAAGCGGACAACCAGCTGGTGCGCATGCACGGCAAGCCGCGCGAGTTCAGCTTCACGCCCGCGCCGCACTGGGACATTGGCGCGCGGCTGAAGATTCTGGATTTTGAGCGCGCGGCGCGGCTGTCGGGCGCGGGCTTCTCCCTTTTCAGGGGAGCGGGCGCGCGGCTGGAGCGGGCGCTGATTCAGTTCATGCTGGATCTGCACACGTCGCAGCACGGATACACCGAAATTTCGCCGCCTTTCCTTTGCAATGCCGATGCCATGACGGGAACAGGCCAGCTCCCGAAGATGGCGGAGGACATGTACCGGCTTGCGGATGAGCAGCTTTATCTGGTGCCGACGGCCGAGGTGCCGGTGACGAACATTTACCGCGAGGAAATCATCAGCGAACCGCTGCCGCTTTCGTTCGTGGCCTACACGCCCTGCTTCCGCCGCGAGGCCGGCGCTGCGGGAAAACTCACGCGCGGACTGAACCGCCTGCACCAGTTCGACAAGGTGGAGCTGGTCAAAATTGTCGAGCCGTCCAAGTCCTATGAGGCCCATGAACAGATCGTGGCCAATGCGGAAACCGTTTTGCAGAAACTGGGCCTCCATTACCGGGTGATTGAACTCTGCACGGCGGACATCAGTTTTGCGGCGGCCAAATGCTATGACCTGGAGCTGTGGGCGCCGGGGCAGAATACTTGGCTTGAAGTCTCTTCCTGCAGCAACTTCGAAGATTTCCAGGCGCGCCGCGCAGGCATCCGTTACCGCAATGCCGACGGCAAGGTCGAATTTGTTCACACGCTCAACGGCTCGGGCGTGGCGCTGGCACGTCTGTATGTGGCCATCCTCGAAAACTATCAGGAAGCGGACGGCTCTGTAGTGATCCCCGAGGTGCTCCGGCCCTACATGGGCGGCATCGAGCGCATTTCACCTCCCGCATGAACCTGCCTGACAGCGTTTTGAAATCCATCCGGAGCGGCGGTCTGCTCAGGGGCGGAGAGCATGTTCTGGCGGCTGTTTCGGGCGGTGCGGATTCTGTGGCCATGCTCCATTTGCTGAATGTCCTGTCCGCCCGTCTGGGGATTTCGATGTCAGTCGCGCATTTGAATCACAAGCTGCGCGGACGAGAAGCGGCCCGCGATGCAAAGTTTGTTCGTGAACTCGCCCGGAAACTGGATATTCCCTTTTCTGAATCCTCCTGCGATGTCAGAAAACTGGCAAAACAGAAGGGGATATCTGTCGAAATGGCGGCGAGGGAAGCTCGGTACGGTTTTTTTTCTGAAGCGCTCAAAGCAAGCGGCGCGGATTGCGTGGCGGTTGCCCATAACGCGGATGATCAGGCTGAGACCGTGCTATTAAAACTGGCGCGGGGCGGCATCGCGGGACTTGGCGGGATGAAATCGGTCAGTCGTGTCAGTGGCCTGCGCGTGATCCGGCCGCTGCTCGAAGTGACGCATGCGGAAGCCGTTCAGTATCTGAAACGCCGCCGGCTGGAGTGGATTGAAGATTCCAGCAATGCGGAGACAGAATTCCTGCGCAACCGCGTCCGGCATGAGATCATTCCGCTGATTGAGAAACGGCTCAACCCCCGGTTCCGCAAGGCGGTGCTGCAGGTGGCGGATATTGTTGCCCGGGATCAGCAGTGGCTTGATGATCTGGCGCAAAATCTGCTGAAAAAATGTTCAGTCCGCGGCGGCCTTTCGGTCAGCAAAATCAAAAAGCTGTCTTTGGCTGCGCGCCGCCGAGCCTTGATGCTTTGGCTTCAGCCGGATGGCGGCGCGACCTATGACATGCTGCAGCGCATTGAAGAAATGCTTTCAAGCGGACAGGGGAGTGAATGGATTCCGGGTCCGTCCGGCCGGAAAATATACCGCAACTATGATGTTCTTTCGCTGATGCGCAAAACCTCTGCGGCTGCATACGACAAACCCGTCAAAGTGCCGGGAATCACTGTGCTGAAAAAGCAGGGATTGCGAATATCAGTTGAAAAATGCCGTGTGCTTCACAAGCAGACCGGCGGAAAGCCCGGGAAATATCCCGCGTGGGCCTGCATCAATCCGTCTGTCCTGAAGGGCCGCAGGCTTCATGTCCGTTCGTGGCGTCCGGGCGACCGCTTCTGTCCGCTCGGGTTTGCGGGAACAAAAAAGATTCAGGATATTTACGTGGATGCCAAGGTGCCGCAGGATGCTCGCCGTGGGCTTCCGCTGCTGGTGGCGGGTGATGAAATCATCTGGGTTCCGGGTTATCGCGTGGCGCGGAGCGCGGCCGTTACTGATCCGTCGCGGGGGTCGCTGCTGATGCGTATTGAAGCGGTCGGGTTAGAGATCTGATTCCACACGATGTCCAGATTCTGCGTGACGGTCAGTGAAACTTCCCGTTCGTCCAGAGGAATGCCATTGACCAGCCAGCGGCCTTCTTCCGGCGCTGAGAGCCCGATGGATTCTCCTTCGAAATACCATCCGTCGTAAGAACTGTTAGTGCTCAAGCCATCGATGACTACGGGCAAGTTTGCGGGTGCAGACACCCTGCAGAGAAAGGCGTCGCCCACGCCAAAATAGTTCTTCATGCGCTCGCGCAGGAATGCGGGACGGTGATCAATGAAATTGCGGTATTCCTCGATGAATTTCAGATCAGTCCGGCCAAATGACTTTGCCAAAAGCTCATAATGATCGATCCGGGAGCTGAGAAATTCATGGGTGAGCGTGTGATTGAGCGTGTCCATTACCCAGCGGACTGCGCGCCGGCAGAAAGCGGGGTCATCGCGCACCAGCCGACCGAACAGGACACTCGGGGCGTCGCCGCGATTGCGCCAGTGACTGTACTTCGGTTCGCCGGGATGGAGAATGGCCCGCTCCCAGGATTCCTGCTGCCAGTTTTCACGCGGCTCTGTTCCGCCATAAACATCCACAAAACCGTGATCCATGTCCCAGTTGATCCACCGCCATTTAGGCACGGCTTCCCGGTTATCGCGGATCGCGGCACCCTGATAGCCGTCGGAAACGCCGCAGTACACCATGGAGAACACATAGGCGATCATGTTGTCAAGATCCGCAATATCCTCAAACGTTTCGCTTAGCAGGGGCGCCGGTTGGCGTATGACCCATCTGTGAAAATCTCCATATTGCTGATGGGCTTCGCGCTCGCGTTCCGCCTTGAAGATGTGCATCACGAAGTCCGGATGGCCCATGCGTGAAACCCATTCCTTGCGCGAGATTTGCTCGGAGAGGAAGTAGAGCCCCTGATCTTTTCCGTTCAGGAAGAAACGAACCGGTTTTGTTGCGGGAACCGTGCACCCCATGCGTTCTGCCGCATCAAAAGACAGCAGTCCTGAAAACGGTGATTCGGGCGGCCAGTCGGCGTGAACCACCAGGTGTCGCACCGGCCGGTCAGCTCCAAGACCCGGCTCAAATTCAGACGCCCCCAGTTCTTCGCGGAAGTACAGACGGAAGCTGTGCTTCTGGCCCGGTGCGCGGCTTGTCCCGCCATGCAATCGCATGCCGGCCAGAGACATGAAGGGCTTCTGCCCGGCCGCAAAATAGGTGATGGCTGCCGGGCGTTCCCATTCGCGGCCATGACCCTTGTAGTTGGTCTCAATCCCCCACGGGTCGCTGGTGAGGTCTTGCGGGGTGATGCGGACAGCGAGCACCGGCCATTCGGCGGTTGGCTGCACCGGGGGCGCTTCATCGGGAAGCGGGACCGGAAAGGTTGATAATTCAGACAGCCAGTCGCGGTTAGCCGTGTAAAGCCACTGGTCGACAATCCGTTTCTTCTGAAAAATACTGGCGTATAGTCCCGGCGCACGATAATCCGATAATGGATAAAGCGCTTCATCGTTTCTGACGGGCCGCACGAGTCGCAGGTGCCGGAAAGCCCTGCCTGTCGCACCATAGTTGAGAATGGCGGCGGGAACGCTGAGGCTGCGCAGAAGACTGCGCGCGGCTTCTGTCCAGAAGGCTGTTTCCAGGTAAATGCCAGCCGTCAGGAAGCCAAGCAAACCGAAAGTAATGAATAGGGCTTTGCGCCGCATATCACATCGGCTCCGGGCGGCTTACACCTCACCGCTGCGGTTGAAATAGACGTTGGCCTGCGCGCCTTCAATCTTTTGTCCAATTTCGCTCAGCGAAACAACGATTTGCGGGCCGGCCTTGATGAAACTGTAGCACAATGAGGCCTGCCCGTTCGACTGGGTCAGGCTGTCGATCCGGCCGGCCGGCAGCCGATTGCTCAGGAAGGCCAGCACGTCTGCTGCCCGGGCTTCGTACACGGGGCCGGGCATCGTCACAATGACCATTCCGTCGTTCATGCGCCCGCGGGTGAAGATGTACATGCCTCCCTGAACCAGCAGGCCGATCACTGCCACGGCAAGTATAACCGCGAGAAAAAGGATGTTGAAGGTGGCGCAGCAGATGGAAGTCGCCACCACCAGCATGATGAATCCGATCTCCTCGGGTTCCTTGATGGGGGTCCGGAAACGGACGATGGAGAGCGCCCCCAGCAGGCCCAGCGAAAGCGGCAGGGAGAACTGGATGGCCACAAAAATGCCTGTGATGGAGACTCCCAGCATCGGGAAGGCGCGGTGCACCTGGCTGCCGGTTGAGCGACTGCGGTAGAACCATGTGTACAATCCTGCGATGAACAGCGAACAGAGCAGGGATATCCCCACTGCGGCAAAAAACGGCAGGAATCCGATTTCCTGCATTTTTTTGCTGCCCATTCCGATGAGTTGATTTGCCATTTCCTGCATATTCATATTTACGACTCCTGTGTCAGCCTGTTAAAGCAGGCCAGATATTTTGAAAAAGACTGTTTGCGGCAGCCCATGGCCGTCAGCGGATGCAGTGTTGCGGGCAGCGTATCTGCGGGACCTTTGACTTCGACCACGGCCTCGTCCAGCGGATGCGGATGGATGCGCGGCAGCATGCGGGGATTGGTGCGGGGTACAGAGATGTCATAATCCACGCAGATGCGAAGCCGGGTTGCGGGTTCAATGAAACGACTTCGCCGGTAGGAAATGCAGAGCAGGGGATGCAGCGCCTCGTTAAACATGACTCCTTGCGGAGCCAGCAGCCGCTCGATGCCGCAAAGTTCAGGCGAGGCAAGATCCATTTGATCGAGGCGGTGGCCCTGAAATGGCGCGCGAACATGGATTTTGCGGCGCGTGCCGCCTCTTCGGAATTTGACTTCAAGGAATACGGGATCCAGTGCGGCCTGCGTGTAAACATCGGCATACCACCGCAGCCGCACTTTTGTTTTAAGAAAGTCACTGTTGCGCTTTTCATCCAGCAGGCGGTGATCGCGGAGATCATAGTAGATGCTGTTTACCCTGCCTTTCGGATATTCGGGATCCGGCAGACAGCGGCCCTCCAGCCAGCTCACAATTTCCCGGGCGAACCCGTTCCGAAAAACAAATTTCAGCTCGTGTTCCGGGGACATCATGAAACCTTCGCGCGGAGGATTTCTTCGTAGCCGGTATTGTTGACATAGCCTTCGGAACCGGCCTGCGAAATGATGCGCCCGGGAACTCCGGCGACGACGGCATGGTCAGGCACATCTTTTGTAACCACGCAGTTGGCGCCCGCGGCAGCGTTGTTTCCGATTTTTACCGCCCCAATGATTTTTGCTCCCGGTCCGATATAGACATTGTCGCCGATGACCGGAAACCCCTTGTTCTTTCCGCGGTTGGCCTGCCCCAGTGTGACCCCGTGCGAAATATTGCAGTTCTTTCCGATCACGGCGCGGCTGTTGACCACAATGCCTCCAAAATGGCCGATGTAGAAGCCGGGGCCGATGTCCGTCTCCGGCGGGATGGCAATTCCAAACTTGAAGGTCAGGCGGTGGAGCATCAAATTGGCGAGCGCGTGGAATGGATAGCGAAGCCATGGATTGCTTTTGGTGAAGCGCCAGGTGCGAAGCCAGAAGTTGTACTGGTAGGTTCCGCAGCGCAGCACATGGCGGATCAGCACAGAGGGGCGCACATCCGCGGTGATGCGGTACAGGTCGGACAGGATCAGATATTTGTATTCCTCATAATTCACGGTGCCAGCCTCATATCCGTTGCAAAGTTGCTCCCGCAGTGTTAAATTCAGCGCTCACTATAACTTAGGAACGGAAAAGATGGAAGAAAACAAAGAAATTCAGCAGAAGGATGCCGGCCAGCCGCAGAAGGTTCCGTTCCGCGGGATGGCCGTCTGGTTCCTGCTGATCGCCCTTTTTCTGACCCTTTTCCAGGTTTTCTCGCAGCGGCAGGTGAAGTACGAGGAAATCGCGTGGAGCCCGGATTTCATTCAGCTGGTGTCGCAGAACCGGATTCGAAACTGCGAAATCGTGCGAGATTTGGCCGGAAACAATGAATATATCCGCGGAGAAAAAGTGGATGGCGCCAAGATCACGCACTTCCGGGTGAACACCATCGTCACGGAATACACGCAGAAGTGGCTGGACGAGAAGGGTGTCAAATACCAGTACAAGTCGCAGAACCCGTACCTCTGGCAGATCATCTCCAGCGCGATCCCGCTGCTTCTTTTCATCGGGCTGTTGTATTTCTTCTTCATCCGCCAGATGAAAATGGCGGGCCGCGGAGCCATGAGCTTCGGCAAGAGCCGCGCGCGGATGCTGACGCGCGACCGCAACCAGATCACCTTCAAGGACGTGGCCGGCATTGACGAGGCCGAAGAGGAAGTCCAGGAAATCATAGAATTCCTGAAGGATCCCAAGCGATTCACAAAGCTGGGCGGGCGCATCCCGAAGGGGGTTATGCTGGTGGGCGCGCCGGGTACTGGGAAGACCCTGCTGGCCAAAGCCATCGCAGGCGAAGCCAAGGTTCCCTTCTTCAGCATCAGCGGCTCGGATTTTGTCGAGATGTTCGTGGGCGTCGGGGCTTCCCGCGTGCGCGACATGTTCCAGCAGGGGAAGAAGCACGCGCCGTGCATTATCTTCATTGACGAAATTGACGCCGTGGGGCGCAGCCGTTTCAGCGGCATCGGCGGCGGGCATGATGAGCGCGAGCAGACGCTGAACGCCCTGCTGGTGGAAATGGACGGATTTGAGACGCAGGAAGGTGTGATCATTGTTGCGGCCACGAACCGCCCGGATGTGCTGGACAACGCGCTGCTGCGGCCCGGCCGCTTTGACCGCCAGATTGTGGTTGATCTTCCGGATCAGCACGGGCGCGAAGCCATCCTGAAAATCCATTCCAAAAAGGTCAAGCTGGGCGCCAGTGCCGACTTGATGCGCGTCGCGCGCGGCACCCCGGGATTTTCCGGAGCCGACCTGGCGAACCTGATCAATGAGGGCGCATTGCTGGCCGCGCGCCGCGGCGCATCCGCCATAGAAATGAAAGACCTGGAAGAGGCCCGCGACAAAGTGCGCTGGGGCCGTGAGCGGCGGTCGCGCAAACTGGACGACAAGGAGCGCCGCCTGACGGCTTATCATGAGGCCGGCCATGCGATTGTTCTTGCGATGATGGAGGAAACCGAACCGCTGCACAAGGTGACGATCATCCCGCGCGGAATGGCACTGGGTTCCACGATGCAGCTCCCTGAAAAGGACCGCTACACCCAGACCCGCCAGAGCCTGCTGGACATGATAGCCGGCACCATGGGCGGCCGCGCTGCAGAGGAGATTGTGTTTAATGACATTACCACCGGCGCACAGAGCGACATCAAGCAGTCCACCCATATCGCCCGCATGATGGTCTGCAAGTGGGGCATGAGCGATGTGCTGGGCCCGCAGAATTTCGACAAGAGCGAGGAGCTGCTGTTTCTCGGCCGGGAAGTTTCCCGGTCGCAGGAATACGGTGAAGAGACCGCCCGCAAGATTGACCAGGAGGTCAGCCGCATCATCAACGAGGGGCATGAACGGGCCCTGAAGGTTTTGCGCGAGCACCGCGCGCAATTGGATACGCTTGCCGGCATTCTTCTGGAGCGTGAAACCGTTGATGGATTTGAAGTGGAAGAAATCCTGAAGCACGGACGCATCCTGGATGATGTCGAGCGGACGGAAATCAAGAACCGCGAAAATCCGCCCGCGGCTTCCGCCCCGGCAGCGAACTAGGAGCTGGTCCGCATGCGTCAGGCGCACCAGTGGAAATGCCGCAACCGGGTGCTGGTTTGCGGCCCCCAGACACTCATCATGGGCATTCTCAACGTGACGCCCGATTCCTTTTCTGACGGCGGTCTTTATCGCTATGCCCCCGATGCCATTGCGCATGCGCTGGATATGGAGGCTGACGGCGCTGCGATTATTGACATTGGCGGCGAATCCACCCGCCCGGGCGCCCCCGCGGTTTCGGCCGCCGAGGAGACTGATCGAGTGCTGCCCGTGATCCGCGACCTGGCGCGGAAATGCCGCTGCGCGCTTTCCATTGACACCACCAAGGCCTCTGTCGCGCGCGCCGCCCTGGAGGCCGGATGCCACATTGTCAATGACGTGTCCGCCGGAACAGCCGATGAGGAAATGCTTCCTGTCGTCCGGGAGCACGGCGCCGGATTCATCCTGATGCACATGCAGGGAACTCCGCGCACGATGCAGCAGAACCCGTCCTACGAAAACGTGGTGGAGGATGTTCGCCGGTGGCTCGTGCAGCGGGCCGGCGCGTGCGTTGCGGCCGGCCTGGATCGCGCAACCCTGGCGCTGGATCCGGGCATCGGGTTCGGGAAGACGGTGGAGCACAATCTGGATCTGCTCGCCGGCCTGGACAGACTCTCAGAGGCGGGATATCCGGTTGTCGTCGGCGTATCGCGAAAAAGTTTTCTGGGGGCGCTGACCGGCGAGGGACCCGGCGGCCGCCTGGCTGGGAGCCTTTCGGCGCTCTCGTATGCCATCACACGCGGAGCCGGTGTTGTGCGCGTGCATGATGTAAAGGAGTCTTGTCAAGCCGCCCGCGTTGTGGATATATTGCTTGCGCATGAAGAGAGCGTGAACGGATGTCGCATACCATAATACAGATTGGCACCCCGGTGCTGGAGATGCTGGTGCTGGCGGTGATGTTTTATTACGTTTTTCTTTTCCTGCGCGGGACGCGGGGCTGGCAGGTGCTCATTGGTTTCATCAGCGCCCTTATTGTTGTGATGCTGCTGACCGGGCTCCTCCACCTGGCTGCCCTGAACTGGCTGCTGACCAAGTTTACCACCTATATTGCACTGGCTTTTGTCGTGATCTTCCAGCCGGAAATCCGCAGGGCTTTGGCGGAGCTGGGCAAGCAGCACGTCTTCGCATCCACTCAGCTCGAAAGGGGGCTGTGCGATCATCTGGTGCAGGCTGTCATGATGCTGTCAGAGCGGAAGATCGGCGCGCTGATCGCCGTTGAACAGGAGATCGGCACCCGCACGGTCCAGGAGACGGGAACGCCTTTGGATGCATCGGTCTCACCGGAACTTCTTTCCACAATTTTCTATCCCGGCACCCCTTTGCATGACGGCGGCGTGCTGATCCGCGAAAACCGTGTGGTGGCCGCCGGATGCCTGTTCCCGCTGTCCCAGCGCATTGAGCCCGGCCGATCCCTGGGCACCCGCCACCGGGCTGCAATCGGGCTGTCCGAGGAGACGGATGCCGTCGTGCTGGTGGTGTCTGAGGAAACCGGCACCATTTCCATTGCCCATCGCGGCCGGCTGCTCCGCCCGCTTGACGAAGAGAAGCTTCGCCGCCTTCTGACGCGCTTCATGCTGCGCAGCCGGAAAGGCAGAAGTCGCATCGAACGTGTGCAGGAGGTGCTCACCCTGAGTGCGGATGGCGTGGCCGAGACCGGAAAGATGGCCGGGGACAAGGGGGCGATGGATGGCATCTGAGTCCGGAAATGCGGAATGGATCTTGAACAACTGGCGCACAAAGCTGGCCGCCGTTCTGCTGGCGGTCATCGCCTGGTTTGCCATTGATAACGCCATCAGCAACCGAGATGTGATTTCCGACCTGCCGCTGGAGATCAAGACGGCTGAAGGGCTGGCGGTTCTGAACCGCTCGGTGGACAAGGTGGATGTGACTTTCCGCGGCGCCCGCGAGGATATCCGGCAGCTGAAACGCGAGGATATTTCCGTTGAGATCGTGGCCACCACCAGCCAAATAGAACTGAAGCCTGAACACGTGAAGGGATCGGGAAGATGCCGCGTGGTTTCGCTGGATCCCCATGTCGTGAATGTGGAACTTGACCGGGAAGGTTACAAGACCGTGGAGGTCGAGGCAACGACCGAGGACGAACTTCCGAAAGGCTATGTCCTCAAGAATCTCACGGCCAGCCCGACCAACGCGACCATCTACGGGCCTGTCAGCCGGCTTGCGGATGTGAAGATGATCCGCACCATCCCCATCTCTCTGAAAGGCCGCAACGGCACATTCCGCGAGCGGACGCTCCTGGCCGCGCCGTCCAATATGTCTGATGCCCGCATGGAGCCGGAAAAGGTGATGGTGGAGGCTGTCATCATTGAGTTCAGGGATGAAAAAACCATCGAATCGGTTCCGGTTACGGCGATGGTGAGGAGCGGATCGCGGCATTCCGTCCGCATTGATCCGTCGCATGTCAAAGTCAGCGTGACGGGCGGTGGAGAGACGCTGAAGGAAATTGATGTCACCCGGATCAGCGCTTATGTTGACTGTTCGGCCATGACACCGGGATCATCCTCCGTGCTGCCCGTCAAGGTTGTTCCTGTTTCGGGGATTGTTGTGGATCTCATACAGCCGGATGTCGTCAATGTGGAGATGAGTGGCCGGTGAGGGGTGTGGGGGTCATAAAACTGCGCCGTTGCGCTCTGCTGACAGCTTCATGGCTGGCTATCGCTGTCTCTGCAGCGGGCGGGGAGGGAACAAGTACTCGCGCATCCTCGTGGACAGAGCAGGCCTACAATGAACTGGGGCGGGGCAGAAACACCGAGGCAATCTCCATGTTCCAGAACGCGCTGAAAGCAGATCCCAAGTCCCGCAACGCCTGGTTCGGCCTCGCCACAGCGTATATCCAGGTCAAGAACTATGCTCTTGCCGAGAGGGTGCTGCTGAAACTGGAACAATCGTATCCGCAGGATGTGCCCGTTAAAAACAATCTGGCCTGGATGTACGCCACCGCTGAGGATCCGAATTACCGCGACAGCCGTGAGGCGGTGACGAAGGCCCGCGAGGCTGTGTTTCTGTCACCGGGAAGCCCGGAACTGTGGAGCACGCTCTGCGAGGCCCATTATCTGGCCGGCGATTACGAGAAGGCTTTCCGTGCGGCGGAGCACCTGGTGGATCTGGTGCCGAGGGACAAACTGGCCCGCGAACAGGCCCGGATTTATGCCGAGCAGTACGATAAGTGCAAGAAGGCCAAGGAGGCTATGTCGCTGGTGGAGCAGCCCGGCGGGTTTTGATTGCGCATCAGAAGGATTGACTGTCCTGCGCGGCCTGAATATTGTAACGATTTAATGCGGAGGAAACAGGAATGAGCATAAAACTACTGATTGCAGCGTTTGGCGCGGGTGTTGTAGCCCTTTTGTTTGCCATGTGGAAGACCACATGGATCAACCGCCAGTCTGCAGGCACCGAGCGCATGCAGGAAATCGGCGCGGCCGTGCGCGAGGGCGCCATGGCATTCCTCAACCGTGAATACCGGGTTTTGGGCGCGTTTGTAATTGTCGTCTGCGTGCTGATGCTCTTTGCCTACGAAGGCTCACAGAAACTCGTGGCGCTTTCATTTGTGGTGGGCGCGGTCTGCTCCTCGCTTGCCGGCTGGTTCGGAATGAAGGTGGCCACGGCCGCCAATATGCGCACGACCGAGGGCGCGCGGCATGGCCTGCAGGCGGCCCTTCGCGTGGCATTCTCGGGTGGAACCGTCATGGGCATGTGCGTGGTCGGCCTGGGCATCCTCGGCATTGCCGGGCTTTGCATTTTGTATACGGCCATGTTCGGCGCGGAAATGGATGCTCTGAAACTGAAAATTCTCCCGATCATCACCGGATTTTCATTTGGCGCCAGTTCCATCGCTCTGTTTGCGCGCGTGGGCGGCGGCATTTACACCAAGGCCGCTGATGTAGGCGCAGACCTTGTGGGAAAAGTCGAAGCCGGAATCCCGGAGGACGATCCCCGCAACCCGGCCACCATCGCCGACAACGTGGGCGACAATGTGGGTGACGTCGCGGGCATGGGCGCCGATCTATTTGAATCCTATGTGGGCGCGATCATCGGCGCCATGGTGCTGGGCGCCGCCGTTGGCGAAATCAGACTTGTGACTCTCCCGCTCGTTCTTGCGGGCGTGGGCATCATCATTTCGATCGCCGGAACCTTCTTTGTCCGCACGCGGGAGGGCGGCAATCCACAGGTGGCCCTTAACATGGGAACTTCGGGAGCAGCTGTGATTATGGCTGTGCTCACATGGCCTATCGTCATGAAATTTGCCCCGGCCCATTTCGGTCCGGCGGACGATCCTTTTACCGCAGCCGGGATCTTCTGGGCCACCATTGCCGGACTCGTTGCGGGGGTCGCCATCGGCATGCTGACGGAATACTACACGGCTGAAAACAAGCGGCCCGTGAGGAAAATCGCGGAGGCCTCCGAGACCGGCGCTGCCACCAACATCATTGCCGGCCTGGGGACGGGGATGCTTTCCACGGCCCTGCCCATTCTCTGCATTGGCGTGGCCATAGTGCTGTCGTTCAAGTTCGCCGGCCTCTATGGCATTGCCATCGCCGCCCTCGGCATGCTGGCCACCACCGGGATCCAGCTTGCGGTTGACGCCTACGGGCCCATCGCGGACAACGCCGGCGGTCTCGCGGAAATGGCCCGGCTTGAGCCGGAAGTCCGCCACAGGACAGATAAGCTGGATGCCGTGGGAAACACAACGGCCGCGATCGGAAAAGGTTTTGCGATTGGCTCCGCCGCCCTCACCGCGCTGGCGCTTTTTGCCGCGTTTATGGAAACGGCCGGCCTGAAGGTCATTGATGTCAGCAAACCGATGGTCATGTCTGGACTTTTCCTGGGGGGCATGCTCCCGTTCCTGTTTTCCTCGATGGCCATGGGGGCTGTTGGCCGCGCGGCCTATGCCATGATCGAAGAGGTTCGCCGCCAGTTCCGCGAAATCCCCGGCCTGCTTGACGGCAACGCCAAGGCTGAATATGCAAAATGTGTGGACATTTCCACCAAGGCGGCGATCAAGGAAATGGTCCTGCCCGGGCTGCTGGCTGTGCTGACCCCTGTGGTGGTCGGCTTCATCTTCGGCGCGGAGATGCTCGGCGGCGTGCTGGCCGGGGTGACGGTGTCCGGCGTCATGCTGGCGCTGTTCATGTCGAACGCCGGCGGCGCGTGGGACAACGCCAAAAAGCACATCGAAGGCGGGAATTTCGGCGGCAAGGGATCTGAGGCGCACAAAGCGGCCGTCACGGGCGACACCGTGGGCGATCCGTTCAAGGACACCGCCGGGCCGGCGCTGAACATCCTGATCAAGCTGATGAGCGTGGTGTCGCTGGTGATTGCCGCCTTGATCGTCAAATAGGGGAATACACGCTTTGGTGGGCCCTGCAGGACTCGAACCTGCGACCAAAAGATTATGAGTCTTCCGCTCTGACCAACTGAGCTAAGGGCCCGTAAAAGATGATGCAACGTACCCAATCAGGACGAAAAATGCAACACCCCGGATTGTGAATGGGATTTCCTTGAAGCATGCCGTTGTCCGGTGCAGAATGCCTGAACATGAAAAAAGCAAAGATCCAGCCCGTTGTTTTTGGCGTAGCCGGCGGCACCGCCTCCGGGAAGACCACCATCGCGCGCAAAATCCTTGAGCAGGTTGGCGCCGAGCGCGTGGCCTATCTGCCTCATGACGCCTACTACCGCGATATGTCTCATCTGCCGTATGAGGACCGCGCGAAGATGAACTATGATCATCCCAACGCGCTCGAGACGGAGCTGCTGGTGAAACACATTAAAAACCTTGTGGCCGGAAAGGCCATTCATCTGCCGGTCTACAATTTTGCGGACTACTCCCGCAAGAGCGAAACGGTTGTCGTGGAGCCTGCGCCCGTGATCCTGGTGGACGGCATCCTGATTTTTGCGGAGCCCGCGCTCCGCGAACTGATGGACATCAAGATATTCGTGGACACCGATGCCGATGTGCGCATTATCCGCAGGATGGAGCGCGACATTCGCGAGCGCGGCCGCAGTTTTGAGTCCACCGTCCGCCAGTACATGGAAACTGTCCGGCCCATGGATCTCGAATTTGTGCAACCCAGCCGGCGCTGGGCCGATGTGATCATCCCGGGCGGCGGCATGAACCGCGTGGCCATTGACATGGTCGTCCTTCAGCTTCGCGATGTGCTCCGAAATCATGGATTGGAGTCCAAATGAGCCTGAATGCCGGGAAGATTGATCAGGCGGCTCTGCAGAGGTTTCTGGCCTACACGGGAACGGCGGATCCGCAGGTTCTTCTGGGCCCGAAGTTCGGCGAAGATGCCGGGGTGGTCAGGGTCGGGCCCGGCGGGCTGGTGGCTGCATCCGATCCGGTCACGCTGGCCGCGGATCGCATCGGCTGGTATGCCGTCAACATCAATGCCAATGACATCGCGGTAACCGGCGGTGTGCCGCGCTGGTTCCTTTCAACCCTGCTGCTGCCCCCGACTGCGACTGGAGAAACGGTGGAGAGCATTTTCCTCCAGATTCATGACGCCTGCCGCGAACTTTCTGTTGCGGTGATCGGCGGTCACACGGAAGTCACCATGAACGTGCGCCAGCCGCTGATCTGCGGGACCATGCTGGGCACGGTGGATCCCGGCCGGATCATCAAAACCTCCGGCGCGCGCGCAGGGGATGTCGTCATCATGACCCGGGGTGTATGCATTGAGGGGGCCGCGCTGCTGGCGCTGGACCGCCCGGTGGAGTCCAAATTCATCCTTGGCGAGGAACGCTGGAAAAAAGTCTGCAACTATCTTCACGATCCCGGCATCAGTGTCGTGCGCGACGCCCGCATCGCCTGCGAAGCGGCCGATGTCCATGCCATGCACGACCCGACCGAGGGCGGCTTGAACATGGGGCTTTACGAAATGGCAGCCGCATCGAAACTGGGCGTCGAAGTGGACGAAGACAGCGTCCTGTTTATGGATGAGGCGGTGGAGCTCTGCGAGCGCTTCGCCATGGATCCGCTGCGCACGCTGGCCAGTGGAACGCTGCTGATCGCCGCCGCCCCCGGAGAGGCGGACCGGATCCTTGCGGCATACCAAAGGAACAATGTTCGGGCGGCAGTCATCGGGCGGATGGTTCCCGAGGGGTTCACCGTCTTCAGGAAGGGCCTGCGCTATCCTCTGGTCTGCAGCGCGAAGGATGAAACCGCAGGCCTGGTCAACCGCGAGCTTTTCCCCGAGTCATGAGCGAAGGAGGATTCAAAATGATGCTTCCGGATTTGCAGTCCAGCATATTGTGTGATGATGTCCGCCAGGAGCGCAACGGGAAATTCATCCTGATCGGCCTTTTCGATGCCCTTGCGGCGCATCAGCTTCCGGTGCGGTATCCGCGACTGTTCATGGTCACGCGCTGGTGCAGCGGGGAGGGGATATTCACCCAGCACACGCGCATCCTGAAACCGGATCAGCGAACGGTCCTGATGGAAGGAAAACAGATCCCCATAAAACTTCCTTCCGAGGATGCGACCGCAACCAATGTGGAAATATTCGTCAACGTCGAATTTGCCGAAGCCGGAACTTACTGGATCGAAATCCACGTGGACGACACGCTCAAGATTCGCTACCCGCTTCGCGTCAATATTGTTCCTCAGCAGGGGCATGTATCCTGAGTTTGGGTTCTGGGTTTCTGATGGCTGAAAATGCCTTGGAAAAGGCAAAAAAACATGAAAAATGGCTCAAAAATGCCAAAAATAGCCCGAAAAACGCAAAAAATGGGCAAAATTGCTCAAAAATGCTAAAAAAGCCAGAATAGTATCGCATTGAGGAAGAAACGGGAGACGCAATGGAGCGGTTTACGGCAATGATGAACTGGACACTGACAGGCAACAAACTCTGGCAGATCGCCGCTTTTTTCGTGGCCGTGCTCGCAGCCCTGCTGGCGGGCCGGTTGCTGCGCTACTGGCTCCTGAAAAGATCAGAGGTGATGAAAGATTGCGGACGGGAACCCCTGGCGATCCTTCTGCGGTCCGCCTCCCGGGGCATCGTGTTCTTGTTTTTCATGGTTGGTTTCCGTTTCGGGCTGTCTTTTCTGACCTATACGGAGCAGTTTCGGGAACTGGCGGTAACCACGACTGCTGTGCTGACGACCTTTACGGTTGGCTTCATTCTCTACTGTCTGACCGACGCAGTGCAGCTCACGCTGGCGAGGCTTGCGGCAAGATCCTCCAGCAATATGAACAACATTCTCGTCCCGATGGTCACCAAGACGCTGCGTATCACCATTGTGGTGCTGACCCTGATTCAGATCGCGCAGGTGCTCAGCGACAAACCCATCACTTCCGTTCTGGCCGGCCTCGGTGTCGGCAGTCTGGCGGTCGCGCTGGCAGCCAAGGACAGCCTGCAGCATTTCTTTGGATCACTGGTCATTCTGGCCGACAAACCGTTCGAACTCGGCGAGCGGATTGTGTTTGACGGTTTCGACGGCAACGTGGAGAGCGTGGGCTTCCGCTCCACGCGTGTGAGGCTCCTGAACGGGCATCTGGTCACGATTCCCAACGGCGAACTGTCCATGCGCAGCATCACAAACATCTCGCGGCGGCCATATTTGAAGCGCGAGATGGATCTGGGCCTGACCTACAGCACGACCCCTGAAAAAATGGAGCGCGCGGTGCAGATTCTCCGGGAGCTGCTGGATAATCATGAATACATGGATCCGAAGAATCCGCCGCTGGTTTTTTTCACTGACTTCAACGATTTCTCACTGGGCATCAAGGTCATCTATTGGTATGGAAAGCCAGACTGGCTGGCCTACATGGCGTTCAGCCACAAGGTCAATATGGAAATACTCAGACGCTTCAACGCCGAGGGTCTTGATTTTGCCTTCCCGACGCAAACCGTTCATCTGGCGGAGAATTAGAATGCCCGGTATCCAAACCGATATTGGCCCGGATTACCTGCGCGACGAATCGCGCAAGACCGGCCGGGCCGATTCCATTTCATTCCCGCAAACAGAGACGGATATTGTTGAAACAGTCCGCTGGGTCCGCGAAAAAGGCCTGTCCATCACCACGCAGGGTGCGCGCACGGGCCTGACCGGCGGCGCGGTGCCCGATGGCGGGCACATTCTCAATCTCAGCCGAATGAAGGATATTTCCGGCAGGGAATCCCTGATCGTTCAGCCCGGTGCGACACTGGATGAAATCCGCGCCTATTTGAAGAAAGCGGCCGGCCATTTGTTTTTTGCGCCCGATCCGACTGAAACAACGGCCACCGTCGGCGGCATGGCGGCCTGCAATGCCTCCGGCGCGCGATCGTTCCGCTACGGCGCGACACGCGAATCCATTCTCGCCATGCGGGTGGTTCTGGGCGACGGCGATGTGCTGGCGCTGCGCCGCGGCCGATGCATGGCAAAGGGACGGCACTTCAAACTGAAGACGGAATCCGGGCGCGTCATCGAAGGCGAACTGCCCGGCTACACCACGCCGGCGATCAAGACCGCGTCTGGATATTTTGTCCGCGACCACATGGATCTGATGGATTTGTTCATCGGTTCGGAGGGCACGCTGGGCATTATTTCGGAGCTGGAACTCAAGCTGCTGCCGTGGCCGGCCGCGGCCTGGGGCGTCATGGCGTTTTTTGACAGCGAAGAAAAAGCGCTGGCTTTTGTGCGCGTCGTCCGCGCGATGGAGGACAAGCCCGCCTGCATCGAGTTCTTTGATTCCTGTTCGCTAAATCTGCTTCGCCAGAACCGGCAGGATGGTGCGCCAGATATCCCATTGGAATATAACACGGCCATCTATATTGAATACCATGCGGCGTCCGAGGATGGGGCGTCTGCAATGGTTGAACACATGTGCCGGCTGCTGGAGCAGTGCGGCGGCAGCGAAGAGAACACCTGGATGGCGACGGATGAGCATGAACGCGAGCGGATACGTCTCTTCCGGCACGCTTTGCCGGAGGCGGTCAACAAGTTGATTGACGAACGCCGCAAAAGCGATCCCCAAATCACCAAGCTCGGAACCGACATGGCTGTGCCCGATGACCGGCTTGATGAAGTGATGGCGCTGTATCACCAGTCCCTGCGGCGGCTCGGTCTGGAATATGTAATCTTCGGGCACATTGGCAGCAACCATGTGCATGTGAACATCCTGCCGCGCAGCGCGGCGGAATACGAGCAGGGCAGGATGCAGTATCTGGAGTGGGCGTCTGCCGTGGTGAAGATGGGCGGCACGGTTTCCGCCGAGCACGGCATCGGCAAGATCAAAGCGCCGTTCCTGCAGCTGATGATGGGCGAGCAGGGCATTGCGGAAATGCGGCGCATCCGGAAAGTGTTTGAACCGGAATGCCGTCTCAACACCGGGAATCTGTTCTCATGCTGAGGGGCCTGCTGATTTTCCTGCTGGCCGTGTCCGTGCAGGCGGACTTTCAGGAAATCGCCACCAATCAGATGGACACCGCCAGTCTATCGCTGCTGGGCCGCGAGGTTTTGCAGATGCCGGGCATGCGGTGGCAGCATGCGCAGACGGAGCGGTTTGTTTATCATTACGAACGCAAGACCTTCGCGCTCAAAGTCGCGCGCATGGCGGAATTCCTTTTCGGGCATATCGCGGCAGATTTGGGAATAGACGCATCGGCGGTGTCGGGCCGCTCCCACATTTTTATTTTCCGCTCCGCGAAGGACTGGCAGGATTTCATCCGGACCAGCGGCATGAAGGAAGAATGGGCTTTTTCCATCGTGCGCGGGCCGGAGATGTATCTGCAGCAGGCGGACGGCGCATCCGAAAGCGGCGGTGTGCTCGCGCACGAAATGACGCATCTGGTTCTCAACCGCATATTCCCTCGCCGGCTGCCGCTTTGGCTGAACGAGGGTCTTGCGGAATGGTATGAGGAATTCGGCTACGCGGCCTTCAAAGGCATCAAGAAAAGCAGACGCCAGCACTTCAAAAATCAGGAGCCCCTTTATCCGCTTCCCGGGCTGTTCAGCGCGGTGGAATATCCGCCGGAAGTCGAAGCGTTCTATTTCACCTCTAAAATGCTGGTCGGATATCTGCTGCTGGAACATGCGCGGGATAAGTTCATGCCCTTCACGATTGACCTGATGGACGGTACGGAAGCGGACTCCGCTTTCCGCAAACATTACGGAATCGAATCATCCGCCCAGACGCAGAAAAATCTGGAAGCCTTCCTGAAATAGCGAAATCCGGGGGCGGGAGAACAAGAGCATTTTAACATCCAGTGCAGCCAACGAGATAATTACCGGAGCATAATATTGCAGGCCCAGTTCCCTGACCGGGCGGATTCACCGGATCCGCGGAAGCGAAAAACTGGATTCGAACCTGCTGGCGCGAATCCACCCGCCGCTCCTTTTCTCCAATAATCGCGCAAAACGCAAATGGCAGGGTTGTGTGCGGTTCATTCGGCATCAGGATTTCAGAACCCAGAATTCAGGGAATGCGCCGTTGTGCAGACCGGAGATTCTGCGATGCTGTGGACGAGCAATGAGGCGGCAACGGCGATTATTAAGGTGTCAAAACAAGAAGGGAGTCTGGTTCATGAAAACGAAATATGCGGGGCATCTGCTGGTGGGGCTGGTTTGTGCGGGGCTGTTCGGCACTTCGGCGGTAATGGCCGCGGGCATGTCCATCGGCGGCGGCGCGTACTACCAGAAGACGGTGGGGGAGATTGAAGAAAACGATGACTTTGATGATGACGCGATCAGCTGGCTGGTGTCCCTTCAGATGGAGCTGCCCGTCATTTTCACGCTGGAAGGCGATCTGGAAATCACTCCGGACTATGGCGGCTCGGACGAGACCCTGCTTCAGCCGCAGGCCTATCTCCTGATTGGATCGCTGATCTACGCAGGCGCCGGCATCGGCGTCGCGTATCTGGACGGCGAGTGGAGCGACGATCCGTTCTATGCCCTCCGCGCGGGTCTGGATATTCCGCTCGGGGACCGGGTCAGTTTCGACATCAACGCCAACTACCGGTTCATGGACTCCAGCGTGTTCGATGATCTTGACGAAGAAGATTCCGACTCGATCACATTTGGCGCCCTGATCCGCTTCGACCTTTAAGCAGTGAGCGATGGACGCACGAACAAACAGGAGAATACACATGAAACGGCTGAAAACTGCATGTCTGCTGGCGGTCTGCATGACCGCATGGTGTGCCGTACAGGCGCAAACCCCGGATGGCCTGGGCATCGGCATTATCATTGGCGAGCCGACGGGTTTAAGCATCAAAAAGTGGCTGGGCGGCGACCGGGCGGTGGATGCCGGGATCGCGTGGTCCTTTTCGGAAAACGATTCTCTGCATCTCCATGCGGATTATCTTTGGCACCGGTTCGATATTCTCGGAACCGCCGGCTCGGCGAACCGGGTTCCGCTGTATTTCGGACTGGGCGGCCGGGTTAAGCTGAAAGAAGAAAATGACGGGAGGGGGCGGAATGATGCCGATGCCCTGGTCGGGTTGCGCGTGCCGTTCGGCATCTCGTATCTGTTCAAGGAAGTCCCGGCAGATGTGTTTGCGGAGATTGTCCCCATTCTTGACGTTGCGCCCGACACGGACTTTGAGATGAACGCCGCGATTGGCGCCCGGCTGTATTTCTGACGGCTGTGATGTCGCGATAGATTCCTGCCAGAAAAAGTTCTAAAATACTTCCAATGGTTGGAACTTTTTCCGGCAAAACTTCCAATGATTGGAAGTTTTCAGGCGGGCTTTTCGTCGCTCTTGTTGTCCGTGAATTTCACGGAGACGATCTTCGATATGCCGTGCTTCTCCATGGTCACGCCGTAGAGCACTTTCGCCGCGCTGATGGTCTGGCGGTTGTGCGTGATGACGATGAACTGCGAGTTCTCGATGAACCCCTGAACCGTGGCGACAAAGCGCCCGATGTTGGTGTCGTCCAGCGCCGCGTCCAGCTCGTCGAGCACGCAGAAGGGGCTGGGCTTGACCATGTAGAGCGCGAACAGCAGCGCGACCGCCGTCAGCGTGCGCTCGCCGCCGGAAAGCAGCGACACGGTTTGCGGCTTCTTGCCGGGCGGGTGGGCGATGATCTCGATGCCGGATTCCAGCACGTCCTCCTCGTCCACGAGCACCAGCCTGGCGGAACCGCCGCCGAACATCTTCATGAACATTTCCTGGAAGTTTCTGTTCGCCTTGTCGAAGGTCTGCGAGAACATCTCGGTGGTGGTCTGGTTGATCTTGCGGATCATGTCCATGAGCTGCTGCTTGGCCTTGACGAGGTCGTCCTGCTGCTGGGTCAGGAAGTTGTAGCGCTGCTCCAGCTCCTCGTGTTCCTCGATCGCCACCAGGTTCACCGGCCCGATGGATTCAATCTTTGCGCGAATCTCGGCGATGGTGGTTTCCAAATCGTCCGGTGCGGGCTGCGGCTCTTCGCCCCACTCAGGCAGGGGCTCTTCATCCAGTTGCTGACGGGAAATGCGGTATTCCGAAAGAATGCGGTCCAGGGAATTCTGCCTGCGCATTTCCTGCTGGGCAAGCTGCACTTCAATTTTGCTGCGCTGTTCATGAACCTCGTCCATGGCCGAGCGAAGCTGGTGGATTTTCTGCTCCCATTGGGTTCGCAATGCGGATTTTTCGCTGCGCTGGCCGCGCAGCACTTCCAGTTCATCGTTGCGGGCCTTGACGGCCTCTTCCATCGGCTGGATGCGGGCCGAGCCTTCCTCGATGGATTTCTTCAGGTCTTCGATGCGCGCCTGGTATGAGCTGATTCCGTTGGCGCGGTCGGTGATGACGGACTCGAGGCCGGTGATCTGCCCCTGGAGGGGTTCTTTGCGGCTGATCAGGTGGATGACTTCCTGGCGCTGCTCGGCGAAGCGCACGCGGCATTCGGTGACTTCCTGCGTGAAGTCGCTGCGGCTCTGTTCCAGCACGCGCTGTTCGTCCGTTCCGGTCGCGATCTGCGCGCGCGTCCGGGCCTGGTAGTCGCGCAGCTCTTCCAGCTCCTCAATGATTTTCGCCCGGCGCGACCCCCCGGCGCCTTCCTGCTCGCTGAGCTGCTTGATTTCGTAGTCAACGGTTTCAAAGCGTTCGCGGGCCTGTTTGGTTTCGCCGGCGATGACCTGGTTTTCACCTTCACACAGGGCCAGGTTCCGGCGGCAGGTTTCAAGATTCTGTCGAGCGTCCTGAATGGCTTTCTCGGCGCTTTTGTCGCTGCTTTGCAGTTGGGCCTGCGCGTCTTCGCGCATCTGGATCTGCTTTTCAAGCTTTTCGCAGTCCTCGCGGCACGAGGCCAGCATGTGCTTGCGGGCGAGGGGACTGGCCGTGGACGCGCCCGGCATCCAGTATTCGGCGGATCCGTCGCTCCTGAGCAGGAGGCCGTCTTTGGTAACATAGGTCACGCCCTCCGGAATCTCCGCCGGAATGTCCTGCAGCCTGTCCGCAACCACGGCATTGGCCAGCATGCGCTCCAGCAGCGGCTTGAACGGCTCCGCGCATTTCACGTGATGAATCAGCATATTGCCGGAAACGCCCGCGGCTTTCGCGGGGGAACCGGCGGCGCTGAGCATCCGGACCGGGCCGCTCTTCTTTTCGCGCAGGGCCTCGAGAATCTGGCGGGCCGCGGACGAATCGGAAACGATCACGGCATCCATCCATGCGCGGATGACTGCTTCAAGGGCTGTGCGGTATTCACCTTCGGCTTCCACCGCATCGGCCAGTGCGCCCATGATGCTCGCCGGCTTGACGGGCAGCTCGCCGCTGTTGCCCAGCAGCACGCGCGCCCCCGCGGGGAATACTTCCTCTTCGGCCTCGCGCGAATCAAGCAGATGAATCTGCGCTTTCTTGGAGGCCCGTTCGCGCTGCAGTTCGTTGATCTTCTGCTGCAGGGCTTGGCCTTCTGCGGCCCGGGATTCCTTTTTGTGGAGGAGATCTTCCAGCAGGCCCTGATGCTGCACAACGTCCGCCTGAAGCGCCGTCAGGCGCTCGGCCGTTTTCAACTGGCGGTCCATGAAACCCTGAACCACGCGTTCCAGATCGCTCTGCTCGGTGAACAGGCGCTCGCGTTTGAGCACCGAGCTGCGCTCCTTCTGCTCGATGGTGGACAATTCGTTGGCCAGATGCGCGTGACGGCTCTCGGAGTCCACCAGCTCATCGCGAAGCTTGTTCACCTGCTGGCGCTTGTTCTCCAAATCCTCGTTCAGCTTGTTCAGCTTCGCAGTCTGCTTCTCCAGTTCCTTCTCGGCCGCGGCGCGGGCGGCTTCCGCTTTTTCGAGCTGCTGCACAAGCGAGGCGAGTGACGCGCGGTGAACTTCGAGCTGCTTGCGGGATTCCTCGGCGTCGCGCGAGTCGCGCTGCGACAGGCTCTCCAGCTCCACGATGCGGTCTCTGTTCACGCTGATCATCTGCTGCGTGCGGTCAAGGTCGGCCTTGGCCTGCGAGGACTCGTCCATGGCCCGGGATATCCTGCCTTCGATGGCCATCAGCTCTTCGCGGATCTTGTCGGCGTCCTGTTCGGTCTTTGTGACCGCGGCGCGCGCCTCGTCTTCCTGTTTGGTGACGGCCGTGAGACTCTTTTTCAGGAGTTCCACGCTGGTATCGAGATCCGAAAGCCGGTTGCGGGTGACGAAAATATCCAGCCGGCGGAGCTGCTCCTGCAGCGTTTTGAAGCGCTTGGCCTTGCCCGCCTGCCGCTGGAGCGAAATGATCTGGCGCTTCACTTCCTTGATGATGTCCGTCAGGCGCACCAGATTGTTCTCGGTGTGCTCCAGTTTGCGGATGGCTTCCTTTTTGTCGGTTTTGTACTTGGTGATTCCGCTGGCTTCTTCAAACACCACGCGCCGGTCTTCCGGGCGGGAGCTGAGGATCCGGTCAATGCGGCCCTGTTCCAGCAGCGAATAGGAGTTGGTTCCGATGCCGGTGTCCATGAACAGCCGCTGGATGTCTTTCAGGCGGCAGGGCGCCTGGTTGATGAAATACTGGCCTTCGCCGGAGCGGTGGATGCGGCGCGTGACGGTGACCTCGTTGAACTCGGTGCCGAGCGAAGACTCGCAGTCGGCGAGCGTGAGGCTGACCTCCGCCATGCCCATGGGCTTGTGCGCGTCGGTGCCGTTGAAGATCACGTCCTGCATGCTGGCGCCGCGGATAGCCTTTGCGCTCTGCTCGCCCAGCACCCAGCGGATGGAATCGGACACATTGCTCTTGCCGCATCCGTTGGGGCCGACAATGGCCGTCATTCCCGGCTCGAACTCCATCTTTGTCTTTTCTGCAAAACTCTTAAAACCGACCAGCTCTATGCTTTTGAGATACAATGCCCGGCCCTCAATTCAAATCCGTTAACATGCGCCGCAAATAAAAAAGAATTTTATCGCAATATCCGGAAGAAATCGAAATATTGGCGACCAAAAACCAGTGCCTTGTGCCCTTTTCCGATGCTGAATTCAAGTGTTTTCTTGCATGGGTTTCCGGGCGGGCGGCGGAGCTGAATTTATGGCTGAATATCTTGTCGAAGAATTGCTGGCAAAACTGGTGGAAATACCCAGTGTGAACCCCGCTCACAGCGCCGATCCGTCCGTGACCGGCGAGCGCAAGGTTGCGGATTTCATTGCCGGATATTTGAGTGACAGGGCCTTCCGGATCGACTGGCTGGAGAAGACTCCCGGGCGTCCGAACCTGATCGCATCCTTCGGGCCGGATGATCCGAAATACACGGTTCTGCTCGAGGCGCATCTTGATACCGTGGGCGTGGACAGCATGACGGTCGCGCCCTTCGACCCGGAGATTCGCGACGGTCGCATGTACGGGCGCGGGACGACGGACACCAAGGGGCCTCTGGCGGCCGCCCTCCAGGCGCTGGACAAGGACCGCCTGCGCGCGCTGTCCGATGCCGGATGCCGCATCATTCTTGCCGGTGCGATGGGCGAGGAAACCGGCAATGAAGGAGCCTTTCAGATGGCCGAACACGGAATCCGCGCGGACGAAGCCCTGATTCTGGAGCCGACCGAAATGCAGCTCATCCATACACACAAGGGGACGCTGTGGTTTCAGGTCGAGATCCAGGGGATTCCCGCGCACGGTTCGAATCCCGAGCTTGGTCGAAGCGCGATCCTGGCCATGCAGAGGGTGATGGAGTCATTAAACCGGCAGATTGAGGACGATCAGCGCCGTTCCAATGACCCGGTGCTGGGAATGCCCACGCTCAACGTCGGCATGATCCGCGGCGGTACGGCCCTGAATATCGTGCCCGAGAAGTGTGTCATAGATGTGGATCGCCGGACTTTACCCGAGGAGGACACGCGTGCTATCATGCGGCGCATTGATGTGGTGCTGGCGAAGCTGAAGTCGACCGGCGAGATACGGGCGGGGCAGTTGTGCCTGATCAAGGACAGCCCGGCGTTTTCAACGCCGCCGGAAGGGCGGCTGATCCGCAGGCTGGTGAAATGCTGTGCGGATGCCGGGGTGAACGCAAAGCCGGCCGGCGCGGCTTGGCACAGTGATGCCGGGGCGCTTTCGGCGGTGTGCGGAGAGACCGTGGTGTTTGGGCCCGGGAGCATAAAGCAGGCCCACACCAGCGACGAGTTCATTGCGCTGGAGGATTTGCGCCGCGGCACGGAATGCCTGCGCCGCTTCTTTGAGGCGCTGGCGGAAGATGTGAAAGGAATGCGATAGCAAATGCAGGAGAAGACCGGAATCCGGCTTGTTTTTGTTTTAGCGCTTTTGGTTTGCGCCTTGCTGGCGTTGGCCAATATTTTTCTGGGCGACCTGAATCAGGACGAGGGCTGGTATTTATATGCCGCGGGGCAGGTGGCGCGTGGTCTGCTGCCTTACCGCGATTTTGCCTTCACGCAGGCGCCGGTTATGCCTTTCGTGTATGCCGCCGCGGATGCCCTTGTGAAGGGATGGGGCGTTTTGGGCGGCCGGATATTCACCGCACTTTTGGGTCTGCTGGGAGCGCTGGCCGCATCGGCGCTCGCTTCAAAGGCCGTCCACAACCGTTGGCGCACACACGCGTCCGCGCTGGCTTTTGCGCTGGTCGGAGTCAATGTCTATCAAAGTTATTTCACATCGGTTGTAAAAACCTATTCGCTTTGTGCGCTGTTTTTGACCGTCGGCCTTCTGGTGCTGGCGGCCGGATATGACCGCCGCAGACTTCTGGCCTGTTTTGCCTCGGGTGTTCTGCTGGCGCTGGCGGCCGGCACGCGGATTTCGGCCGGCATCGCCCTGCCGGTTGTTTTCCTTTTCCTGCTCTTCTGGGGATGGAAGACGGACTGGCATTCATGGTTCATGTTTGGCCTTGGCGGCGGAATCGGGCTCCTGGCAATCTTTGTTCCCTTGTATTTGGCCGCTCCGGACGGATTCATCTTTGGGGTGCTTCAATACCACACCCTGCGTGATCCGGGTTCGCTGGCCTACCAGTTTATGCTTAAGGCCGGTTTCATATCCCGCTGGGTGCAGGCCTATCTGATCGCTTCCGTGCTGGCTGTGGCGCTGGTCGTGATCCGCCTGCTTCCAACGCGCCGCGCTCCCGCCGCGGACGGCCCGGTGAATGTCTCCATGCTTCTCTCCGTTTTCGCCGCAGTGTCCCTGGTTCATTTCCTGGCTCCGTTTCCGTACGACGACTATCAGGTGCCCGTCTATCCGATCCTCGGCGCGGCGCTGGCCGCGGCGGCCGTGAACATGCTGGCCGGCCTGACGCCGGACGAAGGAAACATCCGCCGCCGCGCGATGTCCGGTCTGCTGTGGATCGTTCTGCTGATCTCGGTGCTGGCCTCGTTTTCATCGCCGATCAACCAGCAGTGGATGATTTTGGGCCGTGACCGCATTTGGTGGCTCACCAAGGACAAGCCCGACATCATCAAACTCCGCGAGGCCGCAGAATGGATTCGCGAGAACTCCAGCCCTGATGATTTGCTGCTGACGCAGGACACCTATCTGGCCGTCGAGGCCGGCCGGCAGGTTCCGCGCGGCCTCGAACTGGGGCCCTTCAGCTACTACCCGGACTGGACTTCGTCCCGCGCGAAAAAACTTAAAGTACTGAATCGCACAGCGCTTCTGAAACTCCTCGACAAAGCGGATGCGCCAGTGGCCGCCTTCAGCGGATATGGCCTTTCCATCCGCTGCCCGGAAGTCGAGCCGCTGTCGCAGGAGGATCAGGCGGCCCTGCTGGTGGCGCTCAATGTGCGCTATAAAACTGCGCTCCTGATGGACAACTTCGGGCAGGCGCATACCACGCTGCAGATCATGACGCGGAGACCCACTGAATGAAACTGAGCATTGTGGTTCCGGCCTATAATGAGGAAAAGCGCATCCGCCCGATGCTTGATGCCTATCTGGCTTTTTTTACGGAGCACTACGGCAGCGATTTTGAGCTGGTGGTGGTGGTGAACGGGTCCACCGACGGGACGGCCGCCGTTGTTCAGGAGTACGCTGCGCGACTGCCGCAGGTGCGATGCATTGTCGAACCCGCCAAGATCGGGAAGGGCGGGGCGGTGAAACTTGGCTTTGAGTCCGCCCGTGGAGAAATCGTGGGTTTCGCCGATGCGGATGGATCCACGCCGCCCGATGCGTTTCAGGCGCTTGCGGATCAAATGGAACCCGGTGTTGATGCGGTAATCGCGTCCCGCTGGTTCAAGGAATCTGAGGTTTATCCGCGCCAGACAGTCTCGCGCCAGATTGCCTCGCGCATTTTTAATGGTTTCGTGCGCCTGATGCTGGGCCTGAAGATTCGCGACACGCAGTGCGGGGCAAAGGTGTTCAAAAAGGAGGCGCTTGATCATGTGGTCCCTTCGCTGGGCATTACGCGCTGGGCGTTTGATGTGGATCTGCTGTTTCAGCTTCAGCGCGCAGGATACTCCATCCGGGAGGCCCCGACCAAATGGCATGATGTGGGCGGTTCCCAAATTCGCATTTTCAGGTCTTCTGTCCAGATGTTTTTCGCAGTGACCCGCTTGCGCCTGTATTATTCCCCGTTGCGCTGGATCGTTAAGCTTTACGAAAGCACGCTCGGCCAGATCATCAAATTGAAAGTTTAATAACGGTTCACCATGGCGAGCCAAACCCTTTCTGAAAAATACGACCGCGACGGGCTGATCCGCCACAGCCTCATCGTCATGATTTTCACGCATGCCGGCAGCGCGGCGAACATGATTTTTCACATGGTCATGGGCCGGGAGCTCCCGAAGGCGGAATACGGCATCATGTCCTCCATGCTGGGGCTGGGGCTCATCCTCGCGACTCCAATGATGGCTCTGGCCACCACGCTTGCGCACTACACCGCGCAGCTTCGCGAACAGGGAAACACGGGTGCGGCCCGGCAGCTCATGCGCTACTGGCTGAAGCGGCTGGCGCCGTTTTCACTCGCCTTCCTGGCGCTGGGTCTTTTCTTCAGCGGCCCGATTGCGGATTTTTTCAATCTGCAGTCCCGCATGCCGGTCATGATCACTGCGCTGATCTTCTCGGTGCTGATTCCTTCCCCGGTCTTTCCCGGCATTCTGCAGGGTTTGCAGTCCTTCGTGTGGATGAGCCTCGCTTATAACGCCTGGGGTGTGATTCGCCTTCTGCTCGGAACCGCGCTGGTCCTGATGTTCGGCGGCCTCGCCGTTTATCCGCTGGCCGCGCAGTTTATCGGCTACGCGCTGGGACTGGTGTTCGGCTGGTTGGTGATCCGGCGGGAGCTCTGCCATGAACCGGAAACGCCCGTCGCCATCCACGGCACCGACAGTTATTTTCTGCGCTCGCTGATCGTGCTGACCGGCTTTGCCTTCCTGATGAATGCGGACATTGTCATGGTGAAGCACTATTTTGCTCCGGAGGAGGCCGGGCTGTTCGCGCAGGTGGCAACCATCGGTCGCATTATGGTTTTTCTTGTTCAGCCCATTGCGGGCGCCATGTTTCCCAAGGTGATTTCGGGCGGCGAAATATCCCGCGGGCATGCCGTGACCCTGCTGCGGGCCATTGTTTTTTCCGTGCTGATCACGCTGGCCGCCGTGGCGGCCTGCCTCCTTCTGCCGTGGCTTCCGCTGCGGATTATCTTTGGCATCGCAGCCCCGTCCGCAGAACAGATTCTTCTCCTCCGCGTGGTGGTGTGCGCGATGGCCCCTCTGGGCATCACCTTCCTGCTTTTGAATTATGAACTGGCCCAGCGCCGCTTTGGTCCCGCCTGGCCGCTGGTGGCCTGCGCGGCGCTCTACGCGGCGGGCGTGGCGCGCTGGCACGGGAATGTTCTTCACGTGGCCTTCGTGCTGGGCGCAGTGAGCCTGCTGTCGCTGGCCGCGATCACAACCGGCATTGGAATGCAAACGCTTCGCGCCGCCCGGAGGGAGGCGCCCCGTGCCTGAACCGCTTGTTCGGGTCGAAGACCTCTGCATTGATTTCGGTTCCGCCCGCATCATTGACGGATTTTCATTTCACATCCGCTCCGGGGAAACCGTCGCGCTGGTCGGCGAGAGCGGATGCGGAAAGAGCATGTCGGCCCTTGCGCTGGCGCGGCTGGTTCCAGAACCCGCCGGGCGCTATGCCGGCGGCCGTGTGATGTTTGAAGGCCGCAATATTCTTGAAATGAGCGAAAAGGACATCCGCAGGCTGCGGGGCAATAAAATCGCTTATGTTTTCCAGGAACCTGGCGCCTCGCTCAACCCCGTCATGCGGGTGGGCGACCAGATTGCGGAAGCCCTTCGCCTCCATCGCGGCCGCGAGGGCGTGCGCGACGAAGTGATCCGCCTGCTGGAGATGGTCGGCATTCCTGATCCGGCGAATCGCCGCCGTTCCTATCCGCACCAGTTGAGCGGCGGCCAGCAGCAGCGCGTGATGATCGCCATGGCCCTCGCCTGTCAGCCGAAACTTCTGGTGGCGGACGAGCCGACCACGGCGCTGGACGTGACGGTGCAGGCGCAGATCCTTGATCTCCTTCAGAAAATCCAGCGCGAATCGGGAACCGCCATTCTGCTCATCACCCACAACCTTGGACTCGTGGCCGGCCGCGCGGACCGGGTTTATGTGATGTATGCCGGATGCCTCGCCGAATCCGGGCCGGTCGAAAAAGTGCTGCGCGATCCGCGGCATCCTTACACGCGCGCGCTGCTGAAGGCTGTTCCGCGCTTGAATCATAAAGGCGGGCGTCTTCCCGGCATCCCGGGGAATGTGCCTTCAGCGGATGCAATGCCGGACGGATGCCGGTTCCATCCGCGGTGCGCGCTGTCGGACAGCCTTTGTGCCGAAGTGCCTCCGCCCATTGAGACGGTCGAGGATGAGCATTGCGTGGCCTGCCATCACTGGAAAAGATCCAATGCCAAAACTTGAAAATAATCTTTTGGAGATTGATGCGCTTCAGGTGCATTACGGGCCGGTATGCGCGGTGAACGGAGTTTCCATAAACATTGGGGCGGGGGAGTGCGTTGCGCTGGTCGGCGAAAGCGGATGCGGAAAAACATCCCTCAGCCGCGCAGTGGTCGGTCTTGAAAAAATCAGCGGCGGCCGGTTGCTTTTTGATGGGAAAAACATCAGTGATTACGATGCCGATGACTGGAAAAAATACCGCGGGCGGGTGCAGATGATATTCCAGGATCCGGCGGAATCGCTGAACCCGCGGATCACGGTGGGAGGTGCGCTGAACGAGGTGCTCAAGGTTTGCCGGAGAATGCCGGCGGCAGAACGGTTGAAAGAAACTGAAAGCCTGCTGAAAACGGTGGGGCTCGATGCCGATCTGGCGGTGCGCTATCCGCATGAGCTGAGCGGCGGACAAAAACAGCGCGTGGGTATTGCGCGCGCGCTGGCGGTGAATCCGGATTTGATCATCGCCGATGAACCGGTATCCGCGCTGGATGTTTCGGTGCAGGTGCAGATACTCAATCTGCTCCTGGATCTGCAGCAGGCGCGCGGGATGGCCCTGCTGCTCATCGCGCACGATCTCGCGGTGGTCCGCTACATGTGCAGGCGCATCTACATCATGAACCGCGGCGAAATCATGGAGTCGGGCACCGCCGATCAGATATTTGAAAATCCGTCGCACCCCTACACCCGCGCTTTGCTGGATGCCGTCCCGGATGTGGATCGCGGCCGGGATTGACGATGCGGAGTGCGCATGGCATAAGAGGGCAAAAAACAGCAAAAAATCGTTAAAAAATGGCCAAAAATGCCTAAAAATGACCAAAAAATGCTAAAAAACGCCCTAAAACCGCAAAAAATGGCAAAAAAAAGCAAAAACACGGCATAAACGTCCATTAGAATCATGTCTTTGAGCAATCAAAAACCAGATCCCGAGAGATTGGCGAAGCTTCATGCCGACCTTGCAAAACAGCGGCGCGAGCGGGAGACCAGCTATCGCGGCCGGGCGCTGGCCCTGCTGCCGCATATCTGCGCAAGCTGCGGGCGGGAATTCGAGGGCGCCCGCCTGCGCGAGCTGACCGTGCATCACAAGGACCACGACCACACGCATAATCCGCCGGACGGCAGCAACTGGGAGTTTCTCTGCCTGTACTGCCACGACCACGAGCATGAGAAATATCTCATGAAGGGCCACGGCGGAGGCGGTTCTTCCGGTGCTCCGTCAAAGCCCATCGCCAATCCTTTTGCGGATCTCGACGCACGGCTTAAGCCGGACGGCAGCGATTGAAAAAACGAATCGGGCGTCTCCGGCGGCGCAATCAGACGTTGAACCGGATTTCGATGACGTCGCCGTCCTTCACGACGTAATCTTTCCCGTTCAGGACATAGAAATTCTTTTCCTTGGCCGCATGTTCAGAACCGGCTTCCATGAGGTGGTCGTAAGAAATGGTGACTGCGCGGATGAATCCGCGCTCGAGATCGGTGTGGATTTTCCCGGCCGCCTGCGGGGCTTTTGTCCCCGCGCGCAGGGGCCACGCCTTCACTTCGTCGGGCCCGACTGTGAAGAAGCTGATCAGCCCCAAACTGGCATAGACCGCGCGCGACAGGCGGTGCGCGGCAGGTTCTTCGATGCCAAGATCGGTCATGAACATGGCGCGCTCTTCCTCTGAAAGCTCCTGCATTTCCTTCTCGATGGATGCGCTCAGGTAGACCGGTTCAGCGCCGTGCTTCCGGATCCGGGCTTCGGTTTCCTTCAGCGCCTCGCGCGCTTTGGCGATGTTCTCTCCTGTGTTGAAAACCGTAATGACGGGCTTCAGCGTGAGGAAGCGCAGGCTTCCGACCAGCTTCAGGTCTTCGTCGGAAAGCTCCATGGTCAGCAGTGGAGCGTCGGTTTCAAGATGCACCTGGCAGCGTTTCAGGACGGCCTCCTCGCGGTCGCTGGTGGTGTCGCCCTTTTTCTTGATTTCCTTTGCCATCCGCGTGAGGCGTGTTTCAACCATGGCCAGGTCGGCCAGCAGGAATTCGGTCTCCACAAGGTCATAGTCGCGCGAGGGATTCACGTCGCCCTTGATGTGGAAAACTTCCGGCGCCTCGAATGCGCGGACGATGTGCAGGAGTCCGTCCACGCGCCGCAGCGGCTCGATCCAGCTGGCGTCGCGGCTGGCATCGGGCTGAATGTCGGGGGGCAGGGCCATCTCGAATTCGGCGTAGCGCGTGCGCTTGGGTTTGTACATGGCCGAAAGTTTGTCCACGCGCGGATCGCGCACTGCCGCCATCGCGTAGGCAATGCCGTCCTTGGTGACCGCTTTCTGCGCGTGAATGCCGGTCAGCAGTTCAAAAACAGTTTTCTTGCCCGTCTGGGGCAGTCCGATGATGCCTAAATTCATTTGTTCCTCTTCCGTAAAACCCAGAAGCTATCGCAAATGATTCGGGGTTACAAGTCTTCAGGGATCCTGAAAGGCCGACTGCCTGGACGGATTACCACGAGCTTCTCGTCAATCAGTGCGCTGTCAGCATCGTACTCGCTGACACTGCTAAGCCGCACGCCGCTGTCTTCCATGTTTAAAGATTCAATGACCGTCCAGCCGTTCGTTCCGTTCGGCAGGATGGTGGTCTCAAGGGTAATCTCGTCATCAATATATTCATAAGCGACGAGTTGAAGGATATTTCCGTCGGGATCGAAGGTCACATGCCGCACCATGCGACCCTGATTGTCATACGTAACGAACGGTTGTGCCGCTTCATCCTGCGGCTTTGCGACTTCCGCGCCGTTTGCTGTGGCTGCCACCATCAGTGCCGCTATCATCTGCAACAGCCTTTTCGCTTTCATATGACCCTCCCGATGTGACCGCTATCCGGTTGAACCAGCCCTTGTCACATCATACTCTTTCCTCTCTCGAACACTAAATATACATCATCTTCCTGCAATTTTCCACGGGGGCTTCATAACGCGCTGCGAGGCTGCCAGTCGTGACGACGGATCGGTGGATCTTTGGCAGGAGAGCCCGGCGAGAGGCAGCCGTCCTTCAGGGCCGGTTGTGGACCTTGACGGCCCTGCTGCCGGGATTGACCAGAACATTCCGGTCGCTGAGCAGATTCCCGTCGGCATCGTACTGCTGCACCTTTTTCAGGCCGACGGCGCTTTCGAGCATGTTGTAAGTTTCCGTCGCAGTCCATCCATTGGTGCCGTCGTACGTTGTGACGGTTTCGATGGAGACTCCGCTGTCAACGTACTGGTAAGCCTTCACGGTGTTTATGCTGTGGTCGGGGTTGAAAGTCACGTGGCGAAGCACGCGTCCCTGGTCGTCATAGGTGACGAGCGGCTGCGGTTCAGAAATCCTTGGTGCACGCGTGGCGCATCCGGCGGAAAGCAAAACCGCCAGCACGCAGAATATCCAAGACAACTTCATGCCCTGACAGTAAGGCGCGGAATATATTTTCACAACATTATTGTCACGGGCGGGGGGTTCCGGCCATGATGGGTCCTGGATTTGGAAGGAATAATTTATGGAATCGCTGATCAAAGACATCAAGCAGTTTGCTCAGGAGCGTGACTGGGAGCAGTATCATTCGCCGCGCAATCTCATCATGGCCCTCTCGGTCGAGGTGGGCGAGGTGATGGAGCATTTCCTCTGGCTGACCGGCGAACAGAGCCGCAACCTGCCGCCGGAGAAGAAGGCCGTCATCATGGATGAAATCGGCGACGTGCAGATTCTTCTGGCGCATCTGGCCGACCAGCTCGGGATTGATCCGATTGAAGCCGCGCGCCAGAAGCTGGTGAAAAATCGCGCGAAGTATCCTGCGGACAAAGTGCGCGGGAAGGCGCTCAAATACACGGAATATCTGAGCGAGGAGTAATGGACTTTGTCGCGTTTGACACCGAAACCACTGGCGTGTCCCCGCGCTGGGACGCCGTTATTGAAATCGGCGCGGTGCTGTTTTCCGACGGGGTTCCGGTGGACACGTTCAACGAGCTGATTGATCCCGGCCGGCCGATTCCGCGGGGCGCGACACAGATTCACGGCATCACCGACGAGATGGTCAGCGGCAAGCCGCAAATTGGGGATGTGCTTCCGCACTTTGCTGATTTCTGCGTCAACCTTCCGCTGGTGGCGCACAACGCGCGGTTCGATTTCAAGTTCATTGACCGGGCCGTGCGCCGCCTGGCCTGCCCGGCTCCGAAGGGGCCGATACTGGACACGCTGGCCCTGAGCCGCAAGCTCTGGGCAGGCATGCCAAACTACCAGCTTGGCACGCTGGTGCGCGTGTTCGGGCTTCCCGCCGGGCGGTTCCACCGCGCCGCCGATGACGCTCTTTACTGCGGGCAGATTTTCCAGATGCTCTGGGAGCGCTGTCAGGTGAACTGGCCGGATATGACGATGGATGGCCTTGTAAAAATATGCGGACGGCGTAAGATGCGGTTTTATGACTTTGCAGAAGACAAGCCCGCCTCCTGGTTTGCTGGCTTTTTTGATTGAAGAAATGAGGACACACATGGCCCAGAACAGAGTGAACGCCCGGATCGCCGCCCTATGCATGATTCCCCTTGCGGCATTGATGCTCGCCGGCTGCGCCGGTTTCGGCACGCAGCCCATCGGCCAGGTTCACGCCTGCATGGAAAACAGCGAGATTCCGCCCGTGGACAGGGCGATCTCCGTCGAGGGGATTGTTCATCAGGTTCTGGTCTACAATCCGCCGGCCTCGGAGGCCTATCACGGTTTTGTCATCCAGAATCCGGAAGCGGACGCGGACGACAATCCGGTCACCTCGGACGGAATCTACGTGGACATGAGCACGAATGGTTTCATCAGAACCTCCCTGGGCAGGCTCTACCGCCCGCATATCGGGGACGTGGTCCGGCTCAGGGGCATTATGGCGTCAAGCGGAGGGCAAACGGTTTTGCAGCGGGTGACGGTCAAAAAGGTGCTGCGGAAAAAGGCGAAGATTGACGAGGAGCTCCGGCCCTTTGTCGCCAACCCCCCGGATGATGCTGCCGAGGCGGATATCTACTGGCGGCAGCACGAGGGCATGCGCTGCGAAGTTCCCGCTGGCGCGCTGGTGTCCGGCGCGCACTGCGACAGCATGGGTTCGCTGGTTTACCTCATCCATCCCTCTCATCCGCTGACGGCACGCAAAAACATTTATGCCCGCCGCGCCTTCCGGGATGCGCATCCGATGGATGACTGCGATGACGTCTTCGACAACCAGAACGGCTATCTCATCGGCCTGGGCCCGCTGGGCCTTCCCCGCGCGAAGGATGCGCCCATGCCGGCGCTTCCTGCGACCTGCACCTTTGAGACCCTGAAGGAGCCCGTTCGGGGCGCGGTCTCGCGCTTCATGGGGAGCTATATGGTTCAGGTGGAAACCCTGCCGGTCTTTAAGGCGGGCACAGATCCTTCGGTCAACCGGGCCAAAGCGCCGGCCGCCGATAAGGACCTGCTGCGGATTGCGACATACAACATCGAAAATCTTTACGATCACCGCGACGATCCTTTCGACAGCCGCGATTATTACGATTATAAAAATGCAACGCCTGTCCTTGATGAAGAAGGAAAATTCCAGGGATACACCGGACTGCAGGTGTTTGATTACGTGCCGGCCTCGCGGGAAATCTACAGGGAAAAGATTCGCGGTCTTGCCGCTCAGATCATTGAGGATCTGCAGTCGCCGGATATCCTGATGGTTCAGGAAGTGGAGGACCAGGACATCGGCGTCATGGCGGACGGGAAACTGGAGCGGACGGACATTGACAACCGCGACGGACTGCCGGATGTGCTGCAGGAACTCGCGGCCGAAATCCGCTCGCAGGGCGGACCGGTTTACGAGACCGCCTGCGACCGCGCGGCGGCCGATGGCCGCGGCATCATCACGGCCTTCCTGTATCAGCCGGAACGGGTCAAACTGGCGGAAGTCGAAAAGGATCATCCGGTCATGGGAGAACTGCCCTGGGTGCACACCTCAGGCCGCACCCTGGCCTATAGCGGCAGGGCATCCAATCCGAAGACCTTCAACATGCTTCACGAGATTCTGGGGATCGTCTACGAGCGCGGTCCGCAGATGGCCGCCTTCGACTTTGCGGCCGGCGGGGAAAACCACAGGATTTACCTGCTGAACAATCATTTCAAGAGCCAGCCGCAGAACTTTGTTCTCGACCGGCAGAATCAGGCCGGTTTCAGCGCCGACCTCGTGCGGGCGATTCAGAGGGAGGATAAAGAAGCGCTGGTTATTGTTGGCGGCGACCTGAACACATTCCCGCGGCCGGACGAGCCCGATCCGCTGCTGCCGGCCGATCAGCTCGGCGCGCTTTACGATGCGGATCTGATGAGCCTCTATGATGAAATGCTCAAGGCCCGCCCCGAGAACGCCTACAGCTATGTCTTCAAGGGCCAGGCGCAGACGCTCGATCATCTGTTCGTGACCGATCCGCTGCTGAAGCGGCTGAAATATGTCTCGGCCGTCCACATCAACAGCGACTTCATCGGGGACGACAAATATCCGCGCCGCGGCCACAGCGACCACGACCCGATTCTGAGCTGTTTCGAATTCTGAGTCCGCAAAAACCTCCAATGACTGGAACTTTTCGCGTGAAAACTTCCAATGATTGGAAGTTTTTAAAGCAGGAGTTCCAATGGTTGGAACTTCTGGTCAGATCTGCAGGATGCGGCTGGATTCGTCGAGGTTGATGCCCTTCAGCCGCATCTTGAGGGCCTCGGGATTGCTCGCATTGTCCATGCCTTCCTCTTCGGTGATCTGTCCCGTCTTGATGAGGTCGTAGATGGAACTGTTGAAAGTCTGCATGCCGTCGGGCGCGCCCACTTCGATGGCGGCCTCCAGCAGCTCCAGCTTGTTCTTGCGGATGATCTTCGCAATGGTCCCGTTGTTGATCATGATTTCCACCGCCGGCACGACGCCGCCGCGGATGGACGGGATCAGGCGCTGGCAGAAGACCGCATGCACGCTGTTGGCCAGCGCCATGCGGATCTGGTCCCGCTCGGAGGAGGGGAAGAAATCCATGATGCGGGCGATGGAAGACGATGCCGATGAGGTGTGCAGCGTGCTGAAGATGATATGGCCCGTCTCGGCGGCCGAAAGGGCGGCCATGAAGGACTCGGCGTCGCGCATTTCACCGACCATGATCACATCCGGATCCTGGCGCAGAACGTGCTTGAGCGCCGCATGGAACGACATGGTGTCGAGGCCCACCTCGCGCTGGGAGATGATGGACTTGTCGTCCTTGAACATGTATTCGATCGGATCCTCGATCGTGATGATCCGGCAGTTCCGGGTGACGGAGATTTCATGCATGATGGCGGCCAGCGACGTGGATTTTCCCGAACCGGTTGTCCCGCTCGCAAGAACGATGCCGCGGCTGATGTCGGCGAATTTCTTGAGCTGCGGGGGCAGGTGAAGCTGCTCGAAGGTCGGGATTTTGTTCTTGATGTTGCGGAGCACCATGTTGGCATTGCCCTGGCAAACGAACGCGTTGACGCGGAAGCGCCCGACATCTTCCTCGGCGAGAGAGAAGTCGGCCTCGTGCTCGATTTCAAACTGGCGGGTGAGCCGGGTGGGCAGGGTTCCCTTGAGATAGCTGTCCATGACTTCGGGAGTGACAATCTGTTTCCCCTGGGGGGTCAGTGTTCCGCTGATGCGGAAGACGGGAACATTGCCCGCCTTGAGGTGGATATCGGATGCGCCCGCGGCTACGGCCTGGGCTAGAAGTTCTCGCAGAATGGACATAGAAGTTTCGATTCCTTTGCAAAGCACTGCAGCTGTTCCTTGATGCCGGGGGCCAAGTCTATGAAATAAACCCAGTTGCGGTAGGCGTTGCGGGGATTATCCAGCACAGACTGAACCACCACGCCGGAGCAGGAGACCTTCTGATGCGTTTTCCCTTCGCCGGGTATGTCAAGAGCCACCTCGAGGATGAGCTCCTCCTCCATTTGCTGATCGGAGTAGAACTGCATTCCAAGGGGGCAGCACCTGAATGTGCCCGGCTGGTTGAAACAATCCGACTGGTCAATGCAGACAGAAACATCCCTTCTGCCGGGCTCGTCGTTTTTCTTAATCATAAATAAAATACCCTGCCGCGGAGTGCGGCCGTAATTACCGTTAAAATCTAAAATACCCCGGCTGATTTGTCAAATGCCGCAAGCAGGAAATCAGCGCATCCGGTAGTTGGCGATGATCGCGCCTGTGAAGAATAGGATGTTGGGAGCCCAGGCGGCCAGCCACGGCTCGATGACCTGGTTCTTGCCCATCGCAAGGCAGATGTTCATGAGAAAGTAGTATCCGAAGAACAAAGACAGCGCAATGATGATGCCGAGCAGGGCGCCCTTCCGGCCGCTGTGGGTGCCGCAGGGGATGCCCAGCAGCGTGACGATCAGGCACATCCACGGCAGCGCGAGACGTTGATGAAGATCCACCATGTAGCGTGCCGCGGTGCTGTCGGAGATTTCCCTGTGGGTTTTCAGGAAGGTTTTATATTCGCGCGATGAGAACTGCTCGGGAACCGAGGGGTCCTTCCGCTCATTGATGAAAGTCTGCGGGGTTTCGTTGAAGTCTGTCATCTCCATCATGCGCTCAAACACGGGCGGGCCCTTGGGAAACCCGCCCTCATCATAGTCCTGCCTCACAACATCCGTGAACCACCAGCGCCCGTCCAGCCATTTGCCCTGCCGGGCCATGATTCTCCAGTCGTCGGAGGAATCTTTGCGCTGCTGCACGACCGTCACGTTGACCATCAGGTTCGAGCGCGTGTCGAAGGATTCGATCATCCAGTTGCGCCTCTTGCGGGCGTTGTTGAGGGCAAGGTTTTCGCAGATGTATACTTCCCTTTTTCCCTTGTGGCGCTGCGAGTTGACGTACTGGTTGGTCCAGTAGGCCGACCACGGGCCGATGGTTTCATGGATGGCGACCACCCCGACGCTGGCCAGGAAACCCACCATGACGAACGGGAACATCAGCCGGGACAGGCTGATCCCGCTGGCGCGCATGGCCGTCAGTTCGTTGTTTTTGGTCAGCCGGCTCAGGCTGTAGAGCACGGCGAGCATCAGCGAAACAGGGATGATGTAGACGACCAGGGAGGGCACCAGCAGCACATAATATTTGAAGACGTCCATGGGCGGCGTTTCGGCGTCAATGAAATCCCCGAGGTGGTCGAACAGGTCGAACACGATGAAAATCATGGCAAAGGCCATCAGGCAGTAGAACAGCGGCACCATCAGCGTGTGCAGCAGATGTTTGTCTATGATTTTCATGCGCAGGAACATTAGCCGCCAAATCCCCTGAGTCAATCGTGTTTTTTTGATCGGTCCTGAGCCCGCATCTGTCATATTGTGCGGAGTGTTATGAATGTTTCTGCGGAACAGGCTGTGTCGGTTGGCCTCTGCGTGCTCGCGGGGGAGATCCTGTATGTGAAGGTGGTCAACCGCTGGCTGATTTTGATGCGCGACAGCCGCCCGAAGGGATTCATCATTGCGGCGGGCGTTGCGCTTGTGGCGGCGGCCGCTTTTTTTGCGGGATATCTCCTTCCTCCGTGGCCCGCGGCGCTGGTTCTGGCTTTGCTGGGCATCATGGAACTTCACCGGCTGCGCCTGCGGCGGGCATGCCGCGGGAGCTGGCCGGTCGGGCCCCGGCCGCACCAAACCGAACTGGCAAGGCCCTTCACAACGACCGACTTCAAGGTTCACCGCTACCAGATATCCCTGCCGGGCTGGCACGGGGAACCTTTCCGCATTGTGCACCTGACTGATTTTCACGTTCACCGGAAAATCCCGGAGGATTACTACCGGCGCGTGATGAGGGCCGCCCGCGACGAGAAACCGGATCTGGCTTTTTTCACAGGCGATTATGCCGGCCGCCATCAGCTGGACCGGTTCAGGGCCATTCTGGAACCGGTCGGTTCTGCGGGTAATTTCGCCGTGCTGGGCAACCACGATTACTGGGATCATCCCAATCAAGTTCGCATCGCGCTTGCGGATGCCGGCTTTAAAGTCCTGACCAATGAATCCCGGAATATCACCATCAAAGGTCAGGAGCTCCGTTTGACGGGCTATGATTATCCGTGGGGCACTCAGCGGAAAACAATTGCGTCTGAACCCCCCGGCCCGCCGCATTTGGTTCTGACGCACACGCCCGACAATATATACCGCCTGGCCAAGGCGCATCCCGACTGCGTTTTCGCAGGCCATTATCATGCGGGTCAGATCCGCCTGCCGTTTTGGGGATCGGTGGTGATTCCGTCAGTATACGGACGGCGCTTCGATCACGGCCATTTCCTGGTGAACGGCGTTCATCTCTTCGTTCCCAGCGGCATCGGTGTTGCAAATCCGGTGTTTCGGATATATTGTGAACCCGATTTTTTTGTAGTGGATGTGCAAAACGGACCGGGGAAATGAATACAATTATTAAAACAATTTTGCTGCTCGTGATTTCAAACACCTTCATGACGTTTGCATGGTACGCGCACTTGAAGAACCTCGGTCACAAGCCCTGGGTGATCGCCGCGCTGGTGAGCTGGGGCATCGCGCTTTTTGAATATCTGTTCCAGGTGCCTGCAAACCGGATCGGCTATGGGACGCTTTCGCTCCCGCAGCTCAAGATCATTCAGGAAGTCATCACGCTGACGGTGTTCATCCCTTTTGCGCTGATCTACATGCGCCAGTCGTGGTCGTGGAACTATGTCTGGGCGGCGCTCTGCCTGATGGGCGCAGTGTTTTTTGTGTTCCGCGATCCGCGTCCGACCAGCCTCCCGGTGCCTTCGGTAGCGGTTCAGACGCCCGCCCCAAATCGGTAGGGCCTCACTTCAGTTCGTAGTGTCCGCTTTCCCGCATGACGATGCCGGGATGCGATCTCAAAGCCTTCAGCCAGAACCCGGCTCCTTTGCGGCTGGCCGGGCGAAGCAGGCCGTCGGCCTCCTGTGCGACGGTTCTGTAGTGCGCCGTGCCGTTGATCGTTTTCATTACGTCTCGCAGAAAAAAGTTTACTCCCTTGCCGTAATTGAAGATGCGGCCGTTCACTGTGACGGCGATATCCGGACAGTGTTCGGAGATGAGCTGCACATGCTTGCGGCCCGGGCCCGGCTGGACGCCCTGTGACTGCAGGACATGCTCGCATGCAGCTGTCAGTGTTCCCGAACCTTTGTGTCCATCCAGCCATTTCAAGATTGAGGGAGCAATGCCGTCGAGCCGGTTTTCCGGCCACAGGCTGAAGAACCCGCCGCGATATGTAATCTTTGAATCGCGGAGGGAGCTCAGAAGCAGAAGAACGGAGCAGGGATTGGAATAATCAAACAGCGATTGACGCGTGTGGTCGAAAAGTTCGCCGCAGGTCATGCATTCGTCGGCGGTCTCCAGCATGCCTGTGAAATAGTCGTGCCACGGGACAAGACTGCTCCGGCAGAGATGGCTGTCGAGGCGCTGCATGGCGGACTCCTCAATCTGCCGGATCCGTTCCCGCGTGCGGTGCATCCGGTTGCCGATTTGCTGCAGGGTCATGCACTGGCTCGAGGGCAGGGGAGCCGCAAGGTCGAATCCGTAGCGATACGACAGAACGGAAAATTCGTCATGGTCGAGAAACGCGTGCAGCAGTTCCATGAAGTGGGCGAACGAAAGACGGCCTTCGGCAAGGCGTTCGCACAGACCGAAAAAATCATGGATTTTCACAAGCGATGTTTTTCCCAGCGCGTGCAGATTGAGCAGGTCGCTGTCCTGCCACAGGCGGAGTTCCCCGACCGTGCTGAGCCCGGCCACCTGGGTGCTGTGGACCACGCGGGCCGGCAAACCGGATTCCTCAATCGGCCAGCTGTTGATGGTGGATTCAGATACAGCAGGTGCAGTTAGCATGGCGGCAGTAGGCCGCATCGCCTCAAAAATGTCAAGAAAAAATGAATGCTTGCGGCCGGTTTCCGGATTCAGCGATCGAGAAAAAAATTGCGGTTCTGATTGACGCTGAAAATGTCATCAGCTACTTTAGCCGCGCTTTTAGTAAAACGTTTAATCACTGATAAACAGATTCAGGAGGAACAGAAAATGGCGATTAAGATTGGCATTAACGGTTTTGGGCGCATTGGCCGCCTGGTTTTCCGCGCGGCGGTGAAGAACCCCAATGTGCAGGTGGTCGGCATCAACGATCCCTTCATTGCCGGCGATTACATGGTGTACATGCTGAAGTATGACACCGTGCACGGCCGCTTCAAGGGCAAGGCTGAATTCAAGGACGGCGTGCTGACGGCCGGCGACGAAAAGGCTAAAGTCTATGCCCAGAAGGATCCCTCGATGATTCCCTGGAAGGAATGCGGTGCGGAGTATGTTCTGGAATGCACGGGTGTCTTCACTGACCTCGAAAAGGCCCAGGCCCATATCAAGGCGGGCGCGAAGCGTGTTGTGATTTCCGCCCCCTCGAAGGATGCCCCCATGTTTGTGATGGGTGTCAACCACGACAAGTACAACGGCGAAGCCATTATTTCCAATGCCTCCTGCACCACAAACTGCCTGGCCCCGCTGGCCAAGGTTGTGAACGACAAGTGGGGCATTGTGGAAGGCCTGATGACAACGGTCCACGCGACGACCGCCACCCAGAAGACCGTTGACGGCCCGTCCAGCAAGGACTGGCGCGGCGGCCGCGGCGCGGCGTTCAACATCATTCCGTCCAGCACCGGCGCCGCCAAAGCGGTCGGCAAAGTGATTCCCGAACTGAACGGCAAGCTTACGGGCATGGCGTTCCGCGTTCCTACGGCGGATGTGTCGGTTGTGGATCTGACCTGCCGTCTGGCGAAGCCCGCGAAATACGATGAGATCAAGGCCGAAATGAAGAAGGCTTCGGAAGGCGCCTTGAAGGGCATCATGGGCTACACCGAGGAAGACGTGGTTTCCTCCGACTTCATCGGTGAGGAATGCACATCCGTGTTTGACGCCAAGGCCGGCATCGCGCTGAACGACAACTTCGTGAAGCTGGTGTCCTGGTACGACAACGAGTGGGGCTATTCCTGCAAGTGCGTTGACTTGATCGTGCACATGGCCAAGAAGGCCTGAGGATAATTGTTAAACTGCGAGGGGCGGACTTCGGTCCGCCCCCGCCCTTAACAGGGGGCTGAGAAGCAATGAACAAAATTACCGTTCGCGATGTTGACTGCAAGGGCAAGCGCGTTCTGATGCGCGTGGATTTCAATGTGCCGGTAAAAGAAGGCAGGGTGCAGGACGACACCCGCATTACGGCGGCACTGCCGACGATCAAGCACATTCTCGATCACGGGGCCTCGCTGGTCCTGATGAGCCACCTGGGCCGCCCGAAGGCCAAGGGGTACGAGGCAGACTTCAGCCTGAAGCCCGTGGCTGCGCGACTGCAGGAACTGCTTGGACGGCCGGTACAGTTCGGGCCGGACTGCATCGGCGCCGATACCCTGGCCATGGCGCAGGCCCTGAAGCCCGGCGAGGTCATGCTGGTCGAGAACACGCGCTTCTACCCCGACGAGGGCAAGGCAAAACTGCCGGAGACTGCGACGGACGACGAGAAAAAGGCCGCCAAGGCCGAGATGAAAAAGAAGCAGGCCGACCTGGCCGCCAAGCTGGCGCCGCTGGGCGACGGCGAAATCTTTGTCAACGATGCTTTCGGTTCCGCGCACCGGGCGCATGCTTCCACCGCACTGGTCTGCAAGTATTATAAAAAGAACGCGGCCGGATTCCTGATGGAAAAGGAAATTGAATATCTTGGCAAGGCGATGGCCAGTCCCGAGCGCCCGTTTGTGGCGATCCTCGGCGGCGCCAAGGTGAGCGACAAAGTGAATGTGATCAACAACCTGCTGACCAAGGTGGACGCGCTGCTGATCGGCGGCGCGATGGCCTATACGTTTTACCGCGCGCAGGGCATCCCCACCGGAAAATCTCTGGTGGAAGAGGACAAGATTGACCTCGCGAAGGATCTGCTGGCCAAGGCAAAAGAGCTGAAAGTCAAAATGCTTCTTCCGGTGGATCACATCATCGCGGATGCTTTCGATGCGAATGCCAAAACCAAAACGGTCGGCCTCAAGGGCATTGAAGAAGGCTGGATGGCGCTGGATATCGGCCCCGAGACCGCGAAGCTTTATGCCGACGAAGTGAAAAAAGCGAAGACCATTGTCTGGAACGGCCCGATGGGATGCTTTGAAATGAAACCTTTTGCGGAGGGCACGCTGGAAGTGGCAAAGGCCATTGCGGCGACGAACTGCCTGAGCATCATCGGCGGCGGCGACAGCGTCAGCGCCGTGAACAAGAGCGGCCTCGCCCCGAAAATGAGCCACATCAGCACCGGCGGCGGAGCGAGCCTCGAATTTCTCGAGGGCAAAACCCTGCCCGGCGTGGCCGCGCTGACCGATAAATAATTCAGGAGAACATAATGAGAAAGCCGATTGTAGCTGGCAACTGGAAGATGAACAAGACGGTGGCCGAGGCCATGGACCTCGCCGAGAGCATCAAGCGTGATCTGGCGACATGCCAGAAAGTGGATGTGGTGCTTTGCCCCCCGTTCACCGCGCTGAGCGCCGTGGGCAATGTCATCAGCGGCACGCAGATTGATCTCGGTGCGCAGAACATGCACTGGGAAAAATCCGGCGCCTATACCGGCGAGGTTTCTCCCGAAATGCTCCGCGACCTGTTCTGCCATTATGTCATTCTCGGCCACAGCGAGCGCCGTCAGTATTTCGGCGAGACCGATGCCATCGTCAACCGCAAGGCGCTGGCCGCGCTCGGCCTGAACCTGCATCCCATTGTCTGCGTCGGCGAGACGCTCGAGGAGCGCAAGGCCGGCAGAACCAGTGAAGTGGTCGAAAAGCAGGTGCGCGGGAGCCTTGCAAACTTCGGTTCGCGCGGCTGGCTCGAAAGCATCATTGCTTACGAACCTGTTTGGGCCATCGGCACCGGACTGACCGCTTCGCCTGCCCAGGCGCAGGAAGTGCATGCGCTGATTCGCGGTGTGCTGCAGGATATGTCTGACGAGCATGTTGCAAAATCCGTCCGGATTCAGTATGGAGGGAGCATGAAACCTTCCAATGCGGCTGAGCTTCTCAGCCAGCCGGATATTGACGGAGGGTTGATTGGCGGCGCGGCGCTGGATGCGCGCTCTTTTATTGAGATTGTCCTGGCGGCCCAGGAAACTGCGTAAATTAGATTGGGAACAGAAAATGCAAGATATTATTCGTGCGATGTTGTTGGCTGTTGAAGGTTTGAGCTGTCTGCTGCTGATTGGACTGATTCTGCTGCAGAAGTCCAAGGGCGGCGGGCTGGGCGGCGCGTTCGGCGGCGGCATGGGGGAAACCCTTTTCGGTTCGCGCGCCGGCAATGTGCTGACCAAGGGCACCATCATTCTGGGAATCATTTTCATGGCCAACACCGTGGTGCTGGCGGTGATGTTCTCGGGCAGGCGTGAAACCTCGCTGATGCAGTCGCTTCCGATGAGCGCTGCTCCGATTCAGGCTCAGCAGCAGGCTGCTCCTGCGCCCCAAACGGCGCCGATGCAGTCGGCGCCCGTCGCGGCGCCCGTGACGATGGAAGAACCGGCGGCCCCGGCAGCTGTTGAAACTCCGGTGGAAGAAAGCACCGAGCCGGCAGAATAAAGCGGCAACATGACCGCTTTGAAACCCCATATGCTTTTCGCGTATGGGGTTTTGTCTTTCCTGCTGTGCGGATGCGGAGGACCGGCTCCCGAGAACAGCGCCGGAACCTTTTTCAGTTCCACCACTCGCATCCGCGGTTTCGATCCCGTCAAGGCCGGCGATGTCGCGTCCCAGCTCGCGATGGGGAAGGTATATGAGGGCCTGCTCCAGTATTCCTATCGGGACCGTCCATACCGGCTTGAACCGAATCTTGCAGACGGCCTGCCCGAAGTTTCGCCCGATGGGCTTGTTTTCACGTTTCGCCTGAAGCAGGGCGTTCGCTTTCACAATGATCCATGTTTCCCCGGCGGCAGAGGAAGAGAACTGACGGCGGATGACTTCATCTATTCCATCAAGCGCGCGGCCGACAAAAAGAATCTCTCCACCGGCTGGTGGGCCTTCAACAACCGCATTGAGGGTCTCGATGAATTCCGCGAGGCCTCGGGCGGGGATGGCCCAACTGATTATTCTCTTCGGGTCTCCGGCCTGACAGCGCCGGATGCGCAGACGCTCCAGATCGTGCTGAAGAAACCTTTCCCGCAGTTCCTTTGGATTCTGGCGATGCCTTATGCTTATGCGGTTCCCCGCGAGGCGGTCGAATATTATGGCGACGAGTTTGTGAATCATCCCGTTGGCACCGGGCCGTTCATTCTCGAAAAATGGCAGCGCGACTACCGTCTTGAATACCGGCGCAACCCCGCATGGCATGGAGGGTCCCCCGGTCTTGAGCGGATTGTGGAATACATGATTGGAGACTCCTCCACGCGCTGGCTGGCTTTCCTGACCGGGCAGCTGGATTTCTACAAGGACATCTCGCACGATAACTGGGATGTGATTTTTGGAAATGGCGGCGAGCTTTCGCCCGCACTGGTGGCCAAAGGCATCCGCGCGGCAGGCATCGCCGGACTGGATACTTATTATATCGGCTTCAACATGGATGATCCGGTGGTCGGCAAAAACAAGAAACTGCGGCAGGCGCTGAGCAGCGCTTTTGACACCGATGCATGGATCGAATATTACAACAGCCGCGTCACCCGCGCGCGCGGACCGCTCCCGCCGGGCGTGGCCGGATTTTCGGATGAACCCGCCCGCTATCCGTTTGATCTTGAAAAGGCCCAAGAACTTCTCGCGGAGGCCGGCTGGCCCGGAGGCCGCGACCCGCAGACCGGAAAGCGGCTTGAGCTCACATTGGAACTGGGCCTGACCGACACCGAGATCCGCGAGTCCACGGAACTCTTCATCGGGTTTATGGACAAGCTGGGCGTGGTGATCAACCCGTCCTACAACAACAAGCCTGCCTTTTTCAAGAAGGTCGAAAATCGCGAAGCACAGATGTTCCGCCTGAGCTGGTTTGCCGACTATCCCGATGCCGAAAATTTTCTGCAGCTGTTTTACGGACCTAATGCTTCACCCGGCCCCAACCGCGTGAATTATTCGAATCCCGAATACGACCGTCTTTATGAGACCATCCGTGAAATGCAGGATTCGCCGGAGCGCACGGAACTTTACCGGCAGATGGCCGCGATGGTGGAGGAGGACTGCCCGTGGATATTCATGCACCATCCGCTGACCTATGTGCTTCACCGCGACCGCCTGCAGAATTATGCGCCGCATGATTTCCCGTACGGCATGGAAAAATATTACCGGCTGGAGGATGGACCATGAGCCGGTACATTCTGCGCCGTCTGCTTCACATGATCCCGGCGCTGGCGGGAGTGATCCTGCTGACATTTGTGCTTTTCAATGTGGTCGGCGGAAGCCCCGCCACAATGGTTCTGGGCATGCACGCCACGGCGCAGGCGCTCGAGGATTATGAATTCGCTCGCGGATACAATCTGCCGCTGTTCTTCGGATGCGAAATCAAGACCCGGGCCTTTGAAGATCTCGATGCCGCGCGCGCGGCATCGCTCTGGAAGCACGATGATGCCGTCCTTCCCAAAGGAACTTATGAGCTCCCGCTGGCTTTCGACTGCGCCGGGAAAATCCGCTGGAAATTCCGCGGCCGCGTCACGGGCACGGCCTCCATTGTCTGCGAACGGCTGACCGGCGAGAAGACAGCGGTCCCGCTTCGCCGGCTGGCGAAATTCAAGGCGCTTCCCGGTGATCGCTACAGCATTGCGGTGGAGCAGGGCGCCGTGGATATCCGGGGCCTGCGGTTGCGGAAAGTCCAATGGAACCCGTTCAATTCGCAGCTCTTCCTGTATCTGCGTCAACTTGCGCGGCTTGATTTCGGCATGTCGCTGGACGCCAACCAGAAGGTTTCGACTCTGCTGAAGAGCGGCATCGTTCCATCGCTGTGCCTGACCGTTCCGATACTGTTTGGCGGAACGGCGGTGGCGCTGGTCATGGCCCTGCTGTGCGCGTATTTCCGCGACCGGTTTTTCGACCGGCTGCTGGTGGTGCTGGCCACGGTGCTGATGAGCGTGAACTACATCATCTGGGTCATCGCAGGGCAGTATTTCTTTGCGTACCGTCTGGAATGGTTCCCGATCTGGGGATTCGAATCCTGGCGCTTTCTGCTGCTGCCGGTGTTCATCGGCATTGTCACCGGCCTCGGGCGCGATGTGCGTTTTTACCGGACGGTCATCCTTGACGAGATGTACAAGGACTATGTCCGCACCGCCCGCGCCAAGGGCGTCAGTCCCGCCGGCATTCTTGCGCGCCATGTCCTGCCCAATGCCATGGTGCCGGTGCTGACGAATGTGAGCATCAGCATTCCGTATCTTTTCACGGGCAGCCTGCTGCTGGAAAGTTTCTTCGGTATCCCGGGGCTGGGCAACCTGAGCATCAATGCAATCAACTCGTCCGACTTCGATGTCATCCGCGCCGTCGTGCTGATCGGCGCGGGGGTTTATGTGGTCGTGAACCTGATCACCGATCTCTGTTATGCGTGGGTGGACCCGCGCGTGAGGCTGAAATAACCATGAGCGCGAAGAACAGCATATGGCATGAAGCGTGGGGGCGCCTGAAAACGGGCCGCCTGCATCGCGCCTGCCTTGCAGTGGTGTTGCTGTTTGCGCTGATTGCGGTTTACGGGGAAATCGCCCACCGCTGGTATTTGCACACCGACCAGACCCCGGCGTGGAACAAAACCGACCTTGAGCAGCGGTATCTGCCGCCTGCGTTCCTGCGCCATCCGTTCGCCTCGGTGGATTCGGTCGGGCAGGGGATCCGGAACCTGTTTGTTTATCCGCTGGGCACCGACAACCTTGGGCGCGACGTGCTTCCGCGCATCATCCAGGGCGCGCGCATCGCGTTTCATGTGGGCATCATGACTTCGCTCATTGCCATTCCGATCGGCGTTCTGCTGGGCGCGCTCGGAGGTTACTTCGGGGGAAAGACCGATGCGGTCGTGGTGTGGATATATTCCACCGTGGCTTCGATGCCGGGCCTGCTTTTCATCCTGGCCATCGCGATGATCGCGGGCAAGGGCCTGCCGGGAATTTATCTGGGCATTGGTCTCACGACCTGGGTCAGCGTATGCCGCGTCATTCGCGGCGAAGTCATCAAGCACAAGGACCGCGCCTATGTGCAGGCCGCGCGCGTGCTGGGCTACAGTCATGCGCGCATTCTTTTCCGGCACATCCTGCCGAACGTGGCGCATGTCATCATCATCCTGTTTTCGATCCGCTTTCCGGCCGCCGTGGGAACGGAAGTGTTCATCAGCTTCCTTGGCGTGGGCGTGCAGAACGAGCCGTCGTGGGGGATCATGATCAACAACGCGCGCCTGCGCCTGTGGCAGGGCATGTGGTGGGAAATGACCTTCGTCACGCTGGCGATCCTCCTGCTGGTGCTGTCCTTCAACCTGCTGGGCGATGCCCTGCGCGACGCCTTTGATCCCCGCCTCCGCACCGCGCAGGGCGGCAGGCGTTAGTTGAAGAAACGGCCATAATATCGTTTACCATGCCGTCATTATTGGCTAGTATGTCCACATGATTCAGAAAGTAATCAAGAAGCTGGATCTTGCCCACGACTCTGCGGCCGATGACCGGGAGTACTGGTTGAGCCGTCCGCCCGAGGAGCGAATCAGCGCCGTGGAAATTCTGCGCCGTCAACACCATGGAAACACAGCCCGACTTCAAAGAACTGCTCGTATTGTTCAACGAGCACAAAGTTGATTACCTGATTGTGGGGGGATACGCTTTGGCTTTTCACGGAGCGCCCCGCTACACAGGTGACATTGATCTTCTTGTGCGTCCGGAACCCGCGAATGCGCAGCGTGTGCTTGATGCCCTGGATGCCTTTGGTTTCAAGTTTCCGAACCTGACCGCAGAGGATTTCATGAAGCCCGCCAGCGTCGTTCAGCTGGGGGTCCCGCCTGTGCGCATTGACATTATCACAGGCATAACCGGCGTGACCTGGGCCGATGCTGCGGCATCGAAAGTTCCGGGAACCTATGGCGACGTCCCTGTTTTTTACATTGGCTCTGATCAGTATATCATCAACAAACGAGCATCCGGACGGAAAAAAGACCTTGCCGATGTTGAGGCCCTTAAAAAGGCCTGAAAACGCCTGAAAATGGCCAAAAAGTGCCCAAAAACGCTCAAAAACAGTAAAAATGGCCATTTTTATGCTTTTGGAAGGCAGATGGCAGAAGAAGCATGTGCCCGGTGCGCGTTCGGGATAAGCAGGGGCAGATTAAAGGCGCCCGATTTCAGGGGAACAGGTATGAGAAAAACAGCGGCGGGCACAGAATGAACCGCGTTATTGTCAGGTCTCTGGCGGCGGTAGCAATTGTTTTGGGAACTCTCAGTGCCTCTGGAGATGACGCGACGCTCCGGGAGTTGATGACACAGCAGCGTTTTGCTGAGGCTTCGCGGCTTTTGGATGAGGACGTTTCCGACATACAGCATGTGGGCTCCGTGAGAAGCTATTCGCTGCTTCATATGGCTGCGCGCAGGAATCAGGTGGATATCGCCCGCAAACTGATTGAACGTGGAGCGCCGATTGATGCTCAGGACGAGGTTGGCAAAACGCCGGTTCATGAGGCTGTGCGGTTTGGAATGGAAGATGTTGCTCTTTTCCTGCTTGATCAGGGAGCGGATCCAAATCTGGCAGACAATAACAGTGATACTCCTCTCGAAACGGCCTTGTATTTTGGATATCCCGCTTTTGCGCACGCCCTTGTGCGGCATGGTGCCACAGTTGATGTTTTTACAGCTTGTGCATTTGGAGATGTTTCACTGATTAGAAGCAATCTGGCTGCCGTTTGCGATTGGCGCAAAAATATTGTACGTGAAACACCGTCTGAGGGCATCATCATAAGAAGAGGATTCTCGGATTCGCTCCGCAAAACTCCTGGGGCTTATCTTGGAGTTTACCGTAACAGCCCTCTTCATTGGGCTGCACGGGCGGGTCAGATTGATATCGCGAGATTGCTTGTGGATGCAGGCCAGTCTGTGAATGACAGAAACTCCCATGGCGAAACACCATTGCATTGGGCATCGCGCATGGGGCAGGCTGAAATGGCGCAGTTTTTGCTCACGGCTGGGGCAGAAGTCAATGCCAGCATTGAACACTGGAATATAACGCCGCTCCTGACGGCAGCGCAAACGGCCAGAAGTCCCGAAACAATTGCTGTGCTCATCAAGGCGGGCGCTGAAATTGCGGCCACAGACAACCGCGGTGAGAATGCCCTACATTTTGTCGCCCGATGCGGGGCCGCCAAGAGTGTTGAATGTGCAAAGCTTCTGGTCGAGGCCGGAGTGGACGTGCAGGGCCGGAATGTGGAGGGCCGAACTCCATATGAGAACGCCCTTTCCGCGCAAAGCTGCCACGAAAACACTGCATTGGTGGACTACCTGGAAAACGTCAGCAACGGGATGAAGGCGGTGAACCCAAGTCCTTAGGGGCGTTCAAATTCCTCACCGAATTGATGAGGAGCGATGCCGTGGTGTCCTTCAATAAATGGTAAAAAACGTCAAAAAATGGCCAAAAGTGCCCAAAAAACGGCAAAAAACGCTTAAAAATGGCCTAAAAATGCCGTTTTTTGCCAAAAAAACGCATTTTGATCGCTTTGGGGCCGTTTGTGTTGCGCATTGATATTGATGTGAAAAATGCATATCTTCGGCATCAGTTTGAATGAGATGAGGTTTCCATGACAAAGAAGATATCGTCGGCCAGAAGTCCGGAGTGGAAAGCGCTGCAGGCGCATCAGAAACAGATGAAATCCCAGCATCTGCGCGAGCTTTTCCAGAATCAGCCGGATCGCGCGGAGCAGCTCTCCATGGAGGCCTGCGACCTGTTCCTCGATTACTCCAAGAACCGCATCACTCCGGAAACCATGCAGCTTTTGCTGAAGCTCACGGAGGTCTCCGGGCTCAGGGATGAAATCCACGCGATGTTCAGCGGGGAGAAGATCAATGCCACCGAAAATCGCGCCGTGCTTCATGTGGCCCTGCGCAATGTGTCGGACCGCCCGATCATGGTGGACGGCAAGGACGTGATGCCCGATGTGCGCCGCGTGCTGGAGCAGATGAAGAATTTCTCCAACCGCATCCGGAGCGGCGAGTGGAAGGGTTTCACCGGAAAGAAAATCCGCAGTGTCGTGAATATCGGCATAGGCGGTTCGGATCTCGGCCCCGTGATGGCTTCCGAAGCGCTCAAGGCCTACAGCGACCGTGACATTTCTTTGCATTTTGTCTCCAACATAGACGGGACGCATCTGGCGGAAACGCTTCGCAAGCTGAATGCCGATGAAACGCTGTTCATCGTGGCTTCCAAGACTTTCACCACACAGGAGACGATGACCAACGCGCACAGCGCGCGCGAGTGGTGTTTGGCGTCGCTGAAGGATTCCGCGGCCATTGCGAAGCATTTTGCGGCGCTTTCGACCAATACAGAGGCCGTCAAGGCTTTTGGAATTGATCCCGCCAATATGTTTGAATTCTGGAATTGGGTGGGCGGGCGCTATTCCCTCTGTTCGGCGATCGGCCTGCCGCTGATGATTTCCATCGGGTCGGAGAATTTCACGGACATGCTGCGCGGTTTCCATGCGATGGACTGCCATTTCGAAAGCGCGCCCTTCGAAAAGAACATGCCGGTGATCCTCGCGCTGCTGGGCATCTGGTACAACAATTTCTTTGGAGCCGAAACGCAGGCGATTCTGCCTTACGACCAGTATCTGCACCGTTTCGCCGCGTATTTCCAGCAGGGCGACATGGAGAGCAACGGGAAATATGTGGACCGCAACGGGAAGCCCGTGAAATACCAGACCGGGCCGGTCATCTGGGGCGAACCCGGCACAAACGGCCAGCATGCATTTTATCAGCTCATTCATCAGGGCACAAAGCTCATCCCGGCGGATTTTATCGGGTTTGTGGAGTCACTGAACCCGATCGGCGACCATCACGACAAGCTCATGGCCAACTTCTTCGCGCAGACCGAGGCGCTGGCATTTGGAAAGACTGCGGATGAAGTCCGCGCAGAAGGAACCAGGCGGGCGCTGGTGCCGCATCGCGTGTTCCAGGGCAACCGTCCGACGAATACGATCATGGCGCAAAAACTCACACCGGCGATTTTGGGTCAGCTCATCGCGCTCTATGAGCACAAGATTTTCACGCAGGGCATCATCTGGAATATTTATTCCTTTGACCAGTGGGGCGTCGAACTCGGCAAGGTGCTCGCAGGCCGAATCCTGAAGGAGCTGCAGGATCCGGCCGCCCCGCCTGCGCACGACGCCTCGACGAACCGTCTCATCAGCCGCTACAAAGCCGGGCGGAAGGCTTAACGTGCAGAATTGCCCTCCACAAAGGCTTCCCCGATGGATGCGGACGCCACTGCGGACCGACCGCGATTATGTGCGCGTTCAGCGTCTTCTGGAGGATCAGTCGCTTCACACGGTTTGCTCCGATGCCAGGTGTCCGAACCGCCACCGGTGCTGGAACGACGGAACGGCCACATTCATGATTCTTGGAAACGTTTGCACCCGCAACTGCCGCTTCTGCGCGGTGCAAAAAGGAACACCCGCCGCGCCTGATGCGGATGAACCCGCGCGGATTGCGGGGGCCGTGCACAAAATGAATCTCAGGCACGTGGTGATCACCAGCGTAACGAGGGACGATCTGCCGGATGGCGGCGCATCTTTGTTTGCCGAGATCATTCGCGCCTTGCGCGAAACCGGCAGGGACCTGACGGTTGAAGTCCTGGTTCCGGATTTCCGTGGCGATGTTTCCGCCGTCGAAACTGTAATGAATGCCAAACCCGATGTGTTCAATCACAACCTGGAAACTGTGCGGCGTCTGCAGCCGGAGATTCGTCCGATGGCATCTTATGAAACATCACTGGGCGTTTTGCGCGCGGCTTCCGCTTGGGGCGGGGCGCTGATCAAGTCCGGCCTGATGCTGGGGATTGGCGAAGCAAAAGATGAAATATTGCAGGCCATGGATGATTTGCTGGATGCGGGCTGTGAACTGCTCACGATGGGACAGTATCTTGCGCCTTCGCCTGCGCATTTTCCGGTGTTGCGTTTCCTGCCCCCGGAAGAGTTTGATGAACTGGGGCGCATCGCCGGCGATAAAGGTTTCAAGGCCGTGGCATCGGGGCCATTGGTGAGATCGTCATTCCGGGCCGCGCAAATGCTGGCCCGGGCAAAAGGAGCGGCATGATGAGCGCAGCGCCAGCCAGACCGAAATATTGCGTCTTGATGCCGGCCTTTGAAGAGGAAAAGAACATTGCCGAAGTCGTCCGCGCCGCGCTGAAATACTGTCCGCAGGTGATTGTGGTGGATGACGGGTCGAGCGACAAAACGGCATCGGTTGCGGACCAGGCCGGGGCGATCGTCCACCGGCATGAGACGAACCGCGGGAAGGGTGCCGCGCTGCAGACGGGATTTGCCATTGCGCGCGCGCGGGAATGCGACGCCGTGATCACGATGGATGCCGACGGCCAGCACAAAGCGGAGGAAATTCCGCGATTCATGGAGGCCTATGAGCGAACCCGCATTCCCGTGCTGGTGGGCAATCGCATGGCAGATCCCGTCGGGATGCCGCTGATTCGGCGGCTGACCAACCGGTTTATGAGCCACATGCTCAGCGGGTTGATGAAGCAGTACATTCCGGACACACAGTGCGGTTTCAGGCTCTTTGCAAGCGACCTGACGCCATTCGTCCCCACGGAATCCGCGGGCTTTGCGGCGGAATCGGAGATCCTGCTGTATGTCGCGCGGCGCGGCATCCGGATGGATTCTGTCAGGGTGTCCGCCGTCTACTCGGGCGAAGAGCAGAGCAAGGTCCGTCCGGTCAGCGATGCAATCCGTTTTTTCGGCATGATCTGGCGCAACCGGGAACGAAAGAGGAAATGATGCCGAAATCCGCCGCTGCCCAACTGCGCAAAGAGCACATTGAGTTATTCATCCGGGGCCGTGGAGTTAAGGATGAACGTGTGCTTGAGGCTCTGCAGAAAATTCCCCGCGAGCTTTTTGCACCCGGGGTGCAGATCGAGGTGGCCTATGGAGATCATCCTCTGCCGATCGGGTGCGGACAGACGGTATCACAGCCCTACATGGTGGCGTGGATGACCGAACTGCTGGCAATCGGCCCGCAAGACCGCGTGCTGGAGATCGGAACGGGTTCGGGATATCAGACCGCCATCCTTGCGTGCCTCGCAAAGGAGGTATTCACCATCGAGCTGATTCCGGAGCTGTCCGCGCGAGCACAGACTGTTCTGAAAGAGCTGGGCTTCACAAACGTGCAGTTCCTGACCGGTGACGGAACGGTCGGCTGGCCGGAGCATGCGCCCTATGACGCCATCTGCGTGACGGCGGGCGCGCCGCAGGTTCCGCCGTCGCTTCAGGCGCAGCTTGCGGATGGCGGGCGCCTGGCAATCCCGGTGGGCGACCTGATTCTTCAGTCGCTTGTGCTTGTCGAAAGGAGCGGCACCCGCTACAACATGCGCGAACTGGGCGGATGCCGTTTTGTGCCTTTGCTGGGGAAAGAGGGCTGGCAAAACGACAGCCGGTGAGATTTCGAACGGAGAGAACCGATGAAACGGATTTTGACAATCATTCTGGCGCTTCTTTGCGCAACGGGCGGATTAATGGCCGCGGAACCCTCTGCGGAGCACCATTCCACCGGCGCAAAGATCGCCAGCTGGATGCGCGGAACAGGCCTTCCGGACGAGCTGACAGTGGTTGCGATTTCCATGCTGCCGATCGTGGAACTGCGCGGCGCGATTCCTGTCGGGCATATCATGAAGATGAACCCATGGCTGGTGTATGCGCTGGCCGTGGTCGGGAACATGATCCCCATTCCCTTTATCCTGCTGCTGCTGGGCCCGGTCTCGCGGTGGCTGATGCGCTTCGATGCCGGAAAGAAATTTTTCGACTGGCTGTTTGCCCGCACGCGCCGGAAGGCCGCCAACATCGAGAAATATGAAACGCTGGGCCTGACGATATTTGTGGCCATTCCGCTTCCGGCCACCGGCGGCTGGACCGGCGCGATGGCCGCGTTCCTCATGGGCATGAAGTTTCATCATGCCATGCTTTCCATCCTGCTGGGTGTAATGATTGCGGGCGTGATCATGACCGTCCTGTCGCTGATGGGGTGGCTGGGGGCCCTTATTGCGGCGGTGGTTCTGCTGGCGATGGCCGCGGGGGCGGTCATCGGCCTTTTCCGGAGAGAAGAAAGGAATTGAATCCCCGCGCCGGATGATATAAGCATGCTTTTGAAAACAATATCGGCTCCAACAACAGGAGAAGAAAATGACTGAATACACCAAGCACATGTATATGACATTGTTTCCGAACAATGCGCTGATCGCATCGCATCTGGAACCGGTGCAGTTCGCTAAACATCTGACCACCGGCACGGCCAAGCACTACCAGAGCAAAGTGGTTTTTGCCGAGGTGGACATCAACTTCCGCGATCCCTTCTTTGGCATTGACGAATACCTGGCGCAGACCGTGCCTCATCCAGTGACCGGTCAGCCCAAGCGCACGAAGTTCATCGCCTCCTACGCCACCCTGGAGCACGTCTTGCTTAAGGCCATTCAAAAACTTTATCTGGTCACCTCCGGCGGACATGTGCTGGGGATAGACGCCCAGCCCTACACGCATGTCGGCGAACCCGGTCGCGTGCGGGTTTATCAGGAAATCACCCCTCTGCACAGCCTGGTGGCCGCCAACAGCGATCCGCGCGAGTTCGGGAAATGGATCACCCGGGGAACGCGTTCCAAGGGCGCTCCGAAGGTCTGCTTTACCCAGATAGATATGGATGTGGAGCATTTTGCGAAGGAGCACACCAACCGCATGCAGTTCACGGCGCCGATCCCGGAGATCCATCCGCTGCGTCTCTATGACTGCCTGAAGGAGCTGCTGGATAATCCCAACAAGAAGACCAAGACGATCAGCCTTGGTTCCGTCTTCCGCCATCTCTCCTACAAGAAGATTAAGCACGGTGTCTGGATTGCGGACGGCGACGACATGCTCTATTTCCCGATTCCTTCCCGCGAAGAACTGGAGAAGAACAACTACGACTGGTGGCGCGAAGTAATGTAAGAATGCCGCAAGGAGCGGCCCGGCCGCCCGCGGCGCAGGCGGTTTATCGCGTGAAACAGTCTCTGCCATACCATAAAATCGGCGTGTTGATGGGCGGTCCGTCGTCCGAACGCGAAGTCTCTCTCCGTTCCGGCGCCGCAGTGGCCAAGGGCCTTGCGGAGGCCGGATATGATGTGACATCCGTGGATATCGGCAGGAACGGGTTGACCGTCCCGGAAGGCATTGACGCTGTCTTCATCGCCCTCCACGGATCCTTCGGCGAGGACGGGGAAATTCAGAGGATGCTGGAGGAGAAGAAAATCCCCTATACCGGTTCCGGGCCGGAAGCAAGCCGCCGGTCGTTTGACAAGCTGCTGAGCAAGGAGATTTTCATCGGAGCGGGTCTGCCGACGCCGGAATTTGCCGTTGTGGGGAAGGGGGCTGAAAACCCGCTCCCGCTTCCAGTCGTCACAAAACCGGTCCGCGAGGGATCCAGCATCGGGATCCATATTGTGCGGCGCGCCGACGAATGGCCGGCTGCTTTGGAAGACACACTGCGTTACGGGGAACAGGCGCTGGTGGAACAATATATTCCCGGCCGCGAACTCACGGCTGGGATTGTGTGCGATGAAGTGCTGCCTGTGATCGAGATCGCCCCCGCTGAGGGTTATTACGACTTCCACGCGAAGTATCAGCGGCATGATACGCGCTATATTGTTCCAGCGGAAATTTCTGATGAAGTTTCCGCGCGCTGCAGAAAACTGGCGGGTGAAGCGTATCGGGCTCTGGGATGCAGCGGCCTCAGCCGCGTGGATTTCCGCATGACTTCCGGCGGAGAACTCTTTATATTGGAAAACAACAGCATACCCGGCTTCACCGAGGCCAGTCTGCTGCCGAAGGCTGCGTGCGCAGCGGGGATTCCGTTCCCTGAACTCTGCGACCGGATCATGCGTGCCGCGGGGCTCGGGAAATTCTAGCGACGGATGGATTTATTTTATGTGGTGGTATGACGAAACAACTTTGAAGGGCGACGGCTCGCGGCACAAGCGCCGGAGAAGCCGCGGCCCTGTGCTCTATGCGCGAGCCGGCGGTCATGACGGCCACGGGCACATGGCCGGCATTGTGCTGGTGAGTGTCACCGTGCTGGCGCTCTGCGGCGCCGTTTTCGCAGGTGCGCTGTTCGCGGGACGGAAGCTGTTTGTTCAGAATCCCCGTTTCACAATCACCGTTCTGGATTTGCGGTCAGACGGAACCCGCCTTTCCCCGAATCATATCCGCGAATATTCGGGCCTTGAGACCGGCCAGAATCTTTTTGCGGTGGACCTCGGGGAGATTCGCCGCAAGCTCGAACTGGTGCCCCTGGTCGGCCGCGTGTCCATCCGGCGCCAGTTTCCGGACACGCTGGTGGTGGAGGTGAGCGAACGGAGCGCGCTGGCCTGCCTGAAAAGCGACCGCAGCGCGTCCCTGCTGGCCGTGGACCGTGAGGGCTATGTGCTGGGCCCGGTGCATTCCTCTCCAGAGCTTCCGGTTGTGGAGGGATTTGCCGAAAAGGGGCTGCGGCCGGGAAGCCAGGTCCGTGCGCCGGAAATCCGCGACGCGATCTCGCTGCTGGATATCGTGGACAGCACGCCTTCCATCGCGCAGCATCTTAACATCATGGCCGTAAATGTCCGCGACAAGGAGCGGCTGGACGTGCGGCTGGCCAGCGGAAAGCGTCTGCTGCTGGCGCCCGGGAAGCTGGAATGGCGGCTCCAGAGGGCGGCGGACAGTCTGCTGGCGGACATGCAAAAGGGCGGCGGCCACATGCTTTTTGACATTACAGGAGACAGCAATGTCGTTGCCCAGTGATCCGCGCCGCATAACGGGGGGCTTTTAACCATGACCACCCGGGCCCCGCTGGCCGCCATCGAAATCGGAACTTCCAAGGTCTGCGTGCTGATCGGCGACCTGCACGAGGACGATCAGCTCATGATCATCGGGCAGGGGGTCAGTCCCTCCTGCGGCGTGCGCAAGGGAGAGGTGCAGGATATTGACCATGTCGTCTCGTGCCTGAATGAGGCGCTGGAGCAGGCCGAAGAGCAGGCGGACGTGAGTGTCGGCGAGGCGCATGTGGTCATCAGCGGCGACCATATCCAGGCTATGACCAACCGGGGCACCGTGCCGGTTCGCTCGGAGGGCGGTCTGGTTTCCGAAGATGAGATCGAGGAGGTCGGCGATCTGGCGCGCGCTGTCGTGCTGCCGCCGGACCGGGGAATGATCCATTCCATCACCCAGCGGTACCTGCTGGATGACCAGCAGGTTGTTCTGCGGCCCGAAGGCATGGAAGCCACCCGGCTGACGATGGACATGCTGATCATTCACTGTTTGCGCAATCGTATCAAGAACCTTGTGCGCACGCTCAAGGATGTCAACGTCGAGGTCCTGGACATCGCCTTCGGCGGGCTGATGTCGGCCATGTCCGTCCTGACTCCGGAGCAGAAGCAGGGCGGTGCCGTTGTGATTGATCTGGGCGGAGGCACCACGGACTATCTGGTGTATGCCGACATGGCCATTGCTCATGCCGGAAGTTTGTCGGTGGGCGGCGATCACGTGACCAATGATATCGCCATCGGGCTGGGCATTCCTCAAGTGCAGGCGGAAAATCTGAAGAAGCAGTCGGGATCGGCTGTTGTCAGCGCGCCCTCGGGATCACCGACTGTGGCGTTGCAGTCCGACGGCGGTTTTGCCGGGAAGAATATACGCCTTTCCGACCTTCAGACGATCATCCATGCCCGCATGGATGAAACCCTGGGGCTGGTCAAGGATGGCATCCTTCGTGCAGGGCTGCGCCCGGAAATGATTTCCGGGGTGATCCTGACCGGAGGCGGAGCGCACATGGACGGCATCACGCAGCTCGCGAGCGATATTTTCGACCGCGAGTGCCAGGTCGGCCGTCCAAGGAACGTGAGCGGGCTGGCGGTGGTCACGGAAGGGCCCCAGTATGCTGCACCGCTCGGCATGCTGCAGTACGCGCTGCGCAGCGGAAAACGCGGCCGGAATGCCGGGCTGCTGGACCGGCTGATGAGGATTTTTACAAACTGAGAGAACCATGCAATTCCACAGGGACAACCGGGAGAAGGGAGCGCGGAAAACGCGCGTGGTCATCGCCGGAATCGGCGGCGGAGGATGCAATATTCTGTCTTCGCTGGCCAAGAGATGGCCCAGCGGGCCGGAACTTTTCGGCATTCATACCGATGCGTCCGTCCTGGCGTCATCGCCGGGGCTCAAGCCAGTGCAGATCGGCGAGGCTTTGCTGCAGGGATTGAGCACGGGCGGCAAGTCCGATATGGGCCGCCGCGCGGCCGAGCGTGACCGGAATGACATCAGCGCGGTTTTTCGCGGAGCGGACCTGGCTCTCCTCGTGACGGGACTTGGCGGGGGAACGGGAACCGGGGCGGCCCCGGTCATCGCGGAGGCGGCGGAGGCGGCCGGAGCCCTGGTGCTCTGCTTTGTGATGCTTCCCTTTGATTTTGAAGGCCCTCACCGGCTGGAACAGGCGCTTCAGGGCCTGCGCGAACTCCGGAATGTCACCGATGCCGTTATTCAGTTCCCCAACCAGCGCGTGCTGGAGCATGCGGATGAGTCTCTGAACGTCACCGACGCCTTTCAGGTGTCTGATCGCCTCGCGGGCGACTGCATCCGGTCGCTATGGGAACTGTTCAACCGCAACAGCCTGATACGGCTGGACTTTGCCGATTTCCGGGCGTTCCTCATGAACAGCGAGGGTTCCTGCGCAATGGCCTGTGTGGAAAGCGAAGGCCCTGCGCGCGTCAAGGATGCCGTGGCCAAACTGCTGGCCGCCCCGCAGTTCGAAAATGGAGCGCAGATCAGAAGAACCAGTGCGCTGCTGGTGGGCGCCACCGGGGGCCCGGACCTGAAACTGGTTGAATTGCAGACTCTGCTCGAGGAAATAAGGGAAATCACCCGGGAGCAAACCCGCATCCTGATGGGAACCGCTGTTGATTCCGACTATCAGGGGAAACTTTCCCTGAGCGTTCTGCTGGCGGAGGAGCGGCTGGCGGCGGAAGCGGCTGAACAGGCACCCGCTGCTGAAGCCAAACCGGAGCCGGAAAAGGTTTCCGGGCGCAAGCGTAAAATGGCGACGCAAACCACGCTGGATCTTGACGCGCGGGGCAGCGGGCGGTTTGAAAATGTGCCCCCCACCGTGTATCAGGGCGCCAACCTCGACATCCCGACTTATGTCCGGCGAGGCATCAAGCTCGCGCGCTGAACTCCCTCAGAAAATAGTTGCCGGCCTTTTCCTCTGCGATGGTTGAGCTCTCTCCATGCCCGGGAAACACCTCTGTTTGATCCGGCAGCCCAGCGAGGATTTTCAGTGACCGGGCCAGTGCGCGCGCATCTCCGCCCCGCAGGTCCGTGCGTCCGGCCGATCCTTTGAAAAGGGTGTCGCCGGAGAACAGGATCGACTCTGTCTGGAAGTAATAGCAGACGCATCCCGGCGAGTGCCCCGGCGTGTGTATGGCCTGCATCTGGAAGGGCCCGATCTCCAGCGTTTGCGTACCGGAGAAAGTTGTCAGTTCGCAGTTCGGGCGTTCCGGTGCGGAGTAAAAGGGGGTGATCCCGTTGTTCTCCGAAAACACCCATGGAGCATCTTTCTCATGAATGTACACGGGGGCCGAATGCATTCGATATGCTTCCGCAAGACCGCAGACATGATCGGCGTGGCCGTGCGTCAGCAGCCATCCGCATACTTTCAAATGGCTGCTATCTATCACGCGGGCGACATGTGCTCCGTCGAATCCCGGATCAATGACCAGCGCATTGCGGTTGTTGTCCCAAACAACATGGCAGTTGGCCGCGAAGGGCCCGAGCGGAAGAACTTCCACATTCACGGATTCAGTTCCTTCATCAGTTTTTCAAAAGCCGCCTCATCCAGAATCTTCACGCCGTGCTTTTCGGCGGCATCTTTCTTCGATCCCGGATTGTCGCCAGCCACCACGTAATCGGTTTTCTTGGACACGCTGCCGCTGATGGTGCCCCCCGCGCGGCGAATCATTTCGCCAGCCTCGCTCCGCGTATGGTTCTTGAGGGTTCCCGTGAGCACAAAAGTCTTCCCGGCGAGGGCGGTTCCGGCCGCGCCTTCTTCTTCGCGGGTCTCCATGTTCACGCCCGCGTCCTTCAACTGTGCGATCAGTATCTGTGTTTCCTTCCGGGCAAAATGTTCCGCAATGCTCCGGGCGACCACGGATCCCACATCACGGACTTTTTCTAGTTCTTCCGCCGGTGCGGAAATCATCCGGTCGAGCGACCTGAAGGATGCCGCCAGCTTGCGGGCCGATTCCGCCCCTACGTGGGGAATCCCCAATGCGTTGATCAGCCGCCACAGTTCGCGTTTGCGGCTGTCCTGTATGGCCTGAAGCACGTTGGCGGCCGATTTCGGGCCCATCCGCTCAAGCGCTTCCAATTCCTCCTGTTTCAGGCTGTAAATGTCCGCCGGGGTCTTGATCAGGTCCCCGTCCACAAGCTGTTCGATCAGTGCAATGCCGAGCCCTTCGATATCCATGGCTCCCCGCGACACAAAATGACGGATCCAGTTTTTCAACTGCGCGGGACACTGCATGTTCACGCAGCGCCAGGCGACTTCACCCTCGCGTTTCACGGTCGGTGATCCGCACACGGGGCACGCGGCCGGCATGGAGAATTTTTTTTCTTTGCCGCTTCTTGCGGAGGTGTTGACCTTCACCACGGCCGGAATCACTTCGCCCGCCTTTTCGATGATCACCCGGTCACCGATGCGGATGTCCTTGCGCGCAATTTCATCCTCGTTGTGAAGGGTTGCCCGGCTGACCGTCGAGCCGGCCACCAGCACAGGCTCAAGTTCTGCCACCGGCGTCAGCACGCCGGTTCGCCCGACCTGCACCGTGATGTCTCGCAGCAGTGTTTCCGCCTGCTCCGGCTCGTACTTGTAGGCGATGGCCCAGCGGGGGCTCTTGGCGGTGACGCCCAGCTCTTCATAAAGTTCATATTCATTGACTTTGATTACGCCCCCGTCCATTTCAAACGGGAAATCGTGCCGCATATTTTCAAGTTCATCCAGACCGGTGAATACTTCCTGGATATCGCGGCACAGCCAGACGCGCGGCGCGGTTCGGAATCCAAGTTCGCGCAGATTCTCAAGCAGTTCCGACTGGGAGCGGACTGCGAATCCGCGCACTTCGCCAACGGCATAGAGAATGACATTCAGCGGCCGCTGCGCAACAATGCGGGAGTCGAGCTGCTTCAGCGATCCTGCGGCTGCATTGCGCGGATTGGCGAATGGTTCCTGCCCCGCCTCCTCGCGCTCGCGGTTGAGCTTCTGGAATCCATTCCGGTCCATGTACACTTCCCCGCGCACTTCCAGCACCTCCGGAACGGAACTCTTTGTGTGCAGCTTCAGCGGAATCGAGCAAATGGTTTTCAGGTTGGCGGTGACATCGTCACCGGTCTTGCCGTCGCCGCGCGTCCCGCCGGAGATCAGAATCCCGTTTTCGTAACGGAGAGAAACCGCAACCCCGTCAATCTTGGGCTCCAGAATGTAAGTGAAGGGCGCCTTCCCGAGGATTTTGCGCACCCGCTCGTCAAATGCGCGCAGCTCGTCCTTGTTGTACACGTTGGCAAGGCTCATCATCGGCTTCGCATAGACAACGGGTTTGAATTCCGTCAGGGGTGTTCCGCCCACGCGACGGGTGGGGGAATCCGGCGTGACGAGTTCCGGGAATGCGGCCTCGATGCGTTCCAGTTCCTTCAGCAGCATGTCGAAATCGTAATCGCTGATCTCGGGACGTGCCTCGATGTAATAGAGCCGGTTGTGGCGCTCAATCTCGGCGCGCAATTCAATGGCCCGCGCGCTTGCCTTGCTGATGTCTTTGATGCTCATGACTGTTTCCCGAAAAAGGGCCATCGCGCAGAGAGCCGGAAACCCGCAAATGCTCCAATCAGTCCGCCTATGCTGTCCGCAATGAAATCCAGCATTTCGACTGACCGGCTGGCGTTGAAAGACTGGTGCCACTCGTCGGTCGCCCCGTAAAGTGCCGTGATGACGGCCGCCAGCAGGGCAGCCCTCATTTTTCCGCCGCCGGCCAGGGCCCTGAAAAGGAGCGCCGCGAGCACGGCAAACAGCGCGGCATGAACGATCTTGTCAAGTCCCGGGAACCAGAAGCGCGGTGGCTCCTCCGGCCCGCTCCATGAACTCAGTCCAAAGATCACTCCGGCCCAGGCTAAAGGCGGGAGCCATAATGACAGGATGCCTTTCATGAGGCCGAAGACGATTTCCGCCCGGCGGGATTATTCATCCAGAAAGAACTTCTGCCCGTCATTGAGGTAGTGCAGCATCTGGTTGTTCAGGGTCTGGTCCTGCAGCAGAACCAGCAGATCGGTAATATCTTTCCGCTTGCGGATCATCAGGCCGATCACGGTGCCGTCCTTGGGCTGACGGATCACGCCGGCCTTGTAATACTGAATTTTGCCCTTTTCGGGGCTGGTCAGGCTGGCCGCTCCGCCGGCGGGTGCCGCAGGTGCGGTCGAGGGGGCAGGCTGCGCCTGTTTTTCTTCAGGTTTCTGGATGTAAATATTCACTTCGTTCTGGTGCCCGTCGCGCGGGTCAACAACGGCAAGGTCCTCAAGGCCGTCCATGTCAAAGTCCGCGGTGACCGTCTTGTTCTGCTCTTCAGCCATTTGAATGTCTTCGCGGGCGACAACCTCTTCAGTGGAGGTGAAGGGAACTTCCGCGGGAGGCTCCGCCGGCGCAGGAGAAAGAGCGGCAGGCTCCTCCTTCTTTGCACATCCGAAAGCAGCCAGTGAAAGGATCAGCATCAATAAAGTTGTTCTCTGCATAGCGGACTCCTTATTCTGTTGCCAGAATGTCATGTTCAAGCCCTTCAATCAAGAATATCCGACAAAAACTGCGCCTGAAAAAATCATCCCGAAAGTCTGGCCATCCGGCACAGAAAATGGCATGTTTACGGGGAATAATCAGGAGACGCTATGAAGGTGTTCGGCCGCGACTTGAATTTCAGTTTTGGGGGAGGCAGGAAAAAAAAGAATGTTTCCGCGATCCGCAACCCCGGGCCGGTGGTTGAAAAACTGCGGGCCTCGCCTTTCTTCATTAATGTGGATGAAGCACCCCTCGCCAGGGCCGTCGCCTGCATGGAACAGGTCAAGGTCGCGGCGGGCGATGAACTGATCCGTGAGGGAACGGAGGGCGATTACTACTATCTGCTGGAGCAGGGCGCCGCGGAAGTCACGCGCCGGAATGCCGACGGCGAACCCGAAAGCATTGCGCATCTGAAGCCCGGCGCCGCGTTCGGGGAGGAATCCCTCATTTCTTTTGCCCCGCGCAATGCCTCTGTCACCATGCAGACGGACGGGGTGGTTTTGCGTCTCCACAAGCAGCATTTCGCGGAGCACATCCAGAATGCGGTCATCCGCTGGGTCACGCCGGTTGAAGCCAGGGCCGAGGTTGCGGCGGGCGGGCGGTGGGTAGACGTCCGCGATCCCCACGAATACGACCGCTCGCATCTTCCCAACAGCGTCAACATACCGATGCAGGATTTGCGCGACCGGATGAAGGGGCTGGACAAGGAGCGGCTCTATGTCTGCTACTGCTCCAATGGCCGCAAGAGCGCCACGGCCACCTTTATCCTGCGCCAGGCGGGCTTCCACGCCGCCGTCGTGCGCGGTGGTCTGAAAAGCCTGTCATGAAAGTTCCAATCATTGGAACTATGGATTGAAAAACTTCCAATCATTGGAACTTTTGGCGCGAAAACTTCCAATGCCTGGAACTTTTTGGCAGACTGGCGGAAGATGCAGAAGAGGAGGAGAAATGAGCTATAGAAACAGGCTTTTGCGGAGTGCAGCAGCCGTCATGCTGATGGCCTGCACCGCGGGAGCGGCCGAAAAGATGATGAGCGTGCAGGTCCAGAAGGCGCCGCTCCGGGCCTCTCCGGGTTTTCTCGGGCAAATGGTGTGTAAGCTGGACTACGGGGTGCGGGTCACCGTAGTCCAGAAGCAGAGTGACTGGATCAAGGTTCGTGATGCCGGCGGAAAGACCGGCTGGGTGCACCAGTCCGCGCTGACGCCCAAACGGATCAAAATGACGGCGGGGATTCAGGACGCGAAGTCCGCAGCCTCCGGAGATGAACTCGCGCTGGCCGGCAAGGGTTTCAATTCGGATGTTGAGGCGCAGTTCAGGGCCCAGAACAGCGACGCTGATTTTACGTGGGTGGACAAGATGGAGAAAATCGTCGTGACCCCGGAACAGTCGGAAGAATTCCTCAAGAACGGAGGCGTTCGCCTGCGGGGAGGTGCGCAATGAACCGCCCCGGCAAAATTGTTTTGTCCGCTGCCGTCTGCGTCCTGGCCTTTGCGCTCGCCGGAATGCTGAGCGGCTGCGCCTCGGTGATTCAGGCCGCCACCGTCGCCGGCGAGGCGGCCGGTGTGCTCACATCCCAGCAGGCCGGCTCCATCAATCGCAGCGCGCAGGCGGTTGAGAAGAGCTTCACCGACATTACGCCGGAACAGGAGTATTATATCGGCCGTTCAGTTGCGGCGACGATTCTCGGAACATACGAACCCCTCGACAAGGAAGCAGCGACGGAATACCTGAACCTGCTTGGACAGACGCTGGCCATGGCCTCCGACCGGCCCGAGACCTTTCGGGGCTATCACTTCATGCTGCTGGACACCGATGAGATCAATGCCTTCTCGGCGCCCGGCGGGCTTGTGCTTATCTCAAGGGGCATGATTCGCTGCTGCAAAACGGAAGACGAGCTGGCCGCCGTGCTGGCGCACGAAATCGGGCACGTCCAGCACCAGCATGGCCTTCGCGCCATCAAGAAGAGCCGCCTCACGTCCGCGCTGACCATTCTCGCGGCTGAAAGCGCCAAGAACTTCGGCGATGACAACCTTGCCCGGCTCACGGAGGCGTTTGAGGGCAGCATCGGCGATGTCGTTCAGACATTAAGGAACAGCGGCTATGCGCGCGCCCTGGAACGCGAGGCGGATGCTTCCGCCGTCACGATCATGAAGAGGGTGGGGTATGACCCGAACGCCCTCGTTACGATGCTGCAGCACATGAAGCAGAATCTGAAACCGGGCGGGCTGGACTTTGCAAAGACCCATCCGGATCCCGAAGACCGCATTGACGATGTGAAAAAGCTCATCGGGGCTGCATCTGCGCCGGCCGTCGTGACCGCTCGCCAGCAGCGTTTCGCGCAGGCGATGGACAAGTTCTAATTCACTATGCGCAGAAAACTGACATACGGCGCGATGATCGGTTTCGCTGCCTGGCTGGTTGCCGCCGTCCTGTGGCATGCCGGCGCGCTGGATGATTTGGAGCACTCGTCGTGGGGCTGGCGCGTAAAATTCTTTGCGTCACGGACAGAGCCTGATCCCCGCATAAAAGTGATTCTCCTTGATCAGTACAGCCTCGACTGGGGAAATGCCGAGAACGGATGGTCATGGCCCTGGCCGCGGACCGTCTATACGGCCATCCTCGACTTCTGCAAACGCGGCGGTGCCCGCGCGGTGGCGTTCGATGTGATCTACACGGAACCTTCTGTCTACGAAGTTTCCGACGATGAGGCCCTGGCGTCGGCCATTCAGCGTTCGGTTCCGTTTGTCGGCGCTGTCGTTCTCGGATCGGGATCGGGACAGCACCTGTCGTGGCCTGCCGGCATACCGGAGAGCGGCGCAGCCATCGAGGGCCTTGAAGCATGGCTGACCTCGACCCGCGGGGAAGACATCATCATGCCAAAAGCCGTGTTCCCGATTCCACAGGTGGCCACCAATGCCGCCATACTCGCTAATGTGAGCGATGAGCCCGACCGCGACGGAATCTTCCGCCGCGCAAGCCTGTTTCGCGTGTTCGATGGCCGCGCGGTTTTATGCACGGGTCTGGCGGCCTATCTGGCTGCAGAAAAACAGGTTTCACTGAGCATTTCGCGCGGTGTCCTGAAGATTGGAAATGCCAGAATGCCGATGGATGACGCAGGACGGGCGATTCTGTACTTCCGGGGAAAGACCGGCGCACACGAGACCTACACCGCGGCCTCCGTGATCCAGTCCGAGCAGCGTCTGCAGGCGGGAGGAACGCCGGTCGTTGATCCTGCCGTATTCAAGGATTGTTATGTATTCTTAGGATTCAGCGCGCCGGGCCTGCTGGACCTTCGGCCCACGCCGTTGAGCCGCGTGTTCCCCGGTGTCGAAATCCACGCGGCCATTCTGGACAACCTGCTGTCCTCACAAACCCTGCAGGATGCTGAACCCTTCGCCGTCATGCTCGTCGCATTGGTGCTTGCCCTAGCCGCAGGCATCGGGGTTGTTATGACGCGCAAGGCATGGCAATGCGTGGCGGCCTTCATGGTGCTGCTGCCGCTGGCGATTCTGCCCGGTTACGCCGGATATGCCGCGGGCTACTGGTGGCCCATCGCCGTTGTCTTTCTGGCCGTGATGATCGCGCTCGTTGCCGGCGTCGTTGCGAACTACGCCACGGAGGGGAGACAGAAGCGTTTCATCAAGCAGGCGTTCAGGCATTATCTCGGCGCGGAAGTGATCGAGCAGCTCATTGCCGATCCGTCGCGTCTTCAGCTTGGAGGGGAGAAGCGGGAGCTCACGATCCTGTTTTCGGACATTGAGAAATTTTCGTCATTCTCCGAGAACCTTGATCCGCATGTGCTGATCGCGCTGCTGAACGAATACCTCACCGAAATGGGCGCGATCATAACGGAAGAGGGCGGCTATCTGGACAAGTTCATTGGTGATGCCGTTGTCGCGTTCTGGAACGCGCCAATGGCCCAGCCGGATCATGCCGCCCGCGCGGTCCGCGCGGCTCTGCGGTGTCAGAAGCGTCTTGCAGAACTGCGCGGAGGGCTGCAGCAGAAATACGGAGTCACGGTGAAGATGCGCATTGGAGTCAACACCGGCGAAGTGACGGTGGGAAACATGGGCTCTCGCGAACGTTTCAACTACACGGTGCTGGGTGATGCCGCCAATCTGGCGTCCCGCCTCGAGGGCGCCAACAAGGTGTTCGGCGGAGAACTCATGGTTTCGGAATCCACGTGGGCGCAGGCGGGCGGCTGGTTTGCCGGTCGCGAGCTCGGACGCCTGCGCGTGGTTGGCCGCAAGGCGACGGTTACCGTGTTCCAGCCCTATGAAGCCGAGCCTTCTTTCCTGAAAGAATTCCAGCGCGCGCTGGAATGGTGCTATGCCGGAAAATATTCAGATGCGCTGGCTGTCTTTGACCGCATGCCGGACGATCCGGCGGCCCGGGCCTATGCGGACCGGATCCGAAAAACACTTTCTGAACCCGCGCCGCAATGGGACGGCATCTGGAACCTGACGGAGAAGTAGGGCTTGCATAGGTTTCCGCGCTTTGCGAAATGCGCCCGCGCAAACCTTTTTTTAGAAAAACTTCCAATCATTGAAAGAATCCGCCATTATGATCGTCATGTTGAAAAAAGGGAGCAGGCTGTGAGCATTTCCGGATTCATCACATATCGTTTGGCTTCGCTGGCTGGCCGGCTGCGCCGCGCCGAGGAGAAGGTGCGCGCGGACGGGATCAGGGCTTCCGCAAAACTCGGGAAAGATGTTTTCATTCCAGGCGATCTGATCGTCAAGAAGCCGTCAAAGCTGTCCATCGGTGACCGGACCTATGTTTCCCGCGGATGCTTCTTCGACTGCAAGGGCGGCCTGGAGATCGGGCATGACTGCCACATCTCCGCTGGATGCGTCATCTACACGCACGACCACGATATTAATGAGAAGATCCCGTATGGAAAAGAAATCCAGAAACCAGTAAAGATCGGCGATTATGTCTGGATCGGAGCCGCCGCCCGCATCGTGCCGGGCGTCACCATCGGGAACGGAGCCGTCATTGGCTTCGGATGCCTGGTCACGTCCGATGTCGGGGAAGGGGAGATTGTTGGTTCGCCCTCGGCGCGCGTGCTCAAAACCCGCGACCCGGAAACATGGAAGCGCCTGCAGGCGGATGCCGAGAGCTGAACAGCTCAAGACCCGAAAAAAGGGCCAAAAACCGCCAAAAACGGCCCAAAAACACCTAAAAATGGCCAAAAATGCCTTAAAAACGTCGAAAACGGCCATATTTACAAAATTCTCGTCAGTTCTCATACCCGTCCGCCCACCTGCGTTCCAACATTCCCGTGATTGACATTTTCCGGTTCTTTGGCATACTTTTACAAAATTGTAAAAGTTGAAAAAGTATTGTGATGGAGCGGCGTGATCATAAAAGGAATTTCGCAGATTGCCGTCCGGCGGGCGGGAATTGATCGGGACGAAGTCTGCGGAGCATGAAACTATGAGCGAGAACAGTACAGAACAAGTGCGCGACCGTCTGGTGCGGCTCGCGGGTGCGATCGCCCAGGATCTGGGTGTGGGCCGCATTGCCGGTCAGATTCTGGTTTATCTCTATCTGCGGCCGTCCGCCTGCTCGCTGGACGCCATCGAGGAGAACCTTGGCGTGAGCAAGGCAGCCGTCAGCATCTCCGCGCGCCAGCTCGAGGGCCTGGGTCTGCTGAAGCGCGTCTGGAAGAAGGGCGACCGCAAGTGCTACTACCAGACGGCGGACAATCTCGGCAGCGCCCTGAAGCAGGGCATGCTCGACTTGATGTCCCGCAAGCTGGAAATGGCCAACGGCGAATTCCAGCAGGCCATTCAGGAACTGGAAGCGGAGAAATCAGACGCAGACGCCGTGTTTCTGGAAAAACGCATCAAGCGGGCCATGGTGCTGAGCAGGCGCCTGGACAAGATTATTTCCAGCCCGCTGATCAAGCTGCTGGGCCGATAGAATTTTTGGAATCAATCATTAAAGGAGAAGTTATCAATGAAGGTTAGAATATACGGTGCAGGATCAATCGGAAACCATCTGGCCAACGGATGCCGGAACAGGGGCTGGGATGTGGAAATGTCCGATTTGGACGAAGCTGCGCTGGCGCGCACGAAGACGGACATTTATCCCGCACGCTACGGCAAATGGGATGAAGGCATCCGCCTGACCCCGGTTTCCAAACTGTCCTATAAGCAGGCGCTGGATCTGGTCATCATCGGCACGCCGCCCGGATCGCATTTTGACATCGCCATGAAGGCGCTGAAGAAAAATCCGCCCAAGGCGCTGCTGATCGAAAAGCCGCTGTGCCCGCCGGATCTCAGGAACGCCGAAAAGCTTCTGAAGAAAGCGAAGGACGCGGGAACCATTCTGCTGGTCGGCTACAATCATGTGATGACGAAGAACACCGTCAAGGCCGCGGAATTCATCTCCGCCGGCGCGCTAGGCCTTCCGCAGGCGATCCATGTGCAGTGGCTGGAGCACTGGGGCGGCATTTTCGGGGCGCACCCCTGGCTGGCCGGCCCGTGGGACAGCTACCTCGGGTTCAGCGAGCGCGGCGGAGGCTCCTGCGGCGAACATTCGCATGCCATCAACATCTGGCAGCATATGGCGTCGCTGCTGGGCGCCGGACGCATCACCACGGTGCAGGCCATGATGGACATGGTGGATGACGGGCAGTGCAAATATGACCGCACGGCCATGCTTCAGGTCCAGACCGACAAGGGGCTCGCGGGCACCATCATTCAGGATGTGGTCACCGAGCCGTCGGTGAAAAGCCTTCGCATTCAGGGAACGCAGGGCTTCATGTCGTGGCACGACAACTACGCCAAGGGGCAGGATGCGCTGATTGTCGGGAAGAACAAGGAACCCGAGCAAATCCTGACCTTTGCCAAGACCCGGCCCGACGACTTTGCGGGCGAGATCGAAGAAGTCGGCCGCATCGTCGAGACCGGCTCATCCGCCGGGTCGCCCATCGCGATCGAGCGCGGGCTGGACACGATGATGGTTATTGCCGCGGCGTACCGCTCGCATGCGAAGAAGCGGGCGATGGAAATCCATTACGAAGAGGGATACAGCCTGAAGGCCATTCGCAGCAAATAACCTGGAGCCATTATGCGCAATCTGGACTTTAATCAACTGTTCATCCTGGACCTGGCGAACAATCACCAGGGCGATCCGGCGCACGCCGGAAAAATCATCACCGAGCTGGGCAAAGTGGTGAAGGAAACGGGCGTGGAGGCCGTGGTTAAATTCCAGTTCCGGCATCTGGAGACCTTCATCCATCCGGACTTCAAGAACCGTCCGGATGTGCCGCACATTCCGCGGTTCATGAGCACGGCGCTGTCGAAGGAGGATTACCGCGGACTGGTCAAAACGGCCCGTCAAAGCGGCTTGCGCTGCATGGCGACACCGTTTGATGAAGAATCCGTCCGCTGGATCCGCGAGCTGGGGATTGACTACATCAAGGTGGCCAGTTGTTCCGCGCTGGACCGTCCGCTGCTGGAATGCATCGCGAAGGAAGGTCTGCCGGTGGTGGTCTCCACGGGCGGGCTGAACATGAACCAGATTGACCGCCTGGTGAGTTTTCTGGAGTTTCACCGGGTGCAGTTTGCGCTGATGCATTGCGTGGCGGTGTATCCGACGGTGCGCAGCCGGCTGAACATGAATCAGATCACGCTCCTCCGCGAGCGCTTCCCGACGGTTCCGGTGGGCTTCTCGACGCACGAGGAGCCGGAGAACCTGGATGCCGTGCGCATAGCCTTTGCAAAGGGCGCGAAGCTGTTTGAACGGCATGTGGGCATCCAGACGGACAAATACAAACTGAATGCCTATTCCTCCACGCCCGAACAGATCCGCGCATGGATCGGGGCCTGCCTTGACGCCCGCGCCATCTGCGGCGGCGAGGAGCGCGCCCCGGCACCGGTGGATGAGAAGAAATCGCTCCAGTCGCTCATGCGCGGAGTTTATGCGAAGCGGAATCTGCCGGTCGGCAAGCCCGTGAAGCGCGAGGATGTCTTCTTTGCCATGCCCCTTCAGGACAGCCAGATGAACAGCGGTCAATGGTTCGACGGCATCGTGGCCGACCGCGACTACGGCGTCAACCAGCCGCTGGATGTGAAACTGGCAAAGCATGAGACGCCGACCCATGAACTGATATACCGTATCATGCTTCAGGTGAAGGGCATGCTGAACCAGGCGCGCATTTACATCGGGAAGGACAGCTCGATTGAAATATCACATCACTACGGACTGGAGCGATTCCGCGAGTTCGGATGCGTCATCATCAACTGCATCAACCGCGAGTACTGCAAGAAGCTGATTGTGCAGCTCCCGCGCCAGAAGCATCCGTATCACTATCACGAGCAGAAGGAGGAAACCTTCCAGCTTTTATACGGTGATCTGGAAGTCGAGGCCGACGGGCACCGGACGCGCCTGCAGCTGGGCGACACATTTCTCGTGGCGCCCGGCGTCTGGCACAAGTTCCATACGCTGGACGGGGCGATTTTCGAGGAGGTCTCGACCACGCATTACAACACCGATTCATTCTACGAAGATGCATCCATCGCGGCGCGTCCGAGAGAGGCCCGCAAGACCGCCATTCCCAACTGGGAAACTGCCGTATCAGAAAGCGTCTGATTTGCAATGCAGTTGAAAGCCATAGTCTTTGATTTCGACGGAACGCTGGTGGATTCCAACGCCTGCAAGCATAATGCGTTTTATGAAGTGTTTCCGGCCCGGCCGGAGGTCAGGGCCGTGATTGACGATGTGCTTTCCGAAATCGAGACGCAGTCCCGCTATGTCATCTTCCCGGAGCTCCTGCGAAGGCTTCGGTCTGTGATGCCGGGCGCGGGTCCGGATCAGGCCGCTGAATATATCGAGCGATATCGCAGGCATGTGGTGGCCGGGCAGCAGGCCGCGCGGGAAATGCCCGGGGCAGGAGAAGCGCTGCGGGCGCTTTCGCAAAAATATCCGCTATATCTCAGCACGGTCACTCCGCAGGATGATATTGAAATGCTCCTGAAGGCTCGGAACTGGGACGGCCTTTTCAAAGAGGTCTTTGGTTATCCGAACGATAAGGTGATGGTGCTGCAGCATGTCACGCAGGTCGAAAATGCCGGTTCGGCGGGCATCGTCATGGTCGGCGACGGCGCGGGCGACCGCGCGGCGGCGACCCAGGCCGGATGTCTGTTCGAACAGGCCGGCGGAGATTTCAATTTTGAGCAATTTGTCCGCCGACTGCTGAAGGAGTAAGGCCATGCTTAAAAATAAAAAAATTCTGGCGGTGATACCGGCGCGCGGCGGGAGCAAGGGCATTCCGCTCAAGAACATTTATCCGCTGGCGGACAAGCCGCTGATTGTCTACACGGCGGATGTTGTAAAGGAACTGGACTGGATTGACTTTGCCGCGGTGTCCACCGACAGCGAGGAAATCGCCCGCGTGGCGCGGGCGGCGGGCCTGAGCGTTCCCTTCATGCGGCCCGAACCTATATCCGGAGACCGCATCGGGGACTGGGATGTGCTGGCCCATGCCCTCAAGGAATGCGAGCAGCTGAACGGTTGCATCTATGACATTGTCATCATGCTGCAGCCGACCTCGCCGTTCCGGAAGGCCTCGCATGTTGCGGCAACCGTGAACCGGTTAATTGATGGAAAATTCGATTCCGTCTGGACGCTCAGCAAAACCGACACCAAGGCGCATCCGCTGAAGCAGCTGGTCATCAAAGGCGAACTGATGGACTACTACGATCCGGCCGGGGCCACCATCATTGCCAGACAGCAGTTGTGCCCGCTTTATCACCGCAACGGGGTGGCCTATGCCATCACGCGTTCATGCCTGCTGGACCAGAAATCCATCAAGGGCGAAAAAGCCTCCGCAGTGGTGATTGAAGATCCGCTGGTGAACATTGATACCGTTGAAGACATCGAATGGGCGGAATTCCTGCTGGCCAAGGGAAGAATCTGAGCATGAAAAGCAAAACCGTCATCATTCCGATTGAAACGAAGGTGCGGGAGTTTCATTCCAAACTCCTGCTGTCCTGCGTGCTTGCGGAGAATGGTGTTCGGGTGATCCTGGGCGGTTCACAGCAGATTCGCGGCGGTCTGCCGGTCTGGCCGACAGGTCTGTTTCTCGACAAAAGCGTTTCGCCCAGCCGCGCGCGCCTGTTTGGCGAATACAAACAATGGGGTCACAAAATTGCCGCCTGGTGCGAGGAGGGGCTGACCATCGTGGATCCGAATGAGTATCTGCCGCGCAAGATTGACGCGCAGGCCATGCGGCAGGTTGAACAGTTCTATGCGTGGGGGCCGTATCAGGCCGGACTGGTGAAGGGAAAATGCTCGGACAGCGTCGAAAAGATTGTTCTGGCCGGCAATCCGCGCATTGATCTTCTTCGCAAACCGTTCCGCGCAATCTTTGATGAGGAAGTGAAAAAACTGAATGACCGCTGCGGGCGCTACATTCTCATCAACACCAATTTCTCGCTGTGCAATCATCAGAAGGGCGAGGGCGCTTTCATGCGGCTGCAGAAGGATGCCGGCAAACTGAAGACGCCCGAGGATGAGGCTTTTGCGCGTCAGTGGGTTGCCCACAAGACAGCTATATTCGAAGCGTTTAAGGCTTTCATACCGAAATTGTGCACGCAGCTTTCGGAGATGAATGTGATTATTCGTCCGCATCCGTCCGAAAATCACGGCACATGGGCAAAACTTGCGGAGCCGTTCAAAAACTGCCAGGTGGTGCACGAGGGCACAGTCGTGCCGTGGATCATTGGATCTGATGTGCTGATTCACAACGGCTGCACCACCGGCATTGAAGCCTATCTCCTGGACAAACCGGTGCTGGCCTATCAGCCCGTAACCAACAGCGTATATGATGCCGAGCTTCCCAACGGAGTCAGTGAACAGATCTACAGCGAGAGCGATCTGCTGCGCCGCGCGGTGGAGATTGTGCAGAATCGGGAGAATCCCCGTCACAGCGCGGAGCAGGAGGCATTTATTGCGCAATATATTTCCCAGACAGCAGGGGAATTGGCCTCGGACTTCATTGCGCGGGAAATCGGGGGCATTCTGTCCCGACCCTTTGGTCGAGGTGCGATCGAATCAGCACTGGCTTTTATGAGACGCGTGCTGTGGAGAATCAGGCATCCGCGCGGGCCGGTTGCTCCTGATACGGTTTACCACAGGCAGAAATTTCCCGGACTGTCCAAAATGGAAGTCGAACAGGCGATAAACCTCTTCACAAAATGCTCCGGCCGGTTTGCGGGAGTGCATGTCAGGGAACTGGGCAGCGATTGTTTCATGCTGCAGGAGAAGTGACCATGGATCTGTCGCGCAACATTCATTATGTCGTTCTGAAAGCAGCCGGGGTGCCGTTCAGCCGCCGGCACGATTTCATGCTGAACGAGCGATGGACACTTCGATATGCCGGTCAATATCTCAAGGCCCGCCGCTGCTGGAAGGAACTGAAGGATCACGAAGTTCGCATGATTCGCGTGTTCAGCTATTCCCGGAGCGGAACCCACAACTATTTTTCCCGCTTCCACTATATGCCTTCCTGCTTTGTGCTGCATGAGAACCTTTATGAGACACCGGAGGACCGGCATCAGCTTGCGGCAGGCGTCAAGTCCGTCAGGCCGATTGATCTCATGGCTCTTTCTGTATTCGGCCCTTACGGCCTGCAGGACAAAAATGGCAGCGACATCACGCGGATCGTGCTTCCCTCCAACCGTTATCTGGAATACCCCTGCGCACTCGAACCGTCTGCGATGAAGGACGATTATGTGGTCTTCTATATGCGAAACTTCCTGCGCATGCTCTATTCGCGGCAGATGGCGGCCGAAAAGATGGGGAAGCCGCGAATGGTGATCACGGACGAGGCTTTTCTGGTCAGCGCCAAAAAGCATCTGGAGAATCTGAAACAGATATCAAAGCTGACCGCGAACAATCCCGAGCGGTTCAAACTGGTCCTTCATGAAAGCTTCTGCGCGAGGCCTGAGCAGGTTCTCATGGATTCCGCGAAGTTTGCCGGCATTCCGGCCGAACAGGTGGTGTGCTGGAAAGAAGCTGTATCTTTCTTCAAGGAAGGTTTCTACCATAAGGAAAAACCATTTATCGAAGAAAATGCTCTTTGGGAGAGACAGCCGGACGGGCAGAAGCGACGCATCGGCGAGAACTACAATCCGGTGCCCCTGCCATCCCTGAAGCGCACCATGAGCGATCCTGTGGCTTCGTGGATGAGCGAGGGAAGACTAAAAATATCGCGCAATATCTTCGGCACGGAACTCACGGATATCTGGATGAATGATTCAGAAATAACGTATGAACGCGGCGACGACGATGTGCTGGCCGCAATGGGAAGGGCGGCGCGGCAGTGAAGATTCTGTATATAGCCGGATGCGGACGCAGCGGCTCGACGCTGCTTGACCTGGTGCTGGGCACATCGCCGAACGCGTTTTCAGCGGGACAGCTGGAGAATCTGCTGTTTTTCCTGAAGGAGAGCGACGAGCGCAGGCCGGACAAGCGGTCGTTCAAGGATGATCAGGGAAGCGGTCCAAATGACTCACAGGTATGGGGGCCGGTGAAGCGAGTCCTCGAGGAAGCGCATGCGCGAGTGTACGATCCGCGGTGCCCTCTGCAGGTGGGACAGTTGATCCGGGCGCTGATCCTCAGGCGGCCTTTTTACATGGAGCCTTTCGATGATGATCTTCTGTACGGGAGCATCCTTCAGCAGGCACGCAGGGTCAAAAATCAGGACGTGGATGTGATCATTGATTCGTCCAAGAACATCAAGCGCCTCATTTCGCTGAGGCAGTCCGCGCAGCTTGATGTTTATGTGATCCATCTGATCCGCGATGTCCGAGGATATGTGCACTCCAATTCGAAGCGGGGCATGGGCTGGATGGCTGCCCTGCGGCGCTGGATCATACTTAATTGTGTCTATGCCCTGTATCTGCCGCGAGCTTTTCAGAAAGAGAAAGTGAAGCGGATCAGTTATGACCGGTTCACGGATGATCCCGCCGGCGTGATCCGCGAGATTAATGCTTGGGCCGGTTTGCATGTGGATGACGAGGATTATCTCAATGCCATCGCGCGCGAAAAATCATACCGCTTTTCGGGAAGCAGCATGCGGTTTAGGGGTGTGCCGGCTATTTCGCGCGATATGTCCTGGAAACACGGACTGGACCCCTGGCAGAAAATTGTCATCACCGCATTTGCGGGTTTGCTGAACTGGAAATGGGCGCGCACAAACATAAGGACAAAAATATGAGCATCATGGAAAATCTGCCCGTCCAGATCATCGGCAGGAAGCTTTATCTGCGCTGCCGGCTCGAAGCCGAGGGCCGGAATATCTTCAAGTGCCTGCAATCGGGCGAGGCAAGGAGCATTCTCGAGAAGTTCAACCCGGTTCCTCAAAAACGGGCGGATACGGATCAGTACTACCTTGTTAAACTGGCCTACTGGCTGAATCTTCCGTTCGCAAAACCAATGCGGATACTCGACATTGGAAGCCGCTACGGACAGTGGCCATTTTTGTGCAGACATTACGGCCATGATGCGGTCTGCAGTGATCTGCCCGAGGTGCTCGCGCTCTCAGAAATACAGGGCATGATGAACATTCTCAAGATTCCTTCTATGCCCCTGAAGATTGAAACGCTCAAGCCCGTTGGAGACATCGGAAAATTCGATCTCATCACCGGATTGCGCACCCGTTTCCACAGTACGAAGCCGAAAGAAACCCGTCTCTCTTCTGAGACACACTGGGGTGTCAAGGAATGGGATTTCTTCCTTAAAGACATCGTCACGCACATCAATCCCGGCGGACAGATATTTTTCATACTCAACCGGCTTCAGGAAAAGGAAAAGGGCGGAGGCGTGCCGGCTGCCATGACAGAATATTTCCTGTCCCGGGGCGCGCAGCTCAAGGGCATGTTTCTTTGGTTCAAGAATGTGGAGAAACTCCGGTCATGAAGCAGAGCATCAAGAATCTGGTCGAAGTCTTTGTATTTTTCCGCCAGCGCTATCTGCGCATCGGGATCATTCTGGTGGCCTGTCTCGTGCTGATGTCGGTCCTGGAGGGCGTGGGCATCGGTTTGTTCCTGCCGCTTTTCGAGATGATTGGAAAGAGCGATGCAGCCAGCACCAGTCCGATCAGTCAGCTGGTGGCGCGTTTGTTTGCTATATTTCATCTTCCCGTGGTGCTCGGAACCATTGTCCTGTTTGTGGTCGTTGTCATGCTGGCCAAAGGCATGGTCCGCTGGCTCACGATGAGGCAGGTCGCCTGGATGACGGCGCAGATCGGCGTGGATATGCGGCTTGAGCTGTTCGATGCATTGCTGCGGGCGGACTGGGATTATGCCTCCAGCCGCGCGACGGGTCGCTTTGCCAATGCCGTAGGGGTCGAAACCAAGATCACCGCCAACATGTTCCGTCACATTGTCATTGCGGCGGCCTGTTTCCTGCAGGTGGTGGTTTATCTTCTGCTGGCCCTGTTTGTTTCCTGGAAGGTGGCAGTTCTTTCGATTCTTGCCGGGCTGGTGATGTTCCTGATGTTCCATAAGCTGATCGTGATTGCCAAAACGGCGGGCACGCAGACCGTGCTGCTGCAGCGCGCACTGGTGATCCGGCTGATTGACATTGTGACCGGTCTGAAATCGGTCAAGGCCATGGGGCAGGAGGCCCTGGTCTATCCGATCCTGAAGGCAAAAACCGAAAAGCTGCGCCTCGCGGAAGCGCAGACCGTCATGACTGTGGAGACGCTTTCCTCGTTCCAGGAGCCGCTGACCATGGTCATGCTGGCCCTCGGCGCCTATGTGCTTCTGAAGTTCACAAACATTGAATTTGCACCGTTCGTCATGCTGGCGCTGCTCTTTACGCGGTCCGTTGGACAGATCAACCAGATGGTCACGAATTATCAGGCCATCGCAGTGAAAGAGGGCGGCTTCTTTGAGCTTCGCAAGGAAGTGGCCGCCGCCCGCGCCCATCAGGAGGTGGGACTTCAGGATGAAGTCAGCGTGGATCTTTCGCGGAGCATCACGATCCGGAACCTGACCAAGAAGTACGCTGACGCGGAACCGGTGCTTCATGACATAAACGTGGAAATCCGGCGAGGACAGATGATCGCGTTCAAGGGGCCATCCGGATGCGGCAAGACCACCATGGCGGATTTGATCTCCGGCATCATCCGGCCGACTGAAGGGCAAGTGCTGGTGGACGACGAGCCGCTGACAGAGGTGCGGCTGAAGGGCTGGCGTCATCGCATCGGATATGTGCCGCAGGAGGTGCTGCTGCTGGAGGATTCGATTTATGAGAATGTCACCCTGGGGGACAAGCGCATCAGCCGCGAGCAGTGCATCGAGGCGCTGAAGAAGGCGAACGCGTGGGAATTCGTGTCCAAACTGGCGGGCGACATTGATTATGTCGTGGGCCGCGCGGGCGCCGGGCTTTCCGGCGGTCAGCGCCAGCGCATTGCCATTGCACGCGCGCTGGTTCGCGATCCCGCAGTCCTGGTGCTTGATGAGGTGACGCGGTCTCTGGACCGGGAATCGGAAAAGGCGATCTGCGAATCCATTGCCGCCTTGAAAGGCAGCATCACGATCATTGCGATTTCCCATCAGGAGGCCTTCATTTCACTGGCCGATGAACTCTGGGAATTCGAAGGTGACGGGAAAGTCACCGTGAGGAAGCATCTCTTTAAATGAATTTACTCAACAGAGCGCTGATCCGTCTCTTCGGGCACAGGCTGGGCCTGATCCAGGTGGCCGAGTATCCGAAGTGCGGCGGGAGCTGGGTGGCGCGCCTGATCCGGTCGTATATCGGCATTGACCGGAAATACGGGATTACAGCGCCTGTTCGCAGGCATGCCGTGGTGCAGACCCATCAGTTGTTCACGCCGCATTACCGGCACAATATTGTTGTGATCCGTGATCCGCGCGATGTCTGGGTGTCATTCTATTTCCATGAGCGGTATCTTGAAGGCTCAGCCTCATTGTATGGATTCGATGACGAGAAGAGCCATGCAGAGAATCTGCTGAGCTGCATGCGGCAGAAACTGACAGATCCGGGAAAAAGCACACCCTGGTTTTCCTATGCCGACTTTCTGAATTCGTGGCAGGGCCGCCAGGGCGTCGTATGGGTGAAGTATGAGAACCTGCAGGCGGATACAGCCGGAGAATTGACCCGAATGATCAGGGAAATGGGAATGAACCCGATACCCGATCGAATTGCATATGCTGTTGATGCCAATCGCTTCGAAAAGATATCCGGGCGCGAGCCGGGGCAGGAGGATGTCACCAGCCACAAACGCAAGGGCATTGTCGGCGACTGGAAAAACTATTTCACGCAGGAAATGGGAAAACTCGTCCACGAGCATCAGCCGTTCCTGTATGAGCTCGGATATGAAAAAGACGCCTCGTGGCTGAAGGAGCTTCCGAAATGAGTCTTGAATTCGTCGAAGTCTTTGGAATCCCGGCATCCGGAAAAACCATGCTCGTCAACCGGATGGACGGAAACGGCCTCATGAGCCGCGAGTCTGGACTGAGGAACGCCCTGACGATCCGGCGGCTGGGCGTCATCCGCTGGTTCCTGAACATGTGCAGTCTGCCGGGCGGCAGTTTCGATGAGGTCACAGCGGGTCTTCTGGAGGGCGGGGCACTGGTTGACAGGAAAGTTTTTCAGTGCGTTTTCAATTATCTGACTGAAGCATCGCCAATGGATCGCGAAGCGGTGGTGGCTTTGCGCGGGATTTTCAGAACCGCACGCGAATATGAATTGCTGAAAGCGCAATATGCAAATGGCAAAGTTCTGATGGACGAGGGCTGGGTCCACCGCGGGCTGACGGTCTTTGGCATGCGCTTGAGCGACGAAGTGCCGGAGGAGGGGCTGACGCGCTACGTAGACTCCATCCCGCTTCCGCAATATGCGGTCTATGTCACATGCGACGCGGACACGGCCCTCGCGCGGATCCGTTCCCGTCATCTGAAGGCCCGGCCCTGGTGGGACAGCTGGACTCAGGAAGAACAGAAAACAGCGCTGGTTCAGGCCGCGCGCTGCGCGGACAGAATTGCCGAACATTTGGAGCGTCGCGGCTGCCGCGTGTTTCGCTCGGATGGAACCGTTCCCGCAGAACTGATGAAACTGCTGAAGGGATGATGAGCAAACGCCGCATACTGATTGTGCTGAATGATCTCCGCATCGGGGGAGCGGAAACGCAGGCGCTGGTCCTGGCCGGATATCTCAAAGAGCGCGGCTGGGAGCCCGTCATTCTGGGTCTGGCAAATCCCGGTCCGCTGCAGGAGCGCTGCCGCGAGCGGGGGATCAAATGCCTTTACAGCGCCTTTCCATATCCCTGGAGCCAATGGTATCGGCCGTTCTATTTCCTGAAAATGTGGTGGAAACTGGTCACGCTTAAACCATCGGTCGTTCTGGCCTATACCGGAGTTCCGAATGTTCTGTGCGGTTACACCTGGTGGCCGGCCGGGGTTAAAGCCTGCATCTGGAATCAGCGCTCGGGGGCCATTGCCCGCATGCCGCACCACCTCGAAACCGGCGCCGCGCGCCGCATGTCCGCGTTCATCGCCAATTCTCAGTCAGGCGCTGATTTCCTGTCAAAGACGCTGGGTGTAAATCAGGACAAGATTTCTCTGATTCCGAACGGTATCGAGACCATCGAACGTGCGGAAGAACTTTTCCGCACGGTCCGGCAGCGCTTGGGCATTGATGAACATGCGCTGGTGGCCGCGATGATCGGAAACTTGCGGGACCCCAAGGATCAGGAAACGCTGATTCGGGCCTGGCCGGCTGTGATGGCCCATGCTGAAAAGCAGAATCGTTCTGCGGTGCTGCTGCTGGCGGGGAAAATGTTTGATGAATTCGCATCGCTGCCAAAACTGGCTGAATCGCTGGCGGGCAAAGAGGCCGTGCGCTTTCTTGGATATCAGGCCGATGTGAAAGAGATTCTGTCGGCGGCGGATATTTGTGTTTTCAGTTCAAACAGTGAAGGGCTGCCCAATGGCGTGCTGGAAAGCATGGCGGCGGCCCTTCCGGTGGTCGCCACTGATCTGCCGGGCATCCGCGATGCGCTTCCAGAAGTCCAGCGCTGGGCTCTGGTTCCTCCAAAGTCTCCGGAGAAGTTTGCGGAAAAGATCATTGCGATGATCGATCCCGCGCGCATGGCGGAATGCGGCGAGGCCAACCGCAAGCGCATTGAAAATGATTTCTCGGTGACGCGTCTGGGTGAAAGTACTGAGGCTGTTCTGGAGATGTGCATCAAATGAAAATCCTGCACCTGTGCGACAAGCTGACGGGCGGCGGTGATGCCGTGGCCATGTGCCGCCTGCACCAGGGGCTTCTTCATGCCGGCCATGAATCACGCATCCTTGTAGCACGAAATGAGCCCGGCGTCGGCACTGTTGAAATCGGATTGTTTCCGCCGCGCAGCATTCTGCAAAAGGCTCTATATTATTTCGGTATTCTCCGGGGCGTAAATTATGCGGCCATTACCGGAACACTTGAATCCCTGACCGGTCATCCGTTCTGGAACTGGGCCGATGTGGTGCATATCAACACTTTGCATGGAGGGTATTTCAACTACCGTGCGCTGCATGAACTGGGTTTGCGGAAGCCGCTGGTGTGGACGCTTCACGACATGTGGGCGATCACGGGCCACTGCTCGCACAGCCTCGAATGCACACTGTGGGAAAGAGGCTGCGGCGACTGTCCGCATCCCGAAATCTATCCGGCCATCCGCCGCGATGCCACCATGCAGGAGTGGAAGTGGAAGCAGGAGGCTTTCAATACCGTGCGCCAGTTTATCTGCCCGAGCGAATGGCTGGCCGAGAGGGCCCGGCGCAGCCTGCTCAGCCCCGCGCCGGTTCATCAGCTGTTCATTGGACTCGATCTGGAAACATATCGCCCGCGAGACAAAAGTGAATCCAAAGCACAGCGCGGACTGCCGGCCGACCGGCATGTTCTGCTGTATGCCTCGCAAAGCCTCAACAATCCGTTTAAAGATGCCGCCATGATGCCGCGGATTCTGGCGGCGCTCGATCCGGAAGTGAAATCCCGCTGCGTGCTGGCCGTGATGGGCGGGGGCGATGCCGCAAACACTTTCAGCGATTGCGGGATCCCCGTGCATGAAATGGGTTATATCTCCGATGAGCCGCGCAAGATCGCGCTCTACAGCGCGGCGGACATGCTGGTTTATCCAACGCGGGCCGACAATCTCCCGCTGATTATTCAGGAAGCCATGGCCTGCGGGTGTCCGGTGGCCTCTGTTGCGGTCGGCGGAATTCCCGAGATGGTGCATCATGATCAGACCGGCATTCTGGTCGAGCCGGGCGATGCGACCGGATTGGCCGGGCATATCAGCCGCGTGCTGGAGGACATGGCTGTTCATCAGCGCATGAGCAAAGCCTGCCGCGATTTTGCTGAAACACATTTTGCCCTGCCGCAGTATGTGAAAGCGGTTGTGGACATCTACCGGGCGGCCCTGTCATGAAAATATCGATCATCGTTCCGGTTTTCAATGCGGCCGGGAGCATCGCGGCCTGCCTCGATAGCGTGCTGAGCCAGCAGGGGGCGGATGTGGAGCTGATCGTGGTGGACGGCGGGTCCAACGACGGCACGGTGGATATCATTCGGAAATATCAGGACAAGCTTGCCTGGTGGGTGAGTGAAAAGGACAACGGCCAGACCGACGCAATCAACAAGGGCCTTTCACACAGCACCGGCGAGGTGGTCAACTGGCTATGCGCGGATGATGTGCTGGCGGATGGAGCGCTGGCTTTTGTGCGGAATTATTTTGAGACTCATCCGGAAGCGGACCTTCTGGCCGGAGCCTGTGAGATGATTTACGAGGAAACCCCTGCCAAGAATTTCGTGTTTGTTCCACGCAGGAATTTTCCGGAACTGCTGCCGGCCTTTGACGGCATCATGCAGCCAAGCTGTTTCTGGCGGCGCAGAATCATGACGCGCACACCGCTTCTGGATGCATCTTTTCACTATGGAATGGATGCGGAGCTCTGGTGCTGGTTCAAATCGCAAAACGCTGTCATGGCCCAGTCGGACCAGGTGCTCAGCCGCTTCATTCAGAGCGGAGCCAACAAAACGTCCACCGGCGGAAAGAAAATCGGCCTTGAACTGGACGCAATCTACCGGCGCTATTCAAGCGATAAAATCCCCTTGTCCTTCTGGTACCGGCATCTGCGATATCCCTTCGAGCTGGTTTTGCGGCGCGACCGGGGGATTGTGCGCCTGTCGCTTCTGCGCGTGATTCAGGCGGCCTACATGGCGGTTTTCATTCCGTTCTATGGCTTCAAAAAAGTCTTTCACATGAGCTGGCCCGCATGAGCAGAAAAAAAATTGTCATTCTGGTGCCGTACTGCCCGCTTCCCGCCGACACCGGCGGGAAGATGGAAATGATGAAGCATTTGAATGTGCTTCGCGACTTGGGCGACTGCACAATCCTCTCGGCAAATCGCAGACCCGTTGGGGCAGGGTGGGACGATGAAAACACCCGGAAGATGCGCGATTTGGGGTTCAATGTGGTTCTGCGCGACACGTTAATGAATCCGCTGCAATCGGCAGGCATGGCCTATGCATCGGTCTGCAAAGCACTGGGTCTTGAAAAAGCGTTCGGACATTCCAATCCCTATCACCGCTATGCGTTTCCGCTTTCGTGGTGGCGGAAGCATACCGAAGGCGCCGATCTGGTGGTGACCAACTACAGCTACTGGTCATGGCTGCCCGCGAATTGCCCGAAGGCCTGCGTGCTGCTGGATTTGTGGTCGAACTACATGTGGGAGGGAACAAAGCGCGAAGCGAAAGATCTGGGCGAATGCGACCGCGTCTTTGTGATATCCCGCTCGGAGGAGGATCAGCTTCGGGCCATGGGCGTGACCCAATCTTTCTGGACTCCGCCTGCGATACCGGAAGAAGAATTTCCCGTGACGGGCGAAATCGGACTGGTCGGTTCGAACAGCATTTTCAACCGCGAAGGGCTGGCGTGGCTGGGATCGGCGGATGCCGTCGAGCCGAAGATCCGCGTTTACGGCAAGCTGGCGGCAGCCGCCGATGCACCGCTGTTCACGAAGGTTGGAACCTATTCAGACAACAATCAGCCCTACCGCGAATGCGGCATTGTGCTTTTCACCACGGTCATGGGCATGGGTGTGCAGATCAAAACCATCGAGGCGCTGGCGGGGGGACGCGCGATCATCGCGCGGCGCGGCGCCGTGCGAGGGCTGCCGCTGGAGCCGAAAGGATGGATCGAAGTGGATACCCCGCAGGAAATGATCAGCGCGGCCAGAAAGCTTCGGGACGACGAAGGGCTTCGAAATCGCCAGTCGGCCGCCGCCCGAGAGTATTATCGCCGTAATCTTGACTCCGCGAAAATTCTTGCAAGCCTCCGTCAGGAATACGAAAAACTGCTCAAAAACGCTTAAAAACGTCCAAAAATGCCTCAAAAACGCCAAAAAACAGCAAAAAACGGCCAAAAAAGGGTTCATCCGAAAAGTTCCTGTCCAAGATAAGACATACAGCAGATAATCGGGCAAGTAATAACGCATCGCAATAATTGTAACTCAAAGATGCGCAATGGATTGCTCTCTCATTCGAAGCGGGTTTCTGCTAGGAGGCAACGAAATCCTGCATATGTTTCCGATTTGCAGGATAGCCTTACCTGCCCGCGACCCCGCTCCGACGAGCTGGGCGGGCCCATTCTCGCGGAGCCGCGGGCTGGGCTTGTTCTAAAATATGTGTTTTTTCAGGTGTTTTCAGACAGGAACTTTCCCGATGAGCCCAAAAAAGGCCTTTTTATGCTCAAAAACCGCATTTTTTGGCATCGGCCGTATTTTGGCTGTTCATCGGCATTATTTGCATCGAAAGCGCCGCCTTCAAGTATTTGGCTCCCCGTTTCTTCAGTCACGAGATGGATGAGCTTTTGTGGAAGCTGGAGCATGATTCCTACGACAAGTCTGTGGTGATGCTGGGTGACAGCGTGGGGCGGCAGATATCGCTCGCTATGCGGAGCATGGGGGATACCAGTTTCGCGCCGCTGGCCACAAGCGCGGCCGTGGAAACAGCCGGTCAGTATTTTGTGTTCCTGCGCTATCTGGAGCACAACCGGAATCCCGACCAGGTGATTCTCTTCATGCGCAATCCGCTGGACGGAGACTTGAAGAAAGTCTGCACGGAGAATTATGTGCAGCGATGCTTCACCCGCTGGCATGAGCTGGCCAGCCTGACCTGGCAGACCCGGAATCCCGCTTTTGGCCTGCGCATGCTGACCTACCGGCTGGCATCCGCTAAGTATCGTCTGCACCTGCAGCGCGCGGTTCCATCCCTGGCCGTAAAGGATCCATTCGCGGGCATTCCTGCTGACCAGCTTCAGGAGCGCAAGAAGGAACTCAAGAAAAAATCGGCCTGGGAGCGGCTGGCCGGCCTGGCTTTGCCGCGAAGCACGGAAACGGTATCCGAATACTATTTCCTGAAACTGCTGGACGAGTGCAAGAGGCGGGACATCCCCCTGTATTTCCAGCCCACACCGATGCGGGCAAGCAAGATGGACACGCCCGAGGAGACGGCCCGGAGAGGTGCGCTGATGGAACGGATGCGCGAGCTGGCGGTGGAATATCCCGGGTTTGCATTCTCCGAAACGGTGTCGGCATATCCTGACGAGTATTTTATTGATGGAATTCACATTCAGAAAAAGAATCTCCCGGAGATATGCGACGATTATGCCGGCCTGTTCAGCCGCATCACCGGGGAGGGGATCTTGAAGTAAAGCTTGATGTCGGGCAGCGGTTTGGTGACAATCCGCGCCCGGGAATGAGAGAGAAATATGCTTTTCAATTCCGCAGAGTTTATCATTTTTTTCGTGGTGCTGTATGCGCTGTATGTGGTGTTTTCGCACCGCTGGCAGAACCGTCTTCTGCTTGCGGGCAGCTACATCTTTTACGGCGCGTGGGACTGGCGCTTCCTTTCGCTCATCCTGATTTCCACAGTGATAGACTTCTACTGCGGAAAGGCCATAGGCCGCACCGAAACCCCGCGCCGGCGCAAGGCTTTTCTGGTTGTCAGCATGGTCTCGAATCTGGGTCTGCTGGGTGTTTTCAAATACACCAACTTCTTTGTTCAGAGCCTGATTGCGCTGCTGAACCGCCTCGGCTTGGACGTGTCGCCCCTGACCCTCAACATCATCCTGCCGATGGGTATTTCGTTTTACACCTTCCAGACGATGAGCTACACGATAGACGTGTACCGCCGTCAGCTGAAACCTGCGGAGAACATTCTCGATTTCGCTCTTTATGTGACGCTGTTCCCGCAGCTGGTGGCGGGACCGATCGAGCGCGCGTCCAATTTGTTCCCCCAGGTTATCCGTCCGAGGCAGATCAGCCGGTATGGGATCACGCACGGGGCCTATCTGATATTCTGGGGCTACTTCCAGAAAGTGTTTATTGCCGACAACCTGGCGCCGCTGGTCGAGAAGCTGTTTGACGGTTCCGCGCCGTACAACGGCCTGCATGTGCTGCTTGGGCTCTATGCTTTTGCCCTTCAAATCTACTGCGATTTCGCGGGCTACTCCAACATCGCCCGCGGCCTGGCCTTCTGCATGGGATTCCGCTTCATGCTGAATTTCAATCTGCCGTACTTTGCCACCAATCCCAGCGAATTTTGGGGCCGCTGGCATATCAGTCTTTCCACATGGCTCCGCGACTATCTGTATATTCCGCTAGGCGGAAGCCGGAAGGGGACCTGGTTCACGTACCGGAACCTGGCGCTTACAATGATTCTTGGCGGCCTCTGGCATGGGGCCGCGTGGAATTTTGTGCTGTGGGGCGTTTATCAGGGTGCCCTTCTGATTGCGCACCGCTGGTATCGTTCCGTCCGTCCGTTTGTGGCGCCCTCCGTGCCATGGAAGGCGGACGCGCTGCGGGTGGTGCACACCATCGGCTTTTTCCATCTGGTCTGCCTGGGCTGGCTTCTCTTCCGGGCTGAATCGCTCTCCCAGATTGGTTCAATGCTGTCAGCCCTGTTCACCAATTTTGTGTGGCCGGATCAGGCGGTACTGACGAATCTGCTGGCCGCCATTTTCTTCTTCGGGGGGCTGATGATGATCATTGAATGGTTCCAGTTCAGAACCAGCGACCTTTATGTGGTCCTGAAATGGCCCGTGGCCGTCCGCGTCATTGTTTATCTGCTCATGTTCTACGGCCTTGTGATATTTGGTGTTCAGGATGCCCAGTCGTTTATCTATTTTCAGTTCTAAGCTGTCGGGTGCCGCGGTGTTATGGGCGGTGATCGCGGTATTTGGCATCGAAACCTGGTGCCGGGAAACCTTTCCATCCCGATATCCCAGCCATGATGTGGACCGGCTGCTGTACGATCTGGATACGCACACCTACAACGCGGACACCGTTGTGCTGGGGGACAGCGTTGGGAGACAGATATCAAAGCATCTGGCGCGCCAGCGCAAAGAAGGCTTCCTGCCCCTGGCGACCAACGGATTCATGGAAATGGCGGGTCAGTATTACATCTTCCTCCGGTATCTGGAGAGAAACCGTCCGCCGGCATCCGTCGTTCTGCTGATGCATCGTCCGCTGCACGGAGACCTGAGCCAGCCGGCAACAGAGAATTACGTGCAGCGCAGTTTTACGCGCTGGCATGAAATCGCCGGACTGACCCTGAGCACAGGCAGTCCTGGTTTCGGTCTCCGCACCCTGAGCTACCGCCTGGCCGCGGCCAAATACCGCCTGCATTTGCAGAAACTTGTCCCGGGTCTGCCGGAGCCGCGGGTGACCGTCACTCCGCAAACGGCCGAAATGCGGGAGGACCGGCTGTCAAAGAAGAATCCTCTCATGCAGCTTTTGAGCCGAGTCGTGCGGCGGGACCCGGCCTCCATTTCGGAACGGTACTTTCTCAGTTTGCTTGATGAATGCCGGCGGAGACACATCCGCGTGTATTATCTTCCCTGTCCGGTAACCGAGCGGCAGTGGATCCGATACGAACACGGGCCCGCCCAGACTCAACTGGTACCGCGGATGATGGAATTGTCCCGGCAGTATTCCAATCTGGTGTACACGACGGAAATCCGGACCTATCCCGGCGACTGGTTTGCGGACGGCCTTCATATCCGGCGGTCCCGGTTGGCGCAGGTCGCGGGGGATTACGCCCTCATGATGGACGGGATGATGCGGCAATGATCATCCGGCGCGGATATTCTATTCGCCGTCTGCTTGGTTCAGGCATTGTCTGGACTGCGGCGGCGATCATCTGCATCGAATGCTGCTGCTGGAAATATTTCCCGTCGCGGTATTTCAGCCACGAAGTGGATCGCCTGCTCTACACGCTGCAGACGTCCAGCTTTGACGCGGATACCGTTGTGCTGGGCGACAGCGTGGGGCGTCAGCTGTCGCAGTATCTCGCTGATTCCGGTGAAAAAGATTTCATCCCTCTGGCCACAAACGGTGCGCTGCAGATGGCCGGACAGTATTACATATTTCTCCGTTATCTGGAGCGCAATCCGCCGCCCCAAACGGTCATCCTGCTGAAGCACCGTCCGCTTCATGGCGACCTGGACCGGCCGGCCACGGAAAATTATGTGCAGCGCTGTTTTACCCGATGGCATGAAATTGCAGGCATGACGCTGCGGACCGGCCAGCCGGGATTCGGTCTGCGCATGCTGAGCTACCGGCTGCTGGCCACGGCCAAGTACCGCCTGCACCTGCAGAAGCTGGTCCCCGGGCTGGAAACCCCGGAAGTGTGGGCTGAGGCGCCGCTGGATGCGGAACAGCCGGAGACGCTCGCACAGAAGACAGCGGCGCAGATCATCATGAACTGGTTTTTCCCGCAGAAATACTTCTCTATTTCAGAGTACTATTTGATCCGGCTGCTTGACCTGTGCGCCGGGAAAAATATCCGCGTCTGCTATCTCCCGTGCCCGATGCCGGAGAAGCAGTGGAACCGCTATCAGTATGGCCCGGCGCACACGCTTCTGGTCTCGCGCATGAAGGAGCTTTCACAGCAGTACCCCAATCTGGTATACACCACGGAAGTCAAAGCCTATCCCGGAGGCTGGTTTGTTGACGGGGTCCATGTGGAGAAAGCAAACCTGCCTCAGGTCGCCGGGGATTATGCCCTGATGATGGATGAATTGATGAAACCATGAACATAAATGAATATCTGAAGCGCGAAAAAGAGATTCACGCTGCCTGGTCGAAACTGAACAAAGCGGCAGATGCGCTAGAGTCTACGCGCGCCAGGGTCCTGCTGACAGGGGCCCTCAAGGACCTGCTGGGTTCGTCTTCCGGCGGTCTTGCGGCCCGGTCCGGACTGAAGGCTGAGGAAGAGGCGCTTCTGAGTGATCTCCAGGCATGGGAAAAATCCGGCGCGGACCCCGGAATGCAGAGCATCGGAAAAATCATACCCGTCCTCTGGAAGATCGTGCAGGCAGAGAAGCTGGATCTTGTCATGAATGCCCCGCGACGCTCCCTGCTCATTCGCAGACTGGTGCAGGGGGTTGTGGCGATTCTCATGATTGTCACGACCGCGCTGATCATCCGTTTTGCCTGCTATGCCGGCCGCATGGCGGCTTTCGACGGCTGCCGGGTCACCTATTACCGGGGTTCGGATTTCGAGAAGAAGATTGGCGTAAATGTCGAACCGGTGCTCCGCATGGGCTACAGGAAGAACAAGGCGTTTTGGTATGCGCCGTCTTCCGGGTGGTCCGCCCGATGGGAAGCTGACCTGAGCATCCTTGAGGATGATGAATATATATTCTATACGCAATCTGATGACGGCCTTCGCCTCTATATTGATGATCAACTTCTGGTGGACAACTGGAAGGATCAGGACTGGAAGACCAGCGGACAGCATGCGCAAATGAAGCTTTCAAAGGGACTGCACCGGCTGAAGGTCGAACATTATTTCAAGTCGGGCAAGGCCGCCATTCTGGTAAAATGGTCCGGTGGTCCCGTCCCGGACAACTCCGTGCTGGCATTCCCGTATTTGCAAAAGCCGGAGAACAGCCGAAATGACTGAACGCATCTTCAAGAATATGTCGCCGGCACTGCTTTGTGCAGTTTGCATCATCGCGGCTGCGTACCTTGGCGTTCTGGCGGTTGGACTTTCCGTGCGCGAACCCATGATTGGTGACGAGGTTATTCATTACTACATGCTGGTCCATCAGGCGGAACAGTTTCCGGCTCCGACTGTTGAGGCGCACATTCCCCTTGGCACAGGGGAAACCATCAAGCGATACTATCCTCATGTGTTTTTGTGGCACTACATTGGATCGCTGTTCTGGAAATTCTCGGGCGGAAAATTCTGGGCCGTGCAGTTCTACCAGTCTCTGTTCTGGCTGCAGTACCTGATCGCGGGACTGCTGCTTGCGCGGCAGGCTGATCCTGAACGGGAGTGGGGCATGCCGGTTTATACGGCAGTGCTGGCCAGTCTGCCCATCAGTCTCATATTTTCAGTCGCCTTTTATCAGGACGTGGCCGCCGCTGCACAGATCATGACGGCCTTCTATCTGCTCCGGAAAGGCCGCTGGGCACTGGCATCCCTGTTTCTGGGTCTGGCCCTTGCGCTTAAAGTTACCGTCTTCATCATGATTCCGGCCTTCTTTGCCTGTGTGCTGGTCTTTGGCTGGCGCAGAGAATCTGTTCTTAAGCTGTTTTGGAAGGTGTCACTGGCGCTGCTGATCATCGCTGCCATGTGCTGGCCGATGGCCAAGGGTCTTCATTACTGCGGCTTCGCGTATTATCCGACGACCATGATTCAGCTTTACGCCGGAAAACTGGGCCTGATTGATCATCTGACTGTGGTCAGGTCCGTCAAGCCGGGCGATACCGAAGAGCACCGCGTCAATCTGCCGGTGGCCGGGGCGAAGGGAGTGGAAGAAGTGGTCAACCATCCGGGCGACTTGCGGATGAAAAAGAACTGGCTGATATACTTCGGCGGGCTCCTGTGGCTGGTGGGTGCAGGGGGATTGATTGCGGCGGCTGCCCGCCGCAAAGATGAAGAATGGCGCGCTGCATTTCGGTCCGGATCATGGTCTCTGGCGGCGGGAGTCTGGTACATTTTATTCACGGCTCTGCATATGCGGAATTCTCCCGATGCCCGATTTTTCCTGCCCGGGGCCGTATTTGTGATTCTCCCGCTTGCGATATGGTTCAGCCGTTGGCCCATGCGAAAACTGTGGCTGCCGCTGCTTCTGGGCATCGCGTTGCTTCAGACCGGAGCCGTGCTGGCCAAGACATACGCGCTGAGAAGAATTTCACCGGAACTGCAGCAGGCCATTGATTTCCTGAAAGAGAACCCGCCTCTTCCGAATGGGGTTTTCATGTATCCGGAAGGAAACCACCGGCTGTTTACCGTGAGGCACGACTGGTATCTTGGTTTCCGTTTGAAAGATTTCTGGAAGGCGGACAATGATGGGAGAATGGACATGCTTCGCGAACGGGATTTGGGAGCAATTGTCATCAAGAAATATCTCATTGGCCATTTAGATGACAAAATGACCAATCTTGGAATATATCCTGATTACTTTGTGCGCGATATCGCGCGCGATGACCGGTTCAGCAAAGTATTCGAGAACAGCGATTTCACCGTATACACAGTTCCCGCGGAATAGACTCAGATCCTGTTGAATCCCTGGCCCCGCATTTTGCGGGGCTTTTTTGTTCGTACAGACAGCGGGGTTGTGCTAACAGATTATGTCCATGAAAGAAGCGATTGTCATTGTTCCGGCGTACAACGAGGAACTGAATATCAGAAACCTCCTGGAGGAAATCCGGGCGGCCGTTCCGGCAATGGATGTGGTTGTCCTGAATGATGGTTCTCTTGACCGGACCGCTCAGATCGCGCGCGAATGCGGCGCAAAAGTGCTCGATCTGCCCTGTAATCTTGGGGTCGGCGGCGCGGTGCAGGCGGGGTTCGGCTATGCCTATGAACAGGGCTATCAGTATGCCGTGCGAATTGACGGCGACGGACAGCATCCGCCCTCTGAGATTCCCAAGCTGCTGGAGTCTATCAGGGCGAGTGAAGCGGATCTGATTATCGGCTCGAGATTTCTTGGCGAACGATCCTACCGGTCAACGCGTTTGCGTTTTTGCGGCATCTATCTCCTTGCGCAGTTTCTGTCACTGATCTGCCGCCGCAGGGTGACCGATCCCACGTCCGGTTTCCAGGCGCTTAAGCGGCCGCTGCTGTATTTTTTCAGCCAGTCTTATCCTATGGATTATCCAGAACCTGAGGCGCTGGCCCTTATGAGAAGGCAGGGTTATGATTTTGCAGAAGTCCCCGCCATTTTCCGTGAGCGACAGGCTGGCGTCTCTTCCATTCAGGGGTGGGGCACTTTGTACTATCTGCTTAAGGTGTTTCTGGCGCTGATTGTGGACCGCGCCCGTTCGGTGGATCCGCGGCTCTCCCGAAACAGAGTGATGGAGGCGATGTAGAATGGGCTCAATGGATATCAACGCTTATCTGACAGGCTGGCATGATGCATTGATGCCGCGAATCGCCATTGGTCTTTTCGGCCTTCTGATCGTTGCGCTGCTGATCCGCACTATTGCCGCAAAGAAAATATCACTTGTACCGGCGCTCCTGTGGATGCTGGCAGGAGCCTCGCTGATCCTGTTTTCCCTGTTTCCCCAGCAGCTCATTCGCACGGTGATCAGCACGGAATATGTGGTGCGCATGCGCGTAATGATGGGTTTTGTGAGCCTGCTGGTGCTTTTAATCACATTGGAGTCCACCCGCCGCGCCCGGCTTCAGGAACGATATGCACTGTTGTGGGTGGCGACAGCGCTTGTCATTTTGATCTGTGCGTTTTTCCCCAATGTCGTGAATCTGCTTCGTCTGCTGATGGGCATGAACTATACGGCGGCCGTGGTCTCTGTGGCATTCACTTTTCTGACGCTGGTGCTGTTCCATTTCTCCATCTCCATGTCCATTTCGCAGAGCAAGCAGTCGCGTATTGCACAGCAACTGGCCCTGCTGGAAGCCCGTGTGCGTGAGCTGGAAGAAAAGCGCTGACGGTTCAGTCTGCGGGCTTCAGTTCGAATTCAACGGAATGGATCAGCGCCCCAAGATCCTTGTGGAATCCCTTGATTTTCTGGCGAGCCGGATTGTAGGGATTCACCGAATATATTCGGTACGTACCTGAACCGGCCGGATGCCTGCTGTCTTCCGGATGCGTAAGAGACACAGCCGCCCGGCAGAAGCTGTTGCTGATTTCAAGATAAGCAACCTGCGCGCTCCAAGGCGGCATGATCAGCAGGGTCTGTGTTTTGCCATCCATCCGGTTGGCGGCGCACGTCAAAGTGATCTGAACGGTCCCGCCGGGCGTGGGAACAGGCCCGATCAGTCCGCTCCCTTCGCGGCTCCAGACCGCGGACATACTGTTTCCATCATTATCCCTCAGAGGAATATCGGACCGTCCCCAGCGGCCGCGATATCCCAGCACGCCATCGCCGATCACCCGTGTGAGCGTTCCTGTGAAAGTATGGGCATCTTCCGGCATCACCTGCAGGAGCGTCAGTTCTATCGGCTGAAAGCGCGCGACGGCAGGCAAAGCCCGCTTGCTTTGAATACGCGGGAGGGATGCGCTGAAATGCTCCACGGGTGTCAGCACAATGCCTTGCTCAATCATGGCATTGGTCTGATACGCACTGACGAAAAATACCGGAGCCGCCGCAGCCCTGCCGGCAATCCACGGCAGAGCTTTATCGGCATGCCGCATGCCTTCCGGCCCGATACCCAGCACCCGGCTGCCGGGCATGACGGCAAGCGGAACACTCCACGGATGATAATCCACAACCGTCAGGTCGCGGCCGAGGCGGTGCTGCAGGCGGCACAGAATGGCCCCGCTGCCTTTTTCATTTTGGAGTAACCAGGGAGCGGGCCAGCGGATGGCGTTCAGAAGTCCGACAGCCGCGGTGGCCGCCATGCACACCGAAGCGGCCGTCAGCAGGCGCCAGCCTTTCAGGCGATTCGTTATGCATTCAAAGATGGCGCATCCGCTGCAGAGAGTGGGCGGCACAAGCAGTATGAGGGTTCCCAGCAAACGGCGCTGGCTCCACATGCCCACCGGTTCCGCACCCTTGAGATAGAGATATACCGGAAGCGTCAGCATCGCCAGCACGATGATCAGCAGTTCCCGGTTGAGCTGTTTGCTTAGAAGAAGGAACAGCAGAAGCACAGCCAGCAGAAATTCAAGATGCAGCCCCATGGCCGAGTGTGCATCATAGAGCCCATTCAGCACCATGTGCTGCTGCCGCCAGATAACCAGGGCGCAAATCAACGGCAAGCCCGCTGTCAAAACGAGGATCAGGCGCAGAATAGAATGTCCGCCAAGCGTAAACTGCACGGCCTTTATGATCCCTCGCCGGAATATGAGGGCGAAGAGTCCAACGATCAGAATGCCCGCGAGATAAACCGTCAGAAGCCAGTGCGTGGCCCCGAACTGGAAAAACCCGCGGATACTGCCAACCGTTGCGGCCCCGTATGGTTTGCAGATGAACTGTGTCTGCCAGAACAAAGGAATCAGGCCCGCCAGATATAGAAGCGCCCCTGAAAGGCTCTTCCGTATGCCGGTTTGCCCGGCCAGCAGAACCCCGACCAGCAGCGGCAGTGATATGACGAGATAAGAAACGTGATAGCTGACCATCAGTCCAAGCGCAATGATCAGGGGCCCCCGGATGCAGCTCTCGCCGTCCAAAAGCAAATTCACGAGCACAAGGCACAGCAGTGAGGCTGATACCACCTCGGGAAACCATCCGCGGAAGATCCAGATGGGCAGTGGCGTTGCAAAAAAGAGTGCCCATGCCAGCAGCATTCCCATCCAGCGCCCACGAATAAGGCCAAGGCACATCAGGGAAAGCAAGGTCAGAAGCCCCAGCAGCGGAGCCATATAGTCCGCCACTTGCCCCGGTACCATCAGGTCGAATCCGCGGGCCGTGAAGGGCAGCAGTGGATAATAGAATGGCCTCGTTTTGCAGTTTTTCAGACTGTCAACCGCATAGGATAGATCGCGCGTCATGCGCCCGCGGCCGACCATATCGGGACGGTACAGGAATGCAGCACGTGATTCTTCCGGAACTTCCAGCAGGAGATCATCGGCGCCGAACAGCGGCCGGCCCTGCCGCATTGCCTCGGCCATCAGGCGGTATGCACTGACATCCAGTCCGGTAAACGCATCCTGATGAGGACGGAAAAGAAGGGCAGCCCCGCTGATTAGCAAAAGGGCGGCAAAAATGCGCACCGGCAACGAACTGCACTGGAGGGCGCAATAGATGGATTTTACAACCTTGTGCAGAAGATACAGCAGAATCAGGGAAAGAAATAATACCGCTGCCAGCGAATAGATGAGAACTGAAGTCATTTCTCGATCTCTCCTGTAATGCTGCGAAAGACGTCCAGGGTTTTTTCCGCTGTTGCCAGCCAGGAAAACTGCTGCGCCTGATATCTTCCTCTGCGAATGATCTCTTCGCGCTGCGCGGGGTACATGGCGAGCACAGAGGATATCTGGTCAGCGAGATTGGCGGCGCTGGCAGGATTGTAATAGATGGCGGCATCTCCGCCGGCTTCGGGCAGTGAGCCGGAGCCGGTCGTGATGACGGGAGTTCCGGCCGACATGGCTTCAAGAATGGGTAAGCCAAACCCCTCATAAAGTGACGGAAATACAAACACGGCTGCATCCGCATAAAGCCTGTCCAGTACTTCAGTTGAAACTCCGGAAAGGCGAACAATTCTTTCTGTGTCTTTGATGCCAGACAGGGCCTGCTGAAGTCGGTTTTCACCCAGCCGCGGACGCCCCACAATCACCAGGTTGTGGGGTATTCTATTTTCCAGCAGGGCAAAAGCCTCAACAAGCTGATGCAGGTTTTTGTGCGGGTAGGAGTTTGCCACTGTGAGAATGTACGGTTTGTTTCCGGCGGGATTCAAACCGGAGGACGTTTGAAAAGGATGCGATGCCAGATGCGTCACCCAAACATTATCGGCGCGGGCGGATGTGTATTTCAGGATTTCCTGCTTTGAGAACTCGGAGATCGTCAGAATGCCCCTGCAGCGGCGCGCGGCCATGCGCACGAGGACATCCGTCACAAACCGTGCGAGATGCGTCAGGTCCTCCGGGAACGACTTGTACTGCATGTCGAGAATGGAAACCACTTGCGGCACCGGTGAGAACATGCAGGCGGTATAGCCGGGAGACCAGAGAACATCCACTCCGGTCTTTCTGGCCATTCGCGGAAGCAGCAGCTGTTCCTTGATGATTCGTTCAAACCGGCGACTGGCCTTGCACAACATTTGCTGAAAGCTCACTTGAGGATATTTCCCAAAGCGGCTTTTCATTTCAGCATGATTCTCGCTGTTTGTGAAAAGGGTTATTTCGTGCGCCGGGAATCCTGATGCCACGGCTTCCAGTGTCCGGCAAAGATAGGTTTCAGATCCTCCGACTTCGCCGGGAATCAGGAACAGGGTATTCACGCCGATGTGCATGAACTAATTCCCGGCCTTTCTTGCGCGCGCCATGAGGGAATAGGAGCCCACGATACCCCAGCGCACGAACAGATGCGCCAGCGCCTGCAATGAAAATCTCCCCGCGTCCGCAATGGCGGCGTCATACTCCTCCTTGAACTGCATCCGGAAATGCTGTCCGCTGATGGACTGCGTATGCCAGCGGAAAGCCGCGAGGGCAGGGGGCGGAACCACGGCCGCGCCGCCGCACTTCCAGAGACGAAGCATGAACTCATAATCCCATGCCGCCTTCATGGATTCGTTCAGCGCTCCGGCTTTTTGAAAGGCGCTCCTGCGGAAGAACATGGCCGGCTGGGAAACATAGTTGATGCACTGGATCAAGAATCGGCAGGAGAACGGGAAAAACGCATGCTTGAAGTTTGTGATGCCGCGGCGGAATTCTTTGTCATATTCATCAATGATAATGCATCGCCCGAATGCAAGGGCGGCATTCGGGTGTTCGGCGAACGCGGCGGCAACGCGCTCCAGCGCGCCCGGGAAATAGGTGTCGTCGGCATTAAGCCAGCACAGGATGTCGCCGGTGGCGCGCGCAAGGCCCTTGTTGATGGCGAAAGCCGGTCCGCTGTCTTTTTCGGACACAAGTACATCAATATCTTTTGAATATGCGCGGAGGATGTCCGGCGTGCTGTCGGTGCTGGCCCCGTCCATCACAATATACTCAAGTTCACCCCATGCTCCGCGCTGGGCGATAACACTTTTCAGGGTGCGCTCAATAAAAGCGCCCGAGTTCCGGCATGGCGTTATGACGCTGATCTTCATCAATGTTTTATGATACGGTTAAACTTGAACAATACGACGCAAAAGATTTTAGTAGTCCTATGGCAGTGATTGCGACTCAAAACTTGATGAATTCATAGGTGAAAGTATGTCGTTCTGGAAAAAGAAAAGCGTGCTGGTGACGGGCGGGGCCGGTTTTCTGGGTTCGCATGTGGTGGAGGAGCTTGAGCGAAGAGGCTGCAGGAACATTTTCATTCCTCGCAGCGCAAAGTATGATCTCCGTGAGAAAGCCGATATCCAGCGCTGCCTGTGTGACAGCAAACCTGACCTTGTGATCCATTTGGCGGCTGTGGTGGGCGGCATCGGAGCCAACCGGGAGCATCCGGGCAGTTTTCTCTACGACAACGCCATCATGGGCATTTCTCTCATTGAGGAGTGCCGGAAGTTTGGCGTGGAGAAAATGACCCTGCTGGGAACCATCTGCGCTTATCCCAAAATCACGCCGATTCCGTTCCGTGAGGAGAATCTGTGGAACGGATATCCGGAAGAGACCAACGCGCCTTACGGACTGGCCAAGAAACTGATGCTGGTTCAGTCGCAGGCCTATCGGCAGGAATACGGCTTCAATTCAATCTATCTGCTTCCGGTGAATCTCTACGGCCCGCGCGATAATTTTGATCCGGCATCCTCTCATGTCATTCCGGCGTTGATTAAAAAGATTTATGATGCAAAGAAAGCAGGCGACAGCCAAATGGTCTGCTGGGGAACGGGATCGGCCACACGGGAATTTCTGTATGTGGAAGATTGCGCGCGCGCGATTGTGGCAGCCAGCGAAAAATATGACGGTTCCGAGCCAGTCAACCTCGGAAGCGGAATGGAGATCAGCATTTACGACCTGGTCCACCTGATCGCGAAACTCATGGACTTCAAGGGCGAAATCATCTGGGATCGCACCAAGCCCGACGGCCAGCCGCGGCGCTGCCTCGATACCTCCCGCGCCGAGAAATTCTTCGGCTTCAAAGCCAGCGTACCATTTGAGGAAGGTTTGAGAAAAACCATTGACTGGTACGTCGCCCAAGTCGAAAAATGATAAAAATAGCCAAAAAACGGCTAAAAACGCTCAAAAAACGCTAAAAATGGCTAAAATACGTCCGTTTTGTGTCAAAAAACCTGAAAAGGGCCCTTAGATCGAAATTTCGTCAATGATGCCGACGATGACAGACCGGACGGGTCCGTCGGAGGATTGCAGAATTTGGCGTGCGCCGTTGCCTTCATCCACAATGAGAACCTTGTCGCCGGGTCCGGCATCCACGGTGTCCACCGCGATGACGTAGTCATTCAGCGCTTTGCCGGTTTCATCAATCTTCTCGACCACAAGCATGCGTTTGCCGTCATAGAAAGGATGGTTGATCGTGGAGTATATGTGCCCGGTTACTCTGCCTGCAATCATTTGTCACCTCCGCCCTGGTCAAGCGTCATGCCGTCCACAATGCCGACGATGGCATGGTCCACGGGAACAAAGACAGGATCAAGCGTCATGGCGGCCTCGCGTCCGCCCTCGAAATAGATCAGTTCGCCGGGGCCCGCCATACGCGTGGAATCGGCGCAGACGATGGTGGATCCCTTGGGATTGCCCTTTTTGTCAAGCGGCTGCACCCATAGCATAGGGACCGTTTCAAGCCCCTCGTAAACTACACATGGGATAACCTGTCCGATGACTTTGCCAAGTTTCATGTCAGTCAAACTCCCCTTCAAGATTCATGCTGGCCGCCTTGAGATATTCAGTGCTGATGTCGGTCTGCCCCAAAATCGCCTCGTGCGGCGAAGTCAGGATGCGGTGCACGCACTCGAAGTTGCGGGCTTCAAGCCAGCCGGTGGCGATGTCCATGGCCGCTTCGATGTCGTGCAGTTCGCCCTGGAAAACCGTCAGCCCGCGCCCGCCCATCTGGGGGTCGCCAAGGCGGATTTCAACCAGTTCCACTGGCGTGCCCTTCAGCGCCATCTCGGCGGCGCGCACGTTGCAGCAGACGGTTGATGTTTCGAGCACAGCCAGCGAACCCTGCGAAACCTTGAGCACTTCGCCGAGAATGGCATTGTGCAGGCGTGTGTCCACATCCGGCAGGAACGTATGGTCCACCACGTCATCTTTCGCGCGGAACAGGCCCTCGGCGAGAGCTTCGTCCACCGAGCCGGTGGTCCCGGCAATGACGGTCAGGTACCGGCCTTCGCTGATGGTCCCGCATTTCAGCAGATTGATGGGGGACTTCTTCAGCATGGCGTCGGTGGAATACATTCCGACGGCTACGCCGCGGAACTCCACCAATGCCATAGCCGGGAATTTCTTCATTATACAATCCTGAAGTGGTCCACAAGGATACAGCGGCGCGAACGCGAGAAGCTGTGCGGCCCGGTCATGCCTTCGCCGGTCGGGCTGGCGATGGTGAACGAGCAGTAGCCTTCGCCGCCGTAGCCGAATGCGGCCGTGGAGCGGCCATTCTTCACGAACAGGCTGGCGTTGCACTTCTTGGCCATCTTGCTGAGATTGTCAATGTTGCGCGAATGCATTACGAAGGTGTGGCGGCAGTTGCCTTCCACTTCGACCGCAAAATCAATCGCATAGTTGGCATCCGGCACACGCACGACAGGAAGAATCGGCATCATCTGCTCGGTCCATACCAGCGGATGGTTCTGATCCACCTCGATGATCCCGAGCCGCGTTGTGCTCGGAACGTTCATGCCCATTTTCGCGAGGATCACATCGGCATTCTTCCCGATGCAGTCGCGGTTCACGGTTGCATGTCCGCGCGGGCCGGCCATTTCCTTGAAGATGACTTTCTCCAGCGCCTGCAGTTTGCTCTTGTCAATCAGCACCGCGTTGTTTCGGGTCATGGTCTGGATCAGTTTGTCGGCCACGCTGCTGACCACGATCACTTCCTTCTCGTCGGCGCAGATGATGTTGTTGTCGGTGGAAGCGCCGAGAACGATGTCGCGGCCGGCCTGTTCGATGTCGGCGGTTTCATCCACGACCACCGGCGGATTTCCGGGTCCGGCGCAGATGGCGCGCTTCCCGCTGGCCATGGCGGCCTTGACCACGGCTCCACCGCCTGTAACCACGATCAGGCGGATGCCCGGGTGCTTCATCAGCTGCCCCGCGCTTTCGATGGTTGGTTTGGCGACAGCGGTGATCACATTCGGCGGGCCGCCCGCCTCCATGATGGCCTTGTTCAGCAGAACGATCGTCTGCATCGAGCAGTTCACGGCGCTGGGGTGCACATTGAAAACCACCGTATTGCCTGCAGCGATCATGCCGATGGTGTTGCAGATGATGGTTGAAGTCGGGTTCGTGGTGGGGGTGATGGAACCGATGACGCCAAATGGGGCCGGCTCTACAAGCGTCATTCCGTGATCGCCGGTGTAGGCCACAGGCGGGAGATCCTCGATGCCGGGAGTCTTCATGGTAACAAGCTCGTTCTTGACGATCTTGTCCTCAAAACGGCCGAGGCCGGTTTCCTCGTGCGCAGCCTTGGCCAAAGCAGCGGCATTCTCCATCATGCTCTTGCGGATGTTCTCAATGATCTTCGCGCGCGTGGCCATTGGAAGCGCCACAAAAACAGGCTGGGCCTTTCCGGCCGCGGCGACGGCCTCATCCAGCGTGCTGAACACGCCGGGGCCTGCCACGGAGGCGGCCGGCGCCTTTGCGGCCGGCGCCGACTGGGCAGGGGATGCGCCCTTCAGGTCGCTGACTATTTTTTGGGCAATGGCTTCGATATCCTGATCGGTCAGTTTTGCCATGGCATACCTTCTTTCATCTGTAACTGAACATATCGTCCGCTGCGGCGAGCGGAAAAACATCACAAGACCGGGGCCTGTCGGGCCCGGCCGGGAGAATCATCCATGCGCGGCGGCTGGAAATCAGTCGTCGGACTTGCAGTATTTGGTCACGCCGTCCACGCTCCAGCTGTCCACAATGGCCATGATGACGGCGTCGCAGGGACGCTTGTCGGTGGCCACGGTCTGGCGGGCGGAACTGCCTGTTGCGACAAGAACCATTTCTCCGGGCCCGGCCCCGACGGCATCCGCCGCGACGACCTGCGAACCGGTGGGTTTGAGTTCGTGATCCAAATGCTGCACCAGCATGAACTTCAATCCGTCCATGCTGGACTCCTTGCGCGTGGCAACCACAGTGCCTATCACTTTGCCAAGATTCATTCCTTGGAACTCCTGAAGGCGGCCGGGCGGGGTTTCCGCCCGGCCGCAGTTCGCGCAAAATTATTTCTTGGACTTGGTCGCTTCGGGGGCGCGTCCCAGCGGGAGCACGGCGTCCACGTTGGCGTGCGGGCGGGCAATCACATGCACGGCCACGACTTCGCCCACGCGGCCGGCGGCAATCTGCCCGGCGTCGCAGGCGGCCTTCACGGCGGCGACATCGCCGCGGACCACGACGGAGGTGTATCCGCCGCCGGTCTTTTCAAAGGAAACCAGTTCAACTTTTGCCGCTTTAACCATTGCATCAGCCGCTTCCACGCTCGCGGGGAAGGACCGTGTTTCGATCATACCTAATGCTTCAGCCATTTCTTACCTCTCTCTTCTTTGTTAATTAATGCTATCGGGAGATTATTCTGCTCTTCCCACAATTGCTTCAACCGCCTGTTCCGCCGCGCGGTAGGCCACGTCAATGTCCTTCTCGTCGCCGCCCAGGTACACGCGCCCGAAACTTCCGGTCGCGCGGACTTCCAGGATATTGATGTGCGCCGCCTTTTCGGCCTCGTTGGCCGCCAGCGCGGCGTAGCCGGCCGGAGCGATTTCCATCACATACATGGTTTCGCCCGGGACGATCATGTTCCCGTGGCGCATGCGGTTGATGAGCTGGGTCTGGTAGTCGGACACGCTGCGGATCACCTGGCTCGTGAGAACCTTCGGCTTGATGCGGTCTTCCTCTTTGAGATCCAGTTCGCGCAGGATGGCGCGTCCGGCCTCACGCACGTCGGCCTGGGAATCCGAATGGATTTCCAGCATGCCGTACTGGCGTTCGACGATCTGCATGCCCGGCGTGACGTTCGTGGACTTGAGGGCCACGTCGGTTACGCTGTTGATCGCGATACCCGGAGCAATCTCAACAAACAGCGACGCCTGCCCGGCCGTCGGCAAAAATCCCTTTGCCACGGTTGCGAGGAAGGACGCGTGCTGCGGTTGCAGACTGTCCAGAAACACATATGTTCTTAATTCAGCCACTAATATGCTCCTTTCGGTTTTGATTCCGGTTTATATTCTCTGCCTTCGGCGACCGCCTTGGCTTCTTCAATTATGCTGATGCTGCTGCTGGCGCCGATGCGCGTGGCGCCGGCGTTGATCATGTTGATGGCATCCTGGTAGTTGCGGACGCCGCCCGAGGCCTTCACGCCGAGTTTTTTGGAGGCCACGGTCTTGGACATCAGTGCAATGTCCGCCGCCGTTGCTCCGCCGCCGCTGAAGCCCGTAGAGGTCTTCACATATTTGGCGCCGGCCTTCATGCTCAGCTCGCAGGCCTTGACCTTTTCCTCGTCGGTCAGCAGGCTGGTTTCCAGAATGACCTTGGAAAGGATATGGCGCTCGGCGCAGGCTTCGACCACGGCGCGGATGTCGCGAAGCACCAGGTCATAGTCTCCGCTTTTCATCGCGCCGACGTTGATGACCATGTCTATTTCCTGCGCGCCTTCGCGGATGGCCTTGCGGGTTTCCAGCGCCTTGATGGAAGGATCGGCCGCGCCCAGCGGGAACCCGACCACGCAGCAGACCTTGACGGTCGAGCCTTTCAGCATCTTCGCCACCTGCGGCACGTTCACCGGGTTCACGCAAACCGAGCAGAACTTGTACTTGAGCGCTTCCTTGCAGACGCGCTCGACATCGCTCCGGGAGGTTTCCGGTTTCAAAATCGTGTGGTCAATCATGCCTGCAAGCTGGGTGGGGGTGACCGGGGCGCCCCGGCCGGCAGAGGCGGAGCTTCCGCCTCCGGCAATCAGATCCCTGACCCGCTGTGCTATCCGTTCGACATCCTGAGGTGAAAGGTCCACTTCGTTCTCCTGTTTTCCTGATTCTGAATCCGGCGCCTGAACTTTCAGCGCGCCGCGTTCCGCTTCCTCGATCATCCGTACCCGGCGCAGATGCCGCGCGGCGGTGCAATCGGTGCTGAGGAACTTGGCTACAATGTTTTTTGCGTCCTCCAGACTGGTCTGGCCGGAGCCGAGAGTCAAGACATTTGCATCGTTGTGCTCGCGGGCGTTGTTCGCGAGGGCGACGCTGTAGCAGGCCGCCGCGCGCACGCCGCGAACCTTATTGGCGGTCATGGCCGAACCTATGCCCGCTCCGTCAATGATGATGCCGCGCGCGCACTGGCCGGCGGCCACGCGCTGGGCAACTCCGAAGGCGATGCGGGGATAATCGGCAGTGGCCTTGTCGCGAATGCCGCAGTCCACCACGGAATGGCCGAGTTCCTTCAAGTATGGAATGAGTGCCTGCTTGAGATCAAACCCGCCGTGGTCAGAGCCTATCGCAACCGCAATTTTCGAATTCATTGTGCCGGCTAAAATAGCGGCAGTTTCTCTTCACGTAAAGAGCATAATTTCAGCGGTTAGCGCGGACGGATGCGTGGATGTGGTCGCCGCCGCCTTTGGGCGCCTCATAAAACACCCAGTCGAATTCGGCCGCCCAGCAGAGCTTGGCCAGTTTTTCGAGCGTCATGTTCTCGCAGGTCAGATCAATCGCGCGGCCTTCCTTGTGAAGCGACTTGGGATAGTGAATGCCTTCATCGCGATAGGCATCCTGCACTTTGAGCTGGCCGCCCTCACGCGCCACTAGTTCTATCAGCCGCTTCAGGGGAACTTCCATGGCATAATGGACCAGATGATCGTCTTCATTGTCGTTCTTGTCGTTGTCGCTTTCCCACCAGACCCGTGGATCGTCCACATGCACGAGGTCGTATTCCGGAAAAAAAGTCTTCAGGTGGATGGCGCCGGAGCTTTTGATTTCGCTCCGGTGCGGCATTCGCTTGTTGGGCTTGAAACTGTCCGGCTCCGGACGGACCGCCGTCAGCATGTGCGCGGCGGACTGCTCAATCACCGTGCGGCTGGGCGGAGTATAGGAATAACGGACGGATGCGCGGGAGATATAGGTCAGCATTCCGATCAGGATCAGCAGGCTCATGATTCCGCTGACATAGACCACCGGGTGAGACGCCGGCCGCGCCAGTTCCCACGAGAACCGGATGAATTTCAAGACATCCTTCGCAACCGCATCGGCCCATTTGAGGATCTTGCCCATCGGCCGCGCTTATTCGTATGACTTGTGGTAGCGCGCTTCCTTCTGGCCCTTGCCCGCTTGCGGTTCGGCCTTCTCGTCCTTTGGTTTTTCTTCCTTCGCGGGAGCAGGGGCGGGAGACTGATTGGCGGTATCCACATAGTTCAGGCGCAGCATGGTCAGCACTTCCTTGAGCATTTTGTCTTCATCGGAAGTCAGGTTCCCTTTGGTCTTGTCCTGAAGCATGTTCAGGAGATCAATGGACATCTTCGCGCCTTCGAGATTAACTTCGGTTTTGCCCGATTCAGGATCCACCAGTTTGCCCAGATGGTGCATGGCCGATGTGCTGAACATCATCACAAGCTGCGCAAACAGCGACGGCATTTCTCGTTCGTGCTTGTCCATTAAAAGAGCTCCTTTTGTTCGATATCATTTGTCACAACGCGCTCGCGGGGCTGAAAGGGATCCCGGAAGGCCTTGTCAAAATCGTAACGCCCCGAAAAATCCCCGGGAGAATCCTCGTCGCTTTTCCCGAAAATGCCTTTGCTGATCAGCAGAAAGACAATACTGCCGAAATCCTCGGTGGTGAAAATTCCCCATTGGTTCAGTACGGTTTTTGTAATTGGACCGAACTCCTGCAGCGCAAACTGCCGGATGCCGTCAGCAAGTTCCTGTCCGGAGACATGCCGTGCGGAGCCATCGGCAGGCTTTTTCAGCTTCTTGATGGTGAAATCCAGCGCTTCCCGCATGAATCCGTAGACCTGGGGATCATATTGCGGATTTTCGTCCGCAAGCTGTATTAGCGCCTCTTCGAAACTGGCCTTTTTCATGCCCTTAATTAAACCCCGATTCCCGCGTCTGTCAACCCGCCGGCGTCAAGAACAGTGGCTGCTGATTTCGCCGGCCATTGCTTTCATTTCGGCCGGAGAATCATAGGACTTTGCAGCCCAGTTCCATTTGTGCCCGTCGTTGCTGAATCGCGGAATGATGTGAAAATGCACGTGATCCACGAGCTGGCCGGAAGCGCGGCCGTTGTTCTGAATGATGTTGGTTCCGTCCGCCTTCAGCGCATTCATCTGCGCGCCGGCCACCCGCTGCACCACGCTCATCATTTCCGCCAGCAGGGATGCCGGCGTTTCCGGGAGTGTGGCATAATGCTCTTTGGGAATCACCAGAGTGTGGCCTTTGATGATTGGGCCGATGTCGAGGAAGGCCAGAAAATAGTCATCTTCATAGACTTTGGCGCAGGGAATTTCACCGCGCACGATTTTGCAGAAAAGGCAGTCTGTGCTCATGTCAGTATCCTTTCTGTTCAAGTTCAGCCGGGTCAAACGGTTCGGACCGTTCTTTCTTCAGATGCGCGTATCGCGCAACCAGACCGATCAGGGCAATCAGCAGAACAACCGCAATATAAAGCCTCTCGCTGGCCGTCAGGCCGAACCAAAGCCGGACAAAGCCCGGCGGCTGGGCGAGTTTCCGGCTCATGACACCGCAATGTTGACCAGTTTGCCGGCCACAACGATGACCTTGCGGACGGTCTTGCCTTCAATCCACTTCACCGTGTCCGGCGCCGCCAGCGCGGCTTTTTCGATGGCCTTGTTGTCGGCATTTGCCGGCACCGTGATCTTGCCGCGAAGCTTTCCATTGACCTGGATGACCAGCTCAATCTCGTCGCGCTGCAAAGCCTGCTCATTGACCTGCGGCCACGAGGCCTTGAGGATGCCGCCCTGGTGTCCCAGTTCCGTCCACAGTTCCTCCGCAATGTGCGGCGCGAAAGGGGAGATCAGGATCAGAACGTTTTCAACCGTCTCGCGGAAGACGGCCTTGCAGTTTTCGGAGCTGTCTGCGGACACGGACAATTGATCGAGCGCGTTCATCAATTCCATGATCTGCGCGATGGCCGTGTTGAAATGGAACGCGCCCTCCAGGTCGCGCGTGATGCGCTGGATAGACTCATGCATCTTGCGGTACAGGTTCCGTTCAGGCTCTTTCATGGCATCGAGGTCGGCCTTGAGCGGCCTGGCCGCAATCAGCAGGTCACGATGATCGTAAACTTTCTTCCAGATTCTTTTCAGAAAGCGGTACGCGCCTTCCACGCCGGCGTCGTTCCACTCGGCGTCTTTTTCCGGCGGTCCTATAAATAAGGTATAGAGGCGCACCGTGTCGGCACCGTATTCACGGATCAGCTCGGCGGGGCTCACCACATTGCCTTTGGACTTGGACATTTTGTAAAGCTGCCCGTCCTTGTCGCTCTTCTTGCAGATCATGCCCTGCGTGAACAGGTGGGCAAAAGGCTCGTCAAACGTGATCAGCCCGATGTCGCACATGGCCTTTGTGAAAAACCGCGCATACATCAGATGCAGAATGGCATGCTCGATGCCTCCGATGTACTGGTCCACCGGCATCCATTTCGAGCAGATCTTCTTGTCCACGGCCTGCTGGTCGTCTGTGGCGCTCAGGTAGCGCAGGAAATACCAGCTCGAATCCACGAAGGTGTCCATTGTGTCGCTCTCGCGCTGGGCAGGCTTCCCGCACTTCGGGCATTTCACGTTCATGAATGCCGCGCTTCCGCGCAGAGGCGATTCGCCATGCGGCCGGAATTCCACATCATCCGGCAGAAGCACCGGCAGATCCTTGTCGGGCACCGGAACCATGCCGCAGGATTCGCAATAGATCATCGGGATCGGCGCGCCCCAGTAGCGCTGGCGGCTGATCAGCCAGTCGCGAAGCTTGTAGTGGATCGTGGCCTTGCCGAAGCCCTTCTGGGCGGCGTATTCGGTCATCTTCTTGATCGCGTCGCGGTTCGGGATGCCCGTGAACGGGCCGGAGTCCGCGGTGATGCCGTCCTCGACATAGGCATCCTTCATGTCCGCAAGTTTCAGGATGCCTTCCGGATTCTGGATCGAGATGCGGATATCCAGCTTGTATTTCTTCGCAAAGGCCCAGTCGCGCGTGTCGTGCGCAGGCACGGCCATCACCGCGCCGGTGCCGTATTCCATCAGGACATAATCGGCGACCCACAGCGGAACTTTCTCGCCGTTGTATGGATTGATCACATGGCGCCCGGTGAATACGCCGGTCTTGTCGGTGGTGTCGGCCGCGCGGTCAATTTTCGAAACAACCTCCGCCTTGCGGATATAGTCCTTCACGGCCTTCTCTTCCGGAAGTCCCGCGACCATGGCCGGCAGTTCGCGGTACTCGGGGGCCAGCACCATGTAGGTGCAGCCGTAAATCGTGTCCACGCGCGTGGTGAAGCAGGGGATGTCTGTTTTCACGTCGGGCTGGCCGTCCCCGCGCGGCACCAGTTTGAAATTCACCTGCGTGCCTTCGCTGCGGCCGATCCAGTTCTTCTGCATGGTCTTGACGCGCTCCGGCCAGCCTTCCAGCTTGGAGAGATCGTCCAGCAGGCGCTGGGCATAGTCCGTGATCTTGAAAAACCACTGCTCCAGGTCGCGCGGAACCACCACCGACTCGCACCGCTCGCACTTGCCCTCGACCACCTGCTCGTTTGCGAGCACCGTGGCGCAGGACGGGCACCAGTTCACCGGCGCCTTGGTTTTGTAGGCCAGCCCGCGCTCGTAGAATTTCAGGAACAGCCACTGCGTCCACTTGTAGTAATCCGGCAGGCACGAGGTCACCTCGCGGTTCCAGTCGTAGCAGCAGCCCCAGTCGCGAAGCTGAGCCTTGATGGTCTTGATGTTGTTCAGCGTGCTGACACGCGGATGCGTGCCCGTCTTGATTGCCGCATTCTCGGCAGGAAGCCCGAAGGCGTCCCAGCCCATCGGCGTCAGCACATTCAGGCCCTGCATTTTCTTGTAGCGGGTCACCGCGTCGCCGATGATGTAGTTGCGGCCGTGACCGACATGCAGCGTGCCGGACGGATAGGGGAACATCATCAGGCAGTAATATTTATTCGCGGATTGTGCGGTGTCCACCTCGAACAGTTTCTGATCTTCCCAGTATTTCTGCCACTTGGGTTCGATCTGGTAAAACGGATATTTCTCGTTCATGGTCTTCAGTCTTTCTGTTGAATGGATGCGCTGGCGGCGGCAAAGGCCACCTTCAGTTCGTCATAGTTCCGCGTCACCGGGAACTGGGGAAATTCATCAATCACATTCTGCGGCGGGCAGAAAAGGATTCCGGCGTCGGCCTCGGCCAGCATGGCGGTGTCGTTGTACGAATCGCCCGCGGCAATCACCTTGAACTTCAGCTTGTGGAAGGCCTTCACCGCCTGCCGCTTCTGATCCTTCTGGCGCAGCTTGTAGTCGCTCACAAAACCGTATTCGGTCACTTCGAGGTGGTGGCAGAGGAGGGTGGGGTGCCCGAGCTGGCGCATCAGCGGCGCGGCAAACTCGTAAAACGTGTCGGACAGGATAATCACCTGGTACCGCTCGCGGAGCCAGTTCAGGAACTCATGCGCGCCCTCGAGCGGGCCCATCTGCTCGATCACGGCCTGGATGTCCGGCAGGCCGAGCTTGTGCTCCTCCAGAATCTTGAGCCGGCGTTTCATCAGCACATTGTAATTGGAGATGTCGCGGGTGGTGAGCTTCAGTTCGTCAATGCCTGTCCGCTTGGACACATTGATCCAAATCTCCGGCACCAGCACGCCTTCCAGATCCAAACACGCAATTTCCATAAAATCATTACCTCAATTCAAGCCGGACACTTTACACAACCCCTCAGCCCCGTTCAAGCAGGGAAGATTCATACAACCGCAAATGGATGCGAAAGGTCGCCAATATGGGAAGTTCGGAATAATGGAATATTTGGAATGATGGGGACAAATGCATGTTCTTTATATCCGTGCCATCCGTGGTTAATTTCCGAAATATTCAGACAAAAAACCATCAAAAAAGACCCAAAAAACGCAAAAAATGGCCAAAAATCTCCAAAAAACGGCCAAAAACGACAAAAAATCGTCAAAAAACGCGAAATTTCGCTAAAAAACATCGTATTTTTACTTTTCGATGTTTGATCCTGATAAATATTACGTAAAATTCCGTTTTCGGGAAACCATATAAAAGGTTACGCCTCGCCGTTCGGTCTGGCACGATCATGCAAGACCTGCAAATGAAACAATCTTGTTCTTGCATCTTTTACTGGCACGGATAAGAATCGCCTTCTTTATTAGGAGTATGGACATGAATAAATCTGTTGAATGCTGCCCGGAGTTTGATCCCGTGCCATGGGATGACAAGGTTATCACCTGGGACGGAAAACTCTTTCTCCAGGATCATGTCCGCAGTTTTCTTCACATCCCCCTGAACTTCGGGGCCGTGATGAAACGGAGCATGGCCGCGATTGATGCGGCGGGCGCCAGGCCGTCGGATGTGATTGTGCTGTCGGACGAGAAATCGCCATGGGGCGCGGATGTTTTTGTTGCCGTGTCGAAGGATGTCCCGGGCGCGAAGATGGCTGCGCTGTCCGGAACGTTTCTCTCAAAGGTGTTCGAAGGTCCTTACCAGAACATGCGGAAGTGGATTGAAGAGATGAAGGCCTTTGTCGCGGGCAGGGGGAAGACCCTGAAGAAAATGTATTTTTATTACACAACCTGTCCCCGCTGCGCGAAAAAGTACGGCAGGAATTACGTGGTCATTCTGGCGCAGGTCTGATCTCAGTATGGAGTTTATATGGAAACCCGCATTTTCAGCGTCGAATTTGAAGAGCAGGACGGTGTGAAAATCGCCTGCGTGATGGGGCCGGTGGATGTGGCCAACATCGAAGTGTTCAGCGAAAAGGTCGGGTCGCTCTGCCGCGGCGCGAGCAACAAGGTGATTCTGGATCTCGCCGGCATGAACTACATCAACAGCCGCGGCATGGGGCTGATGATCGAGTTCAGCCGCCAGGCGGCGCTGGTTGGCGGGCATTTTGTGGTTTGCAGCCCGCGGCCGGTGATCCGCAAAAACATAGAACTGCTGCGCCTGGACGCCGTGCTGGAAATTTTCGAGACGCGCGCGGAAGCCCTCGCAAAACTCCGGAACTGACCATTCGTACGCAGGGTTTTTGGCATTCGTTGACAAAGGCCGCCGTACTGTATAGGATGCTGAAATTTGAAATGCGGAATCACTGTTATCAACTGGAGCTGCCAGAGTGACGGCAAATGACGAATATATAGTGGAGATTCTCGAGAGCGTCGGACTGATCACCCGCGCACAGGCGGAAGATGCTCTCACGGTGGCCCGGGAAGAGGACAAGGATGTCCAGGATGTGCTGGTGGAGCAGGGCGTCGCCGGAAAGCTGGACATTCTCAAGACCCTGGCCTACCAGTTCGGCATGGAGACGGTCAGCCTCTCCAATGTTGAAGTCACCCAGGAAGTCATTGATTCCGTCCCGAACAAGATTGCCCGCCGCTACAAGATTGTTCCCGTCTACAAGAACGACAACACCCTGACCGTGGCGCTCAGCGACCCGCTGGATGTGGAAACGCTCGACAGCCTGCGGTATCTGCTCAAGTGCAACGTCGAGGGCGTGGTCGCCCCGGCCGAGGAAATCGAGGTCGCCCTCAACCATTATTACGCCCACACGGCCGAGACGGTCGAGACGATGCTTGAGGATATCACCGAGGGCACCGTCGCGGTCCCGACCGGGTCGGAAGTGCTGGCCGAGGATGGCGAAGCCACCGAGGCCGATGCGCCGATCATCAAGCTGGTGAGCCTGATCATCCTGGAGGCATTCCGCAGCCGCGCGTCGGACATTCATCTTGAACCGCTGGCCAAGCAGTTTCGCGTGCGCTACCGCATTGACGGCGTGCTGCACGAGGTGGAGAGCCCGCCCAAGCGCCTGCAGTCGGCCATCATCAGCCGCGTCAAGATCATGGCCAACATGAAGATCGCCGAGAAGCGCGTCCCGCAGGACGGCCGCATCCAGGTGAACGTGATGGGCCGCGACCTCGATCTGCGCGTGTCCTCTATCCCGACGAACCACGGGGAGAGCATCGTCATGCGTATCCTCGACAAGCAGGGCCTCATGCTGGGCCTGCCGCAACTGGGCTTTCTGGCGGACGACCAGAAGGTGTTCGAGCGCCTGATCGGCCTGCCCGACGGCATCCTGCTGGTGACGGGCCCCACGGGTTCAGGAAAAACCACCACGCTCTACGGCTGCCTGAACGAAATCAACCGGCCCGACCGCAAGATCATCACGGTGGAAGATCCGGTTGAGTATCAGCTCTCGGGCATCAACCAGGTGCATGTTCGCGCGGATATCGGCCTGACGTTCGCGTCAGCCCTTCGATCCATCCTGCGCCAGGCGCCCAACATCATCATGATCGGTGAAATCCGCGATATGGAAACCGCGGAAATCGCGGTCAACGCATCGCTGACCGGTCACCTGGTGTTCAGCACGCTGCATACGAATGACGCTCCCGGCGCCATCACGCGTTTGATTGACATCGGGGTGAAACCCTTCCTGGTGGCCTCCTCCACGCGCGCGATCATGGCCCAGCGCCTGGTGCGCAAAATCTGCTCCAAGTGCAAGGAGGAACACAAGCCGTCGGAGGCGGAGTTCCGGCTGCTGGGCCCGGCCGCGACGCAGCTGCGCGAAACGCAGCTTTTCCACGGCCGCGGGTGCAACGAGTGCAACCTGACCGGGTACCGCGGGCGTCTTGGAATCTTTGAGATATTCGTGATCAACGACGAGGTCCGGCACCTGATCTATGACCAGACCAGCTCCGCCGATCTCCGGAGGAAAGCCCGCGAGCTGGGTATGCGCACCCTGCGCGAGGACGGCCTGCGGAAGGTGGTCGCCGGAACCACCACGATGGAGGAAGTGCTGCGGGTAACCATGGGAGACTCAAATCTATGACAATGGCATCCAGCGAAATCAAGATCAGCGACCTGCTCCAGCTGGTGGTGGACGAGAATGCATCGGACTTGCATCTCGCCGTCGGCGCCCCGCCGATTCTGCGCCTTCACGGGCGCCTGCATCCGCTCGATGCCGAGCCGCTCAAGCCCATTGACACCGAGCGCTTCATGAAGAGCATCACCTCCGAGGATCATCAGCAGAAGGTCCGCGAGGGCGGCGGCACAGACTTCGGTTTCGGCTTCGGGACGGCCGCGCGCTTTCGCGTCAGCGTGCTGAAGCAGAAGGGCAGCCTGGGCATGGTGCTTCGCCAGATTCCCACGAACCTGATGTCGCTGGAGGACATTGGTCTGCCTCCGCAGGTCAAGGAGCTTCTCTACAAGCCGCGCGGTCTGATCCTGGTGACGGGGCCGACCGGTTCCGGAAAAACCACCACGCTGGCCAGCATGATCAATGTCATCAACATTGAGCGCGACTGCCACATCATCACGATTGAAGACCCGATAGAGTATTACCACGACCACAAGCGCAGCATCATCACCCAGCGCGAAATCGGGGTGGATGTGCCGACGTTCGAGGAGGCCTTGCGGCGCGGCCTGCGCCAGGACCCGGACGTGATGCTCGTGGGTGAAATGCGCGACCTTGAAACGATGGAAGCCGCCATCTCGGCGGCTGAAACCGGACACCTGGTGTTTGCCACGCTGCACACCACCGGCGCCGCGCGCACGGTGGACCGTATTGTGGACGCCTTCCCGACCAACCAGCAGGAACAGATTCGCACGCAGCTGGCCTCCAGTATCGTGGCCGTAATCTCGCAGCTCCTGCTGGTGCGCCGCGACGCCCCGGGCCGCATCGCGGCCTTCGAAATCATGATCGCGACTCCCTCGATCCGTTCGCTGATCCGCGACAACAAGACATTCCGGATCACCTCAGACATCCAGACCGGCGCGCGGTGGGGCATGGTGACGCTCGATGCGCATCTGGAGGCCCTCTACAACGAGGGATCCATCAGCTACGAGGATTTGATTACGAAATCCGCGGATCCGGAAGCCCTCATGGAGAAGATTGAGGCGGCCGGCGGAAAGAAAAAGAAATAGGGTGGGGCGATGTCAGACGTGCAATACAAGGATCTTCTGCTGCAGCACCTCGCGGAGGAGGGCGTCCTCTCTGCGGAGCAGGCCGCGGAGATTGTGGATGAACACGAGCGCACCGGGAAAATGATCCGCGACATCATCGTGGACATGGACATCATGACCAGGGATGAGATTCTGGAGCATGTGGCCAGCCTGCTGGGATGCGAAGTGATCAATCTGATGGCCACCGATATGCCCCAGAACGTGATCAAATCCATCCCGGCCAGCGTGGCCCGCATGTACAATGTGATTCCCGTGCAGGCCGACGAACAGTCCGTGGTGCTGGCCACTTCCGAACTGCTCAGTCCCGAAGTGGTGGACGAGCTGACGTTTGTGCTCACCCGCGACATTTCCTTTGTGGTCGCCCGTGAGGACGACATCAAGTCCTATCTCCTCAAGTTCTACGGCGACGAGAGCGATTCCGTGACGGACATGCTTTCGGCGCTCGAAACGGAACTGGAGGGCACCGAGGCGATGGTGGAGTTCGGTGAACAGGAGGGCAAGGTCGAGGAACTCGAGCATGCCGCGAACCTGACGCCGGTGGTGCGGTTCGTGAACCTGGTGCTCTACCAGGCCGTTCGCGACCGCGCCTCGGATATCCATTTTGAGCCGTTCGAAAACGAGTTCAAGATCCGCTACCGCGTGGACGGCGCGCTCTATGAAATGGCCCCGCCTCCCAAGCATCTGGCTCTGCCGGTCACTTCGCGCATCAAGGTGCTTTCCGGCCTCAACATCGCCGAGCGCCGCCTGCCGCAGGACGGGCGCATTCAGCTCAACATCGGCGGCAAGGCCATCGACTTCCGCGTGTCCACTCTGCCCACCCAGTTCGGCGAAAGCTGCGTGCTCCGCGTGCTGGACCGTTCCGTGGTCTCGCTGGACCTCGAGAACATCGGCATGCCGGAGGACATCTACAACGATTTCTCGACCGACATCAAGAAACCCAACGGCATCATCATCGTGACCGGCCCCACCGGCTCCGGCAAGACAACCACGCTGTATTCGGCGCTGCGCCGCCTGAACATCGTGGACTCCAAGCTGATGACGGCCGAGGAGCCGGTCGAATACGATGTGGAGGGCCTCATTCAGGTTCCGGTGGACGAGGCGATCGGGGTGACCTTTGTGCGCGTGCTGCGCGCGTTCCTGCGCCAGGACCCGGACATCATCATGGTCGGTGAAATCCGCGACATGGAGACAGCGGAAATTGCCATTCAAGCCTCGCTGACGGGCCATCTCGTGTTCAGCACGCTGCACACGAACGATGCCGCGGGCGCGGTTACGCGCCTCATTGACATGGGCGTCGAGCCCTTCCTGATTTCCTCGACACTGGAATCCATCCTCGGGCAGCGGCTTGTGCGCACCATCTGCAGCACCTGCAAAACAGCGTACCAGCCGGACGCCGAAATTCTCGATCAGCTCAACTTGAAACCGGAAGTCATCCGTGACACCCCGTTCTACTTCGGCGAGGGATGCTCGCACTGCAGCCAGACGGGATACCGGGGCCGCCGCGGAATCTATGAGTATCTGCGCGTCAGCGATCCCGTCCGCGACCTGATCAACCAGCGCAAGCCGACCATCGTGATCCGCGACAAAGCCATCGAGCTGGGCATGCGGACCCTGCGCGAGGACGGCATCCGCTGCATTCTGGACGGCTCAACCACTGTCGAAGAGGTTTTGAAGTACACGTAATCACAGCTTGGAGAAATCATCATGGCACGGTTCAAATACATCGCGCTGGACGCAAAAGGACAGGAAGTAGAAGGCACGATTGATGCCGATAATGAAACCTCGGCACTGAGCAAAATCCGGGAAAAAAACCTTTTCCCGTCGCAGGTCGCCGAGGTGGGAAAGGGCGCGGCCGTCAAGAAGACCGGAAAGGCTGCTTCCAAGAAGGGCGGCCTCAAGATGGAATTGAAAATGCCGTCGTTCCTGATCCGCGTCAAGCCCAAGCAGCTCATGGTGTCCACCCGGCAGCTGGCCACGCTCGTGAACGCGGGGCTTCCGCTTCTCCGCGGCCTGCAGGTGATGCAGCGCCAGGAAAAGAATCCCGCCCTGAAAAAGGCGCTTGTTGAAATCGCTGACGCCATTCAGTCCGGCAGCACCTTCGCCGAGGCCCTGGGCCAGCATCCGAAGATTTACAATAAACTCTATGTGAACATGGCCCGGGCCGGCGAGCTGGGCGGCGTTCTGGACCAGGTGCTGGTGCGCCTGGCGGAGTTCATGGAGAAAGCCCAGGCCATCAAAAGCAAGGTCGTCAGCGCCATGATTTACCCGGTCGTTGTGCTTTGCATGGCCGGCGGCATTCTGGGATTCCTGATGGTTTTCATCATTCCCAAGTTCGAGCAGATCTTCAAGGAAATGCTCGAAGGCGAGGGTTTGCCGCCGCTCACGCAGTTTGTACTCAACCTGAGCCGCGCTTTTACCCATCATCTGGTGTGGGTGGTTGTGAGCATTGTTGTTCTGATCGTTCTGGTCCGCACGGCCTCCAAGACAACCTGGGGCCGTCTGGCGCTTGACCGTCTGAAGATTTCCGCGCCTGTCTTCGGGACGCTGTCCAAAAAGACGGCCATCGCCCGCTTTTCCCGGACGCTGGGCACGCTCATGACTTCCGGCGTTCCGGTGCTGCAGGCGCTGAACATTGTGCGTGACACCGCCGGCAATGAGGTCATTGCCCGCGCGGTGTCGTCGATCCACGACGCGGTGAAGGAGGGCGAAAACATGTCACCCCCGATTGAAGCCTGCGGCATCTTCCCGCCGATGGTGGTCAGCATGGTCGAGGTGGGCGAGGAAACCGGCGGACTGCCGGAAATGCTCATGCGCGTGGCCGACACCTATGACGGTGAAGTGGACGATGCCGTGGCGGGAATGACTTCGATCATCGAACCAATCCTGATCATCTTCCTTGCCGTGGTGGTGGGCACGATCGTGATTGCGCTGTTCATGCCCCTGATCTCGATCATCGGCCAGCTCAGCTAAAGCGGATCATGTTTCAGAAGACCCATCCAGCCCCTGCCCGGAAACCGGGCAGGGCGGGGCCGGTGCTGGCCATCGCGCTGGGATCGCTGCTGATTGCCGCAACCCTTGCCGCAACCGTGACGTGGAGCCGTCGTTTGCACGGGCAGCATCAGATGGTCCGCCGCGACCTGCGCATGCTCGTGCGCGCAGGCGAGCGCTGCTTTCGCGAATACGGAATCTGGCCCAGTCCGCACAGCGGACAATACGGCGACTTCCGCTACGGGCGGGATTTTCCGAATGCGTTTGTCCTGAATATCCTTCGCGCCGTGGACGGCGACGGGAACACCGGCCACGGTGTTAACACGCGCCGGCTGGTTTTGATCTCGCCCGGAGCCGCCGCGCCGGGTGTCTCCGGCCTCAATGAGGCCGGAAGTCTCGTGGATCCGTGGGGCGAACCTTATCAGATCGTGCTGGACACCGATCTCGACAACAGCTGCCAGGTCGAAAACAGCGTGTATGGCGCCATGCCGGGCTACGGAATGGTCGTGTGGTCATGCGGCCCGGACCGGATATCCGATACCGAAGACGATGTCTGCTCCTGGACCAAATAGCTGGTTATTCCGAAATCTTGTGCGCGGTGTAGCGCGAGATCTTCAGCGAGTCCGACCAGTAGTCTGCGGGAAGCCCCGCTTTCAGTTTCAAGTGCATCAGAAAATCACGCGGATCGGATAATTCTTCCCAGACCGCCGGCAGGAAAGTGCCGCGCCGGAATCCTTCTTCAAGAATCAGGCCGTCCACGCCCGGCCGCATTTTTGAAAGCAGATCAGCTTCCGATTTCACAGGGAAAGGAACGGGCGGAGTCAAAAGCGAAATTTCAATTTTCAGGCCGGGCAGTTCCTCTTCGGCCAGCGGCGGAAACCGCGGATCACGGAATGCCGCCGAGAACGCATTCTGCGCAACATCTTTGAACAGCGGATAGACCGCTTCCAGCATGCCGATGCACCCGCGCAGGTTCCCGCCAATGGTCAGCGTTACAAAAGTCGCTTGAACCGTCTTCAGGGCAGGCGGCATGTCGCTCTCGTTTGGAACCAGCGGCCGCCGTTTAACAAGGCCGTGCTCAATGGAGCAGCGGGCGATGGCCAGCAGCAGGCGCTGTTCCGCAAAGGTCAGTCCGGTTTCTGAATCATGTGAAGACATAGGATCCGTACCCCACCACCTGGTCGCGCGGTCCGGCAGTGTCGCCGGAATTGCGCAAATCAACAGTTTCCACCGCAAGCTTCTTTTCCCGCGCCACCAGCAGCATGGCTGCGATGCCTGTGCGCCCGCAGGCCTGGTCCTCATCAATGTCCTCCGCCTCAAGGTTTTCGATGGCCGCGGTGGTGGTCTGGTCTATGTCCACGGCCTGCGCATAGGGCAAATAGTGGCTCAGATCCGAACTGATCACGAAGATGCGCGAAGGGCCATCCCACAGCGCGCTGATGACGGCTGCGACGGCCTTTGGAGTCGTGTCGCCGATGACAATGGGCAGCAGCGTGAAAGATTTCAGGACAACCTGCAGAAACGGCAGATGGACTTCAAGGCTGTGTTCCGGGCGGTGCGCTTCGTCCAGAACGTGGACCTGCGGAAGGCCGGCAACGCTTTGCGCCAGAGTATGATTCAGCGGAACCTCGCCGAGCGGTGTCGCATAGGCCTCCAAACTGCTCAGGGCCACGCCGTTGAAAAGCACCCGGTGGGAGGGCCCGAAGAGAACGACTTCCTGAATGTCGCCGGCCGCTGGTTTCAGCCGGGCGTAGGCTGATGCGGCCACCGGCCCGGAATAGGGATATCCCGCATGCGGCGCGATGATGGCGCGCGGAACAGGCCCGGAAGGATTGGCGTCCGCAAGATATTTTTCAACCATTTTGCGCAAAGCTTCCGGTTTTTCCGGATAGAACATCCCGGCCACCGCCGGCTGACGCACTTTCTTCATATTCATCTCCTCCTGTTTGTATTGTGTACGTTTTATCCTGAAATGCAAGTGCGAGATGCCCCTTGTGCAGAGTCCAATACGGAGTACAATGATTGCAGGGAGAATGAGATGCAGGCAAAGAATTCAAATTATCCGGCACGGCACTGGAAGACGCTTCCGGACGGGCGCGTGGAATGCGAACTCTGTCCGCACCGCTGCAGGCTGAAGGAAGGTCAGCGCGGGCTGTGCTTTGTGCGCGCCTGCGAAAAGGGCGCAATGGTTTTGACGACCTACGGACGCTCCAGCGGCTTCTGCATTGATCCCATCGAGAAAAAACCCCTGTTCCATTTTCTGCCCGGGACACCGGTTTTGTCGTTCGGCACGGCTGGATGCAACCTGCGGTGCCGCATGTGCCAGAACTGGAGCATCTCCAAGGCCAGCGAAATGGCGGTCCTTGCCGAGGATGCATCACCGGAGCTGATCGTTGCCGCCGCAAAGCAATATAAATGCCGGAGCATTGCCTTCACCTATAACGAGCCTCTGATATTCCTCGAATACGCCGTGGATGTGGCAAAGGCATGCCATGCCGAGGGCATTAAAACCGTTGCGGTCACGGCGGGATATGTGAATCCCGGCGCGCGCGAGGATTTCTTCGAGCACATGGATGCGGTCAACATTGACCTGAAGGGATTCACGGAGGATTTCTACAAGCGGATATGCGGCGGCGATCTGCATACTGTGCAGGAGACGATAAAATACCTGCATCGCGAAACGAAGGCATGGGTTGAGATCACAAACCTCGTGATTCCGGGTGAGAATGACAGCCCTGATGAAGTCAGGGAAATGTGCCGCTGGATTAGGTCCGAAATGGGGGCGGATGTCCCGCTGCACTTCAGCGCCTTTCATCCGTCATATAAAATGCAGGACAAGCCCCCCACGCCGTCCGAAACGCTGACGATGGCGCGGGACATCGCGCGCAAAGAGGGCTTGCATTTTGTCTACACCGGCAATGTCCATGATCCCGAAGGCGGCAGCACGCATTGCAGCGCATGCGGGCGGAAAATCATCGGCCGCGACTGGTTCGTGCTGACCTCATGGCATCTGGACGCAGGCGGGAAATGCAGTCACTGCGGAGCAGTCTGCCCGGGAATATTCGAAACCAAACCCGGAACATGGGGCGCGAGATGCATGCCGGTTCAACTCTAAAAAACGCCCAAAAATCATCAAAAGTGCTCAAAAATGGCTAAAAATGGCTAAAAATGGCCTAAAACAGGCCAAAAACGTTAAAAAATGGCAATTTTTGGCCAAAAACAGCCTTTTTTACCTTTGAAAAACATCTGGCAGTTGCAGTCCGCTATTTTACATACTTGCCGATGATCGGGGCCAGGTCGCGCTTGATTTTTTCAGGGATATGGGCGTGGTCGGTCATGATGGCGTTTTCAAGCGCATGGCGGCATGTGCAGTCGTCTTCATCTTTTGCGGCAGTCGCGAATTCGCGGATGGTTTCCTTCGCAAAGGCCACGGTGGTCTTCAGCGTCTTGACAACCATTTCCACCGATACCGGTTCCTTGGTTTCATGCCAGCTGTCGTAGTCCGTGACCAGGCCCATGCACGCGTAGCAGATTTCCGCCTCGCGGGCCAGTTTGGCCTCCGCAAGGGTGGTCATGCCGATGATGTCGAAGCCCAGCTTGCGGTACACGTTGGATTCGGCCCGGGTCGAGAAGGCGGGGCCTTCCATGTTGACGTAGGTTCCACCCTCGTGAATGGTCATGCCCTTTTCATCGCGGCGGGCCAGCACGCGGTGCGCGGCGGCCGACAACTCCCGGCTGAGTGTCCCGCAGACGGGATCGCCGAACGGCACATGCGCAACCACGCCGTTGCCGAAGAAGGTATGCCGGCCGGAAGCCTTTGTCCGGTCGAAGAACTGGTCAAGAAAAACGACATCACGCGGCTTGAAATCCTCGCGCAGGCTGCCGACGGCGCTGATGGAGAGAATGCGGTGCACGCCGAGCGTCTTGAACGCGAAAATGTTTGCGCGGTGGTTGAGTTCGGAGGGGAGCAGATTGTGCGAATGACCGTGGCGCGGCAGGAAATAGACATCCAGTTTACCGAGCCGCCCGAACCGTATGCAGTCCGAGGGCTGCCCGAACGGCGTGGAGATGTCCATGCTTTCCACATGCTCGATGCCCTCGATGTCGTAAACGCCCGATCCGCCGATGATGCCCAGTTTCATTGCTCTTTTTCCTCCGCTGAAACGTCCCGCCGGTCCTCCGGCAAAAGCTCTTTCGAATAAAACGGATAGCGCGAGGCGTCCGCCCCGGGCGCGTGGTATTTCCAGCGCTTGTACATCCACAGCCAGTTGCCGGGATACTCGCGGACAGCCTGCTCTGTGGCTTTGGCGACCGCCTGCGTGATGGTCAGGACGGCCTCGTCTTTTTCCATGCCCGTCGTGTCCGGCGGCGTGATCTCAAGGATGGGGAGTGTCCGGTAATAACCGCCGGGCTCCGGCAGGCAGCAGGAAAACAGGATGCGGGCCTTTGTGTGGAGATAGAGCGTGGCTGCGGCTGACGAAACCGGTACCGGCAGGCCGAAATAATCCACGAAGATGCCGCCGCGGGCCGGCTTGGTGTTCTGGTCGAGGAGCACGGCGATGTTGCCGCCGTCGCGAAGCGTCTGCATGAGCTTGCGGATGGCTCCGCCCTTGGAAACCACCGTCTGGCCGGTGTTGCCGCGCATGCTGTTGAACAGGCTGTCCAGCGCCGGGTTGGCCAGCGGCGCGGCCACGCTGACCATGGGCGCGCCGTAGAACGACGCCGCCTTGCCCAGCAGTTCCCAGTTGCCGAGATGGGCGGTCAGGCAGATCTTCGGCTCCTTGCGCTTCAGCATTTCATACGACTCATCAAAGCGCACATACTTCCGGATGCGGTTTTCCGGATCGCGGGAGAACCAGAACATGTCCAGCATCACCAGCGCGAACGACGAGAAGGACTGGCGCAGGATCTGCTGTTTCCGGACGGCGGCAAGGCTGTCGCCGAAAGCAATATCGAGATTGGCGCGTCCGGTTCTGCGGAGGTGGCGGCTGAAGAGCCAGGCAAGGCCGCCGAAGAAGCCCGCCAGATGCACGACCGCCCGGCGGGGAAGAGCCGGAATGACGGCCACACCCAGCCGGGTCAGGGCCAGTTCCAGCGACTGACGGACTTTGCCGGGGAAGTTCATATAACTTTTTGATTCCAAACAGTGGTGAGCCGGGCGGGACTCGAACCCGCGACCCTCTGATTAAAAGTCAGATGCTCTACCAACTGAGCTACCGGCCCACCTGTTGATTGGTTTCCGTCCCAATCAGGCTGTGTACCCTACGGGAAACCCGGGGCTTTGTCAAAATGAAGAAACCCAAAAAGCAAAAAATTAGCCTCTGAACTGCTTATTGATGAAACACCGGCTCCATTCCTTTCGCGCGGACCGCATCCGGGGGAACGCCAGGCTTCTTTGGCGGCGTAGCAGCAACGTGCCGAGCAGGCAGTTGCTCGCATTCTATTTCGAGGTCGTCTCCCAGAGAGGAACACCGCAGCTCTTCTTGATGAAGCTGTTTATGTGTCCACCGGTCTTGCTGACCAGTTTCTTGAACCACTCAGTCATTGACCTGACGACTTCCGGCTTAACCGTCTTGGAAAGTTTTCCACGGTGGGCAATCTGGCCTCGCAGTTCAACTACCTTGTCGAGAACTTTGCAGGTCTGGGCCGGCTCATCCTTGTCGATCTTCCAACATAAGGTTATGTCTGAAATTCCGAGGGCTTCACAGACGAACTGACGAGTCTGGTCGCTCTTGGGCGTGTTGAAACTCCTGTTCCTCCGCTCACGAAAACCAGGAAGTCTTTGCGTCAGGAGTTCGCGCCAGCCATCGCTGGCCAATCGCCAGATCGCAATTTCATTTTTGTCCGTCTTCAATTCACGAGCAATTGCTTTGAGGAGCTCTTTAGGAAGATTGTTGGGATCAGGCACGTGTTCAACGAGATGAGCTACTCCTTCAGAAACAATGTCTTCTATGTAGGCTTCCCAGTAGGTGACAAGTAACACTATCGCTGACCGCAGCACAACATCGGCGCCAGGAGGCGGCTCAATCGCGGCTTCGCGAAAGCTCTCATCTGCAAACTCGTAGTATTGGATGAGGTTTTCGACATCCACCATGTTCTCATCGAAAGCTTTCCGTGCCTTGCTTGCCATCCTATCTCCTTTGCGAATTGCAAACGAAGCGAGCGCCGTTTGTTCTACCGTTCATCATCCACCGATGTTATCCACAGGGATCGCTCTTGTTCGCTGAAACCAACTTGTACGAATTAGAGACATAAAGTTCGCCTTTATGCTTGTTGTGATCTCCGCAAAGCGGATGGCTAGACGACTTCTGATCTGTGCGCCCCCGTCCTTCTGTTCGTGTGCGCCGACTAGGTCCTTTTTGAGGAAACCGTTGGCTTGGCAGTACTCAATCTTCTGGCCGCTGAACCATTTCCGGTACTTCAGCCACGACTCGCAGGAACAGTCTGTGTCCGATGTTCCGTTGATGTTTCGTATTTTCATTCAGCGTCTTCTTTCTTGGCAGGATCGCGCTAACGAACGGATCTCTGGTTGGCGTCACTTGAATTTGGCTGCTTGCTTTTTACCCTCTTTTGTCAAACGCCATGCGGCTTTTGGGCCCTTTAGATCTGGAACTTGCTCCAATAGTCCTTCATCGCGGAGTTTGTAGAACTCGACCTTGACTAGATTCTCCGATTTAATTCCGGTGAGGTCACGAGCCTGCTTGTTCGTTACTTGCGGCTGCTGAGTGAGGAATTTGAGAATAGCTTCGGTCGGTTTCGCAAGCGGGGTATGGGGGAGTGTTACTCGGACGTATCCATTCGTTTCAATGATTTCTGGTGCTTTGAGGCCCCATTCCTTCATCTTTTGGAAAGCCGTGTTTAGGCCCTCTCCCATATCGCGATTCGGGGGTGATTTGTATCGATTGAGTGTTCGCACCAGTTTCGGATTGCGCGAGTAACGCGCGTCGAGGATGTTCTCAACTGTGACATATCCTGGAAATCGACCAGGGCTTAGAACTTCAATCCTGTTATCAAAGATCAGGATTTGGATATCGTCCGATATTGAGTAATCCCGGTGAATCACGGCATTGACGAGAATTTCCCAAATGGACTCGGGGGGATACTCCGCTTTTTTCAGCCCTTCTGCGGTCCAAATATTCACGGACTCCATGATCTTCTGAACCTCATTAACGGCTTTATGAATCAGCTCATTTAGAGGGCCCTCAACGGTCACTTGATTAGCTAGATGATCCCGCTCCGGATCGTCCTCTTTGGTCTCGTAACGGCTGATTTTTACCGCGCACTTTTTCGGCATGACCGCACTGGGTGAGTTGTGAAACAGGAGTGTTGTTGCAACGCGTGGTTCCCAAGTCCTGTAGTCCACGAGATTCTGGTTGATACAGAAGTCTAGCGGATCAGTTTTCGGGGAGTAGTCCGCAAGGAAAATTTGAAGCTCCTTACTTTCGACCACTTGCTCTGGAGGAAGATTCTTGAGAAGTTGATCCTCAAATGAACTAGCTCCTTTAGCAAAAGCGAGTTCAGTGATTTTCTGCGGATCGGTTATGGGTAGCGACTGAGCGCCGTAGCGTTGATAAACCGTGCCGTCGGACGTCTTATGAACCTCCGATGATTTTTCAATCATGACCAATAGCGCAAGCCCTTGGCGCGTATCGCATCGGAGTATCTCATAGCGAACGTCTAGGGCTGGGGTGACAGCAAACAGAACCTGAAGGTGCGAGTTAAGTTCTTCTAAATTTCCCGCGCCCTTCCAGCGCTTGGTCGGATCTGGCTCGTCCTTGTCATCCGCAAGGCCAATGACAAATTCGCCACCATCGGCATTGGCAAATGCAACAGCTATTTTCTGCACTTTCTTGCCAGCTATTTCTTTGGCTTTGCGGTCATAGAAATGGGATTCCTCACGTGTGGCAAGAGCTTGCACTTCATCTTCCGATATATTTCTTGTTCTCATTCGCACCTCAATTATAAAACCACTCGGGGCGCTCACCAACCTTGGCTGAAACTTAGCAGTCACAGCCTGATATCGCCAGCCAAATGTTGGTGAAGCAACGGGTTCTGAGGCGTGCTTCGCGCCAAATGAACAAGTTGTTGTGTAGTTTCCGGTTATTATCAGGCTTTTAATGCTTCTGGGCCAGTTCTTCGAACCAGGCGAGGGCCAGGTCGGTGTGCTGCGAGAAGGGATCATGCTTGCCGGGGTAAGTCTCGAGACGAACATCCTTGAAGCCCGTTTTCCGCATGGAATCCTTCACCCGCTGCGCGGCGGCCTCGGTGGCGATGGTGTCTGATGTGCCGCTGCTGATAAATATCGGCACGCGCTGGAAGGCGCTCCGCTTGGGACTGTATTCCTGAAGTCCAAGGGAAGCCATGTCCTGATTGCACCCGCCCATGAACATGCCGATCACGCGGTAATCCTCGGAGGCCAGCAGGGCCGCGATGTATCCCGAGCGCTTGGCGCCGCCCGAGAACCCGCCCGCGGCATACGGCCATGTGCGCGAGGCCGGCCATGCGCGGTGCATTTCTTCCAGCCCGGCGCGGATCAAAGACCAGCGCCAGGTGTTGCTGTGTTCGCTGGGGGCTTCCCCGTTCGGGCCATCCGCCGCCATCAGCACCCATCCGCGCGCCAGCGCTTCTTTCATGTACTGCTTGAGATGATTGACGCTGAGCGCATTTCCGTCCGACGTGGCGCTGATGACGAAAACGTTCCACGGTTTTGCCGGATCGAAATTCGCGGGCACGGCCACGCCCACCATGGCCTGGGTTACTTCGGTGTTGTTTTCCTTCTTCAATGCGAGAACGGCGTCCGCTGGCAGCGGGGCCAGAAATGTGATCAATTCGCCCGGCTTGATCTCCACGCCGCCCAGCGCCATGCTGGCGGCGGCCGTTGACGCTGCCGGGGCTGGCGCGGCGGCTTCCGCCGGGGCCATGGGCGAGGGGGTCGCAGTCTGGCGGTTCCTGAGATAGTTCTGATCGGCATCCGAAAGGGCGGAGATCGCAATGCCCACGGTTTTGCCGTCCGCCCTGCGGAGCATCACCGTCCCGTTATTTTCTCCGGCCCACTCCGCATCCACGGTGTTACCCGTTCGCGATGTCCATGTCCGGCTCTCTTCTGCCGCGCCGCTGGTCACGACAACCGAAAGGACTCCGGCCAGAAGCAAAACAGCCAGCCCGCACAGCCTTGTATTCAGGCGAATCAATCGAACTCCGGCCCGCCTGTTCTGAAGTGCATCTTTCATATTATTCCCCAATCTCTGTTCTTTTGCTGAAATGCCGCAAATCCGTTGCTGATATTCCAGGCATCAAATCGTCAAATGCAGGGAAAGCCCCTTGGATGTGGCCCAGGATGCCGTGAGATTGGCTGCAGTCACTTTGACGCGGCTGTCTTCAGCATCAATCTGCAGCGGAGTGTCCGGATGCCGTTTCTTGAGGATGTTCGCGAGGCAGATGGCTTTTTCGATGCCGTCGCCGTGCCTGAAGTTCCAGACTTCGTCGGGCTGGGCGAGGCGGCTTCCGTCGTAAATGGATTCACCGTCGAATGCGTCAAGCGCCTTGATGACTTCATCATCTGGCATTTCCGCCGTGCCCAGAACGGAAACAGGATTCCGTTTGAGGGCGGCTTTCATAAAAGGTTCCCATCCCGCGCGGGCGACGTCGCGGAAGGCATGGAAAGCGAGGTCCGCGACGGGATGCGTATCGCGCGCGGAAAGCAGATATTCCTCAATCTGTTTTCGATCCCATTCGGTACTGATCTTCAGCGGATCCGCGGCCGCATACTGCTTGTCCCGTCCGGGCAGGCGCGGTTCGACGTGGATGAACTGCATCAGCGCCTCCATGATTTCGTAGGCGCGCGCGTGTTCGCAGTTGAAGGACTGCACCAGTTTCATCACGTCGTCAGGCTTGGTGGCATCCACCTTGTTCTTCTTGAAGAATTCCTCGAACTTGTTGAGCGAGATGCGCCCTTCAATGGGCGCGCTGAAGAATTTGTATTCGTCAATGTCCGCCAGAAGCTTGTCGCGCGTCTGGCTGTCCATGCGGAAGGCGCTGGTGTCTTCATAGAGGAATGCGATGTCAAGGGGGATGTAGCGGGGCTTGCCGTGAAAGGAATGCTCGACCTGAAAGCATCCGTGAAGTTCGCGGTGGCATCGCAGGAAACTGGTCAGAATATCCATGTCCACGGCGGTGGTCAGGAAAGAGGAAAGCCTCTTTGTGAAGCGGTCCATGGCCTCGGGGTCAATGGTGGCTGCGGGATACATCACGTGGATGTGACCGCTGACGTGGGTGACGATGGTCACCTGCTCGTTGCGAAGCGCGCGCTGGGCCTTCGCGGTAAGTTCGGTTCCGTTGAACCACATGGGCTTGGTGACAATGCGGCGGTTGTTGGTGATGATGCCGTCCTTCACGTCAATGAAGTTCTGCGAATGGAGCGGGGTGGCCATCAGGAAGATGTCTTCGAGTGGAATTCTGCAGATGATGAACATGGCCGCCGCATAAAGCGCCGCAAGTGATACACATTCCCCCGCGCCGCCCGTGTAGCCGGGCTTGAAGCGGAAAGCGTCCATCGCCTCGACGGTTTCCGTTTTCCAGTAGGGGATGGTGTCGCTGGTGTACTTGTCGAGCCCGAAGTGCTTGCGGATGTCCATGTCGAAATAATAGCGGTCGCCTTCGTACCCGAAGAGCGCATTGCTTTCGCTGAGTGTTTTTTCGTCAATCCACTCCTTGAACCGGCCGACTTCGGTCTGCTGGGTGGTGAGGCCCCATGTTTCGAGATCGAGGTTGAACTCGTAATGGTCAATGATGAACTGTTTGAGGCGCAGGATGCGGCGATAGGGCGTGAGCTTGTCCAGCTTGTCGAACCACTTGTCCTTCTTCCACTCCCAGATGCGCGGCGACATGATGTTGGCCAGCACCAGGCTGAAGAGCAGTTCGGGAAAGATGAAAATCTCCATGTCGGAAAGCGTGACGGCGGACGACTGTTTTTCGAGCAGTTCGTTGTTTGTGTTCATGCAACTCACTTTAATCCTATGCGAGGCCAAAGCAATATCGAATGAACTGCATTTGCTGAAAAAACTGGCGTCGGGCCGTGGAATGCCTTACATTTCGGTGCAAATGACATCGGATGAACAGAAAAACGGCGCAGATCTTCTGCTGGATCTGAATTTTGAACCCGACTGGGCGAAAAAATCTCCCGGTGAAAACCGTTATGCGGGCACAGACCGCGGCGAAGACCGCCCCCGCCGGGAAAGGCCGGACAGGGGATCCCGCGGCCCGCGCGACCGCGATCGCGGGCCCAGGCGCGACCGGCCGTCCAGAGAGGATCGTCCCCGCGGCAGGGATCGTGACCGGGATGCGCGCGAACCGCGTCCGCCGCGTCCGGAGCCCCTGAATGCCGAGGTCCATTTTCTGCCGGAAAAGAACAACATCGGGGCCGTGGTGCATTTGATACGCACGCGCAAGCAGGCGTTCCCGCTGTTCAAGGTGGCCTCCATTTTTCTTTCAGACGCCAAGCATTATCTCATCAAGCTGACGGCCCTAAAAGACCAGCCGCTGGAGTTTCACCAGTGCGGCGTGTGCCAGCTGGTGTTTCTGCAGAAGGCGGACTTGCAGCAGCACATTCTGGCGGCGCATCTCGATGAATGGTTCACGGCGGAAGAACAGGAAACCGAGCCGCCTGCGGGCAAATTCATCTGCGTGGGACGCTGCCCGAAGACCGGCACGCTGCTGGGCCCGCCGAACTATCACGGATTCAATGCGGCGCTTCAGGAGCTTCACGGGAAGCATTATTCCGGGATGTCGCTGCAGGATTGCCGCGGCCAGATCGAGATGGTCCACGATGCGGAGGTGATCGAGAAGTGGCGCGACTCCTGCCGCAGGACGACCGTTTATCGCCTGAAGGATGCCGCCCCCGATTCGCCCGGCATGACCCGCGATCAGGCCGAGAGCATGGCGCGCGAAAAATATCTGGCGAAAATGATGCACTGCAAGAACCGCGTGATCCTGCCGGCCACGCTGATTTCACAGATCGCTGATCCGGCATTGACCGCACGAATCCGGCAGGCGTGGAACAGGGAAATGAAGCACCCGTTCACATTGGCCATCGCGCTTCAGCCCGCATTGAAGCACATGGGTCTGCATATCTTCCGGAGCAAGGGCGGCGACCATTATGTGACGGCCATCACGCCGGGCGCGATTGACGCAAGCCATGCCGTGCCGCAGATCCGGTCCATCGTGGAATTCATTGGATCCCATCCGGGCTGCGACCGGACGGCGCTGATTGAAGGAATCGCCCAGAACAGCGCGGCGAACGAGGTTCTGCAATCGCTGACGTGGCTGGTGGAGAAGGGCCACGTGATTGAATTTTATGACGGGGCCCTGCTGGTTCCCGGCGGCGGCGTTAAAAAGCCGGACAAGGCCCCAGCAGGTGACGAGTCCAGTTGAAGAGGCATTCAAAAGACAAGTCGCTCGAGAAGGCGCAGGTGCAGATTGAGCGGCACGAAGCCAAATATATCATACCGCCAGCCCTTGTTCCCGAAATCCGCGAATACATTGAGCCCTTTTGCCTGCCCGATCCCAACGGGACCGGAAATCCGCCTGAATACACGATCACCACCATTCAGCTGGACACCCCTGACTTGTCCCTTCATCAGGCCAAGCGGAACGAAGCCCTGAACCGCTTCAAGCTTCGCGCGCGGACCTACGGCGAACCCGGAACCGGAAAGGTATATCTGGAAGTGAAGCGGAAGCTCGGGGATGTGGTTGTCAAATCGCGCGCGTCGGTGCCTTTTGATGCGTGGAGCGAGTCTCTGATCATGGATGACCGCCTTGATCTGCGTTTCAAGAACCGCAGTGAAGAGATCGGTTTCCTGGAATTCAAGCGGCTGGTGCGCGAAACCGGATCGCAGCCGGTTCTCATTCTCCGCTATCTGCGCGAATCGTACTTCGGAAAGATAGACCATTACGCGCGGGTGACCTTCGATCGCCAGCTCTGCTATCTGCCGTCGAACGGATGGACCGACTGGGGCACGGGCCGGAAGTGGATTTCGATGGACACCGGCCTTGCGCAGAACCAGCTCTATCCGTTCTCCGGGGTGGTCCTTGAACTCAAGACCCTCAAGGATGCGCCGCACTGGATGATGGATGTTGTCAAAAGATTTGATTTGATACGATGCGGCAATTGCAAGTATTCTTCGGCTGTATGGGCGGAGTCCATGTTCCGGGGTTTTCCGGGTGCGCCGGATTACGCGCTGGAACTGCTGACATTTTGAGGAGAAACTATGGAGGAGTTCTTAACGGCATTTGCCCCGGTGGAATATCTGGGGGTCGAGCAGATCATGCTGTCCTTCCTGCTGAGCTTCATCCTGTGTTCGGTTATCGCCGGCGTCTACACCTGGACCTTTCAGGGTTTTTCCTATTCGCGGTCGTTTGTCCACACGCTCATCCTCTCCGGCATCATCGTCTGCATGCTGATCATCGCCATCGGCAACAACCTTGCCCGCGGGCTGGGCATCCTGGGCACGCTGGCAATTGTGCGCTTCCGGACTCCGGTGCGTGATCCTCGCGACATGATGTTCCTGTTTGCCACGCTGGGCATAGGAATTTCGTGCGGGGCCAATACGTTCAATGTGGCCATCCTCGGCACGCTGACCATCGCCGCGGTGACGCTGATCCTGCACTGGTCGCCCTTCGCGTCCCGCCGCGAATACGAGGGCCTGCTGCGCTTCATGCTCCCGGCCAAATTCGAGCGCGAGGCCGAGGTGAAGGACGTGATGCAGGAGTGCTGCTCGTCGTTTGCCCTGATCGCCATGCGCGAGGCGGTTCAGGGGGACATGATTGAATATTCGTATCATGTGAAGCTTCTGGACCCTTCTTATCAGGCTGACCTGGTGGACGGCCTGCATGCCGTCGAGGGCGTGGTGGGCGCGAATCTGCTGATGCACAGAACCACGGTGGAGTTGTAGATCATGAACGCGACGGATATGATTTCAAAAGACCAGCACGGCAGAAAAAGGCTGGGCCTGACATGGCACCGGGTCATCCGCAACTGGCCGGTGCTGGCCTGGCTGCTGGCCATTGCCGCCGCATGCTTCCTGTACGGCCGGAGCGCAAGGTTCGGGAACCTCACCGGCACGGTGGATTCCGTGGTCGAGGCGGTGGCCCCGCTGGATACGGCGCGGCTGATTTCGATTGATGTGGAACTCGGGCAGCATGTGAAAGCCGGGGATATCCTCGCGCGGCTGGACACCACAGTGCTGGATGCGGAACTTGCGGAATACGAAGTCGCGCGCGTGGAGTCCGAAGGAAGCATGGCCCGCGATATGCTGCAGATGATCCGCCAGTTTGAAACCGCTGTGAAGGAAGCGGAATCGCTGCTGGCCCAGACCCGAATGGAACAGCAGGGCGCGCGGGGCGAACTGGATCAGTTGAAAAAAGAATACAGCCGGCTTCTTCCGCTGATCGAGAAACGGACCGTGACGGAAGATGCCGTGGCCGAAATCCGTCCCCGCATGGCCGCGCTGGAAGAGATGACGAAATCCTATCCCGGACTGATCTCCATTGCTGAAGAACAGCTTCAATCCGCCCGGCGCGACCGCGATCAGCTGATTGAATGGATCGGAATGAAAAAGGGCGAAGACATTGCTGACGCCATCGCAAGAAAAATGCAGGCTCGCACGGATGTCCTTGAAGAGAGTCGCGCATTCCGCGAGCGTGAACGCAACAACTATGTTTTGCGGGCCGCCAATGACGGCATCGTTGCGACCATTTGGGGTGATCCCGGCGAGGTGATTGCAGCAGGCATTCCCGTGATCCGGCTGGTGCAGGAAAAATCGTCCCGGGTGCTTGGCTATCTGCCGGAAGTCTATGTGGACAGCATGAAGGTCGGGCAAAAAGCCTGGGTCTGGCGCAATTCCAGCGGCAGCGGGAGCCGGGTTCCCGCGGAGGTCGTGGCGGTCTCTCCGGAGGTGAACGATCTGCCAACCCGGATGAGCCCCTTTGCCAACCAGATTGTGCGCGGCCGCCGCGTCGTGCTGAAACTGCTCAAGGAAAATGATTTGGTGCCTGGCGAGAGTGTGCAGATCCGCACGGATTCCGGCCGGTGGTTCTGATTGTGTCTTTTAATGACGGTTTTGAGGAACGGCGAAGGTTGATGAAATCAGATCAGAAAAGGCCTGCAGATGAGCCGGATATTTCCGGCCGGCGCGCAAGGCTGGCGGCGGCCGGACTGACCTTCGTTGTTCTGCTCTGCGGATGCCGTTCGACCAAGCCTCCGGAAAAACTGATTGCCTCCAGTCCTTTCCCCGAGCGGGACAAAATGGCCGAGGCCGTGACGGCCGGCACGGGCCCGGTGGAGCTTGCCGAGGCCGTGGCTTACGCCCTGGCAACCAGTCCCAGGATCGGCGCGCTGAAAGCGCAGATTCGCCGCGCGTCCGGAAATGCCGCGGAGGCCATGACCATGCGTTCACCGGAACTCAACTTCGGGTTTGGGCGCGAGGACGAAGAAGGCCACGGATGGTCGCGGGAAACGGGGACGGGAAGCAGCCGCAGAACCGGTTCTGAATCGAGTTCTTCGCGCGAAACAGGCACGGAGACCTCCGCATCCGATTCGTGGCAGGGCGGTATATTCGATGAGAGCGCTTCAAGCACGCGCAGCAGCAGCACAGATTCTCAGAGCCGGCAGAGCACCCGGGAAAATTCCCGGTACACCAGCTCCTCATACACGGTGGATGCCGAAGACCAGAATGAGGACAGTTACCGCCTCGGCCTGCGGTACTTTCCTCCCAATCCATGGCTGATGTCTGCGGCCGGCGCGGCCGCGCGCGCGGAACGCTGGATGGCCCAGGCGGAACTGGTGGTGGAGGAGCATGAGCTCATTTGCGACACCGTGGAAGCCGCGCTCCAGATTGCCTACGGTGAACGCATGCTGCTCGTCCGCGAGGCGTTTGCGGATGACTGCCGGGCCCTTCATGATGAAGTCCGCCGGGCCATGGAGGAGGGGAGCCTCGGCCGAAGCGATTATCTGGATGCCCGCCTGCGGCTGGCCGCCGCGGATGCCGACCGTGAACGCGATGTCGTCCGGCTTGCGCAATGGCGGCAGGAGTTCCGGATGCTCACCGGCGTTGATCCCGAACGCGTGGAATTCAAGCCCATGGAGGCCGGAGGCATCATCGCTCTTGGGGATGCCGGAGATGCGGCGGCCCTCGCGCAAACGTTGGCCCCGCAGCGTCCGGATGTGCTGGTGGCGCACTGGAACCGGATCCTGTACGAGGGGGAATGGCGGGAATCGCGCGCGGCCAACTATCCGTGGTTCAACAGCGTCGAGGTGGCCTATACCCGCTGGGACGGCGAGGATGCCCGGCGGCGCACGGTCGAATCAACAAGAACCGAAACGAGCACGACCTCCCAGAGAACCTCAAGCGAATCGGTGCGCTCCGAGTCGGAGGAACGGACGACCAGCAGCGGGGATTACGAAGCGGGCACAAGCGGCGGATCATCATGGCAGACCGGTTCCAGCCGGGGAAGCGAGTCTGAAACCACCAGCGGATTTGCGACCGAAACTGCCTATGGTGACACCGATGGCGATGAATGGTGGGTTGGATTCTCCGTCGAGATTCCGGTCTTCGAGTGGATGTCCAAACAGACCGGCGAGCGCCGCAAGGCGCTGGAGGAGGCGCGCAAGGGATACGAAAGCGGCTTGATGCGCGCAGAACGCGAGATCGTGCTTGCCGGCGAAGCCCTGCGGAAATCCCGAATGGATCTGGACACGGTCACCAGTTCATTTGCGAAGGATCGCCGGGAAATTGACGATCTGGTCTCCTCGTCGCAGGAGATGGGTTTGGAAGGCCGTCTGGAAGCGCTGCGGCTTCAGGAGAGGGGCGCGGAGATTGCCATTCTTTCTCTCGACCGCGCCTTGAGCACTGCCCTCGACGAATTGCATTTCTGCCGCGTGAGCGGGCTGGCCCCGGGCCAGCCGCTGCCCAAAGCTGCTGGTTTGGATGACGCTGCGCCGGGGAAAAAGAAGGAGAAGACTCCCGAGAAAGCGGTCGGGGGCGAAGTCGTGGACGCATTGCCGGCCGCCGATTCGCTTGTCCATCTTGCCTGGGACATGCTCAACAGGGTTCGGGCGGACATTGAAACAGGCAATTATGACGGCGCGGACAGCCGTCTGGAGCGCATTCAAATCCTTGTCCCTGATTTTCTGCCGGCCTATGAGGAGCGCGCCAAACTCTATGAAGACCGCGGCATGACACAGGAGGCGGAAGCACAGCGGGCCGAGATGATGGATCGCTCCAGAAATCATCCGGAATACGCCGATGCCGTCAAGGATCCCTCCGTCGGCCAGTAGATGCAAATGGGCAGGTCGCGCCGCGGCGGTCGGTGGTACAACCGCCCTGCGCGGAACACCACTTAAAGTGGCCGGATAAATATTCCAATTCCTGATAGTGTTATCTATTTTCCCCGATTTGGATTGATTTTCCGGTGCAGATTTATTTGCATATCGCCAGTCTCAAATGAGGCAAGGAGGTTTATGAATAAGTTGCTCGTTCTTTCGGCGGCCGTCGTTTCTCTTCTCATTCCCATCACTTCATTTTCTCAGGGGCCGCTGGATCCCGGATCGGGTCCTTTGGCCAGCATGAAGAGCCTTGAAGAATTATGGAATGCGATTGAGGTGTTGTCCAACAAGCTGGCGGAAACCGAAGCCAGCCTTCAAAGCCTGTCCAACGCGGTTGCTGTCACCTATGACGCTGCGGAAGCCGCCCGGGTGTGGGCGCTGTCTGCCGCGGAAGCGGCCGCCGCTGCCAGCAATCGGGTGACTGCGCTGGCATCCTCGCAGACGCTCGTAACCCGGGCCCCGGTCACCACACTTGTGGATACGAATGGCAATACGGGAGTCTACAATTCAATGGCCCTGACGCCGCAGGGCAATCCCGCTATTAGCTATTTTAATGCCAGCTCGGCTGATTTGATGTATGCGGAATGGGATGGAGTGCAGTGGGTGATCAGTACAGTCTACACGAATGGAGACACTGGTTATTACACCTCTCTGGCCATGCAGCCCGGCACGGGTTATCCCGGCATCAGCTTCATGGACTGGACTGCGAGCAACCTGATGTATGCCGGCTGGAGCGGAACAGAATGGGTGATCCACACGGTTGACAGCGCGGGTTGTGTGGGTTTCGGGAACTCGCTGGCCTTCACTGCTGCCGGCTGGCCGGCTATCAGTTACTATGACAATGACAACGGCCGGGTGAAATATGCGGGATGGAATGGAAGCGGCTGGACCTATCACACCCTGGCAACGGATGTGGGGGTCGGCACCTGGCCGGACACATCGCTTGCCTTCACAGACAGCGGCACAACTCCCGCCATCGGATTTTACGATCCGAGAGCCACATTTGTCCGCTACGCTGTCTGGAATGGATCCGCGTGGGATATATATGCAGTGGACGCTGCAACAAACCTCGCAGAAGCTAGCGAGATATCCCTTGCCTTCACCCCTGCCGGGGAACCCGCCATGGCCTATCATGATAACGCAGGAGATGGCCTGACGTATGCGGAAAACGGCGCCGGAGGCTGGACTGTTCAAGTCGTGGACGGAGGGCCTTCGAGGGGAAGGTTTGCCGATTTGGCGTTCAATGCCGCCGGGAATCCCTGCATCAGCTACATGGATGGGTATACTGGATCACTCAAATATGCAGAATGGAACGGATCCTCCTGGAACAGGCAGACGGCCTGCAGGGTTCTTTCGGGCGTGTATACTTCCCTGGCGTTGACCCCGCTGGGTCATCCCATAATCAGTCATGCAGTGGGTTTTGATGGCAGCTGGGATTATCATTTGGCTTTGACCGAAATCCTGCCCGCGCCATGAGACTGATTTGGCTTGTGAATGCTGATGCGGCTGATAGAGTTTGCAGAGGAATGCAGGAGGATGTATGAAGATGTTTGTTCTGATGCTAGTTGCTCTGGCTGTTGCCGGGCTTGCCTTTGCCGACACCACGATTGATCCCGCGCATCCCTATGCCTATGGCGCGAACGTCGGCTGGATTAATGCCGCCGGCGACACGAACAACGGCGCGGTGATGGGGCGGTTTTTCTGCACCGGATATCTTTACAGCGCCAACTGCGGCTGGATCGGGCTGGGCAACGGGCCCACCAACGGCTGGCAGTATTCCAACGCCTCCGCCGACGACTGGGGCGTGAACCACGATGGAACAGGGAGTCTCACCGGTTTTGCCTATGGGGCCAACATCGGATGGATCGCCTTTGAGCAAACCTACGGGCAGCCCAAAATTGATCTGCTGACCGGCAATATGTCCGGTTATGCCTACGGAGCGAATGTCGGCTGGATCAGCCTGTCGAACGCGCAGGCCTATGTCCGAACCGCGAAACTGGATGCCGGGCCCGACACCGACGGCGACGGAATACCCGACCCGTGGGAACAGAGAGAGGCTGGCGACCTGACCACGCTGTCAGGCGCGGGACACGACCAGGATGACGATGGATCGCCGGATGTTGATGAATACGGTTCAGACACTGATCCGACAACCAATGCATCGGTTCTGGCCATCACAGATCTTGAGCGTCTGCCGGGCACCAACCGGGTGACGTGGAGCATCGAGCCGACCCGCCTGTACAAACTGGAGAAGTCCACAAGCGCGGCCAACGATGCGACTTGGGAGGACAGCGGCTACGGTCAGATGTCACCTGAACTGGCCGCTGAGATGTCGCGTGATTTGGCCGCTGCGGCCCAGACTTCGCAGTTCTTCCGGGCCCGGGCCATCGTTCCGCTGTCGGAATAGAGGGTTGATCGGACATTTCGGTTTTCGAGCGGGCAGGGCGCTCACGCCGTGAGCGCCGCATGAAAGCTTCAAAAACGTCAAAAAATGGCCAAAAAAACGTCAAAAATGACCCCAAAAGGCCCAAAAACGGCCAAAAATGACGAAAAATGGCCTTTTTTTGCAAAAAACCGCAAAAATTTCCGTTAAATCTAATGCGGCCATGATGGAGCAAGAAACTGGCATTTGGCCGGCCGGGATGATATTTTTTGCCGGAAAGTTTCAGGATTTTTATGAGCACAAAGTGGATCACGGTCGCGGGCGCCCGCGAACACAATCTGAAGAATATCACGGTGCGGATTCCACGCAATTCGCTGACCGTGGTGACCGGCTTGAGCGGCTCCGGCAAGTCGTCGCTCGCGTTCGACACGATTTATGCCGAGGGCCAGCGGAAGTATGTGGAGAGCCTTTCCGCCTACGCCCGGCATTTTCTTGATCAGTTGCAGAAGCCCCAGGTGGACTATATCGAGGGCCTTTCACCCGCCATTTCCATCGAGCAGCGCACCGCCGGATCGAATCCGCGGTCCATTGTGGCGACGACGACCGAGATATACGACTACATGCGCCTGCTGTACGCCAGCATCGGGCATCCGCACTGCCCGAAATGCGGCAAGCCCATCACGCAGCAGAGCGCGGAGTCCATTGTGGAGCAGATCCTGTCGTGGCCCGAGCGCACGAAGATTGTGATCACTGCGCCGCTGGTGAGCGGACAGAAGGGCCAGCACGAGGAAGTGCTCAAAGGGATCCGCCTCCGCGGCTACATCCGCGTCCGGGTGGATGGCGAAATACATGAACTGGACGACGTGCCGCCGCTGGACAAGCGCAAGAACCACAGCATCGCGGTGGTGGTGGATCGCCTCGTCGTCAGCCCGGACATCCGGTCGCGTTTGAACGATTCGATCGAGACCGCGCTGAAGGAGGGCTCGGGAACCGTGCTGGTGCTGAAGCCGGACGACAAAAAGAATCCGGAGGCTTTGTTTTCCGAAAAAAACGCCTGCGCGGACTGCGGCATCAGTTTTGAAGCCCTGCTTCCGCGTTCTTTTTCCTTCAACACCCCTTATGGCGCGTGCCCTGTTTGCCAGGGGCTGGGAAGCATGATGGTTTTTGACGAGGATTTGATTGTGCCCGATCCCGGCAAGTCGCTGAACAGCGGCGCGATCCGCCCGTGGCGGGGAAGCGGCCGGCGGCTGACGATGTACTACAACCGGCTGCTGCGGGCTTTGGCGGCGACGTACGATGCGGACATGGATGCCCCTTACAGCGATTTGCCGAAGGCCTTCAAAAAAATTCTCATGAACGGAACCGGCGGTCAGGAAGTGACCATGAAATTCTGGTTCCGGGGCGCCACCCGCACCTTCCACAAGGTGTTCGAAGGGGTCATTCCGAACCTGGACCGTCGCTACCGCGACACCCAGAGCGATTATATCCGCAACCACCTGCGCGCGTTCATGAGCAAGCATCACTGCACGGCCTGCGACGGCGCGCGGCTCAAGCCCGAATCGCTGGCCTGCACCGTTTCGGGCCGTTCCATCATTGATCTCTGCCGCCTCTCGGTGAAGGATGCCCTGATGTTCTTCACTTCACTGAAACTGACGGAGCAGGAAGCGAAAATCGCCGCCGAACTGACAAAGGAAATCCGCGAGCGGCTGGGTTTCATGCAGAATGTGGGACTGGATTATCTCACGCTCGACCGTGAGAGCGGGACGCTTTCCGGCGGCGAGGCGCAGCGCATCCGGCTGGCCACGCAGATCGGCGCGGGGCTGATGGGCGTGCTGTATGTGCTGGACGAACCGAGCATCGGGCTTCACGCGCGCGACAACGAGCGCCTGATCCACACGATGATCAAGCTGCGCGATGTCGGCAACACGGTGATTGTGGTCGAGCATGATGAACAGACGATCCGCGCGGCCGACTATGTCGTGGATTTGGGCCCGCAGGCCGGCCGGCACGGCGGCGAAGTGGTGTTCGCGGGGACCGTGGACAAGCTTATGGGGGATCCGAATTCTCTGACCGCCCGCTACATGCGCCGCGAGATGGATTCAAAGATTCCTGAAAAGCGCACGGTTCCGCAGAAGGGCTGGCTGGAAATCATCGGCGCGCGCGAGAATAATCTCAAAAACATCCATGTGAAAATTCCGCTCGGCCTGCTGGTGTGCATCACCGGGGTTTCCGGCAGCGGCAAGAGCACGCTGATTGACGACATTCTCCGCCGCGCGCTGTTCCGGCACTTCTTCGGGTCGGGCGATAAGCCGGGTGCCCATGACAAGCTGAAGGGCGTCGAGGCGCTGGACAAGGTGATCGTGATTGACCAGTCGCCGATCGGCCGCACCCCGCGAAGCAATCCGGCGACCTATACGGGGGCGTTCGGGCAGATTCGCGACCTTTTCGCGCAGCTTCCGGCGTCGAAAGTCCGCGGATACAAACCGGGCCGCTACAGCTTCAACGTCAAGGGCGGCCGGTGCGAGAAATGCAAGGGCGACGGCATTATCTGCATCGAGATGCACTTCCTGCCGGATGTGTACGTGACCTGCGAGCAGTGCCGCGGGCACCGCTACAACCAGGAAACCCTTGAAGTCCGGTATAACGGGAAGAGCATCGCCGATGTGCTGGACATGACCATCAGCGAGGCGCGCGAATTTTTTCGCAACATTCCGGCCATCGAGCGGAAGCTGCGGACACTGGACGAGGTTGGCCTCGGCTATCTGCAGCTCGGGCAGTCTGCGACGACGCTTTCGGGCGGCGAAGCGCAGCGCGTGAAGCTTTCCGCGGAGCTCAGCCGCAAGCAGACGGGCCGGACGCTTTACATCCTGGACGAGCCGACGACGGGGCTTCATTTTGCGGATGTGGACCGCCTGATGGAGGTGCTGGTGCGCCTGCGGGAGGGCGGAAACACGCTGGTTGTGATTGAACACAACCTCGATGTCATTAAAATGGCGGATTACATTATTGACCTTGGACCCGAGGGCGGCGACGCCGGCGGCAGGATCGTCGCCGAGGGCACGCCGGAAGCGCTGGCGGCCTGCGCGGACTCGTACACCGGGAAGTCGCTGAAGAGCGTGCTGAACAGGGAATAGCATGATTTTGAATTTTAAAAAAATTGTGAAAGCAGCGGGCCTCGGGCTGGCGCTGATCGCCTGCGCCTCGCGTGCGGAAAGCGATGCGGTGAGGCGCATGACGCCGCCGGAACTGCTGACCGCCGGCCGCGCCGCGCTGGAAGACCGGTTTTATGACCGTGCCGAACTGTATTTCAACGAGTACGTTGACAAGGCTGAAACCCGCCAGGAAAAGGCAGAGGGTGTGCTGGGGCTGGCTGAGGCGCTGTTTGAACAGGGCCGGTTCAAGGACACGCTTGAGCTGCTGGATCATGAAAGAAAACTGGCCGTCACGCCGGAAATCCAGTCGGGCTTCATTTTCTGGCGGGCCATGGTTCTGGCCGGCCAGGCGGAATACCAGCCCGCGCTCACGCTGCTGGATGAAATGCCGGGCCGCATGTCAGACCCGTATTACACCCGCCGCGCCAGCCGCCTGCGCGCGCGCTGTTATGCCCAGCTGGGGGATACCGCCCGCGCAGTAAAGGCCTTCAAGACGCTTCAGGGATCCATCACGAACGAAACAGAAGCCGCGCTGAACCTTCTGGACTGGGCCGGGGTGCTGATCGAACTCGGGAAGCGCGACGATGCGGCCGGCATTCTGGGTCAGCTCATGAAGGATCATCCCTCGTCTCCGCACGCGGTGCCGGGAACCCTCTGGCTGGGGCAGATTCATCTCGAATCCGGAAAAGTCAAGGAAGCCGAAACTCTGCTGACCGGCCTTCTGTCGCGGGAGGGCCTCAACGATGATGACAAGGCGCAGACCTGCCGGACACTGGCTTCGGTGATGGAGGCGCAGACGAACTATATCCGTGCGGTGGAGTTCCTGGACCGGGCGGTGAAACTGGCCGCCGATCCCATGGTGCTGGATCAGAGCCGTCTTCAGCGGGCGAAGCTGATGATCCGGGCCGGCCGCCGCGATGAGGGCGAGGCCGCGCTTCACGAATGGATCGGCGCCAACGCCGCAAACCCGCATGCGTCCGCGGCGCTGCTGTCCTGGGCGGACGAGCTTTTCAAGGCCGGGGATTACGAGTCCGCGCACCGGGAATATCAGTATTATCAGGAAGTGTTTTCCGATGACCCCGGCCGGTTCCGCGCGCAGATGGGCAAGGGCTGGAGCCTGTTCAACCTGAAGCGCTATGCCGAGTCGGTCAGGGAATTTGAAAAGGCGCTGCCCCTGGCCGGAAGCGATGCCGACCGCAAGCAGGCCCTGTTCAAGACGGCCGACGCGCTGTTTGCGGGCGGTCAGCACGACGCCGCGCGCGAGAAGTATTTGGATGTGACCCGCACGTTCCGCGGCTCGCCTGAAGCGCCGCAGGCGCTGTACCAGGCGGCCATGTGCCTCATGGAAGCCGGACGTCTGGAGGAGGCCGAGAAGGAGTTCCGCGCCATACAGGATGCCTATTCTGAAAGCGGATTCGCCCGGCAGGCGATGCTTCGAACGGCCGAGGTGAAGGAGCGGCAGGGCGAATGGGAGCAGGCGGTCCTGCAGTACAACAGGATCCTGAGGGAGCACCCGCAAGGCCTTGCCGCGGGGCAGGCCCGTCACGGGCGCGGGCTGATCCGCTACCGTCTTGGAAATTTCACGGAGGCGCTGGCGGATTTTGAAAAGGTCGTGAAGGATTTTCCCGGCCATGATTTTTCCGAGCAGGCCTTTTATATGCGCGGCTGGACACACTATCTGATGGGTGATGCCGACAAGGCGCAGGAAACCTGCCGGGAATTTGTGAAGACCCATCCCCATTCGGTCTGGGCGCCCGACGTTCTCTTCTGGCTCGCAGAGTATTACTTCAACAGCGCCTTGTATCCCAAAGCCGAGGCCGGGTTCGCCGAGCTGGCCCTGCGGTATCCGTCTGCCGATCTCGCCGATGATGCGCTGTTCTGGGCCGGGCAGTCGGCGGCGCTCCAGAAGGAATATCTCCGGGCGATTGAGCACTTCAGCCGGCTGGCGCAGAGTTTCCCCGAAAGCGCGCGCCTCGTGAAGGCTCGTTTCGCGCAGGGCGACGCGCTGAGCGAGCTGGGGCAGTTCGCCGCGGCGATTCTGGCGTACGAGGAAGTGATCCTGAAGGAGCCCGGCACCTACACGGCGGCGCTGGCGCGCGGCCGGATCGGCGACTGCCAGTTCACGCTGGGCGCCGGAGAACCGGCCCGCTATGCCGAGGCCATCAAATCCTACACCGCACTGATGAGCCGTCCCGACATTCCCCCCGATGTCAGCCTTCAGGCGGAATACAAGCTGGGCCGCTGCCTGGACAAGACCGGAGACCTCGCCGGCGCGCTGGATCGGTACTTTAATGTGATCTACCGCTATGCCGCTCAAAAGGAGAGGGCTGCGGGAAGCGAGGCGTGGTTCACGCGGGCGGCGCTCGGGGCTGCGGCCATCAAGGAGCACCAGCAGCTCTGGCCGGAAGCCATCAGCATTTATGAGCGGCTCATTGGGGAAGGGGTTCCCGCCGCTGAGGAAGCGCGCATGCGCATCCGGAAAATCCGCACAGAACACTGGGTTCCCGGAACATGAAGGAGAGATCAATATGCTCAATATGATCAATGCAGGCGGACCGATGATATGGGTGATTCTTGCCGCCGGGATCCTCGCCGTCTGGATTTTTGTTGAACGGCTTTTTCACCTGCACCGTGCCCAGATCAAGACCGACGATTTTCTGAAGGGGATCTACAACATTCTCAACCGCGGCAATATCGTTGAGGCCGTCAGCATCTGCGAGGACACTCCCGGCCCGGTCGCGGATGTCGTGCGGGCCGCGATTCTGAATTATGACACGCCGGTTTCAGAAATGGAGAAGGCCGTGCAGGAGGCCGGCCTGCTCGAGATTCCGCGACTCGAGCGCAATATCATCACGCTGGGCACCGTGGCGCAAATTGCGCCGCTTCTTGGATTGCTGGGAACCATTCTGGGCCTGATGCAGAACCTGCTGGTGATGCAGCAGCAGTCGCCGCTGGTGCAGCCCGGGGACCTTGCGGGCGGGCTCTGGCAGGCGCTGATTTCCACAGCGGCAGGGCTGACGCTCGCCATTCCCGCCCATGCGGCCTACAATCTGCTGATGGGACGTGTGGAATCCATCCTGCTGGACATGGAAAAGGCCTCCGTTGATATCATCTCCTTCCTGAGCAAACGCAGCGCGGGTGTGAAATCATGAGGCGAGGCTCAAAATTGAGGTTGTCCAAGCTGCAGCGCCTGTACATCGCAAAGAACAGGATCAGGAAAGGTCCGCCCGGCTTTATCCCGCTGGCTGATCTGGTGCTCATCCTTTTCACCTTCTATCTTTCGCAGGCTCCGTTTGTGCTTCAGCCGGGCATTGCCATGACACTGCCCTCCGCCCCGTTTGCGGAAGGAACCCGGTACGGAAGCCTGACCGTCACCGTGACGCGCGACGGGCTTGTCTTCTTCAACGACGACCGCGTGAAACTTCAGGACCTCGCGGGGCGGTTCAGCGAGGCGGTGGCCCTTCGGCCCGATGAACCGCTGGTCATCCAGGCTGACGGTTTTGTGCAGCACTACACGCTGGTCCAGATCTATAACATGGCGTCGGAAGCGGGTATTCGCGATGTGAATCTCGCGGTGCGCGAACCGGCCGCCAGGAGAGCCCCGCGTTGAACGGAAGCGCCCATAAACCGTTTGCCGGAGCCCCCCGTGTCCGCATGATCGCGCTGTCGGGGGCCTGTATATGGGTCGGCCTGTTCGTGGTGCTGTTCCGCCCGTCGCCGCCTCCGGCTTCGGTTTCTGTATCCGCTCCGGCGAAATTGCACTATGTCTCAGAACGCATGTCTTCCGGGCCGGCGGGCCTGTGGTCGCCCCAGCTGTTTTCGCTTCCCTCGGCTTTTGGTTTCAGCGGGTTGATGGACAATTTCGGAAACGGACTGCGGCCGAGGCTGGAGCTCCCCGCGGCCGGCAGCGCGTTTCTGGATTACGATTCGACCGCCCCGGCATCTGCGTCAGGTTCCGATTCCCTGGCTTCCCAAATCCGGTCTTTCTTTTCTGCCCGGATCCGGACCCGCGCGGATTCCACTGCGTCACGCGCTTCATCGCCTCTGTCCGTTCAGTTTCTTGAGGGGTTGAGCCGCGATGACTTCACCAGCCTGGATTTACCGTCCGGCCTGACGGCATCCAGGAACGGGTGGCAGGCCACGCTTGAGATTGAGGCCGGATCCCGCGGCGATGTTTCCCATGTCTTTGTGATGAACGAAAACCGGCTGGGCCGTGACCGGAACCGGCTGCTGCAGGCTGTGCGCCAGTGGCGGATAAATCCCGCCTCCGCCGGCCGCCGCGGACTGCTTGTGGTGAGCGCCGCGGGCGCGGAAAGCGGAGGTGCGCAATGATCGGGGTCAGCTGGCCGGTGCTTTTCTATGTCCCGCTGGCCGTGAATTTACTGATTGTTTCGCTCATAGGCTTGTTCTACCTTGTCCGCCTGTATGAGCCGCATGTTCGCTATGCCAACGAGCGTATCTTCCGCTGCGCGGTCTGCGGGCATGTGTATGTGGATTCAAGAAAAATGCCGATGCTGCGCTGTCCCAAGTGCGACAGCCTCAACGAGGCCGTTCGCACAAAATAACGGCGGGATCGGGTATCTGGAAAGATTTTGAACATGGCGAAAAATGAAAAACTGAACGTCAAATCGGTCCGCTGGACGGCCGCTGAACCTCCGGCGGCGGTGGAGGAGTTCCTCAAGCGTCCGGCCATTGACCCTGCCGCCGAGAAGATTGCAGCAAAGGCGCTGGCCGCCATCAAAGCCCGCGGCGACGAAGCGGTTCTCGAATACATCGAGAAGTTCGACGGGGCAAAACTCACGACGGATAATCTTCGGGTGACTCCCGAGGAACGCCAGAAGGCCCGCGCGGCCGTGGATGACGATTTCAAGCGGGCGGCCCGCGAGGCGCAAAGGCGGATAACCCGTTTTGCGGAAGCCGGAATCCGCAAGGACTGGAACATCACCAGCCCCAAGGGCGGAATGATCGGCGAGCGGTTTGTTCCGCTCGACCGCGTGGGCGTTTACATTCCGGGCGGCGCTGCGCCCCTGGCCTCGACGGCCATGATGACCATCGTGCTGGCCCGCGCGGCCGGCGTTCCGGAAGTCGTGGCCTGCACACCCGCGGACAAGGACGGGAATATCAATCCCGCGCTTCTTTATGCCATTGATTTTGCGGGTGCCACGGAGATCTTCAAAATCGGCGGCATTCAGGCCATCGGCGCAATGGCCTATGGAACTGCGACCGTCGGCAAGGTCCAGAAAATTGTCGGCCCCGGCGGCCCGTTTGTCACCGCCGCCAAGCGCCTGGTTTATGGCGAAGTCTCGCTGGACATGGTCGCCGGCCCCAGCGAAATCGCCGTGCTGGCTGACGACTCCATCAGCGCGGCCTTTGTCGCGGCCGATCTGCTGTCTCAGGCCGAGCACGGAAGCGGCGCTGAGAAGGTCCTGCTGGTGACGCCGTCGGAGCGCCTGGCGGAAGGCGTTGCGCGGGAGCTTCTGAAGCAGAGCGACACCCTGCCGCGCAGAGATTTTGTCCGCAAAGTTCTCCAGCAGGGGATGCTCATCGTGGTGACGGACAATCTCGATATCGGAATGGACATCTGCAACCGGTTCGCGCCGGAGCATTTTGAGATCATGGTGCAGGAGCCGCGCCGCTGGATACAGAAGGTCCGCGCCGCCGGCGCCGTGTTCGCCGGGCCGTGGACCCCGGAGAGCGCGGGCGACTTCGCCATTGGCCCGAGCCATGTTCTGCCGACCGGCGGAACGGCCGCTTTCTTCTCGGGGCTGACCGTGGATGATTTTCAGCGCAGGATGAGCGTCATGTCACTGACGCGGGCGGATCTGGTTGAGCTGCTCCCCGTGATTGAGGCTTTCGGCCGCGTGGAGGGGCTGGAAGCCCACGCGCGTTCGGCCCGCATCCGTTTCGAGGTGTAGGCTGGAATTAAGGATAAAACCATGAACAGTTATGTCCGCAAGAACATCGCTAAAATGGCGGGTTACACGCCCGGGGAACAGCCTGTCGACCGCCAGATCATCAAGCTCAACACAAATGAGAATCCCTATGCGCCGTCGCCGGCCGTGGGCCGGGCGCTGGAGGATTTCGATTTCACGAATCTAGGCCTCTATCCCGACCCCGTGTGCTCAAAGCTTCGCGGGATGATCGCCGATTATCACGGCTGCGACGCCGGCTGCGTGCTGGTCGGCAACGGATCCGATGAACTGCTGGCGTTGTGCATCCGCGCGTTTGTGGAGGCGAAAGGGAAGGTGGGGTATTTCGAGCCCTCGTATTCCCTGTATCCCGTCCTGGCCGACATGCATGGCCTGCGCAAGACGGCCGTGCCGCTGGGGCCGGATTTTGAATGGGCCATGCCCGACGAGGTGGATGCCTCGCTTTTCTTCCTGGCCAATCCCAACGCCCCCACGGGGATTATGTATCCGCTGGAACAGGTGCGTCATTTCTGCGAGCGTTTCTCCGGCGTGGTCGTCATTGACGAGGCCTATGCGGACTTCGCCGAGGCCAACTGCATGAGCCTTGCGCTGGAACTGGAGAATGTCATTGCGCTGAGGACCTTCTCCAAATCGTTCTCGCTGGCCGGGCTCCGGCTGGGATATGCCGTCGGGCCCGTGGATCTGATCGGCGCGCTTTACAAGCTCAAGGATTCCTACAACGTGGACCGCATTGCGCAGGCGCTGGGATGCGCGGCATTCTCTGACATCGAATACATGCGCTCGAACAGCGAGAGCATCAAGACTATCCGCCGGCATACCGCGGCCGCACTGGCAAAGCGGGGATTCAAGGTCTACCCGTCACAGACCAACTTTCTTTGGGTTGAGCCGGCGGGAATCGAGGCTTCCGTTCTTTTTGAAAAACTGCGCGGGGAAAAAATCCTTGTGCGGTATTTTCCGGGCCCTCGCACCGGGAAATGCCTGCGCATCAGCATGGGTACGCGGGAGCAGATGGATAAACTGGCGCAGGCCGTGGATCGTATTTTGAAGCAGCCTTAGAGGAGCTATCATGAAGAATCTGTCTCCGATTCTTTTCGCATTTTTTTGCATGTTCTCTGCTGCCCGGGCTGTTGAAATCAATGAACGGGGGCAGGTGATTTTCAAGACGGTGGAAAGCCGGCTTGTTCAATACGCCGACGCGCTGTCTATCACGGACATCAGGGAAGACCATTGGCAGGCGTCCGGCGATGAGAATGCGGTTGCCGCGATCAGCGGAACCGACAGGCTTCGATTCTACCGGATGATGAAGCCGGGGGAAACATCGCCCGCTCAATATGCGCTTGGAATCGTGAAACTGTTTCCCGGCAAAAACTGGGTTGGACTGTGGGGCGATCCGGAAGAAAATACCCTGAAGTCGCTTTTCGGAAACCGCTTGCCGGAAGGAATCGTCATCAGTACAGGGCAAATGGAAGCAGGCGCATCTGCCGTTGAGATCGAACTGCCTGCCGGAAGCGGGCCGATCGAACTCCCGGTCATTTTAAGGGTGCCTGCAGAACTTGTGACGCACATTCCTTTTGAGAAAAAAGCGCTTTGCGGATTCCGTTTTGCGGGCCCCCCTCAGCTCGATAAAACAGGTTTGCTGGAAGGGGGCTTCACTGGCGGTGACAATCCGAAGGATTCCGACCAGCTCTGGAAATACGATCGAGAGAAACAGCGGGCGCCTTTCGCGGTCTGGTACTGTACAAAGGACAACACCTGGCGCCTGACATCCCCCTCCGATTTCCCGCCCGTGCCGGAAAATTACTTCCGCTACGATGATGCCGTTACCGTCTTTTCCCGCCACCCCAACGGCATCAAATGGGGAAAATCCGGCATTAGAGCAGACGATTGATCCGGTCGCTTAATAACATCACCTCAGGTAGGGCGGTCACCCTGTCAGGCCGAAGCCTTGGCGAAGACTGATCCGCCGACCGCCGCGGCGCGCACGCCCTGCCAATGAATACAAACGTGCGGGTATTTTTGAAATTTCTGCGACGCCGTTAGCGGTCAAAAACACCTGAAAATGCCTCAAAAATGGCCATAAACATCAAAAAATGGCCAAAAAAGGCCGAAAAATGGTTCATCCGACAAGTTCCTGTCTGGAGTTGTGAAGGTTATAGAGTTTGAGGATGAAGAAAGCCTCATCCCGGTATCCGTAGGCCGCCCGGGTTAGGACCTTGATCTTGTTGTTGATTCCTTCCATG
>JBFXGK010000004.1:0-132159 GCA_050178035.1 Kiritimatiellia bacterium
CATGGAAGGAATCAACAACAAGATCAAGGTCCTAACCCGGGCGGCCTACGGATACCGGGATGAGGCTTTCTTCATCCTCAAACTCTATAACCTTCACAACTCCAGACAGGAACTTGTCGGATGAACCGATAATCTGCAAGGTTCTGTTCATGTGCAAAATGATTCCGTAAAATTGGGCAGTTATTTTAGCGTCCGCCGGACGATAAAAAAGAAAATACCGCGGTTATTTTTCCTCCGCCGCCCAGCGCGCCAGATGCGCCTGGATGAATTCAATGATCTGCTGGTTTTCCTGCTTGCCTGTGCCCTGCACACTCATGGGCGGGCCGAAGGCGATATGAATGGGCTTGCTGCGGTCAATCGGGCCGAAGGCCTTGGCCACGCTGGAATTGCCCCACCAGTCGGTCTTGATGGCAATGGGCACCACCCGCACGCCCGCCTTGCTGGCCAGTTTGACGCCGATGGTGTTGAATTCCTCGGGAATAAACTCCACCTTGCGCGTGTGCTGCGGGAAAATAATGACCGAAATCCCCTTCGCGAGCTTCTCGCAGCCCTCTGTGATCACGCGCTTGAAATCCTCGCGCGGATTGCTGCGGCCGACAGCAATGGGATCGCGAGCGCGCATGAGCGGCCCGAAGAACTTCCCATTGACCAGCTCCTCCTTCACCACATAGACGGCATCCAGAACAGAGGCAATGATGAACGGGAAAACCATCGTTTCCAGTGTGCTCATGTGATTGCTGATGATCACCACGGGTTCTTTCAGCACACGGAAATGCTCCAGCCCCGTGATGTGAAAACGTCCGCCGCACTGCTCGATCAAGTTGAAGAACTGATACGATGTGTGGACCCATGCCGCCCGGTCGTATTCCCCCCGCACGGCGATCCGGCGAGACTGGATGAGATAACCAATAAACCGCGCCATGAAATAAACGCGTGTGCCCATGGCCAACCGGTCACCGAGCTTGTGCGGCATATCCGGCGGCGTGTGATATTCGTTCTGCGGAAAATATTCTTCTTTCATGGATTCGGATTAGACAAATAAACCGCCCTGCGAATCAAGCGCAGATTTCCGAGATCAGTACGGGAGCCGCGGTTCAGGCCCGGCCGCGGCCGGTTTATCTCCTGCCGGCATCCGGGCCTTGAGGAATGCGTGCAAATGATCGGCCAGCAGAATCAGGCAGGTGAAAATGATCAGCGTCGCGGCGGTCCATATCCAGATCAGCTTCGCGGGAACTTTTTCCACAAATTCGCCCTCCGCCTCCATAACGGCATGAGTTCCCGCCAGCGCCAGCAGGAGCACGATGCCGGCGAGCAGCGCATAACGCAGCGCCTCGTTCACGATCGCAGCGCGCTTCTCGTGAGACTGGGCGGTCAGGTGATACCAGTAGGCCTTGGCCGGGATCAGGGGCAGCATCAGATAAAAGATGATGTTCATCAGGACCGTGGACGGAAACTCCAGCCGCGCGAGACTGGTCCAGAGCATGACCAGAATGATCCATCCGAATAAATGGAAAATCCAGAAGATCAAAACAGGCGCAGCTTTTGATGACGGAACAGCAGCCGGCCCGGCGGGCATGTTTGCCAAATGCAGGTGATAGACACCCCAGAGAACCAGGTGCAGGCCCATCGCCACGCCCAGCGAGCCCCAGATGACCGGCCCGCTGCGGCCCGGCATGGAAAGAATGGCCATCAGGGCGAACAGCAAAGGCACCGTCCCCATCGCCTGCGTGCGGCGGAAGGCCGCGTGCCATTCTCTCTCCGACGTCTTGGATAACTCAAACAGCGCCATGCCCGTTTCCCGTTTCAATAATGCGACAGGCTAGCACAGCAAATACCCGCAGGGGAAGCTTTCCTTATCAGGACTTGTCATCCCGCGCGTTATAGGCTAGGTTCGCACTTCAATTTCTCACGGAGCTCGTTATGACAAGGAAAGTTATCATTCTGGGATCAGGGCCTGCCGGTCTAACGGCCGCCATTTATGCCGCCCGCGCGCGGCTGGAGCCGCTGGTCGTGGAAGGCATGCAGCCCGGCGGCCAGCTCACCACCACCACCGACATCGAAAATTATCCGGGCTTTGAAAAAGGCATCGGCGGCTTTGAAATGATGGATATCCTGAAGCGGCAGGCGGCCCGGTTCGGCACACAGTTTGCCACCGGCAACGTTGAGAAAACCGATCTTTCCGGGCGACCGCTGAAGGTCACGCTCTCGGACGGCTCCGTGCATGAAACGCAGACCCTCATCATCGCCACCGGCGCCAGCGCGCGTTATCTTGGCATCGAGTCCGAACAGAAACTGATCGGCCGGGGCGTCTCCAGCTGCGCAACCTGCGACGGCGCGTTCTTCCGCGATGTTCCCGTCGCCGTGGTCGGCGGCGGCGACACTGCCGCCGAGGAGGCTCTGTTTCTCACCCGTTTCGCGTCGAAGGTCTATATCATCCATCGCCGCGACCAGCTTCGCGCGTCCAAAATCATGGCCGACCGCATTCTCTCGCATTCAAAGATCGAAATGGTGTGGGACAGCGTGGTTGAAGAGGTTCTGGATGTCGCGCAGAACAAGGTCACGGCCATTCGTTTGAAGAATGTCAAAACGGGAAAGATTTCCGATCTGCCGGTCGAGGGGCTGTTTCTGGGCATTGGCCACACGCCCAACACGGAACCGTTCAAAGGCCAGCTCAAGATGAATGACAACGGCTATATCATCACCCGGGAAACCTCGACGGATATCGAAGGGGTCTATGCCGCGGGCGACGTGCAGGATCCGCACTACCGGCAGGCGGTAACCGCAGCGGGCACCGGATGCATGGCCGCGCTGAAAGCCGAACACTTCCTGGAGGCGCATGGCCTCTAGAGAAACATCGGCTGAATGGCAAACCTACCGGAGGCTTCTGTTCTATGCGAAGCCCTACTCTGCACGCATTTTCCTGGGCCTTTTTTTTGGGATGATATTCGGCGGGTCCTATCTGGGCATTCTGATGTCGCTGAAAAAAAATCTCGGGGCCATGTTCGATGCGTCCACCCTCCCGCTCAACGTCATCCTGTCCATCGCCGCGCTGCTCCCTCTCTGCACAGTTTTCATGGGCATCGGGAATTTTTTCAGCAAGTATCTCGTGGAATGGGTCGGAAACCGCGTCGTGATGGATCTGCGCACGCAGACCTTCGCGCACATCCACGACCTTAGCCTGCTTTATTTTACGCGCAGCCGAACCGGAGAGCTGATTTCGCGTACCGCCAACGACAGCGCCCTTGTGGAACGCGCAGTATCCACCGTGCTGGGCGATCTGGTCCGCGAACCCTTTGTGCTGGCCTCCGCGGTCGGCTATCTCTTCTGGCTCGACTGGCATCTTTGCCTCGTCAGCCTTCTGGTTTTCCCCCTCTGCATAATACCCGTGGCCATCTTCGGGCGCCGCGTCCGCAAGTCCTCGCGCGAAGGCCAGGAAAAACTGGCGGACATCGTTTCCATCCTTCAGGAAACCATCACCGGCGTTCGCGTGGTGAAGGCCTTCGGCATGGAGGACTATGAGAAGGCCCGTTTCAACCAGCGAAGCCGCTCCGTCTTCTCCCGCCTGATGCGCGTCACCAAGGCCAAGGCTTCGGTCGAGCCCATGATCGTGGTCATCTCCTCGGTGGGCCTTTCCGCCGTGCTGGTCTATGCCAAGCTCGTGAACATGCCCATGGAGGAGTTCTTCACTTTTGCGGCGGCGCTGATGATGATGTATCAGCCGGTCAAGAATTTGAGCAAGATCCACCTGAACATCCAGCACAGCAGCGCCGCCGCCGACCGCATCTTTGAGGTGCTGGACACAAAGGTCTCCGTTGTTGAAGCCCCCGATGCCGTCCCCTTCAAGGGACGCATCGAAACCGTCCAGTTCGATCATGTGAGCTTCAACTATGATGAACCAACCCCGATACTGTCCGACATCAGCTTCTCGGTGAAAGCCGGCGAGTGCGTGGCATTTGTCGGCAGCTCCGGTTCGGGCAAAACCACGCTGGTGAGCCTGCTCCCGCGCTTTTTCGATCCCACCGGCGGACAGATTCTTTTCAACGGTGAACCTGCGCAGAAATACACGCTGGCCTCGCTCCGCGCGCAGATGGGCATCGTGACGCAGGAAACGATCCTCTTCAACGACACCGTGGCCAACAACATTGCCTACGGCGACCGCAACGCCCCGCGCGAAGCCATCGAGCAGGCCGCCCGCAAGGCGCACGCCCACGATTTCATCATGGAAATGCCCGAAGGCTACGAGACCATGATTGGCGAGCGCGGCGTGCGGCTTTCCGGCGGACAGTGCCAGCGGCTCGCCATTGCGCGGGCGATGCTGCGCAATCCCCCCGTGCTGATACTGGACGAGGCCACCAGCGCGCTGGACACGGAGTCCGAGCGGCAGGTGCAGGCCGCGCTGGATGAGCTCATGGCTCATCGCACAGTGTTCGCCATCGCCCACCGGCTCTCAACCATCGCGCACGCCGACCGCATCATCGTCCTCGACAAGGGCCGGATTGCCGAACAGGGAACGCACCAGGAACTTATCGCCCGCGGCGGAGTCTACAAATACCTCTACGATCTGCAGTTTTCCAAGTAGAAATCATATCCCGCCGCGGTAGCGCGCAAGGATGTCGCGCACATAACGCTGGGTGCCGGGATAGGTGATGTTGTTCCAGAACTCCCGCGAGGTTTCGTGCGGCACGGCCGCCCACCGCTTTACGTTGGAATAACCCGCATTGTAATGAGCCAGCGCATAAGGCCAAGGATCGCTGTAACGCGACCAGGTCTTGATGGCCTTTGCAAAATACCAGGTGCCCGCCCGGATGTTGAGCTCCGGATTGAAGAGCTCATGCCGCGAATATTTTTTGTCTCCGGTGGCGGATTCCCACTCGCGATGCGCCGCCTCGCGCACCTGCATCAGCCCGATTTCCCCGTCCTGCCCCGTGCGCACGGGATCAAAATGGCTTTCCTTCCAGATAATCGCCGCAATCAGCCGGGGATCCACGTTCTGCTCGCGCCCGATTTGCACAATGAGCGAATCATAGGAATGCATCTGCCTGAGGGAAAGTGTCAGCCCAAGGCAAACTATTGTTGTGGCAAACACCACATTCCAATAGAGTACTGACCAAGCTGTTTTGCGCGATAGCGTCATGCATAAAAGCTAATGGCTTTCGGCGGCGTTGTCCAGCCGGATGGTGGTTATGGCAAATGATATTCTGAAAATAGCGGAAATTTTTTACAGCCTGCAGGGCGAATCCACCTTTGCGGGCCTGCCCTGCATTTTTGTCCGGCTCTCCGGATGCAACCTGCAGTGCGCCTGGTGCGACACCGCCTATGCAAACGACAATCCGGCGGAAATGTCCACTGACGAAGTCATGGAGCAAATCTCCCACTGGCCCTGCAGGCTGGTCGAAATCACCGGCGGCGAGCCCCTGCTCCAGCCCGCCGTCCACGGGCTGCTGGCCGGCCTCTGCGGTCGCGGATATGAAGTTCTGCTTGAAACCTCCGGCGCAGAGGACATTTCAAATGTTGATCCCCGCGTGCACCGGATCATGGACATCAAGTGCCCCGGATCCGGCATGAGCGCGCACAACCGCTGGAGCAACCTTCAGCATCTCACCGCGCGCGACGAGGTCAAGATGATCATCGCCGGGCGCGCAGACTATGAATGGGCCCGCGACCTGATCCGCAAGGAAAAACTGGAACAGCGCTGCCCGGTGCTGATGGCGCCCGCGTATGGACTGGTTTCCAATCCGGACCTCGCGCAATGGATTCTTGATGACCGACTGCCCGTCCGCTATCAATTGCAGCTTCACAAGTACATCTGGCCGGCCGACTGGAAAGGGGTTTGAACCGCATGAAAATCAGCAGAGAGTTTAACTGGGAAATGGCGCACCGCCTGATGGAGCATTCCGGCGGATGCCAGAACGTGCACGGGCATTCCTACCGCATGACCGTGGACATCACCGGCGATCCCGACCCCGCGACCGGCATGGTGCTCGACTTCGCCGATGTGGCCGAACTGCTCAAGCCGCTGATTGACGAACTGGACCACGCCTTTCTGTGCGAGGCGCGCGACGCCTCGCTGATTGATTTCCTGAAAAAGGAGAACATGAAGCACAAGATCGTGCCGTTCCGCACCACTGTGGAAAATCTCTGCATGTATGTGGCTGAAGCGCTGAAGCCGTCGCTTTCGGCCCGCACGCGCCTCACAGAATTTTCTGTAACCATCCATGAAACCGCCCGCAACGCGGGCACCGTCACCGTGAAACTCAAATGAAAAAAGATTCAGCAAAACCCATCGCCGTCGTGGCCATGAGCGGAGGGCTCGACAGCTGCGTCACCGCGGCCATCGCGGCCAGGGATTACGAACTGGCCCTGCTTCATGTGAACTACGGCCAGCGCACCGAGGCGCGCGAGCTCAAGGCTTTCAACGACATCGCCGATTTCTACGGCGTGAAAAGGCGGCTGGTTATCTCGCTCGACGCCCTGAAAGCCATCGGGCATTCGAGCCTGACCGATTTTCAGATGCCGGTGTCCGAAGCCAATCTGGAAAGCACGGAAGTTCCGGCCTCCTACGTCCCCTTCCGCAACGCGCACATGCTGGCCACCGCCGCAAGCTGGGGCGAAGTGCTGGGGGCGACCGCCATCTTCATCGGAGCGGTCGAGGAAGACTCTTCCGGCTATCCCGACTGCCGCGCATCCTTCTACCGCGCCTTTGAGGCGGCCATTGAAGAAGGCACAAAGCCGGAAACGCACATGCGCATCATCACGCCGGTCATCAACCTGAATAAAGCCGCCATCGTGAAAGAGGGCCTCAAGCTTGGCGCTCCGCTGCATCTTTCATGGTCGTGCTACCAGAGCGAGGACAAGGCCTGCGGCGTATGCGACAGCTGCGCGCTGCGCCTGCGCGGCTTCCGTCAGGCCGGCGTCGAAGACCCCATCCCCTACGCCACCCGGCCGGAATATTGAAATCTGCAAAGTCTTTCAAAAGTTCCAATCCCTGGAACTTTTCTCTGAAAAACTTCCAATGATTGGAACTTTTCGGCGCAGATTTTCCAATGGTTGGAACTTTTCACTTGGGTTCCGGATGCTCGGCAATCACGCGCATGGTGATGCCGCCGCGCGCGGTGAAGTCGGTGGTGACTTTCAGTTTTTTCGGACGGCAGGCCTTCAGGATGTCGTCGCGGATCCGGTTGGTGATGGACTCGGCAAAAGATCCGTGGTTGCGGAAGGATGCGAGGTATAATTTGAGACTCTTGCTTTCGATGCATTTGCGGCCGGGAATGTACTCGATGGTGACGGTTCCGAAATCCGGCTGGCCGGTGATCGGGCAGAGCGATGTGAATTCGGACGTCTGGAAGCGAATCCAGTAATTGCTTTTGGGATAGCGGTTGTCGAAAGTCTCCAGCCGCGCCTCGTCCGGCGACTGAGGCTGCCTCGATTTGGTTCCCAGCTGCGTCAGACCCTTGATCTTTTCATTCTTTGCCATTTGCCTGTCCTTTTTGTTGCGGCAGAAACTTTGAACACTTGCCGTAAAAAGTCAACGTTGCACATCAACATCCTGCGGATGTTGAGGCTGAAGGGGTTTAGGCTGAAGGCTGTAGGGACATATCAGTCTTGTCGTCCCGATGGGATGACTATGACTATTGCACCGGGCGCATTTGCGCGTTAGAGTGCGGAAAGAATTTACCGGAGGACATTATGAAGTCATACCGCAAGGAACTGTGGTTCAGCACGACGAAGCGCCGGCAGCTGATCAACATCACGCCGGAGGTCAGGGAATGCCTCGCTGAAAGCGGAATCCGGGAAGGCCTTGCGCTGGTGAATGCGATGCATATCACCGCCAGCGTTTTCATCAATGATGACGAAGGCGGGCTTCATCAGGATTACGAAACATGGCTCGAAAAGCTGGCCCCCGAAAAACCCTATTCCCAGTACAAGCACAACGGCTTTGAGGACAACGCCGACGCTCACCTCAAGCGCACGATCATGGGTCGCGAGGTGGTGGTGGCCGTCACTGACGGAACCCTCGATTTCGGCCCGTGGGAGCAGATATTCTATGGCGAATTCGACGGCAAGCGCCGCAAGCGCGTGCTGGTCAAGATCATCGGTGAATAATTTCTGCAATAATTCCAATTCCCGCCCGTTATACGGGCAAATGAAAGGCAAGTGAGTGAAGGAACAGCCGGAACTGGAGTGGCTGGAGCAGTATCGTCAGGGCGATGTGCAAGCCCTCGGTCTGCTTGTCGAGCACTACCGCCGGCCGCTTTTCGGGTTCATTCTCAGGATGACCGAGGGACGGGGCGATCCCGAGGAGGTTTTTCAGGAAGTCTGGTTCCGGGTGATCCGGAATTTCGGAAAATACAAACCGAAAAGCTTCCTGAGCTGGCTTTTCAGGATCGCGCACAATCTGATCATTGACAGAGTGAGAAGCGCCAAGCCGATGCGAAGCCTGCAGGATGCCGATGATGACGAGATGCCGCTGGAAGAACGGCTGGCCGGGAGCGGGCACGATCCCGCAAAGCTGGCCGGAGCGTCGGATTTGGGCAAACGCATCGCCAAAGCGGTGAGCAGTTTGCCGGAGGAGCAGCGCGAGGTGTTCCTGATGAGGACGGAGGGCGACCTGCCGTTCAAGGAGATCGCGAAGATACAGAACATCTCGATCAACACCGCGCTCGCGCGCATGCAGTATGCGCTGGCCAAACTGCGGGAAGAACTGAAGGACGAATATAACGGGAGCTGAGCCATGAAATGCGATAAAGCCAAAAACTGGATTCTGCTGATGCAGTCGGGAGAACTGGGCGGACGGGAAACCGGCCTGCTTCGGGATCATCTCGCCGGCTGCGCTTCGTGCCGTCAGTTTCAGGGCGATTCAGCAAAGCTCTGCGCCGTAAAGGCGACCGCTTCCCCCACTCCGGATTACATTCTGCACGCCATCCGCCATGCGGCGGTTCAAAAGCAGTCCCTTGAAAAAGAAGAACGCGGCATTCTCATCTTCTGGCGGCCTATGGCCGCGGCCGCTGCAGCGGTGCTGCTGGCCGTGCTTTCGTGGTCGGTCATCAGCGGGCGCGGAGGGGCTCCCGTGCAACTGGCCGAACATTGGGAGAACGGCATTGATGAAAAGCTGGAAAGTCTTGAAATGCAGATCACCAGCGCTTCTTACGAACTGGAAGAATCCGGCGAATGGTACGAAGAGGACGCCGACGAACTTGCCGCCCAGCTTTTAGCGATGGAGGAATCAACATGAAAACGCGAATGCTTGCATTGGTGCTTCTGGCCGCGCTTTGCGGAACCGTGACAGCCCAGCCGCCCGGGCCGGGGCCCGGCATGGATTCAAATGATGCCGGCGGCCTGCCGCCGGCGGAGCGATGGATGGAGCGCATGCGACAGCATCATCCGGAAGAGTACGAACAGATGAATCAGTTGCGCAGGGGAAATCCGGCGGCCTTCCGCGGAGAACTCCGCCGCAAGGTGGATGTGAAACGTTTTGAATCCGTGATGCGGCAGTACCCCCCCATGAACCAGGCCTATCAGTCCCTGCCGCCCGACAAGCGAGCCAGTCTTGTCGAGAAACTGTACGAGCGACCCGCGCCCCCTCACGAGGGTCCCGGCTTTGACCGTGCGACGGGGCCCGAAAGCCGCCGGGGGCCCGGCACTGAGGAAGAATCCGAGATTCAGAAACTCGATGCCGAAATCATGAAACTGGGCGAACAATATAAGAAGGAAAGAGATCCCGGGCAGAAGGAGGCCATCAAAATCCGGCTGGCAGGAAAACTTGAGGAAATGGCCGACACAATGGATCATTACCGCCTGGAACGGATCGGACGCATGGAAAAGCGGCTGGAAGAACTGAATCAGAGTCTTGCGGAACGCCAGAAAAACCGTGATGAAATCTTGTCGCAGCACCTTGAACATTTGACGGGTGAAGACCTGGAATAGCCGTTTTTTTGTCATTTTTTTGGGGTTCCCGAGGGATCTCGACATTGCACATTTGATCTCGGAAATTTGCGGCGGGTGACTTCTTTATCTCGCACTTGGCTGACGACGAGGAACAAAGAGGAGACAAATGAGCAACCGCCCGATCAAATACTCAGGCCCATATGTTTAATGTTTAGACCCTCTGACCCCTTCTCGTGCCATAGAAAATCCTGCTACAGACGTTTTTTGCCCTTGTCACGCGCCAGGCTTAATGGTGGTTGGAAGCGTCAGTTTGGTTGTTCTGAGGGGTGAGTATGTTTCCATCTTGGTCAAAGATCGTATTGCAGTGTCCACAGAACCAGCGCAGCCTGTCTTGCTCATCGTGACTCTGCATGAGTTCGGAGAGCTGCGCATCACCAATATCTGCAGCCAGACATCTGCTGCAATATGGCCCGAGTTTCTCCATGTTGCTATCAGAAGGGGTGAACCATGCAAAGTGACCGTCGAGGTTGGGCCTGTAGTGCACTTCAGTCATCTTGTTGACGTTCCCGCTTCGGATCGTGAGATAGATCTCGTATTGGTATCGGGCTGAGAACCCCATATGTTGATACGAGATTACTTCCCCGTAGCCGGCGCGGAGTGTTCCATCAACCCACTCGGCATGGACCTTTCCGCCAATGAACCTTGTCTGAAACAGTTCCTGAAGATTGGCGGGTTCGCCGTTCACGACACCCTTTATGCCCGTCAAGTAGAGACGACCATCTTGGATTGTCCAAACGCCTATATACCCTCGCCAGTTTCCGGAGCTTTTGAGGCCGGGCGCCAGCTCAAACAACGGGCGGGCCGACTTGTTTGTTTCATAGAGGGATTCGAGAGGTTCATCGAGCAGATAGTATGTCTTGCCGTCAAGAAGAAGGATCTCCGGTTCCTGTTCAGTTGCATTGGCAGGTGAGCAGAGCATCAAGGCGGCAAGAATCAGAACCAATGTGAGTGTTGTCTTCATGATCCTCTGCTTCCAACGTTAGGGGTGAGTCTCCAGTGTCCCCGCCGCAGGCGGGGCACTGGTAGACTCCAGCCCGTGGTTCGATTTATATTTCATACGAGTTCCGTAAAAATTAGAAGGTTATATAGAATGTGGCAAGCGATTGGTCCCCACAGGCTTCTCTTCTTCATGAACCACCATGTTAGAGGGATGGCTAAAATGAAGGCTTCGAGCAGTTTTGCCGGACCTCGACCCCAGTGACATCCTGCAAAGATGAGACAACTCAAGAGGAGCACGGTCGCATGAGAATGAATGTGTTTTTCTAATTGTGTGGTGACGACTCCGCGATAGACGATTTCTTCAAGTATACCAGCCGTAAGAGCGGCATATATTATCGTAATTCCCCGCAATGGCTGCTCATGGGGAAAAGGATATCCAGCAAATAGTTGCCATGGGAAAGTTTGGCGCAACCATGGTCTCAGGTTCCACTCCATAAGGACGATGAATACAACGCATAATCCAAATGCGGCCCACAGTTGCCTCCATCGCGGTTTTTCTACAAGCCCGAAGTCGGAAAGAGAAAACACCTTCTTCCGATGCAGAATCAACAAGGTGACTGACGGAATGACAAAGTAGAAGACCAGATCAAGCGTCCAAAGAAGACCGAGTTGTGAATTGTCCAGAACAGCCAGATAGAAATCATTTAGGTATAGAGGCCAAACGAGTAGAGCTATGATGGCTAAGGACTTCTTCATTTATCTAATCGAACATTAAATAGGCCACGCGTTGCATTTGCTGGTGCTGGTGTTTTTCATTTGCTTGGGCTGATTTTTGCTCTTTTGCGGGCGGCGGGCAAGGATGAATTCCGTATATTTCCAAGCCGTGATGATTTTCGGGTTTGACGGAACCAGATGATGGGCATTTCAGAGAGAATTCAGCAACCAGCAGTCAGAGTTCAGAATTCCGGGGAATGGTGAAAGTATGGAAGCCGCGGTCACTGCTCGCGGCAGCAGTTTATGAAATTGCTCCAAATTTGCGTCTGGGGCTGTTTTCAGGCGTTTTTTGGCACTTTTAGGCCATTTTTGGCCGTTTTTGAGCATTTTTAGCCGTTTTTTGGCACTTTTGGGCCTCTGGAGAAGGTTTGCGGATTCCGCTTTTTTGAATGCAAGTTTCTCCGCAGGTGGTATAAACAACGCATTCATGAATAATGTTATTCAAATTGCCGGCGTTATGGATCGGGCCGAGGCCGCGATGCTGATTGACTGCGGGGTGACCTATCTCGGGTTTCCGCTGCGGCTGGCTTATCATAAGGAGGACCTTCCAGAGGCGGAGGCCGGGGAGATCATCCGCTCCCTGCCCGCCGGCTGCGCGGGGGTGCTCATCACCTATCTGGACAAGGCTAAGGAGATTAACCAGTTCTGCCACGATCTCGGGGCGCGGCATGTGCAGCTTCACGGCGAGATTGCAGTCGCCGAACTGAAAAAGTTGCGCAAGCTTAATCCGGATTTGATGGTGTTCAAAAGCCTTGTCGTTGCGCAGGACAACCTGGACGATCTGAAGAAGACCGTGAAGGATCTTTCGCCGCTGGTGGATGCATTCATCACAGACACGTTTGATCCCGCGACCGGCGCGCGCGGCGCGACCGGCAAGACACACGACTGGAAGATCAGCCGCATGCTGGTGGAACTGTCGCCGAAGCCGGTGATTCTCGCCGGCGGGCTGAACGCGGAGAATGTCAAGGAAGCCATCCTTGCCGTGCGGCCGGCGGGCGTGGACAGCCATACCGGGGTTGAAGGCCCGGACGGTCGCAAGGACCGCGGCAAGGTGGAGCAATTTGTGCAGGAAGCCCGCGAGGCATTTGATTTCATAGAGGAAGACTGATGGATAAGCTTATACGTGAATTTCTGGTTGGCCTCGGGGAAGATCCCGATCGCGAAGGTTTGAAGCGCACGCCCGAGCGCGTGGTGGACGCTTTCAAGTTCCTCACCCACGGCTATGCGCTGGACCCGGCGGAAGTGGTCAAAGACGCCATTTTTACAGTGGAGGCGAACCACATGGTGATTGTGAAGGACATCGAGATCTACAGCCTTTGCGAGCACCATCTGCTTCCGTTCACCGGACGCTGCCACATCGGCTACATTCCGAACGGCCGGGTGCTGGGCGTCAGCAAGCTGGCGCGGCTGGCGGACATTTTCGCGCGGCGCCTGCAGCTCCAGGAGAGACTGACCAACCAGATCGCCGCCGCCATCATGGAGGCTATCGAACCCGAGGGCGTCGCCGTCGTAATCGAGGCGCAGCACCTCTGCATGATGATGCGCGGCGTCGAGAAACAAAACTCAAGCATGATCACCTCGGCAATGCTCGGGGTATTCAACACGAACACCACGCGGAATGAATTTCTGCAGTTGATCAAGGGACATTTGACGGCAAACCGCTGAACGCGATGAAACTGAACTCCATACTCCTATTGACGGCCATCCTGCTGCTGCCGGGATTCCTCCGGGCCGCAGACGCCCCGACCGGGCCGGCCGTGGAGGTCATCGGCGATCGCTTCATCATCCCGGTGCCTGATCTTCAGATGACCACTCAGATGGGAAAACCTTTGCGCCTTTATCAGGAACTCACAAACGCCTACGTCACCAAGGTTGAAAGACCCGACGGCGAATTTGCGCTGTGTGCATTCCCGAAGTTCGACAAGAAGGGCAAGGCCACCGCCTGGATCACCAAGGACAAGTCCGTGTTTTTCGGGATGACGGTTCCGTCCATGCCGGCGGAATTAACCCTGGAAAACGGCGAATATCTGCCGGTCGTCGGACAGACTTCACGCGACTGGCTGGTTGCACTGGAACGCTATGGCGACAGGCTCACGATCAAGCTGCCCAGGAACCATCCGGACCTGCTTTATAAAAAACCTGTTGTTGTAGCGAAGAAGAAAGAGCCGACCCAGCAGGAAAAGCTCGAGGAAGAGCTGAAGAGATACAGGACTCCGGATGCCACGCAGGATGTGGCGCAGGCCGAGGAAGGGTCGCGGAGATCTTTCCTCGACCGGTTCAAGAAGAAAGACGCATCCAAGTCCGGCAAGGGTCGCAAGATTGTCATCGCGAAGGGTGAAGGCAATGAACTGACCGCAGAAATTGACGGCGAAAAGCTCGACACAAAAGCCCGAAAAGAGATGGAAGAGAAGCCGGCAGACGAGCCAGTCGCCGACATACCCGAAATTGTTCCGGCAGAAACCTCTGTGACAGAAAATGTGACGGATGAGGCAGAAGAGGCCAAGCCCGAGGATCCGGCAGCCGGGAAAGCCGGTTTGGCGGACCATATCCAGTGGATCGCGATCGCGGGGCTTGGAACACTTCTGCTGGTTGTCGTCGGCGTAAAGATTGTGCAGAAAAAGAAGGCCAGCGGATTCAAGATGCCGGAGATCAAAATCAAGAAGGGCAAGGCCGCCAAACCCGCCGAAGAGAAAGTGAAAGAAAAGGAGAAGGCGCCCGAACCCCCGCCCCCCCCGCCGCCGGCGAAGAAGGAGCCGGCACCGGCCCCCGCCACCGCCAGCGACTATTTCAAGGGGCTGGCAACCAAGGTGGACTTTTCCGGTTCGCTGGAGTCGTTCTCTCTGCTGGATTTGATTCAGTTTCTGAATTCCACAAAAGAAACCGGCGATCTTCACATTCTGGATGATGCCGGGGAGAAGAGCGCTGAGCTGTTCTTTTCCAAGGGCGAAATCATTGATGCCGTCCAGGGCAAGGCCCGCGGGGTTGCCGCCATATTCAGCCTGGTCAAGAACGCCAAGGGCAGCTTTGCGCTCTACCGCAAGAAAGAAAGCGGGGCCAAGCGCACGATCGAAATGCCCACCATGACGCTGCTGCTGGAAGCCTCCAAGAACATGGACGAGGTGCCCGCAGCCCCGGCCCCGAAACCCGAGCCCCGGCCCAAGCCGCTGTCACTCAAGAAAAAGTGATCCCCGCCCTACCGGCTCCGGCGAATGCAGACAGAAACCCCGCTTGCTCCCGGAATGGCCTCGGGCTTGGTCACGGTGACTGCTGCTGCTGAAACCCGCTGATAATCCAGGCATTTCTCCGCGAGCTGCGCAGCCAGCGTTTCAATGAGCCAGAAGCGGCTGGAGGTGGCGAACGAGGCAACCTCCTCGCAGACGGCCTGGTAGTTGAGCGTGTCAATAATGTTGTCATTCTCGATCCCGGGCATCAGGTCGGCATCCAGTTCGAGGGTGATCAGCAGCCGCTGATAGCGCGTGCGCTCTTCCGGATGAACTCCAATGATGCACTGAACCGCAATATCCCTGATGATGATTTTATCCATGGCTTTCCTCCAGCATTTTCCCAAATACAACCGCCATCGGCACACTTCCGTCTTTATCCTTGAACGGCACAATCCGCAAATTCATCTGGTGCGCTACTTCCTGTCCGGGAAATTGAATCGTCATATTCCCCACCCATGGGGATTTCTCCTGCTTCACCACCCATGCCAGAATATCCGCAAGCGCTTTGCCGTTCTCGTCGCGCTGCAATTCGGATAAAGGGACACTGCGAGGCCGCGAACCGGGAACCCCCTGAATGGCCGCGTTGCATTCAAGCGCGTCCTTCGTCACATCATAAAACATCATCGGCTCGGCTGCATGCTCAACCGCCAGCTGCAATGTCATCCGCAACTGACGAATCCTGCGCGTGCGCAGTTCGTCATAGGTGCGCACAAGATCCGCAAGCCGGTTGACCAGGCCCCCGACCGCCGACACTTCATCCCCGCGGCCAGCGGCGCCCGGCAGACCCACATCAAAATCCCCGGTAACCATGTGGCGCAGCAAATGAACAAGCCGGGCGCGGAAAAGAAGCACGCGCCATGCGATGAACAGCATCAGCAGCGGATGCAGCGCAAAAAGTGCATATGACCAGGGATTTCCCGGATTCCGAACATGCAGCGGCACCGCGGCGGCCAGGGCGCAGAAGGCCAGCACAAACAGCAGCGTGAGCGTGCGCCCGCGCACAATGACATTCAGCATTCTCATTGCCGTCCGAATTTCGCGATGTCTTCATCCCTGCCGACGAGGACAAGAATGTCCTTCTCTGCCAGTCGGGCATCCGGAGAGGGCACGTTGTCGGTGACCTCCTCGAACATCCGCTCGCCATCCCTGCCAATCTGCGGCACGCGCTTCTTGAGCGCCACCACATTCAGGTTGTAATCCTGCCGGATTCCGCTCTGACGCAGGGTCTTCCCGGCCAGAGCCTCCGACACCTCAATTTCGGCCACGCTGAAGCCCGGGCTCAAATACACATGCTTGACCACGTTTTCGATCATCAGGCTGCGGGCCACCATACGGCCCATTTCGTCCTCGATGCTGATAATCGAATCCACTTCGAGGGCCTTCAGGATCTCCCGCTGCAGCGCGCTGATGGCGCGCGCCCAGATCTTTTTCACGCCGATTTTTCTGAGCAGGACGGTGATGAGCAGATTGGCCTCCACATTGTCACCAATGCAAACCACGGCGGCATCCACCTCATGCACGGCGGCCGAACGGAGGGCCGCCTCATCGCCGGCCTCAAGAGCAACGGAGACGGTCACCTTTTCCTTGAGAGCTTCGACACGCTCTTCGTCGCGATCCACGGCAATCACCTGTGCGCCCTGCTCCATCAGTTCCAGCGCGACGGCGTGGCCGAAATTCCCGAGTCCAATAACTGCAAACTGTTTCATGAACGCTTCTCCATTTCTATCCGATCATCATCCGTTCTTCCGCGTATTTATACCGCACCGGCGCTCTTGCAGGCAACATGGCATAGGCAATCGTCAGAGGGCCCAGACGGCCAATGAACATCAACAGGACAATGAGCAGGCGCCCTGCCCGCGAAAGGTGCGGAGTCAGGCCGGTGGAAAGCCCAACGGTGCCGAATGCGCTGACGGTTTCGAACAGCACATCGGTGAACGGCGCATCCTCGGTGCAAAGCAGGGCGCACGCAAACGCCGTCACCAGCAGGAGTGAAATGCAAAGCACCGCCAGCGCGCGATAAACCGTCGCAGACTGCAGTGTTCGGCGGTACAGCTCCACATGCGGACGATTCCGCAGACTGGCGGCGATGGCGGCCCACAGTGCAGCAACGGTCGTCGTCTTGATCCCGCCGCCGGTGGATCCCGGTGAAGCGCCGATGAACATCAGCGCAATAATCACCAGCAGCACTGCGGGTGAAAAACTCCCGATGTCCACCGTGTTAAATCCGGCCGTCCGGGCCGTGACGGACTGAAATACCGAAGCCATGATCGCATCGGCCGTGCTCATGTCCCCAAGCAATCCGGTGCGTTCCTTCAGATAAATCAGGGCGGCGCCGCCCAGGATGAGGGTGACCGACACGGTCAGCACCGTTTTGGTCTGCACCCGAAGTCTGGCTTTCCGGTTTCCTTCGGCAGAATGCCTGAGCCGGCACTGGAAATCCCGGATGACCGGAAAGCCAAGGCCGCCGGAAACAATGAGTGCGGCAATCACCGCGTTGACGGCCGGGCTGTCGCGGAACCCGGATATGCTGTCTGAAAACGTGGAGAATCCGGCATTGCAGAAGGCAGACACCGAATGAAACAGTGAATGCCAGACAGCCGATGGCAGGGACTCCAAACGGCCATGCCAGGAAACAAAGAGGAGCAGCGCGCCGGCGACTTCGAACCACAGCGTCATCAGCACAATAAAACGGACCATCCCGCGCACACCGGAAACGGTATCGTGATCCAGCGCGCCCTGCATCATCACGCGCTGCCGCAAATCCATGCGCTTGCGGAGCAGCGCGACCAGTGCAACCGAAAAAGTCATGATCCCAAGGCCGCCGACCTGAATCAGGGCCAGCACAACCGCCTGGCCGAATGCGCTGAAATAGGTGGCGGTGTCCTGCACGATCAACCCTGTGACACAAACTGCGGAAGTGGCTGTGAACAGCGCATCCACCAGCGGCATGCGGGCTCCGCTGACAGTGGCCGCAGGAAGCATCAGCAGCACGGTTCCGACTCCGATTGCCCCGGAAAACCCCATCAGCATAAGCTGCGCCGGTTTTAGTGCCAGCAGGCTCAGCAGCCCCCTGATCCGGCTGATACGCGAAAGGAGCATGGCGACAATGACAATCTGCCGTGTGATGGTATAGAGGCTGCCATGCTCGGCACCCACGAAATACTGAATCACCGGGACGAAAACAATCGCCTCATACCAATGCCCCCGCAGGTGAACGGTCTTATCAGGAGCTGAACGGAAGCACCAAAGCACATCAACAATATAGATCGTCCACACTGCAAGATTCGCAACACGGAACGCGGATGCCCACCGGAGACCGAAAATCGTGTTTTCGAACAACAGCAGCACAAACGCCGCGACAGAAATGATCCCGATGAATAAAACGGACCGTTTTTTGGAGTCAGCCTTCATTTGCCTTTCGGGTCTTCAATCGGGGCGTCAGCACCCGTGCCGAGGGAACAAATTCCGAGGCCGGACCGGCATGGGCATGCTGATCGTCAAAGAATATGTGGGGATTGAACTGCTTCAGGATCTGGTCCTTCGACACTCCGCCCATGAAGAACATTTCGTCGATGCGTATGCCCCACGCGCGCAGCGTGAGGATCACACGCTTGTGGGCGGGACTGCTGCGGGCCGTCACCAGCGCTGTGCGGATCGGAGCCTCTCCGCCCTGCCTGCGGCATTCCTTCTGGATTTCCGCGATGGCGCGCAGGAAAGAAGCGAACGGGCCTGCGGCCATCGGATTTTCCGCGTTGGCCTTTTCGTGCCGGTAAAATGCGTCTATCCCCTGCTCCTGGAATATCTGCTCAGAGTCATCGGAGAAAATCACGGCATCGCCGTCAAACGCAATGCGAAGCTGTTTCAGGTCGTCTTCCGCCGCCTGCACCGGCGGATCATAAAGGAGTCCGGCGGCCACACCGCAGTCCAGCGCCTCCTGGACATCCTTCTCGCTGCGCGAGAGAAACAGTTTCACATTATAGGCATCCAGGTACTTGGCCACCGGCTCTCCGCCGATGAAGGCCGAGCGCGTGATATCAAGCTTGTGATGCTCGACGGAATTCATGACGCGCACACCGACCTCGGGCTCCATGTTGGAGAGGATGACGACCTCCACCAGCCTGCGGCCCGGAACCAGCTCGTTCAGCCGCAGCAGCGCGCGGATCAGGGGCATCGCGGCGCCCGCCTTGAAAGGCTCGTTTTCATGGCTGATCTGATGATCAATATAGTCGTCGAGCGATTTCTTCAGATAGACATCGTGTTCCTTGCGGTTCTCAAAAAGCGCGGTGGAGGATATGGCCACCACCAGCAAATTAGTCAGATCGTATGACATGTCCCGACTCCTGCCTGAAAACCCAGCCGATCCTTCAGGGGGCATCCACGGGGATCAGCCCCAGATGCTGGCCTGAATCCACAAAAAGCGTCTGACCGGTGACCGCCGGGGCGGACATCAGATACACCACCGCGGCGGCGACATCCTCCACCGTGGGGCTGTGATCAAGCATCATCTCGCCCGCCTTCTCCCTGACATGCACAGGCGGGAGCACCGGGCCGGGGGCCACGGCATTGACCGTGATTCCGGGGGCCAGGTCGCACGCAGCCTGCAGCGTGGCCTCATAAAGCATTTTTTTGCTGAGCGTGTAGGAAAAATAGCGGCTGTCGGGGCGGCGAATATTGCGGTCAAGAATATTCACAATGGCGCCGGATTTGCACTGTTCCGCGAAGAGCTTCATCAGCAGGATCGGCGAGATCGCATTGATCTGGAGCTGGCGGTGAGACTCCTCGGGGTCGAAGTCCTTGAGGGTGTCCGGCAGGTACAGAGCCGCATTGTTGACCAGTCCGTCCAGCGGGCCGGCCTCGCTGATCAGGCGCTCGCATTCGTCCGGATAAGACAGATCGGCCTTGATTTCGACCGCCTCGTGCCCCCGCTCCCGGATCAGGGCGCGCAATTCGTCCGCCGAGGCGCAGGACTGGTGGTATTGAAGGACGGGAACGGCACCCGCATCCGCAAGTGCAAGCGCAATGGCGCGGCCCACGCGCACCGCTCCGCCGGTGACTAATATTCTGCGATTTTTCAAGTTCATGATTATTAACTGTTGCGAATGCATCATATCCGGTATAAAGGGCATCAGCAAATGAATAATCACCGGACGGGGACAGTCATGAAAAAGTTCTGCATTCTGTTGGTGCTGGGCGCAGTCGCCGCATCTGCGCCCCATCCCGCCATTGCATCGGAAAAAGCCGTGGACAAAAGGCCGGTATATGTGATCCCAGTTGAGGGCATGATCGAGTCCGCCCTGCTCTATGTAATCCGCCGGGGCGTCGCCGAAGCCGAGCAGGCCGGGGCCGGCGCACTGATCCTGCGGATGGAAACTCCCGGAGGCACCATTGACGCGGCCGAGGAGATCGTTCGCACGCTGGAGAATCTTTCGGTTCCCACCTACACCCTCGTCGACAAAAACGCCATTTCAGCCGGGGCCATCATCGCGCTGGCGACCGACCACATCTACATGACTCCAGGGAGCAAGATCGGAGACGCCATGCCGATCATGATGACGCCTTTTGGAGGCGTTCAGGAAATGCCGGAAGGCACCGAGGAAAAGATGCTCTCTTATGTCGCGGGCCTGATCCGGGCAACCGCCCAGAACAAGGGGCACGATGACAAGCTCGCCGAGGCAATGGTCCGGAGAGAGATCGAATACAAAATCGGCAATGAGGTGATTTCACCCGAGGGACAGCTTCTCACGCTGACCAATGTGGAAGCTGAAAGAAAATACGGCAAGGATCAAAAGCCGCTGCTGTCTTCCGGCACAGTGGAGTCGCTGGAAGATCTCCTGAAGGCCATCGGCATGGACGGCGCGGAAATTCGGGAAATGAGCATCACCTCGGCGGAACGCATAGCGCGTTTCATCGCCGCACTGGGCCCGATTTTTCTGATCATCGGACTGCTCGGCATTTATATCGAGGTTAAAACCCCCGGCTTCGGACTGCCGGGAATGACCGGCATCGTCGCGCTGGCCATATTCTTCTGGGGGCATCATATCGCGGGCCTCGCGGGCATGGAGGACATGCTTATCTTCCTGCTGGGCATCCTGCTGCTCCTGCTGGAGATATTCGTGTTCCCCGGCTTCGGCGTGGCCGGCATGCTGGGGGTGCTGTGCGTCGGATGGGCTCTGCTGAACGCCATGGTTCAGCACTATCCCGGAACCCCGTGGTATCCGGATCCCGATCTGCTCTACAAGCCCTTCCTGAAGCTGACCTTCTCCCTGATCGGCACCGTTCTTCTGGCCATGCTTCTTGGACGCTGGATTTCGCGCCATCCCGCGACCAGCAAACTGGTGCTCGCCGAGGAAGCCGCCCATGACAAGGGCTTTGTCAGCTCCGCCAACCGGCCCGAGGATCTGGTCGGGCTTCAGGGAAAAGCCCTCACCGATCTCAGACCGGGCGGCACCGGAATGTTCGGCGAAAGGAAACTGGATATTGTCAGCCGCGGAAATTATATTGAATCCGGCACGACTGTGCGCATTGTTGAATCGCACGGAATGCAGGTGATTGTGGAACCTTTGGAGTCCTGATTATGATGCTATTTCTTACGCTGCTGTTTTGCGGTTTTCTGCTGCTGGCTGTTGAGATATTTGTCCCGGGCGGCGTGCTGGGCACACTGGGCGGAGCGGCCCTCTTCGGCGCAATGATCGCCGCCTTCGCGGTGTTCGGCGTGGAAACGGGATTCATGGTCGCACTGGGAATGCTTATTCTAATGGCTGTTGGCCTTCTTCTATGGATAAAGATTTTTCCGAACACCCCGATCGGAAGAGCGCTGACCCTCTCCAAGGACGGCCAGTCCTTCAAGCTGGATAAAGGTGAAAATGAAACCCTCGTGGGCAAGCAAGGATCCGCACAGTCGGATTTGCGGCCTTCCGGCATCGCGCTGATAGACGGGAAACGGATGGATGTCGTCGCGGACGGAGAATGGATTTCTTCAGGAGAGGCCGTCAAGGTCATCGCAGCCCGGGGAAACCACATCACTGTGCGGCGGGCCGGAGAAAAAGGATGAGGCTGGCGTGCTTCATCATTCTGGCCGGCCTGCCCGCGGCATTCAGCGCCGGCGCCGGCATTGATTTCCACAGCACCAATTCATTCAGCCTTCCAGCGGGAGAAGTTATGGACCGCCAGCTCTGGCTGGCGGCGGTCACAGCGGAAGTGAGCGGCGCGGTCTCGGATGATTTCCACGCGCTGGTGCAGACCGCCAAACTGAACGGTGATTTCAGTGGAAGCATCTGGTGCGCCGCCGACCTGATCGAGTTCGGCGGACAGGCTCAGCAGCACGCAAGGCTGGCGGCGGCACAGGATGTCATTGTGAAGGGCCAGATCACACGCTCCTTCATGGGCGCCTCGGGCGGTTCGATCCATATCGCTCCGGAGAGTTCTGTAGCGGGCGATGCGGCGATGGCCTCCAAGAGAATTGTCATCGAAGGCCGTATTGGCGGAGGGGCGTGGCTGGTTGGCGATGAAGTAACCGTCGCAGGCGCCATTCAGGGCCCGCTCCGGATCATAGGCAACGACATTGTGATCATGCCCACAGCCGTGCTGCACGGCGATCTCATCTACAGTTCCGCGAAGGAACTGTTTCTGGACCCCCGGGTGAAACACGATGGACGCCTCATCCGCAGAGCGTTAACTCAGCCGGATGAACCGTCTTCGAAAGCCTCGCAGGCTTTGCGGCTGCAGTTGCGGCTGGTGCAGTTCATGGGGGCCTTTCTGGTGGGGTTGATCTGGCTCAGGCTGTCCCCCCTGACCCTCAGCCGGGCCGTGCACCAGTTGTCTGCGGCCCCCTGGAGGTGCTTCTTCACAGGCATTGCCGCCTGTTTCCTGGTGCTGCCCATGGCGCTTCTCCTGGCCATCAGCATCATTGGCATCCCGCTCGCGCTGGTAAGCGCGGGAATCTTCGCGGTCCTGCTCTATGTTGCGCGCATCGTGACAGCTATTCTGCTGGGCCGCATCATCCTGCGCATCAGAAAAAGTCCCGCCGCGGTCTCTCCCCTGCTGATTATGATTGCCGGCCTGCTTTCCCTTTACATCCTGACGCTCATCCCTATGATAAGCGGAGGTATCTGGATCGTGGCGGTATGCGCGGGATTGGGCGCGCTGGTTCTGAACATCGCGGCGGGATCTGTCATCTATGTGCAGCCCCCTCATGCGAAACCGCCCGAGGAGATTTCCAAACCGGAAACCGATGTCGAAAAACAAGAATAAAGGAGAACTCAAATGCCTATATTAGCAGCCGTAATGGTAGTCCTTGCCCTGATCATTATTTTCACCTTCATCTATTTCCTGAAGGTCTGGATTCGCGCCCTGATGTCGGGTGCGCGCGTCAGCATCTTCAATCTCGTCGGCATGAAGCTCCGCGGAGTGAATCCCACGCTTATCGTGGATGCCCGCATTCGCGCCGTCAAGGCGGGGCTGCCGCTCACCAGCGATCAGCTCGAGGCGCACTTCCTCGCCGGAGGAAACGTTATTCCGGTTGTGCAGGCGCTCATCGCTGCCGACAAGGCAAACATCGAACTTGCCTTCCAGCGGGCGGCCGCCATTGATCTGGCAGGACGCGATGTTTATGACGCCGTGCGCACAAGCGTCAATCCGAAGGTCATAGACTGTCCCGATCCCGCGAAGGGCGCCACCATGCTGGATGCTGTTGCCAAAGACGGCATCCGCCTGCTGGTCAAGGCCCGTGTGACGGTGCGCGCGAATCTCGACCGGCTCGTCGGCGGCGCCACCGAAGACACCATCATTGCGCGCGTCGGCCAGGGCATCGTCAGCGCGATCGGGTCTTCCGCCAGCTACAAGGATGTGCTGGAGAATCCTGACAACATCAGCCGCAAGGTGCTGAACAGCGGACTGGATGCCCAAACCGCCTTTGAAATCGTCTCGATTGACATCGCTGACGTGAGCGTGGCCGGCGTGAGCGGCGCGCGCGAGGTCGCCAACGTGGGCGCCCTGCTCGAGACCGAGCGCGCCGAGGCCGACAAAAAGCTGCGCCAGGCCGAAGCCGAAGGCCGCCGGGCCATGGCCATTGCCTCCGAGCAGGAACAGCGCGCGCGCGTCCAGGAAATGCAGGCCAAGGTCATTGAGGCACAGGCCCAGGTTCCGCTGGCCATCGCCAAGGCCTTTGAGAAAGGCAATCTCGGTGTGATGGATTTCTACCGCATGCAGAACGTGCTGGCCGACACCTCCATGAGGGAGAGTCTCGGACAGGGCGGCGAGGCAGGCGGCAATCAGCCGAAACATCAGTAAAGCGTGAACTCTCCCGGCGGAGGGTGTTCCCTCCGCCGGGAGACAAGGACTGCGAATGATGAATCAGTTTTTGAGAGCCGGCGGCGAAGGTGAAGGGATTTTCTGGATGATTTTCATCATCATCTGGATCATCGGCAAGATTTCATCGGCGAACCGGAAGACGCAGAGGAAATCGAACGCTTCCCGTCGGCCTCCGGCCCGGCCGGCGACGCTAAAACCAAAACTTGCCCCGGATGAACTGCAGGCTTTCCTTGACAGCCTCACTGGCGGGCGCGTGCAGCCGAAAACGGTGCCCGCTGCGCCCATGCATCGCCAGATTGTCAAAAGGCATAAACCGGCGGCATCGGAAACCGCGACCGAAATCCGTGAACCAGCGCCTTCCGCTCAGTCTGCGGCAGCGGTGCAGATCACCCGGCAAATGTCCCTGCTGAATACTTCCGTGCGGGATCTGATCACGGATATTCCGAGCGCGCGGATGCCGAATCTGAACATTGGATATTTCACACCGCAAGCCGGAACGCCGCCGATTGACAAACCCGATCTGCGGGATCGTGCTCAATTGAGGAAGGCCATGCTGGGCCATCTCATTCTCAGCCGGCCGCCATCAGCGGGATGGTAAAACACAGCGCGCTTACGGCTTTCGTTCGTTGATTCTAGCCAGCAGAGGCTCCAAAAGGCTGTCCGGGACATTCAACGAGCCAAATCCGTAGCCGATGCGAAGCATGGGCGTTAGCGCCCCGTGGAAATCCGTGCCGCCGGTAACCAGCAGGCCATACTCTTCCGCCATGCTCAAATAAAGAGCCTGCATGTCCGGCTTGTGTTCCGCGTAAAAAGCCTCGATGCCCTCGAGGCCGGCGCGGCTCAATTCCAGCAGGAGTGCCCGCAGTCCGGTGCTGGTCAGGTTCAGCGTGAACGGATGCGCCAGCACGGCAACGCCGCCCGACTTGCGGATGATGCGGATGCCGGCCTCGGGATCCAGCCTGCGGCGGTCGGCATAAGCGGGTTTGCCATGGCCCAGCCAGTTGTCAAAGGCCTCGGTCTTGTCCTTCACATAGCCTTTGTCTATCATCGTCTGGCAGAAATGCGGACGGCCCACAACATCTTCACCTGCGCGCGCGACGACTTCTTCCCAGGTCATGACAAATCCCAGACGGTTGAGCTTTTCCAGAATTTCCATGTTGCGCGCTTCGCGCCCCGCACGGATCCAGTCGAGGCTTTCCTGCAGTTCCTTGTTGGCAATATCCATGCCGTAACCGAGGATGTGCATGCCGCGGCCTTTGTAATCGGTGCTGATCTCAACCCCGGGGATCACCCGCAGATTATTCAGGCGGCCGGCCTCCAGGAAACGGGGAACTCCGGCCATGGTGTCATGATCCGTCAGCGAAATGGCCGTAACCCCGGCCTCAACGGCCTTGGCCACCAGCTCCTCGGGCGGGAAACTGCCGTCCGAGAATGTCGAATGCATATGAAGATCTAACATTTATGCCTCTCCGGAAAATTTGATTTGTCGCAGGATAACCTCTCAAAGGGACGGGCGCCAGTCATTTCCTGTGCATATCGTTCATTCTGTTTTAATGTCATTGAACGGGCCTGCGTTTTTCTGTAGAGTGCATCCCAAAAAATACTTGGAGATTATCATGAACACACAACTTGCAGCAGACACCATTCGCGGGCTGGCCATGGACATTGTACAAAAGGCCAACTCGGGGCATCCCGGGGCGCCCATGGGCATGGCCGACATCGCCAGCGTCCTTTTCCTCAAGCACCTCAAATACAATCCCGAGGATCCGCGCTGGCCGGATCGCGACCGGTTCGTGCTGTCCAACGGGCATGCATCCGCCCTGCTCTACAGCCTGCTGCACCTGGCCGGATATGCCGTCAGCATGGATGACCTGAAGTCCTTTCGGCAGTGGGACAGCATCACCCCCGGCCATCCCGAAAACGATCTCACCCCCGGCGTTGAAACCACCACCGGGCCGCTCGGACAAGGCGGCGGCAACGGCACCGGCATGGCCCTGGCCGAAGCCATGCTGGCCGCAAGGTTCGGGAAAGAAATCGTGAACCACTTCACCTATGTCTTTGCAGGCGACGGCTGCATGATGGAAGGGCTCACGCACGAGGTCTTCTCAATGGCCGGACACCTCAAGCTGAACAAGCTGATCGTTGTTTATGACGACAACCGCATCACCATCGAAGGCGAAACCAGCCTGGCCTACAGTGACGATGTCAGGAAGCGCTTCGAAGGATATCACTGGAACGTGCTGAGCATTGACGGCCACAGCCACAAGGAAATTGACGAGGCGTTTGCCGCGGCGCGAAAAGAAACAGAACGGCCGACCATCATCATCGCGCGCACTCATATTGCAAAAGGCAGTCCGAACAAGCAGGACACCAGCCACAGCCACGGTTCACCGCTGGGCGATCCCGAAATCGCCGCAACCAAGAAAGTACTGGGCCTGCCTGAGGACAAAACATTTTTCATACCCAAGGAAGTCTACGCCATGTTTGCGGCCCGCAAGCAGGAACTGTCATCCGATTATATTCAGTGGCATAAGCGCTGCGCTGAATTCCGGAAGGCCAAGTCCGCGCTGGCGGAGCAATGGGATCTCGCGCAGGAATGCCGGATTCCCGTAGACATTGAGAAGGTGCTGCCCAAATTCTCACCGGACAAAGCCATGGCTTCGCGACAGGCTTCAGGCACAACGCTGCAGGAACTGGCCAAAGCCATCCCGTTCCTGGTCGGCGGATCGGCCGACCTTGCGCCCAGCACAAATACAGACCTGAAAGGCCTCGGATCTGTTCAGGCAGGCAATATGTCGGGACGCAATCTTCATTTCGGCGTCCGAGAACACGGAATGGCGTCTGTCATGAACGGCATGGCGCTTCACGGCGGATTCGTTGTCTATGGCGCGACTTTCCTGGTGTTCTCCGATTACTGCCGCCCCGCGGTGCGTCTGAGCGCACTAATGCACCTCCCGGTCATCTATGTCTTCACGCACGACAGCATCTTCCTTGGAGAAGACGGCCCCACTCATCAGGCGGTTGAACATCTGGCCGCGCTGCGGGCCATTCCCGGCCTGACCGTCATCCGCCCGGGCGATGCAGCGGAGACCGCCTCCGCATGGGCGGCCGCGCTGCTAAACCGGCATGGTCCGACCGCTCTTATTCTTTCACGTCAGAGCATCCCGACGCTGGACCGTTCCGTCTGCGCCCCATCCTCCGGGTTGAAACAGGGCGCCTACACGTTATGGCAGAACCGCGAGGGAACACCAGAGGTGATTATCCTGGCTTCCGGATCGGAAGTGGGCGTCGCGCTCAAGGCTGCCCAATCCATGGAGAAAGACAAGGCCACAGTCCGTGTGGTCAGCTTCCCCTCATGGGAGCTTTTTGATGCGCAGCCCGCCTCCGTGAAGGAGGACGTTCTGCCGGCAGCCTGCAAGAAACGCGTGGTGGTTGAGGCCGGAGTCTCTCTCGGATGGCAAAAGTATGCGGGATTCGGTTCGGAAATGATCTGCCTTGACCGTTTCGGGGCTTCGGCGCCCGCGGAAATACTGGCGGTGAAATTCGGCTTCACCCCGGAGAATATCGCGAAAGCGGCCCGCAAGCTGCTGGGCTGAGCAGTGACAACAAGGTTTGTCCAGTTCGCAGCGGTTTGCCTGCTTTTCGGATGCGGGGCCAATCCACCGACGGCTCTGTCCACGCCCGCCGCCCCTGAATACAAAGCGGTGATCGTCAACACATTCCCGCACGATGCGCGCGCTTTCACGCAGGGGCTGATTTACCATGACGGCGCACTTTACGAAAGCACAGGCATCTACGGTAAGTCATCACTCCGCAAGGCCGTGCCGGAAACCGGTGAAATCGTTAAAAAAATCCTGCTCCCGCGGAGCGTGTTTGCCGAAGGACTTGCACTGGTCAGCAACCGGCTGATCCAAATCACATGGCATTCGGAGTTGGGATATGTCTATGACGCCGGAACGTTTGACCTGCTGAAGACATTCTCCTACAAGGGTGAAGGCTGGGGAATCTGTTATGACGGGAGCCGGCTGATCATGAGCGACGGGTCAGCCAGCCTCCGTTTTTTTGATCCGGTGACATTCGAACAGCAAGGCGTGCTTGAAGTCACGGACGGCGGCAAACCCGTCATTCATCTCAATGAACTGGAATATGTCGAAGGCCTGATTTATGCGAACGTGTGGCAGTCCTTCCGCATTGCCTGCATCCATCCGGAGACCGGCGCGGTGGTCCGGTGGATCAACTGCGAAAGTCTGCGTCCGCGTTCCCCGATGATGACGGAAGATGTGCTGAACGGGATCGCATGGGATGCGGAGAGGAAAAGGCTCTTCGTGACCGGCAAACTCTGGAATATCCTCTATGAAATCACATCAGAGAACTGTTCAGGGACAGAATCGGCGTCAGCACCGCCAGCGCCAGCAGAAGAACCAGTGCCCCCACAAAAATAATCAGGACGGGTTCCAGAACCTCCAGCGAACGCCCGATCATGCGCTGCCAGCGCATCTGATAACGCATGCCTGCCTTTGCAAGCAGATCCGGCAAGGCGCCGCTGGCCTCGCCCGCCTGAATCCAGCCAGGCAAAACATCGTCGAGGGGCTCAATCCTGCGAACGGCGTCAGAAAGACTGCTCCCGTGGCGTGACAGCGATTCCGCTTCTATGCCCGTTCTGTCAGCCACCCACGGGCTGCCGGTGGCCTGGCCCGCAAGAGGAAACGCTTCAACCATCGGGACGCCGCCCTCCAGCAGAAGGGACAGCGTTTGCGCGAAACGGAAGTTCACCAGAGCCGCATAACCCCGCCCCCAAAGAGGGATTCTGTATTTAATTCGGTCCGCGCGGATACGATATTGCAAGTCCTTCGATTTCAATGCAAAGAATGCGGCAAGCGCCACAATCGCAACGATCAACGCGGTCAGGACATACTTCAACACCCGGCCGGCAGCAAGAATCCATACGGTGATTGCCGGAAGCTTGATCTGCGACTCCTCAAACAGCACAGCGAACCGCGGGATCATAACGCCGAACATCAGCATGGCAATGAGAAGCGCCATGCCGAGAATTATGGAGGGATAGATCAGAGCCGTCTGCACGCGCTCCTGCACGGCGTTTTGATCCTCAAGAAAGGATGCAAGACGCTCCAGAACCGCATCAAGGTTCCCTGCCCGCTCTCCGGCGCGAACGGCCGCCAGTTCCATGGCATGGGTCCCGCCCCCGGTTTCGGACAGAGCCTGAGCCATGGACGCACCCTCCTGCACGCGGTCGCGCAAGCCGGCAAGAAGCAGCTTTGTTCCGGGCGACTCCCCCGTGGCTTCAATCAGCAGTTGAAGCGACTGGGTCAGGGTGAGCCCGGCCTTCATCATGGAAGATAGTTCGCGATAAACTGAAGATCTGGTCTCGGCATTGAAACCCCGTTCCAAGCGAAAAAAGATTCTGCGGCGGCGAACCGCTGCCGGAGAGATAGTCTCCACCAGAATACCGCCTGACGCCAGCCGCTCGCGGGCGTCCTTCAATCCGGAGGCCTCAATCAGACCCCTTGCGGCATGTCCTGAAGCCTGAAACCCCTTGTATTCATAGGTTTTCATGGCGTCGTCAAGGTCATGAGAATTTTCCGAGAACCCTCAGCGTTTCGGACGGCGAGGTAACTCCCTGCCGGATTTTTTCGACAGCATCCTCCGCCAGCGGGGAGAATCCCCTGCCCGTCACGGCCCGGCTCAATGCCGTCAGGTCTGCCTCGTGCCGGATCGCATCGCGGATGGCATCGTCCATCAGCAGGAGTTCATAAATCCCCGTCCGGCCTGAATAGCCCCCCATGCAGGAGGCGCACCCGTTGGCTTCAAACACCTTTTGACCTTTCAGCCGCTGCGCATAGACCCCCAGGGCGGCGATATCGTCCGCAGACAGTTCCGCCGGCTTTTTGCACTGGCGGCACAAAGACCTGACCAGCCGCTGCGCCACCACGCCGCTGGTGGCGGCCGATACCAGATAGCGGGGAATGCCCATGTCCACCAGGCGAATTACGGCTCCGATGGCGTCATTTGTGTGAAGCGTGCTGAACACCAGATGCCCCGTGAGCGAAGAACGCACAGCGATTTCGGCGGTTTCCAGGTCGCGCGTTTCACCAACAAGGATAATGTCCGGATCCTGGCGCAGAATATGGCGCAAGCCCTGCGCAAAGGTCAGGCCGATTTTCGGCTTCACGGATATCTGGCCAATGTGCGGGAGCTGGTATTCCACCGGATCCTCGATCGTAAGGATGTTCAGATGTTCGCTGTCGAGTTCCTGCAGCGCCGCGTAGAGCGTGGTGGTTTTTCCACTTCCGGTCGGGCCCGTCACCCATATGGCGCCGTGATTCAGTTTCAGGAGTTCTGAAAACGACCGGTTCAGGCGCTCCGGCATGCCGAGATCACAGAGTGAAAGCAGCGTGGATTCACGGTTCAGCAGGCGAAGCACCAGCCGTTCACCCTCGGCCACGGGAACGGTCGAGATGCGGATATCTATGTCGCGCTCACCAACGGATACCCTGGCCATACCGTCCTGCGGGAGACGCTTCTCGGCTATGTCGAGATGCCCCATGACCTTCAGTCGCGAAATGAGGGCCGCCTCGAAATGCTTCGGGGGAGGAGGCTGCTCGTACAACATGCCGTCAATCCGATAGCGCACGCGCAGGGTTTCCTCCAGCGGTTCAATGTGAATGTCGGATGCGCGGCGTCGCACAGCCTCAAGCAGAATCAAGTTGACCAGCCGTGTCACCGGGGCATCGGCCGCCACGGTCAGCAAATCATTGGAACCGGTCGAGACGGTCGGGGCGGACTTTTCCGGTTCCGGCAGTCCCGCCATCACCTCCGAGGCTGTTTCGCGGCGCATGAAATAGCAGCTTTCGATAACCTCCCGGATTTTTTCGGGCAGCGCCAGCAGAGGCATCAGGGGGCATCCGGTCAGCAGCGCCAAATCATCCTGCTCATTGATGCGTGTGGGATCCGCTGTCAGAACCGCAGGTTTTCCGTTGTATCGAACCGGAAGCATTTGATGCGAACGCGCCCATTCCACGGGAAGATTTTTAACTAGTTCCGAGTCCAGCATTCCGGGCAGCACGGCATCCAGCATGTCACAATGATACTGAACGCCCAATGCCCGGAGCACGTCGGCGGACGATGCATGCCCCTGCTCCACGAGGATTTCTCCGACCCGGCGGCCGGGATTCGACTGCTGGAGCGCGAGGGCCTCTTCCAGCTGCGCGGGACTGACTGTGCCGCGCTCAATGAGTATCTGGCCCAGCAGTCTCACCCTACTCCCTCAGTTGAATGGCAGACATATAGTTGGTGGCCAGGGTTCCGGCTTCGGACCGGTTTTCCCAGGACTTGCGCTCGGCCAGGGCTGCATCGGATTCGGTCACAATGTGCGGAGTTACAAAAATCAGCAGATTTGTGCGCTCCGATCGCTTTGACGTGCTGCGGAACAGGTGTCCCAGGATCGGAATATCACCCAGCAGGGGGATCTTGTAAACCGTGTTGATCTGGTCGTCGCGAATCAGGCCGGATATCGCAATGGTGGTCTTGTCCTTGACGGTAACCGTCGTGGAGACCTCCCGCTTGGTGATCGTCGGGGTATAGGCCAGTTCCCCCGCCGATGAATCAATGACGGCCTCTATGCAGGGATTCAGCTCAATGGTCACTTCCTTGTCCGGATTCACATGCGGCGTCAGCTTCAGCTTGATGCCCACGTCGAGACGGTCAATGTTCTGGATGGTGTCACGCGCCGTCCCCGAGCCGCCCTCGATGGTGGATTTCAGAATCGGAATGTTCTCCACCACGCTCACGCTGGCCTCGGTATTGTTCTGAGCCCAGAGGGGAATGTTGGAAAGAACTTTTATATCCCGGTCTTGAGCCAGCGCGCGCAGCAGAACCGGGATGCTGGGCTGCACATTGCCGGATGCATCGGTGTAAGTTCCCTTGGCTACGCCAACAGCAAGGCCCTGCGGAAGAATCCCTTCGGTGATGTAATCCATGAGCGTGTCCGTCTCTCCCGGACGGCTGCGGCCCAGCACCGTTGTCCTGCCGTCCTCCGCCATGTCAATGGTGGACCATTCGACGCCCAGATCCAGATTCTTGTCTGCGGAAACTTCAACAATCAGGATTTCAACCAGAACCTGCTGCGGCATTTGATCCAGCTTGGCCACAAGCTCCTGAACCCACTCGCAGTCGCGCGGGCTGCCGTGTACAAGCAAAGCGTTGTTGGCAATGTCCGGCTCGATGGCGATGCGGCGCTTCTGATCCTTTTCTGTCGTCTTTTCCAGCAGCGCATTCAAACTCTTGGCCGCATCTTCCGCCTGCAGATATTTCAGGAAAATGGCGTTGAGGGGCCCGCGGTTCGCGATGCCCTCGGTGTCCAGCTTGTCCAGCATCCGCTTCATTTCATTTATGTTGGCGGGGGTTCCAACCAGCAGCAGGCTGTTGGCATGAATTACGGGAACCACAATCATGTCCGTCGGCACGGCGGCGCGGCCCTCCGCCACCTGCTGTAAATGCCGGCTGACCCTGCGGCCAGAGGTTTCGCTGCCCTCGATGGCCATCATGAGCTGCGCGGCCACATCCTCTGCAGATGCGTTCTTCAGCGGCACCACTTCTGCGATCCGGTTGGAGCCTTCCTTGTCCATTTCCGCAATGATCTTCTCCAGGCGCGCAATATTCTCGGCCGTATCGGTGATCAGCAGATGGTTCGTGGGCCCGAACGCGCTGAGGCTGCCGGTTTTCCCGCCGCTCACCATGGGCAAAAGCATGGCGCGCAATTCAAGCGCGTCAATAAACTTGAGCTTGATAACCTTCGTGATGATGCCGGCTTCGCCGGATGTATCGCCCGTCATCACCGGCGCGGAAGGGACTTCCCGGGCGGCCAGCGGAACAATGTGCGACAGGGTATCCTTTTTGATTATAGAATAGCCCGACGATTCCAGAATGGAGACAAAAAGCGGATAAACCTCATCCGCGGGAATCTGGGACGGGGTCACGACCGTAACCTCGGCCTTGACATCCTCGTCCACCACAAACTGCATGCCGGTGATCTCGCCCACCAGCTTGATGAGCAGACGGATATCCACGCGGTCGAAATTGAAATTGACGTATTGCCGGCTGCCGTTCTGCTGCGCGGGCAAATGACCCGGCAGCAGCGCACAGAAAAACAGCAGGCCTGTCAGCAGCACAATAGAGCGGCGTCCGCCAGTCATTTTACAATCCCCCTGTCTGAAGCCTTCACAAACTCAATGAGATGCTCAAGCTCCGGGGTTTTATCCGGCCACGCCTGCAATTGTTCCACAGCCTGCGAGGTCAGGACATCCTGCCGGTAGATGAGCTTGAACGCATCCTTGAGCTGCTTGCGGGACGCGGCCGATATGCCCTTGCGCTTCAGGCCGACGCTGTTGAGCCCGTGAACACTGATCGGATGGCCGTCGGCCATCATGTACGGCGGGATGTCCTGGGTAACCTTTGAACAACCGCCAATGATGGCAAGTTTTCCGATGCGCACAAACTGGTGAATACCGCTCAATCCACCGACAATCACCTGATCTTCCACAATCACGTGTCCGGCAAGAGTGCCGCAGTTCGCGACGATGACCGAATTTCCGACCTGGCAGTCATGGGCCACATGGGAATAGGCCATCAGAAGGCATCCGTCTCCGATGCGCGTCGTGTCACCCTCACTGGTGGCCAGGTTCACGGTGACATATTCGCGAATGGTTGTTCGGTTCCCGATAACCACATAGGATACTTTGCCATCGTATTTCAGATCCTGCGTCTGCTGGCCGATGCTCGCAAAGGGGAAAATCCGGCACTGGTTTCCGATGGTCGTGTGTCCCCCGACCACCACATGCGACAGCAGCACCGTGTCATCGCCGATTTTCACGTCGGGGCCGATCACGCAATAGGGGCCGATCGAAACGCGTTCACCAATTCGGGCCGCAGGATCCACGATGGCTGTTTGATGAATATCGGGCATATCTATCCTCTATTCAGCGCGAAAGAAGGTCATGTCGGCTTCGACCGCCAGCTTGCCGTCCACGAAGGCCTTTCCATGCATGACACAGACGGTTTTCCGCATTTTAACGATCTCGCACTCCATGCGCATCTGGTCGCCGGGCTTGATCATCTGCCGGAACTTGGCATTGTCAATGGCCATGAAATAGGCCACCGACTTCTCAGCCTTGGCGATCTTGTTGATCAGAATCCCGCCCACCTGGGCCATAGCCTCAATTTGAAGCACGCCCGGCATTACCGGATGGCCCGGGAAATGCCCCTGGAAGAATATTTCGTTGAACGTCAGGTTCTTGATGCCGACAATGCGCTTCTCAAAATCGCATTCAATGACCCTGTCCACCAGCAGCATCGGATACCGGTGAGGCAGAATCTGCAGGATGTCTTCCAATTCCATAACCGCCATAATATCTGCTCCTTCTTCAATAAACCGCATGTGATGATGCCTTAATTTCTGCCGCATGACAAACCATAAAAAGGAACCGGAAACCGGAGAATCAGGCGGGGCGGCAGGGACAGCAGCCCCAGCGCGCCGGGAAATCGCGGCACTGCGCCGGGCGTGCCGGATAAATGCGGCAGCGGTTTCCTTCCAGAAAGACGCAATCGTCGCCTTTCCCCGGCGCCAGACAAAGCTGATTCCGGTTCGGAGCCAAAACGGTAAAATCGCGGATAAAATCTTCTTCGCTTGCTCTTAGAAAAAGAGCGGCTTGATGGATATCCCCTTCATCCACGTAAACAAAACCGGACCACCGGCAGCATTCGCCGCACTGTCTGCATTCGGGGGAGATATCCGGCATGGCCAATTTGGAACAGCCTACTGCGCGAGCGACGCTTCTCCGCCCAGACCCAGTTTGATGGGATCGGTCACATCCAGAAGCTCGTAGGAACATTCAATACCGTTCATCCAGGCAAATCCGCGGGCCTTTTTGAAAATGGCATAACTGTCATCACGGACAAGGAATGTGATCATGTCTTCCTCCTTGTTCACTTCGCTTAACAGCTTCTCATACCAGCCGCCGGTTTGGACGGTCTTCATCAGAAGCGTGTCAACAGTTACATCATCCAGACTGAGACCTTTTGCATCCGGCTTTGGAATCAGCAGATTCTGGCCCGCCAGCGCAAAAGAAAGGTCCAGCTTGTAATTGTCGGTATCCAGCACAGCGCTGCTCATCATCTGGAGCATTTTATCCCTGTCGCCAGCCGCCTCTTTCTCAATCCGGGCCAGTTCGTCATCCAGGGCCTTCCGGATCTGGGCAATATCAACGAAATAAAGAAGATTTCCCCGGCACTCCACAAAAACAGGGCGCTTGGTGCTGAGGTGGGCCATAGGCGTGGGAACAATCATCTTGATTTGCGAGGCGTCAATGCTCGTCAGAATGATGATGAGCACCAGCACGCCCAGCAGACAGGTCATGATATCCAGAAACGAGTCCAGATTGACCTTGGCTTTCTTCCCTTTTTTCTTTTTTGGCATTCTGCAAATCCTCTGCTACTGGGCCGCTTCCACCGGAGGGGCGGCCGCAGGTTCGGCGGGAGCTTCAGCCGCCGCCGGTTCCGCATTGGTCGCCGCGGCCGGCGCTGCGTCCGGTACTGCTGCCATGCCGAGGGCCGCCCTGACCGCTGCCACATCAGGGGCCTTCAACTCCGGAATCTTCCGGCCCGCCTCATACAGTTCATGCCCGACATCTATGCCGCGGTCGTGCAGGGCCCGGCGGAGCTGCTTGGCCACCCGGGAAGATTTCGGGCGCAGGACAAGAATGACATAAATCCTGCTTTTCAGCGGCTCGATCAGATCAAGGAGCTGTTCAAAGGCATTCCCCTTAATCTCCAGTTCGCTCAGCGCAAGCTCCCGGATTTCCGGGTACAGGATCACCCGGTCCGCATGGACATCAATATAAAAAGGTTCTTTCGTCTTGTTCGCATAGATCGGCTGGCCGACATACGCTCCCTGCTCCTCGCCGTACTCTTCATAGGCGCCCCGGACGAGGGACATGATTTCAACATTCTCCGGATTGCTGACAATGATAACCATGTTCACCACGAGAATAACCACCATACATCCAATGGCCATGATGATGATATTCATGAAGGCAGACAGATCCATTTCTACTTTACTCATGGCTTCTGTCCCTCTGCAGCGGAAGCTTCGGCCGGGGCCGCGCCCTCTGCCTGAGGCGCGGCATTCGTCACAGAGGCCGGAGTTATTCCTTCAGCGGCGCCTTTATTCTCCGTTACCGGTGCAACATCTTCAGCCGTCACAGCCGGCCGGCTGGCTTCCATTTCGCGGTCCTTCTTCTGAACCATCGCAGTAACCTTGTGATCCATGCTGCGGAACTCATGCATCTCGGTCATGCCGACGCCCACCGCGACGTTCACCGGGCTTTTCCCTATATTCAACCACCCCATGCTGCCGGCATCTCTGTCCGGATCCATGGCCACCGCCATCAGCTCCCCCTGATCCGAGCTTTCCGCGCTGCTCATGGCCGTTGCCACATCCGTAAAGGCGGCGAGATAAATCTCCTTCGTCCCGTCCGGGGCTTCCACCACAATCTCGCCGGTGTTCTGCTGGCCGGAATTCAAACGCAGATAATAATCGCTGAAGATTCCAAGGCCCAGAAAAGCGAGATTGAGGTTCACTCCGTTTTCATTCTTCTCAAGTCCGACTGAAGAAACCGGGAGCAGGATGCGTCCGGAGTTCCCGCCGTCCTCCCAGACGTCGCCGGACTTGCGCTGGGCGATGTTCAGTCCCGTGAACAGTTCGCGCGTCTGCTCGACCTTCCCGCTTTTCCGCGTCGCGGAGAAATACGCAAGGCTGGGAGTGGCCATATCTCCGCTGTCTATGGATTTTCCGGGGAAGAAGATCACAAAATCAAGCCGTGTCAAAGGGTCTTCGCTGACGCTTCCTTCAGCATCCTCGGGCGAATTGGCAACGATCCTCCCCGCCAGCAGGGCGATCTTGTCAATGGATTCCTGCATGGAAAGCGACATGGCCAGCCGGTCGGTCGCCACAGTCTGCCCGCTTGTATTCAAAACCTTATCCAGGAACTTCTTCGCCTGGCGCGGCTTGAATCCTTCATTGTCCTCTATGTCGCCGACGGTCCGCTGCAGCATATATCCCCCAACGGCAGGCACAGCGGCCTCAACAATGACCCCCTTGCCTTCATCGGCAATATAAAGGCTGTTCGAAACCTGAAGCAGTCCGCCCACCCGGTCAAGACCGCCAACCAGAATCTTCGGATCGCCGTTCATGGGAACTTCCAGCACCCGCGCCCCGCCTGCCGCAACGTTCTGACCCGAAACAAAGGCCCCGTTGGGCAGAAGAGTCAGGGCATCGGCGGACATGTTCGCGCCGCTTTCCTCGCGGGTGCCCATGGGTATGCGCCGGATGCAGTCCCACCACGCCAGCCCGCCGCGGTCGCGTTCCGCGATGACCGCAATATCCTCGCCGCGCGAAAGACAGACGCCGCTGTAATTCATGAAAGGACCGAAATCCAGCACCCACCAGTCGCCCTTTGCGTCCCGCATGAGCACGGATCCGAAATGCAGAACATCAGCATCCGCCACAGAACCGGCCAGAAACAGGCGGCCGTCGCTTGCCAGCTTGACATCAGTCCAGGTGAAGGGGCGGTCAATCCACGGGACAGGAATGATTTGGCCATTGGTATAGGCGCCCGCGGCGTCCGGCACGAACTCGATCAGACGCCCCCCCGGAACACTTTCGCAGACGTAGATCGTTCCGTTGGTCGCAACGGCCACGCCGCCCGGTGTGTTCAGAGCGGTCCGGGAAAGCGCCTCCTTGGTGAGCTCACGGTTCATCATCCAAAGAGGAATCTGCGTCTTGTCCATCCCCCAGTTTGTGGTGATGACCGGAGACGCTGAACCGCCCTTGATCAGAGATATCCGGCCGGCTTTTTTCTCGGCCACATAAATATCGCCGGTGTCGGCGCGGACTGCCATGCCTGCGGGGCCCTGCAGCCCGCTGACCAGCACCTTGGAAGACAAGCTTCCGTCATAGGCGCGCACCGAAGAAACCATGAGGCACGGCAAGAACGCCAGAACAACAGCGGCGGGCAGGGCCCGCAAAGCCATTCCGCTGTTATTTCCTGTCATGCCCATGGCCGAAATGCTCCCAGCTGGAATCAGGCAACCGGTTCTTCCTTGAAAGTAATCACCCGCGGCTTGCTCAACTGTTTGCAGAACTGATCTGTGACCGTCAGATGCTCGCGGATATTGCCGAGCGTCTTCTGGAACTCATCGGCGGCGGAAATCCCCTTGAGGCCCTGCTCAATGGACGCCTGCAGCTTGAGCATGTCCTGAATTCCAGAGGCCAGTTTGCCGACTTCGGCCATCTTGGCGGTCAGCTGCAGCGCAGCTTCGGTGGACTTCTGCGAGGACTTGTCAATGTTCTCCACAACGCCTGAGATGGCGCCCTTCAACGCATCGCCGGCGCCGGCCACACTGTTTTGCAGGCGATCCGCCAGCGCATTCAGCGTGCCTTCATAATTCTTAGCCAGGCCGGAGAAGCGGCCCTCGACCATGTTGGCCGCTTTGTCTATCGAACGGGTGAACACCTCATCGTAGCGGTCGGGATCGGGAATATAGCGGCGGAAGGCGGCTTCGATGGAGTCTTCCAGGTTCTCAATGACGATCGGCTGCTGGCCCTGCGACGGGAAGCGCGAAAGCAGCATGTCATCAATGTAGTTGTCAATCTCGCCGAAGAAGTCGGACTCCTTGCGCTGAATGGAGGCCAGCGGGAACATCAGGAAGGACACGAGAATCAGGGCCAGCAGCGTGGTGTCGAACGCCATGCCCAGACCGGCGGTCACGTTTCCAATGGCCGTCTTAATGGATCCCAGGTCACCGGCGCCCGAAAGAAAGTCGGCGAAACCGGACACGGCAAAACCGAGGCCCTGCACCGTCCCGATGAAACCCATGATCGGAATAGCCCACACCAGCACGTTCACAATCGAATAGGTGCTCTCCGCTCCGCCCTGATCGTTTCCGGATTCGGTGCTGTTCCAGCTTGAAACACGGCTGATGTCCTTGGACCCCAGCCAGAGCATGAGAATCCGGTTGATGCGGCTCAAAAGAATGCTCATGCTGAACTTCGGATGGCTGGAAACTTCGTTCCGAAGTTCCTGAACCTGGTCGTCATCCGTCAGATCAATGGATGGGTTGACAGGGCTCGAAGAAATTACCTTCGACTGCGCCCGGACGATACGGGATTTCAAGATAAGAAACGTGGCCACCATGAAAAACATGTACAGTTCAAGAAACTGCACCGGGCCACGTTCCCAGATGATGGCGTATGTGTAATCCAGCATGCCCGGCTTCCCCTTCAAAGGGAGAACGCCGTAAGACACAGCGGCTGTTCCAACCACGCCCACCAGCAACTGCAGAAACAAGTTGCAATCCATGTTCGGACGACCTGCCCGAACAGCCACCAGCTCTTCTTTCACCTCAAGCTCAGTAATTTCGTTTTCAGCCATAATGTCCTCTCCATCTTGTTTCGCATCATTCCTGATGTGAAATCAGGCTTTTTTTTATTGCTTGGGAGAATGTACAAAAAGACAAAAAAGAATAAAAGGGCTTTCTGCTGAAAAGTTTTGATTATTTTTCCCCCGCGTGCCAATTTCTGTTCCGATTCACGGATGGGCAGCCAATGAATAAATCTTTATCGGTATTCTTTTACGAGGCATTTCAAGAGGAAGAGCATGCGCTCCGGGCCTGCCTGCCGCCGGAAATCAGTGCCGGCTTCACCTGGAAAAGCATTCAGGAGGCCGGTCACGCGGAACCTCCGGCACCCATCATCAGCATTCGCACCCAATCATCCATACCCGACGCATGGGCGCGCAGCCTGAAAGGCATCCTCACCCGCAGCGCCGGCTATGACCACGTGGCCGCGTGGCAAGAAGCCAACCCTGCGGACGTGAAGGCCGGCTATCTGCCGGAATATTGCGTGCGCGCCGTGGCCGAGCAAGCCGCCCTGCTCTGGATGGCCCTGCTTCGCAAACTTCCGCAGCAGCAGCGGCAGTTTCCCGTTTTCCACCGCGACGGCATCACCGGCCGCGAGTGCGCGGGGAAAAACCTGCTCGTGGCCGGCGTCGGGCACATCGGCCGCGAAATTGTCAGGCTGGGCCAGTCGCTCAACATGCGGGTCGCCGGCGTGGATATCGTCCAGAAGCACAATGATGTCAGTTACACGGACATCGTCTCTGGCCTCAGAACTGCGGATGTCGTGGTCTGCGCCATGAATCTCACGGCCGACAATGCAGCATATTTCAATTATAAGAGGTTCGCGGATTGCAGGCCGGGCCTGATTTTCGTCAATGTCGCCCGCGGCGAAATGTCTCCGCCGGCCGATTTGCTGCGCCTGCTCGACGAAGGCATTCTCGGAGGCGTCGGACTGGACGTTTATCCCGACGAGCCCCGAACCGCCATGCTCCTCCGTTCCGGCGAACCGGCCAATGATCCCGTGGTGAATGATCTTCGCGAGCTTTCCGGCCGTCCGAACGCAATCCTGACGCCCCACAATGCCTTCAACACCGAAGAATCCGTTGAACGAAAATCCGCCCAGAGCGTCCAACAGATTGCGCATTTTATGGAAACAGGCGGTTTTTTGTGGCCGCTTCCCGGTTGAGAAGTGTTGACCGCGGCGGCAAAAAACCCCAGTATCCGCGACTTGCTGAAAAAACAAGGCCTGCCGTGCAGGCCAGGGAATAAGGAAAGGTAAATATGAACCGTAAATGCAATATTGTTCTGGTCATGGCCCTCTGCGCCGCCGTGATGGCGACCGGGTGCTCCAAAAAAGAAGAAGCCCCCGCGATTGAAAAATCGCTGACGGCTGACGCCAATCTGTTCGCTCCGCCCGCCATGGGCAGCACGGATCCCAACGCCGTGGCCGTCACGGTCAACGGCAAGGAAATCAAGCAGGGCGAAGTGGACATGGAAGTCAGCAAGCTGATGATGCGCGCCCAGGGCCGCGTCCCGCCCGAGCGCATGATGCAGATGCGCGGCCAGATGGTTGAGGACGTCACCGAGGCGCTGGTGGTCAAGGAACTCCTGGAGAAAGCCATTGACGACGAAGGCATCACCGCCACGGACGAGGAAATCGCCGAAGGCCGCGAAAAAGTGGCAGGCATGCTGGAACCCGGCGTAACGCTGGAACAGCAGCTGGCCCAGGTGAACATGTCCGAGGAGGATTTCAAGAAGTCCCTCATGCTGGACATCCGCATCAACAAGCTCCTGAAGTCCAAGGCCGGCGAAGTTGAAGTCTCCGACGAGAAGGTCAAAGAGTTCTACGGGGAAAACGCCGAGCGCTTTGAAGTGCCCGAGAGTGTCACCGCCAGCCACATCCTGCTGATGACCAAGGAAGACGACGATGACGCCGCCAAGGCCGAGAAGAAGAAAAAGATCGAGGAGCTGCGCCAGCAGATCATTGACGGCGCCGATTTCGCCGAGCTGGCGAAGGAAAATTCCGACTGCCCGAGCAAGGCCCGCGGCGGCGATCTGGGCACCTTTGGCCGCGGCCAGATGGTCCCCGCCTTTGAGGAAGCCGCCTTCACGCAGGAACTTGGCAAGGTCGGCGATGTCGTCGAGACCCAGTTTGGCTATCACCTCATCCTCGTCCAGAAACGCGAACCTGCCCGCACCCTCCCGCTGGAGGAAGTCAGCGAGCGCATCAAGGACGGCCTCAAGATGCAGACCCAGCAGGAAGCTGTGAAGGAATACATCGAAAAGCTGAAGGCTGATGCCGATGTCGTCTATGCCGAAGGCAGCGAGCCGGTGGAAATGCCGGTTCTGGAAGAGCCGATGATCGAGGAAGCCCCGGTCGCCGAAGAGACTGCCCCCGCAGTCGAAGAAGCTGCACCGGCGGTTGAAGAACCCGCCGCAGCGGAATAAGTTTTCGCGAATTCAAAGGGGGCGTCCTCACGGACGCCCCCTTTTCTTTTGCCCCGCTTGACCCGACCTCCCCTTTCCCGTACTCTCCTTTCCCATGAGCGCCAACGATTACGAACTGCTGGACAGCGGCAACGGACAGAAGCTCGAACGCTTCGGGCGGATCATCCTTGAACGTCCCTGCGCTCAGGCCGTCTGGGCCCCGCAAAAGCCGGAACTCTGGAAATCCGCCACCGCCTCCTTCAACCGCAGCGGCGGGATGAAATGGACCGGCCGGGAGGATCTGCCGAAATCATGGGAGGTCGAGATCAGCGGCATCCGGATGAAACTCTCCTCCACCGACTTCGGTCACCTCGGCGTATTTCCGGAAACCCGGGCCCTCTGGGACTGGATTGAGCAAACCATCCGCAAATCATCGGTAGAAAAAAAACGCCAGCTTCAATTTCTGAATCTCTTCGCCTACTCTGGCGGGGCCACGCTGGCCGCGGCGCGGGCCGGCGCAGCCTGCTGCCATCTCGATGCCTCAAAAGGCATGGTGGACTGGGCGCGCGAAAACGCCGCCCTCAACAATTTGCAGCATGCCCCCGTCCGCTGGATCGTGGACGACGTGAATAAATTCCTCGGACGCGAAGTCAAACGGGAGCGCCGGTACGATGCGGTGCTCCTCGATCCGCCGTCCTTCGGGCACGGACTCAAGGGCGAGCTCTATAAAATTGAAAAGGACCTGCTCGACACGCTGGAAAATGTCAGGAGCGTCCTCAGCAGGGATCCCGCGTTCGTCCTGCTCACCTCGCACACGCCCGGATTCTCTCCGATTGTCCTGCAGAACCTGCTGTCGCAGATTTTCGGACCGGGCTTCCTGCAGTGCGGAGAAATGCTCCTGACCGGCAGGAAGGACATCTTTGCGGTGCCCAACGGGAACTGGGCGCGCTGGATGCCCGGAAAGCCCGGCTGACATGCTCGCGAAAGACCAGATTCTGTTCAGCGACAATCATCTGCTCGCCGTCAGCAAGCCCGGCGGACTGCTCACCCAGCCCAGCGGCACGGAGCAGGACAGCATCGAGGCGCAGGCCAAGGAATGGATCAAAGCGGAATTCAAAAAACCCGGCGCGGTATTTCTTGAAGCGGTGCACCGCATAGACCGCGAAGTCAGCGGCGTTGTGCTTTTCGCCCGAACCAGCAAGGCGCTGTCGCGGATGAACGAACAGATGCGCGAGAAAAAAGTCCGCAAGATTTATCACGCGCTCATTGAACAGCCGCTGCCGAAAAATTCGGGCACGCTCACGCACTGGCTGATTCACGGGGATCATCGCGCGCTGGTCGGCTGCGAAACCGATCAGGACGCTAAAGAAGCAATCCTTCATTACCGGGTTCTGGGAACCGCGCGAAAACTGTGGCTGGTCGAAATACAGCTTGAAACCGGCCGCTATCATCAGATCCGCGCGCAGCTCGCGGCCGAAGGCTGTCCAATCGCAGGCGACTCAAAATACGGCGCAAGCAGGGATTTTGCTGAAAACTCCATTGCCCTGCATCACCGGCAGCTTGAAGTCATTCATCCGGTTCAAAAAACGCCTTTGACCCTCATTGCGCCCTACCCGCCCGCCTGGCCGCTGTGAGGCCGGAATATCGCGAAAAATGGCGTTTTTTGATGATTTTTGGCCGTTTTTGAGCATTTTTTGGCCAATTATGGCCATTTTTTACGATTTTTGGCCGTTTTTTGACGTTTTTCAGGCCTGCGGAGCCGGAATCCGGCTGACCGCCCTGAGCCGTTCAATGATGGGCAGATGCTGTGTGCAGCGGCTTTCGCAGAGTCCGCAGGCCGTGCAGGCCCCGGCATCCTTCGCCTGGATGTCCCAATGCCATTTGAGCCGGTCAAGCACGGCGGCATCGGTTCCGGACAGCATTTTCATATTATAGGAGTCCATGTATTTCGGGATCGGCACGCCCGCCGGGCACGGCAGGCAGTACTGGCAACCGGTGCAGAGCTGATCGAAGGAGTCCTCGATTTTCCGCTTGAGCTCCTCCATCTCCGCCGCGCTGCAGGGTTTGAAATTCTCAACGGCCGCGACGGCCGCATCCACTTCGGATTCCTCTGCGAAGCCCACCAGCGCAGCGGTGACGGGTTTTTGGGACAGCAGAAAGCGCAGCGCGGCAGAAACCACATCGCGGTCGTCTTCACGGCGGATGAAATCGAACCGCTTCGCATGCGCCGGGATCAGTCCGCCCGCCAGCGGATTCATGCAGACGACTCCGATGTTCGCCTCGCCGGCGGCGGCAATGCCCTCCTGCCGGTACGGGAAATTGAGCGCGTTGAAGCCGATGGTCATGCCCTCGAAAATATCTTCGCGGATGACGGCGGCCGTCTCCGCGCCGGTCAGGTGCGTGGAGAACACCACATGCTCCACCAGGCCTTCTTTCTGCGCCTTCAGCGCCGCGGCCACCGCGCCCTTTTCCTTCCGTTCGGCCCAGTCCGCGGGATTCATGAGGCACCAGACGTGGAAAAAGTGGATGCAGTCCACGCCCAGCCGCTTCAGGGAATTTTCAAGCTGCGCGCGCAGTTCCGCGCCGTCGGGTTTCCCGGATTTCGTGGACAGATAAAAAGTGCCGGGCTTCATGTCGCGGATGGCGCGGGCAGTGATGTCTTCGCTGCGGTCGCCGCAGTAATACGGCGCGGTGTCGAAATAATTCACGCCCTTTTCATAGGCATGCAGCAGAACGCGGGCGGAGCGGCGGACATCATCGTCATTCGCGGGGGTCTTAAACCGCATGGTGCCGGCGCTGATGGCAGAAATGCTTTTGCCTGTATTCCCGTAAGACCTGAATATCATTTCACAACTCCCATCACGGTGATTTCCCGGCGGTCATGATACAGCTGCTTGATTTTGAATTCAACATGGCGCTGAGCGTTCAGAAAATCCTCGAGCGGCTTCACAGCGGCATAGGGATTCTGCTGCGGAATCTTGATGTTGCAGACAAAATATTTCATGCGGCGGACGCCGATCCAGCGGCGCAGAAGCCCCAGCACAACGCCGGGCGCGACCAGCATGTCGCTCACCAGCCAGTCCACAGGGCACAGGCCGGGCGGCGGCTCGAAGGTGATGCCGTTGGCCTTGATGTGGCGCACCTTCCCCCATCCCGGCTCGGAGGGCGGGAGTTTCATCGGGCCGTGATCCACGGCGGTCACGGTGCATCCGCGGCGAATCAGCGCATAGGTCCATCCGCCGGGCGCGGCGCCGAGATCAACCGCCGCCTCTTTTTTCTGCGGCTGGCGGCCCATCAAATGGAAGGCCTCCTCGAGCTTGAGATATGAGCGGGAAGGCGCGCGCGGATCCTGCTGCATGCGCAGCGGCGCTCCCGACTGAGGGACGGGCGCGGCGCACGAATAATAAAGCCCTTTGGGCGTCAGGCAAAGCTGAAGCACAAGGTCCCTCGACTGGTCATCCATTCGTTCAAAGGCTTCGAGGTGATGTTCACGCGCGACGCGCAGAATCGCTTTTTCGATGCCCTTCATGCGCGGGCCGAGGTTTCCGCCCTCCCCGCCGCCTTCTGTGAAAGACTGCACGCTCCACTTCAGACCGGAGCTGATCGCCGGCCCAAGCATCCGGCTCACCAGTTCCGCGGTGATGGGCTTCAGGCTGTCATCGGGGACAAATCCCGCCTCCGGCATGCGCCTCCGCTCGAAGATGAATTCCGGAGGAAGACGGTTCGCAGACTGCACACCGACCAGGCCGGGCGCAGGACGGGAAAGTTCAACTTCCCCGCGCGCCTTGCGCCTGACTTCGTCGCACAGGGCCTCTTCAAAGCCCTGCCGGCAGATCAGCAGGTCCATCAGGCCTGCCGCGCCGCCGTCGGCATGTAAGCGTCGCGTGTATAGTCCTGAAGCATGCGGGCGGCGCTGAATCCCGGGATGATCGTCGCCATGGATTCCTTCATCCACTGCACCCACTCGCACGGGCATCCCGCCTTGCGGTTGCCGTAGTAAAGCGGAATGATCTGGTTCTGAAGGATTTCGTACAGCGAGGTTGAATCACGGTAATCCTGCTCGTCCTCGTTGTCCGTCTGGTAGCCGCCCCCGATGATCCAGCCGTTCTTTTCATTGAAGGCTTCCGGCCACCAGCCGTCGGAGATGCTGAAATTAAGGGCGCCGTTGATGGCGGCCTTCATTCCGCTGGTGCCGCTGGCCTCGCGCGGGCGGCGCGGGGTGTTCATCCAGATGTCCACGCCCTGCACCAGGTGCCGGGCGATGCGGATGTCATAATCCTCCACGAAGAAGATGTAGCCCTTGAGGTCGGAATAGATCGCCTTGGTGACGATGTCGCGCACGAGGCCCTGCCCCGGCTCGTCGGCCGGATGCGCCTTCCCGGAGAAAATGATCTGCACCGGATGCTCGGCGTTGGTGATGATGCGCCGCAGGCGGTCGTAGTCGCGGAAGATCAGCCCGGCGCGCTTGTAGGTCGCGAAGCGGCGCGCGAAACCGATCGTCAGGACGTTGGGATCCAGCATGCGGTTCATCTCGCGGATGCTGTCCGGGCCCTTGCCGTGGCGCGCGAACTGCTCGACCAGCCGGTGACGGACCAGGCGTATCATGCGATCCTTCTGGCTCTGATGCGCCGCCCACAGATCCTTGTCCTTGATCTTGAAAATGCCCTTCCAGAATTCGGGGTCGGCCTCATATCCATGCCAGCCCGAGCCGAGAACTTCCTCGATGATCGTGCGGATGTCATGGCCCAGCCACGTGGCGATGTGAACGCCGTTGGTGACCGCCTTGATATTCTGGTCTGTCGGCTTTGCCCCGGGATACAGATGATGCCACATGTGGTTGGCCACTTCGCCGTGAAGCTTGCTGACGCCGTTGTTGTAGTGGCTGAAGCGCAGGCCGACGGCCGTCAGGTTGAACGGCTGGGCGCCGCCCTCGGGATAGGACTTCCCGAGATCCAGCATCTGCTGGACTTCCACGCCCATTTTCTCGGTGTGAACCCGCAGGTATTTCTCCACCAGCGAAGGCTCGAAGGCCTCGTTGCCGGCAGGCACAGGCGTGTGCGTCGTAAACAGCGTGTTGCCGCGAATGGTCGCGCAGGCATCTTTCCACGTCATTCCTTCGGCCATATGGGCACGGATGCGCTCGACCACCTGGAAGGCCGAGTGCCCCTCGTTCATGTGCCAGACGGAAGGCGTGATCTTCAGCTCGCGCAGGGCGCGCACCCCGCCGATGCCCAGCATCAATTCCTGGCACAGGCGCATTTCGCGGCCGCGCACATAGAGCTGCGCGGTCATGGGCCGGTCGCCCGGATCGTTTTCCATGATGTCGGTGTCCAGCAGATAGAGCTGAACACGGCCGACCGTGAGCTGCCACACGCGGGCATAAACCTGGCGGTCCGGGTAATCCACCGTCACGACAAGATCCCGCCCGGCGGCATTGTGCATCGGCCGGAGAGGCAGACGGTAGAAGTCGAAATTGTTGTAGATGTGATGCTGACGGCCGTCGAGGTCAATGTTCTGGTGGAAATATCCTTTCCTGTACAAAACGCCGACGCCCACAAAGGGAATACCCAGGTCGCTGGCGGCCTTGGCGTGGTCGCCGGAAAGAACGCCGAGACCTCCGCAATAGATCCCGATGCTTTCATGCAGACCGAATTCGGTGCTGAAATAGGCGATCTTGCCGCCCTTGTAGTCGGGATAGTGCTGCTGGAACCAGGTGGGGTCGTCGGGATTCATGTAGTTGTCAAAATCCCGGATCACCTTCCGGTACTGCGACACAAAATTGCCGCCGCTGTTGAGCAGCCGTTCCCAGTGGTGCGGCTCAATGTTGATCAGGAGTTCCACCGGATTGCGGTAGCGGCTCCAGAGATAGGTGTCGATGTTCGAGAAAAGCAGGCGGGCCTCCGGGGTCCACGACCACCAGAGATTGTAGGCGAGATCGCGCAGGCGCGAAAACTCCTGGGGCACCTGAATGTCTGCAACTGGAATCGGTTCAATAGCCATATGTCTGTGCTCCTTAACGGTTCATTAATAAATTGAGGCGTACAGGTAAAACGGTTGACGCATTCTTTTCAAGAATAAAACACCATTTATTTAGCTTAACATCGCATCCGGCCGGATATAGTATAGTTCGCTTTCAGAGTCACGGATCCGCAATGACGGGCGGTCTGGAGAAAAGCTGGCATACAAGGAAGCTGAAGAATGGGCGAAGTTCAACTGCGAATAGATACAGAGGAGGCCCCGTCCGTTCCGGTGCCGCCGCAGCCGTCGGCGCCGCAGCCTCCAAAGAAGGAAGAAGCGCCGGGCCACCGGCACATGCGCTTCGCCCACAAGATCACTTTGCTGGCCGTTTGCATGATCTGCCTGACAGGACTGAGCATCACGTTCCTGACCGTCACGCAGTTCAAGCGGGAAATGTACAAGCGCGAGCGCAGCGCGGCCTATATGGCCTACAGCGCAGTCGTAAACTACCTTACGGCCCACCATCATTCGCACCGCGGGAACTTCAGCCCCAAGGCGATGGACTACGTCATCCGCAACAAGATGCTCCGCCTGAAGGATCCGCTGAACGACCAGATCACACACCGGCCGGAGCGGATGGCGGTCTTTGACGAGCAGGGACTGCCGATCTATGAGTTCATTCGCACAGAGGAATTCGGCCCGCCCAAGGTCAAGCCCCTTCCCTCCGACCGCCTGCGGGACGATGTCCGGCTGGATTACGACCGGCGCAAGGGCATGGTGCATCTGCAGGGCCCGATTGCGGCGCAGGATGATGACATTCCCGGATATGTGGAAATATCCTTCAACTCCAGCATCTGGCAGAAAGTGAACATCCTCTTCACGCAGGCGTTCCTGATCATGTGCGGAGTGATCCTCATCGCCATTGTCGTCACGCTCATGCTGGACCAGAAGGTGCTGGCGCCCATCGCCGCGCTCACAGCCGCCGCCCAGCGCATTCGCAAAGGCGACCTCAGCCAGCAGGTGTCCGTCGAATCCGACGATGAGATCGGCACGCTGGCATCAACGTTCAACAACATGATCAGCTCGCTCAAAACGCGCATCACGCTCCTGCATTCCATTCAGGACTGGACCGTAAAGATCGGGAAGGAACTGGAAAGCGAGCGGCTCTACGGAACTCTGGTGTCCATGTTTTCCGTTGTGTCCACTTCGCGCGCCTGCCGGATATACACCTATGACAAGAGCAGAAAGGAACTCATCACGCGCCTCGAACGCGGCGCCGCCCATCTGCCGGAGCCGCAGAACGACAAGCTGACCCTCCGCGCGCTTCACCAGCGCTGGACAGAATATCTCAAAGCCGACGGCAAGATCGTCAGCGATCCCACCGGCGCCGTCGAACTGGCCATCCCGCTCATTTCCGGCGAGAAACCGATCGGGGCCATCCGCATCGGACGCAAGCAGAACAATACGGTTTTCAGCGACGAGGAAATCACCATCCTGCAGACACTGGCCCAGCACGCCTCCGTGTCGCTGGACAACGCCCATCTCTATGAGGAGCTCTCCGAGAAGGAAAGGATCGAGCAGGAGATGATCTGGGCCCGCAGGATACAGCAGGAGCTGCTGCCCCATTGCGCGCCGGAAATCCCGGGGTACGAGGTCTTCGGCGGAAGCATTCCCGCGCTGGAAGTCGCGGGGGATTATTTCGACTATATCACCATTGACGGGAACCGGTGGTATCTGGTCATCGCAGATGTTTCCGGCAAGGGTGTGCCCGCCGCGCTGATCATGAGCGTGACCCGGTCCCTGCTGCAGGCCTATGTGGACTATGAATCCTCGCCGCTGGATGTCCTCTGCAAGGTGAACCGCCGCATCAGCCAGACCATCGATTCGGAGATGTTCGTAACCATCGCGGTGATGTGCCTCGATGCCCGGGAAAACCGGATTTCAATCGCGCGCGCGGGGCACGAGCCGGTCTTCATGTTCAACGGAAGCGATCAGATCGAGAAAATCGCGCCCGCCGGGGCGGCCATGGGACTGCTCGATCCGGTAACCTTCCGGCAGTCTCTCCGGCCCTTTGAGGGCATGATATCCAGCGGCAATGTCATCCTGCTTTATACTGACGGGATCACCGAGGCCCAGAACAAAGACGGCGAGGAGTTCGGTTATCAGCGGATCGAGCAGCTGCTGCTCAAACACGCCTCGGAATCCGCCCAGAACATCTACAACATCATCATCAATGCCGTGGAAGAATTCGCGGCCAACCAGGCCCAGCACGACGACATCACCATGCTGATCCTCAAGAAAACGGAATAATCCCGTGCCGGACGGTTTCCCGCACGACCGCGTCAAACGGTGTGAACTGCTCAAATCCCAGCCGGCGGATTTTGTCGCTTGAAAGCTGTGAATTCAACGGGCGTGCCGCTTTGCGCTGAACAATATCCATCGAAGGGCGGAGATGATCCGCCGGCAGCTCCATCAGCGCGGCCATCCGCTGCGTCCAATTCCATCGGGTTCCCCCGCTTTCTCCGCTGACGTGGAATATTCCCGCAGCCTTTTTCTCCGTCAGGAATTCAATGGCCGCCGACACATCCGGGCCAAAGACGGGAAAACGCACCAGCACATCGTCAACTTCCGCGGGGCGGCCGGATCGTATGGCATCGGCCATTTGCGCGATGAATCCCCGCTGGCCCTCCAGTTCCTGCCCGATCAGCAGAGGACACCGGATGACCAGCGAATTTCCGCGAGCCAGCGCAATCTCCTCGGCCCTCACCTTTGTCCACCCGTACACATTTACAGGCGAGACCGGATCAAGCTCGGCATACGGCGGCCTGGTCCCGTCAAAAACATAGTCCGTGCTGATCAGCATAAAAACCGCCGGGGAAGGAAGCGCCTCGCAAATATAGCGGACGACATCGGTGTTGATGCGCGCGGCCGCCTCCGGAAATTCCTCGCACCGGTCGGGATCCCGCCACGCCGCGCAGTGGATAACCAGTTCCGGCCTGATTCCGGCCAGCAGTTCCTTCACGGCGCCCCGGTCAGTCAGGTCACACGGCATCAGCCCCGGCGCGGGATGCCCGTGCGCAATCCCAACTGCGGCGCGATGCCCCGACAGACTCCGCAGGACAACCCCGCCGAGATAACCGCTTGCCCCCGTAACTATGCATGCTGCAGACATGACGAGTTTATACACTGCTTTCCTGCCGCCGAGGCAAGCCCCAAAAAACACGAGGAGCGCAAGTTAAGCAGTTGCAATATCGGAAACGGACAGATAACATGCGTTCCTTGTTTTTCTGCATGAGGAGAATCACATGAAAATTACTGTAGTTGGAACAGGTTATGTCGGACTGGTGACCGGCGCGTGCTTTGCCGAAGTTGGACACGACGTGCTGTGCGTGGACAATGACGAGTCAAAAATCGCCATGCTGAAGCGCCTCGAGATGCCAATTTATGAAATAGGCCTGCAGGAACTGGTCGAGCGGAACGTGGCCGAAAAACGGCTGCACTTCACCACCTCCATCGAGGAAGGCACCGATTTCGCGGAGGTTATTTTCATCGCCGTGGGCACTCCGCCGGGCTACCGCGGAGAGGCCAATCTTTCCTATGTTGAACAGGTCGGGCGGACCGTGGCCGAGCACATGACCTCCTATCGCCTGCTGGTCGAGAAGAGCACGGTGCCCGTGAACACCGGCATGCAGCTCAAGCGAACCATCACCAAGTATCTCAAGGGGGGGCTCGATTTTGACGTGGCCTCCAACCCCGAATTCCTCCGCGAAGGAACCGCCATCGAGGACGCCTTCCAGCCGGACCGCATCGTGGTCGGAGTGGAAAGCGACCGCGCATCCAAGCTTCTGCGCGAAGTCTACGAGCCCATCGTCAAGAAATCCGGCTGCGAGTTCCTCGTGATGAACATTGCCAGCGCGGAGCTCACCAAGCACGCCTCCAACTCGTTCCTCGCCATGAAAATCTCCTACATCAACGCCGTCAGCCGCGTTTGCGAACTGGCCGGGGCGGATGTGGAGCAGGTTGCGCACGGCATGGGGCTGGATTCGCGCATTGGCAGGAAATTCCTGAATGCCGGCGTCGGCTACGGCGGATCCTGCTTCCCCAAGGATGTGGATGCGTTCATCCATCTTTCCGACCAGCTTGGCTATGACTTCCAGCTCCTGAAGGAAGTCCAGCGCGTCAACCAGACCCAGCGCGAACATCTGATGCAGAAGATCAAGCACGAGCTGTGGGTCATGCAGGACAAGACCATCGCGGTGCTCGGCCTGGCTTTCAAGCCGGGCACGGACGATCTCCGCCAGTCGCCGTCGCTGTACTTTGTTCCGCAGCTCATCGAGGCGCGGGCGAAGCTGAAACTGTGGGATCCGATTGCCTCGGACAATTTCAAGAAACTGTACCCGGACCTGACCTATTGCACCGATATCATGGACTGTGCGAAAGATGCGGACCTGGTGCTGATTCTCACCGACTGGCCGGAGGTGAAGCAGCTCGACCTCAAGAAGCTCAAAAAGGTCATGGCTGTCCCGGTCGTCATGGACGGACGCAATGTTTTCGACCCGGCCGCCATGAAAAACCTGGGGTTCATCTATCATTCCATGGGGCGTCCGTAATCGAAATTTCCGATGCTTCAAATTGACATCCCGCGCGGATTTCAATACGTTCTGTGCTTCATTGATTGAGAAGGGAGTGAGTTAACACGTGGCTGAAGTAAAAATCAAAAAGGGCGAAACCGTAGAAAAAGCTCTCCGCCGGCTGAAGAAGAAGCTGGATAAGGAAGGCACGATGCGCGAAATCCGCGCGCACCGGCACTATGAGAAGCCCAGCGAGCGCAAGCGCCGCAAGGCCGCCCGCGCGCGCACCCGCATCAATCGTTATTAAGATCCACCGGCCGGCCGCAAGGCCGGCCGCCTTCTTTCCGCTGCCGCCTTCGCTTCCCGGAGCTTCGCGATGCTTTTTGCCCTGACAACCCGCTGGAACGCCGGCCGCCACGTTTCCGGCGAGGAAATGATCGAGGAAATCCTCGCTCTTGGCTTCCCCGCCGTGGAGCTGGGCTACAACCTGCGCATGGATCTTGTACCCGGTGTGCAGAAAATGGTTCAGCAGAAGGCCGTTGTGGTCACTTCGGTTCATAATTTCTGCCCGGTGCCGGTCGGGGCGCCTGCAGGGCACCCGGAGCTGTTCACGCTCGCTGACCCCGATCCCCGCGTGCGCCAGCTTGCCGTTCAGCACACTTCCCGCACCATCCGGTTTGCGGCCGAAACCGGCGCGCGCGCGGTTGTCCTCCATGCCGGCAACGTGGACATGAAGCGGTTGACAGACCAGCTGCTCACACTTTACGAGCATGGACAGCAGTTCTCGCCCAAATACGAGAAGATCAAGCTGAAGCTGCTGACCCTGCGCGAAAAGAAAGCACGGCGGCAGATTGAATATCTTTATCAGGGGATCGAAGCGCTTCTCCCCGTGCTGGACGAATGCGGCATCCGGCTGGGCATCGAGAACCTCCCAAACTGGGAAACCATCCCGACAGAGACGGAAGTTGAAATCCTGCTGAAGCATTTTAATTCGCCGCGTCTTGGCTGCTGGCACGACATTGGCCACGCCGCTGTCCGGCGGTTTCTTGGATTCATCAGCGTGGAGCGCTGGATGGAGCGGCTGCAGGATTATCTGGTCGGAATGCACATCCATGATGCGCGACCGCCCGCCATGGATCATTTGATCCCGCCCCGGGGAGAAATTGACTTTTCGCAATACAAACGCTACGCCGCGATGAACATCTGCCGGGTCTTCGAGCCGGGACCGACGGCCACGGCGGAAGAAATCAAGGCTGGCCTTGATTGCATCAAGACGCTATGGTCTGATTGATTTTTCTCAGGACAAACAACAGGTGATTGAATGAAAAAAGCACTCATTACAGGCGTTACGGGACAGGATGGTTCCTATCTTGCGGAACTGCTGCTCTCAAAGGGATATGAAGTCCATGGCATGGTCCGGCGGGCTTCCACGGAAACCTATGACCGCATTTCCCACATCAAGGACCGCATCGAACTGGTGCAGGCGGATCTGCTGGATCAGCTCTCGCTGATCAAGCTTTTCGAGCAGGTCATGCCCGATGAAATCTACAATCTTGCCGCCATGTCGTTCGTGCCGACCTCCTGGAGCCAGCCGGTGCTCACCGGCGAGTTCACCGCTATCGGAGTCACACGCGTCCTTGAGGCTATGCGGCTGGTGTGCCCAAAGGCCAAAATGTATCAGGCTTCCAGCAGCGAGATGTTCGGAAAGGTTCGCGAGATTCCGCAGACGGAACTGACCCCCTTCCATCCGCGCAGCCCCTATGGCGTGGCCAAAGTCTACGGCCACTACATCACCCTGAACTACCGCGAAAGCTACAACCTGTTTGCGTGTTCAGGCATTCTCTTCAACCACGAAAGCCCGCGCCGCGGCAAGGAATTCGTCACCCGCAAAATCACCGACGGGGTCGCGCAGATCAAGCACGGCATCGCGAAGGAACTTCGGCTTGGCAACCTCGACGCGGAGCGCGACTGGGGTTTCGCCGGGGACTATGTCGAGGCCATGTGGCTGATGCTCCAGCAGAACCAGCCGGATGACTATGTGATCGCCACCGGCCAAACGCATTCCGTGAAGGAATTCTGCCGCAAAGCTTTTGCGCGCGTCGGATTGGACTATGAGGATTACGTGAAACTTGATCCCCGCTTTGTCCGCCCCGCTGAGGTGGATCAGCTCCTTGGCAATCCGGCCAAGGCGCAGAAAGTTCTCGGATGGAAGCAGAAGACCAGCTTTGACGAACTGGTCAACATGATGGTGGACGCGGACATGAAGCGATGGGAAGCGTTCAAGAGGTAACTCATGCGCGTCCTTGTTACCGGAGCCGCCGGCTTTGTGGGCCGCCATCTGGCGGTTGAACTGAAGAACGCCGGGCACGAGACGATCCTGTCAGACGTGCAGGCCAATTATCCTGAAATCCGGTCGGCCGACCTCCGCGACCCCGATGCGCTCTGCAATCTGGTGCGCGAATCCAAACCGGATGCCTGCGTCCATCTTGGCGGCATTGCCTTTGTCCCTGTGGGATGGGAAAATCCAGAGCTGGTGATGAATGTGAACCTGATCGGCACCGTGCATCTGCTGGAAGCCTTTCGTTTGCTTGCGCCCGCCGCACGCCTGCTTGTCGTGACATCCTCGGAGGTCTATGGACGAAAGCCCGCAGACACCCCGCTGACAGAGGATGCGCCCTTTGCGCCCTCGAACCCCTACGGCGTAGCCAAAGCCGGCGCCGACCTGACAACCCTGCTCTACGCAAAAAGATACGGAATGCCCGTCATGACCGCCCGGCCCGACAATCATACCGGGCCCGGACAATCCCCGCAGTTCGTCGCTACGGCATTCGCTCAGCAACTGTTGGACATCAGGAAGGGAAAAGCCGCCTCATGCATAAAAGTCGGCAACCTTGACAGCATCCGGAATTTTACAGACGCAAGGGATGTTGCACGGGCCTACCGGCTCATCATTGAAAAAGGCCATGCCGGATGCGCCTACAACATTGCATCCGGGAACATGGCAAAAATCCGCTCCATTCTGGAAATGCTGTGCGAGATTGCAGAAGTTCAGCCCGATATCATTGTGGATCCTGACCGGTTCAGGCCCGCCGATGCCCTGCCCGCGCTGGACACCGCACGACTGCGCGAACACACCGGATGGTCGCCGAAAATCCCGCTGCGCACCACCCTTTCGGACATCTTCAATCATCTCCAGGACGGCGGATGACAGGGAGGAAACATCAGGGGCGAATTTTGCGCCTGGCACTGGGCCTGCTGGTGCTCTTTATTGTTTTCCGGCGAATTCCCATGGGCGACTTGTCGGCCGTCATGTCTCACAGCCTGCATGCATGGCCCTGGTGGATCGCAGGTATTGCCGCCACTTTTCTGGGTCTTCTTGCAGGGGCTCTGCGCTGGCACCGCATACTGCGTGATCAGGGTTTCGCGCCCGTCTTTAAGGACAGCTTCAACCACTTCTTCATCGGCCAGTTTTTTAATGCGTTCTTTCCCGGCGCCTGCGGGGGAGACGCTGTGCGCGCATTTTATGTGATCCGCAGGAAAGCCGGCAGCAAAACCGCCGCCATCATGACCGTGCTGATGGACCGCGCCATCGGACTATTTGTCTTCGTCATCTTCGGGTGCACAATGATTGCACTGCGCCACAGGCTGTTCATTTACAGCCGGGGGACGCGTCTGACCGCCGTGTTCATGGGAGCATTTCTGCTGGCCTCGGTTGCAGGGCTTACAGTCCTGTTCCAAAGGCACCTGTTTGAGCACTGGCCGCTTTTTAAGAAGTTTGAAGAGAAAACACGAACCGGCGCACTGGTGCGCAAGGCCTATGACGTCCTTATGCTCTATCGGGGGAAACCCCATCTGCTCATCGCGTCCATATCCCTCTCGCTGTGCAATCTCGCGGCCTTGACTTTCGCCTGCCTTTTCTTTGGACGCAGCCTTGGCATAGATGCCTCATGGCTCGACTACTTCACCTTCTTCCCCGTGATCACCGTCTTCACGGCCATCCCGGTCACTCCCGGCGCGCTGGGCATCCGTGAAGCCCTCTTTGCCGGCATGTTTCACACGGTGGCCGTCAGCACCACCCAGGCGGTGCCGCTGTCCCTGCTGATGTATGCCGGGGGGCTTGTCTGGAGTCTGTTCGGCGGACTGATCTTTCTCCTGCAGCCGGTTGACAGGGAAGCGCTTTCAGCCTGATGGCCGATCGCATACCCTAGAACATATTATTAATCCGGCCAATTAAAAGAAACACTTAAGGTAGGGCGGCCACCCTGTCAGGCCGAAGCATTGGCGAAGGCTGATCCGTGACCGCCGCGGCGCGCACGGAGTGCGCGCCCTACCCATCAATGCAAACGGTTACTATTTAATTGATCGGGTAATAACATTTTATGAAGCCCGCGAAATAAACACCGGAACGTATTTTTGCAGGCCCAGTCCCCTGACCGGGCAAATTCCGCCGGGACCCGCCTTCAGTTCAAAGACCTTAATTACTCTGCCGCACTCATAATACGAATGATTGAGTGGCGGACGAGATTCAAACGGCCCGGGGTTGAAGCATGTATGATCACACGCACTTCGCCGGTGTAAAAAGGATTTAGCGGAATACTTCCTGTGTAAATCCCGGATTCCTGTCTCTCCAGGCTGATTTGTTTTACGGCTCCGCGACCGCCCGGGCCGAATCCTTTTTGTACCAGTTGAGCGGTTACCTTTGTTCGGGAATCATTTTCATCAAGATCAACATCCTGAACCGATACGTAAAAAGTCTCATCATTGTAAAATTCCGTTACATCCTGATCCCCTTGAGGATCATTCGAGAAGCCGATTAAACAAATATAGGGAGAGCCTTCTGCGGCACCAGAAGGTTGATTCGCATAAAGAGCCGCAATCTCCTGCGCCGTCAAAATCCGATTATAGATCCGGACCTCATCCAGCATTCCGTCATAGGTATCAATCAGGCCATTTCTGCCCCCAAGAACCAGTGAGGCCAACGGATCATCAACCGCAATATGTGTCCCAACACGGTCTGCACCCGCATAGACCATCCCCGCACTGCTTCCGTCTATGTAAATCCTTGTGCTCATCGAACTCGGTGATATGTCGTAGGTCGCACAGAGAGAATGCCACATACCGTCGTTTAACTGCACTGCATCATCCGTATAAGCCTCCACCTGTTCTGAGGGCCAATTGGCATATACGCTGCTGACAAGCCTCCCGGGGTCCGTCAAGGTATCTATCTTCCATCCACGATCTGATGTCGTATGCGGAATTTTCGCTATCAGATAAGTGTTGGGTACCGCGGAGGTCGATATGTTGAACCAAAGCGAAACAGTCATCTGCGTCAGCACGCCCGTCAGTCCCAACACATTTCCAACAGTAATATAAGTGTTCCTGTTGAAGGCGAATGCATTCCCGTCAATCCCATTGGTCGTGATGACACTGCCGAATACAACGCCCGTATATGCGTTTGCACTCTCATCATAAACATTCGACCCGGAAATTGAATCAAATGTGTAGTGAAGCTGGAGACCATCAGACAGATCGGCACGGACCGAAACGAGGCTGGCGAAAACCAGGCAAAAGACAATGCAAGAAATGCTTTTCATAATATGCTCCTCTTTTGAAGAAATTTGATCAAATATAGTCATATATGTAAAGCTATTTATGTCAAAATATCTTCCAGATGATCCTCGTTCACGCCTCTGTCACAGCTGGCGTTGACACTGCGCAGGCTAACAGGTACTTTATGTCCCTATGAGCACAACAAAAAAGCGCATTCTGGTCACAGACAGGGCTGATTCTATCTGACCACGCCAATGAATGAGACTACGTTCAGGAGAATCCTTGTAACCGGGGCAACAGGTTTTCTCGGGCACCATATTGTCCCTGTTCTTCAGCAGGCCTTCGATGCCAACTTCTTTACGGTGGGCAGCAAAGACTATGATTTGCTGAAACCCGGCATCCCGGAAATAATGATGAAGGAAACAAACCCCGACTGCGTGGTTCACCTCGCGGCTAAATCGGGGGGCATCATTGACAACAAGGCCAGACCCGCTGATTACTTTTTCCAGAATCTGGCCATGAATCTGCATACGTTCGAGGCCGCCTTCCGGCATGGGGTGAAGAAATATTTGACGCTCATGGGCGGCTGCTCCTATCCCTCAAACGCCACATCCCCCATTGATGAGGGACAAATGTGGAACGGGCTTCCTCAGATCGAAAGTGCCGGATATTCGATTGCCAAGAAAATGAACCTCACGCAGTCATGGGCTTACCGCGTACAACACGGATTCAACTCCGTCGTTCTAATCCCGGGCAATGTCTATGGTGAGTGGGACAATTTCAATCTGACCCAGTCGCATGTCATTCCAGCGCTGATCCGGAAATACCTCGAAGCAGAAGAACGCGGAGACCCGGAGATCGTTGCCTTGGGGACAGGAAAACCCACCCGCGATTTCGTTTATGCCGGCGATGTGGCCGCCACCATCCCCTGGTTTTTGAAAAATTACAACAGCAGCGATCCGGTCAACATATCCGCCGGACGCCGCATTTCCATTAGGGAACTGGCGGAGACCATCAAGAAGGTCACGGCCTTCCGCGGTAAAATTGTATGGGACTCCTCAAAACCGGACGGGCAGATGGACAAAATCTTTGATGTGGATCGATTGCACAGCCTCGGCCTGTCCTGCGACACATCTCTTGAGGACGGCCTCTGCCGCACAACGAAATGGTTTATCAAAGCCCGTAAAGAAGGAACGGTGCGCCTCTAATGAAATCTAAAGCTGAAGTCATACGAGATGAGCTCACAGGACTGCATGTTCTTGATATTGGAGGCAGTGGTTTTGGAGAAGACAATGCCTATGAACGGCAACTTCGAGATGCCTGGAAAGTTACAGCATCTCGCACAACCGTTGACCAATCAGATCGGGCCGATATCCGCACAGATTTGAACAAAGGATTGCCAGATCTAGGCAATCGCAAGTGGGACATTACAACTGCGTTTGATATTCTGGAGCACTTGGAAAATCCTTGTTCCCTGCTGCGAACTCTGCCAACCAATCGCCTGCTGGTCAGTCTCCCCAACGTTTTGTCTCCGTTTTGTCGCAGAATCGAACGCAAAGACATGCTTCATTTGTATAGTTTTACCGACTACACAGCCTCCACTTTGCTGAAAAGCGCCGGGTGGGAAATTGAACAGCTATACTACACATTCGGGAAATGGTCTCTTGTTAGCCGTTGCATAAACCTGATCGGTTCAATGATCCCCGTTTATACAGGAACAGGCATCATGATTCACTGCACCCGCAAATGAAAACCTGTCTGGTCACAGGCGCTAAAGGCTTCATCGGTTCGGCCATTGTTGCAGAGGCCGAACGCATGGGAGTTGAAGTCATTGCCGTTGATCTCGACAACTATGAACAGGTCCGCGGCGCAAAGGCGGATATCCTGATCAATGCCGCAGGCAATTCGCGCAAGTTTATAGATGAACAGGACCCGACGCGCGGCTTCGAGCTTTCGGTCGCCTCCGTCATGCGCATTATGCTTGATTTCAAGTTCGGCCTTTTTGTGCATCTTTCGAGCGGCGCGATATATTCCAATGAAGGGAACCCGGCACTGAATACTGAGGTCACCGAACTCATGCCCTTGCAAATGACCCGTTACGGATTTCACAAGTGGCTTGCCGAGCAGATCGTCAGGCATTATGCCCCGAAGCATCTCATCATACGCATGGGCGGATTTGTGGGCCCCGGCCTCAAAAAGAATGCCGTCTTTGACATTTTGACTGGAGGGCAGCTTTTTGTTCACCCCGATTCCGAGTTCCAATATATGGACACGCGCGATCTTGCAAGGCTTGTATTTGAACTGGCCGGGGGAGCAGCCGGAAACGAAACGATGTTCAATCTCTCAGCCACGGGCACCGTCTCCGTTCGCAGGATTGCCGAATGGGCCGGATACAAGCTTGGACGCGATCCTCTGGGCTGCCCGACCGTCCGGGCGGAACTGAATGTTGAAAAGGCCGGCCGTGTAGTTTCCCTCCCTGAAACCGGCGAGACTGTCCGTAAATTCATTGAGGAAGTCCAAAGCGGAAAGGTGAAACTGAAATGATCATCTCGCGCACCCCTTTCAGAATCAGCTTCTTCGGCGGCGGAACGGACTTCCCGGGCTATTTCGCTCAGCACGGCGGGGCCGTTATTTCGGTCAGCATTGACAAGTATTGCTATCTCTCGGTTCACCATCTGACCAAATTCTTCAAGCATAACTATCGCGCCAGCTACTCCAAAACCGAATCCGTCATGAAGCCGGAGGAATTCGAGCATCCCCTGATCCGCGAAACACTTCTGCACCTCGGGATCAAAGAGGGGGTTGAAATTTCGCATGTGGCCGACCTGCCCGGACAGACCGGCCTGGGTTCATCGTCCTCGTTCACGGTCGGTCTGTTAAATTCACTCTGCGCCTTCACAAAAAAGCGCATTACACCCGAATGGCTGGCGCGTGCGGCCATTGAAATCGAACGCGATCGCGTGAAGGATGCCGGAGGCTGGCAGGACCAGTATGCCGCGGCCTACGGTGGTTTCAACCGCATCAATTTCCACAAAGACCGCGAGGTGACGGTCCAGACTATCGGCATAGCGCCTGAAGCGCTGTTCCGACTGGAATCCTCGCTGATGCTCTTCTATTTCGGTTCAGAATGCTCCGCGGAAAAGATCCTTCGCGAGCAGATATCCCGGACAGCAGACAACACGGACCGGCTTTCAAAAATGCGCCAGATCGTGGATCACGCGGAGGACATCCTGCAGAACGGGAAGCATCTGGACGAATTCGGAAAACTTCTGCACGATACTTGGCTCCAGAAAAAGGAACTCTCATCAGGCATCAGCAATCCGGATATTGACCAGGCCTATGAGTCCGCGCGCAAGGCCGGCGCCATTGGCGGGAAACTGCTGGGGGCCGGCGGACGCGGATTCCTTTGTTTGTATGCTCCATCGGAAAAACATGCCGCCATCCGCGAGAAACTGAAGACTCTCAAAGAGGTTACATTCCATTTCAGCGAGGTCGGCAGCCAGATCATCTTCAACAGCGATGAGTAACAAAAGGCCCAGCATTGCACTCTGGTTCAGGTACGGAGCCGCTGAACACAGCGAACTGTTCCATGCCCTGCCCGGCTGCATCCGCGAACTGTCAAAGCACTGCGAAGTGCATTATTTCGGTCTTAAAACCCGGAAAACGATCCCGAACGAAATCCGGGAACATGCAATCATCCACGAGATGCCCTTTCGTGTGAACCGAGGCAGCAGCAGTGACAAGATGGTGAAAACTATTTTGTGGATTTTATGCCTGCCGTTTGTCGGTATTTACTGCCGCGCCAAAGGAATGCGCGCTGTTTACATTGATGAAACGATCCCCTTCACCGCGCTCATCGCCCGCATCTTCGCCGGCCCCAATGTCGCGCTGACCGTGGCTGACTTTTTCGTGGATATCTATTTCACAGGTCCAGCGGACTTCATCGGCAAGGCCATCCGCAGACTCGACCTATGGTCATGGAAATTCGCCAGGCTCATTTTCACCCGCGCAAAAAGCACCAAGACATATCTTGCTTCGAAAGGCATTCGCCCGGAACACATCGTCCCTGTTTATGATCCCTGCGACATGAATGTCTATCGCCGGCTGAACCGGAACGAATGCAAGGCCGCCATGGGGTACAAACCGGATGATATCGTGCTCGTGCATCACGGCATTCTTCATCCGAACAAGGGCAACGCCGCCATCATTCAGGCCATTTCTGAAATGCGAATCCGATATCCTTCGCTGCGTTATCTTCTAATTGGCGATGGACCCGAAATGAAGAATCTTACAACGCAGGTTGAGGAAATGAATGTGAAGGACATCTGCCGCCTTGCCGGATGGCTCCCCTCGCCCGCGGATGTCAACCGTGCGCTGAATGCGGGGGACATTGGCCTCGTCATGCGGACAGGTGCGCAGTCTGATGATTTCCACATGACCGGCGCCCTCGTCCACAACATGGCTTGCGGTTTGCCAATCCTTGCGGCCCGATTGGGCGGCGTTTCGGAAGTGGTCGAGGAAAACCGGAACGGACTTCTTTTTGATCCCCGCAATATGGATGAATTCAAGCAGAAGCTGGCAAAATTTATTGAGGACGCGGAACTTCGCAACCATTGCGGACTTGAGGCGGAGAAGGATGCCCGCATACACTTTGATATGGACAGCGTAATCCGGCAGACCGTGGAACCGCTCGCAAAACTTGCGGGAGCAATATGAGCAAAGGCATTCAGGCCATTCTGCTGGTCGGCGGCACAGGAACGCGGATACAGGCCGTGCATTCCGACCGGCCCAAGGGGCTGGTTCCCGTGGCGGGAAAACCGTTTCTTCAGTGGCAGGTGGAATGGCTGACCTCACAGGGCATTTGCGATATTCACCTCGCAGCCGGACATCTCGGCGAACAACTTGTGCAGTGGGGCACAGATTACAGCACGTCACATCCGGGCATCCGGATCACCGCAAGCGTCGAACCGGAACGGCTGGGCACCGGCGGCGGCTTGAAATACATCGAGAACCAAATCCGTTCCGATCCGTTTCTGGTTTTGAACGGCGACAGCCTTGCGCCGAACCTGAAGTTCCAATCATTGGAAGTTTTTCACAAAAAAGTTCCAACCATTGGAAGTTTTTCGCCGAAAAGTTCCAATCATTGGAAGTTTTCGATCGCGGTCACGCAGATCGAGGAATCTGGCCGCTACGGAACGGTTGAGTTCAACAAGGACGGGCTTGTCACAGCCTTCCGCGAAAAGGCGCAGCGCAATGCCGGCTGGATCAACGCCGGCGTTTATATGGTGGACCGCGGCATTCTCAGCCTTCTGGAACCTGGCCGCACATGCTCTTTGGAAACCGAACTGTTTCCAAATCTTTGCGCAGACGGCAAACTGGCGGCATTCCCCTGCCCGGCCCCGCTGTTGGACATGGGTACACCAAACGGATTGAAAGTCATGGAGGCTTTTCTCCATGGGCCCAAAACAATCTAGGCTTGCCCGCGCGTTCTGTCATCTATACTGTGCCTTTTTCGCTGGAGAGTGTTTATGAAAATTTTGATATTTGGCGGCTTTGGATACATTGGACAAGGTCTTGCGGCACGGCTGGAAGCCCGCGGGCATGAGGTCTTCCAGTTCAAGCGCGGAGAGCCCGGTCGCGACGGCCATACGATTTACGGCGATGCAGAAAAGTTGCTGGAGAATCCGCACTTCCCGGAAAGGGTGGATATCGTTATCAATCTGGCGGTCTTGCGCGAGGCGTCAGTCGAACGCAACATGGAGTTCTGCCGGAACATAATGGCTCTGTGCCGGAGACTTCAGGCATCCACCCTCGTCCACACATCTTCTTGCAGTGTTCTGGCTTTTTCTGAACGTGTAATTTCCGAATCCAGCGCTGTTTTGCATGACTGGCAGAACCGGCCTGATTATGCGGCAGTGAAAATCGCCACTGACGACCTGCTGCGGGACATGCCAGAAGGCGAACGAGGCGGCGTGAAGGTAGTCTTTGTACGGCCCGGTTTCGTGCTCGCTCCCGGAGCGGTCAATGTGCTGGTCGGACTCGCTTCGCGCCTGCCCGGAGGAATGGCGCTGGTCCTGGGAAATCCAAAGCAGGATCTCTATCTGATTACCCGCGACAAGGTTCAGGAGGTGCTTGCAGGTGTTCTGGACCAGAATGATCTCCATCACGGCAACACATTCCTCGCCGTCGCGGCCAACTGCCCGAAGCGGGGCGACTACATCAAGCACTGCTGCCGCAGTTTGGGCCAGGCGCGCTGGTGCCTGCGCATGGGAGCCTGGTTCTGGTATCCCGTGGCGGGACTCGCCGAAGGCCTTTCGCGCCTGCTGGGCAAGGGTTCGCCACGAATATTCCAGCGCGTATCGCTGACCTTCCGCAAAATCCGGTACGATGTCTCCGAAACATCCAGAAAGCTTGGGGTGGATCTGAACATTGACTGGCAGAAGGCCGTGCGCAAAGCCTATGACCAGCAGACCCCCAACTACACCTTGCCCGTCTACAAGACAGAAGGATCGCTTGCCGGTATTTCCCGCATCCTGTTTATCGGCTTCGGGGGAATTGTGCGCCAGAAGCACATACCCGCTCTTGAACAGCTGGGTTTCAAGGGAACAGTGGATGTCTTCGACCCCTATTTGAAGGAGATGCCCAAGACCAGGTTGAACTGCCAGCGCATTGAAGATCCCAAAGTCAGCGAGGCCGATCTGGTGGTCGTCACCACGCCCGGCCCTCTTCATACGCAGGCCATCGGACAGATTCCGCCGAAGGCGCGGATGGTGATGGTTGAAAAGCCCTTGGTTACCCGGCAGGAAGACTGGTCCGCGTGGGCCGATTTTGAGAAGTCCCGCGGATGTCCTGTTCTGGTTATGCACAATTACCGGCTGAAGAAAAATCTGCTCCGGTTCTGCAATCTGCTGCGCAAATACAACGGGGGCGAACTGCTGAGCTGCCGGGTGGTGTTTGACACCGGTGCCATTCGCGGCGACTCACTTCGCTGGCACCGGAATGAACGAGCATCGCGGACGCTGCTCTACGATTTTGGCCTTCATTCTCTTGACGCGGCGTGCATGCTGGGACAGGACTACCAGGGCTTGGAAAACATCCGGTCGAAAACCAACCAGTTGGGCGAAACCAGTGAAATCGCCGGCCAGTTTAAATTCTCAAACTATCCGGTCACATTTCATCTTCGGCAGACGCATGGGATCGTTCGGCGCCATGTCTACTTCGAGTTTGTAAATTTCACAATCCGGGTCACATTTTATCCAGACTCAGTAACCCTCCTGGCGGGTGACGACATGATTTTGAACCGGTTTTACGAGTTCTGGGGCGAGACCATGAACACGCTCGGAGTAGTGTTCAGCAAATTGCGGGGAAAAGAACACGACCCGTCCCATGTCCGCATGTATCAGGAAGCGGCGCTGGCCTTGAGAAACCAGACTGCTTCCCCCTTCTCTATGCAGGCTCTGGAGTCAACATATCGGGTTTTGGGAGACATCGCGGCGGCGGTCTATTAAAGCGGTTCGCAGCAATATTCTAGAACAGCAGTTTCTTGTCGCCGAAAAAGCGGTCCTTGTGAAGGAGCACCCACTTGATCACGTGATATTCCAGCGGGAACACAAAGCAAACCGTTGAAATGCGGAAGCGACTCAGCCAGTACATAGCACGCTCCGCCAGCAATCCCAGCCACAGCAGTTTCTTCGGGACAACGGCTTTGACCACAGTCCTGGCGTACCCACCCAAAAACATGAAATAGATTGAGGCCGCATCCGTATATTGCGCATATTTCTTTGGAATCCATGGGGTAGTGTGCGCGTGGAACTCATATCGCGTCCAATCCTCGAGAGTTTTGGGCATGACGTATCCAAGCGCCTGAGCTTCCGGAAGAAATCTGGTGCCCGGCAAAGGGGTATAGACAAACAGATGGAATTTCGACACCCATCCGGTCTTCCGAAGCTTGTTGATGAACCGCATGGTGGACTTGAAGTCTTTTTTGACATCAACTCCCGGAACTCCAATAATAAAGGAGCATAGCACATGGATGCCGTATTTCGCCAAGCGAGGGATGACCTCCAGTGAATCCTGGACAAAACATCCCTTGTCCATCAGATCCAATACCTCGTCAGACCCTGATTCAACACCCAGAAATATTTCATGCAGGCCGGATTTCTTCATAAGCGCAAATGTTTCATCACTGAAATGCTTAAGCCGGTCCGGACGTCCTGAAGTGCCACCCCAGGTGAGGCCCAAATCCATCATCATGTTGCAGAATTCCACCACCCTCTTCTCGTGCACATAAAAATTCGAGTCCGCGATGGCGACGCCATCAAATTCATATTTATCTTTAAGCCACCTGAGTTCTCTGACCATGCGTTCCGGCTTCAGCCCTATCCATCTTCTGTGATAAAGAGATTCTTCGGCGCAGAATTTGCATTTGCCGGGACACCCCTCGGAGGAGAGATAATACATCGTTTTTTTAGCAAAGCTGGTTTGCACGAGGTAATTCTCAAATCCCTCCAGAAGATGATACGGAAGCATAGGAAAATTGTTGATGTCTTCAAGCGGGCGTTCCTCGGTTAGAACCTTTACTCCATCGTGTTTGAATCCAATGCCTTTCACGGAATCCAATGGCCGGCCGGATTCCATGACATCCACCAGTTCCGCGAATGTGCGCTGCCCCTGCCCGATAACCACGATGTCAATCAAATCACTGTCCAGTGTTTGGTCGGGCATCAGCGTTGGATGACAGCCGCCGCAAACAATCTTAATGTTCGGATTAGCTTCACGCGCTATTCTCGCCGCTTTAAGCATCTCTCCAATCTGATAGCCAGTGAGACTGGTAATTCCGCACAAATCGGCTTTTCTACAGGCTTCGCGAATCCGGTCTTCATAATTCTTGTAATGCCAGTCCAGCACAGTAATCTGATGCTTCTTCTCGTCCACAAGTGAAACCGCCGCAAGAATCCCCAATGGCGGCCCGTCAAAAGGCATTTTGGGAGATGCCTGGGGATTGATCACTACTATTTTCATTTAGACAACGTCCTTTCGCTCAGATCCTTGCCCGGCCGCAGCAACTCCACCCACTCTGCGATACCGTAACTCAGATGCATCAGCGGCACTAAAAAGAAAATGAACAGGTGCTCTGCCTTGCGCGTTTCTGCATATTTGTTCAGCGTGATGTAAAGCGCTGCCAACAAATATGCCGCTATGTCGAGTCCAAGCAGATAAGATACCCATCTCGAGAATACAGCCGCCAGGCCCAAGACGGCCAGTGACAAAACCCAAACCCCCGGCACAACCGTTGTCGGTTCAAACTCCACGCCGGCACGAAGCAGGCGGATGCGCGTGGCGCCATATCCGTGCATCTGTTTCAAAAAACGCCACAGAGATGATCGCGGATAGTGATACACCCATGCATCGTCATAAAACACGATCTTGTGCCCTGCCTGCTGTGTTCGCCAGGCTGCGATCATTTCCTCGCCCGGCCAGAATTCCGGAGGGAACATTCCGATGGATTCCAGTACCGGACGGCGATAGGCCATGTTGCATCCGATGATCCGGCTCCAGCTGATGGGCCGGATATGAGCGCCGGATTTCAGATATCGTTCGGCCACATAGCCGGCCGCCTTCGACTGCAGCGCCGTTCCCGCAAGTCTGGCAAACAATTTGACATCATCCGGGACAAGGCTCGGACCACTCGCCGCACCCACACTTTCATCTTCAAAAGGCTTAAGGATCAGATCAGGCCAGTCTCTGCAGACAAAAACATCATCATCCAGAAAAGCCACAACATCCGCCTGCGCTCTCCGGAATCCTTCGTTCTTTTTCCGGCTCGAATCACCAACTGGAAATGAAATCGGCAAATGCACTATTCGGGGATGTGCCGACTGGATCGCCCGCAGCTGTTCCATGACCTGCAAATCCGGGATTTCCCCGGCCACAATGATTTCAATGTCGTCAAAACTCTTTGTAGCGGCTAGAGACTCCAGCGTCTGAATCAGGATCGGACGCCCCATGGTTGGTATGACCACCGAGAGTTTAACAGATGGGATTGTGCTCATCGGAATTATCTTTTCCCCCGCGATCCGCTGCAAGCATGACTAATGCCGCGAGACATGCCGCCATCCCCGCCAACTGAATCCATAATGTGGCAACAGGCGGCGCAAAGCGCATTTTCACCCAGTGCAGGCCGGGAGGAACATAAAGGCCCTGGAACAAGTAGTCGCAGCGCAGAAGGTCAACCGGTCTATCATCCATCGTGATACGCCATTCCGGAGACCATTTGTCAGCCAAACGAAGAATGCAGGATTTATCTGCAGAAACCTGCAGCTCGACACGACCGGGACTGTAATGCTTAATGTTCACCGATCCCTTGACGATGTCTCCAGATTCTGCGGGCTGATCAAGCGCCGGATCAGACGCCAGCAGAGCAGTTGTCTTTGCGTCATGCGATCGTGAAGATAACCGGCGCAGCGCCTCCTCGTCACTGACGATTTCCCATTGCGGAACAAGCGCATAGCGGGGCAAAGAATCCCTGTATCTCAGGATGCAATGCTGTCCAGGCGTGGATTGCGCACCCGGAACGATCTTCATTCTGCGGTTATCCGTTGCAACGCTGTACGCAAAGCGAATGTCAAACCGTTCTTTAACGGCAGGATCACGCTGCAACTGAGCCCAAATTCCCGCAGGCGCCAGCACAGGGCCCACTCCGCAAAGTTCCCAGTAGCGCAGCGGATTGGATCCAACCGCCTCCATAAATGCTTTATAGTCTTCAGGCATGCGCGGCATCTGGGTCACGTTGATCGTGTTGATCCCCTGATACGGGAACAAATAGGTTAGCCAGTGATTATAGAAGCCGGATTGATCTGCAAGCGCAGAACGCTGGAATGTTCGCGAGGCATCTTCCTTAAGAACTTTTACCACCTCATTATCATTTCCGGCAACATCATCCCAACTCATAGTCTGGATGTAATAGCGGGACAGATACAGTACGTCCACCAGCAGCAGAACGCAAACGAACCATGGCATCCCGCGACGGAACTTCGCGAACGGCATCATCCAGAGCCAGGCCGCAAACGCAACCAGCATCCCTCCGCCATAGAAGAGCGCCTTCATGCGTCCGCCAACAATTGCCGCCGCGGACTGGGCCCAACCGACATTTGCAAGACGTCCCACCGCGCCACTCCACGATGCGGCCGTCAGAAGCGCCACGAAGATCATGACCGCGCCGATGATTGCCGAAACAATGGCATATTTCCGGGCCTTGTTTCCTGCAAGGCTTCCGGAAAGCAATCCATGCAGTCCGTGCGCCGCCAGAATGGCAACGGCGACCTGAAAGACCTGAAGGAACTTGTTTGGATTGCGAATGGAGGACACCATCGGCAGTTTATAGAAAAACCAATACAGCGGGAAATGCTTCCCAAACGAGAGTAGAAGCGCCAGAAGCGCAATGATTCCCCACGCCCTGACCTCGAACCGGTTCGGATTCGAGGATGATCCCTTTCCCCAGGCTAAAACCAGCGCCAGCATCATCAGCGCCACGGCTGACGCGCCTAAATACTGGCTTTCCAGCTTGAAGTTCATGAATCCCTGCCCCGTCTTCTTCCACTCGGCCGAACGCCCCATTCTGCCCCAGTACGGACCGGATGGCTCACCGCTTCGCCAGCCCATAAATCCCGGAGCAATGAAATCAATGGATTCCTCCGGAGGCCAGCTCCACTGGGTCACAAAGTTCCATTTTTCTGCAGAATCCTCCTGCGACATGCTCGCAATGTTTTTTACGCTTGAGGAATATCCCGCAAGCAAGGGCCGCGCCGCAAGCGAGAGAGAGACCAGCAGAACCGGCGCCGCCATCCTGATGATTGCCCTCCACTGCAATCCATGCCGGCGGATGAGCGAAAATATAAAGTAGGGAAACAGGAACATGGCAATGAAAAGCGCCAGATCCGGCTGTTCAAGGAAGATGGCGCCAAGGGCTCCGCCCGCCAGAACCGCCCAGCTGATCTTCCCGGTCCGAACAGCCTTTTCTGCGCTCCAAAGGAACATGGCTGCAAAAGCGAGGGCGGCGAATTTGTAGATGTGCCCGGCATATGTCAGCGTGAAATTGCTTCCCAACCAGAAGGCAGCCAGCATGCCGACGATGCATGCCGGCCACACCAGCCTGCGCTGGCGCAGGAACAAAACGAGGAAAACAGAGGCAATGGTCAAATCTATTGCATGTATCCAGTTGGTCACATACTTCAATGGGAGCAGCCAGATCAGCAGATTGGTCCAGGTGAGGTTTATCATTCCCGGCATCCCCACCAGTGCCGCATCGTTCCACCAGCCCAGAAAACCGCGCGGGAGACCCCTCTTCCACAAAGCCAGCGCTCCAATATTGTCGTCCGTGGTCAGCAAAAGACGCGAAGGATTCAGGACTTCGTGAAAGATCACAAGTGACAGGAGAATCAATCCGGCAATAACCTGCAAAACCTGTTTTGTTTCCCGACCGGATACCGCATTACTCATTGTCTTGTCCTTTTGCATTTGAAGGAACTATTGCACAACAGAGGCCTTGATATCCAGCACGAGAAGCGGTCCTTTTGCCGATGCATTGATTTTGTTTTCTCCGGGCTGCAGGGGCACTGTGACCGACTGTTGGGCCACATTTTGAACCGGGAACGTCAATATCTGCCCATTGATGAGCAATCTTGTGGATTCCGGCGAGAAGGCAACAAATACCAGTTCAACATTCAACGGTTTTTCCGTTGCATTGTAAACATCCAGCCGGGAGACATCAGACGGGATTCTGTAATCAGCAAAACGTCCCTTCTGCATTAACGATTCTATTTGAGACTGGTTGAAACCGGCAATCTGGTCATTTCCGGAAATCACTTTGTGATTCTGCATATACCAGCCCGCCTGAAACCACAGCATCTGCATCAGCTGCTGCGGCCATCCGGAAATCGGCTGCCAGGGTTTCAAATAGCGCCACCCGCTTCCGTAGAAAAGAACAACTGGATTATCTCCTTGTGCTGCTTTCCTGACAGCATCATCCCAGCTGTTGCGGTAAAGCTTGATATCAATGCGGCTTCTGTTCTTCTCATAGAAATCATCCCGATGGGCAAAGCCCCATCTGGCCAGGGAATCAGCTGCCCGGTGCTTGAGGACAATTTTATGCGCAAAAAACCGGTCCGGCCATTCCCAGGGGCCCAGATGATACATGGGGGTTCCCGAATCAATGAACGAGTTGTTCAACGGGAGGTAGACTGAATCCGGGTATTTTCTAAAAAAATCCTCCACAGTTTCCCGCCAACCAAATTGGATCGCGGTTTGTGCAGGTTCGCACGGCACCGTGAATGTCCATTCCCGTCCATCCTTCAGGGGATACAGCGTCAGTTCATTCCATGGTTCATACCACCGGTCAACCAGAACAAGAGTGCCAGGCTCAGTGTTCCGGTTAATATAATCAGCGATGGTCTTATACGCCGTAGGTTTGCCTTCAAGCGTAATCACCGCCCATAATGGCGCGCACCACAAAATCGCGCAGATGCATGCCAGAACCGGAACGGCGTATCGTTTCCCGATTTCCCATTTCAATACCATCCAATCGCTCAGACAAACCAGCAGAAAGGCCAAGCCCAATATCACAAGAGGAAACGAAACAGAAAAATATGCGTATTTGCTCTGGCCATGGCCCATTATGGCGCACAGCACGATGTTTCCCGCCACAGCCAGCAGAACCATCATCAAAATTCGCTTCCCGAACTCTGTGTGGCCCTGCCTGTTTCTAAAGGCCGCAAACAGGCCCACAGCAAGAATCAGCAAAAGGAGAACAATGCCCGGCACGGATTTCCCGAACGTGAAAACCGGAACAGTTTCCGCCACAATGCGCAAAAAATTCGTCCAAGGCAGCTTATCCACGCCCAGCGCCTGAAGAGACCCGAGGACATACGCCCGAAACGCCCGCAAGAGCCAGGGGAAAATTGAAATCATCAGCACAGCCGCCAGCGCAACAAACCACAGAATCAGCTTCTTGCGCGACTGCGGATCAGCTCTGCGCAAGCCCAGTACAAACAACATGAGCCAGATCATGCCGAACACAGACCATGTCGTGATGTGGGTGGCGCACATCAGAATTCCGGACAGCAGCCAAAGAACCCAGACGCGTGCGCCGGATTCCTTCTCCTGCAAGTATCGCAGGAGGACAATGGACCGCCAGTAGAAGAATGCCGAGAAACAAATAACGCCGGAGTAGTAATAGGCCTCCCGTGAAGTTGCGACAGCGTATGGATTGATGGCCGCCAGAAAAGCTGCCAGAAGCGCCATTCTTTCGGAACCGGCTTCGCGGCACATGCGATAAACAAAATAAACTGCCAGAATGCCAAGCAGCGCAATGGGAAACCGTACGGTCCAGTCGTTGACGGGCATTCGGGTGATCCGGAAAAAAGTCAGTAAATATACCTCAGTCCAGGGAATCTGGTTGACCCATGGAGGATTCTTCAACTGCTGTATCGGACTGACTCTGTTAGCGACATATTTGTAGAATTCAAGAGTATCTGCCCGATAGGCGCTATGGCCAAGATACACGCATCGAACCAGTGCGGCGAGGACGACAATGAGCAATATCAGGAGAGTCTTGTTTGAAAAGTTATTCGTTCTCATTTGTAGATATTCTGCATTTATGTTCAATTTTGGAGAGTTGCATCGTCTCCCTTAAACGCCTGTTTGTCAACGGGAAAGAGGCTTCCGTCACGGCCCTGGATTCAATTATTTAAAGTTCTCCATTGAATCTGAACTATAGTTCAGTTATTGTTCTGTCAGAGAAAGGGGTTTGCCATGCCCAGAAAAATGAATCTTGAGGACAGGCTCAGGAAACTGCGCGGATTTGTCCGCGGAGAGAAACGGATGCCCGGATATGCCGAAATGCTGAATTTGTTCGGTTACCGCTCCAAAAACGCGGTCTATGGCCTGTTGCACAGGCTGGAGCAGCTTGGGTACATCACCAAAAACCGCTGCGGGAAGCCGGCTTGGACAAGCAAACTCATTGGATCCATTAAACTTCTTGGCGCGGTGCAGGCAGGGTTCCCCTCCCCGGCCGAGGAGGAACTGGTGGACACGCTCAGCCTCGATGAGTTCCTGGTTGCCCGGCCGGAAGCCACGTTCATGCTGACGGTTTCGGGCGATTCCATGATTGAGGCCGGCATCCAGCCCGGCGACCTGGTGCTGGTCGAACGTGGTACCACGCCCAAAAAGAACGACATCGTCGTGGCCCAGGTGGACGGCGAATGGACCCTCAAATATTTCGGTCGCGACCGGAACGGCATTTATCTGGATCCCGCCAACGGCCGCTATCAGCGGATCAGGCCGCGGAATTCTCTGACCATCGGCGGCGTGGTCAAGGCCGTGGTCCGGAAATACCAGTAAGGGCCATGCATCATGGACAGCAAAGGTCAGATTCTTGTTTTCGGATCTTTCCCGAACGCTATTGTCCATTTCGACGGCGACGCCTTTTTCGCATCCGTGGAACAGGCCGTTGATCCCGCACTGAAAGGGAAACCGGTGGTAACCGGCAAGGAACGCGGCATCATTGCCTGCGCCAGCTATGAGGCCAAGGCCCTTGGCATCAAACGCGGCATTTCTCTCTGGGATGCCCGCAAAATCTGCCCGCAGCTCGTGGTGCTGCCCAGCGATTATGAAACCTACAGCATCTATTCCAGGCGTATGTTCGACATCGCCCGCCGGTTCACGCCGATCGTCGAGGAATATTCCATTGACGAAGGTTTCGCCGACATCGGAGGGCTGCGGCGTGTCTTCCACTCCTCATATCAGGACATCGCGAGGCAAATGCAATCGGCCATTCAAAAAGAGCTGAACCTGACTGTTTCTATCGGCCTCAGCCTCACAAAAAGTCTAGCCAAGCTCGCCTCCGATTTCCGGAAGCCGGCCGGCTTCACAGCCGTAGCCGGAATGCATCTGCATCTTTTCCTGGCACGCATTCCGCTCAAAGACGTCTGGGGCTTCGGATCAAACACCGTCCAGCTTCTCCAGAAACATGGACTGCAAACTGCGCTTGATTTCGTCCTGAAGCCGGAGGATTGGGCCCAAAGGATTCTGGGGAAGCCCGGGCATGAAATATGGAAAGAACTCCGGGGACAGACGGTTTGGCCCGTCAGCACCGAAGAGAAAACAAGCTATGCCAGCATCAGCAAATGCAAAACCTTCAGCGCCCCATCCGCGGACAGGGATTTCATCTACGCCAGGCTGGTGCGCAATATAGAATCTGCCTTCATCAAGGTCCGCCGGCACAAACTTCGGGCACGCGAAATCACGGTGGCCCTGCGAAAGGATGATTACCATCAGGAAGGCCTCAAGGCCGCGCTGAACCGCGCCACGGCCTCCACGCAGGAGGTTCTTCCGCTGGCGCAGGATCTTTTCGACCGGCTTTTCAATCCGGAATGGATCTACCGCAGTACAATGGTTGTTCTCGGCAGGCTCGAGGAGGATCGCGAAGAACAGACCGACCTTTTTGAAGACCGGCTCAGGATTGATAAATTGAACAGGGCCTCAGCAATCATTGATGATGTGAACGGGCAGTTCGGCAAGCACAAGCTGCATGTCGGCACGGCACTGTTCCTTGGGAAAACCCTGCCTGCAAACAGCCGCGATGCTTTACCCTGGCGCAAAACAGAATTGCTTCAGGGCGAAACCGGCCGGCGGCGGCTGGGCCTCCCCCTTTTGAAAATTACAGTCTGACAATAAAAAAGCCGGCCACAGGCCGGCTTTTCTTCTTGCTGCTGAAAGCTTGTCTCAGGACTTCTTTGCGCGGATACGGTTCGCGGCGCGGGTCTTGCGGCGCGAGGCCGTGTTGCTGGAAATAACGCCTTTTTTTGCCGCCTTGTCCAGCTCCGAGCAGTATTTGCGGTAAATCGCCTGAGGATCCGCACCTTCCGGAACCTCAAAAGACTCAAGGAATTTCCGGCGGATGTTCTTCACACGGCTCTTCACACTCTGGTTGCGCTGCCGCGCCTCAATGGACTGCCGCAAACGCTTCGCTGCACTGTTAATGTTCGGCATCTGACAAATCTCCTGACTGATCTTGCAAACGGCCTCAATGGCCGCATTTCTTTCAAAAAACTGTGTCATACTATCTATAAGAGCATCGAAGTCAACCGCATTCACCAAAAAAATACTGCATTCCAAGTGTTGCATGGCTGCACCGCCTTGTGCAGAATCCGCGCAATGGAAATAAACAGCAGCAGTCCGGTTTACCAGCCGCCTGGCCGCGAGGCTTGCATTAAGGCCGCGGCGCTGTACCGTGCCGCCCTCCGAATGGTGCCGACGGGAATCCGCTCGGGCGACAAATGCCTCGCCGGATGCTGGGCCGACCGGCCGGATATGTCCCCCGTCGAACTGCTTTCCCTCATTCAGGAATCCATCGCCCGCCCGGATGCCGCAGTCATCAAGCAAACCGGCCGCATCACCGTAACCCGCACCCGCCTTGAGGGCGCGGAGGTCATCATCAAAGGCTATGATCTCAGCGGAACACTTGAGAATCTAAAATATCTTTTCCGCCATTCACGCGCGCGGAGATTCTGGGCCGCCGCGCTCACACTCAGGCAACTTGGAATCCCGACACCCGAACCGATGGGATTTCTTGAATGCTGGAAACACGGCATTCCCGCCGCCAGTTTCATCATCACTGGTTTTGTGCCGGACACCGACGATGCCAGCCGGTGGCTGGGATGGACATCGAACACAAAACCGGAAGATGTGAAACGGGCGCTGGCCAAGGATTTGGCCTCCGCCATAGCAGGCCTCTACAGTCACGGGATATACCACCGTGACACCAAGACCTCCAACCTGCTTCTCGAGTATCCCCTGGATCCGGTCCGCCGCCGGTTCCTGTGGCTCGATCTTGAATGCCTGACCTGCGGCGTCCGCCCCGGCCGCCATAAAATAATCCGCAACGTCGTGCAGGTGGTTGGATCCCTCGGCCCGGAAGCGACCTGCGCCGAGCGCGAACTGATCATCCGCGAATTCGCCTGCATCTTCCCGTGGCTGACCGGCAGAAATGTGATGAAACGCATTCACTGCTGGACCGACCGGCGGATGCACAAGGAACGGAGATGCTGCTGAAGTTCCTGAAATTCTGTGCCGGGATTCTGCTGCTGCCCGTTTGCGTTATTGTTCTGCTCAGCCTCTTTCATTTGATCATGGCGCTTCAGCCGGAATCTGCACAACAGGTGCCGCGATCCGTCTGGGGGCTCCTCATCGGCTTCTTCCTGTGGATTTTCCTGTTTATGGTCTGCCAGAAACCCGTAAGAACTTATGTCCTCGGACATGAATTAACCCATGCCCTGTGGGCGGCCGTCGCCGGCGCGCGGGTTTCAAGGCTGCGCGTAAATGGCAGGGGCGGATCGGTGCAGGTCAGCAAAAGCTCTTTCCTGATTTCTCTGGCGCCGTATTTTTTCCCTTTTTACACCTTTTGCGCCTTGATTCTGTATGCGGGTTTTTCCCTCTTTTACGACCAGCGCATCTATGAACCCTTCTGGCTCGGACTGGTCGGCCTGACCTGGGCCTTCCATCTGACGTTCACGATTCAGATGCTCCTGCAGCATCAGCCGGATATCATCGAGAATGGCCGGCTTTTCTCCTATGTCATTATCCTGCTGTTCAACGCGGCCGGACTGTGCATCTGGATCGTCTGCATGTCCTCCGTCACATTTAACCAGCTCTTTTCCATTATCACTGCAGACAGTCGAATGGTTGTGAACGCCGGCCTGCGGATGCTGCAAACCGCTCATTCCGGATAGCGTTTTTGGATGCCGAGAAAGATGTCGCGGATCGAAAGGAATATTTCGACCAGTTCCGAATCAAAATGTTTTCCGGATTCTTCACGGATGATTTTTGTGGCTTCTTCATCCGACCAGGCATCCTTGTAGACCCGGCGGGAAACCAGCGCATCGTACACATCCGCCAGCGCAACGATGCGTCCGAACAGAGGGATTTCTTCGCCCCTGCGTGGACGGCTTTCGCCGGTTCCCTCCACGGGAACGGCCGGATATCCGGTGCCGTCCCATTTCTGATGATGGTTGATCGCCACCTCCTGCGCGGCCCGGTCGTAGGCGGTCATGTGCCCGATGAAGAGATCCGCCCCCTGCTCTGCATGGGTCTTCATCACCTCATATTCCTCAGCGGTCAGCTTGCCGGGCTTCTTGAGAATCAAATCGGAAACCGCCACCTTCCCCACGTCGTGCAGCATGGCGGCAATCCGCAGCACATCCTTCTCTTCCTCGATCCTGTCCTCTGGAATATTATGGTTTTTCGCCCAGCGCTCGTACAGTTCAACCGCGTAGGCGGCCACGCGATTCACATGCGCACCGGTTTCCCGCGGGTCGCGCAGTTCCGACATTTTGACCATGCGGAGAATGATCGAACGCGTCATCACGGCCCGCTCCAGCGCGGCGGCCGCCATGCCCGCAAACATCTCCATCTGCCGCTGAGCCTCCGGTGTGAACGGAACAACATGGCCGTCCACATCCAGCGCATTGATGACCTGCAGAACCCCCAGGACCTGCTTTTCAGTCGCCAGAAGAGGAAGGGTCAGAATGGATCTAGTCCGGTATCCCGATGACGCATCAAAGCCCGGCTTGAAGTGGTATGGCGCATCGGGGCTGATCGCATAGGCGTCCGCGATGTTGAGCGTCGCCCTTGTACAGGCCGAGTAGCCGGCAATGGACTTTTTGTCCACCGGCAAGGTGAAGGACGAATAGATGAGTTTCCCGCCGGGAGGCAGCTTCTTCTCCAGTGTGGCATTCTGGGTGTAGCTGAAATGAAGAAACTCGTCCTCAAGGAGATAAATGGACCCGGCATCCGCGCTGGAATAGATCCTTGCCCCGCGCAGGATCCGTTCCATGAGAATATCCAGATCCTTCACCCGGTTGAAGTCCGCCCCCAACCGCTCCAGCATCGCGATTTTTTCTTCAGGCGTCATAATCGTTCTTTCTGCCCGTATTTTATCCCTCTGCGGCAAAAAAGAAACGCAAACTTTTCGGGAAGTTCCAATCATTGGAAGTTTCGCTCCAAAAAGTTCCAATGATTGGAAGTATTTTGTGCGGGATCCGCATAAACGCCCTTCAGAATTTCAGACGGCCAAATCCTCTTTGCCATGCTCTTCAGATCGACCCGACGGGAAGAACAATGCGATCCCAAAGGCCAGGGGCCCAAGCCGGCCAATGAACATCAGTCCGATAAGGATCAGTTTACCGATGGGAGTCAAGTGAGCTGTGATCCCTGTGCTCAGGCCCACCGTTCCGAGCGCGGATGCCGACTCAAAAAGCAACCCCTCAAAGGGAAGCGCCTCCGACAAAGCCAGCAGATAGCACCCCAGAATCAATGCTCCTGCGTAGAAACCCAGACTGGCAATGGCAACGCGTATTCTTTCTTCTGGAATCTCCTTGCCCCAAAACTGCACCCTCTCCCGCCCGAGAATGGTGCTCCGGATGACTCCAAAGAGAGCTGTGAAAGTCGTTGTCTTGAGGCCGCCGCCCGTGCCTGCAGGAGAGGCCCCAATGACCATCAGAAGGATAATCAGGAACAGGGATGCCTGAGAGAGCTGCCCAATTGGAATGGTATTGAAACCCACCGTCGTGATGGACGTCATAACCTGAAAACACGCCGCCATCAGTCGCTCATATGGCGGGAGCGACTGAATCGTCGGCTCTGCCACAAAGAACAAGGTCATGGCGAAAAGGCTCACCCAGGCGGTGGTGACAAGAATGATGCGACTGGTGAGAGTGAGGCGGGCGGTCTTGCCTATGAGACGCCGCCAGCCGTCAACAAACACAATGAAACCAATCGCGCCGAGGTAGCTCAGGATTCCGAGAATGACATTGACCGAGATATTTCCGCGCAGCTGTTCAAAACTGTCATCGTGCAAACCAAAACCGGCAGTGCAAAACGCCGATATGCTATGGAACACTGCGGACCATGCCGGATGGATCACTCCCGCGCGGGAGAAAGCAAGAAACAGGGCACAGGCTCCCGCCGTCTCGGTGATCAGCGTGAACACGATCACGCTTCGAATGAATTTGTCGATTCTGAAATTATCCGGCATGCTGAAGACGGCTTTGCCGATTTGCTGACGGCGCTCCGAGAGGATACTGCTGCGTGAAAGAACAACAAAGGAACCAAATGTCATGTATCCAATGCCCCCAAGCTGGATCAAGATCATAATTACAATCTGCCCCAGGAGGCTGAAGTCGTTACCCGTGCTCACGGTTGTAAGACCGGTTGTGGAAACGGCTGAAGTGGATGTGAAGAGCGCGTCCAATGCCGATACCTCACCCGTGGCATGGCAGAAAGGCATCGCCAGCACCAACCATCCAGCGACGACGTAGGACATGTACCCAAGCGCAACCAGCCGTACAGGGTGCATGTTCTTGATGACGCCGCAGAAACCTTGCCATTTCTCCTTCATGTCAAATGTCCTATTCCTTTGAAGATTAAAGCCATAATAGCGGAATTTATCACGCATTATTCTGTAAATGCCGCCGGAATCTTTTTTTGAAAAATAGCATAAAAATGGCCTTTTTTAGGCATTTTTTGATGATTTTTGGCCATTTATGAGCATTTTCGGCCTTTTTTCAGCGTTTTTAAGGCATTTCCGGAATTGGGAAAGTTCCAAACATTGGAACTTTCTGGTCAACCCTTCAGCACGCCGAGGGGTCGAAGGCGGACGGCAATCTCCACGAGGTCGGACTGGGATTCCATGACCTCGTTGATGTCCTTGTAGGCGGCAGGAGCTTCGCCCAGGTCGAATTCTCCGGCTTTGCGGCCGCGGCCCGTCATGCGGTTCCAGCCGTCAAAGACAATTCCGCGCATGGCCCGGTCGCAGGCATCCTTGTCCAGCTTCCGGCAGGCCTCATTCCGTCCAAGGCACCGCCCGGCGCCGTGTGAGCACGACTGGAAGGAGTCGGCATTTCCCCTGCCCCGCACAATGCACGAGGATGTTCCCATGCTTCCGGGAATGATGCCCCACTCGCCCTCGCGGGCCGATGTCGCGCCCTTGCGGTGCACCCACACCTTGCGTCCGAAATGCTCCTCCTGCACGGCATAGTTGTGGTGGATGTTGATTTCGCGCGTGAAATTCGCGGACAGGTGCTCCTGCACGGCCACCCTGAAGCATTGCATCATCCGCGCGCGATTTTCGCGCGCGTAGGCCAGCGCAAAGTTCATGTCGCGGATGTAATCCTGTCCCTGCCGTGAATCCACCGGGAGCGATGCCAGATCCATCGCCGGCAATTCGATTTTCCTGTCCGCAGCAAAGCTTCTGGCGATGCCGTGATGCCACTCGGCAATCCGATAGCCAAGATTGCGCGACCCGGAATGAAGCATCATCCACAGAAACCCGTCATCGCCGGCCTGCAGTTCAATGAAATGGTTGCCACCGCCCAGTGTGCCGAGATTGCGATAGGCCAGCTCCCGTGCGCGGTTGTCCATCCAATTCCCCGAGGGCTCAAAATCATCAAGCTTATCCCACGACTGCGGAGACCTGTGACCGCGCCCCTCGCCCAGCGGCACCATGCGCTTGATGCTTTCCATGATTTTGCGGACGGTTTCCTTTGTGACCTTCGCGGCCTCGCAGTCGGTCTGGATGGCCCCCATCCCGCAACCGATGTCAACACCAACGGCGTTGGGGATCACATGCTCCGGGCAGGCGATCACGCCGCCGATGGGCATGCCGTAGCCGGGATGGCAGTCGGGCATCAGGGCAATGTGATGGAACACATGCGGATGGCGCGCAAGATCCCGCGCCTGGCTCATTGCCTTTTCATCCACGCGCCGGCACCACGAAAGAATCGGCACGCGGTACGAATCATCTGCATCACGCCATTGCATAGCTCAATAGGCCGTTGTCCTGAACACCGGCTGGAAGAGTTTTGTATTTCTCGCACAGAATATTTGAACCGGGCACTCGGCGCATTTTGGTGCCGTCACCTCCGGGCAGCCTGTGCGGTTTTTGAAAAAGAACCAGTCAATCGCCGCCACGGAAAGTCCGGACAGGCGAACCAGTTTGTCTATAGCTTCATACACGGCAGACCTGATGATCGCCTCATCCCCCGCCGTCACCAGCTCACGGGCTTCAAGCTTCGCCCGCAATGCGGAATCCTCAACCGTTACAAGCCCGGTTCTCAACGCGCTGCGCTGAAGATGATAGTCAATGATCGGGCGAGCCGACTGCGGATCCGTGACTTTCAGAAAATGTTCCGGCCGGTTTTCAAGGACAATAGCCAGCAGCATGGCCTTTTTCTGCAGAGGATCCTCGGCATAACCGGGAACTTCCGCCAGTGCATCGAGCAGTGTTTGCAGCGGCCGCGGGGCTGCCGCCGCCCGATTGAGCAGATCAGCCGGTTCCAGTGCGTTCACCGCAAACCAGTCGGCGTACTGTCTGATAAGTTCGAGATGTTCCGGCCACATTGGGAGCGGATTAACACCCATATCGTCCCGGAAGATTTCATCAAGCTGCAAACTGTTCATGGCCGCCAGCTCGGGAGGAGAAAATACGTTCGGGTTTTTCTGGAGCGCGCGGGTGGCTGCCCGCCAGAGGAAGTCGGAGCCCTTCAAGTCACGGCCGGCAATCTTCGCAATCATTGGCGCGGACCAGCGATTGTGCTCAAGATTCCAGAACCCGAACTGATGGGCGCAGCAGAAAAAGAAATAATCAAGCACACCGCCTTCGCCGCGAGCCGGAAACAGATAACCTTCGCTTGCGCTGCAAAAATCAAACGGAACAGGACGCCCTTCGCCGGATAAATACTCCGCAAAAGCCTTAATCCGTTTCTCGTCAACCAGCACTTTTTTCATTGGAATTTTCCGGTTTCGGTTTTGTGCGCCAGCGCCTGTGAATCCATATCCACTGCTCGGGATGCTCGCGGATCATGTCCTCAAGAATTTTTGTGTATTGCTGCGTGGCGGCGCGAATGGTCTCGGGTTCACGATCCGCCGGCGGCTCGATAACCGGCAGTGCGCGAATCTCGTGGCGGCCGCCGCCCGTGCGGTAAATGCAAACCGGAACCACGGGAGCGCCGGACTGGGCCGCCATAAAGGCAAGTCCGGGCGTAGTGCAGGCGGGCCGGCCGAAGAAATCCACAAAAACCCCTTCCTTGGCAATCATGTTCTGGTCGAGAATAAAACCGATCATCTCATTGTTTTTCAGGGCCGACCGACAGGCGCGATAGGAGTTATGGGCTGGAACGATCCGGAGACCATACTCCTTGCGCATGCCCATCCAGAAATCGTTGATCTGTTTGTTCTTCACGTCCTTGGAAATGATCGTCAAAGGAGGCAGCTTCGCGATGAGCGACATGATGCTGAGCAGGTCCCAGTTCCCGAGATGAGCGGTGAGCAACAGCACGCCTTTTCCCCGTGTAAGGGCCTGATCAACATTTTCTTTCCCGCTGACTGTGATCATGCCTTCAACCTGCTCCCGCCGGCCTCCTGCCAGCCGAAGAGATTCAACCAGGTTCATGCCAAGGTTGGCATACATCGCAGAGACAATGCCGGTGATTTCCTGTGCGGACTTCTCAGGGAAAGCTCTTGTCAAAGCATCCAGAGCATCTTCGCGGTGATAACGGATTACCGAGCCGATGAACCAGCCCATACCGCGCCCGAGGCGCAAAGCTGTTTCCAGCCGGAGCCAGGACACAAACCGGGTTATTGTCTTCAGTACAAACAGCAGCATGATTCAGAATCCTGCCGCCACCCTACTTCAACTGGATGCAGATATCCACCGATTTATTGGCTGACGACACCGCGATCTCACAGAAGCGGCGGCCTGAACTCACGGTTCCGGCCAGATGCCTGCGGACGATCCTGTGTTTCACATCGGCGCAGGCGCCCTTGCCGACTTTCGCGCAAACCGCTTTGACTTCGTCGCCGTCGTTCAGCAGTACGCGAACAACATAATCCCGCTTCTTAGGCATGCCGCGATAACTTCCATCCGGCTCCGATATCGAGAAGCAGATGCAGTCCTCACTGCGGCATCCCTTCAAGGTCAGGCGGGCAGAATGCTCTTCAAGATAATCCTTCGTCTCACCGTCGTCCTCGTACAGGACATACTTGGACGGATTGAGTGAATCCGGATAGTAATCGAAGTGGATTTCCTCCGGCACCGCGCAGCCGATCGCTTCACCCACTGTTTGGCACGGAATGATAGCGCCTTCGCGCACAAAGGTCGGGATCACATCCAGCGGGATGTCAATCCAGCGGTCCTGCGTGCCCTGCACGACTTCATCCGACTCCAGCGCATACCAGCGGCCCTTTGGGAAATAGACTCGCTTGCGAAGGAAGCCGGTTTTCTTGTCCACCGGTTCATCGGCGGGCACAACCAGAAGGTCACCGCCAAGCATATACTGGTGTTTGCGCCACATGGCGCCGCCGTCATTGTGGCTGTGGTCAAGATAGAGCGGCCGCACAATCGGCAGACCCTCGTCATGCGCTTCGCGCGCCAGTGTATAGAAATACGGCGCCAGCGCATAGCGGATATGCACCTGCTTGCGAAACAGTTTCATCACGCGGTCGCTGTATTTCCACGGCTCGCGGTCGCCATGATCGCTGTGCGTCCGCAGGATCGGACTCATGGCCCCGAACTGCATCCAGCGGATCAGGATTTCCTCATCTACCTGCCGCCCAAAAAATCCGCCGATGTCATGCGACCAGTAGGCCGCGCCCAGATTTCCTGACCGGGCGGTGAATTCAACCTGATGTTTCAGCACGCCCCACTCGGATGCCGTGTCGCCGGAGAACTGGACCGGATAACGGTGCGAGCCAATGCCGCCCCAGCGCGCAAGAATCATGCCGCGCTTCTTGAGTCGCTCTTCGGCCAGCTCGTAATATATTCTGTTGGCCCAGTACTGGCTGTCCGTGGAACCAAACGGGCCCTTGATCCATCCGTCAATCCACCAGAAATCCATGCCCTGATCAAAGAACGGACCCAGAATGTCGTCCTTCCAGACCTGAATGGCCTTCTTGTTCGACCAGTCGCAGGCCCATTGCCCCTGATGCGGGAGCGCGCCCAGTTTCTTTTCGATCACGGGGATGTGACTGTCGTTTTCCGGCAGCGCATCATAGTTGCCGTAGCCGGGATGATCATTCAGACTGGAATGCACATTCATGTCGTGAAGTTGCTTCAACAGCTTTTCGGGCTTCGGGAAATACTTCTTCGACCAGTCGTATCCGCCCCATCCGTCGCGCCAGTCGGTGTCAATAATCATGACATCTATGGGTATTTTGTTTTTGCGATACTTCTCCACAAGGCCTACGACTTCTTTGTCTGTGTATGCGTACCAGCGGGAATACCAGAAGCCGAAGGCCCAGCGCGGGAGCATCGGAATGCGCCCGAACACAGTCACGAAATCTTTCAGAGCCTGTTTGTATTTGTCGCCATAAGCAAAGAAATACCCGTCAAACCAGACAATGTTGTTGAGGCATTCGGGCCAGTCGTGCTTTGTGTTCCAGTAGACGCGCGGCTCGTCAAAAACAAGATGCCCGCCGTCGGTGCTGAGAATGCCCTCGACCGGATAGTGCTCCGGTCCGCCGCACCACTGCCACTGGTCAAGACAGCGGCGAACCGAACCCAGATTGCCGCGGTCGTGTTTGCCGGGCTGCCAGACTTCGCGGTTGCCGTTGTTGTTCTTGTGCTCAATCTTGAGATTGTCAGCCGAGAAATTCTGGCCGTTGTCTTCATAATGAAGCGTGAAATCATCCGTGCGGATCGTCAGCTTTTTGCCCTTGATTTCCGTATCCGCTTTCGCGGGTTTTGCGGGCTTGTTGCCCGTGAGAAGCGAAGGATACGGACTGAACCGCCCGTCCTTTGCGTATTCCAGCCGGACACAGCCGCTGGAGTAAACGGTGAAGCGCGCATTGCCGAGAACAACCGGTGTTTTGACATTTGCCATATAATCAAATCTCCTCAAATTCCCTTTTAGTCAAACGCTCTAACTGACTGGGCGGCATTTCTATTACGTTGGTTCAAAGGAAGCAAAAACAAAATGCAACAATCGGCGTTATTTCGCCAGGCCGGCTTTGCGCAAAGCGATCTCGGCGCGCTTCACGTCCTCCGGAGTGTCCACTCCCGGCCCCGGGCTTTCAGTCTTCAAAACCTTCATCCGCGCGCCGATGTGAAGCGCCCGCAACTGCTCCAGTTTCTCTGCCAGCTCCAGATCGCAGGGCGGGGTTTTGACCAGCCGCTCCAGGAACTTGCGCTGATAACCATAGATGCCAACATGACGCCAGTAACGGCCATCCTTTGCTCCAATGGTTGGCCTGGCATCACGCATGAATGGAATCACCGACCGCGAGAAATACAGTGCACAACCGTCAGCCGCAAAGACGGCCTTCACCACCGAGGGATCATGCAGCATCTCGTCGCTGTCCATCGGGGTCACGGCGGTCGCCATGTCCCAGTCTTTCCCGGTCAGCAGGACTTCCGCCACGCGGTCAATCAGCGCGGGATCCACCAGCGGCTCGTCGCCCTGCACATTCACCACCACATCGGCGGCAACGCCTTTGATCGCTTCGGCAATCCGGTCCGTCCCCGACGGGTGATCCGGTTTTGTCATCACCGCACGGCCACCAAAGTTCTGCACAGCACCAACAATGCGCTCGTCATCGGTGGCCACAATCAAGGCATCCAGTTTCTTCGCAAGGCTAGCCCGTTCCCAAACCCATTGAATGAGAGGTTTTCCTGCAATGTTGACCAGAGCCTTGCCGGGCAAACGGGTCGAGGCCCAGCGCGCGGGAATCACACCAATGGCCGTCACAGGCCTTCCCTCACACTTTTCAGAAGTTCGGACGCTGTACATGTGGCCGTGCCCAGTTTCCCGACCACGACGCCGGCGGCAAAGTTGGCCAGTTCGGCGGCCTCGCGATGGGTCGCGCCTGCGGCAAGCGCCAGCACAGTGGCGGCCACGACCGTATCGCCCGCTCCGCTCACATCGTACACTTCCCGGGCGCGTGTAGGAATGTGCACGGGTTTCGCGTTCTCAGCCATCATCAGCATCCCCAGGCTCCCGAGCGTAATGACCACAAACCCGGGTTCCCATATCTTCAGCAAACGCTCTCCAGCCTTCAGCAGGCTGACATCCTTCAACGGATCGCTTTTCACGGGCGTTTCCTTCATGCCGGCGCCCCAGAACGCCTCGCGGTGATTCGGCATGGCAACGGTGACCCCGCTGACCTTCAGATCGCAGTTATCCTTCGGATCAAATCCGACAGGAATGCCCTTCATCTTCGCGGCGGAAATTACGGCATCCACCACGGCCTGACGCACAACGCCTTTCCCGTAATCCTCGATGATAACGCCCGTGGCTCGGCCGACTTCTTTGCGCAGTGTTTTTGTGAACAGATCAAAATCCGCATTTTTATAGTCGGGTTCGGCGTCCCAGTCCACGCGGCACACCTGCTGGTGTTCGGCGATGATGCGGGTCTTGACGGTGGTGCAGCTTCCGGGAACTGTCTGCACGCAGTCTACACCAACCTTGCCCCTCGCGAGCACGCTGCGCAGTTCCGCTGCGGCTTGATCGTCACCGGCGAATCCTCCGACCGCGCTGCGCCCCCCCAGCGACTGGATGTTCCACGCCACATTGCTGGCCCCTCCGGGCATATTGCTCTCGCTCTTCACGCGAACAACCGGCACGGGAGCCTCGGGTGAAATGCGGCTCACTGACCCGTAGATGAAGCGGTCGAGCATCAGATCTCCGACCACAAGAATCCGCTGGCCCGAAAAAGACGAAATCAGCTTCCTGGCCCTATTGACTGAGAGCGACATTTTTCCTCTCCTCATCCGGTTTCTCTTCCGCATCCGGCAGCCGGATAATCATATTTTCGCCGGAGCTGCGAACCTCGGCGAGGAGCAGATGCACGCTGGCGACCGGCACCTCGGCCTTCATTTTTGTCATCAGGCGGCTGTTATCATCCGAGACCCACATCCACATCCGCCCCTTTCTGACAAACAGACCTTCGAACTTAGCGATGGGTTCCAGTTTGATGCTTCGAATCCGGCTTTCGTCAACAATTTTGACGCTCTCCGTTTTCTGGGCCTGGATTTCGAGTTCATACAGTTTCTCGTCCGAAATCACCTCGTACCTGTTTGTGGTTCCCGGGGCAAATTCCAGCGACCGCGAAAAATACATAAACGACATCACATCGCGGCTGTCCGGTTTAATGGCAAACACCTTCTTGCTTTCACGCCCGGAGCGCTGCATGACGGCCTCCCCTTTCGCGTGATCGTAATCCGTGACCTCATCCGCATGGTAACGGCCCTCATTCACCTTTTTGACATACCGGACCGGGAGAAATGTTTCCGGGTCAATATAACATTCATGAATGTCGTTCACCGGATAAATCTTGCTGAGCACCGGACCGGTCACAACGCGGAAGCGGATGCTCAACAGCTTGCGCCCTTCGAGATTCGCCCAGTCCGTATGCACGCGGGCCTCGCCGACCGGGATTTTACCCCAGTAGATGTTGTACACAAGGCTTTCGCCCAAGGGGAATTTGAATTCAACGGCCGCAGCCCCCCGCGGAAGCAGGAGGAACAGGGCCGACAACAAAAGAAACCGCCTTTTCAGCATTTCAGTCATGGGCCAGAATCTACTGATTTTTCCAATCATTGGAAGTTTTTTCCGGAAAAGTTCCAATCATTGGAAGTTTTCGCGCAAAATGTTCCAACCATTGGAAAATCAGGACGGCTTCGCAAACCGCCCCATGAACAGGATCGCGCCAGTCTGCCGGTCGCGGATGATGTAAATGAACGGATGGTCGGCTCGAAAAACAGGTGTCCGCTGAAAAGCGGTTTTGGCCATAACCACCGCCGTCGCAGCGGCCGCCTCGGTCCCCTCCTCATTCACCTCGACCATGGCCGAATGCATCACATCAGAGATATAGAGTTCCCTTTCGCCGGTGATGCCGCTGAAATCGGCATCGCCGCTGAACGCAAGGCCCATGCCCATCGCAGTCAAAACATCCTTCAGGCTGGCGTTCTGCTGAGCCGTGAAGCGTGGAATACCGACATCCACCTTCGTTTTTTTCAGGTTATCAATGCACTGCTTCAGAAGGGCCTCATCGAGTTTCTGCTCCAGCGCGCTGATGCCGTCTCGCGCGCGCGGAAGCAGGATCAGCATCGCGACGCGGTCGCCGATGTACGGCATTTCCAATGCCTGGAAACTGGCGGCATCAACATAAAGGAAGTCGCCGGTCTGCTTCATCATCGGGACTTTTACCGGAGCAGGCCCCGAATAGAAATCGGCTTCCCGGGTTTCCTCCGCCTTGAAAGCCAGCGCCCACTTGCCCTTGAACCAGATCGTGTTCGTGAGCACCACACGGGTGAGGGTATTCAGAATCCCCTGCGGCAGGAGTTCCTTGATCCTGTTTGCGGTCGCCAGGGCAACCCACCGGTTAATGGTCTGCCGGGCGGCCTCCGCATCGGCCCTGTAGTCCACGGTCTGGGTATCGGCGTCAAACACGCGCTGGAGCGAGTCCTCATAGGCCTCGCGGATATAATAACCCTGCTGCGGCCACATGCGGTTTGAGATCTGCATCCGCGGGCCGCCGTTCGCGGAGATTTCGCGAAGCGATTTCCGAAGAGCGATCATCTGCTCATCGTAGGCCGAGGCGTCGGCCGGGGCGTTCAGCGTCTGCGCCATCGCGGCGGCGGTATCGCCGTGCGCGCCTTTCAAGGCCATGCCCAGTGCGGTGCCGATGCTGTGGGGAGAAAATGCAACATTGCCCTCAACCGCCGCAAGGCGCTGGTAGAGGTTCAACGCAAAAGAACCGTCATCCGCACGGGCGGAAACAGCAAGCATAAGAAACAGGATCAGTTTTTTCATTGTCACCTCAATAGAAAACGGCCAGCCAGATCGTGTGTTGAGATTCATCGGTGCGCATCACGCGGTGCCGGCAGCGGGCGGGAATGTTCACATAATCGCCGGGCTTTAATTCCACCGGCTCAGGCCGGCCCTCCACCTCAAGCGTGGCGGATCCCTGAATGAGAATCACCCATTCCGGCTGGTCCTGATCATACCAGAAATCCTCCGGAGAGGCGTGGCCCTCGGAAACAATGCGCTCAATGCGCACGGGGCCGGAATGGACAAGTGTGTTGATAATCTCCATTTCGAGGCCGGACGTGATGTTGTCGTATATGCTTCGACTTTTCATACCGCTATTCTATCGCCAGACCCACTGAGTACAACAGCAAACATAGCGTGTCGTAAGGATGGACAGAAACATGCGCAATATGTAGTTTATTCGTCATGGTGAAAATAAAACAAAGCGCCGGTCTGCCGGCCATGTATATCGGCCTTGCGAGTCTATTTTTTGTTTACTGGGGGATCAACAGAATATCCCCCGAATTCCACATCAATTATGTTCAGGGAGAAGACCGCGCCGCTGAATGGCTCACCTTCATTGGTTTCCTTGGAGCGGCCATTGCCTGCTGGATGACGCTTCGCTTCCGGGCGGGAATGGGCAGAAAAAGCGTGACCTTTTTTGCTCTTCTTGGTTTTTTCCTGTTCGTTTGCGCAGGTGAGGAAATCAGTTGGGGACAGAGGATTTTCGGATTCGGAACACCGGAGCCCATGGTTGAAATCAATGAGCAGAACGAATTCAATCTGCACAACCTGAAGTTTGAGGAGTTTCACCCGAAAGATATCGTTTCCTGGTTCATGAAAATCTACGGGATCATTTTGCCTCTGGTTTTCATCCGGCAATATATCCGCGGGAAAGGTGAAATATTCAAATATATTCCCCCGCCTGTCATCACACCTGTTTTTATGCTGCCTGAACTGATCAGCCTTTTTGAGGATCAGCTGGTGCATCTTGTGGAGACCCGGTTCGGCCCGTTCCTGCTGCCGGAGCCATGTCCGACAACAAAGGTTCTGATCACCCGTCAGTTTGACGAAATCGTCGAGATGTACTGGGGCCTCTGCATTCTGATGGCCATGCTGGCTGTATATTCTGCGTGGAAACGAAGCATCAGACCGGCTTCGGCGCAATCACCCTGAAGGACGACCGGGCCTGAAGGTGACAGATGGCAAGAGCCAGCGCATCCGCCTCGTCGTCCGTCGGATCGCCGCCCGTTATTCCCAGCATGGCCACAATCATCCGAATCACCTGCTCCTTGGTGGCCGTTCCGGTGCCGGTCAGGGCCTGCTTGACGCGGCGCGGGGCATATTCATAAACAGGGATTCTCATGCGCGCCGCGGCGGCCATCACGACTCCGCGGGCCTGACCCAGCGTCATTGCCGTGCCGGCGTTCTTGAAGTAGAAGGAACCCTCAATGGCCATCGCATCCGGTTTGCACCGGGCAATCCAGGCCGTGATGGACTGGTAGATGTTGTCCAGGCATTCGGAGTGAATCCGGTTCTGGGGATTTTTGATTATGCCGAACTCAATCGTCCGGAAGGCCGTTCCGCGGCCCTCGACCACGCCAACGCCGGTTGAACGCAGGGAGGTGTCCACCCCCATGATGCGTGTTCCGGCGGGATCAGGCATCAGCCTTCAATCTCCGCCATCAGATCGTCGCTAATGTCGCCGTTGTGCCAGACATTCTGGACGTCATCCAGATCTTCAAGGGCCTCGACGAACTTCACGAGCGAGGAGGCCTGCCCCTTGTCGGTGATGGGCACCCAGGTGAACGGAAGCATGGTCATTTCTGAACCGGCCATGACGATACCCGCCTTGTTCAGCGCGTCCACAACGGACATGAAGGCTGACGGGGATGTGAGTATTTCAAAGTGATCGCCTTCGTTGGCCATGTCGTCGGCGCCGGCTTCAAGGGCAATCTCCATCAGCTTGTCCTCGCTCGCGGCCTCGGCGCTGACAACAATCTGCCCGCGGCGCTCAAAAAGGCGGCTGACACTCCCGGCGGCGGAAAGGCTGGCGTTGTGACGCGTGAAAAGGTGACGGATTTCGGCCGCGCTGCGGTTTTTGTTGTCAGTGAGCACGCCGATGAGAATCGCCACGCCGCCTCCGGCATAGCCTTCGTAGGTCATCTCCTCAAGAACCGCGCCGCCCAGATCACCGGCGCCCTTCTTGATGGCGCGGTCTATGTTGTCACTGGGCATATTGGCCGAGCGGGCCTTCTGCAGCAGCGCGCGCAGCGTAATGTTGCCTTCAGGATCACTGCCGCCCGTTCGAACCGCCACCATGATTTCACGCGCGACCTTGCTGAATATCTTGCCGCGTTTTGCATCAATGGCGGCTTTTTTATGCTTGATGGTTGACCATTTACTGTGACCGCTCATGCGTTATGCTCCTTGGAAATTATTCTTCCTCTTCCTTGTGCTTCTCAGCCGCTGCAATGACTTTCTGCGCAATGTTAGCGGGGACCACGTCGTAGCGGGAGAATTCCATTTCAAACGATCCGCGGCCGCCGGTCATGCTGCGGAGCTGCGGGCAGTACTGGAAAAATTCCGCCTGCGGGACTTCCGCGGTGATCACCTGCATGCCGTCCTCGGAGCCCATGCCCAGGATGCGGCCGCGCTTGTGGTTCAGGTCGCCGGTGACATCGCCCATGTACTGGTCGGGCACCATGACCTTCAGCTTCATAATCGGCTCGAGCAGAACCGGCTTGGCCTTGCTCATGCCGTCCCTGAACGCCATGCGCGAAGCGATCTTGAACGCGATTTCAGACGAGTCCACATCGTGATAGGAGCCGTCGTACACCGTGACCTTGACGTTCGTGACGGGATAGCCGGCCACCGCGCCCTTGAGCATGGCCTCAACCAAACCCTTCTCGATGGCCGGAATGAAGTTGCCCGGAATTGCGCCGCCGACAATGGCATTCGCAAACCATTCCTCGTCGGACGGGTCACGGTGTTCAACGCGCAGGTAGACATCCCCGTACTGGCCGCGGCCGCCAGACTGCTTCTTATGCTTGTAGTGCCCCTCGCCCCGGCCGGTTACTGTTTCCTTGTAGGGCACTTTCGGGGTCTGGAGGGTCACTTCAGCATTGCTGCGCTCTTTAAGGCGCTTGACAGCAACATCCAGGTGCACGTCGCCCAAACCGGAAAGAATCAGCTCATGCGTGTCGGTGGTGCGTTCAACCTTGAGGGTCGGATCGTCTTCGCAAATGCGATGAAGGCCCGTGCCCAGCTTGTCCTCGTCGCCCTGTGTCTTGGCCACCACGGCATAGGACATCACGGGATTCGGAAACACAATGACCGGCAGCTTGCGGGTTGTGCCCGGCGCGCCCACCGTGTCGTTCAGCGCCGTATGCTTGAGCTTGGCAATGGCCACGATGTCACCGGCGCTCACCTCGGTGATCGTCTCCTGCTTCTTGCCGCGCGACAGGTAAAGGGCGCCCACGCGCTCCTTTTCGCCCTTGCTCACATTGAAAAGCTCGTTCTCCGCCCGGATCGTTCCGCCATAGACGCGGACAAAAGTGAGCTGGCCAACGAACGGGTCGTTGACCGAGCGCCAGACGAGGCCCAGCGCGGGCGCGGAAGCGGCCGGATCAACTTCCTTGCCTTCCTGATCCTTCGCCGGGCGGTCAGCGGGAGTCGGAAACAGGCGCTTGATGCCGTCCAGCAGTTCCACCAGGCCCACGGCCTTTTTGGCGGCTGTGACAAACACGGGAATCAGCCGGCAGGAGGCTACCGCGCCGCGCAGGCCGGCCGCGATTTCCTCGGGCGAGAGCTCCCCGCCGCTGAGATATTTCTCGATCATCGCGTCGTCCGTTTCCGCGGCGACCTCGACAAGGCTGCCCTTGACGGCCGAAACCTGTTCAGCCACTTCGGCCGGAACCGGCTTCGACGCCAGCACATCCACCACCTGGTCGGATCCGACGGGTATCACAACGGGAACGCAGCGGGCGCCCCAGGTTTCCTGAATGGCGGCCAATGCATTTGCAAAATTCGCGTTTTCCTTGTCGATGCCGGTGATGACCACGCCGCGCGGGAGTTTCAGGTCTTCGCAGCGCCGCCAGACGCGGGCGGTGCCGACCTGGATGCCGCTGTTAACATCCACAGCAACGAGGGCCGCGTCGGCGACCAAAGTGGCCGCAACAACCTGACCGTAAAAATCAGCATAGCCCGGGGTATCCATGAAAACCATGCGCGTCGTTTTGCCCGCGGGATCCTTGTAGGAGGCGTCAAAAGGCTTGGCCGAAGTTGAAATCTTGCGGGCCTTCTCCTCTTCGGTCCAGTCCGCCATGCTGGAGCCGTCATCCACAGAGCCCAGACGGTCATTGATGCCAAGCTTGTAGAGCAGCGCATCCACCAGCGTGGTCTTGCCGCTTCCCGTGTGGCCGAGCAGCACAAAATTCCTCACATCCGCAATGGCTATGTTCTTCATATTGTCTTCCTCGAATTTCTTTCAGGGACGATCCCGGTTAACAATAAACAAGTCCGATATAGATACACAAAGCGCCCGCACGGGGCAATCGTTTTCAGTGTTTTTCAGGCATCCGGTCACTTCTTGCGGGAAGGGATATTCAGCGTCCGGCCGGCCTCCATGAAGACGGGCCCGCCCCGGTGATGGATCGTGCGGGGATTTTTCACAGAAGGATCCGCCCACGCCTTGACGGCCTGCAGGACCAGAAAACCGTATTTCTTCGCCATGCGTGTATCCACCAGTTTGCACTCGATGCTGGCATAGCACTCATCAATCAGCGGGGCTTTCACAAGCTTCGCGGGTTTTGCGGTGAGACCGAACTCCGCAAATTTGTTGATTCTCGCGCCGGTGGTGCTGCCGCAGCCGGCCACTTTTTCCAGCAGATCAGAAGTCGGGATATTGATGACGCATTCCTTCGACTTCAGCAGCTGCGGCCAGGTGTAGTTGCGGTCGCCCAGAATGCATCCAATCAGGGGCGGATCGAAATCCATCATAGTGTGCCACGCCATGGGCATGGTGTCGGGCCAGTCCTTTCCGGCGGTCGTCAGCAAAATCACAGGACCGGATTCCAGCAAGGTATAGACTTTTGACAGCGGCAATGACTTTTTCATCGTTTGCCCACCTTTACGAACGGCGAATGACGTCGCCGCGATCACGCTTCTGTTTGATTTTAAGAACAACCGCGATCAGCGCAGAAATTGCGAGCCCCGTCAGCAGCCCCAGCCAGAACCCGCCGCCTTTGCTGTCGCAGGATTCCTGTTCTTCTTCCTCTTCCGGCTCTTCCATGTCATCTGCTTCTTCTGTCATGACAGCGGCCTGCTCTGCAATCCGGGGAACGGGTTGAACAACCGGCGCAGGGACGGTCATCGCCTTGGCGATCCCGATGGACAGCAGTTCGCTGGTCTTGGCGGCGCGGATCTGCTTGGAGGTGCTGCCCAACACGACGGCGATCACCCGGCGGCCTTCGCGCTCTGCCGTGGCGGCAATGGAATATCCGCCGGCGCGGAAATAGCCGGTTTTGAACCCGTCGCAGCCCGGGAAAACACCCAGCAGATTGTTGTGATTCCGCATGATGAAGGTGTTGTCGCGGAATCCCTTCTCGCGGGTGGACGTGAAGCGGAAGATGTCCGGATGCCTGCAAAGCTCACGGCAGAGCTTGGCAAAGTCACGGGCGGTCGTGACGTCCGGGCTCTGGCCCTCCCCGGGCGGCAGGCCGTGGGGCGAGAAGAATTGCGTCGAGTTCATGCCGAGTTCACGGGCCTTCTCGTTCATCAAGTGGACGAAGCCCTCCTTGGCTCCCGCAAAATGCTCCGCCAGCGCCAGCGCGGCATCATTGGCTGACTGAATCATCAGCGCGTAGAGCATGTCCTCCAGCGGGAAAACCTCGTGTTCCTTGAGATACACCTGAGAACCGCCCATGTTGGATGCCGCCGCTGAAGCGGTGACGGGCGTCTGATAGCTGGCGGTGCCGGACTCGAGCCTCTCAAGAATGATCAGCATATCCATCAGCTTGAGCATGCTGGCGGGATAACCAGCTGCATCGGCATTATCCTCGAAAAGCGTTTCGCCGGTGGCGGCGTCAATGACAATGGCGCCGACATACGGGTCGCGCGCAACAGGCGCCAGCGCGCACGGCGCACCCGCAGCAAAAATGGCCAGGACAAAAACAGACACAATGAATATGCGGGACATTATCTTCATGCTTCTCCTTATTCGCGGGGCGGGAAATCAAAGTGGTATTCAAAGAGCTTCACCAGTTTGTCGCACCAGGCCTCCTCATCGGGGCCATCCACGCTGATGGTGATCACGGTTCCTTTGGACAGGCACAGGGCCATGAGATCCAGCACGGAATCCAGCGTGCTCTCGCCGTTGTCGCACGCCACGCGGATCTTGCCCGGATAGGAGGCAACTTCCTTCAGAATCACCGCGGACGGACGGCAGTGAATCCCCTGTTCATTCTGAATGATGGCTCTTTGGCTGACCATAAAACATCACGCTCCGCCGGCCTGAACGAAATCGTCCGGCTTTTCAAGGCTGTAGCGGATCACCACCGGAATCTGCTCCGGGGCGATTCCGCGCCAGAACACGCGCCAGCGCCCGGCCCGCTGCCAGCCCTCGGCCTGCTTCTCGTACCAGTGATTGATGGGATTGTCTTCGCGCGCGCGCCAGAACATCGCTGGATGGTCGCGGGTGATCTCCTGCCACAGTTCAATGGCAAGGCCCTCGCCGCGCGCCTCTGTGCCGACCGCGAATTTAGAGAGGTAGCGGCCTGCCGGATGCGTTTCCAGCAGCGCGGCGCCGGAATAGTTCTCCTCCACGTACAGGCCTGTGACCCGGCTGGCGAAAGTGTCCGGACGGGACAGTTTCTTCCCAAAACTGTTTTCCATCAGCGCGCCGAGGCGGGCCTCGTCGCACTCGCGGATGCTTCCAAAGCGCAGAATTTTGCTCCCGCGGCGGAAGACGCATCCCGCGCCCTTGACCGTGAAAAGCTCCTGCAGAAGACGCCACGGCGACGCCACCGAGATATGCACGCCGGGCCGGGCCTCGAGCAGGGTGCGCGCCAGACTGATCAGATCCATGTCCTCCGGCGCGATCTCGACCGCGTTTTGCTTGTGGGTGTAATAATAAAAAACCTCCCGGCCGGCCGTGTCGCGGAGAATTCCCTGCAGGCGGATGATGTGCACACGCGATGAAACGGACGGCACCAGGCTCAGCAGCGCCTCGGCACGGCTTGCGTCCGGATAAAACAGCACCGGAATCTTGCCGGCATGATGGCTGACCTCCAGCAGTTTGGAGATATCCTCGTCGCGGTGCTTGATCTCGCAGAAATTGTAGGACGGCTGGCTCTCTTCAAGAATCCGCTTCAGCTCCGCGCCGTCCGCGCCGGTCAGCAGAATGACCGGGAGCAGTTCCAGCCGCATCAGAAAATCAAGGTCGAACGTGAAAACAGAGGCCACCTCCTCAAAGCCCGAGCGCTCCGGGCAGAGGATGGCGAACGCCTGCGACTGTCCGGACTGGAACTTGTTGAGATAGAATTCATACTCGTCCCGGCGCCCGATGCTGTCGAGAAACAAGCGCAGCGTTTTGTTCAGCAATATGGTCATCAACTTTCCCTGTTCCTGCATGAGATTTACACTCCGCCGCAGAAATGTCAATTTGACGCAAACGGAATCTTGCCCGAATGCCGTTCAGGCTGTAGATTAAATGAAGAATGAAACAAGCCACGGAGACAAAAATGAGCAATCATAAACTGGTGTGCGAAGGTGATCACAAAGGCCACATCTGCCTGCTGGCCAGTGAGAACAAATTTGATCAAATCATGGAGATCACCAAAAAGCCGGCCTTCATCTGCTTCAACTGCGGCCGGGTTGCCGACAAAGCCTGCAATCTGTGCAATCCCATGCCGTTGAAATAAAGGCCAAGAATTACGATTTTTTCGCAAAAATCGTGTTTTTTGACTATTTTTGGCGTTTTTTTGCCGTTTTTGATCATTTTTGAGCGGTTTTTTTGGGGTTTTTTGGGGTTTTTGCATTGAAAGGCTGAATCCATGTCTTCCGGAAATATGTACGAAAAACTGAAGGCGAAGCTCGCCCGCGTGGTTCCGGACATTGAACTGCGCTACAAGGCGGAAATTGCCGAGGAAATCGTAGAGCTGAAGAAAAAGCGCAACGCCGTCATCCTCGCACACAACTACATGGAGCCCGCCCTGTTCTACAGCATCGCGGATTTCACCGGCGATTCGCTCGACCTCAGCCGCAAGGCCGCCACCACAGACAAGGATGTCATCGTGTTCTGCGGGGTGAAGTTCATGGCCGAGACCGCGAAGATTCTGAGCCCGGACAAAACCGTTCTGCTTCCGGCCGAGAAAGCCGGCTGCTCGCTGGCCGAGAGCATCACCGCGGAGGATGTCCGCAAAATCCGCAAACTGTTCCCTGGCGCACCCGTGGTGACGTACGTAAACACGTACGCCGATGTGAAGGCGGAAACCGACATCTGCTGCACCTCCGGCAATGCCATCGCCGTCGTGGAATCGCTGAAAGCGGACAAGATCATTTTTCTCCCCGACCGCTATCTGGCAGCGAATACCGCACACGCCATGGGCAAGAAGATTGTTTTCCCCAGACGCACGAAAAAGGGATTCAAGTACGATCCCATTGATTCCGGCTTCATCGGCTGGGACGGCGCCTGCGAAGTGCACGAGCGCTTCACGGTCGCGGATGTAAACAACGCGCGCCGCCAGTTCCCCGATGTGCTGGTGCTCGCCCACCCCGAATGCCCCGTGGAAGTGTGCGAAGCAGCAGACTACTCCGGCGGAACCAACGGCATGATCAAGTTCATTCAGAACTCGAAGGCCAGGCATATCCTGATGCTGACCGAATGCGCGATGGCCGACAACGTGGCTGCCGCGAATCCGGACAAGGAAATGATCCGCATCTGCAGCATCCGCTGCCCGCACATGAACCTGATCACCCTCGAGGACACTCTCGCGGCGCTGCAGCAGAACCGGTTCGAAATCACTGTGCCGGAGGAAATCGCCGTCCGCGCACGCAAGGCTGTTGAACGCATGATCGCCATCGGCTAGGAACACAACATGGATAATACCCTCAAAGTTCAGCTTGCCGTCATCGGCGCCGGCCCGGCCGGATATCCCGCCGCATTCCGCGCGGCCGACCTCGGTCTGAAGGTCGCCCTCATAGACTCGCGCACCGCCCTCGGCGGAACCTGCCTGCACGAGGGATGCATCCCTTCAAAAGCCCTCCTGCATGCGGCCGCGGTCCGGAACGAGGCGAAGAACGCGTCCGCTTACGGCCTTTTCTTCTCCGAGCCGCGTCTGGATCTCGATGCGCTGCGGACATGGAAGAATGGAATTGTCGGACAGCTTTCCGGCGGGCTCGGGATGCTCTGCAAGCAGCGGGGCATGCAGCAGGTGCAGGGTACAGCGCGATTTGCCGGCCCGCATGAACTTCTGATTCAGCAGAGCGGCGGATCGCTGACCGTGCAGTTTGACAGCGCCATCATCGCCACCGGCTCGCGCCCGATGGATATTCCCGGACTGGACTTGAAATCCGACCGCATGCTCACAGCGCGCAGCGCGCTGGATATCGGGCGGATACCGGAATCCACGCTGGTGATCGGCGGCGGATACATCGGGCTGGAACTGGGCACGGTTTACGCTTCGCTCGGCACGCGGGTGAGCGTGGCCGAAATGACCGGCGGACTTCTGCCGGGCGCCGACCGCGACCTCGTGCGCATTCTCGCGCGCAGCCTGGAGGCCCGGTTTGAAAAAATCATGCTCGAAACCCGCGTTTCGGGAATCTTCGAAGATCCCGCCGGACTTCGCGTGAAGCTCGATTCGGCCAAAGGCGAAAGCGTGGAAAAGATTTTTGACTGCGTGCTGCTGGCCGTGGGCCGAAAGCCCGCAACAGATGGACTTGGGCTTGAGAATACCGCCGTTCAACTGGATGACAAAGGATTCATCGTCACGGATGAATCCCGCAGGACCGCGGAGGCTTCCATTTTTGCCGCCGGCGATGCGGCCGGGCAGCCCATGCTGGCGCACAAGGCCACGCACGAGGGAATTGCTGTCGCAGACATCATCGCCGGAAAGAACAAACCGTTTGCGCCCAAAGCCATTCCCGCCGTGGTCTTCACCGATCCCGAAATCGCGTGGTGCGGATTGACCGAGGACGATGCGAAAAAACAAAATCTGAGTGTCAAAATCGGGCGCTTCCAGTGGACCGCTTCAGGCCGGGCCAAGACGCTGCACCGCACCGACGGAGTCACGAAGATCATCGCCGACGCTGGAAGCAGCGCCATCCTGGGCATTGCCATCGCAGGACCGGGCGCGGGAGAACTGATCGCCGAAGGCGTTCTGGCCATCGAGTCCGGCGCAACCGTCGAGGCACTGAGCCGGACCATTCACCCCCACCCCACGCTTTCGGAAACGCTCATGGAAGCGGCGGACTCGCTGCTTGGGAAAAGCATTCACACGCCCCGTTCGAAATAGAAAAAGGGCCGTCCACCGAAGCGGACGGCCCCTTTAAAACAAACTGATTATTCTTTCTCTGCTTCCTGCAGGATCGTCTCAAGGCGTGAATTCAGGTTCATGATCCGCTGTTTCAGCTCCTCAGACGTGACCTCGTCAACGCCCTGTCCTTCACGCTCGATTTTGCGAAGGTCGCGGCTCATCCGCACGCTCTCGCGGGACATCTCGTCCACCTGATTGCGCAACTCGGCCATTTGGGCCAAAGCCTGTTCCGACTCCTGCACCTTTTTCTGCAGTTCCTCGTTTTCGCTCTGCAGGACCCCAATCCGGTCACCGGCGCGGGAAGCCTGCTCTTCAAGCGCAGCCACCTTGGCTTCTGACTGAGCCAGCAGGGTCTGAAGATCCGCCGCGCGGTCGGCCACGCTCTCCGCATTTTCAAGTGCCTTGGAGGTTTCCAGAAGCCTTGCGCGCAGCTCCTCCACCTCGGCCCGCGCACTCTGCGCGGCTTCAGAGGATGACTGACGGGATTCGCGCAGGGAAACCGCCTCCGCCTGACTCTTTTCAAGGGAGGACTGAAGTTCCGCATTCCGGCTGCGCAATTCATCTGCCGCCGCCATGGCCTCGCTGTAGCTGGCCTGGGCCGCCGAAAGTTCCTGACGCAATGCTGTCAGCTGCCCGTTCAGTGATTCAACGCGTTCGCGGAGATCAGCAGCCTCTTCGACTTCCCGCGAAAGCTCCCACAGTTCGCTCTTCAAGTCCTTGATGCGCGCCTCCTGCTGGGCGCTGTTGTCCGCCGTCGCCTTCATCGCGCTGTTGGCTTCCGTGAGCTGCGCAACCGAAGCCTGCGCCGCGGCGAGAGCCGAGGAAGATTCCGAAAGCTGGTTTCTGATCTCATCGGCCTGAGCGGCCAAACGATCGCGCTCCTGGCTTAAATTGGCATTCTGATCCTTGATGGCGGCCAGGCTGTCCTCAAGACTTTTCTTTTCGCGCTGGAGTGCCGTTGTTCCGGCCATGGTATCGGTGTACCGGGAGCGGGCTTCCTCTACAGCGGCATTTGCGGCAGCGAGATCCGCCTGCAGTTTCTGAACTTCCGCCTGCAGACTCTCCGCCTTCCCGGACGATGCGGCGCGCGCAGTCTCAAAAGCCGCAATTTCCCCGCGGGCATCCTCCAGTTCAGCCTTGCCCTGCTCCAGCGCCACCTGAAGTTCCACAACGCGCGCTTCCAGTTCCTTCGCGCGTTCTTCAACCTTGGCGACCGCCGCAACCCGGTTCCCGGCGTCCAGCAGGCGCGCCTTGACTTCCTGGATTTCCTTTTGCAGCGCGGCATGATTGACGAGAGATGCTTCCAGTTCGGCAACGCGAGCGGCCAGCCCGGAACGCTCGGCCGCAAGCTGCCGGACCTGTCCCTCAAGCTCCTTCACATTCCCGGATGCCAGGTTCGCGGCCTCAACCAGCGCGGTTTTCTCACTCTCATAGGCGGACAATTTATTCCGGACATCAGCGCACTCTTTCGCCAGCGCCTCCTTGCCGCGGATCAGCTCCTTCACTTCATCCCGAAGAGGAAGAAGCGCGGCTTCACGGGCGGAGGATTCAGCCAGCTCATTCTCAAGTTTTTCCATTTCATCCGCATACGAGGCCAGCTGGGCATCCTTGTCGCGAAGGATCAGTTCCTGCGCCTCGATTTCCTGCGAACACCGCTTGATTTCCATTTCGGCATCCATCAGCTGCTGGACCAGCTCCTCCTTTTTCGCCTGCAGGGCATTGCGCTCCTTCAGCAGTGAGCTCATCTCGCCTTCTTTACCGGCCATCTGCCGGGTGGCCGCCTTGAGGGAGGCCTCTAGCTCATCCTTTGACTGCGCCAGTTCGGCCCGGGCGCTCTGGAGCCCGGCCAGCTGAAGACTCAGCTTTTCCTTATCCTGCGTCAGAGTATTCAATGAGCGCATGATGCCGGCCGTTTCATCCTTCGCAGCCAGCAGGGCTTTGGAAGATTCCGCCAACTGCATGCCCAGCCCCGCAGCATCAGCCGTCACGCGGTTCTTCTCTTCGGTCAGCTTCGCCACGGCGGCGTTCAGGCTCTGAACATTCTCTGAAAGTTTTGCGCCTTCTTTACGGGATTTGGCCAGATCTTCCTGTGTCAGACGCAGCTGCTCCTGTCCTTCCTTCATTTTCTGCATTGCGCTGTCGCGCTCAGCCTGCAGCTTTGCCGCGCCGGCCTCGCAATCCGCGAGCTGCTTCTTCAAGTCGCCAATCGCACGGCCCAGCGAATCGTTGCGGCTTGCGCCCGCCTTCAGGGCCTCCGCCGTCTTTGCGGCTTCAGCGCGCACGCCGGACAGGGTCTGTTCCAGCTCAGCTTTCGCCGCGGCGATCTGCGCATTTTTTTTCTCCATCTCCGCCGCAGCCGCTTGTGCCTTCTCCAAAGCCTTTTCCGTCCCGGACGCGCGGGTCATGGCCTGTGCCAGTTCCGTCTCCAGCGCGGCATTGCGCTGCTTCAGCCCGTCGAGTTCAACCGCCAGCGCGTCGCGGCGGGAAACAGTCTCGGCCTGGGTCTTCTGCAGAGCCTTCATATTAGTGCGGGTTACTTCCAGTTCTTTTGACAAGGCATCGGCCTTCTGGCGCGAAGGCTTGATATCGGCCTCTGCTGAAGCCAGTTTTTTCTGCACCTTCTCAAGAGAACCGGCCAGCTCCGATTTTTCCCTGCCCAGCGCCGCAATCTGTCCGCGGGCCTTTTCCAGATCCCCCTGCATCGCCGCCAGGTCCTTGATCTTGGCATCAAGCTCCCCGATCCGGGAGGTCAGCGCAGCCTTCTCCGTTTCCAGCGCGGCGGCACGGGCCTGCTCCGCCTGCAGAGAACTTTCGGTTTTCAGCTGCTTCGCGGCAAGATCATCCATCTTCTTTTGCACAGCCGCGGCCTGCGCCTGCTGATCCTTAACCTTCTTTTGCAGTTCAGCGGCAGCGGTTTTAACTTTTTCGGCTTCGGCCAGATTATTTGCAAGCTGCTGGTTCCGCCGGGCCAGTTCGGTGATCTCGCTCTTCAGCGAGCCCATGTCGGCGGCCTGATCCTGCGTCAGCTTCTCCAGTTCGGCGGCCTGAACACCGAGTTCCTTCGCGTCGGACAGCTGTTTCGAAAGCTCCTTGTTCGATGAGTTCAGGCTCGCGATCCGGTCTTCCAGCTTCTTGATCCCGTCCACCTTTTTCTGAAGGGCGGCAGCCTGGGCGGTCAGGGCCTCGTTTGCGGCAGCTGATTCCTCAAGATCCTTCTTCAATGACACAATCTGAACGTCAAGCGCCTTTGCCGAGGCTTCCGCCGCCGCCTTTGCGGTTTCAACCTCCGACCGGTCAGCCGCCGATTTTTCCAGTGACGCGCTCAGCCGGGCGTTATCCTTCTTCAGTTTCTCCTGCACTTCCGACAGAGCCGCGAGTTCCTGCTGACGGGCGGCAAGTTCTTCCAGCAGACCGCCGGTCTTCGCGGAAAGCTCTTCGGCTTTTTTTTCCAGCGCTATTCTGACTTCCTTGAGCTGCGCCGATTCCGCCTGCGATGCGCCAAGCTGCTCGCTCAAATCCTGATTGGCCGCCTTCATTTGCGCCAGCTCCTCCTGCAGGCCCGGGATCACTGCCAGCTGCTTCTCGAGGCCGGCCATTTGCTCTGCAAGAGCCAGCTTCTCCTGCGCCGCCCGCTGGATTTCAAGATTGCGGTCGTTCACCTCCACCGTCAACGTGTCTACGCGCTCCTGCAGCGCGGCCATATCGGACCGCCCCTTTGCAGCGGCCTCAATCTGCCCGGCAAGTTCACCGCGGCTCTTCTCCAAATCCGATGTCAAATCCTTGACCGTATCCTGAACGGAGCCCATCTCCTTGCGGGCCGACTTAAGCTGATCCTCCAGCTCATCCACCGTGCCCAGCCGGCCCTGCAGTTTTTCGATCTTGGACTGCAGGCCTGCGTTATCCTTTGTGAGGCCCGCGATCGCCTTGGACTTCTGCTGAATCTGTTCCGACAGAGTCACTCTCTCCCTTTCAATCGCCGCGTTCTGTTCGGTCAGCGCTGCAAGATTCTTCGCGGAAGCGTCCAGCTTTGCCTGCAGATCCTTCAATCGTCCGGAAGCCGCCTTGGCGGCATCGCGCATGCTCTCGCGGCGGGATTTTGCAGCCTGTGCTTCGCGCGCAAGGGCGTCTTCCTTTTCCTGCGCCAGCTTGTCCAGCGCGGCCTGCATTTCGGCGGCCTGCCCCTTCAGGGAGGCATTCTCCGCGGAAAGCGTTTCCAGCCTTGCCAGGGCGCCGGCCAGGTCCTGCTGGAGCTGCTGGACCTTGCGCACGGCCGCTCCGGCCACGTCGCTCACCTGAGGCACGGACTGCCCGGCCGCCCGCAGCGCAGGAACAGTTCCGGCCGCAATGATCACCGCAAGCAAATACAAATTTTTAATGAGTGTCTTCATGATGACCCTTTCCAAAGTCTGACCGGTTATGCTACTGGGCAAGCTCCTCAAGAACTTTTGTGGCTTCCTCGAGTTCCGCCTCCAGCAGCTTGACCTTCCCGGCAAGCTCCGCGCGCTCCGCAGTTGTCTTCTCCAGTGCGCCCGCGGTTTCGGCCAGCTGTTTCTGCAGCGAGGCCTTCTCCGCCGCCGCCTTCTTTTGCATCGCGCCGCCCTCTTCCCCGGCTTTCTTCAGCGAAGCAATCTGCGCCGCCATGGCCTTCTGTTCTTCCTTCAGGGCGGCAAGCTGCGCGGAAGCATCCGCATGGCGCTGCTGCATGGCCTTCAGTTCATCCGCCATGGCTTTGGATTTCGCCACAGCCTCTTCGCCGCGCTGCACGCTGCTTTCGGCCTTCTTGAGGGACTTGCCGAGCTCTTCGGCATTGCGCTGCATTTCAGCAATCTGGGAACGCAGCATTTCCGCTGTCTTTTTGCTTTCCGCATTCGCGGCCGCAAGCGCGTCCGCGGCAGCGGCGGCAGATGCCTTCACCGCGGCATTCTCGTCGGCCAGGCTTTTGTTTGCCAGCGCCAGTTTGGCGGCTTCCTCAGCCGCGCCATTCTTCGCGGCGGCCAGGGAATCCCTCTCAGCCGTCGCGCCGGCCAGCCGGGCCTCGATATCCTTCATGGCGGTGGCGGAAGCCGCAGCGGCCTCGCGCATGGAAACCTGCTCGTTCAGAAGCGCGGCGATGCGCTTCTCCATTTGCGCCTTTGCATTGTTGAGTTCCGAAATCTGCCGGTCCAGCGCCTTGTTCTTTTCGCGCAGCGGAGCCGTGGCCTTGTACTGCTCGTCCAGTTTCGCCAGCTGGTTCTGCAGCGAAGCGCGATCGGCCGAAACCGCCTTAAGCGCAGCGCTCAGTTCATCCGTTTTCACCTTGAGACTTTCGGCCGCAGCCGATGCATCCTGTGCGGCCTTCACGGACGCAGCCGTCTCCGCCTGCAAAGCACCGATGGTTTTGCGGAGGGACGCCTGGTCTTTCAGCAGCGCTTCATTGTCCGCCTCCAGCGTTTTGGCCCGGACTTTGATATCCGCAAATCCGGAGATTTCCTCCTGCGCGGAGGTCAACGCGGTCTCCAGGCTCTTTTTGGCTTTCAACAGGCTGTTTTTCTCGCTCAGCAGGGCCTCGGCCTCTTTCCTGACATTTGCAAACCCGCTGATCTCCGCCTGCGCGGAAGCCAGGGCGGATTCCAGTCCCGCCTTGTCCTTCAGCAAGGCCTCTTTCTCAGCCGCAAGGGTCTCGGCCTGTCTCTTCACATCCGCAAACGTGCTGATCTCCGCCTGGATCGAAGACAAGCTGGCTTCGAGGTTCTGCTTCTCCTTCATCAACCCGTCTTTTTCGGCCGCAGCCGCTTCAAGCCTTGCAGTCAGCTCCTGCCGGACGGCATCGCGCGCGCGCGCATTGCCTTCAGCGCGCGTCTCCGCGCCCTGCAGGCTGTCCTGCAGCTCCCTGATCTTCGGCTCAACCGCGGCCAGATCCGTTTCCAGCTTCTGGATCCGCGAATCCTTCTTGCCCAGATCCTGCTGCAGAGCGGCGATCTGCTGATCCGCCTCGGCGGCGCGCTGAACCGCGGCTTCATCACGAACCTTGATCTCCTGCTGCAGAGCCGTCACGCGATTGCGGTCGCCCTCGCCCGCCTGTATAGCCTCCTGCACAGCCTGCTCCAGGCCGGCCGCGCGGGACAGTTCCTTCTCCAGCCTGGCAGCCATCTCTTTGATGCGGCCGGTCAGTTCGCTGTCCAGTGCGGCCCGCTCCTGCTTGACCTGCTTGATCTCGGCCGTGAGGCTTGCCGCCAGCTCGGTGTTCTCGCGCGCAGCACGCTCGGCGGCATCCGCTTTGGCCTGCAGATCTTCGGCTTTCTTCAATTCCTGCTGCAGACGGTTTTCCGCAGCGGCCTTGTCCGCGGCCATCTGGCTTTCGACGCGCGCTTTCTCCTCCTGCAGATTTTCCAGATGCTTCTTCAGTCCAGCCGAAGCCTGGGCTTCCTGCTCCGCCGCGACATAGCGCTTCTCCAAATCCGCCAGCGCTTTCCGCGCCGCGGAGAGATCCTCGCTCAGTTTCTTCGCCGATTCGGCCTGAGGGAGAAGGTTCACCATCTGGGCCTTCAGGCGGTCGCGCTCCTGCTCAGCCGCGCCAAGCGCGGCGGCGGCCTTCTTCAAATCGGACTTGATGGCCGCAGACTCGGAAGCCGTATCGGCTGAACCCTGCGCCATCTGGAGGTAGTCGCTCTTCACCTTTTCGAGCTGCTGACGCATCTCGTCGCGCTGAACCAGCAGGGCCTTGCGCTCGGCATCCGCCGCCGCCAGGCGCTTATCCATGGCGTTGGAGGCCATGATCAGGCCGGTCATTTCATCCTGCGTCTTTGCCGCTTCATCCTCGGCGGCCTTCACGCGAGCCAGCAGTTCCTGCTCGGTCTTCGCATACTTTGCGGCGGCTTTCGATTCCTGCTCGCGCAGACGGGCATCCAGCCCCTGTTCTTTCTGCAGGAGCTCCTTCTCTTTCGCCGCCAGGCGGGCGCGAGTGTCTGCCTCAAGCTTCTGCAGCGAGGCGTTCATCTGCTCTTCCGTTGCGCGGAGACGCTCCCGTGTTTCGGTTTCAAGTTTCTTCGAGCGCTCCGTGAGCGACTGCTCCTGCGCCTTCAGCGCCCGGTCTTTTTCGGCAATCAGATTCTTGATGTCCTCATCCGCCTTGCGGAGGAGACCTTCCGCCGCGGACAGTTTGGATTCCAGGGCCGGAATGCCGGCGGCGGCCTGCTGGGCGCGGATGAGCTGCTCTTCCGTCGCCTGCATCTGAGCCTGGGCCTTGCGTAGTTCAACCTCCATGGCTCCGGCATCGGCGCGCTCCTTCTTGAGCTCGTTGGCCAGCTTGGTCAGGTTGGACCGCCACTTGGTGTTCACTTCCTCAATCTGCCGGGCAAGATCGCTCTGTCCGCTCTGCGCGGCCGCCAGATCGCTTTCCATCTGGTCCGCGCGCGCATTCGCTTCATCCATCCGGCTTCTGGCGGACGCCAGTTCCGAGCCCAGCCGGCTGATCTCATCGAGGCTGCTCTGCTTTTCCTGACGGATCGCGTCAATCTCGCCCTGCAGGGTCCTGTTCCGGGCCTCGAGCTCCGCGACCTTCATTCCAAGCTGCTCTTCCCCGAGCATCGAAGACCGTATGGCGCTCATTTCGGAATGCGCCTCGGCCAGCTTCTCCTGGAGTTTCTGATTATCGCCCGAGAGGGTCAGAATCTTCTGGTGCAGCTGCGGATCGCCGCCGCCGGCGGCCGGCTTGTCGCGAAGGTCCTTCTCCAGCGCGGCCAGACGGGCCTGCTGCTCCTGGTTCTTCCTGACCAGCGAATCATACTGCACCTTCAACTGGCTCTGACCGGCGTCCGCTTCGACGGACTGGGTGTTCAGGGATGTTTCCAGGTCACCGATCCGGCGCTGGAGATCCTTGTTCTGCGAGGCCATCGCCTCATACTGCCGGCGCCATTTTTCGGCATCGGCCGACTGGCCGCCCTCTCCCGCCGCCTGAAGTTCCTCCAGCTGCTCCTGCAAATCCTCATTCTCCTCCAGAAGCTCCGCATACTTCGCGCGGTAGAAACCGTCATCCGCCGGAGCGGCGGGCTTCGCCGTCGCCGCCGCCGCAGGAGCCGCCGGTTTTGCCGGGGCCGCAGCCGCCGCGGCGGAAACCTGCGGACGAAGAGCCGCCATCTGCTCCTGGCAATAGCTCAGGCGGTACTGCACAATGTCCTTCTGCCAGTCCGGATAAGACTCGCTCAACTGCTTGTACTGATTGTAAGACCGTTCATAGGCATCCAGGGCGGCTGCGATGTCCCCGTTGCCCTTGGCCCGGTCGCCCGCGACGGTTGCGGAGTAGGCGTTGAGCTGGAGCGTCTGCGCCTCCGGGTCAGGCTGCGCCTGCGCCCGAACGGACGGCACAGCGGAGACCGCCAGAAAAGCAAAAAGCCCGAGTGTGATGAATGTGTTTCTGTTCATGGATTCGACTCCTCTATGGATAGAGTATTTTCTCAAGGTCCTGGTTTCTTTCATTTCCCAAACTGATAGCGCTCTCATAGTACTTCCGCGCATCCGCCAGCTCGGGCGGACGGGAAGTGGCCAGCACCACGGCCAGGTTGAATTGCGCCTCCGCGTGCCGCGGGTCGAGTTCCACGGCCTGCCGGAACTCCTTCGCCGCTTCAGGAAGCCTCTGCCGGGAATGATGCACAATGCCCATGTAGTTGTGGAGCTGCGCGCTTTGCGGATCCAGCAGCAGGCCGCGCGTCAGATAACGGTCAGCCTTCTCCAGCTCCCCGCCGCGCCAGTTGATCATGCCCTTCAGGCCCAGCGCCTCGGCATAGGTCGGATGCAGATCCAGAAGCTGGTTCAGGATGCTTTCCGCGTTCTTGAAATCCCAGATGTTGTAATAGCACGACGCCATGCCCATCATCGCGCGCGCGTCGGACGGCTTGCGTTCCAGCAGAACCGAAAACACCGCCAGCGCCTCATCCACCTTGCCCTCGCCCAGCAGCTTCTCGCCGCTGGCCACCAGCGCATCCGCATCATCCTGCGGTTCGGCTGCAGCCGGCGCTTCAACAGATTTCGGTTCAGCCGCAGGAGACGCCGTCACCGGAGCGGGCACAACAACCGTGGACCGGGTCACCGGCGCCGGCTCGGCCGCCGGGGCTGCGGCAACAGGTTTTGCGGAAGGCGGCTCTGCGGGCTCCGCCACCGCTTCATCCTCGGCCGGAGCCTCAGGAAGGCTCAGGGTCAGGCCCAGGCGATCCTGACGGAATTTTGCCAGCGCCAGTTCCATCTCGCGCACCTGCGCCTCGAAATGCCTGCGCATGCGGCGCTCCCTCTTCAGTTCCTCCTGCAAAGCGGTCAAATCGCTGCTGCCTGCATCCTGGGACATCAACTGACCGATCAGGCCGCCCGACTTCTTGCTGTCCTTCGCCTGTTTCTTCCGGAGCGAAGCCTCAAGCTTCTCCATTTGCTCCCGGAGGCGTGTGTTTTCGCGCTGAAGCGAGGTCAGTTCTTCGAGGGCAATATCCCGGTCCTCGCGGAAGAAATCAAAGGCCTTGCGAAGCCGTTCGATTTCTATTTGCAGGTCAAGCGTTTCCGCCTTGGAATAGCGTGTGGAGGACGACTGCATGGCGGGGACGGCCGTCTGGGCGAAAACCGCCCCGCAGAAACCCGCCAGAATCAGTTCCGTTATCAGTCCGGCAACCAGCATTTTTCGATGTATATCCATTACGGCACCTGCTTCCTTACACCCCAGACATTTAAGCCGTCTTTTATAACTCCCGGCGTGCCGGTCAAGCAAGCGCAATCTCGCACATCAAATCCCGCGAAAACGCAAGCGGACACCTTTTGTCCAAATACGCCGACGCAACGCATGATTTTTCAATTTTAGATGGTTTTGGGCCGTTTTGGGGACATTTTTCGGCATTTTTTGCCATTTTTAGGCCGTTTTTGCTTGTTTTTTGGCTTTTCCGATGCCGGATAGCCCGTCCCCTGCAGGCTGAGACGGGAGAACACACCGGTCCGCCCGTGCGCAATGGCACGGGAAAATCAAAGCTCCTGAAAGCGGCGGCTGAATCAGCCGAGACGCTTTTTGAGCGCTTCAAGCTGGGATGTCATCTGCGGCGGAAGACGTTCACCGAATATCTTGAGGTATTCGGCAATATCCTTCAGCATGGCCCGGTAAAGGCCTGTGTCCACCTTCATCAGCTCAGCGTAATCCTCGTTGGATATGCTCAACCCCTGGAGATCCAGATCTCCGTCCCTCGGCATCAGGCCAATCGGGGTTTCGCGCGCTTCGACCTTGCCTTCAACGCGCTCGCACATCCATTTCAGGACGCGGCTGTTCTCGCCGAAGCCCGGCCAGAGCCATTTGCCGTCCTTGTTCTTGCGGAACCAGTTGACATAGAAAATGCGCGGGGCCCGGGCATCCATCTTCGCGCCCATCTTGAACCAGTGCGCGAAGTAGTCGCCTGCATGGTATCCGCAGAACGGCTTCATGGCGAAGGGATCAAAGCGGAGCGCCTGCTTCACATCCAGCGCGGCGGCCGTGGGTTCGGAGGCAGCGGTCGCACCCATGAAAACGCCATGTTCCCAGCTCAGCGCCTCATGCACCAGCGGCACCGTCGTGGTGCGGCGGCCGCCGAAGATGAAGATGTCTATCGGCACGCCCTCGGGATCCTCCCAGTCGGGACAGATCACGGGACACTGCGAGGCCGGAGCCGTGAAACGCGCGTTCGGATGAGCGCCCTTGACCGGCTTGCCGTCCTTGTCCTTCATGCCCGAATGAAACGGCTGCCCCTTCCAGTCCGTGCCGCCCTTGCATTCCACGCCCATATCCTCCCACCAGATGTCGCCGTCGCTGGTGACCACACAGTTGGTGAAAATGCTGTTCTTGCTGCACGACGCCAGCGCCATCGGATTCGAGGCCTTCGATGTGCCCGGCGCGACGCCAAAAAATCCGTATTCGGGATTGATCGCATGCAAACGTCCGTCCGGGCGGATTTTCATCCACGCAATGTCATCGCCAATCGTTTCCACCTTCCAGCCGGGAACCGTGGACTGCAGCATCGCCAGGTTGGTCTTTCCGCACGCGCTCGGGAATGCCGCGGCAATGTGGAATTTCTTTCCGTCCGGATTGATGATGCGCAGGATGAGCATGTGCTCGGCCATCCAGCCTTCCTTGCGGGCCATGCTGGATGCGATGCGCAGCGCAAGGCACTTCTTGCCCAGCAGCGCATTGCCGCCATAGCCGGAACCATACGACCAGATCAGGTTCTCCTCGGGAAAATGCGCGATGTATTTCTTCTCAATCGGCGCGCAGGGCCATGGAACATCCTTCTGCCCCGGCTCCAGCGGCGCGCCGACGGAGTGCAGGCACGGGATGAATTCGCCGCCATCGCCCAGCACCTGCAGCACCTTCTTGCTCACGCGGGTCATGATGTGCATGTTGCACACGACATAGGGGCTGTCGGTGATTTCGATGCCGATCTTTGCGATGGGCGAACCGATCGGGCCCATCGAAAACGGAATCACATACATCGTCCGGCCCTTCATGCATCCGGTGTAGAGCTGCACCATCGTTTTCTTCAGCTCAATCGGATCAATCCAGTTGTTCGTGGGCCCGGCCTCCTCCTTCGTGCGCGAGGCAATGTAGGTGCGGTCCTCGACGCGCGCCACATCCGAAGGATCGGAGTTGAAGGCAAAGCTGTTCGGGCGCTTCTTCTCATCCAGCCTGATCGCCGCGCCGGATTCAACCATCTGCTTCATCAGGCGGTCATACTCGGATTTCGTGCCTTCGCACCAGACCACGCGGTCCGGTGTGCACATCTTTTCAACTTCTGCCACCCACGCGAGCAGCTTTTTGTTTTTGGTCGGTGCCGTCATTTTTTACCCTCGTTTTTCAGTCCATCCACGATCCCGCGGAAAAGACCGGCGAAAATATCTGACAAATTCAGACAAGTCAACCCGCATTCACGGCATTTTTTTCCAATGGCTGGAAGTTCCCCGCCGAAAAGTTCCAATGATTGGAAGTTTTCTCTGAAAAACTTCCAATCATTGGAAAACCTGCGCGCCGCCGCTCAGTTCCCGACGCGCGAGAACGGCGAGGTGAAGTTGTCGCTGTCACCCCACTCGAACGAGGAGTTGTAGCTTTCGACTCCCGGCAGATCCAGCGTGGTCTCGTCGTGCGGAATGCAGTCCATGCTGGAGGTGGATCCGGCTCCGGCCATGATGCCGATGCCGGCGCCCGAATCCAGCTGGGCCGCGGTGATTTTCAGGTAGCTCAGCGGAATGCTCATCTCGTAGAAACTGTCGCGACTGGCGCTGTGGCCCTCGTTCAGGAAGTTGCGGTCGGGCGCGCCGACCGCGCTGCGGTTGTCTGCGTCCCCGACGCCCCAGAGGCTTCCGGCCCCGAACGTGCTGCCCTTGGCGGCCGTGATGCCCGCCGCGGCAATCGTGTTGTAGTTTGTCCCGCCGTCATCCAGGGCGAACACCCCATCCACCGCGCGCGAGATGTAGCCCTGCCAGAGGCTGCCCGCGAGGTAAATCTGGTAGTCGGGCTTGTTGGAACCCACCCAGCTGTTTTTCTTGCCCCACACATCCGTGGTCGCGCCCTCCCCGGCGAGCGTGTCGATGACGATCCACTGCAGGATGCCGTCGTTGTTGGAGATTTTCCCGCTGGCCGCGCCGCCCGCGTTGGCGGGGTCAATCACGTCTGTGACATCCACATACTGCCACGCCACATACAGGTTGTTGTCGTCCCATGCCGCCCACATGTGCGTGAGGTCAATCGGCGCCTCGTGCATGGTCCAGTTGTCGCCCAGCGACCGCGGATCGTCGTTGGCCATGTCCAGGGCGATCAGATGATTGGTCGTCCATCCCGACGGGTTCCCGTCAATGGTCATGGTCCCGCGCTGCCCGAGCGACGGATTCGTCGAATACGGCTTGTCGCCGCCCAGCGGCGGGGGCTCCACTCCGCCGATGGTGACGACGTAATCGCTGCCGCCGTTGTTGTCCCAGAACTCGGTGCCGTAGGCGTCCTTCATCATGATCGCAAACTGCACAATGGTGCCGTTGGTCAACACCTCCAGATCCTTGTGCCACCAGTCGCCGTTCTCCCAGTCGGGGATCCGCTCCATCGCCACCAGCGGCCATGCGTTGGTGTCCCCGGGATCGGGATTGATGGCATAAACCACCCAGGCCTCCACAGACGCCCCTTCCGGATAACCGGCGGAGTTGATATAGACCTGGTTGTTGGTGCTCACCCAGTGATGGGTTCCGCCGACATGCGTCATCGCCAGCGCGGAGGGATCAGTGTACGTGTAGCCGTACACGGCATTGTCCGCGACGCCGCGGAAGGTCTCTCCGTAGAGCGTCAGCAGCACAGTCTGGTTGTTCGTCAGCCCGGCGCCGATGGTGATGACCTCACCGTTGGTGAACGCCACCGGAGCGCCGCCGGCGAGTGCATAGGTCGAGACTTCGACATTGATGCCCGAAACATTCAGCCTCACCGGCAGGCCTGCGCCGTTTGTGAAGGTCGTGCTGCCGGGAGTGGCGCTGACCGTGACAGACTCGTTCTCGCCGTCCTCGTCATAGAAGCGGACACGGTAGAATCCGTTCGGATTGCCGTTGATTTCGATTTCGTACCCGACATCCACGCCCTCGCCGATGTCCGCAAACGGCGACATCAGGTTGGTGGTGTACTGCACCATATAGCGGCAGTTGGTCGGTGCGTCGAAATTGAATCGGCTGTTGCTGACCACCCCCATAAGAAATGGCGGTGTGTTGGTATCGGCCGGATCCAGATCCATCAGGTAGGACTCCAGATAGGTGTAGCCATTGCTGGCCGTTTGACTGCCCGGTGTCAGGGGATCGAGTCCCAGTCCGGTAAGCCACGCATCCGGCACTCCGTCGCCGTTGGTATCGGTGACCGGGTCGGCGCGCGTGATCGTCACCGCCGCGCTGAGCATTTCTCCCGCGCCCGGGCCCGTGATGGACAGGTTGTCCACATACATCTGGCGCTCGTCCGCAGCGGAGTCGGTTGCGTTGAAATAAAACTTGAAGCGCGTCGGCGCGCCGGCCGGAACGCTCAATGTCTGGTCATAGCTTTCCGTTCCGTCGCGGCCGTTCGCCCACACATGGATGCTCCCGGACGAAACATATTCGAAGTTCATGGTCATGGCCTGATATCCGTAATTGACGAACATGGATACGCCATTGACGTTTACTGTTTGGCTGTTGCCCATGTTGATGTAAACCAGCTCCGTGTCGCCGGCCAGCAGGCTGAAACCCCGATAAGATCCCTCGACATTGCTGTCCCAGTTCAGGCCCAGCTTGAAGCTGAATACCGAGCCGGTCGCCATCGCACTGCTGAAGCTGCGGCGCACTTCCGCATTGGCGCCCGAAGCAGGCGGATTCGCATAGAAACCGAAGGCGTTCTCTCCAAAGCCCGTGATGCCCGCGTTGGTCGGATTGCCGATGAAACAGCCCGCCCAGGAGGAAGTGCCATTCTGAGTATGGCTGAACGACCACGGCCCAAAGCCTGACCCCTGATTGGCTCCGTCGGCCCAGCCGCCGGTATAGTTGTCCGCGCTGTCCTGCATGGTGGCGGCCGCCCCGCCCGAGGTCTCGCCGGACACAGTGATCACATTGGCGCCCGCGCCCAGCAGAATGTTCTCGATGCTCCACGGCGTCGCAGCGGCGATCTGCCCCGATGCGCCGGTCAGTGTGTTCGTCCAGCGCAGGTTCCCGTTTGTCACGGCACTGGCCGTGCCCTGCAGCGTATAATTTGAAATGGCGTTGGCCACCGAAACATCCCCCGGCGGATTCGTGATCGCCAGGCCCGCGCCGCGAACGGTGACCTGGAAGTACAGCCCGCCGTTGTCGCTCTCAATCGTCTCTTCACCGTCGGTGGAGGTGATGTAGTAGCGCACAACAGTGCCTTCGGCGAATGTTCCTAGATTGGCATTGTACCAGTTGCCGCCGTCGGAACCCCAGTCGGTGTTGATGGCCATGGTGTTGGTTGCCCAGGCTCCGCCGTTTGTGCTCACCACCACCCAGACACTGGACACGCTTCCGGCCGGGCCGGCTTCGGTGTCCACATACAAATCGGTGGCAAAGGTCACCGAGCCGTCCTCGGGGAAATTCTTGGTGCCGCGGATCCACAGGCCGGAAACTGAACCCTGGGCGACTGTGAAGGTGTAGTTCTGCCCGTTGTTGTTGTCCCAGGCCTTGCTGTCGGTCTCGCCCTGCGCTTCGGTATAGTACTCCACCACGGTGCCGGCAGGCTGAGTGCCGAGCGTGGCGTTGTACCAGGCGCCGCCCTGGCTGCTCCAGTTGGTGTTCACGGCCATGACCGCCGCGGTCCACGTGGTGCCGCCGTCAAGGCTGTATCCCAGGAGCACGTTGGTCACGGAGCCCGCCGGACCCGCTTCGGCGTTGATATAGATCGGCGTGTCGGACGTGATCTCGCCCGGCACCGGGTAACTGTGCGCGCCGCGCGCCCACAGCGTCGGCGCCGCCGTGCCCGCCACGAACACCTTGGTCTCCTTGCCGCTGAGGGTGAAGGAAATCTTACCCACCTTGGAGGTCACCGTCTCCGCGTTGTTCAGGGCGTTCACGAAAACGGTATCGTCCGGTTTGCTGACTTGAGGATCCATGGCTTTGCTGCCATCCCCGAGATTGATCGCGACCAGTGCTTCTTCCTCGTCATAGACGCGGCTGAAGGCATAGGCGCCGTCTGTCCAGCGCTCCTGGAACGAGCCGCGCGTCAGGCTCTTGTGAGCCTCGCGGGCGGCGTTCAGCGCCGCGATGTGCAGATACAGCGGCGCAGTCGTGGCCGCCAGTTTGTTGCCCTGCGCGGGGCCCGGCTGGAAACCCTTGTCGAACATGCACTCGCGCTGCCAGTCGCCGTCGTCGGGATTGTCTTCCGTCCGGTTGCTGCCATTGTAGTGACCACCCTGGTCGAAAACATGCTCGGTTCCGTAGTACAGACATGGCACCGGCGTGGCCAGATAAAGGAAGCTCAGCGCGGGCTTCAGTTTCCATACATCGTTGCCCGAATCACCGCCGTTCATGAGAGCAATGCGGTTGAGGTCGTGGTTGTCAATGAACGCCACCAGGCGGTCGGCGCCCTCGCCGTACTGGCTCTTGTTGCTGAGCTGCTGGGTGAGCTGGCCGGCCCAGCCGTTGTCCACGAACACGCTCTTGATCGTCTGGCTCATCGGGAAAAACAGCGCCGAGTTGAACGAATAACCGGAATCATTGCAGAAGCTCGCCAGCGCGGCGTTGTCGTAGGAAAACAGCTCGCCGAAGAGGATGAAATCGTTCTTGCCGCGATAGGCCGCATGCTTGCGCATGTCGTCCGCCCACTGTTTGATCCAGTTGTATTCCATGTGCTTGATGGCGTCCACGCGGAACCCGTCGCAGTCGGTCGCGTCAATCAGGTTCTTGAACGCCTTGGCCAGGATGCTCTGCACGGCGGAATCATCGGTTTTCAAATCGTCCGTGCCCTTGAACTGCCCCAGCAGATTTTCCGGCGAGCAGTCCCAGCAGTTGATGGTGCCGTTGTTGTGGAAATAGTTCAGGTTGTCGAAGGGCGCGGGATGCTTGTTGTTCTGGTCCCACCAGCCGAAGGTGCTGTTGCCGGAGGCCCAGTACTGCTTGTCCTCAAGCTGGTTGTTGCCCCACAGGCCGTTTTTGTCGCACGTGTGGTTGGGCGCCACATCAAGAATCACATAAATTCCCCGCGCATGGCAGGCGTCAATCAGCTCTTTCAGCTCCGCGAAGGTGCCCATCGCCGGATCGCACTTGAAGAAGTTGTCCGGGTGATACTGGTGGTACGGCGTGTAGTTCGGATCCTTGCCCTGGTCGTTCTGCTGCACACCGGAAATCCAGATGGCCTTCACGCCCATGTTGTCCAGATAGTCGAGATTGTTCTTCAAACCCTTCCAGTCGCCGCCATGGTGGAAATTGCGGTTGTAGGGAAAAGACTTGCTGTCGCACTTCCACGCAGGCTTGTAGGAATTCAGCTGGTCGGTGCCGGAATCGGCGAAACGGTCGGTGAAAAGCTGATAGATATTGACGTCGCGCCAGTCGGCCGGGCTGGGCGTATAGCTGAAGCCAACCTCATTCTCCCGCGTCTTGAGGCCATAGGTGGCATCATTCACGCCCCACTCGCTGATTCCAGACTCCTCAGCTCGAATCGCAACCGGAAGGATCAAAGCGCACAACAAACAGAACATCACGAGGCGGGAACAAGATTTCATCATAACGACACCTGTTAATTTGGTTTCCAAACCGACCGACCGTCAAACACAGCCAACAGTAAAACCCCAATATATTCTAAATGTAAAGCGCTTTAATCGGATTTGTTTGACTTTATTCCACTCTCAATCTATTCTCGTTTCAGCTTTTGGCAAGTAAACAGAATATGTTTTTGAACTGCGGAGGTTTTTATGACAACGGTAACACTGAAAGGCAGTCCGGTTAAAATTTCCGGCAACCCGCCCAAGATCGAGTCCGTCGCGCCCTCGTTTGAACTCACCAAGTCAGACCTCTCCAATGCCAAGCTGGCCGATTTTGCCGGGGAAACCATTGTGCTGAACATTTTTCCCAGCATTGACACTCCCGTTTGCTCGGCTTCCGTGCGGCGGTTCAATGCGGAGGCCGGCAACCGCAACAGCGTCGTCGTCCTTTGCATCTCCATGGACCTCCCCTTCGCCCACGCCCGGTTCTGCGAAGTCGAGGGACTCAAAAACGTCACCCCGCTTTCTGCGTTCCGTTCGCCAGCGTTCGGGAAAGACTATGGCCTGACCATCACCTCCGGCCCGCTTGCGGGGCTGCTCGCCCGCACCGTCATCATCCTCGATCCCAAGGGCAAAGTCATCTACACCGAACTCGTTCCCGAGATCACCCAGGAACCCGACTACGATGCGGCCCTCAAGGCCCTGCCGTAACAAGGGCAACAACCCCCAAACAATTGTCTAATTTTGCCGATTCCGGCCATTCCGGAAATCCAGCCGCGCGCGCGTCATGCGCTCGCGCAGGCCGCCCTCTTCGACGAAATCTTTCTCCAGCCGCCGGAGCTGCTGATCCAGCAGATAATTGGCCTGGTGAATCAGGCAGATCGCAATATTCGCCACCACGTCCGCCGGGCGCGTTTCGGTGAATTCCCGATAGGTCTCATAGGACACATGGTTCGCATGGCCCATCTTCCGGACAAACAGCGCCTGCTTGGAATCCTTGTCCCAGATCGCATGATCCCGCACCCGCAGAAAATCCCGGTAATCTTCAAGAAGCTCCTCCAGGCTGGCTCGGGCAACATTCGTCAGTTTGACTTCCATTTCCTTGGAGGTGCCGGAAGCCTTGCTCCCTTCCACGATATTCTGCTTCCCGGAGCGCGCGGCCTGTACCATCTGGTCAATGGTGCGGTTCCCTCTTTTCAGAAACCGCTCGCAGAACCGGAAGGTCAGGTCATAAATCGTCTCCGCCTTCTGGTATGAAAGCAGCTCCCGGTAATTCCCATGCGGCGGAATAAATCCCGTCCCCTGATCAGCCTGCATATGTCCTCTCAGTCCTATATGTCATAACATTCCTACTCCCTAAAGGTGTTACAAAGCAAATTTTGCCAAATTTTTGCCGAAAATGACCTTTTTTGGGTTCATCCGAAAAGTTCCTGTCCAAGATAAGACATACAGCAGATAATCGGGCAAGTAATAACGCATCGCAATAATTGTAACTCAAAGATGCGCAATGGATTGCTCTCTCATTCGAAGCGGGTTTCTGCTAGGAGGCAACGAAATCCTGCATATGTTTCCGATTTGCAGGATAGCCTTACCTGCCCGCGACCCCGCTCCGACGAGCTGGGCGGGCCCATTCTCGCGGAGCCGCGGGCTGGGCTTGTTCTAAAATATGTGTTTTTTCAGGTGTTTTCAGACAGGAACTTTCCCGATGAGCCCTTTTTTGGGCATTTTTGAGCGTTTTTGGGCACTTTTTGGCCTTTTTTAGCCGTTTTTTGATGGTTTTCAGGCCGCCGCGGTTCTGTTATGGTTCCGGCATGAATTTTTATCTGGTTTTCATTGTCGGCATCCTGGTCGCGCATTATCTGCTCGAATTGTTTGCCGACATCCTGAATGTCCGCAATTGTTCGGAAACTCTTCCGGAAGAATTTCGCGATGTTTATGACGCCGAAAAATATTCCCGCTCGCAGCAGTATCTGAAGGACCATACGCGGCTGGACACGGTTGTGAATTCGGTTCATACGCTGATCACCCTCGCGTTCATCCTCCTCGGCGGTTTCCGGCTGGTGGAACTGGCCGCTCGCAAAGCCGGCTGGGGCATGATCGGCAGCGGACTCCTGTTCGGCGGCATGCTGATGATTCTTGCCCAGCTCATGAACCTCCCCTCCTCCATCTACAGCACGTTCGTGCTTGAAGAAAAATACGGCTTCAACAAAACCACTCCGAAAACCTTCATCCTCGACATCATCAAATCGCTGGCTCTGACCATCATCATCGGCGCGCCGATTTTTGCGCTGATCCTCTGGTTCTTTGCCGCCGCGGGCGAATGGGCCTGGTTCTGGTGCTGGCTGGCCGTGATGCTGATCCAGGCGCTGCTGATGTTCATCGCGCCCGTCGTGATCATGCCGCTCTTCAACAAGTTCACGCCGCTGGAAGACGGCGAACTGAAAACCGCCATCGAAGATTATGCCAAACAGCAAAATTTCAAAATGAAAGGCGTTTTCAAAATGGACGGCTCCAAGCGGTCGGCCAAGACCAACGCCTTTTTCACCGGCTTCGGGAAAAGCCGGAGAATTGTGCTCTACGACACGCTGATCGCAAAGCACACGGTTGACGAACTGGTGGCGGTGGTCGCGCACGAGATGGGGCACTACAAAAAGAAGCACATTCTCTCGGCCATGTTCAGGATGTTCTTGCAGACAGCGTTCGTGTTCTGGCTTCTGTCGCTCTTCATCGGCAGCGAGCAGCTTTTTCTGGCCTTCAAAATGCCCCTGCCTCCGACGATCTACGGCAGCCTGATTTTCTTCGGATTCCTGTACACGCCCATCGGGATCCTGATCAGCATCATCGAAAACGCCATCTCGCGGAAACATGAATACGCGGCCGACCGCTATGCGGCGGAAACCACCGGCAAGGCCGGCGCCATGATCGCGGGCTTGAAAAAACTCAGCGCCGACAACCTTTCCAACCTCACCCCCCACCCGTTCATGGTCTGGCTTCACTACAGCCATCCGCCGGTTCTGGAACGCATCCGGGCTTTGCGGTTGAAACCCCAATAATTCCCAAAACATGCTTTTCGATTGCAGAAACACCCGCTATATTATGCACGTAATTTCATGGAGATATGGAAGCAGGCATCTAAATGGTGATGATCACCAGAAACTGCTCAATAACTTGTTGGCTCAATAAGAAAATGATATGGGCAAGGCCCCAAGTATTTCTCACAAGGTGATAGTCGACTACATTCTGGCCGGCCATACCACTGTAGACACACGGGACCACTTTGGCTTTTCGAGCAATAATATTGCAAATCTCCGCGTCCATGCCGCATTCAAGGCTTTGCGAATCATACGACCTCGTTTCCATGAAACGCGCTTATGCGATTTTTGCCACAGGCAATATATTGCGCGCAATCGTCAGCAGAGAACATGCGGAGCCGAAGCCTGTCAAGAAGCACTGATTCGCGAATGGCATACCTTAAATCCCGAAAAAGTAAAGCAAGCACTCGGACGGTATCGCAAGACAGAAAAGGGGAGAGAGAATAATCTACGGATGCAAAGGTCGAGGCGCTTACGTGGACTAACGGGCACAATCCCAGAGCGCTGGAATTTTGCAGCGACCGAGATTAAGAAAAGCTTGAGGAAACTAGAATATTTAGCCATTAGGAATCCATGGGAATATCGATTCCAACATATCCAAAAAGTTGCTCAAATGCATCGCGAGTTTTCCCCAAGATCACTCCGTAGATTTTCAGAGCACTCGCCATCTAACAAATGGCAAGGGGCTTTCCGCGCTGTTCAGACAACATGCTGTCAAACAACCAACGCAGCTATGTGTTCTTCATGGGAGCGTGCGGTCAACAAAATAGCCGGTGCACTTCGAACAGGACATAAGGTGAGAGCATGGAAACACAATCAAACCGCAAAGTAATTCCTTTGGATTATATCCGTGGCCTACTCGTGGCACAAGGGGGTAGATGTGCAATTACCGGGATGCCCCTTGATCCGCAGGATGTCAATGCTGACCATATCGTGCCATTATCGAGAGAGGAACTTTCGCCAACCAAGTCTCAGGAAAACATCTGGCTGGTTCATAAAAAAGTGAATGCGATGAAAGGAACTATGACATACACTGAGTTTTTGCAGATGTGTCAAATGGTTCTGGATCATCGTATCGACACCATAAAATTACTAGGTCAGATCACGGAAAAACAAATTAGTCCTATGTCAAAGAGTGATTTTGATGTGTGGGTTTCTTCAAGGTGTGACGAGAGCGGAAGAATACGGCGCGAACAATCGGGTGAAGGGTGCGATCCATAAGGTGTCGCGAACCCTGACCTGTGACGTTTAAATTGAACAATGAAGGCAATCACACAAGCAGACGATATTGCCACCGCCATACAATGTCTATTCAACGATGCAGGCAGGCGAGATCCAAAGCATTTCCTAAGTGCCCTCGTCCCCGTCAATAGAACACTTATGCCAGGGCACAAGGGAATTTCCTTCCCCCTCGATCACGAGATGAACGAGTTATACTACTTCGCCAACGATTTCAGCGCAGCTCAGTTGGAAGACATCCCACCAAGCACCCCCACTGAGGGACAGCGCCTGGAACAATTACGCACGAGGCTCAGAATTCTGCTGTACTGCCACATCATGGAAGCCGTATTCCCCATGCTTACCATTTACAATCTTCTCCGTGTTCTTCGAGGACGTCAGTGCTGCTGGACGTTCTACAAACGGAAGTCCGACGACACGATTGCCAGAAACGATGACAATGTGTGTGTTTACGCAGAACATCCCGGAGACCGGATCGAGCAGATCACCAGTCAATGCAAAGGCCGAAGACCCAACATCGGAACCCTGCTGAATAGTATCTGGTGCAGAGACCTCAGAAACGCCTTTGTCCACTCTCAGTACTTTCTGGAACCCGACTGTAGCGTAATTGCTACAGGATGCGTTACTGGCGTCGGGAGGCGAACACATAACGACCTTAGCAAGCATGAGATATACTTCCCCGTTGCCGACATCGTTCAGCGATACGATGCAGCAAACGCATACCTGAAGTCATTCACACAATGCTACAGCACATGCATCCAGCAATTCAAAAATCAATCTCCTCATCCCACTGAATCAGGAGTCATCTGGTGGGACAATAAAAGGTTACGTTGGACGTTTCAGAAAAAATAACCGCGGACAAGCGGTTGTAAAATGATGGGGCTGGTCTTAACATTTCAGACTGCTCAAATCTTCATCGGTCGGCCCGTGATCGTCCGGAGCATCAGGCCCTGCAGGCCGCTTGAAAAGTTCCAATCCCTGGAACTTTTTCAGAAAATAGTTCCAACCATTGGACGTTTTTTGGCGAAAAGTTCCAATGATTGGAAGTATTCTGACTCAAGGATTTGCGGGCTGGATGACTTTGGCTCCGCCCAGGTCGCCCATGCTGGCTTTTTCCAGATCGGTCCAGAGCGTGCCCTCACCCGAATGCAGAATGTTGATTTTCACTTTCGGATTCAGGCTGGCGGCCATGTTCAGCATGGTGAAGGCCGCGGGATCGCCGCAGGCCTTCGCCTTGAGCTGAAGACCGTTCGCCTTCTCGCCTTCCACCAGCTTGATGGCTTCCGCGTCAGCGGTGCCGAGTTTGCGAACGATGTCGGCCCGCACCACAGCGGTCTGCTTGTCAATTTCGGCCACCGATTTTGAAGCCTCGGCCCGGATGGTGGCCACCTGTTTCTGCTGGTCGGCATTGATTTCCGCCTTCAATTTCTGCGTCTCCTTGGCCACCTGCTCGCGGCGCTGATCAATCAGCGTCAGCTCGGTGTTCAGTTCAGCCTGCTTCTTGGCGGTGTTCTGCTTTTCCTTGTTTGTCAGGTCCTGCTGGATCGCGATGCTGGCCAGCTGGACCGGCTCAAGGATCTGCATGGGAACTTCCACGTGCCGGATCAGGGCGTTGTGGACAATCAGATTTTTCGCCTTCAAGGTCCTGGCCAGCGTGGCCGTCAGGTCGTCCTGGAATTTCTGACGGCCTTCGCCCACAATGAAATCCTTCGCCCCGTATTCAGATCCTTTGTTACGGGAGATGGACGTGATTTGCGGCAGAATGATCTTGTCCACCACCGCCGGCAGGTCGCCGTAGCGGCTGTAGATGAAGGCAATGTGCTCCGGGAGCAGTTCCACCTCGACGGTCATGTCGAGGCTGATCTGGAAGCCGTCGCGCGACGGAAATTCGACATACTCCGAAAGACCCATCATGGCGGTCGTGTCCACCACCTGATGCTGCGGCATTCTTACATCGCCATAGGCCTGTTCCTGCATGGCCTGCGGCGCCATCGCCTTGCGGGCCCTCACGGAACTGGCCACCTGCGAAATATAGTCAAAGCGCTTCTGCTGCTGCTTTTCGAGCACCTTGGTCTGGAGCTTCTCCATGGCCACGTTCTGCATCTCGATCCTGTTCTTGGTGATCACTTCGCCGCCCAGTTTGCCGACCAGCGAAACCTGGTTCACGCCGATTTCCAGCACGTCCACCTTGTATTCCTTCGGGTTCACATAGTAGAGGCCCGGCTGCAGGATATCCTCGCGCACGCCCTTCTGATTGAGCTTGGCGAATTTGCCTTCCGGAGCCTGCTCGCCCGAGAGCGACGTGACAACGCCCGCATAACCGATCGGAATGCTGATGGCATCCAGGATATCAATCTGGTAGCCGTACGTGTTAAGCCGGTACTTCCCGGGGCCCAGTACGCCCCGCCAGATGCCCTTCTGATTGCGGCTGGCGATGAATTCGCCATGCGGAAGCTCTTCGCCGATCTTGGATGTAACCAGACCGACCTGCCCCGGCGGGATTTTGATCACAGACTGGATCTCATGTTCGAACAGAATCGGATTCAGGAAATGGCGGCCTTCTCCCAGCACCTCTTCGCGCACGCCCTTCTGTTTTTCCCCCGCGAGAATCTGGCCCGGCGGGAGTTCCTTTCCGACCTTTGCCGTGATGATCGCCATATGGTCCGGCTCAACATAGAAGCGGCAGAAAACCCACATCCACACGCCCCAGGCCAACGCAACAACAAGAATCAGGCTGACAACGGATTTGATCATATCTTTCATTGGGCGCCTCCTTTCCCTTCCGGAAGCAGCGGGCCGAAGACGGTGCCCAGTCCCTGCTGCTGGTCGCTGCTGAGAATCGAACCGATCTGCGGCGCGATCTTTTCATAAAAACGGTAGCGGGCAAGATTCATGCCGTTGCCGAATGCGCTCACCTGGGAAGCCATGACTGCCGCCTCGGCCAGATTCTTCGCTTCAATGGCATCCTTGTCGCCGGCCGCGCGGGAAAGAATGGCCTCGGCGCGGAAGGCGGCGGCGTCATTGTCCAATGCCGCCACATCCAGTTCCTGCTGCGCGGCAATGATGCGCACCTGCTGATCCTGGCGCGCATTGATCAGCGCGCTGATGCGGGCGGTATCTGCCTCCACCTTCTCCTTGTTCTGGACGGCCAGCATCTCCTGCTTCACCAGTTCAGCCTGCGATTTGGCCTGTTCAATCTGCTGATCGAACTTGAGGGCGTTCTGCACGGCGATTTCACGATCACGGATGATGCTGGCAATCTCATCCGGAACGATGATCCGGCGGATCAGGACAGAATTGATGCTGACACCCCAGTCGGAGCATTTCTCGCGCAGGTGGGTTTCCAGGTCGTTCTGGAATTTCTGGCGGGTTTCACCAACGATGAAATTGATCGCGGGATGTTTGCTGCCCTCGATGCGGCTGAATCCGCGCGCGCGGGGCAGGATGACCTTCTTGATGATGTCCTCCATGTCGCCCACGCGGTGGGTCAGCAGCGCCGCCTTGTCGCGTTCGAGAACATATTCAATGGTACCCTCCACCGTGACCGTGAAACCGTCAAAGGTCAGGAACGTGATCACATCGGCCCCGCTCATTTCGAAGCGCTGGCTTTGCAGGTTGACCTCGACAATGCTGACCACGTACGGATTGACATAGTAACTGCCCGGATCCAGCACTTCGGGGAGCACCCCCTTGAGCCCCTCCTTCACAAGGAATGTGTTGCGGACATCTTCCGGCAGTTCACTGTCGAGAACATCGTCCCCGATCAGCGAGGTCACCACCCCCACATGTCCCGGACGGATCGTGATGGCATCTGCCAGTTCAACGGTGTAGGCATACGGATTGATGCGGTATTTGCCGGGCCGGAGCACATCGCTGACGACTCCCTTGAAGCCGTCGGGCGCAATGATTTTGCCGACCGGGAGCGCTTCGCCGTACAGCCGGGTTTTCACGCCCAGCTTGCCGGCCGGAATGTCCAGGATGCTGTGCATCTTCCAGCCCCAGGTGAAGGGATTTTTAAAATAGCGGCCTTCCGGCAGAACCTCAAGCTGGATGCCCTTCTCCTTCGGGTTCATGGCGAGAATCTGCCCCGAAGGCAGGTTCTTCCCGGTTTTCCGGATCAATACCGCGATCTCGCCCGAGCGCGGCTCAATGCGGCAACCGAACCAGATGAAAAGCGGCAGAATAATCAGCACGGCCGCGATGACAACCGGAATCCACGAAACAGCCGACAGATCGGGCAAACGGGGTTTCTGCGGTGCGGGCCTTATCCGGCGGGACTCGATGTCTTGAATATCGCTCATACACATCCTCCTTGTGAACCTTAAGGAGGACAAGATACAGGCTTGCCGCGCCTGCCGCAAGCCGGAACTGAATCCGCTTTATTTCGCAGGGGCGGATTCAGGCAATGCGTAATCCGGGTCAAGCGCCTCGTTCAGCAGATGCGCGAGGCGGACGCCTGCTTTCTGCAGCTGTTCCCGCACCACCGGCAGCCGGGCATCAATGTAATTTTCTCCTGTCAGGTCCATTCCCGGCTGCGACCATTTGAACGGAAGGTTCTGCCCGTTGGTCCAGCGGTAAGCCTGCTTGCGCGCGCGCCAGTAGCTGTCCACGGCCCAGGCCGGAATATCCTCGCGCCGCCAGCGCCTCAGATTTTCAGGGGTGATCTCTTTCCTGAGCTGCTTGGCAAACACAAAGGGTGTGAGTCCGCCCATGGCCTCCTGCACCATGGCATCATCCCAGATGCTGTGCAGGCTGGGGGCATAATCCATTGGAGTCTCCGGGCCGAAGGAGTAATGATTCCCCTTGAACGAATTAACCGGGATCATGTTGCCGCCCATATCGCCGTAGCGGTAGGCGCAATGCATCGGCTGGTGTATATCGCCCGCGAAATGCACCACGAACCGCAAGGCATCAAGGCGTTTGGCATTTGAGTTGCGGCCATCCGCCAGCACATCTTTCCATCGGCCAAGCTGGGTCACAATGCTGTGGCCGTCTTCGGGCGGCTCCAGCTTGAAGTCATCGTTGTAGCGCTTGGATGCATTGTAGTCCACATAATGCCAGCGACCGTTATTGGGATATATGGCTTCGTATTCCTTGGTGCCTCGAATGGCGTCGGGCCAGCTCGCGATCTCATTCGCATACAGTTTGCGGCCGCCCAATATTTCCTCAACTTTTTCCCTCGTCGCGGGAGTCAGATAATATTCCGCTATACGCCCGACGATTTCGTGTCCTTCCGGGGCCCAGGCGAATGCCGACCCGGCAAAACCGGCCAGCGCAATGCAAACAGTCAAACATTTCATCAGTTTCATAGGTATTCCTTCGGTGGACTAAAAGACTACGCCACAATCGGTCTCCCGTCAACCGCAGGGCGAATTCTGAAATCACAAGTTCGGACGCTTGGAAGTGGCATCATCGGTAGGGCGGTCACTCCGTGACCGCCGCGGCGCGCACGAAGTGCGCGCCCTGACTGCGAACTCAAAACCAATAGCTGCATGAGCCGAAATCTGAAAATTCGTTCATACGACTTATTTTGATTCGCGAAAACGGACCCATGCCCCGACCAGTGTGGCCAGCGGGAGAAACCGGGTGAACGGCATCATGCAATAGGCCCCCGACAGCAGCGCGCCGATGATGCGGTGCTGCCACGGAAAGCGGTAGATGGAGAATATCCAGAGACCCACAAGCCCCCCAATGATGAATGCCGGCGGCCCAATCGTCGCGAAATCCACGCAATCGAGAATAACTCCTGCCATCACGGGCCCAAAGGCCCGTTCGAAACGGCGGGCAGAAGGCGGTTTTCCCGAATCACCGGAAGAAACGGAAGGCCCGTCCGGGCCCTCCGTTCTATCCACATTCGTCTCTTCCTGAGTCATGCTACGGAAGCAGATCCGCCTCGATGCGATAATAGACGCGGGTGCGAACGTTTGTGTCCGTCAGCGTCATGCTGGAGTTCGTGCCTTGAACGTTCGACAGCAGCGGCGTCCAGGACGCATCGGTGATTTCCGATTTATAGTACAGCGAATACCTCCGGTTCGTGGATCCCGGGAACGTCAGCGACTGATTCGCCGAGACTGCGCTCCCGACTCCCAGGAAGACCGAGTTCACATTTGTCGGATTCGTATCCGCAACATATTCATCAATATTAATGACTGTATCCCCGTCATCATCCGCGTTCCACACCAGACCGGTTGAAGTGCCCGAGTACTGATTTTCATAGTCATCCGGAATGCCGTCATCATCCGCATCGGGATCAGGCTCCCCGCCAGTCAGGGTCGTCACGTTCGCCACCGACGAGTTTGCTCCGATTCCGCTGGCGTTCCCGGCACGGACACGGAAGTAATAGGTCGCGTCTGACACCAGCCCCGTCACAGCCTGGCTCGTGGACGCGCCCACCGTCCGGTTGGAGTAGCCGGCAACGTAAGAGGGCGATCCACCGGCGCTCCAGCCCTTCATTACAAGGGTCTGGATTCCCACCCCCTTGTTGGCGGACGCGCCCAGTGCCTGCCAGCGAATGCGGGTCTGGCTGTTGCCGAGATTGGCCGTGGTGGTCAAAGTCGGCATGGCGACCATGCTGTTGATCGCCGGCGCCACCACTCCCATTACGGTCCAGGAGTCACCGTTATCACCCGAGATCGAGACGGTTATGTTGGTGGTCCCTGCCGCCGTTCCGCCATAGGTGCGCGCCAGGAAGTCCACGGTCAGGTTTGTGAAACCAACGGTGGAGAAGGCTTCCGACACCACATAATTGCTTGAATATCCCAAGATCAGATAACTGACACTCGAAGCGGAGATGTTGTAAGTCCAGTCCGACGGAGGCGTCGCGCTGTTGGCCGCATTGCTGGACAGCACCGACTGGGCGCTCACACCGCCGCCCGAGAAAGCGCCATTTGTGCTCGCATCGATGTAATAGGTTGTCGCATTCGGCACAGCGCTCCAGGCTGCGGTGAAGCTGCCGGCATTTGTCGCGCTAGCCCAGATCGAAGCCGGCACACCGGGAATTCCCGCCGACACCACCACACTCACAACCTGAGTCGCCGTGCCGGCGCTGTTGGTCGCAATAAAGGTGAAGGTCTTTGTTCCCACGTCCGCCTCCGGCGGCTCGTAAACGCAATACCCCGTCGCAGTCTCAAACAGGTACGTGTCCGCAGATGCCGTCGTGCCCTGCAGAACCAGGCCCGGCGTCGGATAGCCACCCGAAGTCAGCACAGTGAAGGCCACCATTACGCCCGTCGTCGCGCTGACCGGACCCGGATTCGCGCCAAACACCGGCACGGTCCCGGGCAGGTCGCTCACAACCACGCTGACCGCCTGGGTCTTCACACCGGCGGCATTGCTGGCAGTGAAAGTGAAAGTCTGCGTTCCGATGTCGTCTGAAACCGGCGTGTAGGTGAATGCGCCCGTGGCCGGAGTGAAGCTGTACTCGCCGGACACCGTTTCGCCGGTCAGGGCCAGAACCGGTGCAGGAACGCCCGAAGCCGTCACCGTGAAGGCCACCTGAACGCCCGTGGTTGTACTGTACGACGATCCGCTGGTGAAATTCGGCGTCGTTGCGGCTGTCACAAGCACTGTCACGGTCTGGGAAGCCGATCCCTGGCTGTTGGTAGCCAGGAAAGTGAATGTCCGCGTGCCTGCATCCGCCTGCGGGGGCGTGTAGCTCAACTGCCCGGTTCCAGCCGTGAAGGTGTAACCCGAAGAAGCCGTTGTGCCCTGCAGCGCCAGCCCCGGCGCGGGGCTTCCCGATGCGCTCACCGTGAACGCCTTCGCAACGCCCGCCGTTGTGGCAACCGGGCCCGGATTCGCGCCGAAGACCGGAGCGGTCAGGGCTGCCAGCGTCGTCACGTTTGTGACGGCCGAATTGGCGCTTGTGCCGGCGCCGTTCACCGCTCGCGCCCGGAAGTAATACGTCGATCCCGCCACCAGCCCCGTCACCGCCTGGCTTGTGCCGGACACCGTCCGGTTTGAATAACCCGGAATATAAGATGCCACAGAGGCTCCGGCAGAATTGGTAATCAGCACATCGTCAATGCCCGCCCCTACTGAAGCTGTGGCGCCCAGGTTCTCGAGTTTCACCATCACCTGGCTTCCGTTATAGCCGCTCAAGTCAAACGGCGTCATCGCCGTCAGGGTTGTATTGAGCGGAATTCTCGTTCCCGCCACTGTCCAGCTGCTTCCATTGTTTGTGGAAACAGAAACCGTGATGGTGTTATTGGCCTCAACAACACCGCCATAGGTCCGCGCTTTGAAATTCAACGTTTCCGACGAACTGACGGTGAAGTCCATCGCCGGAGTGATGAGGACATCTCCGGACAATGAAACCAGATAACCGGAACCCTGTGTCAGGCCGGTTTCCGTCCAGGTTCCGCCAGTGCCTTCACCAAGGGTTCCGTTATGATAACAATTGGTTCCGCCTGCGCCGCCGCCACCGCCGGAGAACGAGGCATTTGTGGCCACGTCAAGCTGATACCCGGTCGCGGTCAGCACCGAACTCCAGTTTGCGTTGAAGGTCGTGGTATTGACATCACTCGGCCAGATGGACGCCGGGGCCTGCGGCGGGGCCAGGACGACCGTCACGCTCACGGTCTGCATCGCCGTGCCCATGGTGTTCGTGGCCTTGAAGATGAAAGATCTGGACCCGACATCGTTGGTCGGGGCTGTATAGCTCAGCAGGCCGGATGAAGCCGTGAAGGTGTAGCCCGTCGAAGCCGTCGTGCTCTGCAGAGAAAGAACCGGGGCGGGATATCCGCTTGCACTGACGGTGAACGTCCTCGCCACGCCTGTTGTCGCGGTGAGAGGACCCGGATTGGCGCCAAACGAAGGCGCGGTCGGAGTAACAACGCCCTTCGGCATTTTCAAGGCAGGATCACCCAGCAGGTTCACGCCGAACTGGATCCACCGCTCGCAGTCGTCAGTGCCCGACAGGCCGGCCATGTCAGCCTTGTGCATGGCAAAAGCCACGCCCAGCGTCCGGTTGGTCGTCTCATACATCCGCTTGTAAAACTTGTAGGCATACACGGTGGACGGACCGCCATTGGCTGTGTTGCTGGCCGGAGCGGCGTCAGGTTCGCCCCATCCATAGCGCGCGCAACCCATGTAGGCCAGCGCGCCGCCCAGCGGACGCACATTGCGGAGGAAAGCCTCGGCCAGGCACGGTTCCGTCGTGTAACCGTATCCGTCAATGGTGTTGCTGTTCTTGTCGAAATGCCCCGTCAGGCACGCATCCGTATAAACAAACGCCGTCATTCCTGTCTGCGCGGTGGCGTCGGCGGTGTCAAACGATCCGGATTCCAGCCCCCATTCCTGCGGGGCGCCATGGCCTGAGAACATCAGATGAGTGAAGTTCTTGTTGAAAGCGGTTGCTGTGTTTGCCGAGCTTTGGGAATAATCGCCGCAGGTCGAGCCATCCCATGAGGTCAGCGTATCGCAGATGATATTGACCTGGGCCGGCCAGTAGGAGCGGATTCCGTCGCGATACAAACGCCGCAGCCAAGCCTCCGAATCGCTTACAGAGGTGTGCGCCGGGCTGGTGGAACGAAAGTCCGCGTGCCCGTCAATCGTCACATCATCGCTCGGCCGGTCAGTGCCCGTATAAGTGTCCCACGCATACGGGCCGCCGAGGATGATCTTGTTGGTCACGGGGCTGCCCGATTCATAAGTCATCACTTTGTTCAGGTAGTTCGTAACCTGTATCGCCGTGCGCATCGGGAGGCGCGCCACGACCACATCCCACGCCAGATCCACGCTGTCGCTGGTTTCGCCATAGTTTGCATCCCCGTCCGCATTCCAGGTTCCGGCCAGACCCGAATAATAAAGATCGGTGGGCATTTCGGTTTCCGTGGAACCCGCGGCGGAAACATAGCAGTTGCGGTCCGGCACCACCGTGTCGTCGCCGCCCAGAAGCACCATCGTGGTGCCCAGGGCCGCCACGCAGTTGCTGATGCACACGCGGATCTTCGCCTGCATGTCTGTTCCCGAATAAGTGCTGCCGATTACATTGGTCGTCATCACCCGCGTCGTGTAGCCGCCACCCGCCGACGACGACCGGTAGTCAGCCACCTGCTGGAATGCGTTGCTCAGGGCAGCGGAAGTGATGATCAGATAATCCAGGGCCGCCTTCGGCTCCACCGTACGCACCGCCGGCGCGAATTCCGTCGCGGCAGCAGGGTTCACCACCAGGCTGTCCACCAGGGGGCCGAAGAGGCTTGCCTGCTTGGACGAAATTGTTTTTGTGGCCACTGCCGCATCAAAGGTTACCGTAACCGTCATGTTCTCGCGCAGGTACAGCTTCTTCTCCGCGCCCACGTAGGCCAGAGGATTCAACCGCACTGAGACAAAACGGTAGCCCTGCATATCGTGGTCACCCTGATAAGCCGCCACGGCCGCCGGCCAGGCTTCTGCGCTTGCATAACGGTCATTGGCGGGCACAAACGCCGGACGCGGAAGGCTCTTCGGGCTGCGCGGCTGCGCGGGATAGGGAGTGATGCCGTCGGCAAGCAGCGACCAGTCGCCGCTCGCACTGATCTGCACATTCTGCGCACCGGACGGCAGAAGGATGTTCACAAACTTCGCGGGAATCGAAGGCGCGCCGGCCTCATCCATCACGCGCGAACCGGCCGCCAAATCAATCACGGTGTACTCGCCCGCAGACGCCAGGGAAACATCATCCGCGGTGAATGTGAAATTGACTGAGAATTCGTCCGCGGAGGCGTTTATCGTGAAAGCGAAAACCGCCAGCGGGAGCATCCAATACCGCGCAAAAAACATCTTCTTCATGCGAACTCCTTCAAACTTGATTAACAGGCTAGAATACGCTCCAGGGAAGGTGAATCAAAGATTTTTTGCAGAATATTTTAGATTCAATGTGTCGTGTGCGGGCGATCGCCTAAAAGCTGAAAATATGCGATAAATGGCTATATTTGACGATTTTTGGCATAAAAAGCTATTTTTTAGCAATTTTTAGCAATTTTTAGCAATTTTTAGGTTCTTGTACGATTTTCGTGGAAATATTGGCCCAAACGCGAGATAGACTGGGGGTAAAAAAGAAGGGGCAATGGCCATGGAATTCACTGAAGAACACTACAAGCAGTTACTGGGTTTGCC
>JBFXGK010000005.1:0-118588 GCA_050178035.1 Kiritimatiellia bacterium
GGCAGAGGAGCAGCCGCCTTCCGCTCCGACGAGTTATGAGACCCATTCTCGCGGTGCGGCGGCTGAAGACGGAATCGTAGTGGAGAATGTCTCATTGCAACTGTCATAGTAGATGGGGGCAGGTCACGGCATATATCATCGCAACCCCACGTAATGGTTGCTCCTTCGGAAACGGATAACCCGTGAAGAGCTGCCACGGGAAGATGTGACGCAACCATGGTCTTAGGTTCCATTCCATAAGGACAATAAATACAACGCACAGTCCAAATGCAGTCCACAGCTGTTTCCATCGTGGGTACTCTGCCAATCCTATGTCGGAAAGAGAAAACACTTTCTTTTGATACAAGATCAACAGGGTGAGTGACGGAATGACACAATAGAAGATCAGATCAAGTATCCAAAGAAGTCCAATATTCGAATTGCCCAGAATCGCAAGATAGAAATCATTCAGGTATAGGGGCCATGCGAGCAGGGCAATTATGGTTATGGATTTCTTCATCTATCAAGTCGAACGTCATGCATGAGGCTGAGACAACCGCGGGTTGCCGATAGCCTCAATGCGCTGGTTGTGCATCCTCTTTATTTGGTACAGGCAGAGCATCGAGGGTTTCGTAGAGTTTCTGATTTGTTGACATGATGAACGCCGCAGAGGCGAATGCCGGCGACGCGCGAATGCCAACGAGTTCGTGTACAGGGATTACAGTGGTCAGGTCCGGGTTCGCAACTGTCTTAAAAGTGAGTGCGACTTGGTTTGTCTCTGCTCGTTCAGCGCTGACGAGAAGCATGCTGGTGGATTCTGAAGTCAAGTTTGTTAGTGGTGCTTTGTAGGGGATATACGAGCCGGTCTCCTCGGGGAATCCCTGTACGATTCCTAAGAACATCGGCTGTGTCAGTGACTGGTCGGGCTTTGGAACAAGCACGAGAACGGTCGCACCCGAATTTCCCGGTGAACTGTGCATATCGATAACGTGTGGGCGCACTAACCTCGCACCATCTGGTGTTCGGTAGAATCCGAGACGTGATAGGTGGCCGATGCGTAGCGCGGGCAGTGTCTCTGGCATTAAGAAATCCAGAGCGTCCATGTACTCGGGCTGCATGCATAGCGCCTGTACAATAAGCCCAGGAGTGATTTGGAGATCATCTGAATTTTCTGGAGTAACGATCTGGTCTTCGCTGAAGGAGACCACATCCGCGCCTGAAACCAGTTGAGGAGGAAGTGGAATAACAGCGAAATCGAATCCGCTGGGTGATATCCAATAGTTGCGGGGCTCATCATGTTTCAGGGGCAATTTGACATAAAGGGGCTTTCTCCCGCGGGCTGCATTCACTTTGATGAGTAGTCCATCGAAGGGGACACCCGTCTCCTTGTCAGCCAGATTGTGCTTGGCGGTGACAACGGCAACGAGTCGGTTCTGAGCGTTTGTGTCCAACGGCACGAAGTAGAGGGCTCCGCTGCCAAAGCCGCGGAACTCAAACTGGCCTCGGTAGCCCAGCACGAGCGCGGTCGTAGCCTCCGGCCTGTTCTTGAACCGCTCGAAAAGACCCTGCCCTTGACAGGCGAGTGTCAAAGTTGACATTAGGACGATGCCTGTAAGTGCTCTCATGCGATGCTCCTATTATGCACAACGTCACGCTTCAGACTGAGGCGGCCCCGGGTTGCCGATAGCCTGAAAGCGCTGGTTCGATGATCATTCTTCTCTTTCCTTCTGCGCTTCGTTCTCGATCTGCTTGAATTCGTCTTCAGAGACATCAATCGTTTCAACTCGAAGTAGCCCACTAGCGATGGCCGGTTGGTATACTTCAATGAATCTTTCCACAGGATAGCCGGGCCGCTCATCAGGCTTCTCTGGCAATTTGGCGAAGATCAGTATCAGTTCAGCATTGATCTTCTTTGCCTGTCGGTAGAGGAGGACTTTGGACAGCATGACGTACAGTCGATCCCAGAGCATGGACCCCATCATTCGTGGGTAACTCTTAATCTCCAGAAAGTATTCTTTCTGTGGCGATTTTAGATAGCCATCGAATGTTACGGGTCTATTGCAGATGGGGTCTATGCACTCGAATGCTTCTGTAAATCGAATATCGCGGATGATGTCTGGTAGTGGGAGACTGTATTTGTCTGCGTACTTCTTCAGCACGAGATTCTCGACGTAAGGGAAGAGTCTGTACGTTGGCAAAGTCGAGGAGCGTCTTGGTGTAACTTGTGCAACTGTTTCTTCTTTGTCTTCTTGCTCATCTTCTTTTTTGTCTGCCTTCACGACGCCCAGCAGGCGGAGCAGGTCAGCGCCCTGTGTTTGAATTGTTGTGTTGACCTGTGATTGTATGTGCGTGGCGACATGGACAAGTGATTGCCGGAGTTCGGCATTTTCCTTTTTGATGTCCTCCTTCTCACCGGTTGTCTTTGCAACCTCGCGGGAGAGCGTAAGAATCTTGCCTACACTGAAATTGTGAAAAGCCTCCGACAAAACAAGAACGATTATCATCGCCAAGATCGTGACTATTCCGGCTGATATCCGGTACGGTGGTGGGGTCAGTACAAAACTCGCCGCAACCAGTGTGGCCAAAAAAAGAACAACTAGAATTATGCCAATGCGAACAAACCAATTCGGCTTCACGTCGTTAGTGTTCATGTTCTTCTCCTTACATCGAACAATGTAATAAGTGGGAAGTTTCCACATATTGCGGTTATTGCATGGAATATTTTCCATTTGTTGTCATATTAAAGCCCAAAAGTGGAAAATATGACCCATTTTTTTCACTTATTGATTTTCACCTTCATTGACAATCAGCGTTATCTTCCTTTTGCTCATGTTTCGCTCAAAATGCCGTTTTTCATCATTTTTAGCCATTTTCAAGGCATTTTTGGCCATTTTTATCGTTTTTTGGCCGTTTTTGGCCGTTTTTTAACGTTTTTCAGCCTTTTTTTGACCAGCGGGAGGTGAGGCGGAAGATGCCCAGATCCGCGGACTGGTTTTTGACGGCAAAGGGATACCAGTCTTCGCGCCGATGAAACTGGGTCGCGTGATCCCAGGAGTGAATCGAAAGCGAGAGGAAGAAGTTGCCCTGCATCAGCGCTAGCGGATCCAGCGCAAGCCGTATGGTCCCCTTCCCTTCGATGAAGTCCGGCCCGCATTTTTCGATCTGCGTGTTGCTCCCGTACACATAGAAGCCGTTGCCTGTCTTGAGCGAGAATCCAAAGACAGGTTTTTCAACGCGCTGGTGTGCATCGTAGCTGATGTCCGCATAAAACGGCCTGCCGCTCACGAAGGTGCCGGCCTCGTTTCCGTTTCCGTCGCGAAGTTTCACATCGGTGATTTCCACTTCGCGGGTTCCGAATTCCTGCGTGTAGAGATAGCCGCCCTCGCCCATGTAGGTGCGGATGTACTGCAAAATGGTGTCGGACGGATCGCCGCGGGCGACGAGTTTGCCGTGATGGATCAGAAACACTTCGTCGCAGAAATCCTCGACGGTCTGCAGCGCGTGCGAAACGAACAGAAGCGTTTTTCCGCGACGCTGGAAGTCGCGGATGCGGTCGAGGCATTTGAGCTGAAACGCGAGGTCGCCGACGGCCAGCACTTCGTCAATGAGGAGGATGTCGGGATCCATTTCGATGGCGACCGCAAAGCCGAGGCGGACGTACATGCCGCTGGAGTAGTGCTTCACGGGCTGGTCCATGAAATCCTTCAGCCCGGAGAATTCGATGATGTGATCCATCCGCTTGCGGATGTCCTCGCGCTTCATGCCGAGGATGGCGGCGTTCAGATAGACGTTCTCGCGGCCGGTCAAATCAGGATGGAAACCCGCGCCCAGTTCCAGAAGCGACGCGATGCGCCCTGTGGTCTTCACATGGCCGGTGGTCGGGAAGATGGTTCCGGTCACCAGCCCCAGCAGCGAGCTTTTGCCCGATCCGTTGGGGCCGATCACACCGACGGTTTTCCCCGGCTGCACATCGAAATCCATGCCCTTGAGCGCCCAGAAATCTTCTTTTTTCTGGCGGCAGAAAAGCCCCTTCACGGCGCCGGCAAGGGTCGGAGGCCCCATGCCGCGCACGCGGTAGCATTTGCCAAGATTTCGGGCTTCAATCGCGTTCATAGCATATCCGCAAAGTTGCGCTGCATCCGCTGAAATACAAAATACGAAACCGCCAGCATCCCCACCGGAATCAGGCCGCCCGCCAGGGCGCAGGCCGACCACGGGAAGTCCACTCCGGGGAGAGTCAGCGCGCGGTAGCCGGTGATGATCACGGCCATGGGGTTGAGCATGTAGAAGTCCAGCACCCACGGGTGCTTTTCGGCGAAGGCCTGCACGAAGGAAAGGTCATACATCGCGGGCGTGGCGAAAAACCACGCGCTCAGCAGGACGCCCACGAGGTGCTGCGCGTCGCGGAAATAAACATTGATGGCCGAAAGCAAATACGCCAGCGAAAGATTGAAGAGCGTGTGATACAGGATCAGCGCCGGCATGGCCAGCACCCACAGGCTCATGGTCTGCTCCCGCAGGCCCAGCAGCACCGCTACCAGAGCGAGCTGGACGATGAGCGACAGCACATAATTCACCAGGTTCGCCAGCGTGGCCGCGGTCGGCAGGATGATCCTCGGGAAGAATACTTTTTTCACGAGATTGGCGTTGCCGGTGATGGCGGACAGGCCGCTGTTCACGGAAAGCGAAGTGAACTGCCACGCGAAAACACCGATGATGATGGTTTCCATCGGTACACCGCGGGCCAGCAGGCGCAGGAAGAAGACATAAATGCAGGCCATGAAAAGCGGCGTGAGTATGCTCCACAGAAAGCCCAGGGCAGAATCCTTGTAGCGGCTCTTGAGCTCGCGCCCGATGAGGTTCGTGAGCATTTCGCGGCGGTTCCAAAGATCAGCCAGCGGGTTCACTTTCCACCACCCGTTTTTTCAAGCGCCTCGAGGATCAGCGTGACCGTGCCGGCCTGCTCCGCGCGCTGGGAGGCGGCAAACAGGCACTCCGTCACGCGCCACGGCGGACGGCATTCGCCGGCCGACTTCACAAAGCGGCCGGCGGCCTCAAAGGGAATTTCGCTGAAGACCACTTCCGTGCGGTGCAGGATCCATCCGCCGGCCAGCGAAAGGTTTTCGCGCTGGCGGATATCCGCGCGGTGGCTTCCCGCCAGATCCTTCAGTGAACAGGGACGCCCCGACGCCATCTCTTCATATTTCCGGACGGCGGCCATCTCAACCAGGGCAACCTCCTGCAGGGCGAACAACTCTTTCAAATCATTCTGTTTCCTTGAAATGCTTTTGATCCGGCGCGGGGCTGTTTGAAAGCTGTGCGCAGAGTACAGCAGGCCCGCCGCCAGCACGGCGGCCGCCAGCCAAAGACCTGCAGTTCTGAATTTATTTTTCGACATTTGCAATTCCTGCCGACAGGTTGAAATGGACGCGCTCATCCGCGCCTGCGTCCTCGCGCTGAGGCTCCGAAACCGTGAAACCGTATTTTGCAAATACCGGCACAAGCTTTTCGCAGTCGGCCCACGCCAGCGAAGCGCCCGAAACCGCGGCGGCATCCGGCCGGAGCGACAGTTTTGAGAAGGTGATGTTCGCCGCAACGGCGGCATCCAGCAGATCGCGCAGGAGCATGGCGGGCGACGGCGCAAAGGCGTCGGTGAACGGCTTCACGTTCGGCGCATTGGCTTCGCGGGCCCGGGCGACCAGCAAAATCTCCTGCCCGGAATATATTCGCGTGCCCGGCGCCAGATCCTCGGCCGCATTTTGGATCCGGGCCGCGATATCCGATTCCTTTGCAGACAGCCAGAAATTCCAGCCGGCGTTGAGGCCAATCAGAAGCAGCCCCAGCACAAAATAGAAAACCGCCGCGCCGCACAGGCGGCGCAGGCGCAAATTTTCAAGCATCGGGTTGGCGCGGTCGCCCTCGATGAAATCCACGGCATAGCGGTCCGTCAAAAGGACGCGGCGGCTGAGCGCGCGAGCGAGCATGGTGGCGGGCTCGCGATGAACCAGACGAATCATTTCAGGGGCGAGATCCAGACTGGATTCCAGACGCGTTCGCAGCGATTCATCTGCCGCGCCGGGCCCGGTCCATGCCCATTGGATTTTCTGTCCGGACTTCATGATCTGCCCGGCCTGGAGAATATTGCGCACGCGGCGGACCAGATCGTCCGCGGCCGTTTCACCGCCGCCCTGCAGGCGTTCAAAACCAACCGGGCAATGGTGCGCCGATTCAAACACAAGGCCCCGGCCGATCACCAGCACAGTGTTTTCATATCCGATGCAGGCCACCACGCGCACGGCGTCGGGTTCAATGGGATAGTCCTCGATGCTTTCCGTCCAGAGCGCAAGCCCCTCGTGATCGAGGGATGTCAGCACAACACCGGCATCCTCGTGCTGCTGGAGCCGCTGACGAACGGCATCCGTTTGCGCGGCCAGCGCGAGCGCCCGCACGTGATCGCCTGTCCGGCGGACATCCAGGAAGCGGTACGTGCAGTTTTCAAGCGGGAACGGAAGCTGGATGTCCAGCAGGGATGGCAGAACCTTCACCGCCTTCTTCACGGAAGCGAAAGGCGCCTGCACCATGCGCGCGAGACTGGCGGCCACGGGCTGGCATCCGGCGGCAAGCGCCCGGCCGCTGGACACCCCGGAGCTCAGCGCGGAAACCGCGGCGGGCATGCCGCCGGACGGGCCGTCATAAACCGTCTCGAAGCGGCGGTTGGCGGCAGACCGGACCACGACCGCGCGGCCGCCGGCCAGATCCACACCGTAACCAGTTCTGCTCCGAAGTTTCTTCATTTAATCACATCACCCAGCGGACAATGGACACCTCGCCGTTGTCGTCCCGCCTGACCAGCGCCCACAAATCCGCCGTATGATTATCATAAAAGGCGCTGGCCTTGACACAGAATACCGAACTTTTCACGTCCAGCATCGGCCGCAGCAGTTCCGGGTCTCCACCGGCGGCTTCCAGCAAAGGCTCAATGCTGATGACCGGCGAGGCCTTGCGCATCACCAGGATCTGCCGGGCCCACTCCTCCTGCCCGAGGCCCGCGATGCCGGTGAGCACTTCGCGGGGGGCGGTGTTGACGTTGACCGGCACCGGAGAGGTCCGGTGGCCGGGAATCACGGAAAGGCAGTCGGGCAGGCCGGCCGAAGCGGAGGACTCCGACGGCTGGCCGGGCGAAAGGAAATAATCATGGGACAGACCCTCGATAAAACCGATTTCGTGCCAGCCGTTCAGCCATGAATTCGCGGCCGCATAAGGCGGTTCCCTGCGCGAGTAAAAATCCGTTTCGTAAAAGCCGTCGGAGTCCGGGTCAATCCAGTCCCGCAGCGCGTCGGTGCGCTCCACCGGCGAGAAATCGCCGCACAGGGTCATGATATTCATCAGCGCCTCGGCGGGCGTCTGCGCGGTTTTCGGAGGAATCTCGCAGTGCAGGTTGTTGAGGTCGAACGAAGCCTGCGCATCGGTGATGGAGGCCCAGACCGAAATCCCGGACGGATATTCAATTTCAAGCGGCTGGGCCCACGGCTCGGAAAGATGATCCACTGAGAGCATATCGTCATCGGCCAGCTTCTGCAGCGCCTCCAGGACGGTCGTGGTCAGCACCTCGCGCAGGCGGGCCTGCTGCATTTCGGAATCCCTCAGGCGCAAATTAAGAATCGCGCCCACCTGCGCCTGCACCACCAGCATTGTGATCACGCCCAGCAGCACCAGGACAAGAACGAGCACCATGCCCCGTTTTCCGGTTTGCTTTATGAGCAGGGTTCTCATGGCGCATCATCCCCTTTCCCGTGGGCGTAGACTTTCACCTCTATCAGCTTCAGCAAGCCGCATGTGAGCGCTGTCACTCCGCTGCCGCCGGCATAATACAGCGCGAAGCGCAGCCAGCGCATATGATTGGGGTTCATGAAAGGCGCCGTCATGGCGAAAATGACGGCAAACCCAAGCCCCAGCCAGACGAGCAGCCACAGGGCCTGACGGGTTTTTTTGAGCTGATGGCGGGCGGACTGACGGCGATGCCGTTCCGGCTGCCGGTATCCGCCTTTGCTGAACAGTGCCATCGTAGCGCCTCCTCCGTATCTATTTCACCAATCGTTCGCGATCAGTCAGGAAAATCTGGTCCATGTCGGCGATCGGGAAACCGTCCGTCAGGGGGAAGTCGGCCGGGATGCGCCGTTCAAGGATCGGGAACCAGGTTTTGTCGGGGCCGGAAACCAGTCCGCGGATATACGGTTTGTCGCGGGTGATCGTGGTCAAATACAGGCCGTTGATTTTCTGGTACAGGTCGTTGATCTGATAGAACTCTTCCAGTGTCTGCGGGAGCTGGATCGAGATGCGCTGGCCGTACCAGGCCGTGGCCCACGGCATGTCGGTGCACATGAGTTCGCCGGGTTTCAGGATGCCGCTGACATGAACGATGTAGGGCTGGAAATACGGCGGGTACGGAATGCCCGGCCGGGGCGGCAGCAGCGCGAACAGCATCGGAAGCGCGCAGAGCGCCACCACCAGCATGGTGATTCCTTTATTCAGGATGTGCAGCGTGAATTCAAAGCGGTCCAGCAGAATAAAAAAGAAGGCAAGCCCGTAAAGCAGAATCAGCGGCCAGAACATCAGGCCGAGCCGGGCCGTGCTCTCGCCGAAGAATCCGGCGATGACCATCAGCGCCAGCAGCCCCAGCAGGATGCACCAGCGGAGGCGCTGCACGTGCGGACGGACGAACGCGTAGAAAAAAGTCACCAGGAAAAAGCATCCGAGCAGGCCGGCCCGCTGCAGTTTCAGGTTTTCGCTGAAAGCCTCGCCCATGCGCTTCATCCACTGGTTCTTCAGCGCCGGCTGAACCCGCTCATAGGATATATCCGGGTTCAGCGTGCGGAAAAAACTGTCGCCGGGAAAGGCCGGGCTCCCGACGAGGGCGGTCTGCGGCGCAAGGCCAAGAATCTTTCCGCTGACCTTGAAGTTGCGCGCAAGCCACGGCGAAATGCAAACGGTGAAAACCAGCAGAAACACCAGCATCCATGCCCATGACTTTCGGCCGAAAGTCAGATACACATACAGGCCAATCACCGGGACCATCGCCACCGCGCCGTAGCGGGTCAGAAAAGCAGCGGCGCAGAAAACGGCCGAAAATATCAGCGGAACCATCCACTGGTGCGCACGCCGGGAGGCCTGTTCGCGGGCCTGGGCCGAGCGCACCGCGAGATACACCGCGAGCGTGGCGAGAAATGCGGTCATCGCAAGCGGAAGGCCCGAACAGCTCTCGCGCCAGACCCAGTCGCTCAGGTAATAAACAATGAGGCCGGTCGTGGCCACACGCTTGTCGAACAGGCGGCGGCCCAGCATGAAAACCAGCAGGCCGGTCAGGATGCTGAACAGGTGGCTCACCGGAATGATGACGCGCTGCTCGGCGGGGAAGGTGCGCGCATTGGTTTCCACGGCGAACGGAACGCCGGTGACTTTGAAGGCGGCGCCCAGCAGCAGCGGATACAGCGGCGGATGCAGAATATCGGGATGGCGCATAAGCAGCGGATTCTGCACGGAAGGAAGCTTCAGAAAATGCCCTGCTGTCGCGGGCCGGACGCATTGCGTCACAAAGGACTTCTGCTGCATCAGGTTGCGGCCGAGCTGGGCATAGTCCATGGCCTCCTCTTCCTTCAGGCCCTTGAACTGCACCACCGTATAAAACAAAACGAGGAACAGGATGGATAGAATGTAGAGGCCGAACCTGATGATCTCACGCCCGACGCCCACGTCCACATTGTACACCAGGTCCTGAAGCCTGGATTCAAACGGCCTTGCCGCCATGCCTGCACCTGCCCTTTCCAATTGCGAAAACCATACCAGCTTGACAGGAACTCGTACAGATGCAACGCATCATTGTTTGTCCCCTTCCCTCAGCCCGTACTCGTTCAGCTTCCGGTGAAGCGTGCGCCGGCTGATGCCCAGCCGCCCGGCCGCCTCCGTGCGATTGCCGTCCGTCGCCCGCAGGGCCTCGACGATCATCTGGCGCTCCGCATGTTCGAGCGACAGCGCCGCCGACGCGCCCTTGTCGGTCCGCGACGGCACCGCATCGCGAATCGCCGGCGGAACGTCGCGCACGGAAAGCTTGTCGCCATGCGCCATCACCACCATCCGCTCGACCGCGTTGCGCAGCTCGCGGACATTGCCCGGCCATCCGTAGCGGGTCAGGACTTCGAGCGCATCCGGCGTAAAGCCCGTGATGGCCGTTCCGTTTTCAGCGTTGAACTGGTCGAGAAAATGCTTGCACATCAGAGGAATGTCCTCCGGGTGCTCCCGGAGCGGCGGCATGCGGATGGAAACCACATGGAGCCGGTAATACAGATCCTCGCGGAATTTTCCTTCGTCCACCATCTGCTTCAGATTGCGGTTGGTTGCGACGATCAGGCGGATGTCCACATCAATCGTTTCCTGCCCGCCGACGCGCTCGAAGCAGCGCTCCTCCAGCACCCGCAGGATTTTCACCTGCACCGCGGGGGTGATTTCGCCGATTTCATCCAGAAACAGCGTGCCGCCGTCGGCGGCCTCGAAGCGCCCGCGCCGGCGTTCGGTCGCGCCCGTGAAGGCGCCCTTCTCGTGGCCGAAAAGTTCGCTTTCAAGCAGCGACTCTGAAAGCGCCGCGCAGTGCAGCGCGATCATCGGCCCCTTTGCGCGCGGGCTCAGGCGGTGAATGGCGTGGGCGGCCATTTCCTTTCCGGTTCCGCTTTCGCCCTCGATCAGAACCGTCGCACGGGCGGCGGCCACCTGCCGGATCATGTCGAACACCTGCTGCATCGGGGCGGATTCGCCGATCAGGCTTTCCATGCCGAACTTGGAATCCAGCTGCTCGTGAAGCTGGCGGTTTTCCGCCTCGATGCTCCGTGAATCAAGCGCCCGCTTCAGCAGGATTTCCACTTTGTCCAGATTCACCGGCTTGGTCAGGAAATCGTACGCGCCGCGCTTCATGGCTTCGACCGCCATTTCGATGGAACCGTATGCCGTCAGCAAAATGCACACCGGCTGGGGTTCACGGGCCAGCGCGCGCTGCACCAGCGTGAGGCCGTCCATGCCGGGCATGCGGATATCGCTCAGCAGAACATCCACCGGCTCGCGGTCCATGATTTCCAGCGCCTGGCGGCCATGCTCGGCCAGAAGCACGTTGTAGGTCTTCCGAAGCGCGCGCGAAAGCCCTTCGCGGGTGTTCTTCTCATCGTCCACGATCAGCACAGTCGGCTTGCTCATTCTCCCTCCGTTTTCTTCGCGGCGGAATGGGATTCCAGCAGGCGGAAACGCGCATCCTCGCGCGGGAATATCAGTGTGATGGCGGTTCCGCGGCCGGGCTCGCTGTGCACCTCGATCTCGCCGCCGTGATCACGCATGATGCGATGGATGATCATCATGCCCAGCCCGGAACCGTCGGTCTTGGTGGTGTAGTACGGTTCAAAGATCCGCCCCAGATCGCCGGCATCAATGCCCACTCCGGTATCCGCGAAAGTCACCTGCACCGCGCGGTCTGTTGAGGAGAGCATCACCTTGAGGATGCCTCCGCCGGGCATGGCCTGGATCGCGTTCTTGATGACATTGAAAAACGCCTGCCGCACCTGGTCGCGGTCCGCCCTCACCGGCGGCAGCGTTGACGGAACATCAACCTCGGTGATCACCGACCGGTTTTCGATTTCGGTCTTCATGAACCGCAGGGTGTCCTTCAGGATCAGATCCAGCTGCTGGCGGTCGAGATTCATTTTGGCCGGACGCAGCGCGCCGAGAAACTGGTTGATGATCTGGTCCAGCCGCCGGGTTTCGGCCGTGGCCACATCCACAAGCTCTTTGAGTTCGTTCCGCTGCTCCTCCGGAAGCGATCCGATCTCGCGGCCAAGCAGCTGAAGATGGATGTTCAGTGAATTGAGCGGGTTGCCGATCTCATGGGCGACGCCCGCGGCCAGCAGGGTGATCGCGTTGAGCCGTTCGGACTCGCGCATGTTTTCTTCGTCCTTCCGGTCGCGCGTGATATCGCGGAAAATCAGCACCGCGCCGCCCTCTTTCCGGTTCACCATTGAAAGAGGCACCACATAAAACTGAAGCACCCTCGGCTCAGGATAACTGGTCTGAACCTCGCGCACCATCCACCGCGAAGTATCCTCTTCATTGAAGTCGAGCAGATGATCCCAGTCCACTTCGCGCAGATAGGGGCGGATCGGACTTCCGGCGGCTTCATCAAAGGAGAAGCCCATCAGCTTCTCGGAGGCGCGATTGGCGTAGGTGATATTCCCCTCGCCGTCGAGGGCGACAATGCCTTCCTGCACGGCGTGGAAAATCGTCTCCATCAGGCGGCGTTCGCGGGCCAGCCGGAGAAAATGCCCCTGCAGGCTTTCCGTATCCAGAGCGTCCAGATGGTCAATCAGCTTATCTAAAAGTTTCGCTTTCATCGTCAAAAATGTGCGCCAATTTGTCTCTCAACGTAATCTCTTCAAAACCCGCCCGCAAGCCATTTTTTCTCATTTTTCAAGAAAATTCGGCATTTTTGTACCGTTTTTTGCGTTTTTTGAGCTTTTTTGGCAATTTTTGCCCGTTTTTAAGCATTTTTTGGCACTTTTTCGCGTTTTTTGGCAATTCTGGCACGGATTTTTTTCGTCCACTTTTTTTCTGGCCAACCGCTTTTTCATCGTCTAGTTTGAAACCAGTTATGAAACTGGAACAGGAAATATCTCAGCGCGGGGGTGAATATGTTCATGAATGATGAATCCCTGAATTGCGGAATGCCCGGAGGCTGCCCGACCCATGGCGACGATTACATGATGGAATGCAGCGTCTGCGGCGCTGAGTTCTGCTCGGCCTGCTTCAAGAGCGACGGCCTCTGCAAAGATTGCGCGGCGCAGGCCGAAGAAGAGGCAACGGGCAAGGATTCCGATTTCGATGATGTCGAAAACGTGGATGCCATTCTCGGGAAGGATGAAACTCCTCCGGTCGTCACCCCCAGGAAACGCAAGCGCTGATCTGCGTGTCCGTTTCCAAAACTGCGGCTAAAGATTGAAACCCGCCGCCGGTTGTCCTATTCTGCGTCACGGAATTTATGAGTGACACTCTCACACCCATGATGCAGCAGTACCGGAAAGTCCGTGGCGAATTGCCGCCGGACACCCTGCTTTTTTTCCGGCTGGGAGATTTTTATGAGATGTTCTTCGACGACGCGAAAACGGCCGCAGGCATTCTCGACATCGCGCTGACCAAACGCAACCATGTCCCGATGTGCGGCATCCCCTACCACGCCGCCGACAGCTATCTTTCAAAAATCATTCGCGCCGGGAAAAAAGTCGCCATCTGCGAACAGATGGAAGACCCGTCCGTCGCCAAAGGCATCGTCCGCCGCGAAGTCACGCGCGTGATCACACCCGGAACCGTCCTGCAGGATGCCGTGCTGCAGTCCGACCGCAACAACTGGCTCGCGGGGCTTTGCCTTTCAGGCGGCGTCTACGGACTGGCGCTTCTCGATCTTTCCACCGGAAGCTTCTGGATCGAGGAAAGCACAAGCCCGGACGCACTCCGCGAAAACATGCTCCGCTACAGCCCGTCCGAATGCCTTGTTCCCGAGGAGCAGGCCGCGCAGCCCGAAGTCCGCGCCGTGCTGGAGCGGCAGGCGCAGGCCGTGCTGACTCCATACGAAGACTGGACCTTCGACCCCGTGACCGCCGCGGATTTCCTGAAGCGCCATTTCAAAGTGCACTCGCTCGAAGGCTTCGGGTGCGCAACCTGCAAGGCGGGTATTTCCGCCGCGGGCGCGGTGCTTCATTATGTCACTTCCGAGCTTCATGTTCAGGCCGACCACATCCGGCAGATTCGCCGCCGGAATCCGGCCGACTTTATGCTTCTCGACGAATCCACGGCCGCCAATCTCGACCTTGTGGAATGCCGCGGACGAAAGGTGGCCGGCGCGGCCAGCACGCTGCTGGATGTGCTTGACGCCACCAAAACCGCCATGGGCGGAAGATTGCTGCGCGAATGGGTTCTGCGGCCCCTGAACAATCTCGACGGGATCCGTCTCCGGCAGGATGCGGTGCAGGCCCTGCATGACAACTGGGCGCTGCTTCAGGATTTGCGCGAAACGCTTGCGCTTGTGCGCGACATGGAGCGCATCATCGCGCGGCTTAGCGCGGGCGGCGGCAACGCGCGCGACATCCGCGCGCTGGCCTCGTCGCTCTCCGCCCTGCCCCACATCCGCAATCTTGTCGCCGATCATCCCGCCGCCGCGCTGGCGGAAATCGGACGCCGCATCCAGCCGCTGCCGGAACTGGTGGACGAAATCGAAAAAGCCGTCGTGGACGAACCGCCCATCCCCATCAAGGAAGGCGGCATCATCCGCAAGGGCTATCACGCAGAACTTGACGAACTGCGTTCCGCCGCGACCGAAGGCCGCAACTGGCTGGCCGAATTCCAGCAGCGCGAGCAGGACCGCACCGGGATCAAGTCGCTGAAGATCCGCCACAACAAGGTTTTCGGCTACTACATCGAAATCACCAAAAGCAACCTGAACCTGGTTCCGGAAAATTATATCCGCAAGCAAACCATGGTGGGCGCCGAGCGCTTCATCACGCCCGAGCTGAAGGAATACGAAAACAAAATCCTCGGCGCGCAGGACCGCTCGATGGCGCTGGAATACGAATTGTTCGTCGAGCTCCGCGACCGCTGCACCGGCCAAACCTCCGCAATTCAGCAAACGGCCGCGGCGGTAGCGGAACTGGACATTCTTGCAGGGTTTGCCGACCGGGCGCATACACTTCGATATGTGCGGCCGCAGATGACCGCAGGCGATGCGCTCATCATCCGCGACGGACGCCACCCGGTCATCGAACAGATGCCCGATGCCGAGCGCTTTGTGCCGAACGACACGCTCCTCGACAACGGGGTCAACCAGCTCATCATCATCACCGGCCCGAACATGGCCGGAAAATCAACTTACATCCGGCAGGTGGCTCTCATCGTCATCATGGCGCACATCGGGTCCTTCGTGCCGGCGGGATCGGCCGAGATCGGACTGACCGACCGTGTGTTCACGCGCGTCGGCGCCAGTGATGATCTCACGCGCGGACGCAGCACCTTCATGGTTGAAATGCAGGAGACGGCGAACATCCTGAACAACGCGACGCCGAAGAGCCTGATCGTGCTCGATGAAATCGGGCGCGGCACCAGCACCTTTGACGGCATCAGCATTGCATGGGCGGTGGCTGAACATCTGCACAACAACACATCCGTGAAGGCCAAAACACTCTTTGCCACACACTATCACGAGCTGACCGACCTGGCGCTGACCATGGGCGGGGTGAAAAACTACAATGTGCTTGTGCGTGAAAAGGGCGACCACATTGTGTTCCTGCGCAAAATCGTTCCCGGCGGCGCGGCGAAAAGTTTCGGCATTCAGGTCGCGCGGCTGGCCGGGCTCCCGGGCGAAGTCATCGAGCGCGCAAAGGAAATCCTGGCCAATCTTGAGGAAGGCGAACTGGGCGAGACCGGCCAGCCCAAAATCGCAAGGCACGCCACGCGCAAGCCCCGCGCTTCTGAAAACCAGCTCAATTTGTTCGATCCAGGAATGTAAATGGCGGAGAGACTGGGATTCGAACCCAGGGAGGTGTTACCCTCACACGCTCTCCAAGCGTGCGCCTTAAACCACTCGGCCATCTCTCCGGTTTGTGGAAGGACGAGAAACTACAATGTGTTGGCCTGCTTGGCAAGTACGAGAATCAGCAAAGAATGCATGGGTTTGCCGGAAAACACTTTTGATATTCGGACGCTACGGAGCGGATCTAAACAAAAGCTTCACTGCAAATGATGCGAGGAATTGCCCGATCAGCCATAACAAGACTGCGCTGAGTCGAAGCGTCCTTTAAATTATGCTGGTCATAGATCCGAACTAGATTTTTTAGAAGTCCGTCACCGGTTACACTGTTGCGACGAAGCTGATTCAGTTCTCGCTTTACTGCGCCAGTCAGCGGGCCGCGAAACACTTTCTCAAGAATATTCACGTTTTGCTTAATTTCCTCGTCTTGAGTCGCCTCGAACAGAATTCGCAACTCCCGCAACACATAAAGCTGGCCATGTGTCAAATTGGCGGCGTAATTCCGCTCTGCCTCGCGATGTTGTACTTCTTCCGCGAACTTCCGCTGAATCGCCATTACAGCTTTGTTGTAGCCGTCCGGCAGGGGTACTGCCCTTGCATCAGGCGCACATTTTACTGCACCAACTACTTTCGGCACGTCTCGGGAAATGATCTCATTGTTTTCGTCGACCAGAAACAATTGCTGGTAGCGCCCAGCTTGGCAGAAAACGTACATCCCGTGTTGTAACGATGACCGGGCGGTTCTGATCCCATCCCGCAGACTGGCAATTCGGTCATATTCGCCAGGATTGTCCTTTCGCAACTGCCGCAAGATTTCTTCAGCTTCGTTTAGATCAAGGAATTCGTCATCGGCACCGCCCCAAAGATCCAGTTGAACGGGAGCATTGCCATGTGTTTCATAAATCGCGTACATGGCTTCCGTGTTGAGCTTCTCCGTACGGTCAAGTATCTCCGAATCCTCGCCAATCGTATCGTGGATTTCCTGAATGCGATTATGCAACTTCTCCCTCAACCCGAGATTCCTGTCCAGCTTCGTTTCGGGCAGAAAATTAAATCCGTAAATTCTTTCGTGTTCTGATCCAATACGGTCAATGCGGCCAAAACGCTGAATGAGACGAACCGGATTCCAATGCAGGTCATAGTTGATGATATTGTCGCAATCCTGAAGATTCAAACCCTCGGCCAGAACATCGGTGGCAATAACCGTCATGAGTTCTGCCTCGTTGGTGCTAAGTTTGTATTCCGGATTTGCTTTAGGAGCAAAACGGCCCACAACTCGCTCCTTGCTCTTGTCACCGCTGAAGATAACTTCAATATCTTCATGCCTGCCTTCAGGATTCAGATTAGCGTAGAGATACTTCGCCGTGTCTGCATACTGCGTAAAAATGAGGCGTTTAGCACCCCTCAAAGGCTTGTCCGCAAGACGAAGCTTCAGTGTCTGAAGCTTAGCATCTTTCTCCGGGGTAATTGGGGTAACCAAGTCTAATATCTTCTTAAGAAGCCCTATATCATGTTCAATGTGTTCTCTCAGGGTCTCAATCTTGAAGTCATCAGCGCTATATTTGCTGGGCAGCTTCCGCAGCGCATCCACAATGTCGGCTTCCCCGAGGCGATCGCTTTCATAGAGTATCGCCTGGGCATCCTCGCCGGCAGGTATCATGCCGTTGTTGATTGCCGCAAGGAAACGCTGGTTGACCTTAAGGAGGCGTTTGATTGTCTCTTGAAACGCAAAGACGCTGGACTCGAACCGCTTGAATACGAGGATTCGAATCAGTCCCCGCAGATTTGATCCGGCGCGTTGCAAACTGACATAAGGCTCCTGTTTCTTATGGCCATCTTTGACGTAATGCCACAAACCGAAACGAGCATAGGTCAATTCTCCCGCCCGCAATATCTGGCCCTTTTCTTTACGGGGTTTCCCAAGAAAACCGCGCAAATCCTGATAAAGGCCCTGATAGGTGTCTTCGATGCTGTATTCAATGGTTTCCAGATCACGCTTGGGGAAATACTGGTGTTTACCGCCTACCAGCACGTACGCCCGGCGCAAACCCTGAAGATAATCCTGGAAGCGATTTGGATCAACTGGTTCATGGGTTTCGGCATCGTATCCGTACCAGCGCAAGATGTGCTGTCGGGTTCGGCGCACAAGTATATTTGCCAGCAAGTCGGGAAGATTTCGGCTGCCCTTTTCGATCAGCTTGAAATATTCCTTTAAAATCGGAGGATCAATCGGCAAGTCTGTTCGGTCATCCTGATGGAACAGCTTGATCTGGTGATACACATCCCAAGCGCTCTTGTTTCTTGGGGTGGCTGTCAGAAGACAGCAGCGACGGCCGGTTGAAAGAAAGGTCTGAACAACTTTATAACGCTGCGTATCAGGATGCCGAAGGTTATGGCTTTCATCCACCAGCACAAAATCGCGATCCCGGAACTTAATGTCGTTCAGCATTTTTGCCACTCCGGCATCATCATCTTCCCGGAGGAACCCCATCGAAAGAACACGCGCGTTAAGCTGGTACACCTCGTTATACCGCTCCCACATCTCCACCAGCGGTGCCGGGCAGATAATCAGCGGGCGGGCATGGTCAGTGCGTTCGAAATGTTTAACAATGGCTGCGCCGATGTAACTCTTGCCCAACCCCACCACGTCGGACACAAATGCCCCGCCAAAATCCCGGACCATCTGGACCGCCTGCCGCACAGCCACCTTCTGAAAACTTGCGAGTTTGCGAAAAATGTCGTCGTCCCAAAGAAGCTCCTGATCGTCTTCGCTTTCCAGCCGATCGCGAACGAGCGCGTAAAGCGTCTTCATATAGACGTCATATGGACGAACTTGAGCCGAGGCCCATGATTCCTTGAGCTCCGTCATCAGGGCTTCGTCAAAATCCTGCGCATCCTTCCAGAGATCGTCGAACCAGTGCACAAGTTCCTTATGATTCTGGTTGCCCTGAACCAGCACATTCAACTCGGTGTTGTGCGTAAGTCCGGCAAGCGTGAGATTTGAGGATCCGACCACTGCAATCCCCTTCTCGTGCCGCGCAATTTCTTCACCGACAAGGTCATAAACCTTGCCATAGTCGCAAATGTACGCTTTGGCATGGAGACGGCCCTTTGTGAAAACGCGGACCTTCAAACGCTTCTCTTCAATCATACGGAGCAGACCGGCAATCAGCTCCTCCGCTTCATCCGTTTGATCCATCCACTCCACGGCATTGCGAAGATTTCCCGCCGTGTCCGCAACCATCTTCCCGGCCTCGGTACGCTTTGGATACACCTGTTTCTCTATTTCTTCAGCAGCCAAATCCAACCGCTTATAGCCCTCTGCCAACAGCTCAACGGTTTCTTTGTTCGTGGTGTTTCCTATCAGCAACCGAAGTTCCTTCAGGTTCAGGAGACGCTTCGCAATGCTGGTCAGCCCAGACAGGAAAAGATATCCAACCGCAAACCGTGCGCGCTCGCTGGTTCCCAGAATCTGATCCAGATGATCAATCAGCTTCTCGTTACGGTTGTCTATAATGTCATGCGTCGGCATGATTTCCACCTCTCAAGTCGCACAACATTTTAAATATCTCTCTGTAACATTTGTCAAAGGAGTCAGCTCGACGCGCGGCAGCCATATCAAATTCTTTTGTTAACGCCGCCTGATCGCTGGTTTCTGAATATCGAACACCGCTAGGCATTCTGTCCGAAAGCCATTCTTTTGCACCACGGATTTCTTCGGGATTTGGCGGGCTGGCAAGTGTGCCCGGAAGGTTTCTTTTATTCCGAAGCGATTCCGCCGCTGCCAAAAACCACGCCTCATATTCTTTTTTCGCCAGCACAACTGTAATCGGTACATCTGGACGCACCTGTTTAGCTCGACTAAGGAGCTGCGGCCCCTCATGGGCCGGGCACCCATCATCGCAATCAATAAGGATTAAAATGCCCCCTCGCCTTTGGAGTTTTCGTGCGGAAAATTCGATTGAGCGATCAAGCTCTTCTTTTTTCAGCAACTTCGCAGCAGGAACCCGAAGCGGCGGCAGAACGTTGGGCACAAACCCGGGGTCTATTTCCAAGGCAATGCGCCGAATCAAAATGGGCACCGCCTCACACTCTCCGCCCCCCTCAACAATTGATTGTATGCAGATCTCGGTCATGGCTTATATTCCCGAGAACAGCTCCAATTGAGCCGCGGTGACCATATTTAAAGCATCCTGATCCGGCTCCATTTGATTCAACCGCAGCAGTTCTCCCGCAGTGTAAAGACGGTCTTTAATAGCAGTTCGGCCGGCGCTATCCAGCGGCCCGATTATGGTCTCACCATTTCTATTTACAACAGCTTGAATGTGTTCATCGGCAATTTCCTTGTCATCAAGAAGATCGGGGCTGTGACTGGTGACGACGATTTGCGTTACATCCGCGGCCGCTCTCAACCCGTCCCGCAACACACTGGCCGCACCGGGGTGTACCGCAGTCTCGGGTTCTTCAATGCCAACCAACGGAACCCTTTTACCATCAGTTTTAGAAGACTGAAACAGCGCAGTGAGCACGCCTAATGCCCGCAACGTTCCGTCCGACATGTTTTCTGCCATAAACCGCCACGGATCTTTGTTTGTTCCCACAAGTTGCCGAAACTCAAGTGTTTCTTTCTTCCCAACGTGCTTAATCTCGATATTTTGTATCCCCGGAACAACTTTCGATAACAATTCGACAATACGCTCAACCCCGCCTTCCTTTTCAAGCAGTCCCAGCACACTGGCCAGATTTCTGCCGTCCCGCTTTAGAACCTCGCCTGGATCAGGCGGCTGAGGTTCGCGGATCTCATCAGGATTCAAATTATAGAACCCCATGTGTGACAACGCATCATAGATCGGACGGAATGGCGGGAGCCCCGCCGCAGCGACAAGATAAAGCCGATCGCTCGATGCTGGGGGTGCCACCTTGAAATTCGAACTCTTCAAAACTCCACCTTCCACCTTGTAGAAGCTTTCCTTTAAGCGATCCGGTTCAATAGCACGGCATTCCTCGCGCTGGACCTCAAATCCGCCCTTCTTCTGCGAGCCGACTCGAAACGCATAAATACCCTCACATCCGTTGGGTAGAATCCACTCGAGCCGGATACCGAAATGTGTGGGATGCCCTGAAGAACGGCGACGGACTTCATTAATCCCCCCCCGCTCACGCAAAGCATGTTCAAGAGAGGTGTTCAAGCCGTCTGCAACCAACCTAAGGGCATCGAGGAAGTTGCTCTTCCCCGCACCGTTTTGCCCCACAAGAAATGTTAAAGGTCCAAGAATTACAGAGCATTCTTTGATGCTTTTATAATTATTGAGAACAACCCTCTTTATAAATACGGATTTTGTCATAAATGACTCTCCATTGCCCAACATACACAACAAATCAAATACGCACTAATTGACTTCTGAAGCTATACTATATAGCTTTTCAAAAAGAACCAATTGAAAAGGTTCCACACCGGTGACAAGAGCCCATGGGGCTCTCTCGCAAGAGTAGCCGGGGTGGTCGCTTCTTGCTGGTACCCCCGCGCACGCCTATACCGCTGCACAATTTGCGTTTTTTCGCTATCAGCCGACAATGAACGTAGAACCGCTCTGCGACCAGTGCACACTCGAGCATTACGAGAATCTGATTCGGGCGACCACCCAGTCTCTCAGAGCTATTATATATGATGTCGTGCGTTGGCATTAGGGCACCACATCCATCGGTTTCCAGACCGTGACCGCGGCAACGTGGTCGAAGTCGCCATCGTTAGTCGCTAGATTCGGGATGATCGGGTCATGGCGGTTCATGCTCCCCAGGTGCAGTGAATCGCCGGCCATCAGGCCGTGCGCCGCCCGCTCCGTCTTCGTGTCCTTCAGAAGGCGCTTGGTGGTCCGCAGGAGTCCGATACCGAGGTCGAGGACGCTCTCGAATTGCGTCTGATAGGCCGTCAACTGCGCGGCCTGGGCACGGTTGCGTGAGAGCCAGTCCTTGAGTTTGTCTGCGGCTGCCTTCTTAATGAAACCCCTCTGAACGGCCTCCGCCAGCATCATCTTGTGGAGCAGGTCCAGTAGGACGCGCGAGTTGACATACGCCGGCACGTCTCCCGACTGGATGCGCTGAATCAGGGCCGTACAGGCGGCGGACCTGCCGAGGAAATGCAGAAAGAAGATGTTCGTGTCCACAAACACCCTCGTTCCGCTCGGCAGTCCTGACAAGTCCATCACGGCCATTATTCGAGTAACTCCTTCATCGCCTTGTTTGGCAACCCCGACCAGATTCCTCGCAGGGAGTCGGCCGCCTTCTGGCGCTTCCGGGTATCGTTCACCGAGAGGCTTTGTGCCTTGTTCAGTCTGGCATCCACCATGTTTAAGACCGCCTCATACACGGCGTCGCGCTCTCCTTTTGTCAGTTTGAGCGCGTCGAAAACCGCATCATCGACGGCTCGGCGGTCAGGCAAGGGGTCGAATCGTTTGGTACCAGAATCGAAACCGAGTTCGTCATGTATCCGTCGGATTGGACGATCCTTGATCGCTTTGTAGGCCGCAAGCAGTTGCGGCGAATCAATGACGGGGATGCGCATCCGCAAGAAATCCGCCATGAAGAAGTCGAGCACTCCTTGCCCAAGGCTTTTGTTCCCAAGCGTCTCGATGAAAAAGGCTACCAGCGTGGAGTTCAGAAATGCCGCAAGGGATGCTTCATTCCCTTGCTTCACGTGCAGCCTATAGAAACGCAAGGAAAGAAAGCCCTTGACGTTGTGGAAGATGACGAAGGAATCGCCGAAACTCCGTGGCACAAGGATCTTCCCGGCGGAAAGCATCTGGTTCGTCGGCTTGTACCAAGGACGCTGTGTTCGCGTGACAGAACGTTTGTCATACCCTTGGGCTTCCCCCCAGGAGATATACCGGCGAAGCCGAGCCGACGGTTCGTCGCGGACCACAAGACAGTAGGCGTCGTATTCCTTGATCTGAATGCGCTTGTCGGATTTCGTAGTGTCCTTAACGAGAGGCACGAGGTAATCGGCCTCTATCTCTCCTTGGAATGATTCGGCACCGTCGGCAGTGGTGCAGTCATTCACGATGAGGCATTTGTCGCCCCGCTTCTCGACGTTGGTGAGAATGAAGAATCCGTCCGCGCCGCCAGTGTTCAAATATCGCTCACCTGTGAAGAACTCGGAGAGCGACCGGAGTTGTGCTTTGCCCTTGCTGAGCAAGGTGAAGTAGATGTCAGGGGCTCGCAGGTACTTGCCGCCCCACTTGTTGCCTGTGTAGGGGCCGTGGTCGAGCGCTCCCCGGTAGAGAGGGGACGGCTCCCGTACTGCAGGTCTGCCGTCATCCTCTCGTGTCTCGACTTCCGGTTCGCACCCATCGGCAAAGAGTGCTGATTGAAGAATAGGGAAAACCCGAAACTCCTGCTGGGTTTCCCGCACCGCCGCGCCCTCAATCAAGCAGAACCAGTGGCTTGATAGAACCTGTTCGAATGGAACCCTGAACGACACAAAACGGGCAGTCCGTGACAATCCGGGCATCTGGCCCGGCTGAGGTGCGGAAAGCAGCACGATTACAGTGTTTATGTCGGCTGATGCGAAGGAGCGACGGGCTTCATTGTCAATGACAAGACGAACATGGCATTGGCGGAGAAGGAACTCTTGCAGATCGGAGCCGTATCCCACATCAAGCCATGAGTTGGAGCAAATGAAACTGAACGAGCCCTTGGGGTTAAGCAACCAAAGACCGACGAAATGAAAGAAGACGTACAGATCGCTCTTTCCGCTCAACGGGCGGGTTGCGCGAGCCTCTGCTGCCTTATAGCCAAAGAACGTGGGGAAGGCTTGGTAGACTGCCCTGCAAAGCTTGTCTTTGTACTGTGTCTTTGACTCCTTGCTCACGTCCTCCTCGGACAGGAGGGGATCGCTGATGTTCTCCATCGCGACGTAAGGCGGGTTCCCGATGACGATATCGAAGCCGTCCTTCTCGTCTTCAAACACCTCCACGAAGGCGATGTCCCAGACGAACGGGACGTTCTGAACGGTCTTCAAAGCGGCGCGCGCGGTGCGCGCCTTGTATAGCGCCCCCGTGAGTTCCTCGGTCTTGGCTTCGAGGGCTGTCCGTTGCTTGGCCGAGTCGAGTTTGGCGTCGGCGGCGACTTGTTCGCCGAAGAGATTGGCGGTCTTGCCCTCCAACCGCTGGCGGTTGCTCTTGATCTCGGCTTCGATGGCGTCGACGCGGGCGTCAAGGATGTCCCGGAAGAGGCGGAGTTCTTCCTGCCGAATCTGATCAGCGGCGCGATACTTCCGGTCGGGTGCATTCTGGTAGAACTTGAGTTTCTCGTGCTTCAGGGCTGTGATCCGTGCCTTGAGCGCGGGCTTGATGTCCCGCGAAGCATGGAGCCGGCCAAGGTTCACCCCGCCGACTTCCTGGACAAGGCTATCGCCCTGGCGAATCTTGAAGGTGAAGTGGGGCAGGAGAGGTTCCTTCCGGACGGACAGTTCCGCTTGCGAGAACTGGGCGTCCACGACGAGGGCCAGCCAGAGCCGCAGTTCGGCCACATGGCAGGCCCAGTCCATGACATCAACGCCGTAGAGGTTCCGGCCGATGATGCGCTTGCGCCGCTCAAAGGCCGATTCTTTCGCCGCACCATGCGCCTGGGCACGGTTCTGTAGGTCGTCGAGGATGTATAGCATCCCTACAAGGAAGGACCCCGAACCGCAGGCGGGATCAACGACAGTGATGTTGCGCAGGATTTCGGTGGCGGCCGGCCAGAGGCCGGCCTTGGCAACGGCCGCGTCGGCATTGACCTTCTCGTCGGGCTCGATGGCGAAGACCAGTTCGTAGAACAGGTTCCGATGCTTGTCCCCTACGTGGTTGGACAGTTGGTCTACGAGGGTCAACCGGCACATGAGGTCAATCTCAGTGCGTGGGGTGTAGAAGATGCCCGCGTCGCCTCGCTCATCCGCCTCGGCGGACACGTTGACGAGGCTCTCGTATACCTTCCCTATCATTTCCGGGTCAACGGCCACTTCTTGGTCTAGGGGGCTGTCCTCGGCGATAGTGAAGTTGTAGCGTTCCAGGAACTTGAATACTTGGGCGAAACGGGCGTCGGACACGGCGAACGAATGCTCTTGGTCGTCGAGGTCGTTCTGCATGAAAAGTCCGCCGTTCAAATAGGGGGCTACGGCCAGAATCTTCCGAATTTCGTCCGGCAGGTGGCGGTGGTGTGCTGTGACTTTCTGGTTGAACGCCTCGAAGAAGAGGACTTTGAGCCACTTCGCGAAGAAGGTATCAGCCGGGGCCTTGGCCCTCTGGTAGGTCTCCCAGTACGTTCGCAGAAACTCCTTGTCTTGTCCGAGCCAGCGTTTGCGCTGGATGAAATATAGGAACATGCAGCGGTTCAGGAATTGCAGGGCGTAGTCGTGTGCCCAGCCCTTGTCCTTGGTTTGACGAGCGAGGTCATCTTGCAGCAGTTGGAACACGGAACGGTACTCAATGAAGAACTGCTTCGTGACCGCCTCCACGTCGAAAGCTTCGTCGTGGCTCTCCTGAATCGCCATCGGGGAGCGGCCGAATAAGTCGCCGCCAATCTGCGAGAGGTCAATCAGGCAGAGGCGCTCGGCTGCCGTGCGGAGCCGCTCGTCCGGGCCGATGGTTATCCGCCGCAAGAGGCGGCGTTGTTTCATGTCCTGCTCATATTTTACGTTCAGGAAGTGCCAATGTGTCTGCGGTTTGTTGGAAAAAACGAAAAGCACATAGGGATGATCCCGAAGCAATTGATTCACCACAGGGCGTTCGAGGCCGCGTTTCAGAACAGGATCTTCCAGCCGGCAGTATACGACATGAAAGGCCCCTTCTTCACCGCCGGAGGCAAATAGAACAGGGTCTTCCGCAAGAGCCTGTTTGACATTGGACGGCCACTGACGGGAACTGATGGGCTTGTTTTCGCGTTCGTAGTTGAGTTCTTCCCAGAATATCTTCTTTAACCCGTCGAGATTCTTCAGGTTTTGAAGGATATCCAGAACTGCCTGCTGTCTGTCTTTGTGCGCCATGAGCTCCTATGCGACCTCAATATTTTGGAAACCTCATCGCATCTTAATCAAACCGAGACCCAAAAACCACCTGATTTAATAAGAAATGTCGTCTTGGGAAAACAGCAGCTTCTCTTTCATGCAAGATCAAATTCTTCGTTGCACAAAAAGTACCCATCACACAACATAGTTTCCGCTATACTTATGCAACCGCTCATTTCCCCTTTGACGAGACAAAAATCGTGGCAGATATTGTGACATGCCAGAATTACCAGAAGTCGAGACTGTGGTCAGGGGCCTGCGGGCGAAAGGAATCTGCGGGCGGAAGATTTCCGGCGTTTCTGTGAACTGGAGAAGGTCGGTTCAGGAACCCGCAGTTGAAGACTTCATCCGCATTCTGAAGGGGAAGACAATCCAGAACATGCGGCGACGGGGGAAGTTTGCCGTGATGGATCTTTCTGACGGATGGACAGCCCTGATTCATCTCCGCATGAGCGGGAGGCTTTTCCTTGGCCCGGCAGCCGCCGTTGCAAAACATGATCATGTGGTTCTCAGCCTGGATGACGGGCGGGTGCTGCGTTTCCACGACACCCGCAAATTCGGGCGGTGGATTCTAACTCAAAATCCGGATGCCGTTTTGGACAGACTGGGCCCGGAACCGCTGGATGGAATCAAAGACTTTCACAAACGGCTTCGTGCGAAGTCGCGCACTCTTAAGTTGCTGCTTCTTGATCAGACATTCATTGCGGGCCTCGGCAACATTTATGTGGATGAGGCTCTATGGGAAGCAAGGATTCATCCATTGCGCAAGTCCGACAGCCTGACAGCGGATGAATCAGCCGGGCTTTTGAAAGCCATCCGCACGGTGCTGAACAAGGGCATTCGGAATCTGGGAACTTCACTTGGTCACGGCCAGGCAAATTTCCAGCTTCCGGGCGGCGAATCCGGCCGCAACCGCGAGGCGCTGAATGTTTTCCGGCAGACAGGACTCCCCTGCCCGCGGTGCGGGGAACCGATTGAGAGGATCAAGGTCGGACAGCGTTCCACGCACATTTGTCCGGATTGCCAGCACAGAGGTTCATGAATCACCGCTTGCGGAATGAACATCGTCCAATAGGCTTGTGCGCGATGAACATGAGTTCGAAGTCCGTTTTCTCCTCATCAAGCGGAACGAAAGTTTCAATGGGCTCAAAGCGATCGTCTGCCGCTATGAGATCGCGGACTTCATCGAAATACGGAAGGTGATCTGTGGCAAAATGGATGGCTCCTCCGGGCACGAGCGTGCGCACCAGCGCATCCATGAAGCGGCGATCAAAAAGCCGGTTATGGTGGTGCTTCAGCTTCGGCCACGGATCAGGGAAGAAGATGTAATAAGCGCTGACGCAGTTGGGGGGGATCAGGAAAGAGACTGCATAGCAGGCGTCCATCCGGAGCAGGCGAATGTTGCCAAGCCCCGCGCGAACGGCTTTTTTGTCCACCTTGCGGATGCGGCGGAGCATCCGGTCAATGCCGAGAAAATTGACCTCCGGATGCGCGGCGGAACGCGCCAAAAGGAAGCGACCCTTTCCGCAGCCGACATCAACCTCGAAGGGCGCAGCTCGAGGGAAAAGACCCTCAACCCCAAAAGGCCCGAGCCAGTTCTCCGGAAAGAACCTTCTGGTTTCCTGAATTTCCATGTGTTGATCCATCAGGGGGTCAAGTAAATCGGCGGTTTACGATGGACGCAAGCGTTCTTTTTGCCGTATAAGGATGGTTTTTATGTCCGGCCAAAAGCCGCAACCGGCGGGCTGGATCGCTTTGGAGAACAGATTTTGTCCAGAAACCGTCTTGAGAAACTTGAAACGTACGTGCTGGGCGTCATCGAAGGACGGCGCAAAGGGCGCGGTGCGGCGCTTCTGCGCGGACTGTTGAAGGCGCTTTCCTATATATTTGCGGCACTGGTGCAGATCCGCCTGCGCCTCTTCAAGCACCGCATTCTTCGCCATCACACGCTGGGCTGCCAGGTGGTCAGCGTCGGGAACCTGACGGTCGGCGGCACCGGCAAGACGCCGATCGTGGAGATTTTCGCGCGGTCGCTTCAGCAGCAGGGCCGGAAGGTGGCTATTCTGAGCCGCGGCTACAAGAAGTCGAAACCGCCCCTCGGGAAGCGGATCATGCACAAAATCAAACGGCTGGAGGCTCGCACCCCGCCGCTGGTGGTGTCGGACGGAAAGCGCCTGCTGCTGGAATCCGACATGAGCGGCGACGAGCCGTACATGCTGGCCTCCAATCTTCCGGAAGTGGTGGTGCTGGTGGACAAGAACCGCGTCAAGGCCGGAAAACACGCCATCAAGGATTTCGGGTGCGACACCCTGATTCTGGACGACGGGTTTCAGTATCTTTCGCTCAAGCACCGGCTGGACATCGTGCTGGTGGACGCCACCAATCCGTTCGGTAACCGGAGCATGCTTCCGCGCGGGCTGCTGCGCGAGCCCGTGCGGAATATCCGCCGCGCCAGTTTCATCTTCATCACCAAGTGCAACCCGGAAGGGGCCGGCGATTTGAAAACGCGCCTGCGCGAGCTGAATCCGGATGCGGAAATCGCGGAATGCCGGCATGCCGCGAAATACCTGGAAAACATCTACACCGGGGAGCGCCTTCCGCTGGCGTCGCTGCAGGGCAAGGCCGTTGCCGCCGTCTCCGGCATTGCGGCGCCCAAGGGTTTTGAGGACGAGCTGGTCAGGCTCGGGGCGAAACTGATCTATCACAAGCGTTATGCCGATCACCATCGCTATACGGAACAGGAAATCATTGACGTCATCAACAAGAGCCTCCTGCGGGAGGCCGACATGATCATCACCACCGAAAAGGACGCCGTCCGCTTTCCCAAGATCAAGCGGCGGGATCTGCCGGTCTATTTCCTGCGAGTGGAAATCGAAATGCTGAGCGGTGAAGAGGATTTCAACGCGTGCATCAAGCGTATCTGTTTTCTGTAATTGAACGAGGACTGATTGTGAAAAATGTGCTTGTCGTGAGTGTGAGCTGGCTGGGCGATGCGGTGATGAGCATGCCCGCGCTTCAGGCATGGCATGCTGCGAACCCGGACACCCGCATCACGATGCTCGCCAAGCCGGGCCCGGCGGAGCTTTGGAAAATGCATGCCGCGCCCGCGGAAGTGCTGACCCTCAAAACCGGGATTGGGGGCACGCTGGGATGCGTGCAGGAGATCAAAGGGAGGTCTTTCCCGGAAGCGTACATTCTCCCGCACTCGTTCCGCTCTGCGCTGATCCCTTTTCTGGCCGGAATCCCCGTGCGACGGGGCATGCCCGGCCACGGGCGCGACTGGATGCTCACGGACATACTCTCGCCGGACTCCGCCGGCCAGGGACACCAGTCGCTCGAATACGGACATCTTTTCGGCGTGAAGGACCTGCCGCTGCCGGCCATCACCATCCCTGACGAGGAGATAACGAAGGCCCGCGAAAAACTTGCCGGCTGGACCGGCCCGGTTTTCGGGCTTGTGCCGGGCGCCGCGCGGGGACCTTCAAAACGCTGGCCCGAAACGCGATATGTGCGGCTTGGGAGAATGCTGCGCGAGCGGCTGGGCGGCCGCGTGCTGGTCTTCGGGTCTGCCTCCGAGCAGCACATCTGCTCGCGAATCGCAAGAGAGGTCGGTGCAGGAACTGTGAACTTCGCCGGAAAGACCGGAATCGCGGAATGGGCGGCCCTGATGAGACTCTGCAGCCTGGTGGTCTGCAACGACAGCGGGGGCATGCATCTGGCCGCGGCGGCCGGCACCCCGGTGGTGGCGGTGTACGGAATCACCGATCCCCGCATCACAGGCCCACTGGGGCGGCACATTCGCATTGTGCAGCACAGCCAGGAGCGCAGCCGCGACATCAGCCCTCATTCGGAACCTGCCATGGAGGCCCTGAAAGCCATTTCCCCCGAACAGGTCTTAAACGAAGTCCAGAGCCTTCTGCAGGAGGCGGCTCAAACAGTGAAAGAAGACTGATCATGCGCGACAAAATTTCAGCCTGCATCACCTGCATGAACGAGGAGCAGAATATCCGGCGATGCCTGGAGAGCGTGAAGTGGTGCGATGAAATCGTCGTCGTAGACAGTTTCAGCACGGACCGCACCGTGGAAATCTGCAAAGAATACACCACCCGCGTCTATGAGCACGAATGGCTGGGTTACATCGGGCAAAAGAATCTGATCCGGGGCATGGCCACCCATCCCTGGGTTCTGTTCCTGGACGCAGACGAGGAAGTTTCACCGGGCCTGCGGGATGAGATCCTCGCGGAACTGGGGCGGCAGCCCAACCCCTATGCCGGCTACCGCTTCCCGAGAAAAGTTTTCTATCTCTACAAGTGGATCTGCCACGGCGAATGGTATCCGGACATCAAACTGAGGTTTTTCCGGAAGGATAAAGGCCACAGCGAGGGGCGCGAACCGCATGATCTGGTTGTTGTGGACGGTGCGGTCAAAATGCTCAGGAACCCCCTTTATCACTACACCTACAGCGATATTCGCGAACATCTGGCAACCATCGGGCGGTTCTCCGTCATCACTGCTGAAGAAAAATTCAAGGAAGGCATCCGGTTCCGCTATGCCGACTGGCTGGTGCGCCCTCCGTGGCGCTTCTTCAAGGCCTATATCTTCAAGCGGGGCTTTCTGGACGGCCGCAGGGGATTTTTCATTGCAGCGCTCAGCGCCTTTGCTGTGCTGATCAAGTATGCTCTTCTGTGGGAAAAGGAACTGGATCAAAAACATCAGGGAACGGATTCAAAGCAGCCGGACGGAACCGGCCACTGATCAGGAATCCCCTTCTGATATTTCCTTTGCCTCGAATGTAGAGGAGAGATTTGGCGGAGTCATGCGTCCGCGATCCCAGTTGGATATGGCCTCGCCATCCCTTGGTGTCCATCCGCCGCTGATCACGCTGCCCTCCCAATTGTCAAACTGGGCCTGCACCCGGCTGACTCCGCGGATATGCCGGATTTCAGAAAATATTGCATCCACCACGGACGCCGAAAGCTGCTCGGAAACGCCCGGAAGCCTCTTCAGCGATCCTTTGATGTAGACGGTCTGTTCAGAAACGTGGATGGAGAGAAAACCCAAATCAATCCAATGGCGGACGAGGACTGACCGAATCCGCCTGAATATCTCATTGCGCTCGGCAATTGTTAACTTCATGCCTCCTCTTCAGTGGGCGGGCCAATCAGCCCCTCCACCTTTTCAAAAAGGCGCTCCAGCTTGAATGGTTTGTAAAGGACATCCGTATTGCCATCCGCGAACTCGTTCTGCCACAGTTCAAGGATTTCCTGATCCTCCATGGAGAACGACTTCGGATAGGCGGTCACAAACAGCACCGGAAGTTTCTGGTATTTGCGCTTCAGCTCCTGGAAGATTTCAAACCCGTTCTTCTTGGGCATGTGAATGTCCAGCATCACCAGATCCAGTTCGTTCTGCTCCAGAATCTGCGAGACCTCCGCCGGGTCGGTGGTGATGAACACTTTGTAGCCCCTGCCGTCCAGTGCGCGCTGAAAACAGCGCAGAATCGCATCGTCATCGTCCACGGAAAGAATTTTTCTCACAGCTTTCTCCTGTTCTGTAAACGCCCACCAAACTGCGGACATTGTATTTCCCTGCGGCGGCGCTGTCAATGCCGCCCCGCTGTGTTCAGTCCTGAATTTTACCCCGGCGGACGGCAATCAGTTCTGCGACGACCGATACCGCAATTTCGCGCAGGGTTTCCGCTTCGATTTCCACCCCGATCGGCCCGTGTATTTTTTGGAGGTCATTCTCCCCGAAACCCAGTTCCCGCAGCGCCTGTTTGCGGCTCTCCTGAGTCCGCCGGCTGCCCAGAAGCCCAACATACCGGCAGCCCGCCTTCAGCGCATAGGCGAGGGCCGGAACATCCAGCTTGGCGTCATGCGCAAGCACCGCCACATACCAGTTTTCGCAGACCCCCGCCGTCTTCATTCCGTCATCGGGCCACTGGTGGACAATACGCGAAGCATCGGGAAAATTCTCCGGCACGGCAAAGGCCTTGCGCGGATCAATCAGCGTGACGTCATAGTCGGCGAATGCCGACAGTTTGCAGACGGCCGCCGACAGCGGCGAGGCCCCAATGACCGCCAGCGGCGCGGCGGATTGGAATGATTCCGCAAAGACGCGGCTGCCGCCGGCTGAAAATTTCCTGCACAGCGTTCCACCGGTCCGGAACAGATCGCGGGCCATGCCCGAAGCCTCTTCATCGGCCGCTTCGGAGCCCAGTGAACCGAGCCGGGTTCCGTCCGGGAGGAACAGCAGTTCACGGCCCAGCGCAGGACCTTCCAGCCCCGCAAACAGCACCCCCTGCCCCCCGTCAGCAATGGATTTCCACACATGAAGCGGAATCAGATCATCATGAAACACCGAAAGCAGAACATCAATTTCACCGCCGCAGGAAAGCCCTACACTGGCGGCCATATCCTCCGATATGCCGTAGTGGATCAGGCGAGGAGTTCCCTCGCTGATCGTCTTCAGCAAATGTTCGCGGAGGTCGCCTTCAACGCATCCCATGGAAACCGATCCGGCCATATCGCCGTTTTCGTTCACGGCCATGCGCGCGCCGGGCAGTCGCGGCGAAGAGTGCTGGGCGTTCACCAGAAGCGCGACGGCCGTCTTGAGGCCGGCCCGGTTCCATTTCTCAAGCGATGGGAAGATGTCCTTCATCAGGGATACTGCCCGGGACGGTCCAGCCCCATGGTTTCAGGCAGACCGAAGATGAGATTCATGTTCTGCATCGCGTTGCCGGCCTGCCCCTTCATCAGGTTGTCAATGTGCGACACCACCCGCAGGCGGTTGGTCCGCGCATCCACATCCACGATCAGATTGCAGAAGTTTGTGCCGCGCACATGGACGGTGCCCACGCCGCTGTTCCTGTCACAGATGCGCACAAACGGGCTGTCCTTGTAGAACTCGCGATACGCTTCGGCGACAGATGCCGCATTCTGGCCCGGGCCGAGCGTGCCATACAGGCACGACATGATGCCCCGGCACATCGGAACGACCTGCGCCGTGAACGTGACCTTCACTTCGCTCCCGGCCTGCAGGCTCAATTCGCGCTCGACCTCGCACACATGCTGGTGGCCGCCGAGCTTGTACGCATTCATGTGGTCGTAACGAGCGGGATAATGAAAGGCAGCCTGCAGTTTCTTTCCGGCGCCCGAAATACCCGTCTTGCAGTCGCAGATAATGCTGCTGAAATCCACCATATGATTCTTCGCCGCGGGGGCCAGCCCCAGAATGGCGCTGATCGCAAAACATCCGGGGTTGCCCACCAGCTTTGTCTTTTTGCTGATTTTCTCGCGGTGCAGTTCAGCCAGTCCATAAACCGCCTTCGGCAGCAGCTCCGGGGCGTTGTGCTTTGTATCGCGCCCGATGCGGGCGGCATAATCAGCGTAGGCCTCCGGGGTGTTGAACCGGAAGTCTCCGCTGTAATCAATCACCTTGCTCCCGGCCGTCAGATCCTGCGCGGCGTGGTTCATGCCCACGCCGTCGGGGGTGGAAAAGAAAACCATGTCCACCGGCTCGCGGGCCTTGGGATCATCCATGCCGACAATCACATCGTCGCAGAATCCGGTCAAATGCGGATAAACCTCGCTGATTTTTCTGCCGACATCCTGCACACTGATCAGCGTAACAATCCGCGTTTCCGGATGACTGAGCAGCAGCTCAATGATTCCAACGCCGCCGTAACCGCTGGCTCCAACAACTTTAACCTTAATCATCGCTCACCGTCCTGTTTTTAAACCGTCCGCATTTCACTCCCAACCGCCCCCAAAGTCAAGCCGGACCCGGGATGCGAACTTCGCGTTTCCCATCCGGCATTTGCTGTGTATACTGCACCCATGATTGAAACTGTAAAGGTTCTTGATGCATCTGCAGAAACGCGACGCGTTACGTGGATCGGGCTCATCATCAATATTGGGCTTTCCGCCCTGAAATTTGTGGTCGGTTTCATCGGTCACAGCCAGGCCATGGTTGCGGATGCGGCCCACAGTTTTTCCGATCTGGTCACGGATTTCGCCGTGCTGCTTGGCCTGCGGTTCTGGTCTGCTCCCGCGGATGACAGCCATCCCTACGGGCATCAGCGCATCGAGACCATCGTCACCACGCTCATCGGCGCGGCCCTGTTTGCGGTCGGTGCAGGGATCGGGTACCATGCGCTCGCCACGGTTCGTGATCCGCATATTGAATCGCCCGGAAAAATCGCCCTGCTGGGCGCCCTTTTCTCAATTATCCTCAAGGAATGGCTTTACCGCTGGACCGTGGCCGTGGGGCAGCGGATCAAATCTTCGGCGGTGATCGCCAACGCATGGCATCACCGCTCCGACGCTTTGAGCTCCATACCTGCCCTGATCGCCATTGGCCTTGCGGTGCTGCATCCCAAACTTGCCTTTGTGGATCACATCGGCGCTCTGATTGTGTCGCTGTTCATCATCAAGGTCTCGTGGAATATCGTTTCGCCGGCGCTGAACGACTTGACCGACCGCGCGGCGTCCAACCGGGAGTGCGAAGAAATCCGCACGGTCGCCACCGGAATTCCCGGCGTGATCTCCGTACATGCCTTGCGGACCCGGAGGGCCGGATCCAGCCTCCATGTTGATCTTCATGTTCTGGTGGACGGCGGCATGACGGTGAAGGCCGGGCATGATATTTCGGAAACGGTCAAGCAGGCCATCCTTGACAAGGGGCCGCATGTCACTGATGTGGTGGTGCACCTGGAACCCGACGAAGACCGGCCCGAAGCTCCCTAACTGCACGCATATTTTTTGATCTGTTTTCGATGGAATTCAGCGGCGGAACGGGTATGTTAGTCCGCCATGTTGCATCATCTGAAAATTCTACTCTTCCTGGCCTGCGCGACAGGCGTGTTAGCCGGCACCGAGGATTTCATCAATTTCCCCATCTCGGGGTCCACGTACACCAACGGCAGTTTCATTGGCCGCGACGGTTCCACGTGGACATTCGCCTGGTGCCGGGGAGACAAAGTAATCAACTCACCTACCCCAGGCCTGCATAAAGGGACAACCCCTCTCGCCAATCTTGCATCCGGCACCCTCACTGGCGGTTGCGGCACGCTTTCGTTCGACTACATGAAAATGTATACGACAACCGTTCAAGTGGACGTGATCATCAACGGCACAGTGCGGCAGACCATCACCGGGACGGCCGCACAAAATGCCGTCACCAACACCGGCCCGCTCACGATCAATCAAGGCGGCAATTTCACCCTTAAGATCGAGCAGAACAATTTCGGGGCCGGTCAGGTCGCCATTGACAACATCACCTGGACCACTTACGGCGGAAGCGATCCCGAGCCCCCGGAAATTCTGTTCTCGCCCGACAGCACTAATATCATCACCGCATACAGCAATCTCATCGCGTTTGCCGTTACCGCTACAGAACCCAATGAGGACACGGTCCGGCTGTGGGCCGCCGGACTACCATCGGGCGCAACTTTCAACGCCTCCACCGGAACAACTCCGCTGATCTCCGCTTTTTCCTGGAGACCGACCTCCGCGCAGACCGGAAACCATTCCGTCATTTTTTATGCCGGCGACAAGGACGGCACCAACTCACGCTCATTTGATATCGAGGTTACGCCCATCTATCCCTATTACCATTATGCGGAAGGGCTGACCGGAACCAACCTGAAGGTGAAGCTCCACGAGATCATCTCCACCGGCGCCGTCATGCTCAACGACACGCAGGAAAATGAAGCCATGAAGGATATCCACACCGATCCCGCCAACACCAACAACATCCTTCTGCTTTACAACCCCACATCCTCCATCCCCAAGGCCTCTTACAACACCATCTGGAACAAAGAACACTGCTGGCCCGAGTCGCGGGGGCTGGGCAACGAGGGCCCCGACCAGGTGGATATCCATAATCTCTATGCCGAGGACAAAGTGGTCAATGCCCTCCGCGGCAACCTGTATTTCGACGACAGCGATTCAGCGGCCACCAACGTCCCCGGGGCGTACCCCGGCACAACCATGGATGGCAACTCTTTCGAACCGCCTGCTGCTTCCAAGGGCAATGTCGCCCGGGCAGTTTTCTACATGGCCACCCGTTATGACGGGAACGAATCGGACACCTCTGCCCTGTACTTCCATGACAATCCCACCAACATAAACGCCATGGGCATCCTGAACACGCTGCTGCTCTGGCATGCCATGGATCCTCCGGACGACTGGGAAAGAGCCCGCAACGAAATGATTTATCAGAATTACCAGCACAACCGGAACCCCTTTGTTGACCGGCCGGAATGGGTCGAGGAAATCTGGGGAACTCACAGTGACAGCGACGGGATCACCGACACCCATGAAATCATCGCCGGCTCCGATCCGAACAACTCCGAATCGGTTTTCGAAGCCAGCATCTCCAACAACCAAGTCACCTGCAATCTGCTATCCACCGGATCCGTCTGGAGGCTTTATCAGGGATCCTATGTCAGCAACAGCATTGACTGGCATCCAATAGCCGAAACCAACCGGCTGCAAAGTGGACAGCTCCGCTTCAGCATCGCCCCGACCAGCTCTGCCACTCTCTACCACCTCCGCGCAATGCGCACAGAATAATTTTCGCATTTTTGTCATTTTATTGGATTTTTATCGTTTTTTAGCCATTTTTGGCACTTTTTTGGTCGTTTTTGGCCATTTTTGAGCATTTTTGACACTTTTTGGGCATTTTCTGGCACTTTTTCTAGAACAGAAATTCCGTGCGCCGGCATTTCAAAACAACCCTTTACAGGTTTGTTCAAACGCTTTACTTTAACAGGGATTTTATCTCTCAAAGGGCAGCGGACACGAGCAGGCAGAAAGGCGATGGCCATGAAAAAGATTTTACGGCGGATGGGCGTTTTTAGCCTGCTCTATTTTTTCGCAAGCGGGGTTCTCGCGGATGATGTCATTCTCCAGTATTTCAATACCAGCTGGAGCGAAATAACGCGCCGGATTCCCGAACTCGCCGAGGCCGGATATACCGCACTGTGGCTCCCGCCGCCGTTCAAGGCGGGCGGCGGACTGTCCGTCGGATTCGACTGCTACGACCGCTTCGATCTGGGCAGCAAGTACCAGAACGGCTCCCTCACCACCAAGTACGGAACGGAAACGGAACTGCTGCACCTCATGGACGTTGCTCACCGTTTTGGTTTCCGAGTCTATTTCGACAACGTGATGGCGCACAACGGCGGCCCGATGTCTTCCGGCTCGCCCGGCACGCTTCAGGCGAACGGATTCGTCCCCGAAGATTTTCATCTCAGGCGCACATCGGACACGACCTACGAAAATTACGGCTGGCCCACCTGGACTGATGAGTGGCAGGTTCTCAACCGCAACCCGTTCGGCCAGGACATCGCGCAGGAAAGTCCGAACACCAGCTTCGGCTACACGGAGGGCGACGACTTTGCAAAGTGGAGCGGAGTGCGCCACCCGGACCGGCACGAACTTTACCTCGACACCGACCTCGCGGTCGCCACCAACGGCGCGGGGGATCCGGTCTATACATTCGCCAACAAGGAACCCTACGAGGACACGAACTCCAACTCCCGCTTTGACTGGACGGACACCAATGCCAACGGTCAGCACGACTCCGGCGAACCCAGCGAGCCGTTCACGGATACCGGCATAGATCCCAGCCGCACGGACCGCCGCACAGCCGGCTGGGGTTACGGGAACGGCCGCTACGACATGGGCAACATCGTGTCAGAGGACGTCGGCGGCATGCTCAACCGCGCCATCCGTTGGTTCACCGACAAGGCCAGCGCCGACGGCTTCCGCCTCGATGCCGTCAAACACGTGCCCTACTACTTCTTCGGCGGCACCGGAGCGGATAAGAATTTCGTGAACTGGGGCTACGGCGGCCAGGTGCAGGAGCAGTTCAATGTTTCGCGCGGCTTCAGCGACTGGGGCAGCCATCGCGACTCGGTGTTCAACAATCTTCAGGCGCGCGACGACGCGCTGCTTTACGGCGAGCACCTCGGCGATCCGCCCTCGAAATCATTATATGTGGATGCGGGCATCCGGATTGCGAACGACGATTTCCTGAATGCGGTCAAGGGCAACATCGGCAGCAGCCTTGCCGGCATGGACAATTCCTACTACGGCGTGATCAGCCCCGGCCAGTCCATGCATTACGTCATGAGCCACGACAACAACTATCTCTGGGGCGGCGACCGCGAACAGGCGCACGCCGTCCTGCTGACGCGCGAAGGTCAGCCGATTGTCTACACTGACGGCTACAACCAGAGCGGATCGCCGGACTGGTTCCCGAAACCGTCGGAAATCCCTTTCCTCGGTCAGTTCAGTTCATCGTATCTCCCCAACCTGCTCGATATCCGCCGGCACTTCGGCTGGGGCTACCAGTCAAGCCGCTGGAACGCATGGGATTTCACATCGTGGGCCCGTTATGATCCGGAGGCCACCGGCGGCGGCGAAAACGGCAACGGCGTGACCATGGTCTTCATGATGGCAAAGAACTACATGTCCGAATGGCCGGCCAAAGATCTCAATTCTCTTTTCCCCGAAGGCGCGCGGCTGTTTAACTATTCGTACCACGACGGGCCGTTCAAGGTGAAAGTCATCGCGGGCGGGCTGCTCCGCAACATGGACGACACGCCCATCTACGTTGCGCCCGGAAAATATTACGCGTTCTCCTGGCGCAACCCGGAGATGCCGATGGTCTGGGGCGAAGGTTTGACTGAAGAAATCCAGCCCATCATGATTTATGAGGACGGCACAAAAGCCGGAAGCATGACGGTGACGCGCAGGGACGGATACAACGGCGATCCCTCGTTCAACCCGTACAGTCTCGCCGACACGAACACATCGGATCACAGTTACAGCATTTCAATTCCCCGCGTCACGATATCCTCCAACCTGACCTTCATCGCCCGCGCGGACGGATCGGCCGAGAATATCCTCATGAAACTTGACGGCGGCATTGACCTGAACTCGCAAATGGACATTGTGACCCAGCAGCCGGGCGACCGCGATAATCCGCCGGCCGTCTCAACAGACAAATTCCTCGGATACGAACAAATGAAATACGTCCGGCGCGTGGCGGAAAAGTTCTCCGCGGCGGACAGCGCGCGGAACACGATCGGTTCCTCCGGCGCTGAAACCTACATCTGCACGATCGGGTCGTCCGGATTCACAACCAATGCGGGCGGCGGGCCGAACCTGTACGACAGCAGCCGCACCGTCACATTCAACTACCACGATCCTGTTGCGGACAACCAGATTTCGACCAACCTGCAGTTCAATCCGCCGCCGGAACTGGCCGCGGGACAGCCCGTCACGGTTTCGACCAAGATCGGCTATGCCCCGGACGCGGAGGCCGCGTGGCTGTATTACACAACCAACGGGGTGGATTACCCTGAAGGCAGCGCCGGGCTGGGCAAAGGCTCGACGATGGTGATTCCCCTTTCTTTTCAGGCCGACGGAGGCGTGGACGGATCGCTGACTTCGCAATGGTGGGGCGCCACGCTGCCGGCCCTGCCCGGCGGCACAGTTCTGCGCTACAAGATCGGCGCGTGCAAGCTCGATGCCGCAAGCCAGTTCCCCTGGACCGACGACAACATTGATGTGAAAAAACGCATGGAAACGGTGTTCCAGGTCACGAACTTCAACGCAGGGACGATCCCGTACTATCCGCATAACGACTGGGGCCGCATGGCCACCAATCTCCCGGAGGGTTTCCATGTTTTGCGCACGAAGGCCATTCTCGGCCGGGCCGCCGGCGACACCCCGATCTTCCGCGAGCGCACGCAGACATTCTACTACGACACGAAACGGCCCGAAGGATCCATCCAGTATCCGCCCACGAACGGCATGGTGCTGTCCGGCTCCACGTATGGGGTCAAGGTCCGTTGCGACATGAGCGTCGAAGAGGTCTGGTACAAAATCGAGGACATGGATTCGGGCAACAACGATGCGGCGACCGGCGTGGCCAACGGCAACGATGCGTGGGTGAAAGCCACCAAAGGCCCTGTGCCCGCGCCCCTGTCGGGCCGTGCACCGGATCAGCAGTGGGAGTTCAACTATGTGCTGATCCCGACTGCAGGCACCGCCACGATCAAGGTCCAGATGCGTGAACTTACATCCTCCGCGAATCCGGAGCTGAGCGATGAAGCCGGCCATTTCACGACACTGCTGCGGACGGTGACCACCGGCGGGAACGGGGTGCACCTGCTGGTCCATGAACCGGCCGCCGACGGCGCCACGGTCGGGGTGGGAAGCAATCTGGTTGCCTATTTCAGCCAGAGCCTTGCCACCGGGCTGGATGACGCACAGCTTCGCCAGTGTTTCACCATCGAGCTTGATGGCGTGGAGCAGACAAATGATTCGTACGTCATCCAGCGCGATGTCGCAACGGGCGAACATTCCGTCCGCCTGACCTTGCCCAACCTTCACAACGGCGATCCGGGCTATCTGCACCTGCTGGAAGTAACCTTCACACGGGACAGCTATCCGACACTGGAGGCCCGGCGACAGGTTTATGCGGCGGCCGACGACGACAGCAATGATGACGGCATTCCGGACTCGTGGGAAACGTGCTGGGGCCTTGCCGTTGGAGAGCTTGTTGCAGGATCGGATGATGACTTTGACGGATTCAGCAATCTGCAGGAATATATTGCCAACACCAATCCGCGCGGGAGCAACGAATTTCTTGAGCTGAATTCGCTTGCGGGTTCAGGAACCAACATGTTCATGAGCTTCGAGTCGCAATCCAACCGCAACTATTTCGTGTGGTATAAAGACGTTATGCTGGCGACCAATTGGAATCTCGCGACCCCGCTGATAGATCCCATCGAGGGGACAGGCCAGACCAACCAGTTCACCGACACCATTCCGAACCTGACCAGCCGGTTTTACCGCCTGGAAGTGAAAATCCCCGGATCGTAATGAATTTTACACCCGCAGGTGTTGACAAAACGGGGATCTTTGCCTAGGTTCTCGTGATTCTGTGTGGCGGCGTAGCTCAGTTGGCAGAGCGGAGGAATCATAATCCTTGTGTCGGGGGTTCGACTCCCTCCGCCGCCACCATTTTTTTCGCGCGATTCCCGTTGATTGCAGCGGCCCTCCTGTTTATCCTCTCCCCCATAAGGAGAGCCGCTCATGGAAACTCATTTTGCGCCGGACGAGAGAGCCTCGGAAGCCGATTTCCAGGCCGATCTTGCCTACGTTTCCAGCAATCCGGTAATTGCCAGCCTGATGAATGCCGTGAGCGGTTTCCTTGCCGTGGTGAACGAGCAGCGGCAGATCGTAGCCGTGAACGGCCAGCTTCTGGAAATGCTCGGCGCGAAGGATCCATGCGATCTGCTCGGTCTGCGACCGGGCGAGGCGGCCGGATGCGTCCACTCGCACGACAACATGCCTGGCGGATGCGGAACGTCGCGGCACTGCGAAACCTGCGGAGCCGCGATCGCCATGGTGAGCGCCCTCAAGCACAATGAACCCCAGTCGCGAATCTGCGCCGTGGCCACAGAAAAGAATGGCCAGAAAGACGACCTCTATCTGATGATCCGCGCCCTGCCCATGGCCGCGCTGGGCCGGCGCTATATGCTGCTGTTTCTGCAGGACATCACCAGCCAGCAGAAGCTTGCCGCGCTGACACGGGTATTTTTTCACGATGTCAGGAACATCTCGTCGGCCCTGCTCACGGCCGCACAGCTGCTGGTTGTGCATAATAATGGCGCGGACAAAGAACTGGTGAAAATGATCAACGACCTCAGCGAACGGCTGGCCAGCGAAATCGCCATGCAGCAAAGCCTGACCCAGCCCGGGCAGGGCGAAACGCAGCCGAACATACAGTCTGTGAGCGCGGCCGGCATTCTGGAATCCATGCAGCGGGTCTATTCGCAGCATCCCCGCCGAGGCGCACGAAAGATCATCTTTCCGCAGTCCGTGCCGGAGGTTTTCTTCAAAATAAATCCGCACATCCTGCTTCGCGTGCTGGACAACATGGTGCTCAATGCGCTGGAGGCCACTCCAGCCAGCGGGCGCATCGAAGTGAAATTCCAGGACAGGGAAGACAGCGTCTGCTTTTCAGTCTGGAATGCGAAAGAGATTCCTCCGGATCTGGCACTCAGGATATTCCAGCGCAATATCAGCACCAAGACTGAAATGGGTCACGGCCTCGGAACCTATTCGATGAAGCTTTTCGGCGAGCAGTTCCTCGGCGGGAAAGTCAGTTTTACGACCAGCGCAGACGCCGGAACGGAATTTTCAATTTGCCTTCCAAAACAGACTTGAAGGCCGTAAAAACCGCATTATTTGACGAATTTTCGCATTTTTTAACGTTTTTTGGCCATTTTTTGATGTTTTTTGGCTGTTTTTGGCCTTTTTTAAGGCTTTTTTTGAGCTTTTTGCAAGCATCAGGGCAGCGTCATTTCCAGCAGAGGCGAGGGGCGTTTTTCGCTGGTGAGCAGAAGGTTTTTCCCGTCGGGTGTATAGCAAACGGATTCGCCCTGCCGCCGGTAAGGCATCGGCAGCATTTGAGGTTCGCGGCTGAACACTTCCGCCCATCCCTCGCCTTCGGCGCGCCGGTACCTCAAGGCATCGCCATAGGTCAGCACAACCACGTCGCGGCCGTCAGGGCTGATGTCCATGGCAACCGCGGATGACAAGCGCAGTTCGCCAATCCGGCGGGCAGCAGGTTTTTCACCCCGTGAATCCAGCGGAAGTTCATAGACTCCGCAGACAGGGCCGGAGGTCTTGACGACGAGCAGGATTATTTTCTCCCGCGCATCCACAGCCACCGCCTCGCAGTTGTGCGGGCCGTCTTCGTAAACAAAGTTGATGGTTCGGGTCACAGACACGGTTGCGCTCGCACCCGCGGGGGGCTCTTCGACAATGTAGAGCTGATAGGTGGCACGGTTCAGTTCATTGTCGCCGGTGTCGGCAATCAACAGCCACCCCTTTTGATCAAGAACGAATCCGGCGATGTCCTCCCAGTCTTCGGCAATGGCGCCGTCCAGCGTGAAGGTTCCCAAATCCTCGCCCTTCAGCCCGACGGCAAAGAATCGGCTTTCATCGCCCGAGTCATTGTGTGTCCACAGGACAGGCTTTCCCGCGGGGCTGTACGCAAGACCGCTGCTTTCCCTGATTTCGCGGTTCTGAATAACGGCCAGCTCGCGCGATTCCCCCTCCATCATATCCTGCTGGAATGAAGCAGCAACGGGAACGCTGACACGGATCACCGCATCCTTCTTGAAAAGACGGGCATAGGAGGAACGAATATAGTCAATCGAGGCGTCGGCGGCCGCGGTGTTCTCATGCAGGCACATTAGAACCTTCATGCTGATGCGGTCGCGCCTCTGTTCCCCCATAAATTGCCCGGTAACGTCAACCACCTCCACATACTGCTCAAAGCGCGGCGTCACGTAATGATCCATGAAATCATTCCACGCCTTGTCGCTCACCTCGATCCCCTCCCCGCCCAGCCGGAAGAAAAGCTCGGTTTTCATGAAGGCGACACTGGACTCTTCGGCAAACGTGCAGGCCTCACTCAGAAGAAGTGCGGCAACAGCATTTATCCATTGTGTTTTGATTTTCATGCTTATAGTCTAACGCCTGTCCATGAAAAAGACCAAAACATTCCTGCTGATGCTTGCGGCATTGACGGCGGCGTCCGCATTTCCGCAGCCGCCGAACATTCCCGTTGCTCCGCTTGCGGCACGCGATTACATGGGCTGGACCAACGCATTCCGCCTTTCGAACAATCAGGTGGAAGCCGTGATTGTTCCGGAAATCGGCCGCATGATCTTCTTCGGCCCCGCAAACGGCGCCAACCTGCTGCGGTTCGATGATTATCTGGCCGGAAAGGCTTTCCCGAAAAGAAAGAGTGATGAGTGGATCAATTTCGGCGGCCAGTGGATGTGGCCGGCGGCGCAATCCGTCTGGCCGTCGTTTCAGACCAACGACTGGCCCCCGTCGGCCATGATAGACCGCAAGCCATGGACGGGTTACGCATGGACCGAGGCCGATGGAACAGCTGCGTGCGCAATCACGCGCGAATACGGCGAACCCCTGAATGTGGAAGCCCGGCAGATTTACCGGCTGATGCCTTCCAACAATTTTGTAACCATTCGCCAGAGCCTGGTGAGGACAGGACCCTCGTCTATTCCGGTCACTCTCTGGAATCTGGTCCAGGTCCCGCTCCCCAGCCGCGTCGGGTTTGCAGCCCCCGCAGGGACTTCGGACAGTCCCGGCTGGCGAACGCTGATGTTCAATCCGCCCCCGCCCGGAAGCATCCGGCGGTGCGGTGATTTCGTGGTGTACACGCCGGGCACAAATGACGAGACCAAAATCGGGAGCCGCTCACGCGCCGCCTGCGCCGCAGGATTTGCCGGGTCACGGGCTGTCGTCGTGAAATCCGCCCCGAACGGCAATGGAGCGCCCGGCGAAATCTCCACCGAAATCTATGTGCATGCCGGACTCGGATATGCCGAACTGGAAACACTGAGCGCGGGTAAAAACCTCAAGGAAGAGGAGGTTCTCAGCCTCACGGTTCAAGTGCACCTCACGGAAAACATTCCCGAAACGTCTGATCCCTGCGATCAGGTGGCGGGAATGGAGGCAGGCACGCCATGAATCCCGGCGCACCCGAAACCCGCCATGCCATGCCCTTCCTCGATCACTTGGAGGAGCTTCGCAAAACCATTCTCTGGTGCCTCGGCGTTTTCGCGGGCGGCCTCTTCATCACCTTTCCGCTGGCGCCGGATATCCTGGACATCCTGCGGAAGCCCCTGGACCGGACCGTCGCAAATCCCGGGCAGTTTCTGCAGTCCATTGATGTCGGCGCGGCCTTCTCGATCAGCCTGCGCATTGCCGGCTGGGGGAGCCTGCTGATCACCGCTCCGCTGATGCTTATTTTCATTGCGCGGTTTGTATTTCCAGGGCTGAAACAGGCGGAAAAGGCCGCCGTAAAACGGGCCTGCGGATTTTCAATCGGGCTGTTCATTCTGGGCATTCTGGTGGCGTGGGGAACCACCTTGCCGGTGGCGCTTCAAGTGATGATGCAAATGCACGACTGGATGGGCATCACCGCCATCTGGACGGTCAGCAGCTATGTCCGGTTCTGCCTCTCGCTCATGATCGGATTCGGCCTTGCATTCCAGCTTCCGGTTGTTGTGCTTGCGCTTGGCGGTCTGGGCATTGTGAACCACAAAATGCTCGCGGAAAAGCGGAGGCATGTCATCGTGGGCCTGCTGATCCTGGCGGCGGTGCTGACGCCGCCTGATGTTGTCACACAGCTTTTTATGGCTTTCCCGCTGATTTTGCTGTATGAAGTCTGCATCATCATTTTGAAAGTTAAACAGAGACAGTGAGGTCAACATGAACACATTGGCGTTAGTAGGCGGACTTGGCACACAAGAAGTGGTTCTCATACTCATTGTCATCCTGCTCCTGTTCGGCGCAAAGCGCCTCCCGGATCTGGCCCGCTCGCTGGGCAAAAGCCTCAGCGAATTCAAAAAGGGCAAGGACGAGGCCATGAAGGAAATCTCCGACAAGCCCGAAGACAAAAAGCCGGAATAACCAGCTTCAGAATTTCAGATTCGCGGCCTTCAGGCGCTTTTTCAGTTCCGCAATCACGCGGTCATCGTCGGCATCTCCGGCAGATTCAAACGTCGCGGAAAAGCGCAGGAACGGACCGACATTGTCCCACGGCACGGTGGAAATGGAATGTTCACGGATCAGATACTGGCTGGCCTCCTCGGCATTCTTGAACACCAGGTCGCCTGCCCCCTTCGGAGCGCTCACGTACAAGTAGAAAGTTCCGCCGGGCATTTTTGCGTCGAACCCGATTTCCCTGAGCACCTTCACCATTTTCTCCAGGCGCAGACGGTAATGCTCGCGGATTTCCTCCGAAAGCTGCTTGTTGGCGATGCCCGCGCAGGCGGCCTTCTGGATCGCGATGAACTGGCCGGAATCAATGTTGTCCTTCACTTCGGCAAACGCCTGCACGGCGCGCGCGGAGCCCGCCACAAATCCCAGCCGCCAGCCGGTCATGTTGTAGCTCTTGCTCATGGAATGCAGCTCCAGCGCCACTTCCTTGCCGCCGGGACGGTTGAAGATGGAAAGGCGCTGGCCGTAAATCAGCGTGGCATAGGCCGCATCCTGAATGACCAGAATGTTGTGCTTCTGCGCAAAGGCAATCAGCTTGTCGAAAAACTCCGCCGTCGGAGCCGCGCCGGTCGGATTGTTGGGATAGTTCACATAGATCAGCTTGGCCTTGTCCGCGACGGCCGGATCAATCGCATCCAGATCGGGATAGAAACCGTTTTCCTTGCGGAGCGGAAGATCCACCACTTTGCCGCCCAGATATTTCACATGCGTGGCCATCACCGGATAGCCGGGAACCGTCTGGAAAGCGATGTCGCCCGGATTGATGAACGCCAGCGGGAGCATGGCCAGCGCGGGTTTGGAGCCGATGCTGTGATTGATCTCAGTGACGGGATCAAGATCAGTCACGCCGAAGAATTCCTTCATGTACTGCGCGGCGGCCTGCTTGAAGACCAGCACCCCGTTGTCGGCATAGCCGCGGTTGGCGGGGACGTCGGCTTCGCGCTTGAGCGCGTCGCGAATGGCCTGCGGGGCCATGCGGTCGGGCTCGCCGACGCCGAAGTCCAGCATTTCCACGTCCGGACGCGCGGCGCGGGCCGCGGCCTTGGCGCGCTTGATCTTTTCAAACTTGTAAATCTCGTTGGACTGACCGAATTTCTCGCCGCCAATCCGCTCCGCAAATAGTTTCTGCAGGTTCATAATCGAGCCTCTCTATAAAGCACTTAACGGTGTCATCTTTGTGGTAGGGCGGTCGCTCCGCCGACCGCCGCGGCGGGCATGGAGTGCCCGCCCTACCCGAATATCTGAACAACCCCGGAATTATTTCCCGACGGCCATCAGCAGGAACACCATCACGAACAAGGCGACGGTTTCGATCACGCCGAGCACCATCAGGTAGTTGCCGAAGCCCTGGCCGGTTTCGCCCAGCGCATCGGAACCCGCGGCGCCGGCTTTGCCCTGATACCAGGCCGACACGCCCAGCGCGAGCCCGCCGAACACACCCGCCGAAACAAGGAGCGGCCAACTGGACGGATTCGCCTGAGCCACTGCCATAATCTTGTTCATCAGGATCATGCCGTAAATGGTCTGCGAAAGCGGAGCGCCGACAAACGTCACCAGCGTGAACGGCGCGGCTTTGCCCTGCGCGTAGCATTTTTTCCACGCGCCGATGGCCGCCGGACCTGCCGCTCCGGCGCCCAGGCCTGAACCCACGGCCCCAAGGCACATGGCCGCTGCTGCGCCGAATTTTCCCCAGGCAATCATTAATGCTTCTGTCATGTTGTACTTCCTTTCTCCAAATGCTGCGCGGAATTCATCCGCAGATTTTCATTAATTGTGATCCTTCTGAGATTGTTTGCAAAACGGATTGTACGGACGGCCCGCCCACTGAACGCCCATGTGCGATGAAAATTCCAGCGTGTTCAGGCGCACGCCATGCACAAGAATGCCAAGGCCGCACAACGCAATGTTGAGCGCATGTCCCAGGAACAGGAACACTGCGGCTGCGAGACCCCCAAAGAAGCTCCCAAACATCGGGGACAGCATCTGATTAAAGGCGTTGGCCACCGCAAATCCCGCCGTTCCCACCGCAAACAGGCGCAGGTAGGACACCACATCGGTGAAGTTTGAAATGAGATCCAGAGGGAGCATCGCATGACCGAACCATTCGCTCTTGAGCTGCTTCACAGGCGTCTTGAACAGCACGATCAGCACAACGCCCGCGATCATGACCGGGGCCACCCACGACGGAAAAGCTTTCCCCAGCACAAACATGCCCGCGGTGAAGAACATGCCCCATGTGGTGCAAGTCCAGCCAATGTGCGCCAGCGCCTGGGGAGTTTTGCGCAACAGCCAGGCATTCCAAAGGTGGGCAATCGAAAGATGAACCGCACCAATGACAAAACAAAGCTGCATCACATTCGTGTCGTTCTCGAGCCACGGAATGTAAGGCAGCCATGCGAGCATCTCGCGGGGAAGTCCAAAAACTGTCCTTGTCAGGATGCCCCAGGCAATGGTCGCCCCGCTCATGATGTAAAGCAGCGTGAACGGATAAGCAGGCGCCTTTGGCATTTTCCTGCGGGCGAACCGGGTCATCCCGATGAACAGCACCCCGTAGCCCGCGTCGCCCACGAGCATGGCAAAGAAAATACTCAGGAAAATCAGGAAAGGCACACTGATGTCCACTTCGTGATAACCCGGCAGAATGCCCGTCATGTCGAAAATGGCCTTGATGGGCTTGATCCACTTCGGGTTGTCCAGTTTGGTGGGCACCGGGTCGTCCGTGGACGGCTCCGCGACAACAATACCCCAGCCCTTCTCGGCGGCGGACCTCTCAACAGCCGCCATGTTACCAACCGGACAGTAGCCCTGCAAATAGGCTATTGCTTTTTCCCCGCCCATGCCGGCGCGGGCCTCGGTATAGCGCACCTGATCCAGCGCATCCTGCACAACCTGCGCCACCGCCGGATAATCGCCTCCGTAGGCAGCAATTTCCTCTTCTGTTTCCGCCAGTCTTTTCTCAGCAGCGGCGATTCCGTTTTCGATTTCACGCAACGACTGCGCGGGGGGAAGAAATTCAACGGCGTTCATGTTGATGTCGCGCCGGTCCAGCACCGCCAGGAATATGCCATCTTTCGATTCCGACAAAAGCTGGATCACTGCGCCCTCCGGCGCCTCAAGTTTGGAACCGGCGGGAGCCTGGTAAAGTTTCACATGCACGCCGCCTTTAGCCAGTTTCCTGATGGATTCGGGATCAAAGTTTCCATAAGGCTCGACGCGCATTTTCTCGTGCTTCAGGTGCGCCAGTTTTTCCTTGAGATCCTTCTGCTCATGGATCAGAACCCACAGGGCCGTTACCACCTCATCGGCAGTCTTTCCGGAGATGGCCTTCTGCGGATGATGCGGCAGAATTTCAAGCGCGCGCTGCACATACGTCAGACGGGCACGAGCCTTGTCCACGTCTTCGCCTTCCGGAAGCTGCAGATGGGTCAGATGCACCGTTCCAAGCGCGCGCAACGCCTCCAGCGTTTCGTCCTTCGCATGATCAAGGCAGAGGATCGTGACCTTTTTCATGGGGACGATCATGCGGCCTCCTTCGGCGCCTTGCCCTTGGCAATCTTGGCGCGGGCGACGGCGGCGGTCTGCTGGTCGCCCAGGAAAATGCGGATCACGCGGATATGCTCGCGGCACTCCGGAATCTTGACCTTCTCAAAAAGGTTCACGCGCTGCGAAGTGGTGCGCAGTTCCTCTTTCAGGAGCCGGAACTGCTTTTCCATGACGGCCCGCTCGACGCGCAGGCGGGTCAGCTTCTCCAGCGCGGCAAGAGCATCATCCACCCACAGCGGCGACTCAAACAAATCCGGGACGTGGCGGCTGAATTCCACGGCTTCCAGCACCGGAATGTTCACGCCGGCGATATTCCCCTCGCCGATCCTGATATCTGTAACATTCAGGCAGGATACAAAATCAAAGGGCTCGCTGAAGAGCCGCACCCACAAAGCCACATCTTTCTGGAAAGTTTCCTCTTCCTGGATTTTTGCGGACAGCCGCTGATCCAGCGTGCGGATTTCGGTCTGCAGCTGCTGCTTCTTGAGCAGCAGCGTGGGAAGATACCGTTCGAACCGCCGCAGTGCGTCGCGCTGCGCCTTCAGTTCGTTCTTGGTATGTTTGATCTTCGCCATGCGCCGTCTATTCCTTTGCCGCTGCCGCCTTCTTGTCCGCGGGCCAGAATTTTTCAGTCAGCGAGCCGGGGATGCCCGTTTCCGCCGGTTCAAAGCAGTCGGCCAGAATCTGCCAGCCGAGATCCAGCGCGGCCTCCAGCGGGATGTTGACCGTGAGGGCCATCAGTTCTTTCTCAAAGCGCTCGCCGTACTTGAGGAGCTTGCCGTCCCATGCGCTCATGCGGAAGCCCATCGCCTGCTTCTCAAGGGTTTCCTTGAAACCAGCGTAGAGCTGAATCATCGTGTTCATGATCGTGCGATGGTCCTGGCGCGTCTTTCCGTTCACAAGCTGCTTGAGGCGGCTCAGCGATCCAAAGGGCTCGATGCGGTTGTTGCGCAAATAGAACTGGCCCTCGGTGATGTATCCCGTGTTGTCCGGCACCGGGTGCGTGACATCGTCGCCCGGCATCGTGGTCACCGCCAAAATGGTGATGGAACCCGCCGAATCGAAGTCCACGGCCTTCTCATAACGCGAGGCCAGCTGGCTGTAGAGGTCGCCCGGATAGCCGCGGTTGGAGGGAATCTGCTCCATCGTGATGGCGATTTCCTTCATCGAGTCGGCAAAGTTGGTCATGTCGGTCAGCAGCACCAGCACGCGCTTGTTCTGCAGCGCATACTGCTCGGCCACCGCCAGGCAGATGTCCGGCACCATCAGGCACTCCACCGTCGGGTCGGCGGCCGTATGAATGACCAGCACCGAACGCGACAGCGCCCCCTGCTCCTCCAGCGTGTCGCGGAAATACAGATACTCATCGTGCTTGAGGCCCATGCCGCCCAGAATGATGATGTCCACTTCCGCCTGCAGCGCAATGCGCGCCAGCAGCGGATTGTAGGGCTCGCCCGCCACCGAGAAAATCGGAAGCTTCTGCGATTCCACCAGCGTGTTGAACACATCAATCATCGGGATGCCCGTGCGGACCATATTGCGCGGGATGATGCGCTTGGCCGGATTCACGGACGGCCCGCCGATCGGGATCATATTCTCCGTGATCGCGGGGCCGCGGTCGCGCGGTTCGCCGCTTCCCGTGAAGACACGGCCGAGCAACGCCTCGGAGAAGGCCGTCTGCATGCTGTGGCCGAGGAAACGCACGCGGGCGTCCGTCGGAATTCCGCGCGCGCCGGCAAACACCTGGAGGGAAATCCGCTCGCCGTTGATGCGGATCACCTGCGCCAGCGAGTCGCCGTTGTGCCAGGTGACACGGGCCAGTTCGCGGTAGGTCACCCCGGCCGCTTTCACCATGATGACGTTGCCGGCTATCTCTTCGATGCGGTGGTAGACTTTATGCATATTCTTTCACCTCTGCGACCATCTTTTCGATGCGCTCTTCCAATGCCTTGAACTCAGGGGATTTCATGTCGTGCCGGTTCCAGTCCTTCGTCATCTGCGTCAGGTTCTGGAAAAACCTGCGGGCGGTTTCTTTGTCCGCAAAGGACATTTTCGTCCGCATGATCCTTGCGATAACGCCGAAGACATACTTCTGCCGCTCGGCGGGCGTCGCGCCGTCAATTTCGTGATAGGCGTCCTGCTGAAGGTAAACGGAATCGAGATATTCACTCTTCAGGTAAAGCTGGAAATCATCAATAGAGGTGCCCTCTTCGCCGACCACTTTCATCATCTGGTTGACTTCGCTGCCCTCGCGAAGCACGCGGCGCGAGAACTCCAGGTCCTTCGCGTCCACCACGCTGAAATACTTGCTCCAGCTGTCCAGCGGGTCAATCGCGGGATAGCGGCGGGCGTCCGAACGCTCGCGGGACAGGCCGTGGAACGCGCCCACCACCTTGAGCGTGCTCTGTGTGACCGGCTCTTCGAAGTTGCCGCCGGCGGGGCTCACCGTTCCGCCGATGGTCACGGACCCCATCTTGCCGTTGTTGAGCCGCACAATGCCGCCGCGCTCATAGAACGACGCGATCACCGATTCGAGGTACGCCGGGAAGGCCTCCTCGCCGGGGATTTCCTCGAGGCGGCCCGACACTTCGCGCAGGGCCTGCGCCCAGCGCGACGTGGAGTCGGCCAGCAGCAGCACATGCAAGCCCATCTGGCGGTAGTATTCGGCGATGGTTACGGCCGTGTACACCGACGCTTCGCGCGCGGCCACCGGCATGGAGCTGGTGTTGCAGATGATCAGCGTGCGCTCCATCAGGCTCTTGCCCGTGCGCGGGTCCGTCAGCTCGGGAAATTCGCGGAGCGTCTCCACGACTTCGCCGGCGCGCTCGCCGCAGGCCGCCACGATCACGATGTCCACATCGGCATAGCGGCTGGTGATCTGCTGCAGAACCGTCTTGCCGGCGCCGAACGGGCCGGGAATGCAGTAGGTGCCGCCGCGCGCGACCGGGAAGAACGTGTCCACAATGCGCACCTTGGTCACCAGCGGCTCGGTCGGGCGCAGGCGCTCGGCGTACCGCTTGATCGGCACCTTCACCGGCCAGCGCTGCACCATTTTGACTTCCGCCGTCAGCCCCTCCGCGTTTTTCAGCCGGGCCACCACTTTTCCCACATCGTATTCTCCGGCCGGGGCAATTTCTTCAACCGTATATTTTCCTTTCAAGCCGAAGGGCACCATGATCGCGTGCTCGAATATGCCCTCGGGGACAGTACCGACGGCATCCGCTGCGGATACCGTGTCGCCCTTTTTCACCGCGGGCGTGAAAGCCCACTTTTTCGAGCGGTCGAGGGCCAGAAGATACATGCCGCGCTTCAGAAAGAAGCCCGCCTGTTCGGCCAGCGCCGGAAGCGGATTCTGCAGGCCGTCATAAATCTGCGACAGCAGGCCCGGACCCAGTTCCACGGAAAGCAGCTCGCTGGTGAAATCCACGTCGTCCCCCACCATCAGGCCGGTGGTGTCCTCGAACACCTGCAGCTCGGCGCGGTTGCCGCGGATGCGGATGACCTCGCTCTTCAGCTTCTCGCCCTTGACGTGCGCGTAGCCCACTTCGTTCTGGATGACCGGCATGGAAAATTCAACCGTCAGCAGGTTGCCGTTCACTCCCACAATCTTTCCGATGTTTTCACTCATGGTGTTCTCCACCTGTTATTCGCATTAAGAAATTTCTATGCCTTCAACGCCGCCGTCAGGCCGTCCAGCTGTTCGCCCAGCCGGGCCTGTCCCTTTTCATCCGTGGATTCAGCCCAGCGCTCGACCAGCTTCAGGCGGGCGGCAAACGACAGCACCGCCGGAAGCCCGAACGAATCCGCCAAAGCCAGTTCTTCCAGCACCTTCCAGCGGTGGCGATCCAGCACCAGTTCGCGCTCCAGCGGATTAGACTTGGCATAGGCATCTGTCACGGCTTTTTCCACCACCAGGCTGTATCCGGCATGGTCCCTGAGCCAGCTCTTGCCCTCGATTTTCCGGTGTCCGGCCCGGACGCGCACCAGCGCATTGCGCAACTGCGTCTCGGCGGCTGTGAATTCCCGGCAGAAGGCGGAGCATCCATCCTCCATACGCCCCTCCAGCACGCAATCCAGCTCCAGCAGATCCCTCTCTTCCAGGACAGAAACGCACATGCCCCTGAAGTCCGCCACCGAAAACGGCAGCGGCCCTTCCATCTCTATACCGGGCAGGCTGGCTGTCAGATAGTAGTAAGGCACGCGGGAATCTCCTGACGTTTATTTTGACGCATTCCCGGCCACGCGGTGGACAATCTCCGCGAGGTGCGGCCGCAGGAAGTTCGAAACGGCATCGGCGATGGCCGTGTAGGTGAATTCGTGATAGGCCGTGCCGTTCACATAGCAGATCTTGAAGCCCTTGAAGATATCGCTCACGCCCTTCAGCTCGACGCCCCTGCGCATGATTTCGCTGTGGCGGGATTCGCAGTATTTCAGAAGCTGCGCCTGGTCGTCCTTGCCGAGCAGCACGCAGATGTCGCTCTCGTCCGGCCGCTCGGCGCTGGCCGCGGCCAGCTTAACCAGCATCTGCTCAAGCACCTCGATCTTCATGGCCTCTTTCACGTCGGCGGTGACCACATCGCTGATGATGTTCTCGACGCCCTTGCCGACGGTGATCAGCAGGTCGCGGGCGGCCTGCTCAAGAGTCTTGATGCTGCGCGCGGTGAAAGCCTCCGCGTCGCGGTCGGCCTTTGCCAAAGCCTGCTTCGCCTTGTCCTCGGCCTCCCTGACAATGGCGGCCGCCTCGTGTTTGGCCTTTGCGACGATCTCCGCCGCCTGCTTGCCGGCCGCGTCAACGGCTTCCTTCTGGAACCGGTCTATCAGATGCTGAAGTTCTTCTGCCATGGTCAGTCTCCAAAGTACGGTTAATCTTCCATAATGGGTGTCCACTATAGCGGCCCGAAACCAGATTTCAACAAAACTTCCGGAAAATGATAAGGCTGTCCCGCAAGTCTGCTTAAGACCGGAATTTTTGAACAAAGACAGCGCATGAGTGTCTGATCGCTTGACGCAAGATATAAGTCGAGTATGCTGGGTGCAGTTTTATGAAAAAGTTCCTGACAGTTTTGGTTGCGCTTGCCGCGCTCAAGGCCGGAGCCAATGCCGGCGATTTCGAGCGCTATCGCGTCATCATGGACCGCAAGCCCTTCGGCGAAGCCCCGCCTGAGGCTGAGGTGGTCAAGGAAATCCCGCTGAGCGAGTCATTCGCCAAGAGCCTGCGGCTGTGCGCGATAACCATCGAAACAGACGGCCGCGTCCGCGCGGGAATCACAGATGATGCAACGCAGAGTTATTACCGGATTTTCGAGGGTGAAACCGAAGACGGGATGGAACTTCTCTCCATTGATCCCGAAGCGCAGGAGGCGGTTCTCAGCAAAAACGGGGAGATGGCGGTCGTGACCATGAAGTCCGCCGACAACAAACCTTTGAACGCATCACAGCAGCAGGAACAGATAGTTGCGCGCGAACAGCGCCGGCTGTCGTACGCCGAGCGGCGCGCCGCACGCCGGGCCGAAGCCGAGGCCCGCAGGAACGAACCGCCGCCGGAGTCACAGTTCAAGACGCAGGAGGCCCTGCAGCAGCACCTTCAGCAGTATCAGATGGAAGTCATCCGCCAGGGGCTCCCCGCCCTGCCGATTCCGCTGACTCAGGAAATGGACGACCAGCTCGTCGCCGAGGGCGTGCTGCCGCCGATTGAATAGATCAGTTGAAGTTGGCCGTCACCGACAGATTACCCGTCATTGTAACCGTTGTCGGATTTGATGAACCGGATGCTGCTCCCGACCAACTGGAGAAAGTATGGCCTGCCGCCGGAGTCGCTGTCAGCGAAACCGACGTTCCGGAAGCATAGGGTCCACCCCCGCTCACAGTGCCAAACCCGGCCGGATTTACGTTAACCGTCAAGGTGTAGGTGGTGGAGCTGTTGTCGTTCGTATTGTTTGGCACCGTGGCTGTTCCATAAACCGTAGAATAGAACGCGTCTTCGATCCAGGTTCCGCTCATCGTGGAAGCGGTTCCATTCACGGTGAAATTCCCCGAAATGGTTCCTTCGTTGCCTGCGGTGGTAGGACCCGTGAGATTGAAAGAAGCTGTTGTTCCGTCAATCACCTGCCCGATGGTTCCCTTGAAAAGATTGCCGTTATTGTCCACGCCCTCGAGCCCGTCGCCGTTCTGGCGAATGTTCATGTTGATGATAGGATTTCCGGTATTCTGCTGAACCAGGCGACCGCCGCTGTTGGCGTAGTAGCCTTCCACATTGATATCCACCTCGTTCTGGCTGCTTTCGGCGGATTCGATGTCGCAGCCGCACATCAGGGCGGCCAGAGAAAGTGCAGTGAAGACGGTCAGCATTTGCGCGTTTTTCATAATCTCATCCTCTTTTTCCAATTCAACAACCGGGCGAAAGATTAGATATTCGCCCCGCCGGATGCAAGCACCGGTTTTCTTTGGATTGACACGGGGCGGCAGATTATGTTCAGTGTGCGCGTTTTTTGAGGACTTTGTCTATGCAGACAACTGAAGTGACACAATTGAATTTTCCGGCTGCGGCGATGTGGTTTTTTTGGGGGCTCATCGTGCTCATCAGCCTTGCAGCATCTCTGCTGAACATCCTGCGCGCCAAGAGCAAACGGGAGCGGACCATTACGTTCCAGGCCTGCTTCGTGGTCTGGGTGCTGCTGATTTCGCTGGTGCTGACCACGCTCTATGTCGAGGCGCCCTACAAGTTCATTGCCATCGGGGCGCTGATGATCCTGTTTCCGCTGGTGGTTTATCAGGCCGCCACACGCCGGCAGCTGCTGAGGATTCTCGAAGAGCGCGAAAAGAATCTCGGCAAGGAAAACGGCGATCAGGGACAGCCCTGACTGAGAAACGCCGACATCGCCGCGGAATCCAGAACGCCATTCCCGTAAAACCGGTCGCGGCCCGCATCGCCCGCATCCCTGAGCGCCGCCATGAGGGCGGACACTGCGTCCTCGTTCGAGCATTCCGGATATTTGCCAAGATACAGTGACAGGGCGCGAGATACAAATACACTTGAAATAGATGTGCCTGCATATGATCCGGCGGCACCCTCATGACCCACCGGCATATTGGCCGTTCCGGGAGCCGCGAGGTCAACAAAGTCTCCATGGTTTGAATTTTCCCAGCGCTCACCGCCTGCCGCAACCGCCCCGACAGCGATCACACCCTGATAGGCGGCGGGATAAACCGGGCGGCCCGTCGGGGTGTTGCCCGCGGCCGCCACAAGAATGATGCCCTTCGACTGCGCATAGGCCATGGCATTCGCCATGAAACTGCTTCTCGTTTCCGATCCCCAGCTCATGTTGATCACACGCGCGCCCTGCTCCGCCGCATAGGCAATGCTGCGCAGAAGCGCAAACTCCGTAGCCACACCGTTGTCGTCAAAAGCCCTAATGGCAACCAGCGGCACGCCTGCAGCCGATTCATCCGCCGCAACGCCGCCCGGCAACACTGCGCCGCTGGCGATGAGCGCCATCTGCGTGCCGTGCCCCTGCTTGTCGGCGATTTCCGATTCCGGATTAACCGCATCATAGGTTCCGCGCACAGACGCGCGAAGGCCCTCCATGTCCATCAAGCCGCTGTCAAGAATCGCCAGCGCGGGCGCGCCCGCCGGCGGGGGCTCGGCGGATTTTTTTGATTCCGCGGCATCGGCCAGCGCGCGGAAAACCGGCGAAGAAATTTCGGTGATGTAATTCGGTTCGGCCGTGTGCACGGCCGGATTCATGCGGAGCTGTTCGATCAGCGCGGGGATGTTCGTGCCGAACGCAAACCGCACGCGATAGATGCCCAGTTCAGGAACAGAGTCCACCACAGTGCCGCCGATCTGATGCAGCAGATGCTTGAAGCCCTCCAGCGTCATTCCATTTTTGACGGCGAGAAGGATTTCATAGTCCGCAAACTTTTCGCCATCGGGCCCCGTGGCGATCTGAAGCTCGCGGACGGTTTCCAGATCTTCCACCCGATCACGACGGCCGGGCTTGTGCACTTTCATTTCATCCAGGAGAGGAAGTTCACCCATGGGAGTCTGGATCACATCCCAGACCAGCACATAACTCCATGGCTCCAGCAGTCGCTCCAGCGCGGCGGCAATTTCTTCGTTCTCGATGTATATGCTGACCGGCGCGCTGATCTGCGGGTCCAGTTTCACCGCGATGCCGGCTGCGGAGAACCCGCCGAGAATGTCGCGGATGTTTTCCTGCTCGGCCCTGAGGGAAAGCCTCTGGTTGTCCATGCGCAGATCGAATGCCCCGGCCAGGCACGGGAGCAGCAGGATTTCCATAATCAGGAGATGACTTTTCATTTCGGGAAGGCTAACACACAAAACCGCGCAAATCAAAGTACTGCATGCGTTCTGAACGGCTGGCTGCTTTTGATTTTTGACGGGAGGGCCGTCGCGTGGTAGTTTCACACATATGAGATTTGCATCGGGCATCATGATTCTGCTTGTGTTCGCCGCCGTTGCGGGCCGCGGAGACGAAACGGGCGAACGCGCCTATGCGGAAACCCTCCGCATGCACGATTCCCCTTTTGCGCCCGACACACATGCCCCGGCGGAAGAGAAAAAAACAGCCACCCCGTCCATCGGCCGCAAAGGCTACGCCCCGGCATCTTCGCTCTCCCCGGTGCGGCCGGATGCCCTGCCCCTCATGCCCCTGCCCGCCCCCCCCGATCCGGTCCGGGAAAAGGAGGAACGGAAACAGGAGAACTGGATCACGCCGGCCTCAACAGCAACAGACAAGAAAGAAGAACCGGAAGAGTCCGGATGGGGCTGGCTCGCCGACGAAGCAACCCGGAAACTGCAGGAGAAGGAACAGAAGGAAGATGCGGATACGGAAGATGAGGATGAAGACGAATATCAGGCCGAAACCCGGCGCGAAAACCGCCAGGACGGCCGCAACTCCGGATATTTCATCAACAACGACTATTTCAACAACGACGGCATGTTCGACACCTCATCCCAGTTCGACGTGAAGGAGCGGGACGAAAAAAACACGCAGGCGGGCGGCGACAGCATGATGAAGCCGGCTGTGGAAGACCAGAAGCTCGCATCTGCGGCGGAGGAACAAAAGGTTGAAGACCCCACTTCGCCGGACCGGGAAGACCGCGCAGCCGTTTCCGGTTTTGCATCCGCGCCGGAAGGAATCGGGATGCCATCCCGCGACAGCGGCGCAACAACCCCCAGATACAGCCTCAACGCCGACGTTGATTTGCCCCGCGAGTCCATACCCGCGGTCTCGCGCTCTCCGGGATCCTTTGCCCCTCCATCCGAACCGGTTTCTATCCGCATTTCCGTACCGGGTGCAGGGGATTCGGCAGGATTCGGACGCATCGCGACACCTTCTTCATTCCAGGAACCGGCAGGAATCCCCCGTTCGGCAGGATTCTCCGCAATGGAAAGTCCGCTGGCAAGGCCCTCGCTGACGCAGCCGCAAAGCATCACGCCAGGATCGGCCGCCGGGATGCCGTCATCCGCCAGCCTGCCGGCCCCGTCTGCGGCGGGATCGGCGATCCAGACGCTTTACGACTCGCGGGAGGAATCCGGCATGCGGCTGCTCCCGAGATGATGCGCGAGAATCCACTTCCCCTGCGCGCACACGATTGATCTCCTCATTGCCTCCGTCACATATTTCTTGGCTTCGGCGACAGCCTCTTTGACGGGCCGGCCCTGCGCGATGCCCGCCGCAATGGCCGATGACAGGACACAGCCCGTTCCGCGGAATTCTTTGTCCGCAATTCTCGGGGCCGAAAGCCAGAGCGAATCTTTTCCGTCTGTCCAATAGTCCCGGCACTCGGCGCCGGACGCGTGGCCGCCCTTGATCAGCACCGATTTCACGCCCATCGCCATGATTTCCGCGGCGGCCCCGGAGAAGTCGGACACGGCGTGACCCATCAGGAATTCCGCTTCGGGAATGTTCGGCGTCAGCAGATCAACTCGGGGGAAAAGATATTTTTTCAGCGCACGGCGGCCCGCCTCGTCCAGAAGCACGCCGCCGGAGGATGAAACCATGACCGGATCGCAGACCACAAACGCTTCAGATTTTTTCAGGAATGCAGACACTTCCCTCACAGCCGCGGCGCGGCCCAGCATGCCGGTCTTGATGCAGAGCGGAGGATAATCCTGCGCCAGCGACTCCATCTGCGCGCGAAGCATTGCGGGGGGAACAAACTGAATCCGGGAAACGCTTTTGCTGTTCTGCGCGAGCACCGCGGTGATCACGGCGCAGCCGTGCGCCCCAAAATCCTCGAACGTCGCCAGATCGGCAAAAACGCCCGCCGCGCCCGCCGGATCGGTTCCGGCGACAGTCCATGCAACGGGGCGCATCAGAAGAATTTCGTCAGCGTCAGCGTGGCCATCTGGCCTTCGCTGCGGTCCTCGGCCCCGAATTCCCACAGCGCGCGAAGACTTGCGAACATTTTTGCCTGGGGAATGAAAACATTCACTTCAGGACCGGCGGCAAAGACCTGATCCTTGTCGTCATCGGCCATATCGCCATCGTCCTCGGTCACCTGCCACTGGCAGTAGCCGGAAAGGCCGACATCGGTGAATTTCCCGATAGTCTTGGCAACGCCCCATTCAAAATGGAAATCGTCGCCGGGCGTGAGATCGGTTTCATCCTTTTCGCCATGGATTTCATAACGGCCGAGCAGGGAGGCCGACCAGGTGCGGGCGGCATCGGCATAGACGGTTCCGCCCAGCGTCAGCATGGTGGTGTACATATCCTTGCCGGGAGCAGCAGGGTCATCCGCATCGCCGGTGGGAATCCATAGCCCGGCGCCAACGGCGGCGTCATAGCGGGCGCCGTGCCAGGCCAGCACCATCGGTTCGACAAATATGTCGCCGAGGCCGGCCTGATCGTCGTCAATTCCCGCCGCATCAATCTGCAGGTCGGTGGAAACAAAAGGTACAATCACATCGGCCGCATAATTTCCGCCCAGAATGGTTTTTTGTGAAACCCAGATCAGGCGGGGAACGATCGCCATGACTTCGACATCGAAACCAAAGTCGGCCATGCTCCCGTCCGGCAAAGGCACCTGATTGATCTCATCGCCATTGGCATCCATCATCTCGTCGGCGGTGTAATAGACGTTGTAGAGGCGGAGATAAGTTCCGGGAGGCGGGACGCTGCCGCCCTTGATGCCCTCGACCCCGTTGACATAGTGGTTGTTGATATCCGCAAACGCCGAACCGGCAAGAGCCAGAACGGTCACTGCGAGCATTCCGACCAGCAACTTCTTCATAGCAGCCTCCTGAAACGGCCCAAACAGCCTTTGGGCATGGCAAGGCGCAATGAAGCAAAAAACGGGTCTTTTTACAAGGTGAAACAGAAAGGAATGGGGTGAGTGACGGGTCTCGAACCCGCGACCTACAGGGCCACAACCTGTCGCTCTAACCAACTGAGCTACACCCACCGACATTCGAACGCAGACACACTAACGCACAAAAAACAAAAATCAACAGTTTTCCTGCGTTGCATCATGGCAGCGGACCGGTGCAGTTCTTCATCAACTCATTCCAGCCCGCCTCGTCCAGCAGACCGCGCGCCAGCACAAGGTCCTTCAGGTTGCGGCCGGAAGCCGCCGACTCCTTGACGAGTTCCGCCACTTTGTCATATCCGAGTTTCGGGTTCAGCACCGTTGCCAGGCTGGCGCTGTTCTCGAAGTTCCTGCGGCAGACTTTTTCGTTTGCGGCAATGCCCGCCACGCATTTGTCGGCCAGCGCCATCGAGGCATTGGCGAGCAAATGAAGCATCTTTACCAGATTGGCCCCGATCAGAGGCATATGCGTGTTCAGTTCAAGCTGCCCTGCCCCGCAGGCCATGCAGACGGCCGCATCCAGTCCCACGACCTGCATGCACGCCATATTCACAGCTTCGCAGATGCCCGGATTGATCTTCCCGGGCATAATGGATGATCCCGGCTCCACCGGCGGCAGGACGATCTCGCCCAGGCCGGTATTCGGGCCCGAGCCCAGCAGACGCAGGTCGTTTGCAATTTTGTGCAGATCAAGCGCGGCCAGTTTCACCGCAGATGACATCTCGCCCAAATCTGTCATGAACTGCGTAATTTCAACGCCGTCTTCCGGCAAGCGGCAATCGCCCTTCAATTCCTTCAAAATGGCCGCGCGGAATTTTTTGGGCGTGTTCAGGCCCGTGCCGACGGCGTTGCCGCCGACTCCAAGCTCAAGGAGCGCATCGCGCGCGCGTCCTATGCGCGCCGAAGCTTTCTGCACCGCACGCTTCCAGGCGCCGAATTCCTGGCCGAGCGTGACGGGAACAGCGTCCTGCAAATGCGTGCGTCCGCTCTTGATGATTTTTTTAAACTCCTGCTCTTTGCCGGCCAGTTTTTCAGCCAAATGTTTGAGGGCTTCCTGCAAATCCATCGACAGGTCCGCCGACGCGATCCGAATGGCCGATGGAAATACATTGTTGGTGGACTGCCCCATGTTGACATGATCATTCGGATGAACCAGCTTGCGGTCGCCTTTTTTGCCGCCGAGTTCAACGCAGGCGATGTTAGCCAATACCTCGCAGACATTCATGTGCGAGGATGTTCCGGAGCCGGCCTGGTAAACGTCAATGCGGAACTCCCCGTCAAACTCCCCGGCCAGCACCCGGTCGCAGGCCTTGCTGATGGCGTCCGCCTTGTCTTTCGGGAGCAGCCCCAGGCCGGCGTTGGCCTTCGCGCAGGCGCGTTTCAAATGCACCATCCCGTAAATCAGCTCCAGCGGCACGGGTTCGCCCGAGATATTGAAATTTTCGAGCGACCGGACCGTGTGGATTCCGTAATATGCCTTGTCCGGAACCTGCCGCTCACCCATCGAATCTTTTTCTGTTCTCATGCCCTGCTCCGTTTCGTGCAGACATCATTGCTCTTTTGGCCTGCCCGCCTCCATAAAAAAATCGGGGAAAATGCAAATAAGAAGGCGCTTCGTGCGCGGCACATTTTCCGGTTTGAGTACGCCGGACGATTCGTTATGATACTCACCGCAGCAAGGAAGGATCGCGCATGACTGAAACTGAAAGACCGTACCCGCAAAACGAGACGCTGCGCTCAATTGATGAGCGGCACAGTGTCCGCGTGTTCATTGACAAGCCCGTGCCGGAGGAACACATCGGGGCGATTCTGCACGCCGCGAACCAGGCGCCCTCGGCCCACAATCAGCAGTCGTGGCGGTTCATCATTGTGCAGGGCGAGAAGAAAAACGACCTTGCCCGGCTGGTGAGTTCGCGCGCAGGCGACTTTCCGCGCCCGGCCGCCGCGCTGCTGCGGATGGCCGCGCGCAGCATAGACAGCGCGCCGGTGGTGATCGCCGTCGCCAACACGGGCCAGCTCATCGCGCACGGCACCGACCTGTTCAAAATCAGCATGGAATCGGCGCATGACTTTTTCCGGACCATGGAAATCCAGAACTCGGCCGCGGCCGCCGAGAACCTGCTGGTGGCCGCAACTTCGCTCGGGCTGGCGACTGTATGGCTCGGCATCCTTTTCCTGATGAGGGATGAAGTGCTGAATTTCCTGGGCGAACCGCAAGGGGAGTTCATGGCCGTGATCCCTGTCGGCTATGCCGCACGGCCTTCAACGGGCCCCAAAAAAGTTCCTCTTGAACAGGTGGTCAAACATCTGCAATAGCGTTTATATTTTCTGATGTTTTTGAGATTTTTTGACTTTTAGGCCTGTTTTTAGCATTTTTTGCCACTTTTTAGCGTTTTTTGGGCATTTTTTGGCAAAAATTGGCCATTTTTGACGTTTTTTGCGGTTTTTTTAGCGCCGGATGCAGCGCAAACCAACAACGGTGTTGCTGGTGGCGGGAGCAAGGCTGGCTCGGGCGGCACAGCGCAGATTGGCGGAAGCATCGCTCCATGAGCCGCCGCGCACCACACGCGCCGTTCCCGTTGCCGGGCCGGCGGGGTTGTCATCCGTCCGGTTAGTATAGGAACCGTACCAGTCCCAGCACCATTCGGAAACATTTCCGGCAACATCAAAGGCTCCATATCCGTTGGCGGGATATGAGCCGGCGACGGCGGTTCCGCCAGAGGCGTAATTAGCATTGCTGGCGGCAATGCTTTCGCCCCACGGATATTCACGGCCCGTGTATCCGCCGCGCGCCGTCTTCTCCCACTCCGCCTCGGTCGGCAGGCGATAGCCGTTGGCGATCCAATTCACACAGTCCGAAGAGAGGGTCACCGTACCCGTCTTGTAGATATTGGTCTGCCCCGCCGTGGTGTAGTAGACGGGCAGAAGCCCCTCGTACTGCGAGCGGGCGTTGCAGAACTTGACGGCATCATACCAGGAGACCTTGACGACGGGATGGCCATTGGTCCCCTGCCCGGCCGAAAAACTGTAGCCGTTGTTGGTGGCCCATGCGCGGATCAGGAACCAGTTGGACCAGGTGACTTCGCGCGCGTCCACGGCGCAGGCGTCAGTCCAAATGGCGGCGGCGGGCCGCTCGTTGGTATCGGAAGCGCTGTCCGCACCCATCCGGAAGCTTCCGGAGGGAACGCAAACCATGTTGGTGTTGGACAAGAAACTGCGAGGCGAGGAGCATGCGCGCACCAGGCGCGTGGTGGCTGTGAAAGCCGGCAACTGGACCTGCCCGGTGCGCCCGGTGCTGGCGACGGCAACCAGCGGGAGCCAGGGGCCTGCTGTCAAATCATCGGTATGTTCAAAAAGTGCGGTACCCTTTTCGTGCTGGTTGCTCCAATTCTGGAGTCCGCTGATATTCGCTTCGCCAAGGACGGGAGACACATCAAATGTCAGGTTTGTTTGCTTCGCGGAGGCGCCGACCGCGATGGCCTGGGTTCTGGTCAGCGACTCCTGTCCAACCGGAGAAAAGACAATGCGGTAAGTTCCGGCGGTAGGCAGCGGACACTCAAAGTATCCGCCGGACCGCGTGGTCCAGTGTTCATCATTGGGGCGGCTGGTCAGGTTGAGCGAGTGGATGCGAAGCGAAGCGGGCTGGCCGGTTTGCGCGTCACGCGACCATCCGCGAAGTTTGGGGCTGTTGGTGTGGGCGGCGGCAAGAAACCTCTGCCAGCCAAGGCGCACACCCGGAACCAGTTTGTCGCGGGTGGTCGCATAAACAGGCTGGAACCCGGCATAATCGCTTCCCAGCTCGACCCCGATGGAATGGATGCCGTAGAGGCCGTAGTTGGCATCCACGCGGTCGCCGTTGACCGTGTAGCTGAACTCCGGACCGCTCGTGTAGACATAGGCGGAGTTGTCCTCGTTCGTGCAGACGCGGGCAACATTGGTTCCCAGCGGCTTGAAGGGGTCCGGCGCGGGCATGTCCACATTGAAGTCGCCGTAAGGCCCGTAATAAACGCCCATGTAGCTGTGGATACTGTAAGTGAAAGCGGGGCGCACCCGCTGGAGCAGCGCGTCATAGGCCTGGATTTCCGGCTCGGAGGCAGGGCCCGGACCGCGATAGTCGGTATCGCTGTAGGTGGAACTGGATCCATCGTTGTCGCTGCCCCAATAGAAGGACGAGTTGCGGTTGAGATCCACTCCGTCAGTCGGGCAGGTCATGGTGCCGCTGCGGTTGTTGTCGCGGCCGTTCTTCCGCCAGGCCGTGTCCACCGTGTCGCAGTAATAGCGGCCGTCGGGATTGAGGCAGGGAATAACGTAAATCTCCATGTCGTTGACCCATGAGGCGAAGACGGCGTTGCTGGTGTAGCCGTAGAGAAGCTGCCAGATGATGTCGAGCGCGACCTCGGGTCCGGCATATTCGCGGGCATGGATGTTTGCGTCAATCACCACGCGGGGTTCATCCTCCTCGGCGGCGGCATTGTCGGAAATTTTCAGGGCCCAGATGGGCCGCTGCCCGTGGGTGCTGCCAATCTGAATCTTTTGTGCAAGCGATGGAAAATTCGTCGCGAACTGGGTCAGCAGAGACGCAACAGCCGCTTCATCATGATAGCCGTTGGTGATGTTAATCGATCCTTTGGCCGCGACGGCCTTCACAGATGCGGAGGATTCAGGAAAGAGGATTTCATAACCGCAAACGTTCCCGAGAGTCTTGACGGGTACAGCGCGTTTGCGGTTGGCACTCTGAATCTGTTCCGGTGTTCCAGCCAGAACAGGAAACGGAATCCCCTCCATGCAGGGACCTTCGTCAAAAAGCTGGCCATTCAGTCGCCACTTGACAATGTCCCGCCCCATCCGCACCTGTTCAGGCTGCGCGGGATACGCAGAGAAATAAACCAGGGGGGAATTCGTCTCTTCACCAAAGCCGTCGCCAGCGACCAGAAAAAGAGCCGCGGCCAGAATACCAGTACAGCAGGAATTTTTCATGGCGCGAGGTTGCGCCCGCGATTTCGAAATGTCAAGGCACAGGCCGGAACCCGGCAGGCGCGCTGCTGCGCGGGAGATGCAATATTTGCTGGAGATCAGGAGTCCGGCTGATATGCTGGCGGCCATGATTCTTTCAATATTCATTTTCTTGCTGGGCATTGCCCTTCTCTGGGGCGGAACCGAAACGGTCTTGCGGCGCGTGCCGAAGCTGGCGGCATGGCTTCGCGTCTCGCCCCTGGTGGTGACCGTGCTGCTGGTGGCGGTGATGACCTCGCTTCCGGAGTTCTGCGTTTCGCTGTTTGCAGCCCTGCGCGGGCAGCCCGCGGCGGCCGTGGGCAACATCGTGGGATCCAATTTCGTAACTCTGACTTTCGTGGCGGGAGTCTGCGCCCTGTGGCGGCCCATTGTGGTCGGCCCAACCATCCGCCAGCGCGAATCGAGCTGGATGATCCTCTCCGCCACGCTGCTTTTGGTGCTGGGAATGGACGGGAAAATCAGCCGGCTGGACGGGCTGATTCTGCTGGTGTCCTACTACCCCTATTTCCGGGGCACTCTCGAGGACGCCAGACGCCAGCGGCAGGAAGCCTCCGTTGCCGCCGCTGTGCCTCGCCCGTGGCTGGACATTGCCTTCATGCTGGCCGGGCTGGGCATGATTGTGCTGGGTTCAAACTGGATCGTGACTCACGGCACCGTCATGGCCAGGGCTCTGGGCATGAGCGATCTGCTGATCGGCGTGACCTTCTATGCGTTCGGCACTTCGCTGCCGGAGCTGGCCATTGCGCTGGGCGCCGTGTTCCATAAACATGCAGATGTGACACTGGGCGAAATCTACGCGTCGAATATTTTCACGGGGCTGGCCGTGGCGGGCGCGCTGTGTTTGGTGAGGCCTCTTCCTGTCGAGCCGCTGATCGTGCACCGGGATCTGCCTCTGCTGATCATGGCGGGAGTGATGCTGCAGATGTTCGTCACCACCGGGGCGCGGTTCGTGCGACTGGAGGCAGTGGTAATGATCCTGATCTTCGCGCTGTTCCTTGCCGCCCAGTTCATGGGATTCAGCATCTCGCTGCCCTGAAGATCAGAATTCAGAATGAATTGAACATTCTTCTTCTGAACTGCGCGGCTTCGCGCGAAATCTGTCTTCATTCCGTTTATTTATGATTTTTGGGGCAAAAGTTTATATAGGACCATTTTAGTCCTATATTGCCATTTTTCGCGTTTTTGGGCCATTTTTGACGTTTTTGGGCTGTTTTTAGCCGTTTTTTCGCTTTTTTGGGCCGTTTTTTAACGTTTTTAGCGATTTGGCGGCTTTTTTGAATCAGGGCCGGCGCGGACGTTTATAAAGGCTGCGCAGTTCGTCCTTGGCCTGTTCCAAAATCCGGCGCTGTTCAGGAGCAAGATTATGGCCCGCGCGGTTGATGTAGAAAACCAGCATGGACATGGCGGAGCGAAACGGAGGCGCCTTGCGCGCGGTGCTGGCTTCAGCCGACTGCATCAGGGATCGCGCAATCCGCTCAGGGTCATTCCATGTGAAAACCCCTTCCTCGAGAGCAAGCGCATGGCTTTCTCTCGTAACCCTGCCCGACCAGTTCTTTTTGGAAGATTTCATCATTGCCATTCATATCGATATCTTCATTGCTGGCCTGCCCAGCCGACCCGTCCCGCCGCAGCGCTGCGGAGGCGGAAGCGCAGCCCCTTGCGGGCGTCGCGCGAAGGCTTTCCCATATTACTGTCTTTTAACCAAAATGTTTCTTTGCAAAAGCACGACCCGACCCAGACTTCAGATATCTTTCAAACGAGAATGCCTGTTCAAGGCTTGTGAATCCAATTAAAGTTTCCATTCGCCAGGGACGAAACTTTCTTGTATGCGGACAATCTCCCTCATTATGCTCTTTCAGCCGCTGCTTCGGATTGTCTGTGCGCCCCGTGTAGGTGCGCTTGGTGTTTGCCACGCTTCTCAGCACATAAACAAAGTGTTTCGGGAAAGGCCCGTTTTCGTCCTGCGCGCTTGCAGCGCTGGACTTCAACGGGGCAGCCTTCGCGCTTACAATATTGCCATTCATATCGACATCTTCATTGCTGGCCTGCCCAGCCGAAGCGCAGCCCCTTGCGGGCGTCGCGCGAAGGCTGGAGCGGGTGATGGGAATCGAACCCACGCAGCCAGCTTGGAAGGCTGGAGCTCTACCATTGAGCTACACCCGCTTTGGAAAGACTGCACCATACAATAGCGGCTCGGCGGCGCGGGTCAAGCGCGCAGGCCGGAAAATTATCAACCCATGACGCGCTGGATGTCGTTGAGCAGGCGGGCGCTGGTGTAGGGTTTGCTGATCATGCCCTTGGCGCCGCGCTGGATGAGCTTCGCGCAATGCTCGGCGCGCGCGAGGCCGCTGGTGAGCACAACCGCAAGGCCGGGCTCGATTTCCTTGAGGGCATTGAAGGTCACCTCGCCGTCCATTCCGGGCATGATCATGTCGAGCAGCACAAGGTCAATGGCCCCGGGATTATTCCTGAGCAGATCCACCCCGGCCTCGCCGGAGGCGGCGGTGAGCACTTTGTAGCCCCCGTTGGTCAGCACGTTGGAAACCATCTCAAGGATGATTTCATCGTCATCAATGACCAGCAAAGTGCCATGACCGCGGGTTCGCGGGGCTTCCTCGCCGGGGGCCGCCTGCTCTTCCGTAGAACGGCTGGGCGGAAGATAAATGGTGAAACAGCTTCCCTTGTTCTGCCGGGTTTCCACGCGGATGTCGCCGCCGTGCTTGGAAACCAGCCCATACACGATCGAAAGCCCGAGCCCCGTTCCGCCCGCACTGGTCTTGGTGGTGTAGAACGGATCAAAGATGTGCTCGACCACCTCTTCGCTCATTCCCTTCCCCGTGTCGGAAACCGACAGGCAAACCAGATTGCCGGGCACATCCAGCAGGACGCCCTTCTCGCGCGGCGTCAGGGGCCGGAACTGCGTTTCGATTTTCAGCGTTCCGCCTTCTCCCTCCATGGCCTCGGACGCATTGATGCAGAGGTTCATAATGATCTGGTTCAGCTGCCCCTGGTCGCCCATCACGGCGGGCAGGTTGTTATCAAAGCGGGTTTCCACCCGAATGTTCTTTTTTAACGAGTGCTCCAGAATCCCGACCACCCCGCGAATGACATTGTTGAGCGAGACCGGAATCTGCTCGGGGCTTTTCTTCTGTGAGAAGGCCAGCAGCTGGCGGGTCAGGTCGGCAGCATGAACGGCGGATTTCTCAATGAGACTGAGGGGGCGGTACAGTTCGGATTCCTGCCCGACCTTCGAAAGCAGGAACGAGGAGAATCCCAGAATGCTGCTCAGGACGTTGTTGAAATCGTGGGCGATGCCGCCGGCCAGCATCCCAATGGCCTCCATTTTCTGCGCCTGGCGCAAATGGGCCTCAAGCTCGGCCGTGACCTGGCCGTGACGCTCGCTCTTGAGCCAGTCCGCCACCTGCAGGCCGGCCAGCGTGAACATCTCGACATCCATGGGCTGAAAATCGCGGACTGCGGAATCCGCCAGCCGCAGAATCCCGTGGAGGCCTCCGGAGGAATCGCGCAACGGCACGCCGAGATAGGTTTTCAGCCCGCTTTTCCTGACCCGCGGATCTTCACTGAACGGAGACACAGCGTCCATGCGGCTGCAGAACACGGGCTGTCCCTGAAGAATCTGCTCCTCAAAAGCAAACGCCGCTCGGGACTGACCCGGCTCTTCCATCAGCGGGGTGGCTTTGCCGTCCCGCGTCCGGAAGACGAAATCCTTTGTTTCGGGCAGCCAGATGTCCAGATGGAGCGGCTTGTAAATCTCGTACAGGATGCCGCAGACCCCGCGCAGGAACGCGCCCTTTTCCTCGGGCAGATCGGAAATGACCGTCAGGAAATGGTTCAAGTGCGTCAGGACATCCTCGGCATGGCCGTGCCGCTGGGCCATCAGCTCGGCGCGGGCATGGAGCTGAAGTTCGTGCTCCTTGCGGGCGGTGATGTTGCGGCCGACGGCCAGGATACCGCGGGCGGCGCCGTTTTCGTCATGGATGATGCTGTAGGTCTGCTCCACCCAGCCGGGCCCCTTGCCGCCGACAATGCGGCATTCCACCACACGATGCTTCTCCTCCCGCGAACATTCCCAGATGGCCGCCATGACCCGCGAAATGTCATCCGGATGGATGAAATGGGTCCAGCTCTTCTCGCCCGAAAAAAGGTTTTCCGCTGAAATGCCGGCCATGTTTTCAAACGCCGGATTGGCCATCATGATGTCGCCGGAAAGGGACAGGATCAGGATGGGATCGGACGACTCGCGGAAGAGCACGCTGAACCGCTCCTCGGCGGCCTCCAGCGCGTAGGCCAGGCCCTTCTGGACGCGCATGTCGCCCACGAGCCCATGCACCGTGCGGATGTGCCCCTCGCGATCCCTGACCGGATGCAGCGTAACCCAGAACGATTCGTGGTGCCCGTCGCCGCAGCGGAGCTTGAACTCGTAGCCGTTGATCACCTCGCCCCGCAGCACACGGTTCCACGCCGCAAGAAAGAGCGGGCGCACGCTGGCGGAAACCAGGGAGGCCAGGGGAATTTTCGTCACTTCCTCGACGGGCAGATGCAGCGCAGCCGCCAGCCGTTCCGCGCCAAACACGATTTTCTGTTCGGGGGACATTTCGATCATTACAATGGAGGAGCCGGCCAGCAGCTCTTCATGGGGCGCAGACCGCATACTGTCTATTTCGATAATGATCAGCGAGACCGGCCGGGGATCGCCGTTGAAGGTCTGCGCCTTGATCCTCACCGGCTCCGCGAATACGGCGCCCCTTTCAAGTTTCAGTTCAAACGGGCCGGGGCCCTTCCGGCGCAGGAGGGCTGCGAGATGGTCGGCGAGAACACGGCCGGACTCGGAATCGAGCCGCAAGGAATCCCTCAGCGAACTGCGGGGGATGAAGTTCTCCTTGAGCAGCAGGCTGCAGGCAGGGGTGTTCCCGGCCAGCAAACAGAGCCGGTCATCCACGGCTATCGCCGGATGATCGAGCATCTGCATGAACCCCGTGATCAAATTCAAATCCATATCCGCAACAGTCAAGCAGTTTTCAGGTCACAAGACAAGATTGGGTTCAACGTCAAGATCCATTCCGGCGGCAACGGCCGGATATCCGGGAGCGCCCGCGAGTCCCGCAACCATGGCGGCGTTGTCCGTGCAGAACTCGGGCATGGCGGCCAGCAGCGGGAGCTTGTGCGCCTCGGCCATGCCGGTCAGCTTGTCGCGGAGCACCTGATTGCGGGCCACGCCGCCCACGCAGGCGATGGCCCTGACCGTGTGACGCGAGAGGGCCCGCTCCAGGCGCTCCACGAGGGCGTCCATCACAGCGGCCTGGTAGCTCGCAGCCACATCCTTCAGCGAATCTCCGGCGATGATTTCCGGATGGTCGTGCGCATAATAGCGCAAGGCCGTTTTCAACCCGCTGAAACTGAAGCAGAGATCCCTCTCCAGCGACCCGGCCATATTGCCCTGCGGGCTGTGCCGGAGGCCGCGCGGGAAGCGCACAAAGCCGGGATCGCCGTCCCAGGCGGCCTTTTCGATCGCCGGCCCGCCGGGATATCCCAGGCCCAGCACACTGGCGCCCTTGTCCAGCGCCTCGCCGGCGGCATCATCCAGCGTCTGTCCCAGCAGATGGCATTCATTGAGGCTGTCCGCGCGCACCAGGCAGGTGTGCCCGCCGGAAACCAGCAGGATCAGCAGCGGGTAAACCTGTTTCGGATTCAGATCCGCGCGGCCCATGAACAGCGAATAGATGTGAGCGCGCAGGTGATTAACCGCAAGCAGGGGCTTCCCCAGCCGGAGCGCAAGCGATTTCCCGGCGGCCACGCCCACCAGCAGCGAACTGGCCAGACCCGGGCCATAAGTCACGGCCACGGCATCAATCCCGTCCCACGCCAGTCCGGAATCCGCAACCGTTTTTTGGATGAGGCCGGGAAGAATTTCGACGTGACTGCGACAGGCAATTTCCGGAACCACGCCGCCGTAAGGGCGATGCGCGGCAATCTGGGTGTAGACAGAATGCGCGTGTATTTTCAGGCCGTTTTCGACCAGCGCAACCGCGGTTTCGTCGCAGGAGGTTTCTATTCCGAGCACAATCATAAAATTATCCGTCCGAGCGGGCCATGAAAGAACCCTTGCGGTTCTGGGTCTGGAAAATGCGGATGCCCTTGATCACATCAACGGCCCGCTCAAGCTGCACGTCGCGCACGTCCTTTCCGCCGGGCCGGCCGCCGCCCTCGCGCTCCAGCATCAGCTTCTGCCAGTCTTCAGGCGGCAGGGTCACAACGATGTCGGGCTCAATGCCCTTCTTGTGAATCACGCGCCCGTTCGGGGTATAGTATTTCGAGGTTGTCAGGCGGATCGCCGAACCATCCTGCTGCGGCAGCACGCTCTGCACGGACCCCTTGCCAAACGTCTTTTCGCCGACAATGATGGCCCGGTTGTGGTCCTGCAAAGCCCCGCCGACAATCTCCGACGCGCTGGCGCTGCCCGCGTTCACCAGCACCACCATCGGGATGTCCGTATAGTGCTCGCGGCCGCGCGCGCGGAAAACCTGCGCCTCCTTCTCGTCGCGACCGCGGGTCGAAACCACCACCTTGTTCTTTTTCAGGAACTTCTGGCCGACCTCGACCGCGGAGGTCAGCAGGCCTCCGGGATTGTAGCGCAGATCGAGGACGAGCGCCTGCATCCCCTGCTCGAACAAGCTGTCCAGCGCTTTCTGCAAAGCCCCGGCGGTGGGTTCAGAAAACTGGGTGATGCGGACATAGCCGATGCCGTCCTCCAGCATCCGGACATCCTTGACGGTCTCGACACTAATGATCGCCCGCTCGATTTCCATTTCAAGATATTCCTTCGATCCGGGACGGCGGATCTTCAGCGCGACTTTTGTGCCCGGCGCGCCGCGAAGCTTTTTGACGGCCTCCTGCAGAGAAGCGCCTTCCATGCTTTCATGGTCAATCTCGATGATCTGGTCGCCGGCGGTCAGGCCCGCGCGGAAACCGGGCGTGCCATCCATCGGCGAAACGATGGTGAGAAAGCCGTCCTCCAGACTGATCACGATGCCAAGACCGCCGAACTGTCCGGAGGTTTCTTCCCTCATCTCGGTGTACATCTCGGGATCGAGAAACTGGCTGTGATCGTCGAGCGAGGCCAGCATGCCCTCCAGCGCGCCATAAATCAGCTCCTGGTAATCGGTCCGGTCCTCATCCACGTACTGCGCGCGGATTTCCTCGATCACGCGGGTGAGCAGGGCAAGGTTCTCATAGGCCTCGTCACCCTTGCCGGATGCGGCCTCCTGTGAATAGATGCGCGCGCCAGCCATCAGGTTCGCGATCAAAACCGCTGTGATGGCCGCCCACATGGCGTGACGCCGGGTCAATTTCTTCAGCATCTTCATCTCCGTATTCACTCTTAAAGCGTTTGAAATTGGAGCATTCATACCGCAGCCCCGTATCAATATCAAATCAAACCATGGACCGTTTTCGGACGCCTTTGTTCAAACCTCACCATCGCCGGAACAATCTCCCGTTGCCAACCGGGCCGGGATGAAGTAGCTTTTGGGCATGGATTCGAACACCCGAAAACAGAGCGAGCCTCCGCCGGCCACCCCGCCGGGGGACCTCTATTTCGAGCAGAAGCAGGAAAGCCGGCGGGCTGAGCCCTGCCGCCTGAAGCGCCCCAACCCCGCCCGGGTCGGAGCATGGAGACTCGTCCGCCGCGCCGGCTTCAGCGTCGGCGTGATGCTGTTCCTTCTGGTTTCGGCGATCCTGTTCCTGCGACTGACCGCAGCGAAGCCCAAAGCCCCGCAGGCCACGGCGACCAACCTTGCGGCCACAGCCGTTGAAACGGCCGGGGAGCCAACTGAGCCTCAACCGGACGACGGAGAAAAACCTGATCCCGAGCTGATGCAGCGGGCGGTGCTCATGTCCCGGGAAGCGGCAGCGCTGAGCCAAAGCGGAGCGTGGAGCAGCGCAGCGGAAAACTACCGGCGGACGCTGGACATCTGTCCGGACTTTTCCGCGGCACAGGCGGGGCTGGGTCACGCGCTGCTGATGCAGGGGGATCTCGACGGGGCCAAAACATTCCTGCGGAAGGCCGCAGCTTCAGATCCGGGGAACATTGTTGTCCTGAACGGCCTCGGGAGCCTGGAGATGATGCGGAAGAATCCCGGGAAAGCCGCGCGGTTTTTCGGCGCGGCGGCAGCGCTGGAACCGGAAGACCTTGAAAGCCGCCTGAATCTGGCGCGCTGCGATTTTGCGCTGGGATATGTGGATCGGGCAAAGGAGCATGTGCAGCAGGCCCTCGAAAAACATCCGGATGACCCGGAAACCCTGCGTTATCTTGCCTACCTCGAAGCCGCTGCGGGCAGCTATGACAAGGCCATGGATATTCTCAACAGAGCCATTCAGCGGGCGCCGGACATGTCCGCGCTCTATAAGGATGCCGCGGCGACATGCGCTCTGATGGGAAATGCGGCAAAAGCCGTTGACTACCTCCGGAAAGCGGCCGGACTGGATTCGGCGGAGAACATCCGGCTTGTTTTCGGCGAGGCCGTTTTCCTGGCCGCAAGGCAGACCCCCGAAGGCCGGAATCTGGAAAACGAGCTGGCGGCAAAGTCGCAAATGGAAAAAGAAGCTGGAAACGCGGCCCCGAAAGATGCAGATTCCGCAGCCGAGACAAAAACCGCGGACATTCAGAATAAATGAACCGGAAGGCTTCACAGAATATATATGACACGGCTGCGCGGCCCGCATCCGATGACAAGCTTTGGCAGTCGGGCCCTTCGGCAGAGACCAAGAACTGGATCAAGGAACAGCGCCGGATGAAACTGCAGAACTGGCTGTTCCTGCTTGTGGTCATAGCCTTCGGCGTGCTGATCAGCATTGTCGCAGTTCAGTATTATCTGCTCTCCAAGGCTCCGCCGGAACAGGCCCGCTCCATTTTTGACATCGAGGCGTCAGATTCGGAAGGCTACCGGATCCTGACCAGCGGCGGACGGAAGAACAAACCGGCCGGGGATCTGCTGGTCGTGGATGAGTATGACAATTTCAAACCCATCCCGGCGCCGAAGGGCAGTCCCGCGCCCCTTTCCGCCACCTGGGTGAAGCAGGCGGGCTACTACATCACCCGCGCCGAGAAGGCCTATCAGGACAACAATCCCGAGGAGGCCCTTGCGATGTACGACCAGGCCATCGCCATCTATCCCTCCCTCCAGGGCATTCATCACTACCGGGGGCTTTGCTATCTGCAACTGGGTGACGCCGCGGCGGCGGCCGAGGCCTTTGCCATGACATCGGAGCAGGACTCGCCAACCTACGGCCTCGAGAACAATCTCGGGGTTTCCTACATGACGCTCAAGGATTATGCCAGGGCCGAGGAGCATTTTCTGCGGGCAGTGGAAAGTAAACCGGACTATCACCTCGCGCTGCTGAACCTCGGCACGCTGTACGTGCGCACCGGCAAACCGGACCAGGCAGCGGAATATTATGAAAAATATCTGAAGCTGAAACCCGGCGACCTGCAGGCGAGCCAGGCTTATGCAACCCTTCTGCTCGAGCTGCAGGCCTGGGAGAAAGCGCTGCCCGTCCTGAAAGATATCGTCCAGCAGGCGCCTGAGCTAGCCCCGGCATATTTCCAGCTGGGCGAAGCCCTCTACCAAACCGGCAGCACGGCAGATGCCGTCAAGTCGCTCCGAAAGGGATCATCGCTGATGGATCCGCGCAACGCGCTGGCCCGGCTGGCCGAGGCGCGATTTGACGGTCTCCGCAGCCGCGAGGGTTTCAGGGATCTGGTGAGCAGCCTTGGGTCGGACGAGTGACGCGGCCGGAATCTACTTCCGCTTGAACATCCCCTTCGACGCGTCCAGTTCAAGCGTCTCGCTGTGCTGCTCCGGAGATGCGGCATTCTTCGCATAAAGATCCTCCAGCGCCGCGCAGGCCTCATCGCCGTAGAGTTTCACAAGGCCGGGATTTGAATCCTTGCCGAACACCACCACAACCAGCAGGTCAATGGTGGTGGTCTGCATATAGAGGCTGGTTTTTTCGCCGCGGTGGAAAATGTAGCGGAACACCGGCTCGCCGATCAGGCGGGCCAGCTCGCGCGTGGCGTAGAAGGACCCCGCGGCCAGGGCGGCGATATTATCCTCCTGATGGTAGCGCGCCGTCGTGTTCTGCGCGATGATGTTCCCGCCGCGGTCGCAAAGAAGCACCGCCTCCGCCTCCGCGCGAACAACCAGATTCAGGAGGATCCCGTCAATCTTCTTCCCAAGCTGTGGCGTCAGACTTTGCATTTGAGTCATCCTGTTTGCCTACACACACACGTCGTCCGGCACTTCGGCCATCGCCATGTTGTTTTCCTTCATAAACGAGGCCAAAATCATCTTGGCCATGATGTTCAGCGTTTCAAAAACCCCGAGCCCGTCCCGCGCCACGGCATCCATGGTCGGCACACGCGTCTCTCGCTGGTTGAGCATGAAATCCATATAGTGCGCGGGCGCCACATTGGAAAGATCCCGCTTGTTGAACTGGAGCATGTAGGGAATCTTGTCAATGGACACATTCTGCTCCGCGAGGTTGTCAATCAGGTCCTGGAAGCTTTCGGCGTTCTCCTCCATCTTCTCCCACTGGGAGTCCGCGACAAAAACCAGGCCGTCCACGTTGCGCAGCACCAGCTTGCGGGTCTCGCGATAGATGGTCTGCCCCGGCACCGTGTAGAGCTGGAACTTGGAGGTGAAGCCCTTGATGATCTCGGATTTCAACGGCAGGAAGTCGAAAAACAGCGTCCGGTCGGCCTGCGTCGAGAGCACCGTCATCTCGCCCCTCGACTCCGGGACAATCGACGAGTGGATCTGCTCGAGGTTCGTCGTCTTTCCGCAAAGCGCGGGACCGTAGTACACGATCTTGAACGCAATCTCTTTCCGGGCAAAGTTTATAAACGACACGTGACAGCTCTTTCCCTTTAATAACTTTACCGCTTTATACATCAAACCGCCCGGCCGCGCAACGGAAACGTGCATTTCCTTTTCCCGCCAAAAATATCCGGTTGCCCCATTTAAGGTCTGTTCAACTGCAGCATTTTCTGATCTAATGCTTCCATCAATCGAACAGAAACCGGTTTTACGCGGAGGATGTCAACGTGGGATTTTTAGGCGGATTGTTCGGAAAAAAAGACAACGAAGCCCCCAAAAAGGCTCCGGTCACACCTGTCAAAAAGACAGTCATGCCCATCAAGAAGGGCGCGATCCCCGTCAAAAAGGGCGCAGTTCCCCTGAAAAAACCGCTCTTGCCGGTCAAAAAGGCGGTAACCGCACAGCCTGCCGCCCCAAAAACGGCGGCCCCGACCCCCAAGGACGAAAAACCCAAAATGTCCGATATTGATTTCCTGCGCGAGCAGCTGAAGGAAATCCAGGACGTCATGGGCGCCGCCGAGCCCGCGCCCGTCACCCCTAAAAACGACAAGCGCGGATTTCTCGATGTCCCGCTCAACAAGATTCTGAAGGTTCTGCCTCCGGAGTTCGTCAGGCCGGACATGACCGGCTCCGCCCAGATGACCGTCACCGTCATCGTGGACGATCTTTTCGACCAGTTGAAGAGCGGCCGCGTATCCACCCCCCTCAAGCACATCGTCAACGAAATCCCCGAGGGTTATCTGACACCCGAGGCGCAGCGGCATACCGAGGATGCCATCTCGCTGCCGCTTCCGCTGGTCGTTGCCTCCATGGAACCCGGCGAACTGAAGCGCCGCACATCCAGCAAGGACCGCGATCTGGGCGTGCGCGGCATGCCGAACGTGTTCAGCAAGGAGCAGCTCACCGCCGAGGCCGCCGCATCCCTCCAGAAGGCCGAGGATGCCGCGAAACAGGCGCCGGCCGAAGAAGCACCGGCGCCGGAAGAGGTTCCCGCGGAGCAGCCCGCTCCTGAACCGGAAATTCCCGCTGTGGAAGAGGTCGCGGCAGAGGAACCCGCTGCCGAAGAAATTCCGGTTGAAGAACCCGTCGCGGTTGAAGAGCCCGCTGCCGGGGAAATTCCGGTTGAAGAACCCGTACCGGTTGAAGAGCCCGTTGCCGAGGAACCCGTTGCCGAAGAAGCCTCTGCCGAAGATATTCTGAAGGGATTGCTTGAAGAGGCTCCGGCTCCCGAGCCTGAAGCCGCCGCAGCCGAGCTAGAAGAAATCGCTGCGGAAGAGGCTGCAATCGAGGAGGCCGCCGCGCCACTCGAGGAAGCGGCAGCCGCAGAAGAAGTCCCGCAGGAGGATCTGCTCCGCCAACTGGTTGAAGAGCCTGTCGCGGAAGAAGCACCTGTTGAAGAACAACCGGCGGCAGAAGAAATCCCCGCCGAGGAAGCGGCCCCCGCGGAAGAAATCGCGGCGGAAGCGCCGGCCGAGGAAAGCCCCTTCGCCTCCATCTTGGCCGAACTCGAGCAGCCCGCGGCCGTCGAGGAACCCGCCGGACAGCCCGTTGAAGAAGCCGCAGAGGCGCCGGTCGAAGAAGAGCCCGCCGCCGCGCCCGTTCCCGAACCGATTCCCGCTGCTGCGGAAGTCAAGGAGGGCCTGTACCTTTTCCTGCACGGCGTGGACCTGAACGCCGCCACCGCCGAAGAGCTGACAAAAATTGACGGCATCAACAAAACCCTCGCGGCAAAGATCATCAAGGCCCGCGAGGAAACCGGCCAGTTCTTCTACTTGAGCGACCTGATGCGCGTGCCCGGCCTTGGCAGACGGTCTTTCGAGCACATCTCGGGACTGAAAGTCAGCCCGGACACCTTCCGTTACGCCGACCTCATCCACGAAATCCTCGGGCCGCCCAAGCACGGCATTCCGAACGTCAGGGAAGTCGTGCAGCGTTTCACCGCGCTCGAGGACTTTGAGGGATGCATCATCACCCACGCTGACGGCTACACCATGGCCTCGAGCTGGGACAGCCCGAAGGAGGAGGCGCTCGGCGCCTTCACGCCGCAGATGTTCAAGAAAGTGGCCGCCTACATCAGCCAGCTCGACATGGGCGCGCTCTCCTCGATCACCTTCACGCTCGAGCAGCAGCCGCTCACCATCATCTGCAGCGGAAGCATCTACCTCATCGCGATCCACGTCCCCAACCGCTTCAACAAGCGCTCCGTGAGCATCGCGCAGGCCATCGGCGCGGAAATCGGACGGCGCCTGACCTCGGCGAGGGACAAGGAGGAGTGACCGGCGGAGGCGATTTTTCCAATGATTGGAACTTTTCAGTGAAAAAGTTCCAATCATTGGAAGTTTTTGCGCAAAAAGTTCCAACCATTGGAAGTTTATGATTTTCCTGTTCCAGATCATCTGTGTTTTGGCTCTCATCTCATGCGGATACTTCGCGCGGCGCGGCGGCATGATCAGCGCACAGGGCACAACGGATCTTGCGCGGATCTGCATTGCGATCATTTATCCCGCGCTGATTTTTGTTTCGATGACCGAACTCTCACTGGGTGAGCTGAAGGCCAACCTTGCGCTTCCGCTGCTGGCCATGGTCATTGCCATTTCCGGGTTCATTCTCGGGCTTGTCGCAGTGCGTTTCCTCGGCGCAGTGAAACCGGAAACCGCGCGCGCGTTTTTGTTCCACTGCCTCATCAACAACTATCTGTTTCTCCCCCTGCCCCTCGTGGTCTTCCGCTTCGGCGACAAAGGCGTTGCACTGCTGGTGTTCTCATCGGTCGGGTTCGAATTTCTTTTGTGGACGCTGGGGGTGGTGCTTTTCACGACTCAGGTGACCTTCTGGCAGCGGATCAAATCGCTCCTGAGCCCTCCGTTTGTCGCGCTGATCGCCGCCCTGCTCTTTGTGATTGCGCGCGACAGTTTCCACTGGGCGCTGCCGCCGGAATGGATGGCGATGGCCTGGAGCACGTTGCGCAACGGAATGCATGCCGTCGGCCAGGCGACGATTGCCTTTTCGATGCTGGTTGCGGGCAGCCGCTTTGCCGTCATGAAGCACGAAGTCATGCTTGGCTGGCGGATCTGGCTGGTCTCGTTCATCCGCCTTGTGGCTGTTCCGCTGATCATGATCCCGGTGCTTGGCCTGATCCCCATGGATGAAGTCGCGCGCGGCATCCTGATCATCATTGCGGTGATGCCGTCAGCCATGGCCAGCGTGCTCTTCAGCGAGCGTTTCGGCGGCGATTCGGATTTCATCGCCGGCGGGCTGCTGCTGACGCACCTCTGGGCGCTGGTGACCGTTCCGCTGTTCCTCGCATGGGCGCTGTAAAATCCGCCCCGCGTTCCTTGACACATACCCTCTTCAGGAAGTAGTCTATATAGATAAGTAAAGCGGTTTACCGGGTTCGTTTTTGAAAGGAGCTTCACGTGAGGCTGAAATCCTTCTTTGTCTCTGTCCTTGTCGCCGGATTCCTGTCCTGCGCCGCCGCGCGCGCCGAGGTGATCCTGCAGTTTTTCAACAACACGTGGAATGAAATTGCCGACGAAATTCCTGAGATTGCCGAGGTCGGCTACACCGGCCTTTGGCTTCCCCCGCCCCAGAAGGCCAGCGGCGGACTGTCCGTCGGCTACGACCTTTGGGATCCGTTTGACCTCGGAAGCGTTGACCAGCGCAGCACGATCAAAACCCGCTACGGCACGGAAGAAGATCTGCTGCGGCTGATCGAAACCGCCCACCGCTTCGGAATCCGCGTGTATTTCGACAACATCATGAACCACCGCGCGTTCGACGTGCCCGGCTATAACGAGAACACACCCATTGACATATATCCCGGAATGCTTCCCGAAGATTTTCACCTGCGCGTAACCGAGGAAGGTTTCTACCGCAAGTGGGACAACACCGTGAACTGGGGCAGCACGTGGGAGGTGCAGTACCAGAACCTTTCCGATCTGATTGACATTGCGCACGAGGATCCCAACGGGAACTTCGGCCCGAACCTTGGCGATACGCATCCCAAGATTTCGTTTGTCCGCCACCCGGACAATCCGGAATTCTATGATTACCATCCGACGCTTGGATGGGTGGGCTTCGGGACAACCAACATCACCGCCGGCCTCATTGCCAGCAATTCGGCGTACTATTCCGAGGATGTCGGCGGATATCTGATGCGCTCCATCCGCTGGCTCGTGGACCGCACCAAGGTGGACGGCCTGCGGCTCGACGCGGTGAAGCATGTGCCGGGATATTTCTTCGGCGACCAGTGGTCGGGGAGCAAGGATTCCAGCGATTCCGGCTACTGCGGCCAGGCTCAGTGGCAGTTCAACAAGAGCCGCGGCTTTGAAGATTGGGACAACCACCGCGACACCGTTTTCGACACCGAATTATCCTACGGGCGCAATGACCTGATGATCTTCGGCGAGCACATGGGCGAGCCGCCGCCGTACAGCGACTACTGGGCGGCCGGCATGCGCCTGCTGGACGCGCGCACGCATGCCACACTGAACGACAAGCTTGGGAACGCCTGGGGCAGCCTCGACGGGCTGCAGCATTCATACTACATAGACGGCTTCCAGATGGGCGAAAACCTCGGCGTGTACTACGCCAAGAGCCATGACGACAATGTGGCCTACCGCGAAGAACTGCACTACGCGCTGAACCTGACGCGCGCGGGACTGCCCGACATCTACACGGACGGCAACCGGCAGGCCGAAACGCTGGGGCAAAGCGGCGGAGCTTTTCCAAGGCACGCCAACACCAAATATCTCGGTCAATGGGGCGACAACCGGATTCCGAATCTGGTCTATATCCACAACCAGTTTGCGCGGAGCTGGCAGTACGGCCGCTGGGGCGACAGCGACGTGGCCGCCTATGACCGCATTGACAAGCGCGAGAACGCATCCATGAGCGATGCCGACGGATGTGTGATGAACTTCATGGTCAATGACAACTACGACGCCGGCTCATACCGCGAGATTCCAACCGCATTTCCGGAGGGGGCATATCTCTGGCAGTACTCCACCGGCGGCGGGAATTTCTATACTCAAGTCAGTGGCGGAAAAATAAAGGTCACCGTTCCGCCCGGCGGGTATTTTGTCTTCTCGTGGCGCAACCCGGAAGAATCCGACCTCTGGAAATGGGGCGGCGGCGAACCCCTCACCCTTTATGACGGCGACGGCGAGGAGGCAGGATGGGTTTCATACACGCGCGCCGACGGACCCGACGGGGATCCCGGATTCAATCCCTACGGCGTTTCCGACCCGGTGCCCACAGACTACGCATACACCTACTATGTCCCGCGCGTGACCTCCCCCACCAACCTTCGCTTCGTCGCCCGCGTGGACGGGTCGGCCTACAACGTGATGATGAAGCTCGACGGCGGAATTCCGCTGAACAGCACCAGCCACAGCTCAGGCGATCCGCGCGATTACCCGCCGGGCAACGAGGGTTCCACAGATGTTTATCTGGGCTATGAGCAGGCGGATTTTCTTCAGCGGATGAAACCGGAAAAGTTTGCATCCAAAGACACCGCGGACAACACCATTGGATCGGCAGGATCGGATTCGTATGAGGCAACCATCGGCGTGTCCACCGTCGTTACCAACTACGCCGGGTCAGGGGCGAACGACTATTCCCGGACACTAACCCCCTCCTGGGTTTATCACAATCCTGACGACACCAACAATATTTCGGGGCAGCCGGCCCAGTTGCAGTTCAGCCCTGCACCTTCCGGCGCTGCCGGCTCCAATATCACCATCTGGGTCAAAATGGGTTACGGGTGCGACGCCAGCCGAATGTTCCTGTATTACACCACCGACGGTGCAACCTGGCCTGAGGGCGCGGGCGGAGACGGCATAGGCGAAACAAAAACTGTTGAACTCTCGTATTCTGCAGCCGACGCCGCGGACGGTTCGATTGACTGGTGGACAGGAACCGTTCCTGCCATGTCCGGGGGCACGGTCTTGAGGTATAAAATCGGCGCATACAAACAAGAGGGCTACGGATGCGACACAAACGACTGGTATGTGCCCTTCCCGAACAGCACAAATGACATCGCCGTCAAGACAACGATGATGGGCGCATGGGATATTTCCGGTTTCGACCCGGCTACTGTCGTTTATCGGCCTCACAATGACTGGGGCATGACCGCCACGGGGCTGGTGGACGGATTCCATTTCCTGCAGGCCCGCGCATTCCTCCAGCGCGAAGGCAAGGCTGCCATCTACAACACGTTCCCGCAGACGTTCTATCTTGACACTGAGACTCCGCAGGGCGAAATCAAATATCCGACGGCGGGAGAAACACTTTGGCAGAACGAATACGGCGCGGTGGTTCGCGCAGATCCGACCGTCAGGGAGGTCTGGTACCATATTGAGGACGGGAACGCCGCCAACGATGACGGCCAGACGGGCAACGATTACGGCAACGGAACCAATGCGCTGGGCGCCGTCTCCTGGATGCAGGCCTATTCCGTCACGCCCAGCCTCAGCATTGACAGCGAATATCCGCTGGAGTGGCGCTTCAGTTATCACAATATCCCCACGAACGGAAACGGCGTCATCTACGTCCGCCTGCTGGAAGTTTCATCCTCCACCAACTTCAGCTTGAACGCAGTCGACGGACATTACACGGAGCTCGCGCACACGAACGACACCCGCGCGCCTGCGGTGTCCTATTATTTTGACTGGCCAACATCGGATGGCAGCGAACTGCAGGAGGGTTGGACCATCCGGCTCAAGTTCAGCAATTCCATCGGCGGATCGGGCGATGAGGACCGGTTCCTGATCAAGATCAACGATGTGGCCCAGAGCCGGGATGAATACGATATCAACTGGGATATCGGATCCGGTCTTGGCCAGCTGGAATTCGACATGCCCGACCTGTACAATGGCGACTCGAACTTCCTGCACCACATTGCTGTGACCTACGAAATGTACGGCGGTGTTGTGCTCCAGGCCCACCGCTATGTGAAATTTCACTCGACGGCCTCCGGCCCGCTGGTGCAGATCATTGACCCGCCCGAGGTGGATTCCGACGGCCAGCCGTTCGAAATCGTCCTCCCGGATGTCGCCTCACCCAGCTCCACGCAGCGGCAATACACCATTCTGGTGGAAACCGACCTCGCCGCACAGGATGTATGGATTGCCTTCACCAATTGCACCGGTTACGCCGTGAAAGCGGAAACCATCACGAACGAACTGACGGGCACTGTTTCAGTCGCGAACGGGAGCACACTGCTTGTGGGCACCGGAACGCTCTTCAACTCCCAGCTTTCGGTGGGCAACACGCTTCTGCTGGGAACGAATTTTCTCAACGTGACGCAGATTGTTTCGGAAACCAATCTGTACCTCAGCAGCACGTGGCCCGCTGCCACTGCGTCAGGATTGACGGCATACCGCCTGGACGGGAATCCAACGGTTTCCGGCAACAAACAAAACTGGCGGTTCCTGTGGACCAACATGACCGAGGGATATTTCACGTTCCTCGCGAATGTGGACACCAACGGCAGCACATCAAGCGCCGAGGCCAGCGCCACAAGAAACGTGACCGTTCGCTTTCTCGAATTCGTCAACAGCAATACCAATGACTACGACGACGATGATGACGGTCTTTATGACTCCAATGAAACCACGCCGACCAATCTGCCGAGCATAAATCCGGAAACGTGGGTGAACGGCGATGTGCACATCTGGAGAATCTACGGGAAAACCGATCCCCTGCTCCCCGACACCGACGGAGACCTGCTTCCTGACGGCCTTGAGTCCGGATGGCAGTCGCCGATTGACACGAGCCAGACCGTGACCAACGAGGACACCAACGGCGACGGCTATCCCAACTTCCTCGGCGATCTCGATCCACCGTTCTTCAATACCGTCCCGGACAACTGGGACGTGCCGAACTACAACTTCAATGGCTCGCGCACCGATATGATCGCCGGGTCGCTGACCGACGCCTCCAACCCGGACTCGGACTGGGACGGGCTGCCTGACGGCATCGAGGACTGGAACCGCAACGGATGGATTGACGGGGATGGAGACCCGCTTCCAACCCGCGGAGACTGGCCTGACGGGACATGGGATGAAGCATGGACAGAGACTGATCCGAACAACTCCGACACCGACAGTGACGGCGCCAAGGACGGGTACGGCGAGGACAAGGATTACAACGGCTGGATCGCGGGCGACATCAACTCCAACCGCATCTGGGATGCGGGCGAGCTCTGGACGGAAACCGATCCGCTGAACGACGACACCGACGGCGACGGGCTGCCCGATGGATGGGAAGCACAGTACAGTTTTGATCCGTTCGATGACGGAATCTCAGGCCATACCAACATGATGACTGGTGCCATCATTTCAACCAACCTGAACGGCGCGGCCGGAAATCCGGACGGCGACACGATCATCCAGGGTTCATCCACAAACGAATATAATAATCTTCTGGAATATCAGAACGGCACCAACCCGCGCCAGCCGGACACCGGCGAACCTCCGCCTGAAGGATCCATCGTGATCGGACGCGGAGAAGAAATCGGAAGCCTCACAGGAAGCGGAACCCATTATCAGGAATTCACCGACTGGACTGCTGATGACTGCCTCGTGCTGGACGAATACGAGGGCGGCGGCCAAAACAACCAGGGCGGAGATGTCTACAAGGGATGGGACGGTTTTGACGAGTCGCGCGATATCATCGCGTTTTATGCCCGCGACGGGGGCGCAGCACTTGCCGGCGGAGACGACAAGTTCTATTTCCGCGTGGACTTCTATGACCTGAAACCGCTGGCCGAAGAAGGCAACCTTGATCTTTATGTGGTCATTGACACCGGCAATCCCGCCGCTGGTGAAACAGCCCTCCCCGATGATGTGGACACGACCAGCAGCAACCGATGGGAAGCCGTCGTTGCGGTGTACCAGTCGGGCATGGGGCAGTTTTACACCAGCCCGACAGTAACCGATCCGTCCGGATTCATTGACGCCTACTTCAATTCCGAAATGGATTCCGTCGAATTTTCGGTTTCAAGGCAGGCACTTGTAGACGCCGGCTGGAATGGAATTGATGCAGACAACTTGAACTATCAGGTCTTCACGACGAAGGACGGAACCTGCAACAGTTGCGGCGAAGGCGGCGTGCCTGGCGCTGGCGACATCGGCGGGCGCAGCGACGTGCGCGACGCGATTTACAACGACTTCATCGCTGAGGACTACTGGGAGGCGCAGTCGGGGCTGGACAGCATTCTGAAATACTGGATTCCCGGTTCAACTCGTGCCGGCCAGGCCAAGGTTTCGGTCGTCCTTCACGGCAACCAGGCCATCAAGCCCGGAAGCGAAATCATGGATCTGATCAACGACAATGCCGGCGCGGGATACAACCGGCCACTGGCCGTGCATGATCTTTATGACGCCCCGCTAAACCTGCACATCACGCCCACGCTGGCATCGGCCATCGAATGGGCGCGCGTGGACACCAATGCAGGCATGCCGTGGCTGGACGGCCCGGCATTTAACGACCAGATCCGCGCGCTGGTGGCCACCAATGTGGTCTGGCTGCTGGGCAGCACTTTCTCCGATCACATCCTCCCCTACTTCACCCCGGAGTTCAACGCGGATAATGTCGCTCTCGCCAACGAATTTCTGCATGAAATGTATGGATTCGCACCTTCGGCGAATACTGTGTTCTGGACGCCCGAGCGGGTGCTGGATGGCGATGTGTTCACCAAGATCAAAGCCTTTGGCTATTCGCACACGATCGTGGACCAGTCAACGCACATCTGGCACTGGCTGGGTCGCACCGTTGCGCTCGGCGACTACGGATACCGCGTCAACAAGATCAACGATGTGAACTGCTTTGTGATCAATGATCTGCCCACCGGCTACCGTTTCACCAACTTCGACGGCGGCCTGCCCATGGCCATGCGGAGCCTGTTCGTGCGCAAGGGACAGAGCGGCACGCAGGACCAGGTGGTCACCATACTCAGCAACTGGGAGGATTTCGGTGATCTGGACGACGCCAACGCCTACGACATCAACCTCCGCTGGATGGCCAACCATCCGTGGATCAGAATCGTGTCGCTGGAGCAGATTGCCGCCGGGCAGGTGGACATTGACAACAATGGTTCCGGCGATTCCTGGTGGGCGGAGAACCGCGGAAACGCGGCAACGAACAAAATTGCCCATGACTGGCTCCAGCACGCCACGGAAGGCAACTTCGACAACTGGTACGTCGGCTCAGAATATGAGCAGTCGCTCCAAACCAACCGGTTCGAAATCAGGCCGGGCGTGCCGGTTCCCGCACAATACGGCATGCTGTATTTTGACGGCATCGCGACGGATTCCTGGACAGAAGTTTCCGCCGTGACAGACAGCAACATCGGCATGCTGGCCCGCGGCACACTGCACGCCTCTGTTTTCCAGACCGCGTTCCACAACCAGACGAACGAGAACGGAACGGCCCGATACAGCACCGGCGAGTATATCTATCCCGACACCGACTTTGAAGAGCTGGCATCGTTTGCAAAGCATGCGCAATCGCAGACCCGCATGGCCGCAATCTACTCCCATGTGGACACATGGGTCGAACACGCCGCGGACGGATGGTACGACAGCAGCGTCACGGCCACCAATCTGGATGCCGATCTCGACGGCGAGGATGAATATCTGCTCTTCAATGACCGGCTCTTCGCGCTGTTCGAGCGCTCGGGCGGCCGCCTGATCGGCGTGTGGGTGCGCGATTTCCTGTACGGCGTCAGCCTGCAGGCTGCCGGAAATCCCTGGAGCTATTCCAACTCTGAAACCGAGGATGAGGGGACCTACAACGTAGAAACCAACAGCGGAACAGTCCAGGTTATCGCCCACCGCACCTCCTGCCTGAAGGACTGGTGGGCCGGGACAACAGACTATATCAACATGCTCTATACGTTTACCAACTGGACCAATGGATGGCGCGCCGCCTCGGGCGACGGCAACATCACCAAGACCGTCATGCTGGCTCCGGGAAGCAGCGAGTTGAACGTGTCCTACAGCGTCGCGCCCGCCCTGAACGGCGGCGTACTGTACGTACGGAACGGGCTTTCACCGAATCTCGAAGACCTGCTTCTGCGCGGCCAGTCCACGCTGGGTGATGAAATCCACAGCGGCGGAACACTGACACTGGCCAATACAAACTATTACACCACCGTCATCGCCGCGATTGATTACAGCGGCGCGGGGTTCAGCGCCGGCGCGGTGGACGACGACCCGTCTAAGGGCGTCAGCTTTTCCACCATCAACATGCGCAACCAGGCCCAGACGCACCAGGTTGAGCTGGTCGGCACCAACAGCTTCAGCTTCTCGCTGGGCTTCGAGGCCGTGCCTTCCGACTGGGATGCCGATGGCATGCCCAACGTGTTTGAGGATGTTTATGGACTGGATCCGTCCAGCAGCGCCGATGCCGGAGCTGATGACGATTATGACGATTTCTCGAATTTGCAGGAATACATCGCAGCTACAGACCCGACCAGCGGCACAAATTATCTGCACTTCTCACAAACCAGCTACAGTTCAGGCATTGTCGTGCGCTTCCAGGCGCAGAAGCAGCGTGACTATCATATCTGGTATGCGAACCGCAGCATCATGGATCCGGCCTGGTCGAACGCCACGCCCGCAGCCCTCAATGTACCGGCGGCCATGATTTACGAATGGCTCGACAACGGCACCGGGACCAGCCCGCATCCGTCCGATCCCTCGCTGACCTCGCGCTTCTACCGGCTGGAAGTCAATCTTCCGCAGTGACGGACAGCCCGGTCATCGTTCACTCGTAGCGCAGCGCCTCGACCGGGTCAAGGCGCGCGGCGTGAAGGGCCGGGGCGGTTCCGAAGATGACGCCTACGCTGAAAGAGACCGCAAACGACAGCAGAATTGCGCGCAGATTAATGATGGCGGGCCAGCCCGTCCAAGCCGTGGCCACCGGGCACATCCCGATGCCCAGCATGCATCCGAGAATCCCGCCCAGCACGGACATGGTCAGCGCCTCGCTCAGGAATTGCATGAAGATGTCAAAACGCCTCGCGCCGATCGCGCGCCGGATGCCGATCTCGCGGATGCGCTCCACAACAATCGCAAGCATGATGTTCATAATCCCGATGCCGCCCACCAGGAGCGATATGCACGCGATGGCGATCAGCACAAAATTGAATATCTGCTGTGTGCGCTGGCGGCTCTTCAAAATATCCAGCGGCACCGTCATCTGATAATCCGCATCCCTGTGGTTCTGCGACAGGATCCGCTTCACCACGGCCGCCACACCCGGCACCGCGGTCTCGGACTTGGCCAGCATGACGACCTGCCCCACTTCGTTGCGGGTGAACTCCATGCGGCCTGCCTCCTGCTTGATGGATGTGTCGCCAAACAGGCTGGCCGAAGCGCTGGCCGGGACAAACACGATGGCCTTGTTCCCGCGGGTGGTAATGCTCATCACCCCAATCACCTCAAAATACTTGGTACCGATTTTGAGCGTCTTGCCCACCACGCTCCCGATTCCGGGCATCTGCGCCGCTGCATCCTTTGTCAGCACAGCCACGGGCATGCCGTCGCGCTCGTGCAAAAGAGAAAGCGGCTGTCCTTCAATCAACGATGATTCAAAATAGTCAAAGTATTCGGGATGCACCCCGCGCGTTTCCACGTTCAGACGGCGGCTTCCGCAGTACACCTTGTCTTTCACATCTTTCACAAGGGTCAGGGGAACATCCGGGAGCGCCCCGCGAATCTGCGTGACATCCCTATGCGTGACCCCGTAGCGGAGCAGCCCCTGACCGCTTGAACTGTTTTCAGTGGAGGAAGAGACGTCGGGCGGCTTGACTGATTCAACAATGATGTTCTTCAACCCGAGACCCTCGATCTCCGACAGCACCGTGCGCTGCGCGCCCTCCCCGATCGCCAGCATCGTGATCACCGAGGCCACACCGAAGATCACGCCCAGCAGCGTCAGCGCCGAGCGCAGCTTGTGGCGGACGAGATTCCGTAAACTGTCGCGGAACAGTTCGAGGAGCCAAATCATGAATCGCCCCCGTTCACGATCAGTCCGTCCATGATGCCCACGCGGTGCGGCACGGCGGCGGCAAGCCCCCGGTCGTGCGTGATAATGACCACCGTGTGGCCCTCCGCATGGAGATCCGTGAATATTTTGAAGATTTCAGATCCGGTTTTTGTGTCCAGATTCCCGGTGGGTTCGTCGGCAAGAATCAGCGGCGGATGAGTCACCAGCGAACGGGCAATGGCCACACGCTGACATTCTCCGCCGGAAAGCTGCGTAGGCAGATGCTTTTCGCGGTGATCCATTGACACACGATGCAGGCATTCGCGCGCAATCTCCCGGCGGCGGCCCGGCGGGACGCGCCGGTAGAACAGAGGAAGCTCGACATTTTCCAGCGTCGAGAGATGAGAAATCAGATGGAACGACTGGAAAACAAAACCAATGGATTTTCCGCGCAGTTCAGATAGTTCGTCGTCGGACAAATGGGCCACATTCCTTCCTCCAAAGTGCAGATCGCCGGAAGTCGGCCGGTCAAGAAGCCCCATGATGTGCAGCAGCGTAGATTTTCCGGATCCGGAAGGCCCGACAATCGCAAGGAAATCGTTGTCCGGAATATCCAGGCTCACACCCCGCAGAACCTCCAGCGGCTGCTCCATGCCGTATGTCTTGCGGATGGTGGAAAGGGAAATCAAAGCTTCTCCTCCTCCGGTTTGGAGAGATAGATCTTCTCGCCCGGTTCCAGCCCCTCGAGGATCTGCACGAACTCCGCCGAGGCCAGTCCCGGCCTCACCGTGCGGCGCTGATCGCGAATTCTTCCGGCCAGATACACAAAATATTCATCCCCGTCCTGAAACACCGACGGCACCGGAATCTGCACTGCGTCCGCTATCGTTCCGGTAATGATCTCTGCCTTGCAGGAATAACCCGGTTTCATGCCGGGGTCGCCCTTGATTTCAATCTCAACCGTGAATTCTTTGATGCTGCTCCCCATCCAGCGCGCATTCTGGTTGGCCACCTCTCCCACGCGCGTCACAACGCCTTCAAAAGTCCTCCCGCTCAATGCGTCCATCGTAATGACCGCCGTCTGGCCCGTAACAACCGCGTGGATATCGGCTTCCGGAATATTGACGGACGCCTGCAACTCTCCCAGGTCGGGAATCGTCATCAGAACCATTCCCTCATGCACAGTTCCCCCAACTGAGATTTCCGTTCGTCTCCACGGCACTTCGGGATCGCCGTAATGCACCACCCCGTCGGTGGGGGCCTTGATCTCCAGTTCATCTCTGTCTTTTTTCGCCTTGGCCAGATCCTGGCGGGTTCGCTCAAGCTGCCGCTTCAGGCCGTCAATCTCGCGGGTTTTATTGCTCAGCCGCGTCTCATTGGTCTTCTCAATTTTAGCAAGCTCTATGCGAGATTTGTCCAGTGCCGCCTGTTTGGTTGATTTCTTGAGCGGATGATCATATTTTCTGGTGTTCTGCAGCTTCAACTGCGCAGTTTCCAGCTTGATCTTGGCCTCCTCCAACGCGATCCGGGCCTCCTCCACCTCATCCTCGGTAACAAAGCCTTCGTCCAGCAGTCCCTTCATTTCCGTGTATTTGCTCTCCGTGCGCCCGAGCTGACTCTCCGCCGTCTGCACTTCCAGTTCCGCCGTACGGTATTCCATGGGCTGGTCGCCCTGCAAAAATTTTTCCTGATCCTGTTCGGCATCTGTCACCGCCTGCCGGGCCGTGCGCAGGCTGGTCTCCGCATCAAGGTTTGAGATCTCCATATCGGTCTCCGCGCTGTCCAGCGCGCTCTCCTGCTTGGAAATGCTCTCCTCGATAGCCTCGATTTCCTTGTCCAGTTCTTCCGAATTGAGCCGGGCAATCACTTCGCCCTTCTTCACGCGGCTGCCCTCGGCAATCAGATAGCTGATGGTGGCCATCCGGCGGATCGTAGGCACTATCTTCTGGGAATTCTTCGCCATGATCTCGCCGGAACCGGTGATCGTGATCAGCAGCGGCCCGCGCGTGACCTCGACCTTTACCGATTCAAAAGACCCGGCGGCCTTCTTTTCGCTCTTTCCGCATCCGCGCCAAAGCAGGAGCAGCAGCACAAGCCCCGCCATCGACCAGAGCATTCTATTCTTTTTCAGTTTCATCCGCTTCAGGCTCCTCTTTATCATCGGCCGCCAGTTCAACAATCTGCCCGTCGGCGCCCACATCCAGCAGACCCACATTTCGCAGCAGGCGCAGTCGCTGCATTTCGTAGCTGATCTTGGCTTCAATGAAAGCGTTTCTCGCATCGAGCAGTTCGTTCTCGGCCTCGACCACGTCGCGGTTTGAAAGTTCTCCGTTCCGGAACTTGAGCACCGCGTTCTGCTGGCGCTTCTGCGCGATTTCAACATTTTTCTCCTCGATGGCCACGGTTTTCCGGAGGGAGTCCAGCCGCGCAAAATTTTCAACCACCTCGATCTGAACAGAGTCTTCCTTCCGGCGCAGGTCGCGCGCGGCCGCCGCCAGCGAAATCTGCGCCAGCTTCACCGCGTCCCGCTCATCGCGCCGGTCCAGCGGAATCTCCAGCGAAAGCCCCGCTGATATTTCCTCTTCCAGCTCCTGATCCGAAAATTCCTCCGTCTCATCCCCCTGGTAAGCAGCCTCCCCATAGATGCTCAACGAAGGCAGCAGCCCGTTCTTTGCAATCCAGAGAGCGCGCGCTGTGTCTTCAAAACGGTCCTTCTGGGTAAGAAGATCCAGGCGGCCGGCCAGCGCCAGCTCCACGCTTCGCTTCTCATTCAGCCGGATGCGCTTCACTCTCGGGATGCTGCCCTCCAAAGACACCTCGAGGTCCACCGGAAGGCCCAGGGTGATCAGAAAACGCTTCACGGCGATGTCATATTCCGTTTCCGCCACGCTCAGGCTGTTCTTCGAAGACAACTCCTGCTGCTGCGACCGCAGCACGTCAATCGCCGCCGCCTTGCGCACCTTGAACAGGGCTTCCGAGCGCTTGCGCAGATATACGGACTGCTCCACATTCAGGCGGATGTTCTTGAGGCGGGTCTGCTGACTCAGCAGCGAATAGTAAGCCTGCATCAGTTCTATTGCGTAATCCTGCCGCTCCTGCGCGAAACCGCGCAGGGCATAGACCAGGCTCCGCTCGGCCTGCACCAGCGCCTCGTGGCTGGCCGTATATCCCGCACCTTTCAAAAGGGGCTGATTCAGTTTCAGGTGCACACTGCTGTTGTAGGCGGTGGTATCAGTCCCGTTGGTTCCCGCGGAAATATCCCGCATAGAGGATGAAGCCGACGCGGTGATATCCCCGCCCGTGAACAGCAGGCGCGATGCGCTCAAATCCACGCTGCCGGAATTCTGGTCCTCCGCTTCGCCGGATACGCCCATGATGTAATTCAGCGTGCCCGACACCTGCAGGCCGGCGGCGCGGCGGGCGGAACGGAGGGACAGCGCGGAGGAATACAGCGTGTCGCGCTTGGCCTGCAAATCGTGTCCGTATTTGACTGCAAGCAGCAGCACCGTTTCCGCATTCAGCACCACTCTGTTTGTAAAGCCATCAAGTTCGGCAATGCGGGCGCGCGCATCCGACAGCGATGCGGTGGAAATGCCCGGCTCTTTGGCCGCAGCTTCGTTCAGAATGCGGGAAACTTTGCGATCCACCGGCTCGAAAGTGCCGCAGCCCGCCAGCAGGCACACGGCAGTCACGGTGAAGATAATATGGCCCAACCATCGCATGAGGAAAACTCTACAACAGCCGCAACTGCCGCGGCAACAATGATCCCCTTTAAATGTTTGCATTTGCATCGGGGTTATAGATCATTGGGCCGCAGAGATTGTTGAAAGGAATGTTATGAGCCCGTTTGAAATTGCCATGCTGCTGCTGTTCGGCGCCAGCTGGCCCGTTTCCATCGCCAAGGCGCTGCGCACGAAAGTCGTCGCCGGCAAAAGTCCCGTCTTCATGGTGATCGTGATCATCGGCTACCTTTGCGGTGTGCTCCACAAGGCCTTCTATCATTTTGATCCCGTCATTTTCCTCTACGCCCTCAATTGCGGAATGGTCTGTATTGATCTGTTCCTGTACCTCCGCTATTTGCCCCTGCAAGAAAGGCTCCTTCGCACATGACGCCGCTTCTTGGACAGACCCAGATCGAGATGGTTGCCGTGGCCGCTGCGCTTGGCCAGCCCGCCTTTCGCGGGCGGCAGATCTGTGAATGGATCTACAAGCATCACGCCGAAACCATTGACGGCATGTCATCGCTCTCGAAATCCCTGCGCGAGCAGTTGGTTGCTGAATATGCCACCGGCCGCACCGCGCCCGTGGAGTGCGCGGAATCGCCCGATGGCACAAAAAAATACCTGTTCCCTGCCGGCGAAGGAAAATTCATAGAGACCGCGCTGATTCCCGACGAAGAACGCGCCACGCTCTGCATATCCACGCAGGTCGGATGCGCGCGCGCATGCGCTTTCTGCGCGACCGGACAGCAGGGCCTGCAGGGCAATCTTTCCGCGGCTGAAATTCTGAACCAGTATGCAAGCTGCCCGGAACGCAATCAGATCACCAACATCGTTTACATGGGCATGGGCGAGCCGCTCGACAATCTGGAGAATGTGCTGCGGTCAGTGGAAATCTTTTCCGCGGATTACGCCTACGCCAAGAGCCCCACACGCCTGACTGTTTCTACGGTCGGCATTCTGCCCGCGCTGGAAAAGCTGGTCAAATCATGCTCATGCCATGTGGCGATCAGCATGCACTCGCCGTTCGGCGAAGAGCGGGCGGCCATGATGCCGGTTGAGAAGCAGCATCCGATCAAAGACGTAGTCGAGGTTCTGCGCGCCGCAGCCATCCGCGGACAGCGGCGGCTGACGTTTGAATATGCGTTGTTCGATGGAGTGAACGACTCGCCCGCGCACGCCAAAGCCGTTGCGCGGCTGCTGAAGGATCTGGACTGCCGGATCAACCTGATTCCGTTCAACGCCGTGCCGGGCAGTTCTTATGTCCCCTCGCCCCGCGAAAAAGTCGAGGCCTTCCAGAACATTCTGAAGGAGTCCGGCTTTGTCACCACCATCCGCAAGTCCAAAGGCCAGGACATCGCCGCCGCCTGCGGCATGCTTTCCACCGCCCGCCTCAAGGGCCTCGGCTGATTTTTCCGCCAGCGGCGGATAAATCCAATCACTGGAAGTTCCCGCCCCAAAAGTTCCAACCATTGGAAGTTTTTCCGGCAAAAGTTCCAATCATTGGAACTTCTAGCAATCACTCGCCCCTGAAACGAATGATGCCTCCGGCGATGCCGGGCGTTATCGGATTTTCCCAGACATGAACGGACGAGGTGGCTTCAAAGATGTATTCCGCGGTCCAGACCGTCGAGGTCGCGCTGTCGGCGCTTTCGAGCACGTAAACCGAGCGCGGCAGCAGGTGCCAGGCTTCAAAGGTGACCAGTCCGTCGGCGATTGAAAGAACGTCCAGCTCCGGCCACATTTCATTTTCCACCGGAAGGAGTTCAATCCCATCCCCGGTGCCAAGGTTGCGGCTGTACTGTTTGGTGTCCGGCCCGTCCCAGTGTTCATGCACTCCCAGGCTGGCAAGCCGAATGCCGTCGCGTTCGGGATCATAGACCTTGCCCGAGGGCGGCGCATCGGCCAGCGCGGCCTCGTGCAGATAATTATCGGAGTTGTTCTTCAGCAGGGTCTGCGTCCGCAGGAAATCAAGCCCGACCGAATCGAGCGCCACCGGATCCTGGGAAAGAAAGATGCTCGACGGCCAGTCGCCGTTGAAGGGGGCCATAGACCATCTGGAGGGCACGGCGTTGACCCTCAGCGCGCCATAAATGCCGTCCATAACATAAAGAATGGTTTTGCCGCCCAGATCCTTGTGCCCCATCAGGTCCACCTGCGGATCGTAGGTGCCCATTCCGCGCAAATCGCAGCGCGAAGCCGTGTGCAGGGCCGACGGCATGCCGCAGGTTCCAAAGTGATTCTTGCCGGCCAGCGTGACACCGGCGACCGCGCCATGCGCCTTCAGAATGGGCATGTTGATGAGATACTCAGCCTCGATCACATGCCTTGGCAGGCGGCGCGCGGTGCTGTTGACGATGTCAGAGGAATAGGTGATGGCGCCTGCCACCCACGCCGCCGCGGGACGGCCCGGCATTGCCGTTTTGCCGATAAATTTAACATTGGGGAACTCAGGGCGGCAGTATTTGTAAAGATAGTTGCCGATCTTGCGCTGAGCGTCATAGACCGTGATGGCCTCCTCCGGAACTCCGGCGTTGTGAACCAGCTGCCGCAGCAGGCTCCGCACCATCTGCGGGAGCGCATCAATGCGGTTGTTGCGCTTGTCGTTGTAGCTTCCGATATTGTTGATGTTGATCTTGATGGCGATTTTCTCACCGGCGGCATAGCCGACATCGCCCTTGCCCCGGTTCTGGTTGTGGTGCCGGAAAAGCGCGTCCCAGGCCGCCTCGTCGCTGTCCTCCTCCGTCAGGGCCCGCAGCGCATTGGCCAGCATGCCGTCCACCACGGTCTGATCCACATAATTCGTGAGCCACCATTTTCCGGCGCCGGTCCACGAAGTGACATCAGGGTCATGCACCCATGCGACGCGGCCGGGATGGATGCCCTTCGCCACGCCCATGGGTGCGTTGGTGGAGTCAACTTTGTACGCGGCTTCCGCAGGCGGAGAGGACATCCCCAGATGCCAGACCCCGAATCCAAGCGCGAGCGCCGCAAATGCGAGCGCCATGGCGAACCGGCGCTCGCCCAAAAACCGGCCGGCCTTGCGGAACGCAAGGGCTCCGGCAAAGAGACTGGCAATCCATGAGGCAGCCAGCGGGACGGCCACGCGCTGGCAGGGATACATCGCGCGCTGGGGTTTCGGGCCAACGCGTATTAGAACCCATATCAGCGCCAGCAGCCCTGTAAGCGGCCAAAGAAAGCGTATATTTTTCCGGTGCGCTTCAGGACAGTGCCCATGCCCGTGACTGTGATATTTGCACTTCATAAGTGACAAAGCATACCACATTTCCAGCCATCCATCAAATTCTGCCCCGTCGGGATTTTTTGACGAATTTGGGCCTTTTTTGCCGAATTATGGCCAAAATTGGGCTCATCGGGAAAGTTCCTGTCTGAAAACACCTGAAAAAACATCTATTTTTGAACAAGCCCAGCCCGCGGCTCCGCGAGAATGGGCCCTCCCAGCTCGTCGGAGCGGGCTCGCGGGCAGGTAAGGCTCTCCTGCAAATCGGAAACACATGCAGGATGTTGTTTCCTCCGAGCAGAAACCCGCTTCGAGTGAGAGAGCAATCCATTGCGCATCTTAGAGTTACAATCATTGCAATACGTTATTACTTGCCCGACTATCCATTGTATGTCTTATCTTGGACAGGAACTTTTCGGATGAACCCAAAATTGGCCATTTATAGGCGTTTTTTAGCGTTTTTTAGCGTTTTTTTGAGCTTTTCAGCGCTTTTCGGGAACGTACGGGAAAATGCCGGATGCGCGGAGGTGATCAAGAATCCTGTCGGCCGACTGCTCGGCGGTCGCCCTGGCTGCTTCAATATGCAGCGCGGGATGCTGAGGCTTTTCATAAGGGGCATTGACCCCGGCCAGATTATCCACTTCGCCTGCGCGAGCCTTTTTGTAGAGACCGGAGGCATCGCGTGTTTCGCACCATTCCACGGGGGCATCGAGATGGATTTCCTGATAGCGGTCCTTGCCGATGATTTCAGCGGCCTGCTCGCGAATGAAGGCCGTGGGCGATACAAACGCGCAGATCACCAGCAGTCCGGCATCGTTGAGCATGCGAGCCATCTCCGAAACGCGGCGCAGATGCTCGGCGCGGCCTTCCGGCGAAAAATCCAGCTCAGCGCTCAGGCCCATGCGGACATTTTCTCCGTCGAGTACGACGGCCGTTCCGCCCAGATCGAAGAGCTTGCGTTCCAGCGCATAGGCCACATCGGTTTTCCCGGCGCCCACCAGACCGGTGATCCAGATGGTCGCGGGCTTTTGACCGTAGCGCTCCATGCGTGCCGGCAGCGCAATTCGGCCCTCGCGGTGATGCATTTCTGCAGCGGATTTCCCCTTTGCCATCCGCACGGGGAGCTGGCTTTCCGGCTCGCGGTCCAGCACCATTCCGGCCGCAACCGTCGCGTTGGTGATCGTGTCAATCAGCACGAAACATCCCGTCCCGCGGTTCCTCGTGTAGGGGTCGCAAAACAGCGGCCGGAACGAAGTCAGCGCCACGCGGCCGATTTCATTCAGCACCAGTCCGGACATGTCGTTTGTGCGGCTGAGCGTGTTGACGTCCATTTTGTAACGGATCTGGTCCACGCGCACGCGGCCGAGCTGAGTGGTGTGCTTGATCAAATAGGATTTACCGGGATCCAGCGGCTCATCGCCCATCCAAACCAGCATCGCGTCCAGATGCCTCTCGACGCGCGGCACGTTGTGCGGATGAACCAGCATCTCGCCGCGGCTGATGTCCAGTTCGTCCTCCAGCGTCACGGCCACCGACATGGGGGCGAAGGCCTCGGTCACATCGCCGTCAAATGTGGTGATGGACTTGACCCGGCTGGTTTTCATCGAGGGGAGCGCCATGACTTCGTCGCCCTTGCGGATAACTCCGGAGGTGACCGTGCCCGCATAGCCGCGGTAGGTCATGTCGGGACGGATGACGTACTGCACAGGGAACCGGAGATCCACCAGATTCCGGTCACTGCCGATATAAATGTTCTCCAGCAGTTCCAGAAGGCTTTCCCCTTCATACCAGGGCATGCGCTTGCTGCGGGTAACTACATTGTCTCCCCTGAGCGCGCTCATGGGGACAAAGCGGATGTCCACAATGTTGAGCTTATGGGAAAAGGCCTCAAATCCTTCCTTGATCTCGTTGTACACCTTCTCGCTGTAATCAACCGCATCCATCTTGTTCACGGCCACAACGATGTGCGGAACACCCAGCAGCGAAACAATGAAGGCGTGCCGCCGCGTCTGGTCAATGATCCCGTTGCGCGCGTCAATCAGCAGGACGGCGAGGTTGGCCGTCGAGGCGCCGGTGGCCATGTTGCGCGTGTACTGCACGTGCCCCGGCGTGTCCGCGATGATGAACTTCCGCTTCGGCGTCGAGAAATAACGGTAAGCCACGTCGATGGTGATCATCTGCTCCCGTTCGGCCTTGAGCCCGTCGGTGATCAGCGCGAAGTCTATCTTCTCATCCGATGTTTTTTCGCGGGAGCTTTTCTTAACCGAGGCGAGCTGATCCTCGTAGACATTCTTCGAGTCATGCAGCAGGCGGCCGATCAGCGTGGATTTGCCGTCATCAATGCTTCCGCAGGTGGAGAAACGGAGCAGTTCCTTTTTTTCGTTCTGCGCAAGAAATTCCTGAATGGTGCTCATGGTTTTCCTTAAAAATATCCTTCGCGCTTTTTCATCTCCATGGATCCCTCGGCGTCGTGGTCAATCACGCGCGTGGAGCGCTCGGAGATGCGGACGGTCATCATCTCCTCGATAATTTCTGGGATCGTCTTCGCGGCCGAACGAACAGCCCCCGTGCAGGGAATGCACCCCAGCGTGCGGAAACGGCACATCACTTTCTCCACCTTTCCGCCCCTGGGGAGCGGGAAGCGCGGATCAATCGGTATCAACTGTCCCTCGCGCACCACTATTTCGCGCTCTTTCGCGAAATAGAGCGGGACCACGGGAATGTCCTCCATATAGATATACTGCCAGACATCCAGTTCGGTCCAGTTGGAGAGCGGGAATACGCGGATGGACTCGCCTTTGTTGACTTTCGCATTGTAGATGTTCCACAGCTCCGGCCGCTGGTTCTTGGGATCCCACTGCCCGAAACTGTCGCGGAAGGAGTAGACGCGCTCCTTTGCGCGGGATTTTTCCTCGTCACGGCGCGCGCCGCCGAAGGCTGCGTCATATTCACCTTGCCGCAGCGCATCGAGAAGTCCTTGTGTCTTGAGCAGCGCGCAGCATTTTTGCGTGCCGAAGCCGAATGGTTCGCACCCCTCGTCAATGGCCGCCTGGTTCGTGTGAACGCGAAGGTCAAAACCAAGATCTTTGGCCATCTGGTCGCGGAACGCGATCATCTCCGGAAATTTATAGGTGGTGTCCACATGCAGCAGCGGGAACGGGATCTTCCCGGGATGAAAAGCCTTTTGCGCAAGGCGGAGCATCACGGAGGAATCCTTGCCCACGGAATAGAGCATCACCGGCTTTTCAAACTCGGCGGCCACCTCGCGAATGATGTGGATGCTCTCCGACTCAAGCTGCTTCAGATGGGTCATTGAGTATGTTTTCATAGACAATGTTCTTTCAGATATTCCTGCACCCGGCCGCAGGCCTCATCCAGCGAAATGCCGGTGGTGTCCAGTTTGATTTCCGGATTCTCCGGGGGCTCATAGGGATCGCTGACGCCGGTGAAGTTTCTGATTTCCCCTGCGCGCGCGCGCGCATAAAGGCCCTTCACGTCGCGGCGCTCGCACTCCTCCAGCGGAGTGGATACATGAATCTCAATGAAATGCCGGCAGCAGCGGCGCACCTCCTCGCGGGCAGCCCGGAAAGGAGAAACAAAGGACGCCACCACCAGCACACCGTGCTTTTCAAGGAGTGATGCAATAAATCCGATGCGCCGGATGTGCAAATCGCGCTCCTCGCGCGTGAAGCCGGTCTGGGGAAAGATTTCGCGCACGAGATCGCCGTCAAGATATTCGATTTCCTGCCCGGCCGTCTCAAGATCGGCCACGAGTTTTTCGGCAATGGTGCTCTTGCCCGAGCCCGAAAGCCCGGTGAACCACAGAACGGCCGGTTTATATTTTTGCTTTGTCATTCTTAATCCGCCTTAAAGCAGGCAGACAGGATGCCACCGGCGGAACGGGAGTTCAATCCAGATTTCCCATGATTTTCCCGGCAACGCTATTTGAGGGTTTCCAGCACCGGCGTAGTAAAGGCCCATACGCCAGTCTTTTTGCCCACCTCATTGCGAAGGGCCTGCAGCCGTACCATGAGTCTGGCAATGGTTTCGTCGTTCTGGACTGTTATGACCGCGGCGTTCGCCCCGGGCCAGACGTGGTTATCCAGCCGCGCGCCGCTGTTGGGTCCGCGCCCGCTCAGGCGCGGCCAGCGGGTGAACCCGGCGATGTTGAATTCATCCATCAATGCGACAATATCGTTGTCCAGAGCAATATCATAAGTGATCCAAAGCGCCTTCATACTGCAATTCCTTTCTGCATTTGCGCCGAAAGCTTTTTTCGTTCTGCGCGGGCATGCACCAGACTGTAGAGCGTGGGCACCAGCACCAGCGTGATGAGCATCGAAAAAAGCAGTCCACCGGCGATCGTCGCGCCCATCGGCTTCCACATGGCCGAACCCTCGCCGTGGCTGAACACCATTGGAGTCATGCCAGCCACGCTGGTCAGGGTGGTGATCAGCACCGGCCTCAGGCGAGCCCGACCGGCGTTCTCGATGGCTTCGGCAATCCGCTGGCCGCGCGCGCGCAGCAGATTGATGTAGTCCACCAGCACAATCGCATTGTTCACAACAACCCCCACCAGCATGATCATCCCGATGAACGACATAATGCTGATCGTCAGCCTCATCACAGTCAGTGTGATGGCCACACCCGTGAACGCGAACGGGATTGAGAACAGGATCAGGAACGGATCCACCAGACTCTCAAACTGGGAAGCCATGACCATATAGACCAGAAGGATGCCGAGAATGAGCATCAGTCTCATCTGGGCGAAGGTCTCCGCCTGATCCTCCGCGGTGCCGCCGAAGTTGATGCCCACGCCAGACGGCAGAGCCACATGGGCGCTGATTTCACGGCGCAGCTCGGCCACCACTTCTCCGCTGCTGCGCCCGAACACATCGGCCTCCACCTTGATCATTCGTTCCTGATTTTTGCGGTCAATCTTCAAAGGCCCGGCGCGCTCGACAATGCTGGCCACACTGTCAAGGCGGACGCGCCGTCCGTCGGCTGCGGTTATCTCGGCCTCCGCAAGGTCAGCAATCGTCTGCCGGTGAGGTTCGTCAAGCCGGAGCAAAATGTTGTATTCATCGTCCTCCTCGCGGAACTTTGTGGCCGTGGTGCCGTAAAAAAGCGTGCGAAGGTTTTGGGCCACCTGGGACACGTTCAGCCCATGAGCAGCCGCCCTCACACGGTCTATCTCGATATGGATTTCCGGCCGGCCCACGTCACGAGCGATGTTCACCTCAACAGCGCCCGGCGTTTTGCGAATGATGGCGGCAACATCCTCGGCCACGCCCTGCAGGATATCGAAATCAAATCCGGTCACCTCGATGGAAATGGGTTTTGCGCCGCCGCCCGGCCCCATGCCGCCGCCGGCGGTGCTGACTTTGACCACCTCCGGCCAGCGCGACACCTTGTCCGCCACCGCGCGTCCGATGGCCTTTGAAGTCTTGTCTCGCTGAGTCGTGCCGACCAGCCGCAGCTGGACCTGTCCGATGTGAGTTCCCGAATTCGAATCCATGCCGCGGCTCTCTCCGCAGCGCATGGAATAATTCCTCACATTGCCCTCGCCGGCCGCTTCGAGCGCAAGCGGGATCATCCGGCGGCATACTTTGGCGGTTTCCTCCACGCGTGTGCCGATCCCCAGTTCAACCTTGATGGTCAGGCGGTCGGAGTCATCCTCCGGGGCGTATTCAGAACCCACGGTCTTGAAAAGTATTACACCACCGGCAAAGAGCACGATGGCGATCACAATCACGAGCCAGCGCGCATGCAGGGCCCAGCGCAGAAGCCATGCATAGGCGGCATCCACCGCATTGAACATCCGGTCGCCGCGCGCGTGAACGGCCGCCATCCGCGGACCGGTCTTCGCCTTCTGCTCTTTCGCCGTCCGCATCAGTTTGCTGCTCAGCATCGGCGTCAGCAAGAGAGCGCACACCATGCTCGCCAGAAGGGTCGCCGTCAGCAGACCGCCCAGCTGCTTGAACATGACCCCCGATTCGCCCCGCAAAAAAATCAGCGGCACAAACACCACGATGGTCGTCAGCGTCGAGGCGGCCACTGCGGTTCCCACCTCCTCGCTGCCGAACATCGCCGCCTCGCGCGGCGCGGTGCCCTGCTCCACCTTGCGGGTGATGTTTTCCAGCACCACCACCGCGTTGTCCACTACCATGCCAATGGCCACCGCCAGGCTGGACATGGATATGATGTTGATGGTCCAGCCCATGATCCACATGAAGATAAAGGCCGTAATGAGCGAAAATGGAATGGTCAGCGCAATGATGAGTGATGTCCGGATGTTGCGCAAAAACAGCAGCGTCACCAGCACCACAAAAATGAACGCCCACTTGACGGTGTTGGACACATTATTGATGGAATTGGTGATGTCCGTGCTCGTGTCGGCAATCAGATTGAACTCCAAATCCCGCGGCAGGGTCGGAATCAGACGTTCCAGCTCCTTCGTGACCTGCTTCGCCACATCCACGGTGTTTGCGCCCGAACGCTTCTGGATCATCATCATCATGCCGCGGCTTCCGCCAATCTCGGTAATGCGCTTTTCCTCCTCAAAGCCGTCCAGCACCTTTGCCACATCGCGCAGATAGACATAGGCACCTTTTTCGGATCGCAGCACAACCGTCTCCAGCTCCTCCGGCGTCGCAAACTCACCCGGCACACGGATCGTATAGTCCATGCGGCCGACCTTGAGGTTTCCGGCCGGAAGTGTCACGTTTTCCGCCGCAAGGATTCGTGCCGCGTCCTCCAGATCGAGGCCAAAGGCCGTCAGTTTCTCCGGATCCAGCAGAATCTGTATTTCGCGCTGCAGGCCTCCGAACAGGTTCACGGTCCCGACACCCGGCAAACGCTTGAGGGGATCAGAAACCTGCCGGTCGATGATTTCGTACAGGTTCTCGACGCTTTCCCTCGCGGTCACTCCGTAAAACTGAATGGGGATCTGTGTCGTGTTGAATTTCATGAAGCGTGGCTCCTCCGCATCATCGGGCAGATCCCCCTTCACGCGGTCCACGTTGCTGCGCATGTCGTTGGAAGCTTCGTCAAGATCCGTGCCCCAGATGAACTCGCAGGTCACCGATGAAATGCCCTCCATGGTGGCGCTGGTCATCTCTTTCAAATTGTTCACCGATCCGAGGGCGCGCTCTATCTGCCGGGTGACCTTGTTCTCCACGTCCTCGGTGCTTGCACCGCTCCATTCCGTGATCACCGTCACGGTCGGATTGTCAATTTCCGGCAGATAATCCACCGACAACTCCGTCACCATCACGCCGCCGATGATCAGCACCGCGAGGAAAAACATCAGCGTGGTGACCGGTTTCCTAACGCCCAGTTCGGGTAATTTCACGGTTCAGTCTCCTTCAAATTGTTCCGGTCATTTCTTCGCCGGGGAATGATCCTGCGTCTGGGCTTCCACGCGCTCCACAGCGGCGCCGTCGGTCAGTTTATTCTGCCCCATCACGACGTACTCGTCGCCGGCGGAGAGCCCCTCGACAATTTCCACCTTGTCGCTGCTCCGTATGCCGGTTCTAACCGTCGCGGCCCGGGCAGTGCTGCCTTCCAGGACAAACACAACCTGGCGGTCCAGCACCCGGATCACGCTGGAGGCGGGCACCATCAGAGCGGTCTCCCTCATGGCCATGCGGACTTCCGCTGTGGCGTACATCCCCGGACGCAGAAGCCACGGGTCGCCCCCGCTGCGCTTGTTGTCCAGCAGGATCTCAACCGGAGCCGTGCGAGTTGCCGGGTCAACGGTCGGAAATATGCGGCTGACGAGACAGGTGAACACGCGGTCGGGATAGACATCTGTTTTCACCTCCACCGGGGTCACGCCCGGCTGCAATGCAGGCAGCATGCGCGCCGGAACCGAAACCATCAGACGCAGCGGTGTCATCTGTACAAGGCGCACAATCGGCGTGCTCGCGCCCACCATCGCCCCCGGATCCACATATCGCTCCGCGACCACGGCATCCATCGGGGCGCGGATGAAAGACTCATCCAGGTTCACCTTCGCCAGTTTTTGCTGGGCCTCCGCCTGCGCCAGTGCCGCCTTGGCGCTCTCATGAGCGGCCACCGCCGCATCGCGGGCCTGCTCCGTCGCAACCTCTTCGGCAAACAGCGCCTCCAGCCGGCGGCGCTCACGCTCCTTGTCGGCAAGAGCCACTTCGCCCTGCTGAACCTGCGCCTTGGCCAACTTGAGCTGCGCCTCCAGGTCGCGGTGTTCAATCTCGGCCACCACATCACCCTGCTTCACTTCAACCCCTTCAGTCACTTCCACGCCTTTTTTCAGTTCCAGTTTGTCCAGGCGTCCCTGCATTCGTGCGGAAAGCTGCACCGAAAGCGGCGACTCCAGTTCGCCTGTGAACTGGAGCATCTCCGAGATCTCACCGGGTTCAACAATGGCGGTCCGAACCGCAACCGGAAGCATTTCCTTTGCCCGGGCGCCCTTCGGGCCGGGTTTGTTTCCCTCTGAAGGCTTCGAACAGCCGCAGAACATCACGGCAGCCAGGGCCGCGCATAACCAAACATAAATCAGATTTTTCATGTTCATCCTCTCTTCAAAATCGTCTAGTTTTCCGGTGCATCCAAAACCTTCGCATCCGGCAAAGCGCCGGACGAAAGCAGCCCCATGGCCTTCTGAAGCGAAACGCGGGCAACAGCGTGGTCGAAAAGCGACTGGTAGTAGTTCGCCGAGGCCGTGGTCAGCGCCTGCCGCGCGTCCATCACCTCCACCGGCGTGTTCTGTCCTTCCTTCAGGCCGGTCTCGACCAGCCGCAGTGCCTCCTTTGCCGTTTCAAGATTCCGGCTCTGTGAATTCGCAAATTCCTCCGCGGTCTTCAGCGACAGTACAAGCTGGCGGATCTGGCTGATCACCTGTTCCTCGGTGTCCCGCAGCGCGATTTCCTGCTGCTTGAGCTTTGCCTGCGCCTGCACCAGCTCTCCGCGGCGGTCGAGGCCGTCAAAAAGCGGCAGGCTCGCCTGCACGCCCGCCTGCCACTCGTCGCCCCACTCGTCCTGTGAGGACTCATGCGGATCGGGATTCGCCCACTCCTGCGAAACATAGCCGGAGATTTCAGGCCAGTAGCGGCTTTTGACATTCGCCACGCTTTCGCGCTGAAGCCTCACGGCATATTCAGCCGCCGCCAGGTCGGCCCGGCGTTCCAGCGCGGTGCGCAGCGCGTCCTCGAAAGATATCTTCTCGATAACCAGCGGGATGGAATCCGTCAGCTTCACATCGCTTTCCGGAGAGGCACCGATCAAACGGAAAAGCGTTGTGCTGGCGACATCTTTTTCGTTGCGCGCCTTCAATACCTGCGCGCGGAAGTTGGAAACCTCGACCTGCGCGCGGAGTTCGTCATAGTTTGACGCCATCCCCTCGCGCCGGCGGGCCTGGGTGTCGGCGAGCTGACGCTCCGCCGTTTCCAGCGACGCAAGATTCACCTCGAGCAGATGGGAAGAAAGCACGGCTCTGTAGTAGGCCGCCACCACTTCGTAGCGGACGTCTTCCTCTGACTGACGGATGCCCGTCTCCGCCGACAGCCGGTACAGTTTTCCCGCCCGCAGCGCAGCGCCGGCCCGGCCGTTAAACAAGGGCTGCGTCAGCCGCAGCCCCGCGCTGTACTGATCCTGATAACGGGTCGTCGTATAAACCTCGTCCCTCAGGGTGCCCAGCTCCTCGTCACGCCGCAGATAGTCGCCCGACAGATTCAGCGAGGGCAGCACCTCCGAGTAGGAGCTTTGAATGCGCCCCCGGGCAATCTCAAGTTCCTGCCGCGACTGCTGGAGCGAGAGGTTCAGATCCATTGCCTTGGCAAGCGCATCCTCGAGGCTAAGGTTGCCCTCAAGGTTCTGCGCCGAGCCTGTCCGAAGACTTCCGGACAAATCGCGCAGCCGCATTTCCGACTTCTCCGCGCGCAGCGCGCGCATTTCCTCCGCATCCGGAACACTCACACATCCCGATATGAGCGCCAGTGATGTAATAATACCGGCCAGTCTTGTCTGCATAATATATATTTTCATAGAACGGTCCGTCTCCCGCGTTTATTGCATGCATCCGCGCCTTCAAGAAATAAATCCACCACCGCCTCAAGGCTGACCGCCGGACCCGATTCGCAAGCGGTCATGTCGCGGAAGTGCATCGCTCCGACCAGTGCAGTTTCCATCGCATCAACCGGGCAGTCTTTGCGAAGAACACCGGTGCGGATTCCGTCGCGGAAAACCTTTTGAAGGGCCGCCCGCAGCCGCTCGCGGTCCTTCTTCATGCGGGCCTGCATCCGGCGGTTCCGCAGAAACTGCTCCTCGTGATGCATGATTTGAAGGAACACAAACCGCGCATTGAAAAACGCGCTTAAGGTGGAGCAGATAGCGAGCAAGCGGCTGCGGATATCCCGGTCCGAAGCGGCAATCTTCTCGACATTCACGAGCATGCTCCCGAAATCCTCGATAACCATCTGGAAGAAAAGATATTCCTTATCCTTGAAATATAGATAGATCGTTCCTTTGCCCACGTGCGCCTTCGCCGCAACCTGATCCAGCGTGACCTCGTCGTAGCGCCGTGCGCGGAACAGGGCTTCGGCCGCGGCGATGATCGCGACGCGCTTGGCTTCCTTTTTTTCTTCCCGAATGCTCATAGCGCCATACAATACTGACCGGTCAGTCAGTTTGTCAAGCAGAACTGGAATATTTTGTTTGAAGGGTTTTGCTCCGTCAAATCCGCCTGATCACTATCCGGTCGCGACCCGACTTCGCCCGGATGCTGCGTCGAGGCAAGCGGAGCGCGACCATCCATTCCAAAAACCGCGTCGGTTAACTGGGAACATTCACCAGCGGAGCTTCAGCTCCACGCCCATGGAGCCTTCGGTTTCGTCCGTGGAGGGCGTGTGGATCAGCCAGAGCCTGCGGTCGTCAAAGCCCATCTCAACCGCCTGCAGGCCAATGCCGCCGGATTCCAGATCCATTTCCAGCTTCGACCGGGCCACCGGCCCGTGCTTCAGCGGATTCAGGTTCAGGCGGTCAAGGAAAGCCGTGCTGATGCGGACGGACGGAAGATGCGCGTCACCGGAACTATCGCTCCCGGCACTGATCGTTTCCTCCTCCACAGTCTGCAGAGGCCGGCTCAGCCGCGCTGCCTGGCTCAGCAGTTCTTCGCGGGTCCATAGATGCCCCTCCCCCACATGCGATGCGCAGGCATCCGCAAGCTTTTGCTCAGACAACCCGTCCGCATCCATCAAAAAGCTGTTCGTGCCAATATGCAGGCAATCCGGGCCAGACAGTTTCAGTGAAATATTGGTATCCGCGGCGCCGGCCGCGAAAACCCCTGCCATCGCCAGCAGCAAAACCCCTGATATCATTGCAGCCCGCATGAGAGCATCATAAGCTATGCCCATATCCGCCGGAAGCTGTTTTTGTGAATAATCGGAATTGTGGCAAAAAACTCAAAACAGTGGCCGTTTTTGACGATTTTCGGCCATTTTGGGCCGTTATTTAACGTTTTTGGGCCATTTTTGGCATTTTAAGGCCATTTTTCGAGTATTTATGGGCTTGAAATGTTGATTGTTGAGACGCCCATTCCCTTTTCTTAGCGCACTTCAACCTGGAAGAAATACGTACCTTGGACCGACGAAGTGGAAGTTGGCAACATAATTTCAAAATACAGAAACTCGTCACCATCAAGATTACACACAGATTTATCTGAGGACAGATTCAGTTCCTGCCAACCGTTAGTGAACGAAGAATATAAGATGTCACCGGTAGCGACAAGATTCGTAACTGTTGCATCGAAGGTCTTTGAAAGCAGCCTGTATGTAGTTAGCGCCGATGAATCCAACGGCCAGTTAATCTGAGGGTAATACTTAACACGGGCTGAGGTGATCCGAACGTCCATAAATACGGGCGGGAATACCCCATAGGTCCAATTGCCCAATGAGCAGTCAATGCCCGACGCTAGCGGTATTTGCGACTGATGTATTGTGGGATATTGCCTTAAATTGTGATAGAACCCTCCGAAAAGACTCCATATTTGCGATGATTTCTTGGCAAAAGGCGGCGGCGTAATTCTTTCCCGCGGACGTAATGGATTTCCGTTTATAACAACTTCGACATAGCAATCATCATTCATAATGGCGGCTTCGAAATCCCCAAACGTTGAATTCATTCCAAGCCCGACATTGTAGATTCCATCAATAACCATTACGTCATTTGTCTGTTCATATATAAAGGTACCGGTTGCTTGATTCGTATAGATACGAAAGATCATATCTATATTACCATTTACCAATACCCCATTGTGAACAAGCCTGCCCTGATAGTTGATCAAAGCTATATTGTCAGCAAGGCTCGAAAGGCAAACAAGTAAGTTTACGATAATGACCAGAATCAGCAGCGGGAACTTTACATTATTCATTTGGACTCCTTCACTTTTAATTCCGTGAATGAACCGTCGAATCGAATATAGGAATCAGGTCTTCACATTTTAAACATTTCTGCCATTCCCCGAACGAATGACATCTCGTCACTTCGCCGATTAAAGCCTGAAGTACGTAAATTATCACGCACTAATTTCCGGGCAGAGTTTGTGTCCGCTTTTGCGATAAATCATGAAAATGGCCATTTTTTAACGTTTTTTGGCCATTTTTGGCACTTTTTGGCCATTTTTAGGCGTTTTTCGGCTATTTATGAGAATTCGAAGACCAGGCCGCACCACTGGCCATCGCCATCGCGAATGATTTCGCGGCCGCCAAGACGCTGATAGACTTCCGCAACCCCATCGCATTCCCACTCCAATATTCCAGACAGCACCAGGAGGCGCGACGCAATACCCGTCAGCGCAGGCGCGGCCTGAGTCAGCACTCCGGAGATGATGTTTGCGCACACAAATTCATATTTGCCCCCGTCCCAGCCGCGGAGGATGTCGTGCGACTTCAGTGCGATGCGGTCCGCAACGCCGTTGCGCTCAAGATTTTCGCGGGCGCTGGCCACAGCCAGTTCGTCGTTTTCAACCGCAAGAATGCGCGGGCATCCGAGTTTCGCGGCGGCAATCGAAAGAATGCCGCTTCCGGCGCCGACATCCAGAAAGCTTTCCGGCACGCGCTTTGAAAAAAGCTCGTCAATCATTTCGAGGCAAAAGCGCGTGGTGAAGTTGTCGCCGGTTCCAAAGCTGAGCCCCGGCTCCAGCCGGATCACCGCGCGGCCTCCGGTATCGCCATTGTCCTCCCAGTCGGGCACGATCAGAAGGGATTTTCCGATCTCGCGGCGCTTGAAATGATGCCGCCAGAAATTCTGCCAGTCCTTTGACTCAAGAGCGCGGATGGCCGTTGCGCGCACGGGAAAGGCCGCGGCAATTTTCTCCGCGGCGGCTTTCGCGGAAAGTTCGTCCGTGAAATAGGCCTCGATCCACTGCGCGCGCGCGCCGGCCCGCTCAAGCAGGACGGGTTCCAGCCCGCAGATATCGCGTATCCATTCCTGGAGGGCTTCGGCGTGCTCGTCGGGCAGTTCTACGGTCAGGACATGCCAGGTTTGTTCAGCGCTTTTCATCATTATTCCCCACGCCCGGGATGACGGATTTCAGCATGTTGAAAAGCTCCTTGGGCAGGTTGTCCGGACGCCAGACGGGCTGCTCCAGCGGGCCGCTCAGATGGAACTCCAGCAGTTTGGTGACCGGGAAGGTCACCCAGTTCAGCACGGCCGCCAGCTTCCCCTCCCGAAGCATCCGCACGCGCACCTTGAAGTCGAGACTGTTGTTGAAGTTGTAGCGGCCGTCGCCGCTGATACTGATGATGTGACCCAGCAGGCGCGCATTCTGGGTCCGGATGGAATTGCCGCCGATTTTGAAATCGGCCGTGAGATCGTTCTGCGAGACGATGCCGAAGCTCGGATACATCACGGAAAGCATCTTTGCAAGACCGGTGAACAGCGGGACACGAAGCAGGGGGCTCTCGGTGATGCGGACGCTGCTGCGGCCGAGCATGCGCGGATAAAACTGGTCCCCGGTCTCCCCGGCGAGGGACAGCGAGAAATCCAGTTTTCCCTCATAGGGATGGTCCTCGCCCAGCCGGCGGTATGCCTGCATCAGTTTACCGAAATCCACGCTCTTCATGGAGCAGGCCAGATCGTAATGCCACAGGGGAGAATCCGCCAGCGACTCGATAAGGGCGCGCGACAGCTCAAACTCGCCGCCATAGAGACGGCCGCGCGCGTTTTTGATTTCAAACCGGTTCTCTTTCGCGACAAAAATAAAATCGCAGCTTTCGGCGGCAACGCCGCGATATGCCATGTTGGAGGCGACAACCTGCGCGTCCAGGTTCATGTTTGTCAGCGAGTGGTAATCAATGCTCCCGCGGGCCGTGATGTGCGAATAACCGTTGAAACTGAAAGGGCGGGACAGGCGCTCAAGCGTCGGGCCCATCATGCGGACGGTAGCCTTCGGATCATAGGTGCTTTCCATATCCACATCCACGATGCCGTTCTTGAAATCGAACGAGATTCTTCCCTTGCCGGCCGTCTTGTCCCGCTTAACCGTCAGCGGATCGAGATTCAAAATGCTGTTGGTCATGACCAGCCTGCAATCCGCGGAAGTGAAATATGATCCGCGGAAACTGAAGTCTTTTCCCTTCACGGCTCCTTCCACGCTGAGCGGTTCGCTCTCTTCCCCCCGCCGGCCCGAGAATGTGAATGAAACCTGCGGCGGGCTGCTGCGAAAATGCAGGCCGCTAATAATCCGCGCCTTGTTTGTACTGACCAGCGGGCACATCCAGTTGGGATCAAAACCGGTTTTCATCTGCCCGCCAAAGCGCCTGGATTCGAGATCATAACTGAAACGGCCGGACATCGGACCCGCCCCGGCACCCTGCCCTATTTCCGCCTGCAGGCTGGTGATCACGATCATCTCCCGGCCGCGGGTGAAATCCAGCGAACAGGCGGCGACGGGCAGATCCTTGAGACGGGCCTCCTTCACAGCCAGCGAGCCGTGAAAGGCGTTCTGCAGTTCATGGATCGGGCCCGGGCCTGCTTCAGCGGATAATGCCAGGGATTCCCCGATGGAGATTCCGGATTTGTCCAGCGCCTGCCGCGCCGCAACGGGCGCGAGCGCCAGCAGAATATACGGCGGCAGATCGCTGTACAGCTTGCAGGCGGCCGAACCGTCCGCCAGATCCAGGAATCCGGAAATCCGCATCAGTTCCCCGCCGCGCCCGGCCACCAGGCGCGGAAGCGTAATGCGGCCTTTCCGCAGCGAAGCCTGCATGCGCCAGGCGTCAAGCGTCACGCCGCGCGCGGTCAGTCCGCTGCCGCGGGCGTCAATCGCAATTTCGTTGGCCTGCAGATCATCGGGATGAAGCAGAAGCGTTATCTGCGCAGAAGAACCGGGCCTGAAGCGGACGGCCCTCAGTTCGGCAAGCAGATCCGGCAGCCAGAGCGACTTGTCTTTGTTTTTCTTTCGCGGAAACAGCTTCTGCCAGGCCTGCACCAGTGCCCCGCGCATATTCTCCGCCGGTCGTGCAACATATCCGCCTCCGGACAGGCTCAGCCCGTTGTATTCCGCCGAGAGGCCCGTGATCCGGAGGCCCTGATCCTCCAGCCGGACAGAGGCCTGTATTCCGGAAATAACGCCCCCGGGCCCGAGCGCCGCGTTGCGGATGCTCAACCCGTTGATGCCATGCCGGCCCCTGAACCACGCGGACGGGCGGAAACCGACCGAGGCCTCCTCCGCCCGCACGAGCGGCTCGGGATCCAGAGGCCCTGCAAAATAGCGGAGGTCATCCATCACAACGCCTTCAAGGAACACCCAGCGCACCCGCGCGACTTTCACATGCACGCCCCGCGCGCCGAGTTCGCGGACGATGCGGTCCTTGACGGACTCCGGCAGACCGACGGCATTCAAATAGTAGCCGGCGGACACCAGAAGAAGAATGAACAGCAGCAGGCACCTGAAGCACCGCCTGAGGGCATGAACCGGCCGGACCGCCGCGCGGGCCTTTCGGTTCTCTTTCACCGGGTTTCCCCCGAGGCGGCAGGTGCAAAAAGAGTGGACGGGAAAAGTGAGTCGCGAATCTGGCGGTCCAGCGTGAAGATGATATCCTGTCCCTTGATCATCGCGTAGAAGCTGTCCCCCCCTGTTTCGGCCCCGAGCATCAGCGTCTTGCTGATGCCGTCCCGGCCGGAAAGACCAACAGTCATCTCGTCGGCAGGATGGTCAAGCCCGTAGCGGCTGAGATCAGCCGGATCCTCGGCCACGAAGCGGCCGGCCACCAGCCGGCTGATGCCGACGAGAAGTTTCTGCACAGCCAGTTCGTCAGGCTTCTCGGGGCGCGGGCGGACAGGCTCGAACTTCCCGACGGCATCCTGCTGAAGCATCTCTTCGCGGACGGCGTTCTTCAGCATGACGCTGCGCACCTGCGCACGGTCAACCGCAAGAACCGCCCGGTCGCGATAGTAAAGCCGGTCTAGGCTGATGCGATCAATGACAGCTGCAGGGATCCGGTAGAGGGGCGGTTCCGGCACGGCCTTGACCCATACCCGCCCGCTCTCCGGCGGCGCGCCGCTGACAAGCAGCTCAAACGCGCTTCCGGGGCTGTCATGCTCCTTGAAAAAACTGATCCGCATCTTTTCCGGCGACAGGCCGAATGCGGCGAGATTGGTTCCCGCCGCGTCATTGAACTCAACGATTTCAACAGACGCCCAGGCGCTCAGCAAATCCTTCACGCGCTCCGGGTCGGCAGCCACCGGCTGGAGGCCAGCCACCGTCCAGAGGCCGGCGGGGCCCTTGTTCAGCTCAATGACATCCGCGCCGGAAGCCATGCGCACGGTATTGATTTCATGGGCCGCCAGCGGGAGCAGGCGACGCTCGCGCCAGGCCGATTCATTCACGCGCAGCAGGTCCGCCAGGGCGGCCGGAACCGTGTAGACTGCGCTGCCATCGGCCCGCCGCGCATAGATCAGGCCCGAATTTTCAGCCGTTGCGCGGCCGAGAATCAGTGTGCGGCTGGTGTCGTCGCCGTTGAACACCAGTGAAAGATGCAGCGGCGAATCCGCCAGCCCGTAAGATGCCGCATCGCCGGCATCACTGGCCGTGAAATCGGCGATTTCATATTTGAACAGCTCGTCCAGCCATTCATAGATCCGGCTCCGATCAGCGCGGCCCGTGACCGGCTGGCGAAGAGACCAGTGTCCTTCCTTGTCACGTTCGACCTGCAGGAAACCGGCCTCCCGGTGAAGCGCGATCTGCCGGACCTTCGAGCGGTCTTCCTGGAACAAAAGCCGCGAACGCAGGCGGTCGGCGCTGGCGGGCAGGATATCCATCACACCGGCGGCGGCCGTGAAAACATCGGGCCGGCCCTCCTCCGCGGCGTAAACCGCATCGCCCAGCGCGGTGGGCGCGCCCAGCAGATACACGGTCTCGCGCGCCGAATCCGAAACCGCGATGCGGATGCGAGGCTGCTCAAGGCCGAAGTCCGAGATCTTGAGATTCCGCTCGGTCTGCTGCCGGGCGGTGATCGTTTCGCCGCGCCCGACGATGGAAAGCCGGTAAAGAAATTCATCAACCGCCCCGCCATCCGCGGGCTCGCCGGCCGGCTTTTTCATGATCCAAATATTCTTCTCGCGCCGGCACTCGATGTTCAGGTTGTCGCTGGAAACCTTCAGGGCCGTCACTGACCCGGGATCGAAGTTGAAGGCCCGGACGGCCTGTTCCATCCGCGCCTGCGTGCTGTCCGAGCCCCTTTCAAAGAAAACGATAAAAAGGCCGAGAACGACCACGGCGAACAGAAGATACAGTGTGGACTTCCCGTTCATGCGCCGCGCCTCCTCCGCAGCCAGACGGCCAGGCCAGCCAGCGCCAGCGCAGCGGGCATGCCGGGGACGAGAATCCAGAACAGTTCCTGCAGGTCTTTCCGGTTTAGGATCAGGCGGCTTTCATTCATGGGTTTCGGGGCGATCGCCAGCAGATCCTCGCGCTCCAGCACCCAGTTCAGCGCGCTCATGAAGAAATCGAGCCCGCCGCCGGCCATGGCGCCGTTGCAGACAAAATCCGAGTCGCCGAACACCACCGCACGGGTCGGCCGGATGCGGACATCCAGCGCCGGCGCGGCCCCGCGCTCCATCGCGACCGCGATGGATGCCGGCCCACGGCGGTCTTCCAGCGGATCAAACTGGAAGAGGTTATCCTTCACGCGGCTTTCCGCCCACCCTTCGGGCGAGCAGGATGCAAGACTCACAACCCGCGGCTTGTCGGACGGATTGCCCGCGGCGGCAGCAGCGGCCACCGGTTCCACGGACCGCGGCATGTAAAATATGGTGGTGATGCCGGCCAGATGCTCCGTGACCGGATGCAGGCCGTATTCCGTGACGAAAAGCTCATCGCCGCTGAGCGTTCGCGAAGGGTCGGTGACCACATCCTGACCGACGCGGATACCCCATTCCTCGAGAAGCGGGTCCAGCCCCGTTTCAGCGTCCTTGTCCAGCATCAGAATCATCCGCCCGTTATGCGCAAGATGGTTTGCGAGCAGATCAATCTCCGGCTGCGACAGGCGCCGCACAGGCCCCGCGATGACCAGCGCGTCCGTGTCCTCCGGAAGCGTGTGTATCTCGCCGAACCTGACGGTCTTCACCGTGATGTTGTCCCGGCGCATGACGCGGGCCAGCGAGGAGTAACCCCTGCGCTGGTCAAAATCGTCCACGGAATGCTCGCCATGCCCCTCGAGAAAATACACCACCGGGCTGCGGGCCTGGGTGATGTCCTGTATGGCCGATGAAAAAGCCTGCTCGCCCTTGAAGGCCACGGCCTCCGGCACGCGGCCCTCCTCCATGCCGGGGTAATCGAATTCCACAATGTCATCCAGCCCGGCATACTTGCTGCGGCCGCCGCTGTCGAACACCACGACGTTCGCCTCCGTGACCTGGTACTTTTGCGCAAGCTCCTCCGTCCGCGCGAGGTCCCGGGCCGGATCCACGTACTCCGTCCGGATCCTGCGCGACACCGACTCGTATTCCCTGAGCAGATTCTCCACATCGGTGTACACCTGATGCTCGGGCTGGAAGAAAACCACCACGCGGATGTCGTTGGTCAGGCCGTTCAGGAGATCCAGCGTGCGCCGGGAAAGCGAATAGTAGCGGGAGCGCGACCAGTCCGCACGGCGATAATGCCGGAGCGACAGATAGTTCACCATCCCGACCAGCGCAAGCGCGAGAAGAATGGAAGCAGCGGCGTTGAGGCCCGACAGTGTCTTAAAATACCGCTGCCTCCGGATTCCCCTGCGGGCATCCGATCCGCGTTCCGTGCTGGTGCTGCCTGTCACTTCCATTTTTTCATCTCAAGGATTTTAACCGTCGCGAAAAGAAGAAAAGCCGTGGCAGTCACATAGAGCACCACCGGCCGGGTGTCCACGGCGCCGCGCGAAAAGTCCATCATGTGCATCACGGCCGAAAAATGGCGGCCGGCATCGCGCACCGTTTCGGAACGGGAAATGTAGGGCATGAAGCCGGCAAAAAACGCCACAGTCACCACCGCGAAGGCCGACATCGCCGCCACGATCTGGTTGCGCGTCAGCGCCGACATCAGCAATCCCGCGCTCAGGTAAAAAGCCCCCAGCAGCAGGGCTCCCAGATAAACACTAGCCAGCGGGCCAAGATCCACGGTCATCAACGGATCGTAGTGTCGAAGCACATAAACATAGGCCAGCGTCGGCAGCCACATGATCACGTAGAAGCTCAGCGCGCCAGCGTATTTGGAAAGGACAACCTGTGTTTCCGTGACCGGGGCGGTCATTAGAAGTTCAATCGTGCCCGAACGGTTCTCCTCGGCGAAAAGCCTCATGGTGATCAGCGGGATCAGAATCAGCACTGGGATCCAGAAAAAGACCGAACCAAACAGCTCATTCATGACCGTGATACTCACCACGCCGCGCGCGAGGATGTTCAGAAGCATCCAGAAGTAGTAGCCTATCACAAACAGGAAGAACATCGCCATCACATAGGCAATGGGCGAGAGAAAATATGACGCCATCTCGCGCCGCCAGAGAGTCAGGAAAGTCCTCATGGCTGGATTTCGCCCTCCGGTTCACACGTCAGCTGCACAAAAACATCCTCCAGCGTCGGCCGGCCGGTCGTCAGTTCGCGCAGGCCCCAGCCGTTGCGGACAACCATCTCGCTGAGGTCGGCGCGAATATCCGCCCCCGCTTCGACCGCAAGCTGATACTTCGTCCACTCGCCGGGTCGCAGGGCCTGGACCTGCTTCACGGAGGGCACCGTGCCCAGTTTCGCGGAAACCATTTCCTGGGGACCGCGAATATCAGCGATCACGGGCGCGCCCGCGCGCATCATCTGGCGCAGGTTCGACGGGGAATCGGAAGCCACCACTTTCCCGTTGTTGATGATCAGCACCCGGCGGCAGGTCATTTCCACTTCGTGCAGGATATGTGTTGAAAGCACAATGGTGTGTTTTTCTGCAAGATCCTTGATCAGTGCACGCACCTGGCGGATCTGATTGGGATCGAGCCCGATGGTGGGCTCGTCAAGAATCAAAACTTCGGGCTCGGCAATCAGCGCATCTGCAAGGCCGACTCGCTGGCGGTAGCCTTTGGAAAGGTTCCCGATCAAACGGCGGCCCTCGGTTTCAAGCCCGCACTGCGCCTTGACCTGCTCCAGCCGCGCCTTGCAGCGCCGGCCGGAAAGACCCTTCAACTTTGAGCGATAGCCCAGATATTCATCCACGCGCATCTCGGGATAAAGCGGCACATTTTCGGGCAGGTAGCCGATGCGGCGGCGGACTTCCAGCGAATGCGTGAGAACGTTCAGTCCGTCCACCTCCACCTCGCCGCCGGTCGGCGACAGGAAGCCGGTGATGATCCTCATGGTGGTGGTCTTGCCGGCTCCGTTTGGTCCTAGAAAGCCCAGAACCTCGCCGCGGGCCACCTCAAAGGAAAGGTCATCCACCGCCAGCTTGCGGCCGAACCGCCGGGTTAAATGCTTAACTTTGATCATCACCTGTCCAAAACTGTTCTCTTTAAGGAAAAGGAAAGCTTATCAGGCTTCTTCGCTCCGGCAAGCCTTCTTTCAACGCCCGGCCACGTTCAACGTGGTGCGCTGGGACACCATGAAAGCGCCCTGCTCTTCCAGTTTGACCACGACAAGGCTGACCGAATCGCCGGACTTCACATTTTGCAGCGCGGTCCCGGCATCATCCAGCGTCCGGATTTCATTATTGTTGATGCGCGAAATCCAGTCACCCGGCTTCAGTCCCGCCTGCGCGGCCGGGCCGGCCTCCTCGACCTGCGTCACCGGAAGGCCCATCGGATACGGGCTCTGCTGCGAGCCCGGATCGCCAAAGGTGACCCCCAGCCGGCGCGCGACCAGATCCGCGCCGGAGGGCTTCGGCCGATCTTCAAAGGTGAGGTCGGCGTCAATCTGCTTGACGCCGCGCGTCACGGTCAGCCGCACAATATCGCCCAGTTCCTTGTTGAGCATGGCCTTGTTGCAGTCGTATTTCGTGCGCACCGCAATTCCATCCACAGCGACAATCACATCGCCTGCTATCAGGCCCTTCGCCGCCGCGGGCGTTTTTTCATACACCTCTGAAATCACAAGCCCATCGCCCAGTTCATAACCGAGCCAGAGATTCTTCAGGCGCTCCGGCAAAAGCCATTCCCCTAGAAGGTCCCTGACCCGCTTGATTGGAATTGCGAAGCCGATATTCTGAGCCTCCTGGTAAACGGCCACATTCACACCGATCAGATTCCCGTCGAGATTGAGCAGCGGCCCGCCGGAACTGCCCGGATTCACCGCGGCGTCGGTCTGCAAAATATCGCGGTAAAGCTCCTTGCCCTGGTACTGCGCAGTGCGGTTCTTGGCGGACAGCACCCCCACCGAGACCGTATGCGTCAGTCCGAACGGATTGCCGAGCACAATGACGGTTTCGCCGAGAAGCAGATCGTCGTCGTCCGCAAACTCCAGAGCGGTGAGCGGGCGCGACGGCTCAATCTTGATCAGCGCGAGGTCGGTGAATTCATCGCCGGCGATGATGCGCGCGTCATAGCGGGTTTCATCGGAAAGGATCACTGCGATGCGCGAAGCGCGCTCGAGCACATGGTAGTTCGTGAGAATATAGCCTCTCGGATCCAAAATCACTCCCGAGCCGAGCGAGTGGCCGATGCGGTATCCCGGAAGCGGCGGAGGCCCAAAAAAGTCGCTGAAGAACCGGTCCAGCAGATCACCGCGCATACTCAAAAACGGATCGGTGTAGCGCACCTGGACCATTTTCTCGGTGCCGATGTTCACGACGCCGGGCATGGCCTTTGCGACGGCTTTAACGACGGGAGAATTGCGTGGACTGTCGGGTTCAACCCCATGACCGGCGGAGGCGGCCAGCAAGAGGATAAATGCGATAAAAGCCGATTTTTCGGCATTTTTAAGCATTTTTAGAGATTTTTGGGCGTTTCTAGGCGTTTTTAGGCGTTTTTTGAGCATTTTTGGCCTTTTTTTGGTTCTTCATCAATTATAGTGGAGACAGATCGAGCTTTCCGCAGTGAAAAAGGATGGCGATTCTGTAATTCTCAAAGGATCTATATCCTCGAGCCTTTGCCCTGATCAACTGGATTTTTGA
>JBFXGK010000006.1:0-118416 GCA_050178035.1 Kiritimatiellia bacterium
ATGGCGAAAGTGGTGCGCAAAAGATAAGTTGAAGCAATTTCAAATCGCTCACAACGCCTCTACATCACAAAACATTGTTGTTGCGCGTGTTGCAGCATAACTACAGACAAACAACCGGACAGCAGTGGTTTTTTAGCTATTTTTACTCTTTTTTTCGTCATTTTTGGCAATTTTAGGACGCAAATTATCATTTTTGATAATATTTCTTATTTTTGCGAGAATGATATTGAGGGCTCTGTACATTCGGGTAATCGGTGTTAATCCTTATATTATTCAAGATCTCTCGATCGCAGTCGGCCGTTTCTGGTAAAAACACTGAGAAAAGTGAAATCATAAGGATAGATTCAAAATTCTGCCAAAAATCACCCCTTTTCAGATTTCAAGACCTTTTTTATTTGCATGTTTGATCTTGGCACGCGTCCTGCTACTATGTCACCCGATGCTGGTGCCTGGTGGCAGCAGCAGAGTGAAGAGGTAGAAAAATTGAATAATTAGGAGTATGAAAATGAAAAAGAGTGGTTTCACGCTTGTTGAAATTATGATCGTGGTTGCGATTATCGGTCTGTTGGCCGCCATTGCGATCCCGAACTTCGTCAAAGCCCGCACATCATCGCAGCTCAAATCCTGCATGAACAACCTGCGCCAGATTGAAGGCGCCAAGGATCAGTGGGCGATTGACAACGGTGCCACCACCGGCGATGCCTGCACCCAGGCCAACTGCGAAGAGTACCTGAAGAAATGGCCCGTCTGCCCGGCGAAGGGAACCTACACGATCAACGTGATCGGCACACCTCCGACCTGCAGCGTTGCTACGCACGTCCTGTAAGAGTTACGGTTTGAACAGGCGGCCCGGAGGAAACTCCGGGCCGCTTTTTTTTGTTCAAATACTTAATCTGAACCTGTCTGCTTAAGATTGCCCGGCTGTATTATGTTCATTTTTGGGTCTCGGCACGCATCCTGCTACAACTACTCCCAATGATGCATCCTGGCGGATGCAACAGAACGGAATGATCGGTGAGTATTGGAGTATTTAATGAAGAAGAGCGGTTTTACGCTTGTTGAAATTATGATCGTGGTTGCGATTATCGGCCTGTTGGCCGCCATTGCGATCCCGAACTTCGTCAAGGCCCGCACGACCTCGCAACTCAAGTCCTGCATGAACAACCTGCGGCAGATTGAGAGCGCCAAGGACCAGTGGGCGATTGACAACGGTGCCGTCACCGGCGATGCCTGCACCCAGGCCAACTGCGAAGAGTACCTGAAGAAATGGCCCGTCTGCCCGGCCAAGGGAACGTACACCATCAACGTGATCGGCACACCCGCGGTTTGCAGCGTTGCCACGCATGTCCTGTAAGAACTGCGGTTTGAACAGGCGGCCCGGAGGCAACTCCGGGCCGCTTTTTTTCTTTATCGCGGGGGGCGGACGCTGTTACCTTGATCCCGCCTGGAGGAATCGCAATGAGGAAAAAAGGTTTTACGCTGGTCGAAATTCTGATTGTTGTCGGCATCATCGGCCTGCTTGCCGCCATCGCCATCCCCGCCTTCATGCACGCCCGCCAGAATTCCCAGACCAAGACCTGCATCAACAACCTGCGCCAGATCTATTACGCCAAGGAGCACGTGGCCATGCAGAACAAGCTGAATCCCGGCGACATTGTCACAGATGCCGATGTCGCGGCATTCCTCAATCACGGCATCCCTTCCTGCCCCGCCGGAGGCTCCTACACCATCAATCCCGTGGACACCGATCCAACCTGCAGCGCCGCGGGCCACGTCTGCCCGTGAATCAAAGAATGGACACCGGCGCCTTTTTTTCCTAGGCTCTGCTCCCGGTGAATGTTTTTTGAATAAAGGGTGCCTGTATGAAAAAAATCGCGCTGATTGCTGTTTTCTCGCTGCTGGGCTTTTCCGCGGCGGCGGATGACGAAGTGAAATACAAGGACGGGCCTCACGCCGGCTTTTCCTTCGGCGGAGACACCCGCAACGAGGATTTCGTCTGGGGCTGGCAGGCTTCCTACGAGCACAACGACTGGTTTTCCCTCGAAGGTTCCATCACCGCACAGAACGACGAACTGGAGCGCAATATTGACGATGTGGCCATCCCCGGGCCCTTCGGCATCGAGCTCGACGTCTATGCCATCGCCCTCTCCGCCCGCGCCGGCATCCGGCCGTGGTCCCGCCTGCACCTCTACGCGCTGGCGGGCGGCGGCTACTATATCATGAAAACCGATGCGGAAGACGCCCGCATCATCATCGCGGATCTTGAGCCCCAGCCCTCCGGCGTCCGGCTTTCCGGACTGACCGTGGATGCGGAAAACGATTTCGGCCTGCACGCCGGCGCCGGACTCGAAATCAAGCTGTCCGACACATGGGAAATATTCGCGGAATTCCGCCAGGTGTTTCTGGAAACGGATGCAGACCTCAAAATCACGGAGGAATGGCCTTCCGGCGTCCCCAGCAATCCCCGCATGATGCAAACGCGGTATGTGCCCGACACCCTGTCCTACGATTACAGCCTTGTGCGCGCGGGCATCAACTACCGGTTCTAGGGACGTCTACAGGTCCAGAATGCGGTTGGTCGGAAGATCCACGTCGCCGGTGGTGCTGATGTAGCGCGTGGTCCGGAACTCCTCGACTTCCTTCATCTTATGGAGAATCTCGGCGATGCGCTCGGCGGCCTCGCAGCTCAGGCCGACAATCTCCGTGAAGACCTCGCTGTCCTTGATTTTATCCATCTTGAGCATTTCAAGATTCGCCAGCAGCACCGTCGCGGGCTGTCCAAGATGATGGCAGGCCGCGCCCAGGCTCGCGAGCATCGCCCGGTGCTGTTCCGCCAGCCGGATGCCTTCCTCGGCGCGCTTGCGGTTGGTGATGTCCTCCACGGAAAGCACCATGCCCACCAGGTCGCCTTCGCTGTCAAAGTTCGGCGTGGCCGAAACCTCCGACTCGAACGAGGTTCCATCCGCCCGCACGGCGATCATCTCGCCGCGCCACGAAACGAGGTCGGCGAGCACCGCCCGCACCATTTCACCGGCATGGCTGTCGTTCTGCCAGAGCCTGATCAGGTCCGTCTGGAGTATATCCTTCTCGTCATGAATGCCCCACTGCCGCAGGAAAAACGGATTCACATAGGTGAGGCGGCTGTCCACATCGGCGATGGCAATGCCCGTGCCGGCGTTCTGGATGGCATTGAAGCTGGTCATCATCTTTTCCTCGGCCTCCTTGCGGAGGGAAATGTCGCGGAGGAAGAAGCACATTTGCGGATCGGCGAATTTCAGCAGGTTGACGGCAATTTCCGCGGGGAAAAACGTGCCGTCCTTGCGCATGCAGTAGGCCTGAATCAGCGCGAACCGCTCGTTCTGGAGATTCTCGCGCAGCGCGGTAAGCAGTGTGCGCTCGGCCCCGGCCAGGATATCCACCACATTCATCTCCAGCAGTTCGTCGCGATCAAAAAGCAGGAAATCCAGCGCGCGGATGTTCACATCCGTGATTTTACCGGTCAGGTCTGCAACCAGCACTCCGTCATAAATGCTTTGCAGAAGCTGCTGATACTTGGAGTCCACAATCTGGGTGGAGCGCTTGGCCCGGACCTTGAGGCTGGGCGCAGGAGGCTTGGACCACGCGACGCGGTCCTTCGACTGCACCAGATCCTTCAGCGCCGCCGGCGATATTTCAATCCGCATCGTGCTGGATAGATTTTTATCTGTCTGCATATATCCACTTCTGACACCCCTGCAACGGAAGTCCCCGCCTCCGGGCAGTCAATATGGCCGAATAATAGCAAATTGCGAAAAACATGATAGCAGTTTCTGTGCCACAACCCCAAAAACCCGGCGGGCCCGCGGACTTTTGCGCTTGCCCGCCGGAGGGGGTTTCACTAGCCTTGATCCCGTTGAACAACATAATGGTGTTTTGAGAAATCCATAATTGGGAGATGCAGCTATGGCAAAATCACATGATGCAAAGAAAACCGACAAGAAAGCCCCGCAGAAGACACTCGCCGAGAAACGCCAGGCCAAGCGTGAAAAGAAAATGATGAAGTCCGCCCCCATCATCTGATCCGGGCGATGACTGCTCTTTCTGCGCGCGCCTCTCCGGGGCGCGCGCTGTCCGTCAGGTTTTCCGCCGGCTTTTGAATTTTCAGGAAAGGAATTTTGCCATGTCAGATATTCGCCCCTTTTGCGGTTACCGTCCGCGCGCCGATGTCGCCGCCAAAATCGCCAGCCCGCCCTACGACGTCCTCAATTCCGACGAGGCGCGCGAGCGGGTCAAGGGCAATCCCCTATCGTTTCTGCATGTGACAAAGTCCGAGGTGGACCTGGATCCGTCCATTGACGTCCATTCCGACGTGGTGTACCGCAAGGGCGCCGACAACCTGAAGAAGCTGGTCGCCGACGGCCTGCTGATCAAGGACAGAGAACCCTGCATGTACGTCTATGCCCAGCGCATGGGCGATCATGTCCAGACCGGCTTGCTCTGCGGCGGAAGCGTCGCGGAATACCAGAACGACCTGATCAAGAAGCATGAGCTGACGCGCAAGGACAAAGAGGACGACCGCACGCATCACGTCGAGATGCTCGGCGCGCACACCGGATGCGTTTTCCTGACCTACCGCGCCCGGGCGGCGATTGACAAAATCATCGCGCGCATCTGCGAACAGAAACCCGTCTACGATTTCACGGCCGACGACGGCATCGGCCACACGCTCTGGGTTGTGGATGCCGCGGCCGACATCAAAGCCCTGCAGACCGCGTTCAAAAAGGTTCCCGCCCTCTACGTGGCGGACGGACACCATCGCAGCGCGGCCGCCAGCCGCGTCGGCGAACTGCTGAAGAAGAAAAACCCGAAGCACACCGGCGAGGAAATGTACAACTACTTCCTGACCGTGATCTTTCCGGGCAACCAGCTCCGGATCATGGACTACAACCGCGTGGTCAAGGATCTGAACGGGCTCACGAAAGAAGAATTTCTGGAGAAGATCTCGGAGAAATTCAAGGTGTCGGAAACCGCCGAGCCCAAGCCCGCAAAAAAGGGCGAGTACGGAATGTTTCTCGACAACAAATGGTACCGGCTGAAAGTGAAGCCCGGAACCTATCCGTCGAAAGATCCGGTGCAGAGCCTGGATGTCTCCATTCTTCAGAACAACCTGCTGAACCCGGTGCTGGGCATCAAAGATCCCCGCACGGATGTCCGCATAGACTTCGTCGGCGGCATCCGCGGCCTGCGCGAACTTGAACGTCGCTGCAAACTGGATTCAGTGGTCGCGTTTGCGCTTTTCCCAACCGGCGTGAACGAACTGATGGCCATTGCCGATGCAGGGCAGATCATGCCGCCCAAGAGCACATGGTTTGAGCCCAAGCTGCGCGACGGCCTGGTCGTCAAAATGCTGAATGAATAACCGCTTTGGGGCGAGGCGCAAAAAACAAAACTTCCAATGATTGGAAGTTTCTGTCAGATTTTTCCAGTCATTGGAACTTTTTGATTTGAAAGTTCCAGCCATTGGAAGTTTTCGCGGCGAGGAGAGGTTATGCAGAACTTAAAGACAAGCTGGATTCTGTTCGCAATGATCGTCCCGCTCTGCGCCGCAGGCGCCGTGGACTGCCGGCCCGTTCTCTTCAGCCGGAGCGAAGCCCATTACACAACGATCGACAATCCAGACTTCAAAGACGGCGATCCGGAATATCTCGAGGAATGGAGGCTCCTGATCCGGCCTACGGGCGGACAGCTGGGCGCGCTCGAAATCACTTCGCTTCCCGCCGAAGCCATGCCCTGCGTCGCGCGGATGCGCGTTTATCAGGCGCTTCCAAAAGATTTTCTGCCGCCGCGCAAGGAACCGGCGGATCCCAAATGGTTTGAGCCCATGGGCATTGTTGATCCCGCGGCGCCGCTCCGCGCCCTCCGCTATGAACATAAGTGGCCTATTGATTCCCTGCCCGCCTCCATTCCCGTTGCGCTTCCGCAAAACCTTCAGAAGGTTAACCGCTGCCTGCTGGATATCCTCGATCAGAATGGACGCGTGATCTATTCCTGCGTACCCGCCGAAATATTCTCGGTGGAGTCATATCCGGACCGGCGCGGCAAGGCGTGGATCATGTCGGAAGACGAAGTGGCCGACCGCCGCATCCGCGAACAAACCGACATTAATGAAGTGGAAACCCTCAAAGAGATGCCTTCCGAATGGCAGGACTACAATGAGGTGAAAGCCATCTGGATTGACGAGAACGCCCGCGTGACCGCCGAACTTCTCCGCCGGTTTATGCTTTCCGGAGGCTGGATTCTCGGCAGAACAAACGCGCTGGACGCCTTGTGCGGCAGGTTGGGCATTCCAGCGGAACTTTCCTTGCTCGGCGGCGGCATGGCCGCGCTGGACGACGGCTGGATGCCCCAAAGCGAGAGACAGAAGCGCATCCCGCACAATTTCTACAACTCCCGCTTTGATTTCACCGGCAATTGCTATCGCAGCAAAGACAACGAGCATCCGCTCGAAAATTCCGGCGCATTTTTCCAGCGCATCCGGACCAAATTCTTCGTCTTCACATTTTCCTTCGCCGGAGTTTACGCTCTTGGCGCAACCATCCTGCTGCCCCTCCTTTTCCTGAAACTGAAAGGAAATCAGCGGGTGGCTCTCTGGTGGAAAGCCCCCCTCGCGCTCGTGATCTATTCGGTTCTCGTGCTGGTTGTCGGCTGGACCTGGGTTCTTCCGCGCGCGCCGCTGACCGATGTGACTGAATACCGCATGGGCTATGGCGACTGGCCCGAGGTCTTCTGCAACGCAAACGCGGCGTCCCTCAAGTTCGGCCGGAAACCCATGGGATGGGAACTGCCGCCGGACAGGGTGCCTCTTTTCACCGACAGCCCGCGGGCCGTTCCCCTCGTAACCGATGGAGGAACCGGAACCGGCTCCGTTTGCTTCAGCGGCGTGGACCGCGGATTGCGCACGATCAGCGGATACGGTTTCTTCCGCGAAATGCGCCAGCCGTTCACCGCGGAGTTCCGCGATGGAAAGGTGGTGGTCCGTTCCGCTCGCGCCGTCCGGAATCTCCACGCGGCGCTTGAAAACGGGCACTGGATCAAACTGGGGTCTCTTGATTCCGGCGGCGAAACATTTCTGCCGGAGAAGTTTGAGGCGCTCAGCATCAATGGCTGTCCCGAGCTTATATCCGGGATGATTCAAATGACCGATGATCCGGGCGTTCCGCTGACGACGGCCGAGGTGAAACCGGAAGTGTGCAAGAACTGCGGCAAGGTTCACGGCGACGCAGAAAAGAACCTCAAGCTGGTGGATGGGTCTTTGATCCTGATGGCCATTGATGAAGATGAGGTCCCGCTTATCCGCGCACTGGGCGGGAACGAAATCCGCGAGGGCCGCGTGGCCTGGATCTGCCAGGTTCCGCTGAAGAACTGGTCTCCGCCAAAAGAAGAGCCCAAGACAGGAGGCCGGCCATGAAGCTTTCAATCCAATCCGTTCACAAGACTTATCCGAACGGGGTTGAGGCCGTCAAGGGCCTGAGCCTCGAAATTGCCGCCGGCGAAGTTTTCGGGCTGGTGGGCCCCAACGGCGCCGGAAAAAGCACGCTGCTGAAAACCATTTGCGGGCTCCTGCGTCCGGAATCCGGATCCGTGCTGTACGGCGATGAGCACATCACGGGCATGCCGCAGAAGGCCGCAAAGCACATCGGGCTGATGCCCGATCCGCTGGGTGTCTACACCGACATTACCGCGCACGATTACCTCGAATTTTTTGCGCGTGTGCTGAATATTCCCGAATCAGAACGGGCCGCGCGAATTTCAGAGGTTGTCGAAGAACTGGAGCTCCAGCCGTGGCTCAACGAGGAAGTTGAAACCCTGTCCGCCGGATGGCAGCGGCGGCTGGCGCTGGGCCGGATTCTGCTGGCCAACACACCTGTGCTTCTGCTGGACGAACCGGCAGCGGGCCTCGACGTTTCCGCCCGCAAGGAACTCCTGGAGATTGTCCGGCGCCTGGCGGCCAAAAACCGCGCGGTGATCATTTCCTCGCATATTCTGCCGGAACTGGAGGATCTCGCGGACCGCTTCGGAATCATTGACCGCGGCGAATGGAAGCCGGTCGCGGAGGGCAAGACATTTTTCACCCGGCATGACTTGGCCACCGGCCTTGGAAAACCAATGGCGAGGATTCGCTGTTCAAAACCGGATGATGCCTGCCGCCTTCTCTGCCAAAACGGCATCGAGGCCGCAACAGAAAACGGGGAAATCGCATTCCCCGTCGCAGATGGCGACGAGCAAATAGCCGCAGCCATCAGCGTGCTGTGCCGCAACGGCCACTCCGTCTACAGCGCGAACCGCCAGAATGCATGCTTGAGCGACGTGGCCCTGAGCGTGCTTGGAAAGAACAAAGGAGAGCAGCCATGAGCAACCCCTTCTACTGGCTTGAAATCCGCATCCGAGCCCGCGAAAAGCGTCTGTGGATCATTGCGCTGTTCTTTCTGCTGAGCGTGCTGCTGTTTGGCGGCGGGATTCTGGCCATCGCCGTTGTTGAATCCGTCGCGCGGATTGTGCCGGGCGATCTCGGCAAGGGCATCACGACCACGCTGCTGTTCTGGCACGGCGCGATCCTGATCGTGATGGCGCCGCTGGCCTCCGCGGGACGGCTTGCGCAAGAGCGCGAGCAGCGGACGCTTCCGGCTCTGATCAACACCACGGCCGATCCGCGGCGCATCGTCTACGGAAAACTGCTGGGCGCGTGGACGTTCATTCTCTGGCTCTCGGCGCTTATCCTTCCATTCCTCGCCATCGGCGCAGTCTGGGGCGGCATGCCGCTGTGGAAAGTGGGCGCGCCGCTGGTGATCAACATTCTGATCAGCGCGGTGCTGTCCTCTGTTGCGCTCGGATTTTCGGGCCTCTTCGGCCGGTCGCTCACGGCTTATCTGGTCGCAGGCGCCTTCATGCTGGCGTGGATCGTCGTGCTGCCGATCCTCGGGAGCATCGGGGCTGAACTCTGCCGCGCGGCCGATGTCGGCGGCGCCCGGCACATCATCGAATGGGCCTGCTTCTACCATCACCCGTTCTATCCGTCCATTTTGATCGTCAGCGATGCCTGGAAAATGGAAGCGGCGCAGTCCACTCTCCAGCTTGCCTACTGCCTCTTCATCTGGACGCTCCTCACCGGAGCCGGAATCTGGATGGCCCGCCGCGGCCTGCAGAAAGAAGTCTTCTGATATCGCCGGTCCGGCGACGAAAAACAAAACTTCCAATGATTGGAAGTTTCTGTCAGATTTTTTCCAATCATTGGAACTTTTTGCATTAGAAGTTCCAACCATTGGAAGTTTTTCACAGCGAGGAGATTTTATGCTGAACTTTAAGACGTATCAGGAAAAAGCAAGAAGCACGGCCGTTTATCCCGGCATGGGCGAAGGCAACTGGATTTATCCGACGCTCGGTCTCGCCGGCGAAACCGGAGAGATTTGCGAGAAGATCAAGAAGGCCATCCGCGATGACGGCGGTAAAATGAAACCGGAGCGCCTCGCGAACATCGAGAAGGAGCTCGGCGACGTGCTGTGGTATATCGCGGCGCTCAGCAGCGAGCTTGGCCTCGACATGGAAACCATCGCCGCCGGCAACCTGGCCAAGCTGGCCGCCCGCAAGGAAAGCGGCAAGATCCACGGCGACGGCGATCACCGCTGACCATGAAGATTGACCTGCACGTCCACGCCTCCGAGCGCTCCGCATGCAGCGTTTCCGGCGAAGAAGACATGATCCGCGCTGCCGCCAGCCGCGGTCTGGACGCGCTGGTTTTCATGGATCATCACTGCCTGGTGCCTCAGGATCATCTGAATGAACTGAATGCGAAATACGCCCCCTTCCGGGTTTTTGGCGGCGTTGAAATCACGCTGAATGAAGAAGAGGATATCCTTGTTCTCGGCGTGCGCGAGCCGCGGCTCGAGGAACGCAACTGGAACGTGGCCGATCTGCACGCGTTCGTCCGCGCGCACAACGGCTGGATGGCCCTCGCCCATCCGTTCCGCTACAAAAATATTGTCAACTTCGACCTGACCAAATATCCGCCCGATGCCATCGAAATCCGGTCGTCGAACATCGCCGCCGAAAAACACAAGAGGATCGAGGAGCTCATTGGACTTTCCGGAAGCCGGACCATCTGCACATCCGATGCGCATATCGCAAACCGGGCTGGCCTTTATTACGTCGAGTTGAACGGCAATCCCGAGAACGAGATCGATCTTGTCCGCATGCTCCGCGCAGGGGAATTCCGCGCATGAAAGGCGATGAGATATTTCCGCTGGTGGATGAAACCGGGAAAGAAATTGGCCGGGCCAAACGTTCCGAGTGCCACGGCAATCCAAAACTTATGCATCCCGTCGTCCACGTGATCGTGCGCAACTCCATGGGAAATATATTCCTCCAGCGCCGGAATATTCACCGCGATGTGCAGCCCGGAAAATGGGACACATCAGTCGGCGGACACATGCAGCCCGGCGAAAAGCCGGAAGATGCTGCCAGGCGCGAAATGAGAGAAGAATTGGGCGTCACCACCAATAACGTGCGCCCGGCATACCGCTACATCTGGCGCTCCGAAATCGAGACCGAACTGGTTCACACTTTTGTTGCGGAACACGAGGGGCCGTTCATCCTGCAGACCGAGGAAATTGACGACGGCCGTTTCTGGACGAAAGGGGAAATCACCGGAGCCATCGGATCCGGAATACTGACTCCGAATTTTGAGGCTGAATTTGAAAGGTTTGTGAAACATGAATCTCGATAAGGAACTTCGCGTTGCTCTCGATGCCGTCAAAAAGGGATGCCTGCTTTCGCGCGCGGTTCAAAAAGGAATCTCATCGGTCGCCAAGGAAGACCGCTCGCCCGTGACCATCGCCGACCTCGGCACGCAGTGCGTGATTTCGATGCATTTGATGCGGCAATTGCCCGGCGAGACGCTGGTTGGCGAGGAGGATACAAAGATTTTTGAGGGGCGCGAGGAATTGAAATCGCAAGTACTCGATTTGGTCCGGCGTTTTGAATCTGGCGCGGATGAGAAGCAGATGCTCGAGGCAATCCGCTTCGGCTCGCAGCCTGTTGTTCCGGAACGCTTCTGGGTGCTGGATCCAATTGACGGCACAAAAGGTTTCCTGCGCGGCGAGCAGTATGCCACTGCGCTTGGGCTGATCGTTGACGGCAAGGTGGTTCTCGGCGTGCTGGGCTGCCCGAATTTCGGGGAAAATATTTTTTATGCCATGAAGGGCCGCGGTGCATTTGCGATGCCGCTCAACGGCGGTACTGCAAAGCAGATTCGCGTGGACCGCATATCCGATCCGTCACAGGCGATATTCTGCGAATCGGTGGAATCGGCTCACGCCGCGCACGGGGATCACGCAAAGATTTCTGAACGGCTGGCCATGACGCGCCCGCCGTTCCGGATGGACAGTCAGTGCAAATATGCGGCGGTTGCGCGGGGCGATGCGTCCATCTATTTGCGGCTGCCCAGCCGCAAAGACTATCAGGAGTGCATCTGGGATCATGCCGCGGGGTCAATCATCGTGGAGGAAGCCGGCGGCAGAGTGACCGACTGCGACGGGAAGAGTCTGGATTTCACCGCAGGCCGTCGGCTTGTGAACAATCGGGGCATCATCGCCACCAATGGATTCATTCATGACGACTTACTGAACGCCATCCGGAGCCTTTGACCCCCGTCTTGTTTTAACTTCTTTTCTGCAACCAACAGCGGTACATTTAAGGCAGATCAAGGAGAGGTCATGGATGATAAGGAGACCGGCGGCACGCGCAGCGGGGAACTGATCCCCACCGACCCCCTCTTAAAACCGCATCTGACCATCCGCAGCAAAACCTCGGGCTGTCTAATCTACGACATTGATCCGGATCAGCTCCCAACAGAAACCATCACGCGCGGCGGGCACCGCATTTTCATTGACGAGGCGGGGGCCCTTCGCGAAAGCCTGCCGGCGGGCCGGTCGAATTATGAAGTGCTCGACAAGATCAGCGAAGGCGGCATGGGGCTGGTGTACAACGTCAAGGATAACTCGCTCAAGCGCGAGGTCGCGCTGAAAATCTGCCGGACGGAAATCAAACCGGACGCCCAGATGCCAAAAGAGCTGGAGGAGTTCACCAACGAAGCCTACATGACTGCGCACCTTGATCATCCGGGCGTGGTTCCCATTTATGCGCTGGCCAAGGATGCGGACGGGCGGCCTTTCTTTGCCATGAAAAAGGTGGCCGGCACAAGCTGGAACGACCTGCTTCATCCAGATGCCGTCAAGGAATCCGGACCGCGCGCGGCCATCGAAACACGCGCGCGGCAGATGACCTGGAAGGATCATTTTGAAATCCTGCTGAAGGTTTGCGATGCGGTGGCCTATGCCCACAGCAAATCCATTCTGCACCGCGACCTGAAGCCCGAGAACATCATGCTCGGAGACTACGGTGAGGTCTACGTTATGGACTGGGGCCTCGCGATGTATTTCGATGAGCGCAACGAGTACAAGCGCTTTCCAGACCTGAAACCGCAACTGGCGGGCACGCCTAACTACATGGCACCGGAAATGGTGCGCGGTGAAATGAAATCACTCTGCCCGGCAAGCGACATATATCTGCTGGGGGGAATTCTCTACGAAATCATAACCGGCAAGCCCCCTCATGACGGGCCGTCGGTTATGGAAATGCTCAGAATGGTTGCCCGGAACTCCAGCATTCCGCCCCCGGAGACCGTATCCGGTTCGCCGCTGATTACTCCCGCCCTTTCGCGTATCGTGATGAAGGCGCTGGCGCCCAATATCGGAGCGCGCTATCAGACCGTGACGGAGTTTCAGCAGGCCCTTCGCGAGTACATCGCCAATTCAGAATCCATAGCGGTCTCCGGCCGCGCCCGCGACACTCTGGAAACCATCCGCAGGGATTTACCCGAATCTGGAACGATGGACAAGGAATCCGCAGCGGTTGTGTACGGCAAACTGTCGGAATGCATCGGAGGTTTTCAGCAGGCGGTTGAACTCTGGGCCGGAAACATGGATGCGCGACGCGGCCTGCTGGAGGCTCTCACCACGCAAATCCGGCTTGCGGTGCAGCAGAACGACCTGATGCTTGCGCGCGCGCAGTTCCGGATGCTCGACCGGGTGAAAATCAACTGCACGGATGATGATCTGATCAAAACCATTGATGCCCGCGGCAAAGACCTGGCTGCGCAAATCGAAAGCCGCCAGGCGCTGCTCGACAGCGCGGCGCGGCAGGTGCGATGGTGGAAGGCGGCGGCCGCGGCGCTGGCCATTATGGTCCTCGGCGGACTCGCCGCGATTGTAACCATGACCATCCGCCAGAAGGCTCTGGCCGTCCAAAACGAGAAAAACATGTTTGGGGCATCCGTGACGGGCCGAGCGCAGATGATGGAGCAGTTTATGCGCGGCATCGAGCAGATCGCGGTGCTGTACGGACGGACGGCGGCGGAACTTATGTCCTGCCCTTCGGACCGCTTGCCGTTCCGGGAACCGACCCCTGCGGGCAGGGACGGATTCTTCTTTGACGAGGATTTCTATGACGCGGCAACACAACCGCCCGGCATGGTGTTCAGTGATCGCTACAACGCGACCCTCTCGATGAATTTCCCAACGGTTGTCCGCTCGCCATGGGCCCGCGATGCTGAGCATGAAGCCGCGGTGAACGATGCGGCCGCGAGACTCGGGCGAATGAACAGCCTGTTCTCCCACGTCCACCAAACCCGGGACGACATCCAGTGGTCGCTTGCGGGATCCGAGGCCGGTCTGCTGGTCGGATTCCCTGGTTTTGGGCGCTACCGGGACAAGCCCGACTACGACGCGACGCGGCGCGCATGGTACAAGGCCGCCATTCACGCAAAAGACGACAACCCGGTCTGGGGCAACCCGTACGCGGATGCCAGCACCAGGAAAATGCTGATGAGCTGCATGTGCCGGATCAATGTAAGCGGAAGAAATGTCGGGGTCATAGGCCTTGAAGTCACACTGGAAACCCTGCAGAAAATGCTTCTGGATTTTTCGCAATCCATGGGAGGGCGCAGGCGCGGCCTGCTGATCCGGCCCTTTGAAGAACCCGATGCCGCGACCGGACAGACGAATGTCGTGCATCGCATTGTCGTGGATACGCGCTATCGGCGGTCCTCAGAGGACTGGCAGGCGAACCTAGAAATGGTTCCTGTCAAGGATGCCGGTGAAGATATTCATTCGTTTTACAAAAACATCCTCGCGGGCAAATATGCCCCCGGCTTATGCTATGACTCCGACGGGTCATGGATGGCCTTTGCGCCGCTGAAGGATCACAAGTGGATTCTCATCGCCATCCTTGAACACGGCGAAAAATGATCATCTGCCAAGAGGGATGAGGTCCCACGGCCCGGCCAGTGGATCGTCGGGCAGACTGATGCGAAGAGGGCCGTCCAGATCTGTGCGCCAGCGTTCAATGTTCCGGGATTTCAGGCGCTCAATGACCGCGGGAGCGGGATCGCCGCGCTTGTTGTTTTTGCCAACAGAAATGACCGCCAGTTTCGGAGACACAGCCGCCAGCCACTGCTCTGATGTGGTTTTCTCCCCGCCGTGGTCGCCAAGGACCAGAATGCCGGCGGCGGGATTGATTCCACGTTCCAGGATTTTCCGTTCCTCGGAAATGCCCGCGCCGCCCATGAACAGTATGGAGGCGGCCTTGCGCCCGAAGCGCAGCACAAGCGACGCCTCATTGGCCATCCGGAAATCGTCCGAGCCCGAGGGGGACAACACTTCCCAGATGGTGTCACCGGCGGCAGTGCCGCGCATTCCGCTCTCGAGCCGCCGAAGGCCAATGCCCCGTTCGCGAATTCTTGCAAGCATTTGTTCATAGCTTTCAGACTGCCCCTTGATGGGGCAAACCCAGACCTCGCCGATTTCAAAACGGTTCATGACGGCATCCATCGCGCCGGTGTGATCCGCATCGGGATGCGTGAGGATAACCGTCTGCAAGCGGTCAACGCCTGCGGCCTGCAGATGTCGAAGCAAACGGATGGCGTAATATGAAGGGCCGGTGTCCACCAGGATATCGCCGTTCCCGGGCAGATTGATAAAGGCCGCATTCCCCTCGCCAACATCCAGCACATCAATCGCAGGGTCGTGCCGGTACCAGGCCGCGGACAATCCGGCCATGGCGGCCAGCAAGGCGGCACACGCAATGACTTTGCGAAAGCTGCTTCGCATATAGACAATCACGCCCAAGGCGACGTACCACAGAACCATCAGCGTCTGGGATGGCGCCTGAACATAGCTGTGGCCGTGCGGGATGCTGCTCATCAGTCCTACGAAACGCAGCAGGATGTCCACAAAAACGCGGTTGGCATGATTGAATATTTCGGCGCAGATGCCAAACAGCGATCCGAATACAAGCGACAGCACCCCGGTCAGAAGCACGATAGAGGATCCGGGAACGATAAAGATATTCCCGATCAGCCCGATCGGCGAACTCATGTTGAAATAGTAAGCGGTGGTCGGAGCCGATACCAGCCAGGCCGCCGTGGAAACGGCCGCAAGGTCTATGATTTTTTCCGCAAGAGAGCGCAGCCAGCGAACCGGGCGCGGGCGCGGCCCCGGCACCCAGTTCGGACTCTTCAACGGAATGGAATAAATCCTCCGGAACACGGGATAAAACAGCATAATGCCCGCGACCGCGCTGAACGAAAGGACAAAGCCGGGAGCAAAAAGCTGCTGCGGGGCAGCGGCCAGAATCAGAATCGCGGCAGCGGCCAGCGCGGAGGCCGCGTCCGGCTTGCGGCGGAAGAGCGGCGCCGACCAGTAAACCACGGCCATGATGCAGGCCCTGACCGCGCTGGCGGCCATGCCGGTTCCCATGACATAGAGAAGAAGTCCGGGACCGAGAAACAGAATCCAGAACTGGCGCGAGATGCCCAGCATCTTCGGCACCGCGATAATGAGGGCGGCCATCATGACTACATGAAGGCCAGAAATCGCGAAGATGTGCAAAGTCCCGGTCATGGCAAAAACATCCCGCAGATTGTCGGGAAGCGAACTCCGGTATCCCAGCAGAATGGCTTCGAGCAGTCCGCGGGTGTCCGGGTATTTTTCAAGGCCCTTCGACAGAACGGCAGAGAACCGCAGGCGGCCGGCATAGCAACGCGCCTTAAGGCGGTTACCGTTATTCCTTGAAATCATGCGCAAATGGCCGTCGTCGCCCTCCATCACCACGGATGGACGCCAAATCCGGCCCGAAGGCACCTTCTTCAGCAAACCTTCGATGACCAGCCGGTCGCCGTACCGCAAGGGCGGGTCAGCGGAGGGCAGCGTGATTCTCACGGACACGATTCCACTGGCAGTCTGCCATTGCTCCCGGCGGCGGACGCCGTCAAGTTTCAGCATGAATGACCAGTCATTGCGAAATCGCGCATAACCGGGTTCATATTCCGGATCGCCGGCAATGATCCCGGTGACCTGAAGATATTCGCGAGGAAGGGTCATTATGCGCTGAATATCGCGCCGGGAGGGGTTGCGGAGAGCCAGCGATGCATGAGCCGCGGAAATCAGCACCAGCGCGGCATACAAAAGAAACAGAGACACCAGGCGGCGACGGAATACAACGGTCATAATGGCGAGAGGAAACGCAAACGCAGCCAGCAGAACAAACGGCAAAGCCCATTTAAGGCCAGCCAGACACCCGAGCATCAGCGCAATTGAGAGTCCGATCAGCGGACGGCGCGGGCCCGGAAGATATTCGGAGGACGGCGGTGGACTCATCGGCCGTTAAAATCCGGGGCGGGCGTCCCGCAGATTAAGCGGCGTGTGCGATCCAATGTGATAGGCCTTCCTCAGTGCATCGGTCACAAAGGACTGCGCGGTCTTCACGGCGTCGCAGATCAGTTCTCCGCGCGCGAGCAGCGCGGTCAGCGCGCCGGAAAACGCGCAGCCGGCGCCGTGCTTCTCGGCCACATGTATGCGGGGCACGGGGAAAACGTATTCCTCGCCCTCGTCATAAAGCACGTCATAGACCTCTTCGCCGGGAAGAATGCCGCCCTTCACGACGCAGGCCACATCGTATTTCTCGCCAATCTCACGCGCGGATCGCTGGAGATCCTCCAGCGAGGCGATGGTGTGCCCGCACAGGATTTCAGCCTCATGAAGGTTCGGCGTCACCACGCGGGCCTCATGAAGCAGTTCGTTGCAGAGAATCTCGATAGCGTCGGCCTGGAGCAGCCGGACGCCCGTGCGCGAGACCATGATCGGGTCCACCACAAGAATCGGAATGCCCTGGCTGATGTCGGCATCCACAACCGCGCGGATGGTATCCGCGGAATAGAGCATGCCCGTCTTGGCGGCCGCAACGGGAAAGCTTTCGCAGACTGTGCGAATCTGGTCCAGGACGAGTTCCGGAAGAAGAGGGATTACTCTGCGAACTTCGCTGGGGCTGCGGGCGGTGATCGCGGTGACCGCGCAGGTTCCAAACACCCCCATGGCCGCGAAACTCAGCATATCGGCCTGTATGCCGGCCCCGCCCCCGCTGTCGGAACAGGCGATGGTTAATGCAACGGGCACTGTATCTTTTTCACTCATGGCTCATGCCTCCCATGCTTCGTTCAACGGGCATTGGAACATATCGGATGCCCGAAATCCATTGCATTCTCGATATCAATCGTCCCCGCGAACGGGGCCGGAACGCATACGCTTCTTTTCGCCCTGATGGCGCTTGTCCGCCACCATGCGCTGCTTCTGACGCCGGCTTCTGCGACGCTTCTGACGGCGGATTTTTTCGGCCGCCTGCTGACGGGCGGACTTGCGCTCCGCTCTCATTTCTTCAATGCGATCACACAGCTCGCGGCGAACAAGATAGCGGTTGAGGGCCTGCGAGCGTTCGCGCTGGCACTTGACTTCTATGCCGCTGGGCCTGTGGATTAGATATACGCAGGAGGATGTCTTGTTGATCTTCTGCCCGCCCTTGCCGCCACCGCGGATGAATTTTTCATCAAAGTCCTCTTCGCGAATGCCGAGCTCCAGCATCCGCTGACGAAGCTGGTCGCCCTTCTCTTTGCTGACGGGAGAAACTGTCATAAAAGAAGTTTAACAGGTGCTATATATGCAATCAATTCAAGAAAATATGCGGTTTTTACGTCCTTTCTGCACAAGAATTCCCCAAATATTTGACAAAGCCCGCTTCAGGGGGTAAAACGCTTTACATAATGACGGGGAGGGTTGTTCCTTCTTAAGGTATTGCCTTTGTCATGGAGAACTTTATGCGCTTTAAGTTTTTTGGATTCGCCTCAGTCCGGATTTTTGCATTGGCGGCCATGATAATAGCCCCAGCCGCCTTTGCCCAGTCGTCGCGCCCCGGCATGGGCTCCATTCCCTACGGCGACTCCGGCGGCACCGGCGTAACTTTCCGCGTCTGGGCGCCCAACGCCTCCAGCGTGAAAGTCGGCGGCGATTTCAACGGCTGGGGAAAAATCACGATGGTTTCCGAAGGCAACGGAAACTGGTCCATTGATGTCAACGGCGCCCGGGCCGGGCAGGCCTACAAGTATTATGTGAACAACCTCGCCTGGAAACGCGATCCGCGCGCCCGCCGCGTCACCAGCTCGACCGGCAATTCCATCATCTATGATGTGAACGCCTTCGACTGGGGAACGAACGCGATCCCCCAGCCCGCGCGGAATGATCTGGTGATTTACCAGATGCATCTGGGCACGTTCGAGGGCGGCACGCCCCCGCGCACGTTCGACCACGCCATCACGCGCCTCGACCACGTCCGGAATCTCGGCATCAATGCCATCAAGCTGATGCCCGTCAACGAATTTCCCGGCGGCCTGAGCTGGGGCTACAATCCGGCCGACCAGTTTGCGATAGAGACCGATTACGGAAGCGCCGACGGCCTCAAGCGCTTTGTGAAAGCCTGCCACGCGCGCGGCATCGCCGTGATCATGGACGTGGTGCACAACCACTACGGGCCGACCGACATGGACATGTGGCGCATTGACGGCTGGTACGTGGATCCATTCGGCGGCATTTATTTCTACAACGACAACCGCGGCTATACGCCGTGGGGCACCACCCGGCCCGATTTCGGGCGGCCGGAAGTCTACAGCTTCATCCGCGACCAGATCATGATGTACGTCCAGGAATACCGCATCGGCGGTTTCCGCTGGGATTCCGTCTACAACATCATCAACACGGACGCGGGCTACAACCAGCAGGGCGAGTATCTGCTGCGCGACATCAACTGGGAGCTGTCGCAGACCTATCCCTATGTGGAGCGCGGCGCGGAAGACAATGCCTTCGACTACAGCATGAATTTCCAGAACAAGTGGGATGTCGGCTACCGCTGGGACCTGCACGGACAGGTGGTGACCGCGGCCGACGTTGACCGGAACATGTACACGGTGAAAAACCTTCTGGACGGATGGCCCGGGCTTCACCGCGTGGTGTTCACCGAGGCGCACGACTATATTGCGCGGAACCACAGCCGCAGCCGGCTCCCGACCGAAATTGATTCCGCCGATCCCTACAGCATCTGGGCCCGCAAGCGCGCCCTGCTCGCGGCCGGAATTGTGATGACCACGCCAGGCATTCCGATGATTTTCCAGGGGCAGGAAATGAACGAGACGCTGGCTTTTCACGACGACACGCCGCTGCGGTGGACCCACAGCAACACCTATGCGGGCATCGTGCGGGCCTATTCGGACATGATCCATTTGCGGCGCAACCTGGAAGGCGGAACGCCGGGCCTGAAGGGTTCCGGAATCAATGTCCATCACGTGGACAACAACAACAAGGTGGTGGCCTATGTCCGATGGGATGCGGGCGGCGGAACGGATGACGCCGTGGGCATCGCCAACTTTGCCGCCACCAAGTGGACCAACGGAAATTACTGGATTGAATTTCCATCCGCCGGAACCTGGTACCGCCATTTCAACAGCGACAGCACGAACTATGCGGCTGATTTCGGGAACATCGGATACGCGCAGGTCGAGGCGTCCGGAACCCCGGCCGGCGCGTTTGTCAACATGGGCATGTACAGCCTGCAGATTTATTCCAAGACCGTGCCGGGCAGCCTGCAGATTCCGCCAAGCGTGACCTTCGACCCAGCCAGCCCGACCGGCTGTAGCCCCGTCACCATCACCTATGACGCCGGCACCGGCCCGCTGCAGGGTGCATCTCAGGTATATATTCATATCGGGTGCAACGGATGGACGAACGTCCTTGATCCGGATCCCGCCATGACGTCGCTGGGCAGCAACCACTGGCGCTATGTGTATGATCCGCCTGCAGACACGTACGAACTGAACATGGTCTTCAACAACGGCGCCGGCGTCTGGGATAACAACAACGCCCAGGACTGGTCCGTGGCCATAGAGGGCTGCATCTCCGATCCGTCCACGAACGCCACGCAAATCGCATTCACCACGGCGGAGCAAACGGTTGTTTCAAACATCGTGTCGGGTCTTGTGTCCATCCAGCTTCAGAACGACAACGGAGCGGAGACCGCCGCCGCCAGCAACATGACCATCAGCCTGGCGAGCAGCCAGTCCGGCACTTTCCGCAGCTCGAACGACACCGCGAACATCACGTTTGTGGTCATCAGCAACGGTAAGACCAGCGCGAGTTTCCGCTATATTTCATCACAGCTGGGCGAGCACCTGCTCTCCGCCTCGCATGACGCGCTGTTCGATGCCACGCAGCGGCTTACGGTCATTGCTGCGCCGATCGCTTATGATCTTGCCGTGCTGGGCAACGGCGCGGTCATTGCCGATGACAGCGGCACGCCGAACATCACCAACCACACGGATTTCGGCGAGGTTTATGCGGGCACAAATCTTGTGCGCACCTACAGCATAACAAACATGGGAACCCAGGCCGTCAGCATCGGCAGCGTAACCACAACCGGAACCCATGCGGCAGACTTTGTGGTGATCAGCCAGCCGCCCGCTTCGCTGAACGCGGGACAGACCGCCGCATTCCAGGTGCGCTTCCAGCCGGCGCAGGTTGGATTGCGCACGGCCGCGCTCAGCTTCGCCAACACCACGGTGGAAAAAAATCCATACAACTTTGCCGTGGGCGGAACCGGCACGGCTCCCGTCATTTCTGCAGCGCCGGGATCACTGTCGCCGTCCGTCACGCTGGGGGGAACTCCGGCTAATGCCATGCTTTCCATCACGAATGCCGGCACCGGCATTTTGAATTACAGCATTGCAACAAACCAAAACTGGCTCTCGGTGAGTCCGTCGGCGGGCAGTCTTGCGGCCGCCGCGGGGCAGACGCACACGGTGAGTTACAGCGTCGGCGCCCTGGGCACGGGTGTCTACAGCGCGGTGATTACAGTCTCCGGCGCATATGCCACCAACAGTCCGAAGACTGTTTCCGTAACGCTGACGATCGGGTCGCCCACGCCCGCGTCGCAGCTTCAGTTCACCACGCCGGTGCGCACCATTCTGGCGGGCGAAACATCGGATCTCATCACGGTGGGATTGTTCGACACGAACAATCAGGCAACGGTCAGCTCCGGATCAACGGTGGTCAATCTGGCCAGCGACCGGCCGGGCACATTCCGAAACGCGGATAACACAGCAAATATCATAAGCATCACGATCAGCAACGGAAAGCACTCCGCAAGCTTCCGCTACACGGCATCCGCGACGGGGCCGCACATTCTCACGGCTTCGGACAATGCCGCGGTGCTGGATTCGGACACGCAGTCGCTGATGGTCAACGGCTATGTGACCGATGTGTATGATGCGACCGGACAGTTCATTGTTCCAGCGGGCGTCACACAGGTGGTTGTTGAAGCCTGGGGCGGCGGCGGCGGCGCGCGGCAGGTCGACGGAAGCACCTATCGCCGCGCGGGCGGCGGCGGAGGGGCCTATGCGCGCGCCACTCTCGCCGTGGTGCCCGGCACCACCAATGCGGTCGTGGTCGGGGCCGGCGGGGCGGCGGACGATCCGGGCGTGAACGGCGGCGATTCCTGGTTCGGCGACGGCTCGCAGATTCTGGCCAAAGGCGGCGGCGGAGCGCTCGTAAACAACAATCCCGGCCCCGGCGGATCTTCGAGCCTGAGCATCAGCATTGACGGCATCCGCTATGCGGGCGGAGCCGGCGGCGCAAGAAGCGATGTGAAAACCGGCGGCGGAGGCGGGGGCGGAGGATCGGCCTTCACCAATGCCAGCGGTGCGGCGGGCAGCAAAGGCGGGTCGACCACCGGCGGCGCGGGCGGGGCCGGAACCGGCGCGGGCGGCGCGGGCGGCGCGCCAAACAATGCCGGGCAAAAAGGCAATGTCCCCGGCGGCGGCGGAGGCGGCGCCGGAACCGGCAGCAGTATTTCAGGGGCGGGCGCGACAGGCTGCGTGGCTGTCACGTATCTAGCCATCAAAACCGGCACGGCGGCCTTCAATCCCCCATCGCCCAGCGGATGCGTGGATGTCATGGTTTCCTACAATCCTTCGAACGGACCGCTCGATGGCGCGTCTACCATCGTCATGCATTACGGCCGGAATGGCTGGCGGGATGCGGCGGATATTTCCCTTACCAACGGGGGCGGCGGGGTGTGGAGCGCGACGGTTGCCATTGCAGACGGAACGTATGAGTGGAATATTCTTTTCCACGACGGCGGCGGCACCTGGGACAGCAACGGCGGGCAGGAATGGACGCTGCCGGTTTCAGCCTGCTGGTTCCCGCCGGGCATCCTCACGGCAGATCCGGCCTTTCCGCAGGGCTGTGTCCCGGTTCATTTCACTTATTCTCCCGGCGGAAGCGTCCTGGAGGCGGCAACCAATGTTTATCTGCAGCTCGGCCACAACGGATGGCTGAATCAGATTTCGCTTGCGATGACCAATATGACGGGCGGGGCGTGGGGTATATCGTACGCCATTCCGGAGGGAACCTGGCAGCTGGACTGCTCCCTGCATGACGGGAACGGCGTCTGGGACAACAACAACGGCGATAACTGGGAAATATATGTCACTGGCTGTTCGGTCGAGGAAAACCAGAACCTGATGATCACAAATCCGGCCGCCGATGTTTATGTGCCTTACACACAACAAATCCTCACAATCCGCGGGATTGTCACGAACATTCAGAGTGCTCTGGCCTGGGAAAACACCATGACCGGGGAATCCGGCACCATTCCCGCCAATGCGGAATGGTCGGTCGCCGCGGTTGATCTGGAACTGGGCGCAAACCTCTTCCGGATTTCCGGAACGAACAGCACGGCCAATCCCAACGACGGCGCGCGCGACAGCGCAACCAATGCGGTTTATACATCGGCCGGCACATGGCTGGCGGGACAGAACGGCGGCACCCAATGGGGCACTGGCTGGGTGCTGACGGCCACGGCCAACTCCGGACATTTTCTCGCGAGCACCAACGAGGCCAACCTGTCGGTCGGTCCGCAGGCATGGGGACTGTGGGCCAACAGCGGCGGCCTGAGCGAAGCCGTGCGGCCGTTTGCCGACCGGCTGCATGAAGGCGATGTCTTCACGCTCCGCTTCGACAACAACTGGATCGAAGCCGGCTCGTCGGTGGGCATCGGCCTGCGGAATGGATACAACGAGAATCTCTGTGAATTCTTCTTTGCCGGCGGCGGAACAAATTATGTCATCAACGATGCGCAGCAGAGCCGGAACACCGGGATTCCCTGGACGGGCGACGGCCTGAATATCGCATTTGAACTTCTGACGCCGACGGTCTATCGCGTCACGGCCAACGGCACAACGATCACGGGAACATTCGCTGCCGCAACGGAAACCATGGCCCGCCAGTTCCGCACCTGGAACTACAGCTCGGGGGCGGGAACCGAGTTCAACCTCTATGTGAACGACCTGGCCATCAGCGGTGCGCCGCTCGACAGCACCACCCTGACGGCCGAACGGACCATCTACCGCAAATACGGTCCTCACTATTATTTGTCGCCCACAGGCGACCAGTTCATCTGGGGGCTGACCTTCCCGGTGACGGAAATCGGGTTTATCTATGACGTGTATGCAAAGACCAACCTTCTGGATGAAAGCTGGCAGCCCATGGGATACAATGTGGCCGGAAACGGAAATCCGCTTGATCTCTATCTGACCAATCAGATCGAACGGGTATACATTCGCACAGGTGTTCAGCCGGCCAACTGATCGCTTTTCAGACGACGCGCTGTTTCATTCAGTCATGGAATGCCGGCGTTGACTACATGTTCTGAATTCGGGATATTCCATGTGAACATGAATGAGGAATCAACATCTCCGGCGGCAGCCCCGCAAGTCCACAAGCGGAGCATGATGGGGCTGCTGGGCATGATTGTTCTGGTGGGCATGGGCGAACACATGGCCGAGCGCTTTCTCCCGCTCTACCTGCAGGAACTGGCTCAGGCCTCAACCGCCATCCTTGCCATCGGGTTTCTGGCGGGCATGGATGATCTTCTGTCCGCCCTCTACTCATTCCCGGGCGGCTATTTGAGTGACCGTCTCGGAACAAAACGCGCACTGCTGGTATTCAACGCACTGTCCATGGCCGGTTATCTGTGCGTGATACTAATCCGGTCATGGTGGGCAGTGCTGGCGGGCGCGGCATTGTTCATATCCTGGTCGGCCATTTCCCTGCCCGCCACGATGGATATCCTTTCACGGGTTGTGCCAAAAAACAGGCGCTCCATGGGCGTATCTGTGCTCGCACTCGTCAGGCGGGTGCCGAAAATGCTGGGCCCCGTGGCGGGCGGCGCATGCATCGCGGTTTGGGGTGTCGGACCGGGCGTGCGTATCGCATTCGCGGCCGCGCTGGTCCTTGCTCTGGCCGCCGCCGTGCTCCAGCAGCGCATGATTATTGATGACGAAATGATCGCGCGCACCCCCGAACCGAATCCCCTGCGCCTTTGGCACGAGATGCCCCAGGGGCTGCGGAACCTGCTCTGGTCGGACATCCTGATCCGATTCTGTGAGCGCATCCCCGACGCCTTCGTGGTGATATGGGCCACGCGCCATATTCTTAATCCGGTCTCGGAACTTTCATTCGGATGGCTTTCCGCCATCGAAAACATCGCGGCCGTCATCGTTTATATTCCGGTGGCGTACATGGCCGACCACTTCGGAAAGAAACCTTTCGTTTTGATTACATTTGCTTTTTTCACCTTGTTCCCGCTGGCGCTTCTGCATTCGCAATCGCTCATGCCGCTCATCGCGGCATTTGTTCTTCGCGGGCTCAAGGAGTTTGGCGAGCCCACGCGCAAGGCCCTCATCATGGATCTGGCGCCCGAGGGCCGCAAGGCCGCCATGTTCGGGCTGTACTACCTGGTCCGCGATGTGCTGGTTGCCTTTGCCGCCTTTGGGGGCGCGCTGTTTTGGCGCGTGTCGCCGGAACTGAATCTGAAAGTCGCCTTTGCATTCGGAGCCGCCGGAACCCTTTTCTTCTGGAGGACGGGGCGCGATGCTGTGATGACTTCTGTTGCAAAACCCTAAAAATGACGAAAATATGAAGTTTGACGCAAAAAAACGCATTTTTCGGCCAAAAATCGCACTTTTTTGACTTTTTTATGCGTTTTTTGGTCATTTTTTGCCGTTTTTGATCATTTTTTGATGCTTTTTTGACGTTTTCAAGGCCCCAGCGTTCATACAGCCAGTGGATGGCCATTGCGGAACCGGAATAGACTGGTACCCCGGACAGGGATCGAACCTGCGACCTACAGTTTAGGAAACTGCCGCTCTGTCCAACTGAGCTACCGGGGCGCCATTAAGTGGTTGAGATAATTCACACTTCCTGTACTTTTTCAATGAAGAAGATACACCCGAAACATGAAATGCGCCACGCCATCCGATTTTGATGCATACAAATGCTGCCGCCTGTGCCCGCGCGGATGTGCTGTTGACCGGACTGCGGGCAAAACCGGGATCTGCGGCGAAACCGCAGAATGCCGCATTGCCTCCGCGGGCCCTCATTTCGGCGAGGAACCATGCTTCAGCGGAATGTGCGGTTCCGGCACCGTGTTTTTCACGGGCTGTTCCACCGGATGCTTTTTCTGCCAGAACTGGCAGATATCGCACGAGGGTCTGGGGCAAGTTTATGATCCGGATGCGTTCTTCAATCTGGTCCGGTCACTCGCAGAAAAAGGCGTGCACAACATCAACTTTGTGACGCCGGATCATTTCTGGCCTCATATTGCATGGGTCTGCAAAAAACTCCGCGAAGATGGAATCGCCATTCCTTTTTTGTTCAACAGCTCCGGATATCACCGTGAGGACATGATTGAAGCCTATGCGGAGCACATGGACATCTTTATGCCGGATTTCAAGTTTTCCGATCCAAAGCTGGCGCAGCAGTGCATGAATGACCGTCGCTATCCGGAAATCGCGCTCAAGGCGTTGAAAAAAATGGTGGAACTGAAAGGTTTTCTGAATCCATGGGATCCGTCGGGCAAGATCACTGCCGCGTCAGGAGTTTTGGTGCGGCACCTTGTTCTGCCGGGCCACATCCAAAACAGCATCGAAGTTCTGCGCCTGCTGAAAAAAGAATTCGGTCCCCTGCTGCCGATATCGGTGATGAGCCAGTTTCGCCCAACGCATATGTGCACAGAAAGAAAACTGCTGACGCGCGCGCTGACCGCGTCGGAATTTGATAAAGTCACTGCTGCAGCTGATGCGCTTGGATTTGAAAATGCATTTGTGCAGTCTGTTCCGGACAGCGATGCCTTCACTCCGGATTTCAGGAATGAAGAGCCCTTTCGGGGCAATCATCTCTGAATACGTGCTACCTTGCCGGATTCAGGGGCGGGCGGTCACCCTGCGGCGGCATTCGGGCGGGACGGCGCGGGCCCCTGAGCTTATCCGACGGAGCCGGCGGATCGGGATGGATAAACCAGTCTTTCCGGACAGGATCCCACTTCAAGGGCGGCACGTCTTTCCAAACCTCGATCATAACCTTCAGGCGCATCCACAAGGCATCGCGGTCAGCATGCTGCAGAATATCCGGGTGCACCATGGCCAGCGCCGCCGCGCGGTCATCGTTCTGCATCGCCGTCAGAAAATTTTCCTTTTTCTGCACCAGGGTTTGCCGTTTCAGCAGTTCCTCAAGACGAAATTTTTCGGCATCTATTTTTGACTTCCATTCGGTTTGTCCATGGATTGCGGGATACACCTCCAGCGTGGAGATTGCCCCCGGAAGATCCCCCTTGCCGGCCAGTTCTGCAGCCTTGGCGGAAAGCCTGTTGAATACCTGCTCCGCTTCCCTCACCGTTCTATGATGTGTCAGAAGTTTCTCCAGGCGCATCTTTTCCGCGTCAATCTTCGGCTGCCAGGCCGTCTGCCGGTAAATCGCGGGAAATGCATCCAGCGCAGCAATTGCTCCCGCCAGATCGCCCTTGCCAGCCAGTTCTGCGGTCTTGGCGGCCGTATCGCTGTAAAAGCGCTCGGCAGCGTTCGCGAAACGGATCTTGCGCACCGTCAGGAATGCACCCGTCACGGCAACTGCCGCAAATATCGCAGCCGCAGTCCAGAGCCAGCGTTTATGCCGGCGCGCAGCCGTCACACCCGGCGAGGCGGATGATAATTTTGCCCGCGCAACGGCATCCACCAGAATTTCGTAAATATCTATCTGCCGGCTGATGTTGCGCAGTTCGTGCGGGCCCAGGTTAACCGCCTGAATCGCTATCTTGTTGTTCACCAAATCAAAAATATCCCGCGAAACGCAGATGCCTCCCGGCTCTGCAAGCGGCTGAATGCGGGAGGCAACGTTCACCCCGTCGCCAAAAAGATCCCCGCCGTCCGCCACTACCACGTCGCCGACATGGATGCCGATGCGGAGCTGGAACTTTTCCCGGTCCGGAGCGGCGGCATTGTGATCGCTCACCGCTTTCTGAATATCCATCGCCGCCTGCACCGCGTTCACTGCGCTGGTGAACTCAGCCAATACGCCATCGCCCATGGTCTTGATGATCCGGCCGCCGTGAACCTTTGCGGCCTGCTCAATGCAGTTGTTGTGCATGGAAACGATGGCGAGGGCCTGGGCCTCGTCGCTCCCCATGATGCGGCTGTAGCCGCAGATGTCCGAAAAAAGAATCGCCGCCAGCCGCCGTATTTCTGTGGTCACTGCAAGCTCTCCTTTGCGCAGGACCTATTCCGCCGGCGCCATCTGCTGCAGCTGCTTCATCATGGAGTCCATGTCCGGCATGCTCTCCATCATGATTTCCTGCATACTGGCGGCCGGGGCATAGCCAGTCGGAACGGCGAAAAGACTGCCGTCCGGCTTGGAGAAGTTGTAGTTCTTGAACAGGATAACGGACTGGACAGGCGTTCCGGAGATGTTCGCGGTGACCGTCATCTTGACGGGCATATTCTTCTGCCGGGGCGAAATTAGCATAATCATCTTGCTGGTGACGCCCTCCTGCACCATGGTCACGCCGCGCTTGAGACAATTCTCGCCTTCGTAGGCCTCGGTTCCAAGATCCTCAATCACGGGAGCGGGCATGGAGGCGCGGGCCTGCTCGGCCCCGGCATTGAGAACATATTTTTTCTTTTCAGGAAAGATCGAGTATGATCCCTCCGGAATCTCCAGTGCAACCATCTTCAGGTTCATCATGGGCAGGGTCATTTCCGTGCGGGTCTTGCCGCCGTCGCGAATGGTGCGCGTGGTCATGTTCATTCCCATCGTCTGCATGACCATGTCTACGGAATAGGTGGTCTGCATGCCGAGTTCCTTCTCGAACCTCATCCACGCCTGGGCGGCACCCTGCTGCTCTCCGCCGGGACCCTGCGCAAAAGCCGGGATGGCGCAGACGATGCAGATGAGACAAAACAGATGAATCAGAATTTTCATATTTTCACTCCTATTTATCTAAACGACGGGGACCGGTTTCCCGGTCCCCGCACTGATGTTCAGAAGTTTGCACCCATCAGGCGTGCATCGCCTTTTTCTCTTTCGCCGTGCGGTCGCGCAGGCTCAGGGCGTCTGCCGGGCACTGCAATACGCACAGGCTGCATCCGATGCACTTGGAAGCATCCGTTTGTGGCCAGTTGTCCTCATTCATCGAAATGGCCAGGTACGGGCAGCGCGTGCAGTTTCCGCACTGCACACAGAGGTCTGTGTTGCAGGACGAAATCTGCTTGGTCGGATCCAGATCCATGAATCCGCGGATCGGATTCGGCTGGGCGATGCCGACGAGCTGCGAGACCGATTTGATCTTGCGCGCCTGCAGCAGGTGGCTCAGGCCGGAGCACAGTTCGCTGATGATTCCGTAGCCGTGCTTCTCAACAATCGTGCAGAACTGCACGGTGCTGGTGCCCAGCGCCATGAAGTCGGCCGCCGCCTTGTAGTTCATCGGGCCGGCGTTGCCGGATATATGCACCCCTACGCCTCCCGCGCTCGCGAGACAGAGGTAGCTCACCGGGGTGATGCCCTCGCCGCTGATGCCGGAGACCACGCCGTCTTCCCACACCTTCTTGCCCGGCTTGAACGCCAGGGACGGGAATGTGTTGGCCAGCGTTACACCCGCCTTCGACTTGCTGTATTTCGCGAAAACCGGCTTCACGGCCTTGAGGATGCTCTTGATGTCCGTCACCGCGCTGGTCAGCTTGAAGAGCTTCGGAATCGAAGGATCGCCCACTTCCAGAACCCAGCCAATAATCTTGGCCGTCAGTGCCGCGTTCTGAGAAACGATATCGCCTTCTGCGCCCTCGCCGCCCTGCGGGCAGGAGAGACTGTACTCAATCACCATCGCGCCGGCCTTCTCCAGCTTGCGCGTGTTGCTCTGCCAGCTCTTCTGGTCACTCTCGTCGTTGCCGGAAACATTGCCGCCGGTCGAGGCGCCGGTCAGTCGGTCCGGATATTCCTTCACCAGCTTCTTCACCTCGCCGCACACCCGGTCAATCGGGTGGTCGGACACGTTGTCGCAGTTGCCCCAGGTGGTGTCGTTGAAGCAGGTCATGTAAGCCGCGGGAATGTGGATCGGCAGGTTGTCAAAAGCTGTTTTCATGATGCCGCCTGCCCAGCCAGCCTCGTAGGCCTTCTTCATCTGGTCGTATCCGTCCGATGCCGGCGAAGCCGACAGCAGGAACGGGTTGATCAGCTTGCGGCCGAAGAAATCGGTCTCCAGCGAAACCGGAACCATGTTGTAGCCTTCCACCAGCACGGTGCTCTTCTTCGGATCTTTGACTTCGGGGGCCTTCGTCTGGTTCAGAGCGGCGTCCACCGCCATGGCGGCGTTCTTGCCCGCAGCTGATCCGGTCACGACAAAGGTCGGGCCATTGGCGATGTCGCCGGCATAAAACACGCCGCGCGATTCCACCACGGGAATCGTCGAGCGAGCGCCGATCGCCATGATCACCGCCTGAATGTCCGCGCGGGTCTGTTCGGAGCCCTTGATGTCCTTCAGCGCGCCCACGCTGAATTTCTCGCCGTCCGGGAGCGAAACCTTGATGGTCTTGAGGCCGGTAACCTTGTCGCCGTTGGCGCAGATTTCGGTGACGCGCATGCGGCCGTTGACGTCAATGCCGAACTCGACCATGTCCTGCTTCTCGCGCGGCGTCAGCGGCATTTCGCCAACGTTCTCCAGCGCGATCATTTCCACCGACTTGGCGCCGGCTTTCTTCGCGGCCACGGCGCAGTCCAGCGCGGTGGCGCCGCCGCCGACCACAACAACCTTTTTACCCTTCAGGCCATACGATTTCGGCTCCTTCAGGAACTGGATTCCGCCGATCGCCTTGTCTTTGCCGGGAATGTTCAGGATGATGGGCTCCCACAGGCCCGCGGCCACCACCACGGCATTGTAGCCCTTCTTCAGCAGCGCCTTGGGGTCGGCAATCTTCTTGCCGTGCTTCAGCTTGATGCGGCTGCCGCCCATGCCGAGGGAGAAATCGAGATCCTTCTGCAGCATTTCGCGATAGAGGCGGTGGTCGGGAATCAGCTGGCACATGCCGCCGGCTTTGTCGTTCTGCTCGAAGATATCCACCTTGTAGCCCTTCTGGGCCAGCGTCACGGCGGCGCCGAGGCCCGCCGGGCCCGCGCCGATCACGGCCACGGTCCTGCCGTTGAACTTGGCTTTCGCAAATTCGGGGAACACCTTGAGCGCGCGGGCGCGGGCGATGATCGTCGCCTGCACGGCCGGGATGTTCACGGCGCAGTCCATCTTTTTGTGAACGCAGGCGCCCATGCAGAGCGTGTCCGGGCAGACCATGCCGCAAATGCCGCCGAGCGGATTCTTGGACATGATTTCAGCGGCGGCGCGCTTGAAGTCGGCGGGCGTGCCCAGCTTTACAGCCATTATGAAATCGGCCGGTGAGCAGTCGCAGGGGCATGCGGCCTTGCAGGGCTTCTCGTCGCAAAATTCGCACTTCTCGATCTCGGCGCGCAATTGGGCGTCCGTAAGAATCGGATTGTCTTTCAGCATCTTGTTCGCGGTAATCGTCATTTTCTTCTCCTGATCGGTTCAACCTGTATTTGTTGACAACAGGTGAAGGAATCTATCATTCACCCCCCGGCTTGCCAATACCTGACTTCACCATAAAGGGGTCAGTCCTTGCAATGTAGCATGATTTTTCGAATTTCTTTCTCAGATCGGTGACCGGCCTGTTCTAACCGCCTCACGGCACGGCTGATATTGCTCCGGTGACCCATACCAAGCTCCCGGCAAATCCACTCCCCGGATACCAGGGTTGATGAGCGAAGCAGCCATGCCAATGCTTGTTTCCGCAAATCCGTCTTGTTCAAAGCCTTCATTTCCCTGACATCGGTTTCCAGCGCGGCCAGGCCCTTAACCAGCAGGAGCGAGGCTTCCTGCTCATTGTGCGCAATCATCGCTGCGCCAGCATAAGATTCCCTCTTAACCGTTCCGAGCTTCCTGTCTATCCGATCGAGCATATCGCGGCGGAAGTCCTCATCACCCAGATACCAACCTCTTCTGAGTTCTTCCCATTCCTCGATATATTCATTCGGCTCTCTCCGGAGATCTTTGATCTTCCGCTCCATGTACCGGCGGTATTTTTTCGCCGTCATGTGATGACTTTTAAGCACACGGGTGGTCTGTAGCCACTTGGGGCACGGCATGACCCCGATCATGCATGGATAACTGCTCCACGGGTAATCCTCCAGTTGGAACCTCGACCCTTTCAGCAGCCCGCCGCGCAAAGGATTCAGGTGAATGTAATCACTCAGCCTCCGAAAATATTCCGGCTCCGAGGAACTCACCATAACCGCTTTGTAACGACCCTGAAAAAGATGGCCGCTTGCATGATGCCGGGCATGGAAACGGGCTGTGTAAGCAGTCTGAAACCACTGCATCCCGTCGACCAGATTCGCTTGAGGCGTTTCGAGAAGCAAATGATAATGATTGTTCATCATGGCGTAACTGTGCACCGCCCAACCGGCCCGCTCACAAGCCTGGCGCAGCGTATCCAGAAACATCTCCCGGTCCCCATCCTCGACAAATATCCTGTCACGGTTGTTGCCCCGGCTGATGACATGATACACCGCACCCGGAAATTCAATTCTCGGACTTCTTGGCATAATCCAAACCTTTTCGTATAGCCTATGATCTTTGAGCATATTTATTCATGGACTCAAAGGGGTGTCAATTCGAAACCTGCTACGTTGCAAGGACTGACCCCTTTCTTTCTCTGGAAGTATTTAGGGCGGAAGTTCCAGGGTTTTGAAAATTCAAAACGCCAGGCTATACAGAAACCGGCAAATGCCATATCTTGACCCGGAAAAGGGCCATCATGAACAAACATGCTTCCTTCGCCGATAATGCCCCGCTGCTGCTGGATTCGCTGTCAGACGGCGTGTACGTAACGGATTTGAAGAGGAATATTCTGTTCTGGAACCGATCTGCCGAAGCCATCACGGGATGGACGCGGGAAGAGGTGACAGGCCGGCCGTGCTCCGACAATGTGCTGGTTCATGTGGACATGCACGGCAACCGGCTTTGCGGAAGCCATCTGTGCCCGCTTCACCGCGCGATGGAGCTGAACGAGAGCCGGATCCTTCCTGACATTGTATTCGCGCAAACAGCAAATGGAGAACGGATTCCGGTTGAAACCGCCGTGGCGCCCGTCCGGGACGGGGACGGGAATGTTGTCGGAGGCATTGAGTCGTTCCGGAACCTAAGCCCGCTGATGAACGACCTGAAGCGGGCTCACTCCATCCAGAAAAATATTCTGCAGTGCGAACTGAAAGACGAAGATGAAATCAGCGCAAATATTCACTTCCAGCCGCTGGAATTCGTCAGCGGAGACTTCTATCACGTGGAACGCATAAATAATCACCGGTATGCCGTAATGATCGCCGATGTCATGGGACACGGGGTCTCGGCTGCGCTGTACACCATGCAAATCCGGTCTCTGCTGGAGATGGAAAAAACTCTGCTGGCCTACCCCGCGGCCTTCATGGCGGAAGTGAACCGGAAGCTCTCAGCCATCACGGCAGGTGCGTCATCATTCGCGTCTGCATTCTACGGGATGATTGATAGCGGCCGGGGCGTGATGACCTATGTCAATGCGGGACACACGCCGCCCTTCCTGCACCGGAACGGCGTGGCCTCGCTGCTGCAGGGCAAGGGTATTCCGCTGGGGGCTCGTGAAGACGCCGTTTTCAGCGAGCAGTCCATTCCCATCATGGAAAACGACCGCATCCTTCTCTACACCGACGGATCCATCGAGGCGCGAAACGCAAACGGCGTGCAACTGGGCGAACAGGGCCTGCTGGACATGGTCAATTCATGTGCAGGCTCGTGCGACAGCGGCGCGCTGAAAACGCTGGCCTCGCGCATACTTCAATATCATGCAGGCGTGCATCTGGACGATGACCTGACGCTCATGAGCATCAGCATCAAATCGCTTTGTCCTGTGCTTGAGTGATCCGTCTGTTTCCGTTTTTTTCCAATGGCTGGAAGTTTTCGCGCAAAAAGTTCCAGTCATTGGAAGTTTTTCGGGCAGAAGTTCCAGGGATTGGAACTTTTCAGGCCGGGCGGCTGTCCAGAATTTCGCGAACCTTGGCAAGCAGGACGGCTGCGCGGAAAGGTTTCATGATAATCTGTATTTTCTGTGCCGCAACCTGTTCAGTCCGGATGGCTCCGTGGCTGTAACCGCTGATGAAGAGGACGGGAATGTCCGGGCGAATCTTAATCATTTCCTCGCGGGCGGCGGTCCCGTTGATGCCGGGCATGACGATGTCCATAAGGACCAGGTCTATCCGGGCCAGGTGCCTGTTGAACAAATCAACTGCTTCGAGCCCGGTGGCCGCGGTCAGAACAGTATAACCGACCTGTTCGAGCACGCGGCGGGTATACGCCACAACCGACTGTTCGTCCTCCGCCAGCAGGATGGTTTCCTTGCCGCCGGCGGCTGAAACCGGGACAGGCGCTTCCGCGGCCCGGGGTTCTTTCCGCGCCATGCAGAAATAAATACTGAAAGTGGTGCCTTTCCCCACTTCACTTTCGACATGGATGAGGCCATTGTGCTGCTGGACAATGCCGTACACTGTTGACAGTCCAAGACCGGTTCCCTTGCCGGCTTCCTTGGTGGAAAAGAAAGGCTCGTAGATCCGCTTCATGGTCTCGGCATCTATGCCGTGCCCGGTATCCTTCACCCGGAGGCAGACATATTTCCCTTCGCGAGCCCAGGTGTTATTCCGGCAGAACTCCCTCGTGATGTCCGCGTTTTCCGTTTCAACCATGAGCTTCCCTCCGCGGGGCATGGCGTCGCGCGCGTTGAAGCACAGGTTGATCACCACCTGCTCAACCTGGCCGGGATCCGCATACACAGGCCACAAATCCGCTCCGGAAATGACGTCGAGCTCGATGTCGGGCCGGATTCCGCGGCGGACAATCTTGATCAGGTCGGCCAGCAGTTCGTTCAGGTTCACATTCTGCGGCTTCACGACCTGGCGCCGGCTGAAGGTCAGCAGCTGGCGGGTAAGCGCGGCGGCCCGCTCGGCGGCGCCATAAACCTCTTCCATGTCCTGCCGGACCTGCGCATCAGCGGCCGGACTTCTCATGATGAGCTCGGCATAGCCGAGGATGGTCTGCAGAAGATTGTTGAAGTCATGCGCAATGCCGCCGGCAAGTTTTCCGACCGCTTCCATCTTCTGCGCGTGCCGGAGCTGCTCCTCGATCTCTATTTCATGGGTAATGTCGCGCTTGACGGTTACGTAATTGATAATCGTGCCCGTCGGGTCGAAGACCGGGCTCACGCTCGCATCCTCGATGATGATCCGGCCGTCTTTTGTTTTATTGATGAACTGTCCGGTCCATGTCTCCCCTTTTTCAACCTGCTCCTCGACCACTTCGTGGAAGTCGGCACCCTGCTGTCCGGCATCCAGAATGCGCGGATGCCGGCCCATTACTTCTTCGAGAGAATAACCGGTAACCTTCTCAAAGGCGGGATTGACGTAAATGATCCGGTGATCTTTGTCAGACACGATAATGCTTTCGGCGGCCTGCTCAATCGCCATCGCCATCCGGTCGTGCACCACTTCATCGGCAATGCGCCGGATCACCGACTGCGTTTCGATGACCAGAACCCCGAGGTTGTGAATGGCGGTGGAATCGGGCGGTTCGCTCTTGTGGGTTCCAACGTTCAGGAACCCGAAAATCTTTCCGGCCACAAACAACGGAACCGAATATGCATGACAGATCCCGAAGGAGAGAATCATGCTCCGAATCTCTTCGGATGCTTCGTTCACAACCATAGGCTCTCGGGCTTCCATGGCCTTCTGCAGTAGCGGATTGGACAGCGGCATCCGGCCAACAAGATGGATGTAATCTTCCGGGAGATTGACAATGTGCCTGAGGCACGCTTCGCCGTTCTCGACGATGTAAACCCCGCCGCAGTCCATTCCACAGATATCCATTGCGGCCTGCAGCAGCGGCGCCTGCAGATCATCCACGGTGCGGCAGTCGTTGATCTCCACCATGAACCGGCGTATGCGGTTGCTCAGATCCAGCGAACGGTGAAGCGCGCGGCTTGCCTCTATGCGGGCGGTGGCGTCCGCAACAAAACCAACGTTCGACTCGCGTCCGTCAATAACAATGGTGCTGGCCGTCACATCCGCATAAAAAATCGAACCATTCTTGCGCAGGAACGGGATTTCGTGAGCGAGAGATTTGTCGCCCTCGACTTGCGCCTTGAATTCCGACAGGACATATTCCAGCTGATCTGGAGGGTGAATGTCCTGCACCGAGAGCTTAATTAATTCATTTTTTGTATAGCCCACCATCCGGCAAAAGGCCGGATTGGCATAGGTGAGTTTTTTTGTTTTCACCTCGGCAATCAGCACCCCCTGCGCAGCTTCATGAAAAAGCCTCTGATAGCGGCGGTCGCTCTCCCGCATCTGCCGGACCGCGAGCGCCGCGGTTTCGCGGAGTTTCCGGTTCCAGAGGATCGCCAGAAAGGTCATGACAAGCGTGCATGCCGTGACGATCAGCAGAATATGCAGCCAGTGCCAGTGAGGTTCATATCCGGGATCATAAATAAATCCGTTGAGGTTGAAATCGGCTTTAATCAGCCCGAGTTCGATATAGGTCTCAACCATTTTCTCCCAGCGGGCCGGATTGCTTTCGCCGATTTTGATCAGCTCCGGACGGATCAGTTTCAGCGATTCCTCAAACTCATAAATGAGATGTTCGCGGGTAATGCCCCTCTTCTGAATTCCAGGAAGAGTGAGAATGTACTCGATCATCTCATCCGGATGCTCCAGGGCATAATCCCAGCCTTTGATCGTAGCCCGGTGAAAAGCGCGCGCTCGGCGGGTGTGGTTGTGAATCTCCTCCTCCGTCGTGAACAGGCAGTCGCCGTAGAAATCTATGCCGTATCTCCGGGGATGGAGGATAAAGGGCTCCACGCCCTTCTGCCGGAGCAGATCCGGTTCATCGGTGATGTAAGCATCCATCGCATCCGTTTTGCCGCTGATCAGGGAAGCCACATCCCAAGTATTGGGAAGAAAATGGACATCGTCGAGGTTAACTCCCGCGTTCTTGAACATGGCGTCAAGCTGGGGCGTGGGGCGGGAGATTGACTTCATCACGCGCTTGCCGGCAAGTTTTTCGACAGAATGAAGGCCGCTTTCCTTCGTTGTCATGAGGATGTACGGCGAATGCTGATAGATCACGCCCATGACCACCACCGGTTTTCCGGCCGCGCGTTCGGTCAGCAGTTCCTCCGCCATTACGCCGTACTCGGCTTCGCCGGACAGGACCACATCCACCGGATAGATTCCGCGAACAGCCTCGTGAATGACCACATCGAGGCCTTCCTTTTCATAGAACCCCTTGATCTTCGCCGCATAGTATCCGGCAAACTGGAATCCGTGGCGGAACTTGAGCTGGAGATTCACCTGTTCAAGCCGGCGGGCCGGGGCGGTTCCGGGAAATGCCGTAACAGAAAAGATCAGAAGAACAAGGGCAGCAATCCTGCGCACGCCGGTTCCGGCCCGGCATAACAGAACATCCGGTGTTTTCTTTTTTTCAACTGACATTGGTGCCGAATTGTGTAGCCCGAAGGGGGCAGAAATCAAGATTTAACGACCAGAATCGGGTAGCGGATTTTCATGCGCCCCGAAGAAAATTTTTGACTTACGCGGAGAAATCCGTAGATTCCTGTGATCCTTCTTGCCCGATGGTGTAACGGTAGCACAGCAGCCTCTGGAGCTGTTTGTCTAGGTTCAAATCCTAGTCGGGCAACCATCTCTTCAAAAGTTCAGCTGATCCGCATCGGCATCAGCACGTAAAGGAACGGGACGTTGCTCTTGATCACGCCCGGGCTCAGCGAGTCGGTCACTTCAAAATAGATCTCGTCGCTGTCGAGGGTCTTGAGCGGAGCGATGATGAATTCCGGATTGAAAGCCACGGAAATTTCCTTTCCGGAGAATTTCACCGGAACCGATTCGCGGGCCTCGCCCACATCGGGGGTCTCGGCCGTGATTTCAAGGCGGTTGTTCGTGAAGGTCAGCTTGACGGTGTTCGCCTGCTCGCTGGCCAGCAGCGCCACGCGGCGCACCGCGCTCATCAGCGACTCGCGCTCGATGGTCACGCGCTGCTCGGACTGCGACGGGATGACCTGCCGGAAGTTCGGGAACGCGCCCTCGATGAGCTTGGAGATGATCAGCATGTCGCCGAACTCGAACGCCACCTGGTTGGCGGAAGCCTGAATCTTGATGCTGCCCTCATCCTGAAGCGTGCGAACCAGTTCGCCGACGGTCTTGGACGGAATCACGAGGTCGCCCTCGGAGCCCTTCGGGAACTCGACTTCCTGCTCCACCAGGGCCAGGCGGCGGCCGTCGGTGGCCACCACGGTAAGCTTCTCGTCGCGGAAACTCAGCAGCACGCCGTTGAGAATGTAGCGGGTCTCGTCGGACGAGGACGCATAGGCGGTCTTGATGAGCATGTCCTTGAAAACTCCCTGCTTCATCGTGTAGGCGCGGCTGCCCTCAAACTTCGGCAGCGGCGGGAAATCATCCTCGCTGGTGCCGCGCAGCTTGAAGAAGGATGCTCCGGCCTGGATAACGGCGGTGTCCTTGTCCTCGATGACGACTTCGATTTCATGGCTGGGCAGTTCGCGTATGATGCTGGAAAGCCGGCGCGCCGGAAGCGTGGTTCCGCCCTTTTTGGAAACCTGCGCGGCCACAGAAGTCTTGACGCTGACTTCAAGGTCGGTCGAGGTCAGGGTCAGCTTGCCGTCATCCGCCTGCAAAAGGATATTGGAAAGAATAGGCAGGGTGGAACGCGCGCTGACGATCGAAAGAACTTTCTGAAGCCCGTCAACCACTGCGGCTTTTTCAACTTTGAGTTTCATTCCCATTTTCTCCAGTTACTCACATCCAGGTAATAATAGAATATATATATATTTAAATATTCCTATTATTATGGGCTGTGCACAAATATAACAACATCTTTTCGCCGCCCTTTTGCGGCCTTTTCCCTGCTTTTCTCCTGTTGACAACCGGCATCATAACCGGCGGCTAACTTATGGCACGTGATGATAAAACCGCCGCCTGTGAATGACACGCATTTTTTCAACATATTATCATCAGCCTGTCCACAGCCCTCTATTCTTTGTTTTCGAGCTGGTCGTTCAATACCGAAATGGTCTGCCGGATATCCGGGTCGCTCTGGATTTTCGACGTGAGCAGCCGGCAGGCGTGCAGCACCGTCGCATGGTTCCGTCCGAACGCGCTTCCGATGGCCGGGAGTGAATGGTCGGTAAGCGTCCGGCAGAGGTACATGGCCACCTGCCGCGGGAAGGCGATTGCCGCCGGCCGGCGCTTGCTGATCATGTCTTCGTAGCTGATCTTGTAGTGTTCCGCCACCCGCCGCTGGATCACGTCCATGCTGAGCGTTTCCTGGGCTTCCTCGTCCAGCACGGCCCGGAGCAGCCGCTCCAGGTTGTCCATCGTGAGTTCCTGCCCCGTGAGCGATGTGTAGGAGGCCGCGCGGATCAGCGCGCCCTCCAGCCGCCGGATGTTGGACCGCACGCGCTGGGCAATGTAGGACAGCACCTCCGGCGGGAGCGTGATGTTGAAGAGTTCCTGCTTCTTGCGCAGGATCGCGATTCGCGTTTCCATGTCCGGCGTTTCAAGGTCCGTGACCAGTCCCCATTCGAACCGCGACACCAGCCGGTGCTCAAGGCCCTGTATCTCGCTGGCCGGCCGGTCGCTGGTGAGCACAATCTGCTTGTGGTGGTCGAACAGCGCGTTGAAGGTGTGGAAGAACTCCTCCTGCATGCGCTCCTTGCCCGCGAGGAAGTGGATGTCGTCAATCAGCAGCGCGTCGGTGCTCCGGTATTTCTTCCGGAACGCGACCACGGATCCGCGCTGAAGCGCGTCAATGTATTCATTCAGGAAAACCTCGCAGGTGAGATACGTCACCGAGTGGCGGCTGTTCGCGAGAACGGAATGCCCGATCGCCTGCATCAAGTGGGTCTTGCCGAGCCCGGAACCCCCGTAGATGAACAGCGGATTATAGGCCTTGCCCGGAGACTGCGCCACGGCCATCGCCGCCGCGTGCGCGAACTGGTTCGACGGGCCGACCACAAAGCTCTCGAAGGTGTATTTCTCGTTCAGGGGAACGTCCGACAAAGTTTTCCGGACGGGCGCCGGCGCGGCCTTGCGCGGCTGCAACTCTTCAGGAGCGGCCGGAGCGGGCACGCTCTGGTTCACCTGGAGGCGGATGGTGATCTCCTCGCCGCAGACCGACCGCACGGCGTCCTGCATCAGCGAGAGATAGTTGTCTTCCAGCCACGTGAGATAAAAATTGTTGGCGACTTCGAGTGTGAGGACGCTCCCCTCGAGGCTCTCCGGCTCGATCAGTGCGATCCAACGGTCATAGACATCCTTCGAGAGAACCTGGCTCAGGTGCCGGCCCGCCTTGCTCCACAATGACGCTGCTGCTGACTTTTTCATGTTTACCCAAAATTTATGCTGCAGAGCCGCTTCCGCGGAACATCAAGACTGCCTCCATGAAAATCCTTCCCGGCGGAATGCTGCGTATCATTCCATCGTTAAGTGTTTCCACTTACAGGCCGGCTGCGTATCCGGCCTTCAAGCAGAGCACGTTCCGTTCATCGTGGCGGCTTCCGCAACGATTCAATTCATCTGTGTGCCGCAAAACTAGGTTAATAAAAAAAACCGCACAAGGGGAAATCTGTTAATAACCATGAAAAAAACGCAGGATACCATAAATGGTTGAAATATTTTCAACAGCCCCAAGATGTAGGGGCTGTTTAGGCCATCTCTGTTGAAATCTTTTCCGGACAAGCGGTTAGGCCGCCCAGTCCCGTTTTTGCTGTATTTTTCTGAAATATATTTTAGGATGCGGCTGTGAAAAAGTTATTGACAGACCCAATCCTGCTCGTTGCGTCACCCTCCGCAAATCCCGATGTCCGCTACATCACCGGATTCTCCGCGCCCGACCCCGTCGTTGTTCTCTGCTCCGGAAAAAATATTCATCTGGTGGTATCCGCGCTCGAATACGGCCGCGCCGTGCGCGAAACATCCGGACTGAAAATCCACACGCCCGAAAGCCTTCGTTTGGATCCCGCGAAAAAACGCGATGTGGTTGGGTGGGCGATTGCACTCCTGAAAGCCAATAGACTTCACCGCGTGCGCGTGCCGTGGGATTTTTCGGCGGGCATCGCATTAAAACTGCAGAAGGAAAAAATACGTTGTGAAGTTATTGAAGGCCCTGTCTTTCCGCAGCGCGCCGTGAAAACCGCGAAAGAAATCAAATGCCTCCGCGAAGCGCAGTGCGCCGCCGTCAGGGCGATGAGCGCGGCGTGCAAAAGAATTCGCAATGCTTCCGTGAACAGCAGGGGCCTTCTGTGCGAAGGCAGGAAAGTCATCACCTCGGAGGACCTGCAGCGGTTCATAGACAAGGTTCTGCTGGAAGACAACTGCGCAACGGAATCAACGATTGCCGCGTGCGGCAAACAGTCGGCCGACCCGCACGGGCACGGCAGCGGTCCGCTGTGCGCAAACGAGCCGATTGTGATTGATATATTTCCGAAGCACAAGGTCCACGGGTATTTCGGCGATCTTACGCGCACCGTTGTGAAGGGCAAACCTTCCGCGAAAGTGGCCGCGATGCACCGTGCGGTGAAGGCCGCGCAGGCGGATGCGCTCAGCCGCGTGCGCGCCGGCGTTCGAGCCAGTGATATTCACGCGGCTGTTCACGAAACGTTTGCCCGGCATGGATTTCAAACAGTGATTATGGACGGATTTCCGCAGGGATTCATCCACGGCACCGGCCACGGCGTTGGCCTTGCGATTCACGAGGCACCTTCCGTTTCGACGGCGGAAAATATATTGAGGGCGGGGAATGTCATCACCATTGAGCCTGGGCTCTACTACCGCGATGCCGGCGGCGTGCGCATCGAGGACACCGTGGTGGTGACCCGGACGGGCTATGAATATCTGTGCCCGCTCAGAAAGACGATTGCGCCATGATCATCCTGAAAAAAATCGGATCCGTTGCGGCTTTGCTGGCGGGCGCGTGGCTGTGCTTCCGCTGGTTCGAATGGAAGAACCTCTATTATCCGGATCATAAAATGGATGCGACGCCCGCCTCGGCGGGCCTTGAATATGAAGAGATCTATTTCATGGCCGAGGACGGCGCGAAGCTTCACGGCTGGTGGATCCCCCACCCCGAGGCGCGCGGAACGGTGATCCATCTCCACGGAAACGCGGGCAACATCAGCAGTCGCGTCTGGATCGCGGCCGACCTGAACCGGCTGAAGCTGAATGTGTTTTTGTTTGATTACCGCGGCTATGGATTGAGCAAAGGATTTCCGCGTGAAAAAGGCCTCTATCGCGATGCGCGCGCGGCCTACGAAGTGGTTCGCGCAAAATATGACGATGCGGAAAATCCTCCGGTGATCCTGCACGGACAGTCGCTCGGCGGCGCCGTGGCCGCGCAGCTCGCGCTCGACAAGCCGTGCCGGGGCATCATCGTCGAGAGCTCGTTCACAAGCGTGCCCGACATGGCGCGCGTGATGTATCCGGTTCTGCCCGCCGCATTGCTCAGCGCGAAATACGACACGGCATCCAAAATGCCAAAAATAGAAATTCCGGTCATCGTGGCGCACAGCCGCACCGATGACCTGATGCCGTACGATCATGGCCGTCGCATATTCGAGGCCGCGAACGAGCCGAGAACGTTCTGCGAGCTGACCGGCGGCCACAACGAGGCTGGCTGGCACGCTGGAGGAGAATACTGGTCCGCCATCGAAAAACTCGTCGCCGCCGTTTTTCCGCCCGAAAATCGTTAAAAGTGGCCAAAAATGCTTAAAAAACGGCTAAAAATGCTCAAAAATCGTCAATTTTGGCCTAAAAACGGCATTTTTTGAAGAAAAACAGAAAATTTGAATTTTGGAGTGCGTGAAATGCAGGAATGGAATCCATGGCACGGATGCCGAAAAATATCGGAGGGCTGCCGGAACTGCTATGTCTATCGCCGGGATGAATCCATCGGCAAGGACGCCTCGGCCGTAACCAAAACCTCCACCTTCGCCCTGCCCCTGAAACGCATGCGGAACGGCGAATACAAAATTCCGCCCGGAAGCGATGTCTTCACCTGTTTCACATCCGACTTCTTTCTGGACGAAGCGGATGCCTGGCGAGATGAAGCCTGGAATATGATCCGCATCCGGTCGGATCTGCATTTCAGCATCATCACCAAGCGCATCCTGCGTTTTGCAAACTGCCTGCCTGCCGACTGGGGTGAAGGATACAAAAACGTCACCATCGGATGCACCGTGGAAAATCAGCAGCAGGCCGATATCCGGCTTCCGGTATTTCTGGCCGCGCCGATTCAAAACCGCTTCATCATCTGCGAGCCGCTTCTGGAGCGCATCGAACTGGAGCAGTATCTTGATCCGTCCATTTCACAAGTCATCGTCGGCGGCGAAAGCGGACGCAGCGCGCGCGTATGCGACTATGACTGGGTGCTTGACCTCCGCCGCCAGTGCCTCGCAAAAAAAGTTCCATTCCACTTCAAGCAGACCGGCGCCGTATTCAGGAAGAACGAAAGAAACTACCGCATTCCGAGAATGGACCAGCAATCTCAGGCCAACCGTGCAAGCATTGACACCGACTGAATCCAAAAGAGCAACTGGTGGCATTAATGGGGACCAGCGCAATATCCGTTGCAGGTTTTCTTACCTTTCCGCCGCCTATTTTTTGGCTTATCTCTCTCTTTACGCAACTTGGCATAGGACATTGCATGAGCGCTTAAAGAAGTCGCAAACGTTGCGAAGCCAAATTCTGGGTTTGGTTCCTTAAATATTCCCTTGAGACCGCCAGATTTATTGGACAGTATTAGGCACGTTCCATCATACAAGCATTCCCTCATCAGGCGCTCGCAGAAAAGCTCATAGCGTTTCGCATACGAAGTATTCTTGAATTCAGGGAACACATCGAAATGGGGTTCATCCACACGAACCGGCAACGTCGATTTCTTGGTGTCTTCCAACAACATCAACCAACCGAGCCACGGCCGTTGCGACGGTTTGAACTTGCCTTCACGATATGCCGTAAGAAGATCTGTTGAATTGCCAAGCGCTTCCTCGACGCGATTATTGAAATTGTTGCCAAATGATGGGCCAATATGAGCCTTGAATTCGATGGACGCCAAAAGCATATCGTCAACGACAACCACCAGATCCCAATTCTTGGTGGGTCTAAAATAGCCGGGCAAAGTTGTTGATTTGGTATGTATCGTGGTGTCCGGAAGCCCTGCCTCCGAAAGAATTCGCCGCAATAGCTTGATAAAGCCGTCGAGATGTTTCCCGCCGGTTACCGCACCGCGATTCCCCGTATCTTTTTTCCCGGTGGTTGATCCTTGGTCTTTACCCTGTTGTTTTCTTACTTTCCAAAAATGTCGAACGGCCTTTGCAACCAGATCGTCATAGCTCATTGCCTATTTTCCTTTGTGCATGGTTTCTATATGTGCATGGGAAAACAAAGTCGCGGTCTCATGCCTGATTCGTTTTTCTGCCATTTCAAAATAATGGGGATCAATTTCAACACCGATTGAGTTGCGCCCCCATCTTGAGGCTACAACCGTGGTGGTACCGGTTCCCATGAAGGGGTCTAATACAATATCACCCACGAAAGAAAACATCCGAACCAACCGCTCTACAAGTTCTTCGGGATACGGTGCGGGGTGTTTTCGCGTTGATGCGCCAGTGACACCAGACCAAATTGATTGAAACCATATTTTGTGGTGTTCATTGGAGATGATCGACAACACGCGAGTCGCAATAGTCGGTTTTCGATAACCGCCCGGCTTGCGCTCCATAAGAATGAATTCAATGTCATTTTTTATAACCGAATTAGGCTCATATGGTTTTCCCAAGAAGCCCGCTCCATTTCCAGAGGCTTCATAAACAGCATTTGAAATCTTGTACCATATAATAGGGGCTAAATTGTCATATCCGATTTTGCGGCAATGTTCTTGAATGGAGGCATGAAGAGGAACAACGGTATGCCGCCCGTCGTTCTTTTTCCGTGATAGGCATACATCACCAACGACACAAATTAGTCGACCACCTGGAACTAAAGCTCGATAACAATGTGCCCAAACCTTATCTAGTTCCTTAAGAAACATTTCATAATCTTCAATATCCCCAAGCTGATCTTCGTGATCCCGATATTTCTTCAAGTTCCAGTATGGGGGTGACGTGACTACGAGATGAACAGATTCATCCTCAATGAAAGACAACTTTCTGGCGTCTTCTTGTATCAATATATGTTCGGTGGGGATTTTCTGTACGGCAGCTTCTATCTCTGCCAGAAGCTTTTTGTCTTTTGCGATACGAGGAATATCGGTCTGCGCGTTTTCCAAACTGGCAACCGAAGAAGGAAGGTAGTCAATATGATGCTCTGTGGCGGTTATTAGCATGTGATTTGTTTACTCAATGTCTAAAGTTTTATTTTTTGCTCTACTATCGGGGGATTTTAGCGTAACAGGCGGATTGTGGCAAGGGACAAAGAGAGGACGGCCGTTGGGCTTATATATGCCGATCATATCCATCATGCTTCATGAGAGGCAGGTAAAAAGCAGGGAGTCTTCCCACGGAAATTCACGTTCCATTTGTTTTCCCCGTGTTCCCCCATTGATATACGATCATACGGGCGCAGCAGTAGCCACCCTCCGTCCGATCTGTTCAACTTCAAGACCCGAGACATCCGACCCTATTATTTCTTGTATTCAGGTGATGCGAAATTGAACTGGGCGTTGAATCCACATAACGTGCGAAGAATTGCGATGGTGTTAAGGTGAAGAAGTTTGACGTCGTCTTCCGAAAGAAAGAATGAGATTTCCTTTGTGAAGATGCGGTTGGGTTTGGCGGCTTCAACATGGACCGACAGCGTGTAGTCTGCCGGTTCCCAGTAGCATGCACGCTCAAGAATTGTGAATGCGTTTGTAAGAGTTCCGCTTTTAAAAAATTCGTCGTAGAGTGTCTGATCAAGCATTGGATTGCCGAGAAGCAGTTTAAAATTGTCTTCATACTGATTCTTTAGTTCGCGCAGTCGTGTCGTTCGGAAGTCGAGCCAGCTCTTCGAGACCTCGCCGACCTTTGGGGCGATCTCCGCCGTGAATGACTCGTCAACGAAGAAGATGTTGTATTTGAATGGATTATTGCATGAAAGAAGGAAACTGGCGGCCACTTCAAATCGCGGGGGTTCAGCCGGATTGAGAGAAAACGTGTTTGGACGAAAGGCCCTCCAGTTGAATGTGTGGACCGACTTGTCTTTCAGTTTAGTGAGCGTTGCTGTGATCCGTTGAATAAAGACATCTTTGTGCAGACCGCGCATGGTTCCCATTAGACCGATGGTTGGTCCAAAACCGGAATAGCCGACTTCAACATTGCCGGATTCATATAGGTCCACGTGTGGTTTCCTGAGCTTTTTCAATAGTCCGATGACCCAGACTTGGGCTAACGCAAGACCTGAGATAATCCAAGGGCCCCATTGAGTTGTGCTTGTAGCATCTGCCATTTTGCGCTCCTCGAGTCTTTCACAGAATCATCACTAACCAACTTTACCTAGAGCTTAGCAGGCGCGGTATGCTATCGCCAGCCAAATGTTTGGCGGAGCACTGGTTCCGCGTCGCCTTCACCGCATAAAAGTGATGGGATTGTTGGGGATGTTCATTCCAAAGAACGAATTTAGCCTTTCAATCTGACTGCGCTTATTTTCAAATTTGTCCTTCACGCGTTTGATCATTTCCGGACGCATGAATGAGATATTGCCGATATGTTCATGTACGACAAGGATTGTATGCACATCTTCCTGCTTTGACCGGAGAAGCCTCATGTAATCAATTTGAAATTCCGAGAATATCGCGACGTCGTCCGCGTCAATGTGTTGCCACCCTTGTTTCAGTAACTCCATCACCTCTTGATCGTTTTTGACTACCTGATCGATGTATGCGTTTGCCGCTTGAAGATACGATTCGGCAGCCTTATGCATCTCGGCATGTGCAAAATCCGCGCATATTTCATTAGCGAACTTCTTATCATATCCCTCATGATACTTCTGATATAGATCAAATAGTGCTTGGTTTTGACTCGTGAAATAGTACAGAGGCCCATAGAGGCCAGACAGTTGCTGCTGAAGTAGCTCAGTTTTCTTTTCGCGAGTCGCACGCCACAACTCAATCAGGGCCGTAACGATAGCGGCACCAATACCGCTTCCGAGCATAACTGTAAAAAATGTTTCCATTGTTTCCTATTCCCAAATGAGCACAAAGTGAACGCCGCATTCATTCCGTCTTGAGTTCTTGGCTTTTCGTCAGTACGGAAGAAGTTTCCGCAATAAGATCGTCTTCCAATCGCGCAATGTCATATATCAGATCCAGAATCTCATCTGCAAGGCTATCCAGTAGCGACGTCGGGCTCTCAAAATGGAACTCATATTCGTTGGCCTTATGACCCTTCAGTCTGGCGCGATGCTGGCCAACACCGCCTGATTCATAGGCGATCCAAGATGAGTGCATGACATCGTTGCGCTTTGTTGCCACGGCAGCAATGCGTTTGCACAGACAACTGACTCTGGCAAGGAGTGATTCATCACGGGTCATGCCTTTTGTCGTGTTGCTAAGTTCATCAAGACACTGCTTCAATGAGAGTTGCGCCAGTTCGTGTTTCGGTAAGTCGGAATCTGCGCTGTTGATCAATGTGGCCAGAAGGTCTTGAACCTCGGCTTCCAGCCCCGAGAAGTTGGTTGAAAGAAATCCTATGGACGTATAGATGTCTCGTGTCCGCTGAGTCACAACGTTGAGTCGAGATTGAGTTAACTGATGGCGCGTTTTCATTTCCTTCTCCGAATGCGATGGTATCCGTATGTTCGGCTACTAGCCATCCTGTACATGTTCACATTATCGTGCAAATCGAGCAGGTAGGACAAATGAAGCAATGTTGAACGCGCAGTATCCATTGCTTCCTTCGTCTCGCCGCGCTTTGGCCTATAAGCTCGTTTATGGACGACTTCATTTCTGAGAGTGTTCACCGTAGCGTGCTTAATGGCCTTCAGCAAAGGCACCAGCTTCGAATTCCCGATTGCTTCAAGCACTTCATCGGCAGGCTCCTTCGGCTTCTTCGGCAGGGCTGCAATCACGACCTCTGCCTCCACAAGATTCTCTGGTGGAATCTGCGTAGCAAGTTGCCAAAGAAATAGTGCCCTCATGGGTCCAAAGGTGTGATCCTTAATCTTGCCATGCAACTCTCGTGACAGTCGATTGAAGGTATGGAGGTCGGGTTCGTCATCCGCGCCGAAAGGTCTGTAGAGGAGATTCACCCGCATGAAGAGGCTAAAGAACACCTCATAGGCCGTGGCAAGGGTGAGTATGCAATTCATGTAACGCTTCTGACGGAACAGGTCGTAGGCGTCATAAACCAGCATCTCATGAGCACAGTTGACCGTGTCGCCAATGATGCGGAATGGTTTCCCGCACGACGCGCTGGCACAGATAACGTCTCGGCCGGCAATGGGCTCAAAGGTACAGAGATCGGATGCGCGATTGAATACACTCTCCTGACCACACGATGGGCATTCCGCGGCAAAGTTCTCGTAACTTGTCCGCTTCTTTGTCGCCACCGGAGGGTGTGTTGTTATGTCGTCAATCGTCTTTTTCATTCTGAGGGCCGTTCAAGTGATTCTGTCTATCTTCGAACATATAACATAGCCTCAGTGCCGGAGATTCGGTTTACAGCGCTTTTGCTTTTTTGTGTTCACTCGAATTCGCGCGATAGAGAGTTTTCTGTCCCTTTCCGCAATATGGTCTCCTTGATTCGCTGATCCGCATTCTAGCGGGATGGGTGGGCGCGGGCAAGCGGAAGATGGGAGAAAATCAGGCTGAAGGCGTTTAGACCGAAGGCTGAAGGAAGAAAGTTCAGAATATAACATGTAATATAGGACTAAATAAGTCCTATATGATTAACAGGGGATCTTGTGTCCCTTTTCCCGATGCGTGCAGCCCGGCCAGCAGCACGGCCTGCGTTTTCCTGCTTTGAGCTCCGCGCGCACCCGTTCTATTCGTCTGAGGCGGGTTTCTTCTTTCTTTGCGGCCTCAACCCAGCAAATCCATTCATTGCGGGCCAGCGGAGTCAACGCCTCCCACAACGCCCGCGCCCCCCTGTCCGCAATCAGGGCCTTTCTCAAGTCCGCAGGGACATCGTGCACCACCCCGCCTGCGATTCTTAACTCATGCATAAGACCTGTCTTTATATTCTCGTCCATAGTCCAAAGGTATGCAGTCTGAAGGACGGTTATTTACACCACTGGCTTCTTGCCCTTCATACTGCTAGTGAATTTCGGATATCTTTCTCCGGTGGTACAATTCACTGGCGATACACCTCGCGCCGGTGTCCAACTTTCACGACACAGACGATAAGTATTTCATCCTGGATTTCATAAAGGATCCGGTAAACACCGCGCCGCAACCGGTATTTCTCCGATCCGGACAGCTTGAGGCTTTGCGGAGGACGCGGATTGTCAGCAAGGCCGGCTATATCGGCAAGTATGCGCCGGACATCACGTTTGGGGATTGAATCCAAATCTTTGCGCACGGACTTGCGCAGGATAATCTCATATCTTGCCATTGCGCTTGAGCTCCTTCACGAAATCCTCGAACTTCATCGTCGGTTCATTTTTCCGGGCGTCGAAAATTTCGAGATCCTCAGCGTCTTCAGTCAGCTCTGCGCGCACGGCGTCGTTGAGCAAATCCGACAGGGAGCGAGATGTCTCAATGGACTTCAGCCGCAGGGCGCGATGCAGGGCCGGCTCAAGATAAACAGTGGCTCGTTTGGTCAATGTAGTCATTTGTCACCTCATGAATCATCACAGCACAATAACAGCACAGCGTTATAACGTCAATATGCCGTGGGTGCCTTTCATACCCCAATTCTAGTCAGCCACGCATTTTTTCCACGCTAATTCCGGCAGAACCCCATGATACAGAATTCTGACTCCAGAATTCATCTTCTACGCATCTCCAAAGCCCTTGACCATCGTTCGGTCGGTGGACAGATGCGATTTCGGGCAGCCGAACAGCGCAATGAGCCGTTCATCCTGATCGTTGACGAGCTGGTGGACTTCGCCCTCCTGAATGGTGAAGCAGTCGCCTTTTTTCACGGCGGCCGCAGTCAGCCAGTCGGTTTTGCCGGCACCGGCGGGCTTGCCGATGTGGATGGTTCCGCTGCCTTCGACGATCTGATATATTTCTCCGCCTGCGGCATGGTAATGCGCCCCGACCCGCTTCTTCGGGCCGATTTCCGCCGCAAAGAGCGAAAAGTCGTCGCCGCCCGTTAATGGCACCACCCTGATTCCAACGGCGGGATCCAGCGGCGCGGATTTAATCTGCTCGTAAATATTTTTAATGGGGAGATCGAATTTCATAAGAACACCTCATTTTCATTCAGTCAGACATTATGATTTTCCCGCCGATCCAGTCGAGAACCATAGCGAGTCCGATGCCGGAAAAAATTCCCCAGATGGCGAAGCTGGGGATGAAGAGCACTCTGACAGCGAAAAGAGTTAGAACGTCGCCCCGGGGATTGGCGCCCATCATGGCCACCGCGCTGAGCATGAAGTATGCGAGGAGGCACACGCTCCACCACTTCAGCCAAATGCCGCGGAATCGGGAGATCCGAAGCAGGGGCAGAAAACCGATGAGCAGAAAAGGCAGAAAATATTGCTGAGAGAGAAGACGAATATACATACCAAGCTGGCCGAGAAATTGAAGCGAGAACACATTTGCCAAACCGATGCGCTCATACTGTCCGCGTGTGATGACATGCACGAAACCCTCCCACGTCTGAGCGTAACCAAACTGCATGGGTGGATTCCCAAGCGAGGCCAGAGGAAGATAAGCATAGAACAGCATGCCGGCTGAGATGATGAAGATCATTCCAAGCGCGGTTTTACCGAAGGACGAGAGACGCAGGGGCCACGCAATGCCGATGAAACCCGACAATGCCAGCGCCGCGATCAGCCATGATTTTGCCAGATCCATGTTGAACAGGACGAAAGGGAGAATCCACAGGAATGCGGCGGCGATGCAGAACACGCGGCACAGCCGCGGCCGGGCAAGAAGCAGGGCGAGGAGCAGTGGAGGAACAAGGAGAATTACAAAATGCGACTGGGCGATGCCGAGCGCGAAGGCCGCTGCAAGTCCATAGGCGGTGAAGCGGCTCTGTGCGGTCAGCCATGCGAGCGAAGAAACCAGAAACAGAAGAATGCAGAACAGCGTGAGGGTGTGCGTTTCCGTTATGACCGATTGCGACCACATGGCGGGGCTTAATGCAAACAGCAGGCTTGCGGCCATGGCTGCGCAGATTGAGCAATTATTTTTCGAAGGGATGATGGCGCGGCAGGTGCGGGCCACAAGCAATGCGACCAGGCCGCAGGACAGAGCTCCAAAAAATGCCGACATGAAATTCGTGCCCCACGCGGGATTGGGTTGTCCGTGATATTTTACAAACCCGAAAACAAAAATGAAAAACCGGGCCAGCAGATGCCAGAGCGGATAGCCGGGTACTCGCCCGATGCCGAGATGTTCGCCAGCGACAACAAAAGCGCCGGACTGTTCGAGTGTGACGCTGGGTGCGAGCGTGAGGAAGTAGATCATCAAAACGATAAATGCGGAAAGTCCGGCTGCATGCCAGTCGGTTTTGGGAAACAGAATAATTTCATCACTAGTATTTCTGTTTTCAGAATTCAATCTTCATATCCTTTGGAAACGGGGCCGCGACCTCTTTGTTGTGGAACTTTAGACTCGCAGCACAGCGTTGTCGCTGAAAAACTCTTCAAAAACACCAAAAACCGCCCTAAAATCGTCAAAAATGATCAATAAATGCCTAAAAATGCCCCAAAACATCCTAAAAAATCAAATAACGGGCAAAGAACTCGATTAATCAGACATTAACGACCATTGGGCCGCAATATTTAGAAAGCCGGTTCAGACTCCACAACGAGCATTGAATTTGAGACGTCGCCCACGACTTTGGTGAGCGTGTTGCTCGGATCCATGATCCATTGACCGTCCACGATGAACTTGTAACCGTATGTGCCCGGGGCCAATTGCGTGGAGACGGACCAGATTCCGGCCTGCCGGGGCGCCATGGGAAGCGCAGAGGTGTTCCATCCGTTGAACTCTCCGGCAACGGCAACGGACCGCGCGCCGCGGTCATGATAGACGAATTCAACCATTCTTAGCGCATCCGCCCGTGAGGGCGCGCGCTGCGGCCTGCAACTGGCCAGCCGATTGGTTGCATGGGTGACCGAATTATCGGTACGGAGGTTCGTATCCATGGATATCCTGGGATTCAGCGGATCCGTGATCCAGCCCCCGTCCACATAAAATTTGTATGTGTAATTCTGCGGGAAAAAATCGAGCTCGATGTACCACCAGCCGTCATCCTCCCGCCGCGTCAAGGGATGAGCCGTCGGATCCCATTCGTTGAACACGCCGACCACGGACACCGTCTTCGCCATCGGCGCGTCGAGATCGAAGAAGACCCGAACCCGATTGGTCGGTGCCAGTTCTTCGGGCGTCATGTATGACGCAAGCAGGGCCGCCTCATTGGTGAGCCCGCGTATAACCGCCAGATGCCAGGGAGACATTCCGTCCACGAGCCGCTGGCCCGGATCAGCGCCCGCCTTCAGCAGGGTGTGCATGATATTGTTATGTCCGCGCCGCAGGGCTACAAACAGAGCGGATTGACCCGATGGCGGAGTCAGGTTCGGATCGGCGCCGTATTCCAGCAGGTCACGGAGCATTTCTTCGTTTCCGGCCCATGCCACGGACATGATGACCGGCCAGTCGTTTGAAGAACCTCTTGCATTGGGACTTGCACCGCGATCCAGCAGAAGCCGGAACATCGCAGGATTTTTTTCGGCCAGCGCGAAATCCAGCGCGTTAAACTTGTAATCGTTTGTCGCCTCGATGTTGGCCCCGGCGTCCAGCAGAAGCAGAACCACATTGGTGACGCCCGCCTGCACAGCCGTTATGAGCGGGGTTTCTCCTCTGGGCCCCCGCTGCTCCATGTCGGCGCCCGTTTCCAGCAGGCGGCGGATGAAATAGTCGTTTGGCTTCCTGGCTGCGCTGTGAACGGGTGTCCATCCGTTCGTAATGCCGATGGAACTGTCCGCGCCCAGGCTCAACAAGGCGTCAAAGCTGTTTGTGGCATCGTCGAGAATGGACTGATAGAGCGCGGTGGTTCCAAACGGAGTGCGGACGTTCAGGTCCAGCCCGCGCCGGGCGCACCAGGCGACAGCGTTGCTCTGGTCCGACTCGCCTGCGAAATGCACCAGCGTGTGCCCGGTGTCGTTCAGCGCCAGCAGATCCGCTCCGTGGTCGGCCAGCAGATCCAGCATTTCTACATTGCCGGCCGCGGCAGCGCAGGCCGCCGCGGTTCTGCCCCATTGGTCCAGCAGATTTACAAGGCAGCCGTGTTCAAGCAAAACCTCGGCGACGGATACGCCATTGTACAGCGCGGCCCTCATGAGCGGGGTGGCTCCGTTGCGGCTTTGCTTATTCACATCGGCGCCCTTTTCTATCAGCATCCGCGCGATGTTGATATGATCCTCATCCGCCGCAATGTGCAGAGCCGTGACTCCGGAGTCTGTGGCGGCGTTTGCATCGGCCCCGTGCTGAAGAAGCCAGTCGGTCACGGCCTCATCGTTGCGGACGGCGGCGACATGCAGGGGCGAACTGTTCAGAAAGTGCGCGTGAATATCCGCCCCGTGCGCCAGCAGCATTTCGAGCAGATTTGTGGATCCCACGCCTGCGGCCAGAAAAGCGGAAGGAATCACGCCAAGGGCCTTGAGGTTCGGGTCGGCGCCGCGCTGCAGCAGCAGTTTTGCCATGTGCGGATGGTTCACCAGCAGCGCCACGTGCAGCGCGGTCAGGACAGCCGCCGGTTCGTCGGTCTCCACGGGCGCAGATTCATTGGGATCAACACCCAGATCGAGCAGGTAAGTTGCAATATCTTCATTGCCCAGGGCTATGGCCATGTGCAAATACGGGAGTCCCTCCAGGGCTGGGCTTTTTGCCTGTTTCAAGTTCTGAACGGTGTTGGTGAACCCCTCAAAATCGTCTTCCTTCAAACTTTGAAGACCCTTGTCGGCGGCGAAATCCTCGGGGAACTCCAGCATGCGATAGATGTTTTCTCGATAGACCATGGAGGGGTTATCAATCAGCACTTGTGCACGGCTGGAGATTATGGCCACGAAAAAGATCAGACACCATGCTGGAAATTTTCGTTTCATATTGCGCCTGCCATTCAACACGACAGGCCGCCCCTTGCGCAAGTTCTATTCCGATTTTACAGAGGGAGAGTGTAATTCGAAGACGGCGTCTTCGGCTTCCCATCGCTGTTTTGCCGGATCGCTGCAGGTTTCGCCTGCGGGAAGATTGGTTGACCCGCCGGAGTCCATGAGATCGCTGCCAACCGAATAAACAATGCCATTCGCGGCGGAATAGCGCATCGGTTTTCCATCAAACGGATCAACGGGCACGGACGGCAGATATTCCGGAACCAGAGCCTGAAGATCAGCGGGCATAACCCCTTCTCTTTTCTGGTGCGCGTTGAGGGCCGCGATAATGCGTGTCGCGTTGACTCCGCTTTCTGTTCGGCATTTTCGTTCAAGAACACTTCTGAGTGCCGGGGTTATAAGTGCGCACAGGATTTTTCCAACTGCATTGGGCCTCATCAGAAGTGTCGCCCCGCTTGTCTCGAGATGAGCTTCCATTTCCCTGGCGAATATATCCATGTCGCAGCTCATATCACCGTAGGGCTGCGAAGCGTTGGAAATTACGTTGCGGTAGAAATCAGCGAAGGCCCGCTTCGTTCGGTTGGGTTGGAAGAAGTAACCGGGAATATGATTGCCTTTCAAGATGGGCTTGGGATTTCCTTCGCCTAGATAGAACAGTTCATTCAGGCCGTATTTCCCCTGAGCAAACTCTTCGATTGTTTTATCCGCGACTTTGTATTCCACCTTTATGGCCTTGATCAACCCCCGGGCAAGCGGATCGAGAGCATCAAGGATTTCAGAAAGCCTTTTGAGATCAGCGCCCGACAGGCCTTCGTCCCGTGCGAGATCCTGCGCCTGCGTGAGGCCCAAATCCAGCACAGAAAGTCCAACAAGGTAATTGATAAGACATCCCGCATCCCGTTGAATCAGATTTCCAAAACGCAAGAGAGAGATGCATGTGCCGGTCGCCTGCTTAAAGTTTCTCGAATGGCGCGCATGCCTGGTTTTGAGGGCCAGTAATCTTCCCATATTGCGCCAGGGCGTCAAATACGGGAGCATGGTGTCGAATCCCGTCACCTCAGGGGTGATGCAGGCGCCCCGCGCAATACCCTCATCGAGGAGTCGAAGGGTTTCGTCGTTGCGAGTGATGATGTCTTGAATGACAGATTTGTCAGCGGATTTTCCGTCAAGGTAATCAACCACCAGGATTTTGTTTGTTGGCCAGTAAAGCGAATTTGTGGCCGCGATGAAATATGTATAGGCGTTTTGATCCGGTGCAATCTCCGTTCGCTCCGGCATGAGATCTGATACATCCGGCTCAGGAATGTCGCGCCCGGCGATGGCCATCACAATGATCAGGCCGACAATGCCGATGACGCCAACCAGAAATACGGATAGCAGAATTTTCTTAATCATCATTTACAGATTTTCCGTCAGCGCAACGACTTCTTCACGGGAAAGTTTTTCGCGGCCGGATTCGAGGGCTTCAAGGGTGGCTTTGGCCAATGTCAATGGAATCTGGCAAAAATCGCGCGCAGGGCCGGCGGACAGATGTTCCATGTAGGCGTCGGCGCGGGCAAACTGCCGGCGGATGTATGCGCACATGCGGGCGAAGTCCCATCCGTCGGGAAAAAAATCAACTCCGCGCCGCCGGTCCTCGTCGCGGTTGCGGATGATATTCACCGCCTGCAGGCTGCGGCCGAAGGCCACGGCATCTTCGCGCGGGGCTTCTGTCCCGTCGTGCCACGCCCAAAGGTCGGTAAGCAGAAGCCCCACACATCCGGCCACGTCATACGTGTATTCATCAAGATCGGCTTCGGTGCGGATGCACCAGTTGCGAGCCACCCATCCGGCCATGCGCCCGGCCATAACCGATGTGCCCTTCATGATGAGCAGCTGCACGGATTCCGGGGCCATATGGGCATACGAGCAGATGTTGAGCGCGACCTTCGGAAGCGTTTTGCGGGACGGGGCAAAAAGATTTATCACGCCCCCCTTCAGATCCTTGCCGGGATCGGAAAACAGTTCCGCTATTCCGTTCAGGAGGCGGATTTTTTCGTTCGCGGGCAGATGGGGATGATCCTCGATTTCGTCAATGGCGCAGAAGCAGAGATAGGCCGAACCGACCGCGCTGCGCAGTTTTCCGGGCAGCCGCACAATCGGAATATAGAATGTCCGGCTGGTGCTTTTCAAAACTTCCAGCGCTGAAGTGTTCAATGTCATGTCGGGAAAGATAGCGGAGAACCGGCGGTTGCGCAACCATCAGAAGCAGAAGGATCAGTCATCGCAGACGATGCTGTAGACGATCAGGCGCAGGAGGAAGCGGTACCAGCGGACGAATTTGCTTTCGAAGGCGGTCTGGGCCCAGGCCAGCGCGGCCATCTGGCGCATTTTCGGCATGAGGCTCATGGTTTGTGAAATTGCCTCGCCGTAAATCATCGCCTCGCGCTTGTGGAGGCGCGCGATCAGCTTTCGGATCAGCGGCCCGATCAAAAAGAACCAGACCGCCAGCACCGCGGTTGTGCGCACCAGAACATATATGCATTTTGCCCGCGCAGAATCCTCTCCGGCCTGCATTCCCCCGAACACCAGCACGATCATCAGCAGGATCAGCAGGCCCGGAAGCAGGCGCCGCAGCGGCCATTTCCGGCGCGCTTTTTCAGGCAGGCGGATGGCTTCGGCCGGAATCTGCAGGTCGGGTTTTGCCTCGCGGTACTGTTCGAGCATTTTCTGCACGCGCGACGGAATGCGCCCGGCCAGCCAGCCGACCACCACCCCGCCGATCAGATAATAGACCGTGAATATTCCAATCAGCCAGAAACTTGCATTTTCCACTTCCGAATTCAGACCCCACTGAATGCTGAGTTTCTGGCCGATGAGGTCAATCGCTTCCCACACCGACTGCCCGTAAATCAGCGTCATTACAATGAACTTCTGTCCAACACCCTCAAGCAGGGCCAGAATCCCGAGAATCATCGCGGGCAGACGAATGCCCGGCAGCCAGCGGAACAAGAGCGAAGCCAGCAGCCCCTGAAAGGCCACGGCAAAATACGCAGGAATCGGCGTGTGCGGACTGACGCTGGCCTTGATGATCAGAACCACGATCATGGAACGAAGCAGAACAGAAATCCTGCGATCCGCGAAGAAGGCGATCAGTGTAATCAGGATGATCGCGGTTGAACCCACAACGATTCCCGTGAATGGTATTTTCAACGCATGGATTACGCCGCCCAGACCGGCCTCCGTCAGACCCCACAGCGCGGTCAGCCGCGCGATGATCTGCTCGCGATTTTCTGATTTATCTATTTCTCCCATGAAATCAGGGCCCATTCGATCGGATGTTTATGCACGCGCTCATCGTCGGTTCCGCGCGGAAGATTTTCGAAAAATACGCGAAGCCTCCGCGTCTCTTCGGCGGACAACGCGTCAAGGCTCCACTCCACGCGTTTGCGGAAGGACTCAAAATCGGGATAAGCAGAATGCTTGTCCTCTGTCCGGATCGTGTCCAGCTTTGGTTTCATGCCCAGCTGTTTCAAAATGTTGACGACCAGCATGTGATCCGGCCGCGGAATCATGTCGCGGCCTATAGCCTCATAAATTGCTCCGTCCAAGTAGCTTGGTCCGATTCGGTACGTGACATAAATCCGCCGGTTGGCGTGCGCATGCAGTTTCTGCAGCGCCCATGCCATGTCGTCAACATCCAAACAGCGTGAAGCGAAGACAATGTCGGCCGGCGGGATATCGCTCCAGTCATCTTCCCACGACCGGAGAAGAAGCATCACGTTGTCCAGTTTGGCCCTGCGCGCATTTTCCTTCGCGGCCTTCAGCATGCCGGGCGAAAAATCGAGGCCATAGCCCCGTTTCAGTTTTCCGCACAGAGGAATCAGCAGATTGCCCACGCCGCATCCGACATCCAGCACGCTTTCGCATCCTGAGATGTTGACCGCATTGAGAAAATCGCGCGTGTAGGAGTTGTCGAGCAGATTGCCCTCATTCATGCGCTCTGCGCGGCGACCCCATTCCTCCGGGGTTTTTGAACGCGAAGGAACGGCTGCGCGCGCGCGCCGGTACATTTCAATGTAGTCGGTTTTTTCCATCACCAGTTCACGCGGCATCCAGCCCAGAAGGTGCGGCCGGGCATCGGGCCGTCACCGATGTCATAATCCTCATCGAGAATGTTCTCTACGCGTGCAATGAGCGTCGCGTTCTTGAACACTTTCTGCTCAATCCCCGCATCCCACAAAACATAATCCGGCAGTTCGCGTGTGGATTCCGTTTTGGTCATCTTGTCAAAAATGTACTCCCGCGCATCCTCGGCATAGTTGAACTGGGTAAAGACCGAGGTTCCGCTGAAAATCTTCAATCGCGCCTCGCCGTTGATGCGGTGCTGCGGCAGATATGGAAGCCGGCGGTCCTGGTCCTCGTCCACGGCATCCAGCAGTGTGTAGTTCATGCTCAGCCGCAGATATTCGAGAGGCTCAATCGAGGTTCCCAGTTCCAGCCCGCGGGTCACGGCATGGCCGATGTTCTCATAGCGTGTTTCGCCCTCTGGCGTGTTGACCGAAAGAATCATGTCTCGGATGTCGTTGTTGAAGACCGCCGCGCTGACAGTGACCGGCACGTCAACAGGAAGGCTGATTTCCGCCCCGGCATCAATGGTGTCCGTGTATTCCGGATCAAGGTCCGGATTGCCGCCGGCGTGCGAAGAATAGAGCTCCTTCATGTGCGGGAAGCGCGTTTTGCGGCCCGCACCGGCATACACATCAATATCCTCCGTGACTGACCAGCGCACGCCGGCCTGGGGATTGACGGAATCAATGTCGTCACCGGGTTCAAGCCCAGTGGACCGCAGCGGGCGGTAGAGATCATAGCCGGCCCCGAACACGGCAAGAATCGAGTTCCATTTCCATTCATTTTCGAGCGCAAGTTCCCACGTTTCGGTTTCATATACCGCCTCGTCGCCCCAGCCGGGATTCAGGATCGAGCCGTCAAAGGCCCGCGTGTTCAGCTCGCGCTGTTTGCTTTGTTCAAACTGGTAGCCGGCTTGCGCGCGAAGCACGCTGTTTTCCAGCAGGTTCCAGTCGGCGCGCGCGGATCCGCCCGCGCTGTAATCATCATAGATGCTTTCGTCGAACCACACCTTCCCGCCAACGGCTTTTGTGGAATCGGCATCATCAACCAGCGTGTCGTCATGCTTGAAATAGAACGCGCGGCCCGAAAGTTTCACCGGGCCGGCCTGATGCTCGCCGGCGAGATTCAGATGCCACTGTGTCCACTCGGTGAAGCGCCAGACGCGATTGTATTCTGTCGGGATGCCCATTTCGTTGTCATGCCAGTCGTAGCTCAGATAGAGTTTTGTGTCTTCCGTGTCGTAGCCGATTTTTCCCGTGACCGCCCGCTTCTCGTAATCGCTGTTCTCCCGCAGGCCGCCGTCCTCGTGATACGGAGAGTTCCGGCCTGTGTTCCGGTCATCCGGATCAAAATTATCGGAAACCGAATAGCCATCGCTTGTCTGATAGGCGGCCGTCGCAAAAATGTTGATGTTGCTGACCTGGCTTCCGCCGTTCACGGAGGCATGCAATGTCGAGTTGTCCGATGCCTGCGCCTCCACCGAGGCGGAGGGCTCCGGTCCGCCTTTCTTGGTGATAATGTTGACCACGCCGCCCATGCTGTTGGCGCCGTAAAGAACCGAGGGGATGCCTTTGACCACCTTGATGCCGGAAATGGCGGCGGCCGGGATCTGCGAAAGGTCAACGGTCCGGAAATAGGTTTCGTTGGCAGGAATTCCGTCCACCAGCACCTTCAGTTCGCTTTCCGAAAATCCGCGAATGTTCACGTGCCGCGAATTCTTGCCGGGGTTGAGCATATATACGCCGGGCACCAGACGCAGCGCCGCGTCCGCAGTCTGGGCGCCCAGCGCGCGAATGTCCGGCTCCGTCACTACAGCCTGCGAGGTCACGGGAAGCTGTTCCAGCCGGTCTCCGGTGATGTTCACATCGCCGAGTTCGAACACCTGTTCCTGCGCCCTCAGAGCGGCAGCCGCCAGCATCAGTACAAACATCATCTTTTTCATTCTGATTTAACCTTTCTTTTGAATGACGCGTACTCTCGGGCCGCCGACTTTTTGATGCGGCGCTGGAGCTCGTCATATTCCCTTAAAAATTTCCTTCCGAAATCCGTCAGTTCCGCGCCGCCCCGCTCGCTGCCGCCGCGCGCGCGAATGATCACCGGTTCCGGCAGATTATCCTCCAGCCGGTTCAGGATCTTGAGGGCCTTCACATAGGAAAGGCCGACCCGCTCAGCGGCGGAATGGATCGAGCGCGTGGCATCTATTTCGCGGAGCAGCCAGACCAGGCCGATGCCCATGAATTCGTCCCCGGCCTCGTTCGCCAGCGTTATTTTTAGTTTTACATCCATAAGCGTGCCGATATATATATGCGTTTATATCGGAAGGCAAATGAAAAACAACCGAATCATTTTGACGGGTGAAAAACAGACTGGGAAAAGCACAGCCTGCCGCAGGCTGCTGGACACCCTTGCCCCAAAGTCGCTTTTCGGCTTCCGGACATTTCGGACACCGGAGGGATTTGCGCTGTCCGCATGGAACGGAAGATCTGTTCCATTTGCTTTCTGGAAATCGGCCGGGCGCGAATATGAAGATCTTCAGATTGACCTGTCTGTTTTCAATTCCACCGGCACAGAGACGCTGATTCCTCCATCCCCGGCCGCATGGCTCGCAATGGATGAACTGGGAATCATGGAGCAGCGCGCCCGGGATTTTGCGAGCGCTGTCCGAACCGCATGGGCCAGCCCCAATCCGGGCATTGCCGTAATCCAGAAACGGGCGCTTGATTTCTGGCTGAACGAGCTGAAAGAAAACCCATGCCCCGTTTATGAGATTACGCCGGTAAACCGCGACGCCGCGCCGGAAGCACTGGCGGGGATGCTTGCTTCAGAAACCGTTCCAGCCGTTGCGGCTTTTGTGTTCCTTCAGATAGGTTGAAGGATTGATGTCAAGATAGACCGCGTCCTCGCCAATGATGTGCTCGATGGCGTTCACGAGCTTTTCGCCGGGCAGCACATGATACTGCCGGGCAGTATCCATGAAGATTTTCTGCCCGTCGGGATACTGCAGGCAGATGTGGACAGGCGTGTTTCCCGGATGCAGGCGCAGCAGGTTTTTGAGTTGTTCTGCCCGCCGCCCGTCGAAGTTGACGGACGGAATGTGAAGCGACATGCACTTTGTAAAAAGGCCGGGAACATCCTTGAGCGGATAGATTTCAGTCGCCTGCAGGTTGATTTCCTCGCCTCTTTTCTGCAGTTCCCCGCAAACCATCACGGCGGCCTCGTCGGCCAGCAGATGCCCATACTGCTCGAAGGGCCTTGGAAACACCACCACGTCCACCGCGCCCTCGAGGCCCTCCATGCGGAAGGATCCCATCGGCCGGGAGTCTTTCTTGTCGGTTTTTTTTGTGAAGCGCTTTGTGAACTGGATGATCAATCCGCCGCTGCGCGTATGGGCGCCCTTCTCAAGATCCACGTTTTGCAGATCCACCACGCGGTTCTGGCTGAATTTCTGAAGAACCCATTCGTATTCCTTGAGCGGATGGCCGGAGATGTAAAATCCGAGCAGTTCCTTCTCGGCGGAAAGCATGGTGCTCTGCGGCCAGGGATCGGCCGGGGGAAGCTCGTCGGTCACGGCGCCGCGGCTGCCGGCGTCCAGCATGTCGAACAGGCTCGCCTGGCCGCGCTGCAGGTCATTCTGCACCGCGACGGCCCGATTCATGGCAAAATCCACTCCGGCAAAAACACGCCCGCGCTTCATGCCGGAAAAATCAAATGCTCCGCACTTCACAAGGCTTTCGATCACCTTGCGGTTGACCACGCGCGAATCCAGGCGCCGGCAGAAATCCACAAGATCCTTGAAAGGCCCGTTGGCCCGCCGCTCGCTGACGATGGCCTCCACGGCGCCGGTGCCCACGTTTTTGATGCCGGCCATGCCGAAGCGGATGCCGTCCTTCATCGGGCGGAAGCGGACCTCGCTCTCATTCACGCTGGGCGGAAGCACCTCGATGCCCATTTCGCGGCACTCGGCAATGTAGACCGGAAGCTTGTCGGGGTTGCCGATTTCAATCGAAAGCAGCGCGGCCATGAACTCGGACGGATAGTGGGCCTTCAGCCATGCGGTCTGCCAGGACACAATGGCGTAGGCCGCGCTGTGGGATTTGTTGAATCCGTAGCCGGCAAAGCGCTCGATGTTGTCGAAGATCTTCCCGGCCTTCTCAGCGGGAATCTTGTTGGTCTTCATGCAGCCGTCTATGAACTTCTGGCGCTGCTTCGCCATTTCTTCGGGCTGCTTTTTTCCCATCGCGCGGCGCAGCAGGTCGCCCTGCGCCAGGGAGAAGCCGGCGAGCACGTTGGCGGCACGCTGCACCTGTTCCTGATAGATCATCACCCCGTAGGTTTCCTTGAGAACTTCCTCCAGAAGCGGATGATCGTAGGTGAGCTTCACCTTGCCGTGCTTGCGGTCCACGTAGGGGTCGAGCATGTTCATCGGCCCCGGCCGGTACAGCGCGATCATGGCGATGAGATCCTCAAACTGCGTCATGTGGATCCGGCGCAGGAGGTCGCGCATGCCGCGGCTTTCAACCTGGAACACGCCGAGCGTGTCGGCCCGGTTGAGCAGATCGAAGGTTTCCGGGTCATCCATGGGAAGCTTCAGCATGTCCACTTCGATCCCGTGGTTGATGCGGATGTTGTCCACGGCCTCCTTGATCATGGTCAGCGTCTTCAGGCCGAGGAAATCCATTTTCAGGAGACCGGTGGCCTCCAGCGGCTTCATTTCAAACTGGGTGACCGGCTCCTTGTTCTTGTCCAGGCTCAGCGGAAGAATCTCGATGAGCGGCTTGTCGCCGATCACCACGCCGGCCGCGTGGATGCCGGCGTTGCGCGGCAGGCCCTCCAGCACGCGCGCGAACTTCATGATCTTCTTCGCGAAATCCTCTGTTTCGACGGCCTTCTTGAAGTCGGGGTTGGTTGCGATGGCCGATTCCAGCGTGGTGCCGACATCCTCGGGAACCATCTTGGCAAGACGGTCGCAGTCCGCGAACGGGTATTCGAGCACGCGCCCGATGTCGCGGATAACGGTTTTTGCGCCGAGCGTACCGAAGGTGATGATCTGGGCCACATTCTCGCGGCCGTATTTTTCCTTCACATATTCGATCACCTCGCCGCGGCGGGTCTGGCAGAAGTCTATGTCGAAATCCGGCGGTGAAACGCGCTCGGGATTCAGGAACCGCTCGAATATCAGATGATAGCGGAGCGGATCGAGGCCGGTGATGCCCAGCACATAGGCCACGAGGCTGCCCGCGCCCGAACCGCGGCCGGGGCCGACGGGAATGCCCTGCCGCTTGGCGAAGCGGATGAAATCGCTGACCACGAGGAAATAGTTGATGAAACCCGTCTGCTTGATGACGCCCATTTCAAAAAGGAAGCGCTCGCAGACTTTTTTCTCGTCGTCATTCTTCGGATGCTTAATGTCTTCGATCCCGTAGCGCTCCTTGAGGCCCTCTTTTGCAAGATGTGTCAGCCAGCCCTCGGCGGAGTGGCCTTCGGGAACCTGGTACTGCGGGAAATGAAGTTCGCCGGTGTCGAGGCGAAGCTGAACATTGCACCGGTCCGCGATTTTCCGCGTGTTCTGCAGGGCTTCCGGAACCTCCCCGAAAAGCGCCCACATCTCGTCGGCGCTTTTCATGTAGAGGTCGCGGCTGGTGTAGCGCATGCGCTTGGGATCATTGAAGGTCGCCTGGGTCTGCAGGCAGATCATGATGTCGTGCGCCTCGCTGTGCTCCTTCTCGAGATAATGGACGTCGTTGGTGGCCACCAGCGGGAGGCCCGTGCGCTTGGCCAGCTCCACAAGCCCCTGGTTCACCAGGCGCTGCTCGGGCATTCCGTGGTCCTCCATCTCGAGGTAGAAATTGTCCTTGCCCATGATGTCGCTGAACTCGCCGGCGACCCGGACAGCCGCGTCCATGTCGTTTCGCGTGAGGCATTCGGCGACCTCGCCCTTGAGGCAGGCGGACATGCCGATCAGCCCTTTGTGATACTGGCTCAGCAGTTCCTTGTCGATGCGCGGCTTGTAGTAGAAACCTTCCAGGTGCGAGAGGGAAATCAGCCGGATCAGGTTGTCGTAGCCCTCGTCGGTCTCGGCCAGCAGCACAAAATGATTGGCATAGCCCCTGCCCGATTCGTGCTTGCGGTCGTGGCGGCTGCCGTAGGCGATGTAGGTTTCGCATCCGATGATCGGCTTGATGCCCGCATATTTCGCCGCCTTGTAGAACTCAACCGTTCCGTACAGCACCCCGTGATCGGTCATGGCCACGGCGTCCATGTTCAGCTCCGCGGCGCGCTTCATCGTCTTGTCAACGGCGCACGCGCCGTCCAGCAGGCTGTAGGCCGTGTGAAAATGCAAATGAATAAACGGTTTCTTGTTCACAATTAAATTCCAAAAGACGGCGGGGCAACCCCTGTCCGGAAGGTTTTATATCCCAACCCCCGCCGGGAGGCAAACGGAAGCGGAAAATATTTTCCCGCCGGAAAAATATTTTTCATTTCCCCTTGCGCGCGGGCCTCCGGGAGTGCATAGTCCGGCGATTTTTTAACGGAACTGAGGCATCAATGACAAGAGCAACACCCATTTCAAAAGTTAGAAACATTGGCATCATGGCGCATATCGACGCGGGCAAGACCACCGTGAGCGAGCGCATCCTGTTTTATACGGGAAAGACCCACAAGCTGGGCGAGGTGCACGACGGCGCCGCCATCATGGATTTCATGATCCAGGAGCGCGAGCGCGGCATTACCATCACCTCGGCAGCCACTTCCGCCGACTGGAAGGGCTATCAGATCAGTCTGATCGACACCCCGGGACACGTGGACTTCACCGTCGAGGTGGAGCGCAGCCTGCGCATCCTTGACGGAGCGATCGCGCTGTTCTGCGCGGTTGGCGGCGTTCAGCCCCAGTCCGAGGCGGTCTGGCAGCAGAGCGAAAAATACAACGTGCCCAAGATTGCGTTCATCAACAAGATGGACCGCGTCGGGGCGGATTTCTTCGGGGTTGTTGAGCAGATTCAGCAGGAGCTGGGCGCCAATGCCGTGCCCATCATGATCCCCATCGGCAAAGAGGCGGATTTCCGGGGCCTCATTGATCTCGTGGCCATGAAAGCCATTTTCTATGACGAGGAAAGCCAGGGACGCACTTTCCATGAGGACGAAATCCCGGCCGACAAAATGGAAAAGGCAAAGAAATGGCGGGCCAATCTCATTGAAAAATGCGCCGAGCAGGACGATGAACTGCTGGCGAAGTTCCTGGACGGCAAGGATTTCTCTGAGCAGGAAATCCGCAGCATTCTCCGCAAGGCCACCATTGCCCGCCGCGTGGTGCCGGTCTACTGCGGTTCCGCATTCAAAAACAAGGGCATCCAGCGCCTGCTGGACGGCGTGATCCACTGCCTGCCGGCGCCGAACGAAATTCCGCCGGTTATCTGCGAAAAGGGCGGCACCGCGCGCGAACCGAACGAGGACGAGCCGTTTGCCGCGCTTGCGTTCAAGATTGTTTCCGACAAGCACATGGGCAAGCTGATTTATATTCGTATTTATTCCGGCACGCTTTCCGCGGGCACCACGGTTATGAACACCACCCAGGAGAAGGAACAGCGCGTAGGTCGCATCCTGCGCATGCATGCGAATCACCAGGAGAACATCGAAAAGGCCTTTGCCGGCGACATCGTTGCCGTCGTGGGCTGCGCGCAAACCCGCACCGGCGACACGCTTTGCGACCCCGAACATCCGATCCATCTCGAGGCCATCGAATTTCCGGCGCCTGTGATCTCCATCAGCATCGCGCCTGATTCCCGCGAGGACAACGAGAAGCTGGGCACGGCCCTGCACCGCCTTGCGGAGGAGGATCCCACCTTCACCGTCGGTTTCGACCATGAAACCAGCGAGACCATCATTTCCGGAATGGGCGAACTTCACCTCGAAATCATCGTGGACCGCCTGAAGCGCGAATTCGGCGTCGCGGCGACCTCGGGCCGTCCGGAAGTGGCCTACCGCGAAACCGCCACCGACGATGTCGAGGGCGGCTACAAATACGCCAAGCAGTCCGGCGGCCGCGGCCAGTTCGGCCATGTGGTCATGAAAATTGAACCGACCGCTCCGGGAACCGGCTTCGAATTCGTCAATGCCGTCAAGGGCGGCAACATCCCCGGCGAGTACATCCCGGCGGTGGAAAAGGGCGTCATCCAGGCGATGCTCGCCGGATCCTTCGCGGGCTATCCGGTCGTGGACATGTGCGTCACGCTCCTCGACGGATCCTATCACGAGGTGGATTCCAGCGACCTGGCCTTCCAGATTGCCGGCCGCACCTGCTTCAAGGAACTGTTCCGCAAGGCGGGCCCGCAGCTGCTCGAGCCGGTCATGTCCGTCGAGGTGACCGCTCCCGAGGAATTCATGGGCCCGGTCACCAGCTCCATCTGCCAGCGGCGCGGCCGCATCGAATCCATGAACGAGGTGCGCGGGGTCAAGATTATCAGCGGATACGTTCCGCTGAGCGAAATGTTCGGCTACTCGAATGCTCTGCGCACCCTCACGCAGGGGCGCGCCAACTTCTCGATGCACTTCGAGCGCTACGAGGCCGTGCCCTTCGCCATCACCGAGCAGATCATCGCGAAACGCCGCGAAGCCAACAAGGTCCAGTAATAGTTCCAATCATTGGAAGTTTTTCCGGAAAAAGTTCCAACCATTGGAACTTTTCACGGGAATTCTTCCAGGGATTGGAACTTTGCGATTTTTTTGCATTTCGCTCTTAACTTGGCCCCCGGTGTGCTATAGAATGGGACTTGTTGCAGATGGATTGTCCCAAAGAATATGACTGAAGACGCAAAAAAACCGCTGGGGGTTGAGGACCCGAAACGGGTCGCGGAAGTTCAGGAGCTTCTGCGGCTCATGGGCATGTTCATCAACAACGCCAATCTCTACGGGCCGCAGCACGCCCTGACAGCCAAGTCCGGCGATCAGTGCTATAACTACCTTGTGCCGCTTCAGGCCAAATACCCCCGCATCAATTTCAGTTTCTCGGAAAACAAGCTTCTGATTGACGGCGGGGCCGTCGATCTTTCGAATCCGTTTGTGAGAAACATGGTTGGCAAGCTGGCCTCACTCAAGATTGCCGGATTTTCCCTGATCAAGGGCATGCCCAAAATGGAGTTTTACAAGCTCCTCGCGCTGATCATTTCAGGCTCATCGGGCATTGAAGACGGCCTTGAACATGTCGAGGCCGAGCGCATCACCTATCAGCAGGTGACTGAACAGGAAGTGGTTGTGGACAAGGATGCTGTTGAGCATGCCGATGAACTCAACGAGAAGATCAACCGCGTGCAGCAAATCATGGCGATTCTCAAGGGCGAAGTTCCCCCGGACTCCCCCGAGGCGCGCGAGGCCCTCCGCGAAACCGCCACCGACGCCGATCAGCTCGCCAACCTGATCATGGACGCGGCCGCCATCCGGCAGGCCACTTCGTCGGTGGCCGCCGGCGAATCGCTCGCCGACATTGTGGTGGGCTGTCTCCGGCGCAGTTTTGACGGACTGATGGCTGACCCGAATGCCAATTCGCAGAAGGGCAAAAAGACCATCAAGAAAACCATGCTCCTGCTGGAGAAAAACATTCTCGACCGTTTGCATGCGCTTTCCGCCGGAAATGAGGCCGATGAGCAGGTTCATTCTGAAGTCGAGGAAATGGTGGACGAAGTCGAAATTGACGCCCTGACCGACGAGTACATGAAGAAGCGCCTCGCCGTCGAGAAGAGCGAAGAGCGTCTCATGCGCTACATGAAGAAGAAGGGCCCCGACGAACTCGAAGCGGCGGGCTTGCGCGACAAACTGACTGAGGCTGGGCTGGATCAGGACGGCTGGAAAGAGCTGGTGGTCAAGAGCGGCGCCGAGGGCAAAGGCGGCGGCGGCGAGGGCGGTGAGGGCGAGGCCGGCGGCACCGGCATGCTGACGCTCCTGCTCACGCAGCTGACCGAACTGATGGCTTCCGCGGAGATCACCCCCGAGAAAGTGGACCAGCAGGTCGCCGGCATCGACAAGGAAGTCGAAAGCATCGCCAGCGGCACGGAAAACAAGATTGACGAACTGGCCCAGAAGATCGAGAGCGAACGCGAAAACCTCCAGCACCCCGAGAAGCACAGCAAGGAGGAGCTGACCAAAAACCACGCCGACATGATGGAGCTTCTGGCCGAAATTGTGCAGGAACTCTGTCAGCCGGTGGCCGCCACAAACTGTGCGGTGAGCATGCTCCTTTCGGGTCACATCGGGGACATTTCAGAAGTTCAGCGCCACATGCTGGATGTCGCGCAGCGCTGCGGCGAACGGCTTGACACCCTGCTTGCGCGCCTGGTCGAAATCGTCGGCCTGCCCGAAGGCCTGGCCCCTGACAAGGAATCGGTCTACGGTCCCGGCCCCGGCGCCTGACCGGCGGACCCCTCATCATGGAATCATGGTTCATCCCGGTTATCTCCGCCACATTCATTTACGGGGCCATCAATTTTCTTTATAAGGTTGTCGCCGAGCGCAATCTCAATGCCGATCGCGTGGTCAACGCCGTTGGCGCATCGGTCGCCGTGCTTTCCCTGCTGACGCTGGCGGCTGCACAGGGCGGAAAAACGCCTGCCGTTTTCACGCGCGGGGTGTTCACATACGCCTTTTTCAACGGTCTCTTTTTCGGGCTCGGCGCGCTCACGAAATTTGCGGCCCTGAAACACGCGCCGGCCGGCACGGTGTTTCCGCTGAACCGCCTGAACAACGTGATGGTGATGCTTGTCGGGTTTCTTTTCTTCCATGACCGCCCGTCCATGATGCAGACCGCCGGTCTTGCTCTAACCATTGGCGTGATTGCGCTAGTCTCGCTCGACCGGCCGGACGACTCCGGCCGCCCCTTCCCTCGCAAAAAACGGGGCATGATATTTGCGATGCTGAGCGCATCCTGCACAGCCGCCTCCATGACCGTCGGAAAACTTCTGGCCGATACCGGCGAAAACCGGCTGGCCTACATTTGCTGTTCCTATTTTCTGGTTTTCCTGATCACCACCGCGCTGTCGGCCGTCAAGGGACACGACCTCTCGCCGCGCGCGCATCCCAACTGGAAATCCACGCTCGCTTTTGGAGTGATGATCGGCAGCCTGAACTATGCGGGATATTTCCTCGTCCTGAAAGGGTTCGGCCTTGGCCCGATTTCGCTGGTGCAGGCCATCCTGAGCATGTCCATGGTGATTCCAATTGCGCTCTCCTACCTGTTCTACCGCGAGCGGCTGAGCCCGGCCAACAAGATTGCGATTGCGCTGGCGGTGATCTCCGCCGTGCTCATCAGCGGCAAATGATTCAAAGCGGTGTTTTTTTTGGCGTGCCGGGCAGTCGCGGATAACCGGCGGGGGTGGAACCGGTTTTCCGAACGGCAACAATCCACGAAACCGCATCGCCTTCGCCGACTTTCCGAATGCCCTCAACCCGGGCCTTCAAAAGCTGCAGCGCCCGGGACGCCTTGCGCACATCTTCCTCGACCCCGGCGCCCTTAACGGCCAGCAGGACTCCTTGTTCCTTCAACAGCGGAACCCCCAGTTCAATCAGCTCCGCCATCGAACCGACCGCGCGGACAACCGCGGCATGGTATCGTCCGCGGTGACCGGGATCACGCCCCGCATCTTCCGCGCGCGCGCAAAGCACCTCGATATTGCCCAGTCCGAGTTCCCCCGCGACCATATCCAGAAAATTCGCTTTCTTGCGCGTGGATTCCAGCAGCGTCACCTGCAAACCGGGCTTCATCACAGCCAGGGGAATTCCCGGCAGTCCCGCGCCGCTGCCAATGTCTATAATCCTTTTTGCGTCGTCGAGACTTGAAAGCAGAAGCAGGCTGTCATAAATGTGCCGCACCCAGGCCTCGTTCGGATCGCGGACAGAGGTCAGATTGAAATTGCGATTGGTATCCAGCATCAGGGCAAGATAACGGCCCAGTATTTCTTCCTGATACTTGCCGACTTTCAGCCCGGCGGCCGTGCACAATGAAAAGAATTTTTCTGGGGGCGCCGGAATTTCCAGATCAACTTTTTTTGCAATATCGGTCACGCATCCTTGATATTCTTTGGCGGATGAATAGTCTACACATCATGGAAGAAAAAAAACTGACAGGAATCATCATTCATCAGCTCCGGCACCATGCCCCGTTCACGGCCATGGGTTCGCTGGCCGGCATTATGGTGATGCTGGTCTGCATCTGGATCGGGCTTGAGCATCAGGGAGTGACAACCGCCTTCTGGCTGACGCACCCCGCACATGTGCTGCTCAGCGCTTATGTGACCACGGCCATGTATAGCCGCATGGCGAAGCCCAGTCTCTGGAAAGCCCTGTTGATCGGCTATCTCGGATCTGTGGGAATCGGAACCCTGAGTGATTCACTGATTCCTTATGCCGGCGAATGGATCCTGCAAATGGAGCACCACGAAGCACACATAGGGTTCATCGAAAAATGGTGGCTGATCAACCCCCTTGCCCTGCTGGGCATTGCCGGCGGATATCTGGTGCGGAAAACCAGAATGCCGCATTTCGCGCATGTTTTGCTCAGCACCTGGGCCTCGCTGTTTCACATGATGATGGCGCGGGGAGATCAAACACCCATGACCATCGGGCTCGCGGCCGGCATCGCCGTTTTTCTTTTCATTGCCGTCTGGATCCCCTGCTGCACCAGCGACATTGTGTTTCCTCTTCTTTTCACCGGATATGTTCCACCCTGCAACTGTCCGGGGCATGCTCATGACCATGAAGAAAAAGTATAAATATCTTTTTGGGCCGGTTCCCTCGCGCCGTCTGGGCTTGTCGCTCGGCGTCGACCTCGTGCCCCTCAAGACCTGCTCCATGGACTGCGTTTTCTGTCAGCTGGGGCACACCCGCAAAACAACCACCGAGCGCCGGGAATATGTCCCGACTGAGGAAGTGCTGGCGGAAATCGCCGATTGGCTTGCGCAGGGGGGGAAATCCGATGTCGTGACCCTCTCTGGCGGCGGAGAACCAACACTCCACAGCCGGTTTGGAGAGGTGCTGGATTTTGTGAAATCGAAAACAAATCACCCGACCGTTCTGCTTTCAAACGGAAGCCTGCTGTATCTTCCCGAAGTCCGGCGCGACGCCGCGCGGGCCGACATCGTCAAGATCACGCTTTCCGCGTGGGATGAGGAATCTTTCCGGAAAATTCACAGGCCACAGCCCGAGATCACCTTTTTGCGCCTCGTCGAGGGGGCGTGCGCCCTGCGCGGGGAATTCACCGGCCAGATTTGGCTCGAGGTGTTTGTGATCCCGGGCATAAACGCGCAACCGGATCAAATCAAGCAAATCGCCGGCTTCGCGGCAAAAATCCGGCCGGATAAAGTCCATCTGAACACAGCCGTCAGGCCGGCCGCGGACAAGACCATTCGCCCGGTTTCGCGCGAGGAGCTTGAGAAACTGGCCGGACTGTTCAATCCCCGCGCGGAAGTGATTGCCTCCTTCGCGGCCCAGAGTGATCACAGCCTTGTACTGCACGAAGGCGCAATCCTTTCTCTTCTCCGCTTCCACCAGTGCACGGCGGAAAACATCAGCCGCATGTGCAATATTCCGCATGCAGAGGCTCAAAAGTATCTCGACGACCTGAAAGACCGCGGAATCATCCGTACGGAAATCCATGACGGGGCAACCTGGTACACGGTGAACTGACCATGCTTCCCGGCGAACTCCGCAGAATCCGCACATGGTTTGATGATTACGCCGCGCGCTTTGCCGGCGGCAATGGGGTCCTGCATCCGTTTTTGAAGCTCAAATACGATCACAGTTTCAAGGTTGCGGAGAACTCGCGCCGCATCGCCCTCGCGCTTGGCTGGTCCGAAGAAGATGCCCTTGCCGCTGAGGCGCTGGGCCTGCTTCATGACACCGGCCGGTTCACGCAGTTTGCGGAATTCGGCAGCTTTATAGATGCGAAAACCATAGACCACGGGGAGCGCGGCTGGGAGGTCATCCGGTGCGGCGAAACGCTGGCGGAATGTTCATCTCGCGACCAGAAGCACATCATGGTTGGAGTCCGCTACCACAACCGGAAGGACATTCCCGATCACTTTGACGCGGACACCATGAGCTTTCTGAAACTCATCCGCGATGCAGACAAAATTGACATCATGCGGGTGGTCAACGAGGCTGCGGTGAACTGCACGGATCAGGAGTTTACGGAAATGTTTCCTGGCGTCACGCGCCAGGGGGGCGAGAATCCTGAGTTTGTCGCCGCCATGCGTGCGGGGAAAAATCCGTCCTTTGCCATGGTAAAAACTCTGGCAGATATTTGGATCATGCTGGACTCGTGGAGGAATCAGCTCAACTTTGAACCATCCCGTGAATTGCTGAAAGTTCAGGAATCGGAGATTTCTTTGCCATGAAAATACTGCAAGACATAATTGAGAGCCTGAAACCAAACGCCGGCCCGGTTAAAACCGTTTGCACAGGCGCGTTCTGGACGGCCGTTGTTTCGAAATACGGCGGACTATCCTGCACCTACCGCGACATGGATCCTCAGCATGATGACAGCCCAAAGTTCGTGGAGGACGCCGGAAAACTCCTCGACAAATCCGCGCTGGAGCTGGCCCGCTATGCCCTTTCAGGCCACACTGTGGCCGCGTCCATCGGCATGGCTGCCATCAATTCTCTCATTGATGTGGATGAATCGAAATGCTCGAGCCTGAATGCGGCCGAAATCGTCATGGAAAAGGGTGCCGGGAAAAATGTGGCAGTCGTGGGCCATTTCCCCTTCATTCCCAAGCTGCGCGAAAAGGCGAAAACTGTTTGGGTAATAGAAAAGAAACCGCGGCCTGGCGACCTGCCCGCAGAAGAGGCCGCGGAGATCCTCCCCCAGTGCGATGTCGTCTGCCTGACCTCGTCGGCGTTCATCAACCACACGATAGAAGACCTTCTGCCGCTCTGCAAAAACAGCTTCGTGGTTCTGACCGGGCCGACATCCCCGCTGACCCCGATGCTGTTTGATCACGGGGTTGATGTGATCTGCGGGGCGCGCATCACCGATCCGGCCTCTGTTATCCGCTGCATCACGCAGGGCGCGTGCTTCCGGCAGCTGAAGTTTGCGGGCGTGAAACTTCTTTCGCTTGCGAAATAGAGGCGGCCGGCCGGCGGAAAAGTTCCAATGGCTGGAAGTATTTGCTCAAAAAGTTCCAATCATTGGAAGTATTTCCGGCAAAAGTTCCAGTCATTGGAACTTTCCATCAGGCTTGCGCCGGACACCGCGCGGGACTAATAATGCGCCATGAATTCTGAACAGAGCTCTGATGCCGCCTTTGCCGTGATGCGCGTCGCGCGCGGCCTGCTGTGCATATTTTGGGGGATTCCGGTCTCGCTGATGCTCTTTTCCCAGGCGCTTTCGATACAAACCACTTTTGTGCTTCCGGCCCACCTGCCCGGCGTGATGATCATTGCCATCGGCGTGATCTGGCTCTGGTCGGCGGGCCGCATGTCGCCGGCATGGCGTCCGCTGGTCAAGCAAGCCATCATGGCGCTCTGCCTCGCCATCTATTTTGCCCCGTTTTTGAGCTGGTGGGAGATTCTGCCCGGAACAGCCTATCTGCTGACCAATGTCTGGCTGTTCCTGCTGACGGTGGCGTGGCTGCTGCACCTGCTGAACCGCATAGCGGGCGATGTTGCGGAACAGACGGGATGCCGTTCGCTCGCGCTCGAGACGCGCTTCTGCCAGTGGGCCGTCGTGCTGATGATGGCGCTTCCGCTGCTGATCATCTATCTGCAGGCCGCGCTCGGCGCAATGATTCACGGGGGCTCGCTGTTCAGCGAAATCACGCAGATTCTCATCGCGCTGCCGGCCTGGAGCACCCTCTTTTTCCTTTTTCCATTCCCAATGACCATGGCCAACCTGTGGCGCGCCCGGAACCAGTGCCTCGGCCGGCTGAACATTTGCCACAAGCCGGTGGAGGCCTGAGTCAGAATGCGTGAGACAGGCCCAGCGTGACCGCCACCTCGGCATCGTACGCGAATTCCCCCTCAGGCAGAACTTCGTCGTCAATCTGCCCGATATAAACCATACCGGCAGAAAGCATCTTCCAGCTCAGCTCCACGCTCCCGGTCCAGTGCGAGAATCCATCAGCGCCGTCTTCGGGATTCAAGTAGCCGACGGTCAAGCCCGCATCCAGCGAGACATCTGCCGGAAGCGCGAAGGAGTGGCCCAGCCCGGCTTCCGCATACACGCTGTCGGCAATCGCCCCGTCGAACCCGTAGAAAAGCGCGACGGTCGGATTCAGCAGAATATCCGCCGATGCCGTCAGCGAAACCTCGCGGTCGGCCTCGGCGCCGCCGCCGGGATAGGTGTACTCGGTGCAGCCGGCGGCCAGGCCGAAGGGATCCAGTCCCAGCGGGATTTCATAGCCGGCGTACAAATCAATTTCCGAGAATTCGTTTTTGGCGACATTTCCCCCGTAATCATCCAGATCGAAGTTTCCCCACACGCCGAAGGTGACCGGCAGGCCGGATATTTCCACCGAAGGCTGCGCCACCAGTCCGTCGTTGAAGGTCGCACCCCTGAAAACATACGCGCTCGCGAGGTCAATGCCGGCGGCCACATCAGCACCAAACGCCATCGTATTCGCCAAACAAACCGCCATCACGGCCAGTAGCATTAATTTTTTCATTTCAACTTCCTTGTGCATTGACGGGGCGGAGCAGCGCCGCGCGCTGCTCCGCCCGGTTGTTCAGCCAATCGCTTCGCGGCCCTCTTCCCCGGTGCGGATGCGGATGCAGTCCGCCAGATCGAGCACGAATATTTTTCCGTCGCCGATCTTTCCCGTGCGCGCGCCCTTGATGATTGCTTCAATGGCGGGCTGCGCGAAACCTTCGTTGACGGCAATCTCCAGACGGACCTTCTTAAGCAGGTTCACTTCAACATCGGCGCCGCGGTAGGACTCGTGATAACCGCGCTGCTGACCGCATCCGAGCGCGTTGGTGACCGACATCTTGTATACTTCGTGGTCGTACAGCGCGCGCTTCACGGCGTTGAGTTTCTCGGGCTGAATGTAGGCAATGATCAGTTTCATTTCTGTGTCTCCTTTTTCGGGGCGTCTACTGGTTCAGGAAAATCTGGAATCCGCTGTAGGCTTCCATGCCGTGCTCGCCGATATCCAGGCCTTTGAGTTCTTCGTCCTCGCTCACACGAATGCCAATGGTGACTTTGAGAACATAAAAGATGGCGAAGGCGGCGATGAAGCAGACCATGCCGCAGGCGGCCACGCCCAGCAGCTGCACCCAGAACGATTTGCCCGCACCCCAGAGGCCGGCCGCCAGCGTTCCCCAGACCCCGCACACCAGGTGGACGGACAGCGCGCCCACTGGATCGTCCAGCTTCAGGCGGTCAAACATCAGCACGGACAGCACCACCAGAATCCCGGCGATGAATCCGATCAGCACAGAGGCGGGCACCGAAACCACATCCGCGCCGGCCGTAATCCCCACAAGCCCCGCGAGAATGCCGTTGAGCACCATCGAAAGGTCCGGCTTCTTCTGCACGGTCCAGGAGGTCAGCATGGAACCGATTGCGCCGGCGGAAGCCGCCAGCGATGTGGTGACCAGCACATAGGAAACGAGTCCGGGTTCCGCTGAAAGCACCGAACCGCCGTTGAATCCAAACCAGCCCAGCCACAGCAGGAAAACGCCGATGACCGCCAGCGGGAGATTGTGGCCCATGATCGGACGGATGCGGCCGTTGACGTACTTGCCGAGGCGCGGGCCTACCAGAATCACACCCGCGAGCGCCGCCCAGCCGCCGACGGAATGAACCAGCGTCGAGCCGGCGAAATCATGGAAGCCCATGTCATTCAGCCATCCGCCGCCCCATTTCCACGAACCGACGAAAGGATAGACCAGCGCAACATAGACCAGCGAGAACAGCAGGAAGGCGTTCAGCTTCACGCGTTCGGCGACGGCGCCGGAAACAATTGTTGCCGCCGTCGCGGCGAACATGCCCTGGAACAGGAAGTCCGTCCAGTAGGTGTAACCGGCGTTGTAGGCGCTCGTGAGCCCGGCGGCATCGGTGCCGATGCCCAGCCGGGAGAATCCGAACCACTTGCCGAAGATCCAGCTGTCGCCCGGGTACATCAGGCTGAAGCCGACCAGCGCGTAGGTCAGCAGTCCGATGGCCGGAATCAGCGTGTTCTTGAACAGAATGTTCACCGTGTTTTTGGCGCGGGCCAGGCCGGACTCCACCGTTGCGAAACCCAGATGCATGACGAACACCAGAAACGTGGACACCATCATCCACAGATTGTTTGTCGTGAACATCTCAACGGACACCATGGAGGCCTGATCCTCCGCGAGAGCTGCCGGCGCCCAGCACGCCAGCAGCATGATTATCAGAACCGCTCCCAACCCGCATTTTCTCTTGCACATGGCTTTTCTCCTTCATTGCATTAAACGCGCGCACCGGCGCACGATGGAGTCCGTATTAGCACGGTCCATGCCAGCAGGCAGGAGATGAGGGGTCAGATAATGCTTAAGCTCTTAAACCACAATGTATAATAAAATATTAAATTTTTTACAAAATTGTAGGAATCATGTGATGATAATACAATAATGTAATAATTATATATAATTACTACATTTATGTATCATATCTATTTGGGTCTATCTGATGGGCCCGGACCTTGTACCCGAAGATTCGCGGTGTGGTCTGCAGGATGCGCGCCGCCGCCGCCATGTTGCCGCGGGTGGATTTGAGCGCGTCCACGATCAGGTCGCGCTCATACGCATCCACCTGGGATTTCAGGCTCCCGGTCGCCGTATTCCCCGCCGCCTCGGCCGTCTGCAGCGTGGGCGGCAGATGGTGCGGATGGATCACATTGCCCTCGGCCACCAGCACCGCGCGCTCCATGCAGTTTTCCAGCTCGCGCACGTTGCCGGGCCAGTGATAGCTCATCAGCATGTCTATGACCGCGCTGGAAAGGCGGCGGATGTCCTTGCGGTTTTCGCGCGCGTACTTTTCCAGAAAGTGATCGGCCAGCAGCGCAATGTCCGTCTTGCGTTTTTTGAGCGGCGGCACATAAATCGGATAAACATTCAGCCGGTAGAAAAGATCGTCGCGGAATTTTCCTTCGCCCACCAGCGCCTGAAGATCCCGGTTGGTGGCCGCAATCAGGCGCACGTTGACCTTGATGGTTTCCGTGCCGCCCACCCGCTCAAAGGTCCGCTCCTGCAGCACCCGCAGCAGCTTGACCTGCATGGCCGGAGGCACCTCGCCGATTTCATCGAGAAACAGCGTGCCCCCGTCCGCCATTTCGAAGCGCCCCTTGCGGTCCGTTACCGCCCCCGTGAAGGCCCCTTTGACGTGGCCGAAAAGCTCGCTTTCGATGATGGACTCGGGGAGCGCCGCGCAATGCACGCAAACAAACGGCTTGCCGGCCCGGTCGCTGTTGTAGTGGATGGCGTGCGCAACCAGTTCCTTGCCGGTTCCGGTCTCGCCGTAGATCAGCACCGTCGCGCTGCTGCGTGACACGCGCGCAATCTGATCATAAACGATATGCATTTCATGGGAGTTGCCGATGATGTTGGCGGGCTTGAACCGTTCGCGCAGTTCCGTGCGCAGCCGCTCGTTCTCCTGCGCCAGCTGTTCGGCCGCCTCCTGCGCTGCGCGCCGCAAATGCACGGCCTGGGCGATCATCGAAGCGATTATCGTCAGCACCCGGACCTCATCCTTTAAATCTCGGCCCTGCACAAACGGGGTTTCCGCGCTCAGCGCGCCCGCCACTTCCTTGCCGACCTTGATCGGCACGCAGACAAACGAGGTGTCCTCGCGCTTGCCGCGCCGGGTTTTGTCCACGATCAGCGGCGATTCGCTTTTTCGGGGAACGATGATGGATTCGCCCTTGAGAATCACCTGGCCGGTCACGCCCTCGCCCAGTTTGTAGCGCCCCTGCCTTGTCTGCTGCGGCGAAAGGCCGCGGGCGGCCTCAATGAGAATATCGCCAGTCTTCCGGTTCAGAAGGGTGATGGTGCCGTACTGCAGGTCCATATGTTCCGCGAGCGCATCCAGCACCGGATTCACCACCTCGCGCATATCCAGGCTCTGGTCCAGAATGCGGCTGACCTGATACAGCAGCGTCAGTTCCTTCATCCGGCGGATTTCCCCGCCGCCCTGCGCCTTATGGGCCGGAGTCTTTTTCATGGTGTCTGATTATCATGCGGCGGGAGGAAGTCAACAATGAAGGCGGCATAAAAAAACCGCCGGCTTTCACCGGCGGTTTCTGCAAAAAAGCAAAACCTGCTATATCTTGATTTTTGCGGGTTTGCGAAGCGCCGCGCGGACCTGCGGATGACTCATCTTCATCACGGTCGTCTCGGCCAGTCCAAGCGCGATCAGGCGCTTCTGCTGTACGCGAAGACGCTTCATCTGATTGCACTGATTTTTCTTGGGCCGCTGCAGGTTCTTATTCCTGAATTCACTTGTTGCCATAGCACTATCCTCGTTTCTTTCAATAATCCCATTCAAAGACGGGGGTTTATACACGCACCCCCCGCCCGAATCAACCCCGAAAATCCAATTATTTGGTCACTTTTACGCGGTAATAAATCAAACCTTCCGTCTTGTGAACAGCATCGGTGTAGACATTCACCGGCGGCGTGGCGGCCATTCCGGCGGCCACAGAGCCAAACACCGAGGTCAGATTCACATTCCAATAGAGATCATAGGTCCGCCCGCTGGCGCTGGGCCACGACACAACATTTGTTCCACCCGCGCGCACCGGCTCCGTCTCGATCCAGAACACGGAGTTGATGTTCGTCGGCTGGGTTAAGGCGATCCACTCGTTATAATTGTCAGCCGTGTCCCCGTCGCTGTCGGCGGAGGCCGTTGCCCCGGTTGCGCTTCCGAAGTTCTGAATTTCCCACCAGTCGGGGATTCCGTCGCCGTCGCTGTCGGTCGCCACGCTGTTGGTCTGCCAGATGGCCGCATCGTCCATCCACAGCAGGCCGGCGCGCGTGGCGGTGTAGTCAAAGAACAGGCCGAAATACGAGGTGTCAGAATAGGTCGTATCCACACCGGTTCCGGCAGATACCAGGCTGTCGAATCCGCCTCCGTTGTCCAGTTTCAGTTCCCACAGGCCCTCCGCCGAGCGGGTGACTTCGATGGCATTGGTGTGCCATGTGTTCCAGTCGAGGGTGGACTGCACAATCGTTCCGGCCACTGCCCCGTTGGACACGCGCCAGAGGGTCACGGTGTCGGAGGTGCCCGTCAGGTTGATGCCCACGGCATAGCCGTCCACCGTCGCTCCGCCCAGATTGCTTTCGCTGGCCATGAGATACACATGGAAGCGGTTGTCGGATGAAGGATCCCATCCGCCGTTCTTCAGGCTGAACCTCCACACGGTCTGCGTTCCCGACAGCGAATAAACCGGAGCCGCAGTGATCCAGCTGTTGGACTCGACGCTGGACAGGTTGTGCTTAAGCGACTGACTTCCGGTGATCGGTCCAACCGTTGAATTTATCCAGTGGCCGGCCCCGCTCTGCGTCCAGCCGGCAAGGTCGCCGTCTTCGAAATCATCCTCGAGAATCATCGGCCATGACGATGCTGCGGCCTGCCGGACAATTGTTACGGAATCTGAACTGGAAACTCCAAACAGGTTTGTCCCGCGCACGGTGATCAGGTTGGTTCCAACGTTCAATGCGATGCTGGAAATCGTCCAAGAGGCCGCTGCCGGCTGCGTTCCTGTTCCGCCGGTCAGCGCGTTGGTCCAGGTCAGGCTGCCGACCGTTGAGGCGTTGTTGGTTCCGCTGATGCTGGCTGAAGCGGTCGCATTGACCACAGTGGAGTTGCCGCTGGTGATGTTCACGAACGGCGCATCCTCCGGCGCATCGCCGAAGAAGGTCAGTGTGCGCTTCATGAGATTTGTTTGCGCAATCGAATCCAGAATGGTCTCGAACGGGAAGCCCATGACCACAAGGCGGTACACATTGCTGTATGCCAGTGCCGCCACGGAAGTGCCCGACTCGGATGAACCGTACACCAGCGCCGAAGCAGAACCAACTGTTGCGAGCACATCGGGATAGGCGGCCTTGTAGACAGAACCCGTTCCCTCATAGTCAAAAGTTAAACTGCCCATACCCGCAAAAACACCGTTGGTTTTCGCCGCGGCAAGACCGGTTCCGGCATCGTCCGCGCTGTAGGCGGTCTTAAGAACATTGGAACAGAAGGCTTTGTCAGACGCTGCCCCGTAGGCCTGCAAATCCCAACCCAGTTCTGTTCCTGACACGAACAGCCGGTTGCCCGCATTCAGGAATGCCGTTACATTTGTCTGCTCCGCATCGGAGAAAGTTTCGTCGGTTGTGGATTCGCGCCCCAGAATCCAGTAGGCGGCATGATAATTTGTAAGCCGGGTGTCGCCCGCGGCAACCGCGGCGTTGTCGCACGAATCAAAATATCGGCCGGCGGCGGCAATCGCCGTGCCGTGCTGAATGACATAATCCTGCGAATTGATCTTTCTCTGGATCACGCGCGTCGTGTTGCCGAGGATGTTATTGGCATAATATTTTGTGGGCGACAGGCGCCGCTCATTGCGTTCAAACCCGTTGACGACCAGATGGGATGCAAAGCCCGCCGGGGAGACCCGCACACCGACCGTCTTGGAGGCAAGAGACTCGCCGCCCTCGTTGGTCGCGCAGACCTGGAAATAATAGATCTGCCCGTATGTCATGTTCGTCAGCGTGGCCGTCAGCGTGGAACCGCCGGAAACTGTGACGGGATTTCCGAATCCGAAGCCGTTGGTTGAGCGGTAGATGACATAGCCGCTGGCCGCCTCTCCGCCCGCCGAATTCACAACGGGCGCGCGCCATTTCAGGGTGATGCTGCCTGGACCGCTGTTTGCCGCGCTCACATGAGTGGGCGGATCCGGCAGGAACACAGACGAAACCTCCGCGTTGTTTGCGCTCAAATACCTGACAATGCCCTGATAGGATGCCATGGCCATCACGCGCCGCGCGGACGGGCATTTCAACAGGTAGGCGTCATCCACATTGTCGTGGAACGCCACCTCGATGATGGTCGTGTTCATCTCGTTGGAAATGACGCCGTAAATCTCGCCGTAGGTGCTTCCGTAGAGGTTGGCCGAGTTGTTGGCATACGTGTCTGGGAACCACACTCCGCTGTCGCCGTAGGCGAGATCGTTGGTCAGCTCCTTCGTGACAATGGATGCATAGTTTGTCTGGCGGGCAATGAACCAGGAGTCATATCGGGTATCGTAGAGACCCATCGGTCCGCGGCCCGTTCCGGTTCCCGCGTTCGAGTGGAACCCGAGATAAATGCGGTCATAAAATCCGCCGTCGGCCTCGCGGTTCATTTCCACTGCCATGCGGTTGGGCGCGCCGACATTGTCGCTGTTGTCGTCGTAGCCGCTCAGATCGTAGAGCGTTGAACTCATTCCCTGCCCGACCATGCGCTGAACCCAGTAGCGCGAGGCCTCCAGTTCGCGCTCAAAGCCGGACACGCCGCATCCGCGGTCAATGTCGCCCATGCCGTTTCCGAAGCGAATGGCGTCGGCAATGATCACATCCGTGGACAGATAACTTCCAGGCGCGTAATTCGAAATGTTCACGCTGCCGTTGGTGCCGGCCTCAAAATAGTAGGTTCCCAGCCACACCCAGCCGAGGCCCACGCGCTCATGATTCACGCGCACATCCGTCACGCCGCCAGAGTGATATACGCGATAAAGCTGGCGTACACGGTCCGACCCGCTGCGGGTCCACGCATACACCGGATAAAAGCCGGCGACCGGAATGTTCGGCCGGTAGATGGCCCACGCCGATGTCCCGGTTGAGTTGATGTAGGCGTAGCGGTACGGTGTTGCGCCGGCATCCCCGTAATAAATTGTGGAAGTGCTGTTGCTCCAGTTCCCGCCAAAAGTCACCCGGGCCGTGTTGGTGTTGTCGAGCACGACCTCATTGGTTTGATTGCCCAGCGGACGCATGGGAACCACCGTCGCCCCCGCTTTGAAGCAGTAGTCCGCGAAATAGTTAAGCTGGTCAATATTGCCCATGTCTTCAACCATGCCGTTAACCAGCGGCCGTCCGACGATCCAGGAGCCCGTGTCGCCCGTGAAACCATGTCCCGCGCTTGTGTATACGATGATGTCATTGAGCGCGCCTTCCGGCTGCGCAGCGGCCGCCGTTTCATCGCCCGATCCGCCCGTTGCGGCCTCCCGGATGAATGTCACACTATCGCTTGCGATGGTCCCAATCGAATTCGTCCCCGTGACAGTGATGAGATTTGTGCCGACAGCCAGCGAAGCGGAGAACGACCAGTTCTCGGCAGCCGCAAAGGTTCCACTTTCGCCAAGACTGTTGGTCCAGCGCATGGTGCCGACCACATAAGCGTTTGCGGTGCCGGTAATGCTCTGGCTTGATGTTTCGTTGGGGACGGTCGCCCCCGCTGTTCCAATCTCAACAGATGGGGTACCTGCGCCCTTGGTCAGAATGGTTCCGTTGTAGCCTGCCGCCACAAACAGATCGTTGCTGTACACAATGCCGCGCAGAAAGTTTGTCGTGCCGGAATTTTCCTCAACCCAGTTGATGCCGTTGGTTGAAGCCCAGATGACGCCCTCCTGTCCAACGGCGACAAACTGTCCGTTGCCAAAGGCCACACGGTAGAGATTGGCGCCGGCCGAAGGCAGATCATTGGTCCTCCGGGTCCACGTTGTGGCATCCGGCGATGTCACCACGCGCGCGCCGATGCCCACGGCCACGTAGGTGCCGTTCCCATAGGCAGAATCCAGCAGCCAGCCGCCCGCGTTTGATGTGCGCGATGTCCACGAAGCTCCGTCGGATGAAGTCAAAAGAACACTGTTCTCTCCGGTCGCAATGAAAAGCCCGTTGAGATAATTCACGCCCTGGATATTTTCCGTTGTGCCCGAAACCTGCTTCACCCAATTGCTGCCGTCGGTCGAGCGGAGGATGGTGCCGGCTGCGCCTGCCGCCACAAACACGTCGTTGCCGTAGGCGACGCCGCGAAGCATGGCGTTGGTTGGCGTTGTCTGAACGGTCCACGTTGCGCCGCCGACCGAAGTCACTATGGTTCCGACATCGCCCACGGCGACCCATAATCCACTGCCGCTTGCGAAATTCAGCAGCAGGCTGGTGGTGCCGGACACACGCGAAGTCCAGGACAATGCGCCGTCGGAAGAGGTAGAAATGGCCCCGCCGGCGCCCACGGCGGCAAAACTGCTCGCTTTTGCCCCCACGCCATAGAAATTGACCGTTGTGCCGGGATCTTGAATTTCCCAATCAGCATCCCCGGCGAATTTATCGGCCAGCAAATTCCACAGGTCGGGATTTCCTTCGTCATAGTTGAGCGCCCAGATGCCGATGCCCGCAAGGTTCTTTGAATTTGCAAAGTCGTATTTCCGGGCAAGGCTGTTCGTGTCATCGTACCAGAGCTGCCGGTAGGTCCCGTAAAGCACATAGGGCGTCAGCGAGTTGGTGTCCCAGTTGTAGCCATAGCTTGCGGCATAGGATATCGCCGTTGGATACATTCTTGCGGTGCCCGAGTTGGTTGTATTCGCATGCATTGCGTAGGAAACGGTGCCCCAGTCATAACCGTAGTACGGGACGCCCAGGAGCAGCTTCCCGGGGGAGAGTCCGGCGGCAAGATAGTTGCTGACGGATTTCCCGACGCTCAATGTGCCGAAGGTCGAGCTTACCTGCAGCGGGGCCACCGGCCCGGCCTGGGTATCGGTGCCCCACGAGTAGTCGTAGCCCATCATGATGCACTTATCGAGGAATCCATCATAAGCCGCGACGTCAAAGTTGCTGCTCCAGTCCACGGCAGGCAGACAGATGGAAACCTGCGATCCGGGCACTTCCGCGTGCATTTTCACCGTGAGGTTGCTCATGAACGCCGTCAGCGGGTTTCTGTAGCCGCTGCCCATGCCCTCGAAGTCAATGTTCACGCCGTCGGCTCCGCGAAGATTGACCACGCGGATCAGTTCATTGATCAGATTGCTCTGGGCGGAAGCGCTGTAGAAGAAATTGGTATGACTGGACATCATGGTTGCGCACAGGACAATTTCTGTCTCGTTCGAATGCGCCCATTGCACCAGCGGAGTGTTGGACCAGCTGTTCATGGTCGTCGCATAACCGGTGCTCGGATTCACTTCGTAGGAAAAATAAGCAATTGTCGAGAGCAGATCGTAGGTGTAGTTGGTGTAGCCGGTGCCTTCCCAATATGGATGCCAGCCAAACACTTCCTTTTGAAGAGTGAACGGACCGGGCGTTGAGGCTCCGCCTTTGGGGAGGATGGTTTTTGTCACCGGCAGTTTTATCGCCTGCGAATCCTTAACGGCATCCCATTCACTCTCCGTTTCGGCTTCAAACTGCTGATGGTACTCCAATTCCGCCTGATGGATGGAAACCGGAAGAACGGCGGGCGGAATTTCCTCAGCGGGAGGAAGTTCGCCGCGAATCTCCCGCACAGGCGCAGCCTCCGAAAAATCCTGGTCCACGGTGTCTTCCACCGTCCAGTTGACGCTCTCGTCCAGCGGTTCTATTTCCGTCCAGGCCTCTACGCCGGAAAGCAGAAAATAGAGAGCTGCCAATCCCGATATCCAGAACCACCTGCGTCTGTTCATAACGCCCCTCTGCAATAAACTTAGAAATCAATTGCAAAACGCTAACTATAGCACACCGGCCTGCTCTTTACATTCCCTGGCATGAAAATAATTCAGGCAGCGGTCCTGCCCGGGCAGAAAAATGCATTCGGGATTGTCCCGCGAGCATTTGCGCGGGGCGGGTGCCGCGACCGATATGGTGCCGGCCGCAAGATTGATCTCCGCCGCAGGAACCGGGGCGGAATCTGCGCCGCCGGCCATGGACCCCTGCGCGGTTTCGGCGGGGTTCACGTCCGCCAGCTCAACCGGAGTTGCGATTGCGGGGAGTTCCTGCCCGGATGGCCGCAGCAGGGTAACTTGTCCCGACAGTCCGCCGCCAAACCAGCGGCGCGTTGCATGGAGCTTTTCGCGGACGGGCATGTAAATCACCTCCAGGCTTTCCGGTCCGGCGGCCCGGGTGCGTACGCGGGCCATGGTGGAGGGAAGCGATTCGCCGCCGCGATTCCACGCGGCCACGCGAAAATACCGCACCTCATCCGGCGGCAGGCTATTGAACATCACGGAGGTTGACGTTTCACCCGTCACCACAATCCCGCCGCCAAAGCCGTATCCGTTCCGGGAGGAATAAATCACATAACCTTCTGCTGCCGGGCCCGCTGGCGGATCCCATTCCACCACCACGCCCCGCCGTCCGCCGTAAACCCGCAGGCTTTCCGGGGGCTCCGGAAGCATGGCCAGCGGAACGTTCGACGGGTTGTTTGCGTTCAGATGACGGACAGTTCCCTGATAGCAGGCGCGGGCGATTTCCGCGCGGGCATCAGGATTCTTCATCAGCAGGCAGTCCTCCTCGTTGTCGTGGAAGGCCACCTCAATGATCGTGTTGTTCATTTCGCTTCCGACCGCGCCGTAAAGTTCGCCAAAGGTACCGCCCAGAACTTCGCCGGAAACATCCGACCAGTCGCCGGAGAACTTTTTGCCGTCGTCGCCGGCCTCCATGCACGTGTTAATCTCGTCCGCCAGAACCTGGCCATATGCCATCTGCCGCTGCTGGACATCCTCAGCATAGCGCGTGTCGTACAGCCCCAGCGCTCCTCGCGCGGCACCGCTTCCGGCGTTGGAATGGAAGCCGAGAAAAACCCGGTCCCAGAAACCGCCGGCCTGCTCGCGGTTCATTTCTTCAGTCATCCGGCGGGGTGCGCCGACATTGTCGTCCTGGTCGTCGTAGCCGTCGAGGTTGTAGATTCCGGGGCCCATCCCCTGCCCGACCGATTTCTCAATCCAGTAGCGCGAGCATTCCAGTTCGCGCTCGTAACCCGAAACGCCGTGGCCGCGGTCAATGTCGCCCATGCCGTTCCCGAAGCGGATGGCGTCGGCCACCACCACATCGTCTGCCGTCCGGCCGGGAAGCGCGTCATTGGAGACTTCCACAAATCCGTTTGTACCCGCTTCGAAATGATAATTCCCCAGCCAGACCCAGCCGAGGCCGACGCGCTCATGGTTCACGCGCACTTCGGTTTGTCCGCCGCTGTGGCCGATCCGGTAAAGCTGCTCAACCCGGTCCGCGCCGCTGCGCACCCAGCAATAAACCGGGTAGAAGCCCGCCGCCGGCAGATTGGGCGCAAAGCGCGCGGAGGCCGTCTGGCCGTTTATGCCGGCAAAGGCATAGCGGTACGGAACGTCTCCAGAGCGTCCAAAGTAAATGGAAGATACACTGTCATACCACGTTCCGGCATAGGTCACGCCTGAATCGGTATTGTCCATTACCACTTCGCTGGCCTGATACCCCAGTGGGCGGAAAGGAACCACGGTTGCCCCGGCATTAAAGCAGTACTGCGCAAACAGGTTAAGCTGGTCTATGTTGCCGGCATCCTCATTCACACCATATAAAAGAGGCCGCTGCGAAATCCATGCCGAATCCTTTGAGGTCCAGCCGTGCCCCGCGCTGCAGAACACCACGATGTCGGAAAGAGCCCCCGGCGGCTGCCGGGATGCCGCAGATGACGGCGTTGCGGGGGGCGGATTCTGAACCGACGGCGTTGCGCCGGGCGCTTCCACATAATCATGGAGGACGGTTGGGCGGTAGAGGTTTTTCTCGACGACGGTTTCGTCGGCATGAAGCAATGCGGCGGTGGAAACCGCCGCCATTGCCAGAATTGCCGCCGTTTTTTTCATTTTGCCTGTCAAAATCGCCGTTGTCTGCGATGCAGGCAGGGCGCGCACTCCGTGCACGCCGCAGTGACCGCCCTACCTGCCGCCTTTAACCTAAACCGCTTCGGCCTTTTAGAACCGCTTCCAGAAGTCCGCCGCCTGCTTGCGCGATTCGGCGCAGATCTTCTTTTCGTTGATGCCGGCCAACTGGCCGCCCTGCATCAGCACCTTGCCGTTCACGATGGTGGAATCCACCCGCGCCGCGCAGATGCCAAAGAGGTAGTGACCGAGGAATGTGTTGCCGGTCATCGGCGTTGGCGGATCGTAGTCCATCACGACCACATCACCATAGCAGCCCTTCTTCAGTTCGCCCACCGGGCGATTGAAGAAGCGGCTGGCGATTTTCGCATTGTTCTTCATCAGCATGTTGCAGGCCTCGACGAAGAACACCTGCGAATTCTGCGCCGCATGCTTGTGGAAGACATTGGCGACGCGGACTTCAGCCTTCATGTCGGTCGTCATGGCATCGGTGCCCAGCCCGACCAGCACGCCCTTCTCCATCATCTTCATCACGGGAGACACGCCCACCGCGTTGTTCATGTTGGATTCCGGATTGTGCACCGCGCAGGTTCCAGTCTTGGCCATCAGGCCGATTTCCTTGTCGCTGACATGCACACAGTGAATCGCCAGCGTCTTGGGGCCGAGGCCGCCGGCCGCGTGAAGGCGCTCGATCACCGACTTGCCGTATTTCTTCTTGTTGGCCACCTGGTCGGCCTTGTCCTCCGCGATATGCACATGCATGCCGCATCCGATTTCATTGGCGATGTCGCAGGATTTTTTCAGCGACTTGTCGTTCACGGTGAACAGCGCATGCAGGCCCATCATGGCCGCGATCAGGTCGTCGCCCTTCGCCTGCTTGGCCTGGATTTTTCCGATGAAGTCAATGTTCTCCTGAATGCCCTCTTCGCCCTTCCCGTAGCGGTCGGAAATGCCCAGCGTCAGCACGCTGCGCACCCCGGCCTGGCGGCAGGCCTTCTCGATGACCGACAGGCTGCCGGTCTGGAAGCTCTGGCTCTCGTGGTGATCGATGATGGTGGTCGTGCCGTTCTTGATGCATTCGATCAGAGGAATCAGGCTGCTGTAGAGCACGTCCTTGCCGTTCATCGCCTTGTCCAGCGGCCACCACAGGCGCTCGAGAACTTCCACGAAATTCTTCGCTGGCGGCTGCTTGGGCGAAAGACCGCGGCAGAAGGTCGAATAGAGGTGCATGTGGGTGTTGATGAACCCCGGCATGATGACTTTACCCCTGGCGTCCAGCACCTTCGCGCCGCGGGCTTTCTTCTTCACGGCGGCGGCCTTGCCGACGGCCAGAATGACTCCGTCCTCGATCAGAACCGCGCCGTCATTGATAATCTTGTTGTCGCCGCCCAGGGTCACCACGGTACCGTTTGTGATCAGCAGGGCCTTGCTCTTCTTTGCTGCCATTGTCTTCTCCTGATGGGTTAATAAATGGTTCCTATTTCAAAAAAATACAGGCGCAGATGGTAGCCTCTTTCGAATCCCCAGACAACACGTTTTCGCCGGGAATCTATGTTTAACCGCGAACCTGTTCTGCGAAGCTTCTGAGAGACTTCATCTTGTGCCTGCGGGGAAATGATCATTCTTTGCGCTGCAGTTCAAGCACACGGCCCGGTGAACGCAGAGCAATTTTCCGCACTGGGGGCATTTCCATTTTTCTTCCTGCTGCGCAATAAACACATCCATTCCCTGCTCTGCAATCGCGCGCAGATTTTCGATGTTGCTTTCCCCGTACTTCGTCCGGTAGCGCTTGTCCAGATTCTTAATCCGCCGGCAGGGGAATTTTTCGCAGTCGCCGCACAGCAACAGGGGATTCCCCTGTTTTTCTGGACAGCTTTTAATGCTGCAGGCTTCACAATGATACGCCTTGCTTCCGACGACGTTGCATCCGACGCACGTGTTCTTGCTGCGCTGAAAACCCAGACAGATATCACAAATGACCCCGCATGGAGCTATGCTTGACCCGTTCATTGTTTTGTTTCCCAGAAAAAGACTTCTCCTGCGATGTAATGTAGCGGGTTAACCCGATGATTCCCAACCAAATGTTGACGATACAAGCGGACGGGATTTTTGGGCTTTTCTTCAGTCTTCAGCCTGATGACCTTCAGCCTTCTTCCGAATCCGTTCGCCTTCGCGCACGACGGTCCACGGAAAGCGGTTGGCATAGAGCCAGTGAAGCGTGAGGCGGCGGAAGGAATAACCGAGGCCCATGCTCGCGGCCTTGAAGGCGGGCACGTCCGGATCTTCGCGAAACACGATCATGGGACCGGCAAGGAACTGGTCTTTGAGCGTCAGGCAGGCCTCGGCGCCGTATCCGATTTTTTCGACATGCTTCCACGGGATGGTGCAAGGCTTGTAACGCAGGCCCGTTCCGAAGGTGACGCCCTTTTCATCGAAGCGGAGCATCACCGGCGGCACGATGAAATACCAAAGGCAGTTCAGCGCGATCAGCCCGCCGCATCCCAGAAAGAAAAAGCAGAACGCGGCGAACTGCCACGATATTCCCGGCGGAAAATTCCAGTTGAGCCACTCGCGGAAAAATGCGCCGTCCAGTCCGACGCGGAAAAAGAGCGCGCCAATCAATCCGAGGAAAAGAAGGATGGGCCGGTTAATCCGCACCGTGAATGAATCTGTATCCATGAGCATGTCCTTCCCGGTCTCCAAAACTGCGTTGAGTTAGCGTTTTTCGTCTAAAATTAGCCCTAAAACGTCAAAAAATGACCAAAAAGCCTGAAAAATCATTAAAAAACACCAATAAACAGCACAAATCGGTCAAAAATGACCAAATGGTCGCAATATTCTAAAAAGCCTGCCCAAGACTATCCTCGCAAATTTTGACCGCGCTTAAGCCAAATTGACAAAATGGCGATATCGGCCGGGTTGACGCCGGAGACGCGCGATGCCTGGCCAAGATTGTCCGGTCGGATCTTTTTCAGTTTTTCTCGAGACTCAAACCGAAGAGCTGTGATGGCATCGTAATCGAAGTCGCGCGGGATTGGCTTGTTCTCCATCTGCAGCAGTTTTTCGATCTTCTGCTGCTCTCTCCTTATATAGCCGGCATATTTGATGTCAGTTTCTATTTCATTAACAACAAGCGGATCAAGATCGGGCAAAGCCCCGGGAATATCCGCATAAGTTCTGTCCTGCCGCGAAAGCGTACTGGCAAGAGTCTGATTGTCCGCGAATGACTCGTTGAGCCGTTTCACCTCGGCAGCAATCATGTCCCGCTGATCTTTGATTTCCGTGAGTTCACTGCCGGACAAAATTCCGAGTCGCCCGGCATGATCAGCAAGGCGGAAGGGAGCGTTGCCCTGGCGAAGGAGGAGCCGGTGCTCTGCGCGGGAGGTGAACATGCGATATGGTTCGTCAACTCCCTTTGTGACCAGATCGTCAATCATGACTCCAATGTATGCTTCATCGCGCCTGAGAATAAACGGCGGTTCCCCTCTTAACTTGAGCGCGGCATTGACCCCCGCCATAAAACCCTGGGCGGCAGCTTCCTCATATCCAGTGGTGCCGTTGATCTGTCCGGCGAAATACAAGTTTTCAACCAGTTTTGTTTCCAATGTATGGAAAAGCTGTGTTGGGTCGCAATAGTCGTACTCGATTCCGTATCCGGGCCGAATGAACTCGGCCCTTTCGAGTCCGGGAATAGATCTGATCATCTTGACCTGAACATCTTCCGGAAGACTGTTTGATGTGCCGTTTGGATAGATCCGGAGATTGTCGCGGCCCTCGGGCTCAAGGAAAACATGATGTGAATCGCGCTGCGGGAACTTTACGATTTTGTCTTCGATGGATGGACAGTAGCGGACACCAGTCCCGGTGATCACTCCGCCATAGAGGGCGCTTTTAGACAGATTATCCCGAATGATTTCATGGGTTTCCGCTGTCGTATGGGTCAGATAGCAAGGAAGCTGGTTTTGTCCGGGAGGCCACGGGAGCAGCGCGGAAGAGGATGAAAGAATGGAATGTTGGAATGATGGGTTCAGGGACCTTGTTTTTTCGAAATGTTCCACGTGGAACATTTGATCCAAAATGTCTGGCGCAGGCTCCGATTGTTCCACGTGGAACATTTTACAAATCTTCTCAGCGGCCCGCGACATAAACGGCGGCGGCTCCTCACCCGGTTGGATCTGGCATTTGCCATAGTCTATCGAATCCTTGTGTAGCCGCGGCGGAGTTCCTGTTTTGAGTCTTCCGATCGTGAACCCAAGCGTTTTCAGGCTTTTGCTCAGTTTTGCAGCGGGCCTTTCGTCCGTGCGTCCGCCGGGAATCTGATTCATGCCTATGTGCATGACTCCGTTTAAAAAGGTTCCTGGCGTCAGAATGACCGCCTTGCACGCGATTTTAGAACCATCGTTTGTGACGACTCCGCGCAATTTTCCGTTTTCAGTCCAGATATCCTCAATCAGCCCTTCAATGATTTCCAGATGGCCGGTTTGCTCCATGACGGCCAGCATTCTTTTCGGATACAGGTTTTTATCGCATTGCGCCCGATGAGCCTGCACCGCCGGTCCTTTTCGGGTGTTCAGCGTCCGGAACTGGATTCCGGTAAAATCGGTGTTGCGTGCGATTTCGCCCCCGAGCGCATCCAGTTCAAAAACCAGATGCGACTTGGCTATGCCGCCGATTGACGGATTGCATGACATTCGCGCGATGGTGTTTCGGTTTATGGTCAGCAGGGCGGTCTTTGCGCCCATTCGGGCAGCAGCCAGGGCCGCCTCGCAGCCGGCATGGCCTCCGCCGACAACCAGAATATCATGTGTGATACTCATAACAATTTTATTATAAATTATTTACCAATGCAGAATTTTGAAAACACCGCATTCAGAAGGTCTTCCTGACAGGTCCGGCCGGTGATCAAGCCCATAGTTTCAATGCTTTCGCGGAGCCTCGACGAGGCCAGCGCGATATCGCCCCGATCGAATATTTCAATGGCGCCGGTTGCATGGTCCCTGGCGCGCAGCAGGAGTTGCCGGTGGCGTTCGGAGATGACCGCATGGGGTGGGGCATTCATTTCAACGTTTTTTTCCAGAAGATCCCGAATCGCCCTTCTCAAATCAGCAAGACCGCTTTTATTCAGCAGGCACATTTCAACAACTTTAAAGCCGGACAGCTTTGATTTGTCCGCCTTGATGCCCAGATCTGTTTTGTTGAGCAGCAAAATGGAATTTTCCGGATTCAGGCGTGAAATTTGCTCAAGCGATTCTTTACCAACATCTTGGGATGAGTCCAAAACGTGCAGATGCAGGTCGGCCTTTTGTATATGCTTGATGGTTCGCCGGATGCCCTCTTTTTCTATCTCGCAGGTTGCATCCCGCAGACCCGCAGTATCCACCAGCCTGACAGGGATTCCGTCGAGAACCAGCCCTTCTTCAATAATATCGCGTGTGGTGCCGGGAATGTGTGAAACAATAGCCCGATCAGTGTTAAGCAATGTGTTTAACAGAGTTGATTTACCCACATTAGGAAGTCCGGAAATGACAATGAGGGCCCCTTCGCGCAGCAAACGGCCCTCTTCCCATGAGGCAAGCAGGCCGTCAATGCCGGCTATTGCGCTTCGGATGCGCTCCGGAGCGTCTTTTACAAGTGTTTCCGGCAGATCCTCTTCGGGGAAATCCAGCGAAGCTTCCATGTCTGCGGCAATACTAACCAGACTATCGTAAAGGGCATTCACCAGGGCGCTCAGCGATCCTTCCAGCTGCTCCAGCGCCGCCCGTGCCGCGCGGCGGGAGTGCGCGCCGACAATGTCCGCCACGGCCTCGGCCTGCACAAGGTCAATCCGTCCGTTCAGAAAAGCCCGTTTTGTGAATTCGCCGGGTTCAGCCAGCCTCGCTCCCGCATGGAGGACTGTTTTCAGAACCTCCGTGGCCATAACGTGGCCGCCGTGGCCCTGGATCTCAATCATATCCTCGCAGGTGTAGGTGTGCGGGGCGCGCATGATGAGGACGAGCACCTCATCCACATCTCCGGCGTCCCCAATGATGCGGCCGTATGCGACAGACATGGTTTGCCTCTGCGAGGGTTTGGGTTCCCTGCACCGGACAATCCGGTCGGCGATTTCCATGGTGCGCGGTCCGGAAACGCGAACAATGGAAATGCCGCCGGGACCGGAAGCGGTTCCAATGGCGGCAATGGTATCATCCATAGAATGCATAGCTGTTGTTTTCAAGTGATCTGCGCGATTGATACCTTATCTTTCACGGGATGGCAAACATTGACAACATGGAAGATAAAGGGCAAAGTTTTGCACCAGAATAACCACAGTGGGAGATTGCAGATGAAATTTTTTTCATTCGTTCTGATTGCAGCCCTCGCGGCGATGACAGCGCAAGCCGATCCGGTTTCAGAAATCGATTACCAGGGAAAGATCCTGGTGAACGATCAGGCCTACACCGGCACGGGATATTTCAAGCTCGCGCTTTCCGACGCGGGCTCGACCACCAACCTGTGGGCGACCGATGAGCTGACCAACGAGGTCTACAACGGTGTCTTCAGCATGATCCTTGGCGACGCCTCCATGCCCGCGATTGACCCCGGCATTTTCAGCGCGGGTACAGAACTTTATCTGCGCGTGTGGTTCAGCACCAACGGAACAAGTTTTGACGAAATGCTTCCTTCGCAGAAGCTTTTGAGCGCCCCGTACGCCATCAACGCCGACCGGCTGGACGGCCTGGACAGCACAGACTTTGCCACGGGCACCCCGGTTTATGTCGAGAGTGACGAGACCGACCCGGTTTGGACTGCGCAGAAAGACGGCTATGCCACGGGCACCCCCGTTTATGTCGAAGCGGATCCGGTCTGGCTGTCAGAAAAGGCAGGCTATGCCACGGGCACACCGTTGTATGCCTACACAGAAACCGATCCCGTTTTCCTCGCCCGCACGAACAGCATCGTATACACGAACACGGCGGCGGGAGGCGATCTGAGCGGAAATTATCCCAGTCCAACGGTCGTAAAACTGCAGGGCAGGGCGGTTTCAGCGAATGCTCCGGGGATCAGCAATGTCCTGCAGTGGTCCGGATCGGCATGGACGCCGGTTGCGGTTGCGGCCAGCGGCGGCGGAATAGATCCCAGCAGTGTAGTTTATACCAACACCTCTGCGGGCGGAAATCTCAGCGGAGTGTTCAGCAGTCTGGAAATCACCCACCTGCAGAACGCGCCGCTCAACGTCTATGCCGCAAGTCCCGGCCAGTACCTGAAGTTTTTTGGTTATGACGAGGGAGAGGGATGGCAGCCCGCCGCTGTGACCACAACGGACGCAGAAACGGATCCGGTTTACACGGCCGCGATCAGCCGCATCATTTTCACGAACACGGCCGCGGGCGGCGATTTGGGCGGAATTTATCCGCGGCCCATTGTCACCGGCCTGCAGGGACGGGCGATTTCCGGCGTGGCGCCGACCAACGGAAGCATCCTTCAATGGGACGGAACCAATTGGACACCGGTGACGCTGAGTTCGGTCGCCGGCAAGTCCTATGGAACGGTGAACAAAATGGATGCACCGGGTCCCGGAACGGCATTTGATATCACGGGCGCCGGCGGGGTAACCATTACCAACATCGCGGGAACGACCAACACGGTTCAAATCAGTTCACCGGTTCCTCTGCTGCAGAATGTCATCTGGGTGGCCACGAACGGAACAGCAGCGGGGCCCGGCAATATTGATTCTCCCTATGCCACGCCGAGCATGGCCGCCGGCGCGGCCTATGGCAAGTATGCGGGCCAGCCGGCAACGGTCATTGTTGCGGGCGGGATTTACACAAACGACCTGATCTTGACTAACGGGAATGCACATATTGTCGGCCTGAACCGGCCAATAATCGGAAAAGTTCAAATTCCGGCCACTGCGGATCCTTCCCTGAACGGCAAGATAAGGCTGGAGAATCTTGTGATTGACTCCTCTGTGGACATCACGGGTTCGGGTGTTAAGTTGCGGAACTGCAGGATCAATCGCCAGGTTACCATTTCCGGCCAGAATGTTGAGTTTCAGGACTGCGCGATCACAACAAATGTTATAATTCAGGTTTCGGCAAGCAATGTTCTTCTCCAGAGCTGCTCCATAAAGAAGAGTGGAGTAACTCCCTATGCTCTTGATATTGGGGCGGCGTACAATGTGCAGGTTATAGGATGCGAGATTGTGAATACATGGGGCGGGGGCGTTGTCAGGGGGCCCTTGGCGACAAGTGTTCCGCCCTATTATCACCTTTCGCACAATGTGATCAAAGGCACCATTACTTCACAGGCCGACAACACGATGCTGCTGACGCACAACATCATTCAGGGCAGGATGAATGACACCAGAATACAGTATTTTGCAAACAACGTGATCATCGGCACCAACAACTGGATTCAGGCGGCCACCACAACCAATGACGCGCAGGGAAATCTGGTGATCAACAACGGGCCGTCCTTCCCTGACCCGTGGAACGACTGATGTCATGACAGCGAACAAATTCATAATGGCGGTGATGCTGGCGGTTGCGCTGGCGCTGCCGTGCGCGCAGGCCGCGCGCGTGGGCGGCAATGCCGATTTCGCTGCCGAAAGCATCAATGCCGGCGGCATCAGCGCGGCCACCAATGCCGCAGGAACATTCAAGCTGTCCGGCTCGATTGCTCAGCATGGCTTCACCGCGTTATCGACCAATGTTTCCGGCCGTTTGCTTCAGAGCGGATTCTGGTGGGCGGATGATGTCCAGATTCTGGAGCCGGCCGACATCACGGGCCTTGTGCGGGGCACAAATTCAGTGGGCATCACCTTCACGATGGTGTCGGGCAACTGGTATCAGGTTCTGTATGTGACGGATTCCGAAGGGGGCGTTCCGGCAGGAACGCATGCATTCACCAACGAGGCGGCGGCGTTTTTTGCGACGGGTGCGAGCACAACGGTATGGCACGACGTGAGCTCTCCCCCGGATCGGGCGCGCTTCTATCTAATCAAGTGTCAATGACATGAAGGTGGTTCGGCAGAAGGAGGGGCAGGGATCGCGATACCGCGATCTGCTGAGCGGCCTGTATGAGGCGGTGTTCATTTGCCGGCCTGACGGGGGCATTACCGACGTCAATATCCGCGCCGAGGAGCATTTCCTCTATTCGCGCGAAGAGCTCCTGAAGATGAATGTCTGCGATGTTTTCCCGGGGCTCAATCAGACGAAGATAGACAGAATCCGAAGCTATCTCAAAGACCGGCGCTTCACCGTGCTCAACGGGAACTGCGTGCGCAAGGACAAAAGCGCTTTCCCGGGCGAGACGGCTGTCAGCTGCATCCAGACTTCAGACAGCGAGTCGCTGGTATTTTCCATCACCAACATCGAGCGACGCGTGCGCACGGAAGAGATGCTGAGAACCGAGCACAACGCGATCCAGAATCTGGCCAGCGGTGTGGTGATCACCGACCGCGAGGGCCTGATTCAATACGTGAATCCAACCTTCCTGAGGCTGTGGGGGAAGAAGAGCGATCAGGACGCCCTGGAGAAGAACATCGCCGAGTTTATACCCCGCAGCCCCAAAACCGATGACGTGGTTGCCGCCGTGCTGGCGGGGGAAACCCGCCAGACTGAGCTGGAATTGAAGGGGCCGTCCGGCCGTCCGCTTTTTGTTCAGGTTTCGGTTTCTCCCAACATTCCGCAGAATCCCATCTTCGGAAGCGGAACCAAGGTGATGGGCATGGTGTTCTCATTCATTGACATCACCGACCGCAAGAAGGCCGAGGACGTCATTCACAGGGAGGCGGAGGCCCAAATGAGGCGGGTGCGCGATGAAAACAGCAAGTTTTCGGGCCTGCTGAACATTCTTTCCGTCCCCGACCTCATTCAGCTCATCAACTCCACTCAAAAGAGCGGCCAGCTCTTCCTGTTCGATGACAGCAACCGCAAGGCGGCGGAAATCGCGTTTCTGAAGGGTCAGATTGTGAAGGCCCAGTGCAGCGGACTCACCGGTGCGGATGCGGTTTATAATCTCGGTCGCTGTCGCGGCGTTGAATTCAGTTTTGAACCGGGCGCGCCCGATTCAAAAGACGATAGCATCACCCAGCCCACGATGTCCATGCTGCTCGAGATGATGCGCCGGATGGATGAACAGGCCTGACGCCTCCGCAAAATATTCGAAAATGCCCTAAAATACGCTTGCTTTGTTGAGTATTCTGCTCAAAATGCGGCCGTAGATTGGTGGAAGATTAAATAACAACCGAACTGGAGGATTATTCGATGGCATTGACGAAATCGCAGATTCAGGCGGCTCTGGCTGAGAAAACCGGTCTGGCCAAGAAGGACGTTTCAGTGGTGCTGGACGAGCTGGCGAACCTGGCAATCAAGGAAGCGAAGAACACATTCACGGTTCCCGGACTTGGCAAGCTGGTGCTGGTTGACCGCGCTGCGCGCATGGGCCGCAATCCGTCCACTGGCGAATCCATCCAGATCCCGGCGAAGAAGGTTGTGAAATTCCGCGTGGCTTCGGCCTGCAAGGAAGCGATTCTGAAGGGTTAAATCTTCACGGATTCTCAAAGAGGGATGGGCGCGAGCTCATCCCTCTTTTGTTTTTCTGGTGTAATCCTTTGAGACGGCCTGCCCGAGCGGGCCCAGCGCGGCGCGATTCATGTTCAGCTCCGCCAGCACGGCATCGGCGGTCTTGAAATGGCATTTGCAGGTCTGGACCAGAATTCCCGGGCCGTGCTTCTGGACCAGCTCGCGGGCCACGGCGCGCACCTGATCGGAAGCCCCTTTGGGAATCTTCACTTTATATTGTTCTCCCATGGCCTTCAGCCCCTGCAGGAATCCGTCGCGCGCCAGAATGGATGCCGCCGCCACGGCGGGATCGGCCTCGGCTTTGTGCCGCTGCACCAGAGTGATCTTGCGGCCCTTTTTCAGCAGCGCCTTTTCAATCTGCTGCTTGGGCCCGAACTGGTCCGCGATGGCCTTGGGGCAGTCCGGAACTTTCTCCAAAAGGTTTTCAATGGCCCGCGCATGGCCCCAGGCCAGCAGCCGGTTGACGTTCTGAATGCTGGAATAAAGCCGGTTGTAGGCTTCCGGTCCGATTTTGACGATGGCGAACCTGCCCTTCAGAATCTTGCGTATGGCCTCGGCCATCTTTTCGGCTTTCGCGTCGCTGCTGATGGTTTTGCTGTCGCGCACGTCCATTTCCTGGAACGCGGTGGCGATGGCCTCGTCCGTATAGACGGCCGCGATCACCAGCGGCCCGAAAAAGTCGCCTTTGCCGCTTTCGTCAATGCCCATGTGCATCTCGATGGCCTCGGGATGGAGAATCTTGTCGTATCCGGTGACGACCTCTTTCAGTACATAGGGTTCCAGCGTGAAAGTCACCCATTCCGCCGCGCCCTTGCCCTGCACAAGGCACTTTCCGCTGGTGTAAAGCGCGACGTTGTAGTCCGGTCCTTCCACGGCGATTCGGGTGTAGGGCACGCTTTTCGCGCGATAGTTGCCTCCGCGAAGCAGATTCTCAAGCTCCTGCTGCTGCGGCGCTGTGAGCTTGAAGGTGTATGAATTTTTCTTCATGCGTTCGCACGCTAGCAGATCATCCTTTAAAACACAATGTTGAAGCGGGACGGATGATAATGTTAAAAGGATCGCTTGAGAAAAAGGAGAGACGGATGAAAAAGTATTCCATATTTCAGGCGCCGATGTACGCGTTCTTCTCAAAGGATTTCTATGCCGACATCGGCCGGAATCATCGCGGAACGGCTTTTGGCTATCTTTTCCTGCTTCTGCTGGTCTGCTGGATTCCCGTGGTCATGGCGTGGCAAAGCCGGTTCATTTCAGCCGTTGATACCTACGCCCCCGGGCTCATCGAAAAAATACCGGCCATGAACATCACGAACGGCCGGGCGGTCATTCATTGCAAACAGCCGTATTTTATTCCCATGCCGTATTCCACCAACACGCTGGCCATTTTCGACACCACCGGGGAATACACATCGCTGGAAGGGCAGGAGGCCTATCTGCTGGTGACGGAGACCGGCGTCATTTTGAAGCAGAGCGCAGTCGAGACCCGCTCCTACACTTTTGCCGGAATCAAGAAGTTTGACCTCACCGGGGAAAAGCTGACCGGCTGGGTTGCTCTTGGAAAAAAATGGCTGATGCCGTGCGCGTATGCCGCCATCCTTGTCTACAGCTTCATCAGCAAGATCATCAAGATGCTGATTTATGCGCTGATTGGCCTGCTGTTCGCACGGTCGGCCGTGCCGTACATTTCCGTGCTGCGGCTGGCCGTCGTGGCCGGAACGCCCGCGATTGTGCTCAGCACCATTTTCATGATGACCCCGATGGGCTTCCTGATCCCGGGCATTATCTGGTTCGTGCTGACGCTGGTCTATCTCTACACGGGCGTCAGGGCGACGCTTCCGGCGCAGGCTCCGGACGAAATGCAAGCCCCGCAAGCCTGATCCGGATTCTTTCCGGAAGAAGGGCCGTCCACGCCAGCCAGAAACAGGCGCAGACGGGCCCGAACGGCAGATAGCCCGAATAGCCGACCGCCGGCATCGCGAACAGGTGTCCCCGGTTCACATACGGGATGCTGTATTCCCAGCACGGAGTGCTGTAATAATTCCACAGCTCCCAGAAGAAACCGCAAATCAGCGCCGCAAGACCGAGATTGATGGCCGCGGTCCAGTCGCCTTTCCGGATCGAACTGAACGGCGACCGGATGCCCGATATGCTGAGCGCGGCCCCCAGCAGGCCCAGCGGCGCAAGCCACGTGGCAAAAAACAGCGGATCGGGAAACAGCGGAACCAAAGCCAGAAGAACGGAGCTGCCGGCCGCAATAACGCCGGCTTGAAAACGGATGCGCAGCCCGCAGGAATATCGCACACGCATGGCGGGAAAACTTTTCAGCCATTCGTATATTTCAAAAATCGCGGGCAAAACCGTTGAGAAGCAGAGCGAGGAATAGATGATGTAATGCGCGGGACCGAAATCCATGCGGTCCGGATACCACCAGTTCTGCACAAAGCGGTTCAGCAGTTCAAAATACCACCAGGAAAGCGCCGAAACCGGAAAAAGCATCAGGAACGTCGGCCGGTGTTTTGAAAACAGCGAAGAGCCCGTTCGGCGAAAAGCCATTCCGTCCATCGTAAATATGAAACCGAGCCAAAGCGGGAAGAAGGTGTGGAGTCTTGCAATGCCCAGAAAATCAAACTGACCCCACGCGCATATCCATGAAGCCAGCGTTAGCGCAAAACCCAGCCAGCCCCAGACGGGGAAGCGGGATTTGGCGGGAACCGGTGCAACCGGTTTCCGCTTGAACCCAAAGCGGTGAGGAAACAGGAAGAGCAGGGCCGCAAGAAAACTTAGAATCGTAAAAGTGATGAAAACCGGAGCCGAAAAAGGCGCGTGCTGGGGCTGATGCTCCACCAGCGGCGGAAAAGAAAAGAATCCGTCCGCATACCCCCTGATCAATCTTCCGCCCAGCGGCAATGCCGCCAAAAGAATCAGCGCGAGCAGAATAATGGCACTGGCCTTCATGAAGTCATTCTATCATTCCAAACCCGTTTTTGTGCAAAAAACGTCAAAAAATGCCCAAAAACGCCCAAAAATCGTTAAAAATGGCCCAAAAACGCTCAAACACCTAAAAATAGCGAAAAACCGCAAAATTTCGCGCGAATCCGCCGACGCCTAAAACGCCAGCTTGATGCCGCTCATGAAGGTCAGGATGTCGTCGTAATTTTTGCCATCGCGGTCGAGGGTGTAATTTCTCACGGAAACATAGAGATCCGAAAGAATTGGCTCCACGCGCTGGTTCAGCACGACGGCATAGGATTCTGCGGTGTCGTCGGCCCGCGAAATTTCTGCGTTTTGCGAATAATCAACTGCCACACAGGTAAGGCCGCAGGAGAAGAGATCCAGTTTCCAGCCGATCTTCCCGTAGAATGAAAGCGGGGAATAATCGCCTTCGATATCCTGTCCGCCGGCGGCCGCAGTGAGATTCAGGCCGCACTTCAGCAGGATCGAAACCGAACCGCAGTACTGATCTATGGCGGTGTCCTTCTGCGCGAATGAAATAGCGGAGGCAATTTTGTGCTCCCCGATGTCCGCCTTGTGGCGGATGGCGGCGTCATAGAAATCGTGGCCGCCCGCCGAGGCCGACATGGTGAATCCTTTCCATGAGGGAGTGTCGTAGCGGATGCGGTCGTCGCGATGCAGGCCGTCAAAGTTGTTGAACACGTCCTTGATGGCGGGGGAGTTTGTTTCATGGCCGAAAATGAGGCTTCCGGCCATAAAGCGCACCTGGCTGTAGCTGATCACATATGTGCCGGACAAATCCTCCTCGGCGGTGCCGTTTGACGCCATGTCGCCCTGGCCGACCGACAACGACCCGAAGCGGGGATTCTTTGCCCAGGCCTCGATTTTTCGCCCGTCCACCTTGAATTCGGGATCCTCGCTCTCAAATTTCACTTCACAGGAATTATCCGACTTGAACCCCAGTTCGATCTGCCCGCCGAAGGTCCAGTCGGCCCATTCCGGGGGCTTGTAGTCGGCGGCCATGCCGATGCGCGAGGGCATGCTGTCGTTGTCCACATGAAACCATTCGGAATAATAGCCGTTGTCGGCGTACAGCGCGGCGCGGTTCACCTGTCCCCAGATGCGGATTTCGGAGTTTGGCTTTGTGCCCGCCAGTTTTATCTCGGCCGCCGCGGACAGGGGGAGGGCGAGAGCAGTGCCGACCATTGCCAAACCGAAATATGCATGTTTCATTCAGCGGCCTCCTATATGTTCGGAAGGCATTGTTGCTGAAAAACTCTGCCTGGATCAAGATAAATGACGGTGCCGGATACCGCACCGGCTCAGAATTGAGAGGCCTTGACCTGGGGCCGGCTTGGAGTCATTCTAGGAGCATGAATCTGGAACAGGTGCTCAAAAAGGTGGCCGGCGGCGAGTTGACGGTTGACGCTGCCCGCAAGGAGATCGAGAGCTCGCTTGAGCAGTCGCTCGGTTTTGCGCGCATAGACATGGATCGCCCCCGCCGATGCGGGCATCCGGAAACGATTTACTGCCCGGGCAAGACGGTTGAGCAGATAGTTGAGATCGCCGGCGCGCTGCACCGGGCCGGGCAGCATGTGATGGCCACACGCGCGACGGAATCCATTTATGGGGCGTTTTCAGACATTTATCCGGACAGCCGGTGGCATGCAGCCGCCAAGGCGATAACGTATGACGCCGGGCCATTGCCCGAACCGCAGGGCTTGATTGCGGTTGTCACGGCGGGCACGGCTGATTTGCCGGTGGCCGAGGAGGCCTGCCTCACGGCCGAGCGCATGGGCGCGCGCGTGGACCGCATTTATGATGTTGGCGTCGCGGGACTGCACCGTCTCGGCGCGCAGCTCGATCGAATTCGCAAGGCGAATGTTGTGATTGTCGTCGCCGGCATGGAGGGCGCGCTGCCTTCGGTGCTTGGCGGACTGATTGACCGGCCGGTGATTGCCGTGCCCACAAGCGTTGGGTACAGCCTGAACCTGCACGGGCTTTCCGCGCTGCTGTCCATGCTTAACTCGTGCGTGCCCGGCATCACCGTGGTGAATGTGGACAACGGATTCGGCGCAGGCGTCGCCGCGGCCATGATCAACCGGACAGGAGCCTCATGAAAATTCTGCGTTTTGAAAGCATCGGCGGCGCCAGCGGCGACATGATTCTCGGGGCATTGATCGGTCTGGGCGTTGATGCCGCCTGGATTGAAAAGCAGCTGGCGGATTTTTTGCCGGATCCCTTCCATATTGCGACGGAACCTCACGAGAGCCGGGGGCTGAACGGGATTCAGACGCATGTCCATGTGGGCGGACATCATGCGCATGAGCACCACCATCGCCATGAGCACGAACACGAGCACCGCTCGTTTCGCGTCATTCGCGAAATGATTGCGAACAGCAGCCTCGACCCGCGCGTGAAGGAACTTTCCATCAAGGTTTTTCAGCGCCTGGCGGACGCTGAAGGAGCGGTGCACCAGAAACCCGCCGAGGATGTGCATTTTCATGAGGTGGGGGCAACGGATTCCATTGTGGACATTGTGGGAGCATGTCTGGCTTATGTGAAGCTGGGAATCGAAGGCGTTTCAGTGGGCCGCCTGCCGCTCGGGTCCGGTTCGGTTGTCTGCCAGCACGGCATTTACCCGCTGCCTGCGCCGGCCACGCTGGAACTGCTGAAGGGATTCCCGGTTGAACAAACGCAGGAGCCGTTTGAACTGGTGACGCCTACCGGCGCGGCGCTTCTGATGACCTGGCGGAGCGAGCAGGTTCCCGAACACGGCCGCATCCTCCAATTCGTGAACAGTTTCGGGCACCGCAAGCTGAATCATCGTCCCAATGTGCTTCGCGCAACGATTGCGGAGTCCGCGGGAGGAGAGTCACCGGTTCAGGGATGTCTTGTGATGGAAACGAATCTCGACGACATGACGCCTGAACTGCTCGGGGCGCTCACAGAATCGCTTTTGAAGGCCGGCGCCCTGGAGGCTTTCACGACCCCGGTGCAAATGAAAAAAAACCGGCCGGGCGTTTTGCTGACGGTGATTTGCGAAACTTCCTCCGCGGAGAAACTGCAGGAGATCATCTTCCTTGAATCCACCACTTTCGGCATCCGCAGATATCCGGTCGAGCGCGCGGTGCTGGCCCGGCGGATTGAGGAGGTGGAGACGGTGTACGGAAAAATCCGCGTCAAAATCGGAACGTGGCAGGGACGCGACATCACGCGGTCGCCCGAAATGGACGACTGCATCGCGGCCGCGCGCGCCTCGGGCGTGCCGGTGCGCAAGGTTTATGAGGCGGCAGCCAAAACATGATCAGGAAACTGCATCTGATATTGTTCATCCTGCTGTGCGCGGCGGGGGCATGGGCCGCCAAGGATTCGTTGTCGTTTCCGGCCGGCCGCTACCGGGATGGCGAAGTGGTCAGCGCACAGGAACGCGATGTTGTGCTGAAAGAGCAGGGCTGGGTTTCCTATACCCTGCGGTTCGACTGGCCGGAGGACTATCAGTTTGTGATTCTTGCGCGCCGCGGAGGTTCATCGGGGGCGGTGCCGTCGCTGAAAGTCTCCGTGGACGATGAAGAGGTGCATAAGCAGCCCGTGCCCTCCGGAGCCTGGGCCACCTACAGTTTCCCGTGCGCAATCAACAAGGGCGAGCACCGCATCAAGCTGTCCTCGCCGGTTGCCGGCAGTGACGAAATTCATCTGGCCTCGGTGGTGATTGTGACTCCGCGCAAGGCGGCCGGGGTGACATTGCTGGACACCGGCCGCGAGGCGGAGAAGCCGAAAGACGCGACGATCATTTTTCACGAGAAGCTGGTGAACCGCATACGGGAAATACGAACCGGGAAGCTCCGTATCCAGGTGCTGGACAAGGCGGGGGAACCGGTGAGGGGCGTGAAGGTGCGCGTGACGCAGCAGCGCCACAAATTTTTTTTCGGAGCGGCTCAGACGGCGGCGGCCTATGACGGCACCCTGTCCATCAGCGCCCGCAACGAATACAAGGAACAGTTTCTGCGGTATTTCAACAGCATTTCCACGGGAGAAGCCCTCAGCTGGCGCTATATGGAGCCGCAGCCCGGAAGATATTACTACGCCGTGGGCGACAAGATGACGGACTGGGCGCGGAGCCACGGTTTGCCCGTCTGGGCGGAGGATATCTATTCGGAATGTCCCGACGGCATGCCCGGCTGGACGGCGAATGTTCCGGATACGCGTGTTCGTTCCGTGGCGGGCCTGCGCGCGCGGGTCCTGGCCAACCGTTATCGCGGAAAAGTGGAGGCCGTGGCGGTCAACGCAAACATGCTGTCGTGTTCGCATCTCGACGACCGGCTGGGCGCCGGCATGCGCAAGCAGCTCTTTGAGGAAATCCGCGCATCCGATCCGGCCATGAAACTTTTTCTGAACGAGGACATTGATTTGAACGCGGACAATCCGGAAACCTTCATGCGCCCGCTGCGCGCGCTGCTGGAGAGCGGCATTCCGGCCGGCGGGATCGGCATCCGCGCCCGCTTTTCCGGGCCGGTGAACGCCTTCAAGGTTGAGCGCGCGCTGGATGCCCTCGCAGCGCTGAATCTTCCGCTGCGGATCACCGGCTATGCCTGCGACGACAAAGACGAGACGGTGCGCGCGCGCGCGCTGGAATCCTTTTTCCGCGTCGCATTTTCTCATCCGGCAGTGGAAGGCATTGCGGTGCGCGACTTCTGGCAGGGCCCGTCTTCCGGTTATCCTCTTCTAAAAGCCGATTTCAGCAAAACCCAGCTGGCGGAAATCTACGAACGGCTGGTGTTTTCCGAATGGCGGACTGAAGCCGAAATCCGGACGGACGCGGACGGGATGGTTGAGATGGACGCGTTTCTCGGCGATTATGAAATCGGCGTGGCGCTTTCTGCGACGCGCGAAATCCTGCAGAAGACCATTGTCGCCCGGGGTGAAAACCCGCCGGTGGTGTTCAGCTATTAGGCCTGTACTGCTCCGGATAAGGAATCATCAGGCGGGCAGAATTCATGGTAAGATCTTTGGGCGAAAGATTGGCTGCGAAAGCCCGACATTTCTAATTGCGGAGAGATAATTAATGAGGGATAAAATCCGCAAAAGGGTTGCGGTCTCCCGGGAGATGGTCATATGCGATATGTGTTTATTGGCGGGCTATTGTTGCTGACAAGTATAGCCTGTTTAGCAGGAGATTTTGATGCCGCTTTGCTGGTGGCGTTTGACGAGGATGTGAAAGAATTGTCTGGCCTCCTGAACGAAGTCGGGACGCCGATGGTCTTTTCACAGCGAACATTTCATCGCCTGATGGCATATCCGCAAAAATTCCTTGCCGTTGTTTCGCGGGCAGGGCTGCAGGAGAGCTGCTCGACAGCCGATGCTGCGCTGATGAAATTCAAAGCGGATCGCATCATCTCTATCGGCGTCGCGGGATCTCTTTCCGAAAAATACAAACAAGGCGATATAATTGTCGTTCGGCGGGTTGGGCGGCATGACCGGGGAACCTACAGCGGGCTCTGTAATTTTACGGCCAAAGACGATCAGTTGACCCCGCTTCAATGGGATTCCTGGCTGGATAACTTTCACAAGCGGCTGAAAATACTTGCTGAAGAACGAGGCATTACCATCCATGAGGATGTTCTAATATCGGGGAACAGTTTTATTTCAAGTGAAGAGAAGCGGCAGCAATTGGCGACGCGGTTCAAAGCTGATTTGGTGGACATGAATTCAGCGGGGATTCTGGAAAGTACGCAAAGCATGGGCGCCCCGTGCTATATCATTCGTGTGGTTAGTGATTATGCGAATGAAACAGCCGGAGATGACTTTAAGAAGTTCATCGAAAACCGAGTAAATAATCTGACGCCGTTAATTGCACTGGTTGCCGATGCCTTAAAGAATCCCCTTGTGGGAGAATAAGGGGATATGGAATGTGCTGGGGACAAAAGAAAACCGGCGACCCAACGGGTCGCCGGGGGAGAGGGATCCCAGCCGCTAACAATTTTCATATTAGCTGTTTCTTAAACTAGCTGAGGTTGCCCCTCTCTAATATTCAAATTTAAATTCTTTCTAGAACAGCTGCTGTTCGATGTCAAGGACGTTGCAGTCCAGCTGCGCCAGATGCTTTATGTCGCTCTTTACGCGCAGGTCGAGATCCTTGCGTCCGGCAAACAAAGATTCAAGGTTAATGCCGATGGGAACCGTGATATCCTTGCGAGCGGTTGCAAACCTGCAACCGGGATGCGGCGTGTGTTTTGTTGCATCGAGTTGCGATGGATAGAACTTGTGCCGAAAATGTTTGGCAGCCGCCCGGGAACATTTGGCCCCCGTTATCGGTTCCTGCACATAAACGGAAAGCGACCGCGTCAAAGGAAGACCTGCTTTTAGAGCGATCGCTCCAATTCCCGCCAGGGAAATTGACTTGATAAAAGTTCTGCGATCCATAATGCTCCTTTTCCGTGGCAGAGTACTCGCATGGCCGCGCGCTGTGCAAGTATTTTCTGATCGTATATAGGAGGTCCGGGCGATTGACTTTTTGGGAGGGTGGGCGTTGTTCCGGCAGAGAGTTGCATCAACATGAGGACGTGCACATGAGGAACAATGCAGGTGTTGTACTTTTCAGAAGTCGGCATTTCGGCAATCGTCACCACTTCTGTCTGCTGTTTGCGGCGATTATTGCTTTTTTAGCCGGATATGTGGCGCTGGCGAAAAAGCCCGACGCGGAGACACCCCCCGTTGCTGAAGATGACGGATTAGTGGCCGTGCAATTGAGCCAGAAAATCAAACAGGCTCAAAAATTTCTTGAACAGAACAAATTTGATCAGGCCGAAAAGATTCTGCATCAGATTTTGGCCTTGAATCCCGACCCCGGCACTGAAGCCTTGGCCCGGCAGATGCTGGCGGATGCTCTTTGCTATACAAAGCACTATGAGAATGCAGCCGAAGAATTGGAACAGGCGATCGCATTGGGAACACTGAGCGCTGCGAAGGAATTCTATGCCTATGTGGAACTGATCCGTTTGAAAATAAAGCTGTTCGACTATGATGCGGTTCCAGCCCTGCTGGCGCAGGTCGAGCAGAAGTTCCTCAGCCCGACATCCCCGATGTATACAACGCCTGACAATTTCCCGCCAGCTGACCGGACCTATTTCGTTCTGGCCGAAATGCTCTGGAACTCGGGCATGCCGGAGGAGGCGCTGAAGTATGCATCCATTGTTGCTGGATTCCAAACCTCTCGCGGTAGAGAGGCGGCCATCATAGCCGCGCAGGCCCTGGAGGCGATGGGGCAGATTGATCCGGCAATTTCGATTATGGAACAGGCGCTGGGTGAGTTTGATAACGAGAACCCCAAGATTCTGGCGCGGGTGTATTATGCGCTGATCAAACTGGCACTGAAACATAAAGCACCGTCCGTGGCCATCAGTCTGGCTGAAGAGGGCCGGAACCGGTTTAATGGGGAAATGGCCGCGAAATATTCCTATCACGTGGCGCAGATGATTCAGAAATCTTTGAAGGATGGCGGCCGGGAATTTATGGAAGCGGTTGCCGCCTCCGAATTTGAGGGGGTTCGGATCGGCGCGCTCGATAATCTGATCGGTATGGCCTTGGAGCAAAAGCAGTGGGCAAAGGTGGAGGAATATTGCCTGCGGGTTTTATCCCTTTCGGACTGCCCGCCCAATCGTTATCTCGAAAACTCCATTGCTTTGATGACTGCGCTGGCCATGCAGGAGAAGGATATCAGCGTTGTGCTGGAATCCCTGATGGATTACACGCAGAAAAAGGGCAGCAGCAAAAACGGCTATTCCACCTACCGCATCGCCAAGGAACTGGAAAAGCTTGGCCGGAAAGACAAGGCGGAATCGCTTTACAGCGGCATCTTAAAAAAGGGATGGAAGGAGGAGTGGGCGGGACGTTCGGCTTTTCAGATGGTGGATATATATGTGCAAAACGGTCAGCTTCAGGAAGCTGCCGACCTGCTTTCGGACTTTATTGTCTATCAGGAAAAGGAGGGTGACAGAAAGGAATCCATTCGGGGCATCACAAAGCTTCTTGAAATACCCGGCATAGAAAACATCCAAAACCCGGCGCAGCTTATTCATGCCATTGAGGACAATTTGTCGGAAATCCAGGATCCCGATTTGCTGCTGAATCTGGCGGCCCTGCTCACCAATCGCAAGATGACCGGGCAGGCTCGCAAGTGCGTGGATATGGCTCTTGCCCTAGCGGAGACCATACTGCAGAATATGACGCCACAGGAAAGAATTTCCCGGGAAACTCTGATCTGCCGCAGATTATACGAGCTGGGTGATTTAGACTCCCTGCTGAGCAGAATTGATGCCATTTCGTCTGATATTTTCAATGATCCTCTAGTTAAGCTGGAAGAGTATGCAGAGCTGAAATTCTATATGGGATTTGCTCTCTGGAACACGGGACACGAAGAAGAGGCGTCGGCCATCTTTGAACATATTCTCGGACTGCTTGCCGGCAATGAAGATTTCTATCCAAACATAGCAGTAAATATCGCGGTTTTGTATCGGGAAACCAATCCGGCAAAATATCAAGAATTGATCGAATCCGCCATTATGCTGAGTCCGTCCAGCTTTGGCGCAAGCCTGGGCCGCATCTGGCTTGGCATTGATGCCCTGCTGGTGAATGACATTGATGCCGCCGAAGCCTATGCGCAGGCGATACTGGCCAATACATCGCCCTCGTCCGAAATTGAGTGGACGCGCGATCTCTACTGGAATGGCCTGTTTCTTGAGGGCTATGTAATGGCTGCCCGGCAACTGGCCGATGGTGAAGCGACAATGAAAAAAGCCGTGTCCCGCGGCGGCATTATGGATCGGCTGAAAAATCTGGCCGAAACCCGTTGGCCGGCAGCTGTCGTCCCCGATGAAGGAGGCGGCAGCGATCCGAACGAAACTGGTAGCGGTTCAAAAGGTGGCGGATCAACCGTCCCTCATCCGCCGGTGTGCAGATGCAGTCTGGATCTGACATTGGACCGGGAATATCTTGGCATAGATATGGTTGACCCTCGCTGTGAGAATACGACAACTATTACAGCTACGGCGGATTATTCGACTTCGCAATCCTGCAATGAAACCTATTCGTGGCATTTGTCGGCCCCCCACGCCAAGACCAATGGCATTTACGGAAATGTTATGTCTATCATTGATATTTGTGAACCCAGCATTCTGCGGTATGAGGAGATCGTTACCGTTTCCGGCTGTTGCTGCGAGCGCTCCGCAAGATTCACGGCTGTCCGGGTGAATATAAACATAGGCAAATCCGAGGCCGAAGAGGAAAATCCCGGCGCTTGTGTGGTTCTCAACGGTGACGATGACAATTTGAACATGGTCATCGACCGCAAGGAACAGCCGCTAGATCCGGCGATAGCGGATGATGATCTGGTAGCTTTCACACTATCCATTGAGCCAGGATCAAATCAGCTTCCTCCTGATGAAGTCATTTCGCTTTCCGGCTCCGGTTTGCAATTCTGTTATGAGGATCAGGAGAAGCAGATTCCGGCCTCGGGAACCTATACAGTTGGCGAACTCCCCAAACCGCTTTACATTGAAGGAAAACAGCCCGGGGTTTACGACCTGAATCTTGAACATGATCTCAGCGGCGCCATAGACAAGGCCGTTTTCAAGGTTCTGAATCTTGATCTGGACATGGACAGCGATCATACAACGGACTTTGGCGGACCCGATCCGTATTGTGATCTGGAAGACTTGATTGAGGCGGGAACAGGCATTGATCTGTACCGGGGCCTGAAATACGTCGTGGCCAATGAATATCACGATGCAGATATTTTTGGCATCCCCGGCTATGCTGACGGATTCGACCGGGATGATGATGTCGGCACGCCGGATGATGACTACGCACCGGCCATGCCGGTGGCGTCCCCCTTGCTTGTTCCGCTGCACGTGGAAATCGGCAACTACTATCCCAATCCCGACGACACAGAGATATGCTTTGTTTATGCTGGAACCCGCCCTGAAGATACGGGCGTGTCTGAACCGGATGGTGAAATTATATATCCTTCACCCGGGGCGATGCGGCTGTGGGATTCCAACGGCGCCCGCAAAAAGCAGTCCGTACTGGAGAATGGGAATTTCATCCCGTTTGACCAATGGTTCCCGCTGGCGGATTATGCGCCCTCGGACCTTTATCTCGAGGGAATCGGCCCCAAGTCAGGCCTTGAGGCGGATCAAATTGAAATCAAGATGCGCAATATCCCGTCCGGCTGGCCGGAACTGAGTGACACCGTTAAGTTCTCGATCATACGGGTGGATGTGGATATAGACTCCGACAATAATAACGGGTTTGGAACATTCCCTCAAAGTTGGGCCGAGGATCATTACGAGGATATCGAAGGCGACCCCAACCGCCTGGGCAAGATCATGGTCGTGAACGACAACGATGATGATGGGGATGGCATTCCGGACTTCGCCGACGGTTATGATCTGCTGCCCGATAACCCGGATGATGATATAAACGCCAGCGAGCAGTTTGTCCCGATCATATTTGAACTGCCTGAACCCATTGATCCCACCAAGGCAAGGGTCACCATTCATTACGCGGGCGAATCCGATCCGTGGGATGTGACGGTGGATGATGAAGGCATTTATCATTGTGGCGAGGGCACGCTGCGCCTCTGGACCAAGCCGGGGCATGAGGCGCGCAACATGAATACAATCGATACCGATGGTGACTTCATCGTCTCAACAGATTACAGCGCCGAGGAGTTCGGCTTCGCCAATGGAATACGAACGCTGACCTATTATTTGGAAGCCGTCGGACCCTCATCCGAAATCGCTGATCAGCGCATCGTGTTTAAGGTTGATCCCAATGGAAATGTCAAGAACCCGCCCAATTACCTTGCTGCCGATGCCGTGCGGGTGACGGTTCTCGACGTGGATATCGCTATGGACGGAAACCGGGATAATGAAATCAGATTCGACGATCCCAATGATGCCAAGTATCTCTTCTGGGTGAATACTGACATTGATGTGAGATATCAGAACACTGAAGACGATGGCAGCCCATGGGAAGAGGATGATTGTCAGATTGGAAACCACAACAGAAACGATGTGGACTACGCGGACAATATTATCAACTGCAAACGGGATCTGGAAGATTTTACAAGACTCCATATCAAGGTTGACGACAACACGGCCAATCTCTCCGGAATCACCTATTTCCTGAAGATTGATAATGCCATCGACGGTCCGGCGGTTAACGTTTATGAGGCCGTTGATACATCTTCCGACTACCTTTCCGACACCATTGTTGCTGCCGATCAGATCCAGAAGCAGAATCTTGCACCGGATGGTATTGGAACTACGGAAGTTCCGATCGATACACAGTACATCAAAAGCGGAAATCAAGTGTCGTCGTTTATTATTGAAGGTCGCCATGAGGGAAAAGGCGACTTGACTTTCATAGTAAAGAAAGGCCAGGCAGTAATCTGCAGGAAATCAGTTCAATTGGAATTGCACACAATGGACTGGTTCGTCGACATTTATCGAACGACAGTAACGTCAGGGGACACAACGGATGTCTATGTCGATGATACCGCAGTGGAAGATCAGGCCGCTGAGTATCCTGCACAATCTGGAGAATATTTCCTTTTTGTGCATGGCTGGAATATGCCGGAGTGGGAAAAAGAGCGCTGGGCTGAAACGGTCTTCAAGCGGTTATGGTGGCAAGGCTATAAAGGTAAAGTGGGGCTCTTCAGTTGGCCAACACTGTCTGGGTTCCAAGGCACGCTCTATCAACTCCTGTTTGAAACCCGTCATTTTGACAACAGCGAATTCAGATCGTGGTTGTCGTCGGACAGTCTGAAATGTGTCTTCGACTTTCTGAACACTGCCGGGGAACTACGGGTTCTCGCCCATAGCATGGGTAACGTCGTGAGCGGGGAGGCAATTCGAAAATATAGCGGGACCCTCCACACATACGTTGCTTCACAAGCCGCGTTACCAGCACACTGTTACGACAATACTGTTAGCGTTTTAGTAAATCAGGAGCTGTATGATGTACCGTGGTGGCCTTTTGATCCCGACGCCCCGATAACCACTCCAAACCTTTACGGGTACTACCCCACAGGAATGCACGGCACGGATCCATATCTGAACGGCAACCAGAGCAATGTGTTGAATCTGTGGAACTACTATAACGTCAACGACTGGGCGCTTGTACGATGGGAACTCAATAATGTACTGAAACCTGATGGCGCCGCGCCTTATCTCTACGGGTACATGGGCCGCACGAGTCAATACGAAGAAGGTGTTGATCGCTTCGCCCGAGGGCCCATAGACAACCCAACAGAGATACTGAGTGTCGATAACGAGCGTCAGAACTACCAGATATTTGCCTACTGCGTTGAATCTCGCGTAAAAGCTCTAGGCCAGGTGACGCTTGGGGGCGGATTCTCGACGTGGGATCTGGCTACAAGCAGTCTTCGGTACAACGACGAGCATTATTCCCACAGCCGCGAGTTTCGATCAAATGTTGCAGATGAATGGAGCTACTGGTCGGCGATCATGCAAAACTGTGATTTCACTTCAACGGTTCCACAGGAATAAGGGGGCAACCATGCGGCGAGTTATCTTTACGGTCATCTTGGTATCTTGGGCGCTCAGCGATATGGTTGCAGCCCAAACGGCTTCGCAAACCAACCCGGCATTTGCGGCGGCTGAACAAACGCAACTGCGGAAGAAAGCAGAAGAAGCCACGAAGCACTGGTTGAAAGTTCATCTCCCAATAACCATCTTCGGAAAAATCGTTGATCAGAATAATGTCGTGGTACCAGGTGCAGAAGTGGACATCAGCTGGCGCGAACCAACACTCGACTTGGACTTGAAAGTGCGCAGTAAACTTTGCAGCTCAGACGATGAGGGGATCTTCGCGTGCCCGATTTCAAAAGGAACGATGCCGATAATCAGGAACATCAAGAAGGATGGTTATGAGTTCGTGTTTCGCCAAAATCCTACTGTGATGTTGCCCATGGATGAGCAAGGAAAGATACTTGCGGAGACGTCTCGCGAGAAACCAATCATTCTACGGATGCGCAAGAAAGGAGGGGCGACTTTCTTGCTCAACAAGGAAGGGCAATTGATTCGAGTATCATCTGCCGAAACACAAAGGGCAACATTGGACGTATTGAAACAGAGAGGGAAAGAACTGCCGTGCGCATTGAGATACTCGGATCTTGCGGTTGAAGTAGCTCATAGCCAGGTTGACCACAAATGGAGAGTCACCTACTCGGCGACCAACGGAACAGATGGTCTTGTGGCTAGCAACGACCTTCTGTACGAATCACCGCAGGAGGGTTATCAGAAAAAGGTTGTCTTGAACGGTCCGCCCTGGCCCCGGTATCTCTATCTCCGAAGCCGGCTCCTTGCCATTTACTCCCGTATCGATCTTGAGCATTCCATATGGAAGGAATCCGAAACGAATCAAGGCTTTCGGATCCGCTACAATGCATGGATCAACCCCTACGGCTCGCGAAATCTGGAGTACGAATCCGATCTGACGGCGCAATGGCAACTGCGCAAGCAGTTGGAGCGTGAGGCCAGGGCTGACTTGCTCCAGAACAAACGGCCCACGAAGCCCGACCTACCCAAACTGATCAAGGAAGCGGAGGATAAGGCGGAGGAGAACGTGGGCAGACCATGAGGCGGATCATATCCAAATCAAAATGCGTAACGTCCCCTCAGGCTGGCCGGAACTGAGTGATACCGTTAAGTTCTCGATAATACGTGTGGATGTGGATATAGACTCCGACAATAATAATGGTTTTGGATCCTTCCCTCAAAGTTGGGCCGAGGATCATTACGAGGATATCGAAGGATAAAGGGGGGATAAAGGGGTCAGTCCTTGCAACGTAGCAATTCCCGAAAAGAAAAGGGTTGAAACTATCCGCGGATAACGAGAGCGGCATCAGAATAACTGCGAAATGCGAGAAAAAGGACGGTTATCCATCGCATCCGCTTTTTAAAGCAACCTTCTGTTCTTTCGGCCATGAGGCCGTTTCGTATTCCCGCAGATCAGCAAGATTGGAGAAGCGCGCTTTGCGTTCATGGGTTATATATGCTCCCGAATACAGTGTGGGAATCAGGGAGATGACATGACAAATCGTGCGGACACATTGCAGGATTATCGGCAGAGGATCGGGCGCGTGCTCGATTACATACGGCAGAATCAGTCGGAGCCCATGCGGCTCAGGGAACTGGCCGGCGTCGCCTGTTTCTCGCAGTTTCATTTTCACCGGATATTCAGCGCGCACGCGGGCGAGACGCTCAGCGAATACATCCGGCGGCTGCGCCTCGAAAACGCCGCGCAGCGGCTGTGCCGGACAACAGACGCGGTGACCGATATTGCGCTGGATGCGGGCTATTCAACGCATGGGGCCTTCACGAAGGCTTTCACGCAGCACTTTGGCCAAAGCCCAACCGCTTTTAGAAAAACCGGGCAGTGGATTCAAACTCCCGGTGAGCTGTTAACCGCAACCAGACAAAAGGAGAGAGTCATGAAAGTTGAAATCAGGGAAATTCCGGAACAGGCGGCGCTGGCCGTACGCAAGACGGGCGCCTACAGCAAGGCGGCTGATGAGGCGTGGAAGATATTATGCAGCTATGCCGGGCCGAAGGGCCTGCTGGGGCCGGGGACGAAATTTATCGGCATCAGCCACGATGACCCGGATCACGTGGCGGCGGACAAGCTTCGCTATGACGCCTGCATCACACTGACGCGCGATGATCCGGGCCGCGGCGAGGTCAAGAAGATCAGTCTGGGCGGCGGCCGCTATGCCGTCACGGTTCACAAGGGACCGTTTGAAAAATTGAAAGCCACCTATGACGGACTTTTCGGCGACTGGCTGCCGTCCAGCGGTGAGAAACTGCGCGATGCAGACTGTCTGGAAATCTATCTGAACGATCCCGACCGCACGCCGCCCGAGGACCTCAGGACCGAAATCTGCGTTCCGCTGGAGTGAGGTCCGCCTACACCGACGATCCGCGCCAGTGCAGTTTGTGGCGGAGCAGGGAATAGTAATTGAAGTCGGGCAGGCGTATCAGTTTCACGCGGTGCGGACTTTGGGCGATCCGGACAACATCGCCCTTGCTGATCTCGAAGTGCTCCTGTCCGTCCATGGTGAGCAGCAGCGCCTTGGATGAGGCCTGCACCTCCACTTCGATGACACAGGTGTCGGGTATGACCAGCGGGCGGTTGCTCAGCGTGTGCGGGCAGATGGGCGAAAGCACGAACGCGCGCACCTCCGGATGGATGATTGGTCCGCCCGCCGAGAGCGAATGCCCGGTGCTTCCGGTTGGGGTAGAAATGACGACCCCGTCGCAGACATAGGAGGAGACCTCCTCGCCGTCGGCCCGGATATTCAGTGTTACCACGCGCGAGGACTGGCCCCAGCCGATGGCCACATCGTTCAACGCAATGTATTCCCGTTCGCCGCCCTGAAGCGAACAGGTTGCCAGGGTGCGCTCCGAAATGCCGCACTTGCCCTCCTGCATGCACAGCAGAGCATATTCCAACTTGTCTTCCGGAACAGTGGTCATGAAACCGAGGCTTCCGAGGTTGACCCCCAGAATGGGGACGTCGGCGCCGTTCAGGATGTTGACGGCGCGGAGCACGGTGCCGTCTCCGCCCAGCGCCAGGAAAAGTTCAATCCGCGCTACCATTTCGTCGCGGCTGATTTTCTTGAGGGCCGGGAAGACGCTGGCGGTGTCATCGCAGCAAACCAGCTCTGCGCCCATTTTTGCGGCGGCTGCGGCCAGCCGTTCAAGAACCGCGGGGGTGTGCCGTTTTCTGATGTTTGCCGTTACGCCGAATTTTTTCATGATTTCACCATACGGTAGACAGAAGTCAGGAGTCAGAATTCAGAATATTTTTTGAAGAGTTTGCTGACTTCTGACTCCTGTCTTCTTACTTCTGACCATCCTTTTTCCACCAGGCCAGGAATTCAACATTCCCTGCGGGGCCCTTGATGGGGGACGTGCAGACGCCCATCCATTTCAGGCCCAGCGTGCCTGTTCCAAACTGTTTCACCGACTCCACGACCTCCGCGCGAACCGCTTCGTCGCGCACCACGCCTCCGCGCTGGACTTTTTCCCGGCCGGCCTCAAACTGGGGTTTGATCAGGGTCACCAGTTCAGCGTTTTCCTGCAATAATGCTGTAACAGCGGGCAGAATCTTAGTCAAGGAAATGAAGGAAACATCAATGACCGCGAAGGCGGCCTGTTCCGGCAGGTCTTCAGGTTTCAGGTGGCGCGCATTGACCTTTTCCATGACGACCACGCGCGGGTCGCTGCGAAGCTGCCAGTGAAGCTGGCCCGTGCCCACGTCAATCGCATAGACGCGCTGCGCGCCGTGCTGAAGCAGGCAGTCGGTGAAGCCGCCGGTGGATGCGCCGATATCCAGGCAGACTTTGCCTGTCACATCGAGCCCGAAAACAGAAAAGGCCTCTTCCAGCTTCTGCCCGCCGCGCCCGACGAACGGCATGGATTCCTTGATGGTGATTTCGGCTTCCGGATCAAATTCATGCCCGGGCTTGGTTTGCGGCTGGCCTTTGACCAGCACCTCGCCAGCCCGGATCAGGCGCTGGGCTTTTTCGCGGCTCTCGGCGAGACCGCGCTCCACCAGCAACTGGTCGAGGCGCATGCGGCTCATGATTCGCGCGGCTTTTTCTTGTGGTGCGGAACGGGTTTGCCCAGATGCGCCAGCACGGCTTTCATGTCTTCCCACACGGGGGCCTTGCCGGACGCGTTGCGGAGAAGGTACGCCGGGTGGAATGTGGGCATCACATCAATGCCCTCGAAGCTGCGCCAGTTTCCGCGAAGTTTTGTGATGCCGATCTGCTCGCCCAGCAGGCCCTTCACGGCCGTGGCGCCCAGGCATACGATGACTTTGGGTTTCAGGATGGCGAGCTGCCGCTTCAGGTAAGGCATGCAGGCTTCCATCTCGTCAGGGAACGGCGCGCGGTTCCCGGGCGGTCGGCATTTGACGATGTTGCCGATCCAGACCTCCTCGCGCGTGAGGCCCATGGCGGCGATGATGCTCGTCAGCAGCTGTCCCGCGCGGCCGACAAACGCAAGGCCCTGTGCGTCTTCGTCCGCGCCCGGCCCTTCGCCGATAAAAGCGATTTCGGGATGCGGATTGCCCTGACCGGGAACAGTGTTTTTACGGGTGGGCGCCAGGGGGCATTTTGTGCAGGCGGCGATTTCCTTTTCAATGGCCGCGAGGCCGGCATCAGAAGCCGGAGCGCGCACCGCAGTGGCCGGACGAGGTGCAGGCATTGGTTGCGGCGGCGGAGGTTTGACTGCCGGAGCCTGTTTGACAGCGGGCGCCGCCGACAGGGACTTTAGCGTCTCCGGCGAGACTTCAACGCGCGTCCGGCCTTCGGATTTTTCCTGAAGAAGCCAGTTTTCGACACTGTCCAGCACGGCGATCACTTTCTCTTTTTTCATGCCCCCACTTTTAGCATTCCCCTCGTCCCCGTTGAAGCCTTTTGCGCAGGTTTTATCCCCGGGCCGGAATATTTCTTCACCCTGCCTTGATGGCCGCAACGCAAAAAGTCGTTCAGAGGGGGGGTAAAAAACGCGAAAAATGATCAAAAAAGGACAAAAAACGCCCAAAATTCGTCAAAAATGGCAAAAAACGGGTTCTTGTACGATTTTCGTGGAAATATTGGCCCAAACGCGAGATAGACTGGGGGTAAAAAAGAAGGGGCAATGGCCATGGAATTCACTGAAGAACACTACAAGCAGTTACTGGGTTTGCCTGATC